>NZ_JBIWEB010000016.1:0-108468 GCF_044762335.1 Pedobacter suwonensis | reverse complement strand
TTAGTACTAAATAATGTTAAATTCAAGCTTATCCTTAGAATGTTCTCCCTGGTAAAGAGAAAGGAAAAATATGTTGAAGAATATCTAAGATCAGCCTAGAAATATTTTTTTAAAAATAAATTTGGATATATCATAAACCTAGAATACGAGCGGAGTGCAACGAAGTAGAGAACCCGAAGGCTCAGCGAAGATAAATCTGTCTGTATAGATCTCTCCATTCCATTGCGTTCCATCCGAGATGGCGATTTTACTTTGTAGTCGATCTTGCTAAGAAAATATAAAACGTTCTCAGCTACATCGACTTTTTTGTTTTAAAGCCATCTATATTGCTTATAGGCAAAATAAATGTATTCTATTCACTTAAAAAAAAAGAAAAAAATCGTCCTAAGGATATCAGAAAAAATCACTAACTTTGCAAGTTTTAACCTTTTTAAGTATTTACCGAGAAATCCAGAGCCCTTGACTCATAATTATAAAAGTTATAAATCCTGTATTTCAGTCAAATCCAAATACTTTGTATCAATCTGTTTAGAAGTCTTTGCACCAAGTTTTTTTATCTTTTCTGAAGTATTGGTTAAATTTCCTGCACCTTCTGACAATTTATTAATGGCTTTATCGTAGGCGTCCTGTCCATTTTTAATATGTTTTCCAATGTTTTCCATGTCGGCAATAAAACCTACAAACTTATCATACATGCTGCCGCTTAAACGGGCAATCTCCATTACGTTCCGGTTTTGACGTTCCTGTTTCCATATACTGGCTATGGTGCGCAAAGTAGCCAGCAAAGTAGATGGACTTACAATTACCACCCTCCTGTCCCAGGCGAAATTGAACAGTTCGGCATCTTTTTGTACTGCTATACTAAAAGAAGATTCGATGGGTACAAACAATAAAACAAAGTCCGGAGAATTAATTTTATATAAATCCTGGTAGTTTTTTGATGAAAGTTCCTGAATATGATTCTTAATTGAGGCCAGGTGCTGCTTTACATAGCCTTCACGCTCTTCATCAGTATCTGCAGATACGGAGCGCTCATAAGCAACTAAACTTACTTTAGCATCAACAACGAGATGTTTATCGTCTGGAAGGTCTATTACCACATCTGGCTGGTAACGGCTGCCTTCGGCTGATGCATGCGAAGCCTGGATGCGGTATTCCTGATCCCGGACCAAACCAGACCGCTCCAAAACCTTTTCCAATATAATTTCGCCCCAATTACCCTGTTTTTTACTATCGCCTTTTAGGGCTTTGGTTAAATTGTTGGCGTCTTCCTGAATAAGTTTGCTTTGAATCTGCAGTTCCGAAATTACACCTTTGAGTATATTTCTTTCATCAGATTCTGCTTTATAAACCTTTTCTACCTTATCTTCAAAAGCCTTGATATTTTCTTTCAAAGGATTAAGGATAATATCCAGATTTGTCCTGTTCTGCTCGATAAATTTGGTCGATTTTTCTTCCAGAATTTTATTGGCAATCAGTTCGAAATCTTTATTCAGTTTTTGTTGCGACTGCTCATAACTTAATTTTTGTTCTGCTAGCTTTTCCTTCTCGGCCAGGTAAAATGATCTCGTACTTTCGAGCTCACGGTTGGCATCTGCAAGCCGGTCTCGCTCAGCCTGCAATTCATCAATTAAACGCCGTTGTTCATCTTTAAGCAAAACGGTAATATGCTCTTTTTCTGAAGATAAGTTAGAGATACGTTCGTCCGCTTTTGCTAATCTTATTTTTAAGGTTTCATTTTCACTTTTTGTCCTTTCAAAATCTTCTAATGAAACGATGGGGATTGAAGCCTGAGGTTTCTTTAGTAATAAAATAATAAGGACAATTAAAATTACAATTAGCAAAGCAATACCAGCGATCTCCATAATGATAATAATTTTAGCAAAAATGGAGATTTAAAATAGATATACCAAAAAAAATTAGTCAGTTTTAACCGTAAAAAACCGTAAAAATTATTTATAATTGGATATTAGTATTTTAAAAATGAACGCTTTAACTGTCCTTATTTCCTGTCGAGATCAAGTGGGTTTGGTTACCCATATTACCCATGTGCTGGCTGCGTATCAACTGAATATCATTGCCATGCGCGAATTTGTAGATGAAGCCAATAAAGCATTTTTTACGAGAATTGCCTGCACCGGAGAGCTGGAAAATCCTGAAAAATTAAAGAAAAAACTGTTGGAAAATTTACCAAATGCGGCAGAGGTAAATCTAATTACCAAACAGGAAAAACAGATTGCTGTTCTGGTGACTAAAGAGTATCATTGTTTGGCAGAAATACTGATTAAAAATCACTTTAAAACTTTAGGGGCAAATGTTCAATGTGTAATTGGTAACTATGAAAGCCTTAAAGATTTTACCGGGAAAATAGGGATTCCCTATTTTTATGTAGATCATAATAACAAAGATAAAAGTGAATTTGAAGCTGAAGTAAAAACCATCATTAATCAGTTTGAGGTAGATTATCTGGTATTGGCTAAATTTATGCGGATTCTTTCAGCTGATTTTGTAAAGGATTATGCAGGTAAAATCATCAACATCCATCACTCCTTTTTACCTGCTTTTATAGGTGCCAATCCTTATCGGCAGGCTTTTGAGCGTGGGGTAAAAATTATAGGTGCCACCGCACATTTTGTTACCGATAATTTAGATGAAGGGCCTATTATTACGCAGCATACCAATCATGTAGATCATAATTTTGGTGTGAAGGAAATGGTACATGCCGGTAAGGAGATAGAAAAAAAAGTATTATTGGAGGCTTTGGAACTTATTTTTGAAGACCGGGTTTTTGTGAGTGGAAATAAGACGGTGGTGTTTAAATGATGCATGGTGTAAAATGGAAGTGATTTAAAACCCTTTTACCACCGTCGTCATCCTAAATGCAATAAAGGATCTTTAAAAAAATTAATTCTATGTCTCTTTGGTAAAAAACAACTACAATTTATTCAATAATAAATTCGCCACATCTTCTCCGCTTTGAGAACCGATAGCAACGCCCATACCATTACACCTGGTTGCACAAAATACATTTGGACGGATTTCTTCAATAAAGGGTTCTAGTATTTTTCCAAAAGCCATAATCCCACTCCAACGATAATCAATTTCAAATTTAGCGACTGGTAAGATGACTTCTTTTAGCAGGTGTTCGAGTGACGATTGGACAGGTTCAGTTTGGCCAAAAGTAGTAGTTTCTTCGGCTTTGAAATCAATATTTCTGCCACCACCCAATAAAATTCTGTTATGTATATTTCTGAAATAGTAATACCCTTTATCGTAATGGAAAATGCCCCTGATCTTTAAATTTTTAATGGGTTTGGTAATTAAAACCTGACCGCGACCTGGGTTGATATCCACATCAGGATATAGATCTTTGATAAAGGCATTTGTAGTAATGATCAATCTTTTGCATAAAAAATTTCCGTTTTTGGTCATCAGGCAAATACCCTTCGATTCTTCTTCAATCCGGTCTACAGTACAATTATTAAAAATACCGATGCCAAGTTGTTGCGCATATTGAATTAAAGCGGACATCATTTTACCACTATCAATCTGGGCTTCATATTGATTTTCAATTAAAGCACTAACCCCTTCGAAACCAGATAAAATGATTTTTTTATTGTTTACACGAAAAGCATTGGATCCGACAATATCATTAACCAAAAGGTTAAAATGTTCAATTTTGGATACACCTAATTCAGCTAAAGAATGATCTTCTTTTTTAAATAGTTCATATCCGCCCAGGCATTGATAATCAATGGTATTATCGCCCAATAAATAACGTAGTTTGAGCAGACCTTTCCACCGTTTTTCGATGAGCATGGCAAGGCGTTCGCTACCCATCCTTTTCTCTTGCTCAGTTAGTTCAGAAATGCTTCCAAAGCAGGCGAAACCAGCATTTTTTGTGCTTGCACCGGTAGGTAAAAATCCCTTTTCAAGTATGACTATCCTTAACGAAGGAACTGTTTTTTTAAGGTGAATTGCGGCATTTAATCCTACTATTCCACTGCCAATTACAATCGCATCATAATTACAAAAAAATGATTCTTTTTCCCAGTATGAAAGTTCGTTTGGCATAACATAAATGTACTGTTTTTTAAATTTAAATAATATGGGAACGCTTTTTGATATAGGCTAAATGAAAAACATACATAAGAAAATGGGAGTTTATTTAATATTAATCATCCCGGTATTATTGCTGAGCATGTTTGTACAATGGCGATTTAGAAACAAGTTTTCTAAGTATGCTGAAATGCAATTAAGCTCTGGTTTATCGGGCAAAGAGGTAGCAGAAAGAATGCTGCATGATAATGGAATATACGATGTGAAGGTGATGAGTACCGAGGGACAATTAACAGATCATTACAATCCGTCAGATAAAACCGTTAATTTAAGTACTGATGTATACTATAGTCGTAGCGTAGCAGCTGCAGCGGTAGCGGCTCACGAATGTGGTCATGCGGTGCAACAGGCGAAATCATATAACTGGTTGCAGTTAAGAAGCAGCATGGTGCCAGTTGTGAGCATATCGTCTAATCTTTTGCAGTGGGTATTATTAATAGGTGTATTGTTAATAGGTTTTACCGGAAACCCGATTGTTTTGGCGATTGGTGTAGTGGGTTTAGCATTAGTAACCGTATTTAGTATCGTTACCCTACCTGTTGAATTTGATGCCAGTAACCGGGCCTTAGCCTGGCTCAGGAACAATAATGGTGTGATGCAAACACAGGAAGAAAATGCGCAGGCCAAAGATGCACTTTGGTGGGCAGCCATGACTTACGTGGTTGCGGCTGTGGGTGCCTTAGCCAATTTATTATATTACGCATCAATGCTTTTTGGACGGAGCAGGGATTAGGGAATATTGAATAAGAAAAATACAACGCGGCCGGGATCATTATCCTGGCCGTTTTTGTTTATTAATTTAACCCGATCGTCATGCTGATCCGATCCATCGGATTTGTTTTACACGTAGAGGTAGTATTTTCAATTGTTTCGTAGCGATTACGTAGTCAGAATCTTTCCAACTAAGTAAACCTGATTGAAATCCGGTATCTACCCGACCAGGTGACAACTATATTTAAATGTTTATTGGAAAGCAGGCTTTATGGTAATAGGAAAACTTCGCTCCCGCTCCCGCTTCTGCCGATGAAAATATCGGCATCCCACTCTGATCGGGTTTAGGTGGCACGGTAGCTTGTACTATTTGGGGTCGCAGGGTGCATAGATAACCTAAGCCTTTGATATTGATGTAAAAGCTCAAAGCGTGGAGAGTACTTGGAGCAAAAAAGCAGGAATAATTAGTAAAATGGAATACTGAATGTGCTTTTCTAAAATGAATCTTGGTCTAGCCGTTCGACTATTCCATGGGTAACAAAAGTAAGTAAGAGATTAGTTTAACCGATAAGGGGCTACCAATTGAAATTCCGGGATGTCAACATCAAATTCAGAGCCATCTATATCGCGTTTCATCAGGTAAGTGCCTTTCATGCTGCCCATATCGGTTTTGAGGTTACAACCTGAAACGTAGACATGCGTTTCGCCAGGTTTGATAATGGGTTGTAGACCTACAACACCTTCACCTTCTACTTCTCTACGGCTTGAGTTCGAATCGAAAATCAACCATTGGCGGCGCATTAACTGGACAGCATAATCAGAAAGATTTGAAATTTCTACGCGATAGGCAAACATATAATGTTCGTTCGCCGGATTTGAATATTCTGGCTGGTAGACGGTTTCTACCGAAACCTTAACACCATCTGTAATTGCTGTAACCATGATAATAACGAATGTAAGAAAAAACTTTCAAAAATCAAGCCAGTACACTTGTAGCATCATAGTTGGCAAATTTTTCTGCCACTTCTTCTAAAATGCTGTAAATGTTGCTGATATCTGATTCAGCAACCAATCGCATGCGATACGGTTTAAAATCTGGCAGGCCTTTAAAATAGTTGGCATAATGGCGACGCATTTCGAAAATACCGGTTTTAGGACCTTTCCATTCCAGCGATTTATCCAGGTGTGTACGGCAAACCTCAATTCTTTCTTCTATGGTTGGTCCGGCCAGGTGTTTTCCGGTTTTGAAGAAGTGTTTTACTTCGCGGAAAATCCATGGATAACCAATTGCGGCACGACCGATCATAATGCCATCTACCTCATATTCCATGCGCCAATTGGCTGCTTTTTCAGGACTATCTACATCACCGTTGCCAAAAATCGGAATTTTAATGCGCGGATTGCGTTTAATTTCACGGATTAAACTCCAATCGGCCTCTCCCTTATATAATTGCGCCCTGGTGCGGCCATGAATGGTTAGTGCCTGGATACCCACATCCTGAAGCCGTTCGGCTACTTCATAAACATTTTTGGTATTGTCATCCCAACCCAAGCGGGTTTTTACGGTAACAGGTAAATGCGAAGCTTTAACCACCGCATCAGTCATTTTTACCATTTTATCAATATCCTGAAGCAAACTTGATCCTGCACCTTTGCAAACTACATTTTTTACCGGGCAGCCATAATTGATGTCAACCAGATCGGGCCCTGCTGCAGAAGCAATTTCTGAGGCCTCGCGCATGTGTTCGATATCGCCACCGAAAATCTGGATGCCAATTGGTCGCTCATATTCGAAAATATCCAATTTTTGCAGGCTTTTTGCGGCGTCCCGGATCAAACCTTCCGAAGAGATAAATTCGGTATACATCATATCTGCACCGTTTTTTTTGCATACGTAACGGAACGGTGGATCACTTACATCCTCCATTGGAGCCAGCAATAACGGGAACTCACCTAAATCTATATTTCCTATCTTTACAGACATTTTCTATCTTCAACGATTAATAAAAACATACAAAGGTACAAATAATGAGTTTTGTAACACCTAAACACGAGGAAATCAATCCTTTCTTGCAATTACTTTTACTTTTATTTTACGCAGTTGCCGGAGCTTTTGTTTTCGGTATCATTGGAATCGTAATCTGTATGGCCATGTATGGAATGGGATTAGTAAGTAATTTCGCCCTGCTTATATCGGGTGATGCGAAGTATATTTCTGGTTTTAAGGTGATACAGATTCTAAGTTCAATAGGAACATTCATTTTACCACCCCTTGCCCTTGCCTTAACAGAAAGAACAAAAATTACCCGGTTTTATAGCTTCAAACAACCAAAAGTTTTACTGCTTTTGCTGGTAATCTTGATTATGATTGTGAGTATGCCTTTTATGGAGTGGACAGTAATCTGGAACCAAAAAATGGTTTTGCCCGATTTTTTAAAAGGGATTGAGGCGTGGATGAAAGAAAAAGAAGAACTGGCAGCAAAAATGACCATCCAACTGATCACTGTACGCAGCAATTTCGACTTTGTGGTTAACCTGATTATGATTGCAGTTTTACCAGCGATTGGTGAGGAGTTGATGTTCAGGGGTGGTGTACAACGTTCATTGGAGCGATCGTTTGGCAATCCGCACCTGGCTATCTGGTTATCTGCTATAATTTTTAGTGCCATACATGTACAGTTTTATGGTTTTGTGCCGCGGATGTTATTGGGTGCAGGCTTTGGTTACCTGTATTATTTTAGCGGAAGTATCTGGTATGCCATGTTTGCGCACTTTTTAAACAATGCTTATGCGGTTTGCGCCGCTTTTTATATGCAAAAGCGCCATATGCCACTTGATAAAGCTGATGAACCGATTGGTTTTCCTTGGTATGGGTATTTAATTAGTGCAATAATTACCATAGCTTTGTTTAAATTTTTTAAAGATAGCGCATCACGTGAGCGAAAATTGGGTTAAGGTATACACCACCAGCAATGCCTTTGCGGCAGAGGTATTAAAACAGGGATTAACAGAAGCAGGTATTCCCGCAGTGACGATAAATAAGCAGCTCTCGGCATATAATATTGGCGAAATAAATGTTTTGGTGAGTAAGTTAGATTTCAATAAAGCCATAGAATACATCGTTGAGAACGAAATTGAATAGTAATAATGACTTTAAACCTTATACCCTTTACCTCTACTTAAATGAAAACCAGGGCAATAACCGCTTTCTTTTTTACCATTGTGATGCTTGGCTCTATCTTATTGGGGAGTTACGCATTTACTATTTTCTATCTTATCCTGAGTGGTTTATCCTTATTTGAATTTTATAAGCTGATTAAAAATGCTGGTATCAGGCCACACCGAAACATCGGTTTAATGGCAGGATCTTTAATTTTTCTAATGGCAGCAGGTTTACATTATTTAGAATATGATGTTAAGTACCTGTTGCTCTGTATCCCACTCATTTTCTCTGTGTTTATCACTGAATTGTATAAGAAAAACAAAATTCCATTTGCCAATATCTCTTATACATTTGTTGGCTTTGTTTATGTAACCATCCCTTTCTGTTTTTTCCATGCCCTCGGTTTCTTAAAGAACTGGAATGAATATAACTTTCATTTACCGCTCGCATTTTTGTTAATGCTTTGGGCAAATGATACCGGAGCCTATCTTTTTGGCGTAAAATACGGTAAACGCAAATTGTTTGAGCGTCATTCGCCGAAGAAAAGTTGGGAAGGATTTTTCGGCGGGATGTTTACCAGCATTTTGGTCGCTTTTGGTCTGTCTTTTCTTTTTACCGAAAGCCCGTCCTGGGTTTGGATGGGTATGGCTGTATTAATTGCAGGTTTTGGAACATTGGGAGATTTAGTAGAATCGATGCTTAAACGCAGTTTAGATACTAAAGACAGTGGCGGTCTGTTGCCAGGGCACGGCGGTTTGTTAGATCGTTTTGATGGCTTATTATTGGCTGCACCGGTAGTTTATGCGTATTTGTATCTGATTTTGTATTAAAGATGTATCCATCATCTTCATTTGTAACGAGGATGAAATGAAATTCACATTTGTAATGTGGTTGCACTATAAGCGATGCAATCGCTATTCCCGCTAATTCTCGTTGCAAACGAGGGCTATTTATTTAATGGAAGCAACCATAACATGATATTCCCTTTCTACCTGTTCACCTGTTTTGCTTTTTACCTGCTCTGTTTTTTTAAAGGTATTTTTAATTTCGAAGCCAGCACTTTTCAATAATTCTTTTACTTTTTCTACTTCGTAAAGCGTAAAACCATAAGATATAAAAGGAAGGTTTTGCATAAAGCTTTTATCGGCAAAGCATAAGGCGAGGATGCCGTTTGGTTTTAAAGTGCGATTGATCTCGGCGAGGTATTCGCACGGATTTTTCCAAAAGTATATGGTATTTACTGTGAAAATCTTATCGAACTGATGATTATGGAAAGGCAGACTGTTTCCATCTGTCAGTTTAAATTGGACATTTCCCTGTGCTAAGAAAACTTGATTGTTTTTTTCAGCTTCGGCGATGATGGTAGCAGAAATATCAGCACCAAAATAGTTGATGTTTTCGGCTCGGGAAAATAACTGAGCAATGTGCCCACCGTTGCCATGGCCGATTTCTAAAACAGTTTCATTATTTTGGAGGTCTAATGCATCAATAGCAGAACTGGTCATGCCGATGTTGCTGGTATGCATCATCTCCCCTGTTTTAATGCCATGTTCGCCTTCCGGACAGCTTAGCTGTTTCGCAATGTTTTTTAATTCTTCTTCGGAATGTTGATGCTCCATTATTAAATTAAAGATTTAAACCTGATGAACTTTATAACATTTTAGCTAAAAATTATCAAATTATTTAATTACCTGAACTGGCTTTTTGTTTTCATCAATAGCTACAAACGTAAAATCGCCATGTACGGCTAATTCTCTTCCCTCAGCGTACATCTGCTCGATATAAATTTCTACGTTAACTTTTAAACTGGTATTGCCTACGTGGTTTACCTTACCAATAAGCTCTACAATGGTACCTGCTGGAATCGGCTTTTTAAAATCAATCCTGTCGCTGCTTACCGTTACCATAATCTGACGGCTAAACCGGGTTGCGGTAATAAAAGCCACTTCGTCCATCAAATGCATGGCTGTTCCGCCGAAAAGCGTATCATAATGATTAGTTGTATTTGGGAAAACGGCTTTAAAAATACTGGTTTTTGAGTTTTCTATTCTTTCTGCTAAGGTCATGGGGTAAATATATGGTGAGTAAAAAGCTTTGACAACTTTCTGATTAGAAAGTTGTCAAAGTTAAGATCAGGATAAAATGTTCCTGAGCATTTCGCAATATAGTTTACTTCAGTTATTGAAGATGAAAAGTCTTCGACAGGCTCAGACTGACAACGGGATAATATTTAACATCATCGTATTATTGCTTCGCTGGCCAAAATTAAATTAATTCACCTGAAGGTTTGCTAAAAGTACATGTTCGGTTCTTCGCATCTCTTTTGCGGCTTCAACCATTTCGATCAATGCTTTTTTGGTCTCGTCCCATCCGCGGGTTTTTAAGCCACAATCAGGATTTACCCAAAGTTGTGCAGAAGGAATAACGGCTCTTGCCTTTTTAAGCAACAGAACCATTTCTTCGCGTTTCGGAACTCTTGGAGAGTGAATATCATAAACACCTGGTCCAATTTCGTTTGGATATTTAAAATCGGCAAAAGCGTCTAATAATTCCATCTGCGAACGCGAGGTTTCGATCGTAATTACATCTGCATCCATATTAGCAATATTTTGGATGATATCGTTAAACTCCGAATAGCACATGTGCGTATGGATCTGTGTATCGTCTTTTACCCCACTTGCTGAGATTTTGAAAGCTTTCACTGCCCAGTTCAGGTAGTTTTGCCAATCTGCTTTGCGCAATGGCAATCCCTCTCTAATGGCAGGTTCATCAATCTGGATAATTTTAATTCCTGCATTTTCCAGGTCGCAAACCTCATCGCGGATAGCCAGGGCAATCTGTGTACAGGTTTCCGACCTCGGCTGATCATTCCGCACAAACGACCATTGTAAGATAGTTACAGGACCCGTTAACATGCCTTTCATGTATTTGGAGGTTAGCGACTGGGCATAGGCTGTCCATTTGATCGTCATGGGTTTTGGGCGCGAAACATCGCCAAAAATAATTGGTGGTTTTACACAGCGTGATCCGTAGCTCTGTACCCAACCATTTTTAGAAAAAGCAAAACCATCTAGCTGCTCACCAAAATATTCAACCATATCATTGCGTTCAAACTCGCCGTGAACCAAAACATCCAGACCAATTTCTTCCTGCCACTTTACCGCTTTTTCAGTTTCTTTTGCAATGAGATCATCGTATTCTTCAATATTTAACGTTCCGTTTTTAAGTTTTGCTCTCCAGCTTCTTACCTCTGCAGTTTGTGGAAACGAGCCGATAGTGGTGGTGGCATAAATGGGCAGATCAAGTTCCTGTTGTTTAATTTTTCTGATCGAAAATGGACTCAAACGTTCGGCATCCTGCTCTTTTAAGTCCAAAACCCTTTGTTTAACTGCCGGATCATGGATGATTTTAGAAACTTTACGGTTAGCAATTGCGATCTTATTTTCTTCAAGTTTTTGCAGGGTAGATGCAGGGCTTTCGTTGGTGATCAGTTTTTTTAAGGTAGCTACTTCCGCAATTTTCTGTTTTGCATAGGCCAGCCATTGTTTAATTTCTGGCGATAAATTTTTCTCATTGGTTTCATTGTCCAGATCAACCGGTGAGTGAATTAACGAACAGGATGGAGCAATCCATACTTTATCCAATCCTCTTTTGTCTACCGCATGGTTAATGATCGAAAGAGATTTCTCAAAGTCATTTTTCCAAATGTTTCTCCCGTCTACCAAGCCTAAAGAAAGAATGGTATCTTCTCTTAACGAAGCTAAAACATCGTCTAATTGATCTTCTGCACGGATTAAGTCGATATGTAAAACATTTACAGGCAATGAAGTAGTTAAAGCAAGATTGTTGCCTAAACCCTCGAAATAAGTCGCTAAAATGATCTTTAACCCAGGGAAAGCTTTTCTAATTTCCTTATAAGCATATTCATAAGCTTTTTTGTCTTTGCCGGTTAAATCTAAAGTCAAAAATGGTTCATCAAACTGAATATATTCTACATCCAGCGCTTCTAAGCGAGATAAAATCTCGATATAAACCGGAAGCAGGTTTTTAATCAGGTCTATTTTTTCAAATCCAGCCTCTTTTTCCTTACCCAATAAAAGGTAAGAAACCGGTCCAATCAGTACGGGTTTAGTATTAATTCCTAATTGTTTTGCCTCATAAAACTCGTCGATAATCTTGGTGGAAAAAAGTTTAAAAGGTTGATTTTTGTAAAATTCGGGCACAATGTAATGGTAATTGGTATCGAACCATTTGGTCATTTCCATCGCTACCACATCCAGTCCTTCTTTTTGGTAGCCTCTGGCCATCGCAAAATAAAGATCCAGTTCCTCATTTCCTTTTTTCAGGATCACTTCGTTGTACCTTTTTGGGATGGCTCCAAAAGTTAAGGAATGATCGAGTACATGGTCGTAAAAAGAAAAATCGTTTGATGGAATTACATCAATCCCGGCTTCTTTTTGAAGTTTCCAGTTTTCGTGGCGGATATTTTTGCCCACCTGCAGTACACTTTTGTACCCAGTTTTATCTGCCCAATAATTTTCGCAGATTTTCTTTAATTCCCTTTGGCTACCTATTCGCGGATAGCCTAGATTTTGCGTTAGCATCTCTCTTAAAGATTAAGTAAATAAATCATTTAAAAGCTCTTAAAGCAATATTTGTAATACTCTTTGTTAAAATTAAAGGAAAGGTTATGGCACAGCCTGCCCACTCATCAGCAAAAACTTTAAGCAAGCCTATAAAATTTAAATTTTATCGTGTACAATCAGACCTGACCAATTACTTTATAACGCGAAAGCACCGTCAATTCAACATAGGCAGGTCTCCTGACTTATTCCCGATCCTATCGCCTTCCCATACCGGTAAAGGCACAGTGGCATAAATGATAAGACCGTTGTCTTCTTGTTAAAGACAGAATTTACAGTTGCGCGACAGCTCGTGATTTGCACACGATTCCCTATTAATCCCGGTTGTATTCCGGGAACCTGTATCGGTTGATGAAAATAAAGTTAAGAACTTATATCAGGGCAAATGTATGGATTAGGATTTAAAACTTGTAACAAATTTACAGTAAGCCGTTTTTGGAAATTTTCTCTGTTATATTTGATTACCCTACTAAACTTTCAAATTATGATGAAAATCTATTTTATCAGGCTTTGTATCGCTTTTTTATTGGTAAGTAACGCTGCAGTGCTGGCACAGGAAATACCAACACCCAAATCACATTTCGGTTTTGATATTGGTGATGATTACCAATTGGCCAATTATACCCAGACAGAAGCTTACTTTAAGAAACTCGCAGCAAATTCTGACTGCATTAAGCTGGTTGATATCGGTAAAACCGAAGAAGGCAGAAGTCAATACATGCTGGTTGTTTCTTCGCCGGAAAACCTAAAGAAATTAGATCTTTATAAAGAGATTTCGCAACAGTTGGCTCATGCAGAAATTACGCCAGAGCGGGCCAAAGTTTTGGCAAAAGAAGGTAAAGCAGTGGTATGGATAGATGGCGGATTACATGCAAATGAAGTTGTTGGTACCCATCAGCTGATTCAGACGATATATGAGTTTGCTTCCAGAACAGACCCGGAAACCTTGCGTATTCTGGATAATGTGATCATCTTATTTACACATGCAAACCCAGATGGACAGGAGTTGGTGAGCAACTGGTACATGAGGGAAAAAGACCCAAAGAAAAGAACAACTTCAGGCTTGCCGGTTTTGTATGAAAAATATGCAGGACATGATAATAACCGCGATTTTTTTATGTTAAATCTTAAAGAAACAAAAAATATCGGTCGCCAGCTTTTTATAGAATGGATCCCACAGATCATGTATAACCACCATCAGGCCGGTCCGGCGGGAACGGTTCTGGCAGGTCCTCCTTACCGGGATCCGTTTAATTATGTTTTTGATCCAACCTTGTTAACCAGTTTAGATGCGGTAGGTGCGGCCATGCATAACAGGATGAACGTAGAAAATAAGCCCGGTTACACTCAACGTGGCGGATCGGTTTATTCTACCTGGTACAACGGCGGATTAAGGACAACTACCTACTTTCATAACATGATCGGACTGCTGACGGAAATTATCGGTAATCCTACTCCATCTGAAATTCCATTGGTTCCATCGCGTTTGCTGCCAAGCGGCGATTCACCAAACCCAATCACTCCGGGAAAATGGTATTTTAAAAATTCGATTGATTATTCTGTATCGTTAAACTATGCCGTTTTGAATTACGCAGCGCGATACCATGATGAGTTACTGTACAATATTTATCAGATGGGCAGAAATTCGATTGAAAGAGGTAAAAAAGACAGCTGGTCTTTCTCCCCAAAGAAGATAGAAGCCATTAACAGCGCTGCAAAAGGTGAAAAGGGCGCCGCAATGTCCGGAGGCGATGCAGGTTTTGGATCCCGGCATCAGATTAGCATGAAAGCTTTCGATACCGTTATGAAAGCGCCTGCAAACCGGGACCCACGTGGATATATCTTATCCGCAGAGCAGCCTGATTTTAATACTGCTATTAAGTTCTTGAATGCATTGATCAGAACGGGTGTTGTAGTTCAAAAAGCGACCGCTCCATTTACCGTTGCTGGGAAAAACTATCCTGCCGGAAGTTATGTGGTTAAAACCGATCAGGCTTTCCGTCCGCACGTTTTGGATATGTTCGAACCACAGGATCATCCAAATGATTTTAAATACGAAGGTGGTGCACCCATTCCGCCGTATGATGCAGCCGGATGGACTTTGGCTTATCTCATGGACGTGAAATTCGATCGCATGCTGGATGACTTTTCTGGTCCGTTTGAGAAAAATCCTTACGGGAGACTCTTACAGCCAGAAAATAAATTGCCAAATGGGTCGGGTTATGTATTAAGTGCTGCACAAAATGATTCTTATACTGCAGTTAACGATTTATTGAAAAACAAAGTTGAAGTTTACCGCTCTCCTGAAAATGGCGATTTTTATGTTTCATCAGCAGGAAAAGCAGTACTTGAAAAAGCAAACATCAAACTAAAAATTGCTGCTGCCCCTAAAAATAAAATTAAAGTTTCTACGGCTAGAATTGCCCTTTGGGATGCTTATGGTGGTTCTATGGCATCCGGCTGGGTGCGGTTTTTAATGGAACAGTACCATTATGCTGCTACTGTAATTTATCCGCAGGAGATTGATGCCGGAAATTTGAAATCTAAATTCGATGTGATCATTTTTGTGGGCGGTGCCATTCCATCGGTTCAGGGCGGAGGCAGTGGAAACAGATCTGTCGGACCAAAGTCAGATGAAATTCCACAGGAGTTTAGAAACCGTTTGGGCAGGATTAGTGCTGATCAATCCATCCCTGAATTAAAGAAGTTTTTAGAAGCCGGGGGTAACATTGTAACCATTGGGAGCAGTACCAACCTGGCTTATCACTTAAACCTACCCGTACGTAATGCAATGGTCGAAATTATAAATGGTGAAGAAAAAAGATTACCTGCTGAAAAATATTATGTTCCGGGAAGTGTTTTAAATGTTGGTGTAGATACCACCTTACCAGCCAATTGGGGCATGGAAAAAGAAGCTGATGTATATTTCGATAATAGTCCTGTTTTTAAGCTCACCGGCGATGCCATTGTGACTGGAAAGATCAAACCTTTAATGTGGTTCGAAAATACCACACCGCTGCGCAGCGGCTGGGCCTGGGGGCAGGCTTACCTGCAAGATGGTGTAACGGCCTTCGAAGCGAGGGTTGGTAAGGGTAAATTACTTGCTTTCGGGCCTGAAATTGCTTTTAGGGCACAAACACATGGTACTTTTAAGCTAATATTTAACCAGTTGTATAAATAATAACCAGTTATGGGTTAGTCTGTCACGTTGAGCTTTCTGATCGGTCTTCATTCTCCCGCAGGCGAGCATCTTAATGCAATCAGCAAACCTACCAAGACATTAAGATTCCCAATCGAGTTGGGAATGACGGTTTCTCATGGAAAGTCGATTTATTAAAATGTCCTTGTCACGTATCTGGAATTGTATAATAAATTATCCTCAGAATTGACATTCTGTGATTAATATAGAAGCCACTATCCCAAATGATAGTGGCTTTTTACTTTAGACTTACTATAGCCAACTGTAATCAGCTTAATTTTGTATTATGAAAGTAGAAATCTGGTCGGACGTAATGTGTCCGTTTTGCTATATCGGAAAAAGACATTTTGAACAGGCGATAGAAAAACTACCGTTCAAAAACGAAATTGAAGTCGATTGGAAAAGTTATCAGCTCAATCCTGAATACCATAATACGAATAACGAAACAGTATACGATTACCTTTCGAGAAGCAAGGGAATGCCCATTGAACAGGCTAAACAAATGACCAAACAGGTTGCAGATATGGCTGCAAATGCTGGTTTGAAGATGGATTTTGATACAAATATTCCTGCAAATACATTTAACGCACATCGTTTGATCCATTTGGCAGCAAAACATAATCTTCAGGATTTAGCCGAAGAGAAACTGTTTGAAGCACATTTTGTGAACAGTAAAAATATCGGCGAAACAGATGTTTTAGTTGATCTTGCAGTAGAAATAGGATTGAATAAGGACGAAGCTGTGGCCGTTTTAAATAGCGACGAGTTTGCTGAAGCTGTTCGTTATGATATTTATGAAAGTCAGAATTTAGGAATCCGCGGTGTGCCATATTTTGTTATGGACCGTAAATATGGTGTTTCTGGTGCCCAACCTGTTCAGGCTTTTACTGATGCGCTCACCCAGAGTTTTACCGAATGGAAAGCCGCTCAGCCTAAAACCACGATTACTTCATTAAATAAAAATAATGATGCGGTTTGTGATGAGAATGGTTGTGAGATATAGATTTGTTTCCTGCAGATATAAAAATCGTCATTTCGACTGAAGCGCAGTGCAATGGAGAGATTTATCTCGAGATAGATTTAGCTTCGCCGAGCCTTCGGGTTCTCGGCTTCGTTGCACTTCGCTCGAAATGCCGGTAACTGAGGGATGTTAAATCGTGAAACACTGCCAGGAGACGATCGTTTTAGGTTCTTCGATACTCCGCTACCATTAACAGAATCTCTAAAAAAGTCGTCCTTGCGAAGAGGAACGACGAAGCAATCTTTCCATGCTAATGATCCTCGCTGTAAGATTGCTTCGTCGGCTGAAAAAGCCTTCCCGCAATGACGATCCTATTAGAGGCTTATTTCCATTAAATACTTCTGTCAATCATATTGATTTTTATATCATAAATTATTCCTCAGGATGACAATGGCTCGGGAAACTTACCGTTGCTGATTCTTCAATGGCGTTAATAAATACTCCAAACCATTCACCCTGATTTCGAACATGGTAGCCATTAAATCGCCTAATTTTCCTTTCGGGAAACCCTTATCCTTATACCATAGCAAATAGCTTTCAGGAATATTGCAAATCAGGTAACCTTTATATTTTCCGTAAGGCATTTGCATTTTTACTAAATCAAGCAATAAGGAGGGATCTAACATTTATAATATAAAATCTAAATAATTTTCTTTGTTAATTACGGAAAAACTGGCTTGAGGATAGTTTTTGGCAAAAAAGCCCGGGATTTTCTTCTTTTGGTTTCCCCATTTTAAATCGGCAGCTAACATTTCTCCGTTGTTAATTTCAATAAGGTCTATTTCCTGTTGATCATAGGTTCTCCAAAAGAAATAAGTGGCACTTTGCTGTTCGTACTCCATTTTTTTAATGCGTTCGCTAAAGCAGTAGTTTTCCCATAAAATACCCTGATCGTTCCTTAAAGCTAACAACCTGAAATCATTTACGATTGCGTTCCGGATCCCATTGTCGTAAAAATACCATTTGGATGATTTCGTAACTTCTTTCCGTAAGTTATTACTATATCCACTAATTTTATAAATGATAAAAACCTTTGAGAGTAAATCAAGGTAACGATCTACCGTATTTTTGCTGATACCCAAATTACGGGAAATCTCATCAATTGAAACTTCCGATCCTACCTGATAGGCAATCAGTTTTAATAATTCCAGTAACTTAGCGCTATTTTGGATGTTCTCGTACATCAAAATATCTTTTAACAGATATGATTTAACCAGTTCTGTTAAATACTGTGCTTTTTCAGCCAATGAATTCAGGTGGAATAACTCAGGATAAGAACCAAAAATTAATCTTTCTTCCAGATTTTGAGTGGTTTGTAAAGCATTTTCCTGTTTATCCAACTCAACCTGTGCTATGGGGTAGAGATGGTAGGTTAAACTTCTTCCGGTTAAGGGTTCACCTGTTTGGTTTGACAAATCGAAAGTAGATGATCCACTTGCGATAATGGTAAGATCTTTAAAAGTATCGATGAGTAACTTTAATATTTTTCCGATTTCAGGTATAACCTGGGCTTCGTCAATAATGAGTAGCTTGGCATCACCCAAAACCCTTTTGTAATTGGCAGCTGTTCGGGTTGAAAGTAATACCTGTACATCCTGGTCTTCTCCATTTAAAGAGAGGTAGTTGATGTTCGCATCTTTGGTAATGCTTTCTACCAACCAGGTTTTACCTACCCGCCTTGTTCCGAATATTAGGATTACTTTGTTCTTACCAATTTTGTTGAGGATAATCGGCTTTAAAGCTCTAACAATTTGACTTTCCATTTAAGCCAAATATAGATAAAAACATTAATTCAGTCAATAGACTGACTCAATTAACGTTAATTCAGTCAATAGACTGACTCAATTAATGTTTTTTAATCGATCAGTTCTAAAGTTTCAATCGCTTCTTCAACGGTTTTTACATGATCAAAAGCAATTCTAAGTGTATTCTTTACTTCCTTTAAATTGCACATGCGCGGATGGTTCTGCGCAAAAGTTAAAATTTTGGTAAAGGTATTTGAGTCGAAATAAGCCGACTGTTTATCACTTAAAAAATATCCTCTTAAACTATTTTTCTTAAAACTGATTTTTTCGAATCCTAATTTTTTACCCAACCATTGTAACCGTACTACGCTGAGCATGGTTTTTACCTGCGGGGGTATAGGTCCGAAACGATCGGCCAGGTGTTTTTCGAAAACGGCTAATTCAGTTTCGTTGTCAAGCTTAGAAAGCTCGGTGTATAAATTGTAACGCTCAGTAATATTGGTAATGTAAGCATCGGGAATATATAATTCAAGATCGGTATCTACCTGTGTAAAGCCTACAAACGGACGGGCAGGTTCATTTTCGAACAGGCCTTTAAACTCAGCTTCTTTCAATTCCTGAATGGCTTCATCCAATATCTTATGGTACATTTCAAAACCGATTTCGGCGATGAATCCACTTTGCTCGGCACCCAATAAATTTCCACTTCCACGGATATCCAAATCGCGCATGGCCACATTAAAGCCACTGCCCAGATCAGAAAACTCTTCAATGGCACTTAAACGTTTCCGGGCCTCAGAAGTTAAGGTAGATAACGGAGGCGAAAGTAAATAACAGAAAGCTTTTTTGTTGCTCCGGCCTACACGGCCACGCATTTGATGCAGATCGCTCAAACCAAACATGTGTGCATGGTTGATGATGATGGTATTGGCATTTGGAATATCCAAACCTGCTTCAATAATAGTTGTGGCTACCAAAACATCTTTTTCTCCGTTAATAAAATCAAGCATTACATCTTCCAAAGCATCTCCATCTAATTGGCCATGCGCAATACCAATCCTTGCTTTTGGAACCAATTTCTGGATTAACCCACCCAATTGCATCAGGTCATTTACCCGGTTATGGATAAAGAATACCTGTCCGCCGCGATCCAGTTCAAACTGCACGGCTTCCTGGATTAATTTATCATTAAAAACATGCAATTCGGTGCTAACGGGCTGCCGGTTCGGCGGTGGTGTACTTATAATAGATAAATCCCTTGCCCCCATTAAAGAAAAATGCAATGTTCTCGGAATTGGTGTTGCGGTTAGTGTTAAAGTATCAACATTTACACGTACCGCTTTTAAACGCTCTTTTGCCGTAACGCCAAACTTCTGCTCTTCGTCAATAATCATGATGCCGAGATCCTTAAACTTAACATCCTTGCTCAGTAAACGATGTGTTCCGATGAGGATGTCAACTTTGCCAGCAGCAGCTTCGGCCAGGGTATCTTTAATCTGCTTATTGGTTTTAAAACGGTTGATATAATCGACCGTAACCGGGAAATCTTTTAAACGGGAAGAGAAGGTTTTAAAATGTTGTAAAGCTAAAATGGTTGTTGGCACCAGAACAGCAGCCTGTTTACCCTCCGCTACGGCCTTGAATGCAGCACGTACGGCAATTTCTGTCTTTCCAAAGCCAACATCACCACACACCAAACGGTCCATTGGATGTGGCGATTCCATATCCTTTTTCACGTCCTGGGTGGCTTTTAACTGATCGGGGGTATCTTCATAAATAAAAGAAGCCTCTAATTCCGTCTGTAAATAACTATCTGGAGAGAATGCTGTTCCGGCCTGGGTTTTGCGCAAGGCGTAAAGCTTGATCAAATCCCGTGCGATATCTTTAACTTTTTTTTTAGTGGTTTTTTTTAACTTATCCCAGGCATCGGTACCCAGCTTATTCATTTTAGGAACGCCGCTTTCCTTACCGCTGTACTTGGCAATCCGGTTTAGGGAGTTGATGTTGACGTAAAGCAGGTCGTTATCGGCATAAACTAAACGGATCATTTCCTGGGTTTTGCCATTTACCTCCACTTTTTCGAGCCCGGCATATTTTCCGATACCGTGATCGATATGGGTAACATAATCACCTGATTTTAGTTCCCTCAAATCTTTTAGGGTAATGGCCTGACTTTTCTGATAACCCTTTTTAAGCTTGTATTTGTAGTAACGGTCGAAAATCTGGTGATCCGTGTAAAATGCCGTTTGGATCTGCGGATCAACAAAACCCTCGCGCAGCATGCTGTTGATTGGTGTAAACTTGGCCGTTTTGTCAATATCTTCTAAAATGGCATATAAACGCTCAATCTGCTTAGGCGAATCGGTAAAAATAAAATTAACGATTCCAGCCTTTTCATTTTCCTTAAGGTTGTAAATCAGCAGATTGAAATCTTTATTAAATGATGGTTGTGGCTTGGTTTCGAATTCAAAACGATTATCTGTTTTATAGAAAAACTGTTTCCCGAATTCTACCAAAGGGAAATCCTGAAGGTGATCGCCTAATAACTTTTCATCCGTAAAGGCAAATTTAGGATCGATCCACTCCGGGTTTTGACTTTTATCTGCCGCTGGCAAGGCTTTCCAAAGTTCAACAGCCTTTTTAAAACCGGCTTTAACAATATCCAGGGTAAATTCTACGTCTTTAAACCAGAGTTGCGTGTCCTGATCGATATAATCGAGAATACTGATGTTACTTTCGGTTAAAAACTTTGCCTGAACATTTGGAACAATGGTAAGCGATTTAACTTCGGTAACCGACAGCTGGCTTTCAATTTCAAAACTTCTGATACTTTCTACTTCGTCACCAAAAAACTCGATGCGATAAGGAAGATCAGATGAGAAGGAGAAAATATCTACAATGCCACCACGGATGGAAAACTGTCCGGGTTCGTAAACAAAATCTCTTCTGTCAAAATCATAATCAATTAGAAATTCATTGATAAAATCGATGCCCAGTTTGGCGCCCAAACTGATTTCTAAAGTGTTTTTTTCAAGCGCAGAGCGATCTATCACCTTTTCGGCAATGGCTTCAGGATAGGAAACTACAATTTTTCCGTATTCTGAATCATGATTCAGCTCGTTCAATACTTCCGCACGGGCCAGCACGTTAGCGGTATCTACCTGGGTGAAATCGAAAGATTTTCGGTACGATGAAGGAAATAGTAAAACCTGTTTATCCAATACACTTTCAAGGTCAGATTGAAAATAAGCGGCTTCTTCCCTATCAGGCAAAACGAACAGAAGGGGCTTATGTAACAGGAAATAAGAAGAAAGTGCAACAATAGCATCAGCCGAACCCACCAATCCCTTTAATTGTATCTTTGGGTTTTTGCTGCTGTTCAACGCTTTGGTAAATTGAGTTACCCTATCGTCGGTTTTGTATCTGTTTATTAAATCGCGAATGTTCAAGGCACAAAAATAAGCTTATCTTTTAATATTAACCCGCAATTTGTGTAAAGGTTTTTTTAACTATTTTTGGCAGGGTTGTGATAGAATAATCAGATTTGTGAAAAAACGAAAACTTATTCTTAGATGGGAACGTTCGTTTGGTCGAAATATATCCCCCTTTCGTCGATTAAGGGCAAATCGGTGTAACAAAGGTAGTTCTATAGCCTCTAAATGTTATAAAAAGTGAAACAATGAAGTACATTAAAAGCTTTCCACTGGAACTTTTTTTCTGGTTAACAGCTTTAATATTACTGGCAACGGCGGATAGCCACCAACATCATTTTACACTTTGTCCTTTAGCCAATTTGGGCTTTGCGGATTGGTGTCCGGGGTGTGGCATAGGCAGGTCAATCAGTCATATTTTGCATGGCGAGTTTACCGAAAGCTTTTCCGAACATTGGTTTGGTTTTCCGGCACTTTTAATTATAATTTATAGAATTTGCACATTGATAAGGAACAAAAAGAAGTTTACAGTTTTAACCACAAATACATAGAAACCATGGATATATTTCAATCACCTCTAATGTCGTTACCAGGTATAACACCAGAGGAATACTCATATTTACAACAAGCCACTACCGGTTTAACTGAAGAGCAGTTACGTAATTTCCTGATGGTTTACAGCAGCAAAAGAAAAAACCCATCAGATATGTTGATTTTTTGTTTAATCGGATTGTTTGCTGTTCCAGGCTTGCAAAGGTTTATCATAGGCCAGATCGGTATGGGTATTTTGTACCTTTTAACTGCCGGTTTATGCTTTATCGGTTCGATTATCGATGTGGTAAACCACAAAACACTTGCTTTTGAATATAACCAGAAAATGGTTTTCGAAAGCTTACAGATGGTAAGAATGGGAGGTGGATTCCAACAAGCGGGAAAATTCTAAGATAATTAATCTCAATACTTAGGTCCGTATCCAAATAAATTGGATGCGGACTTTTTGTTAAACGAACTTTCATGACAGGAAAAAGAAAACGATGAAATTTCTATATTTATCGAATGAAATTAGCTGAAATTACCAATTATTTAGAAAGCATCGCCCCGCTTAATTGTCAGGAAGACTATGATAACTCCGGTTTAATTGTGGGGGATCCAAATATGGAAATCCACGCTGCTTTGGTGGCTTTGGATTGTGTAGAGAAAATTGTAGATGAAGCCATTTCGACAGGATGCAATTTGATTATTACCCATCACCCGATAGTTTTTAAAGGACTAAAAAAGCTTAATGGTAAAAACTATGTAGAGCGTGTGGTTTTAAAGGCAATCAGGAATAATATTGCGCTATATGCTATTCATACCAATTTAGACAGTATTCATACAGGTGTAAATGCCAGGATTTGTGAACGTTTAGGTTTAACAGGTACCAAAGTACTTTTGCCAAAAGCAGGGCTGTTAAAAAAATTGGTTACCTATTGTCCACAGGCCCAGGCGGAGCAACTGCGGTCGGCATTGTTTTATGCTGGTGGAGGTACCATTGGTAATTACAGCGAATGCAGTTTCAACGTTGATGGTTTTGGCACATTCAAGGGAAATGAAGATTCCGACCCTTTTGTTGGTGAAAAAGGTGTTCGCCACCGGGAGGCCGAAATAAGGATCGAAATGGTTTACCCTACCCAGGCTGAACGAAAAATCCTCATTGCTTTGTTTGAAAACCATCCATACGAGGAAGTGGCCTATGACATTTATAAACTCGAAAATAAACATCAGCTGGTGGGTTCGGGAATGGTAGGCTGGCTGGAATACGATATGGATGCTTATGATTTTCTGCATTTGGTGAAAGATAGGATGCAGGCTAAAGTGGTTAGGCATACAGAAGTAATTGGCAAAAGGATTAAGAAAGTTGCGGTTTGCGGAGGTTCGGGAAGCTTCCTGTTAAAAGAAGCCATAGCTGCCGGGGCAGATGCATTTATTACCGCAGATTTTAAATACCACGAGTTTTTTGACGCGGAAGAAAAATTGATCATTGCAGACATCGGACACTTTGAAACTGAACAATTTACCTCAAATTTATTGCTTGAAATTATTCAGAAAAAATTTACTAACTTTGCAATCCGTTTAACGGAGCAAAATACAAACCCCATAAATTACTTGTTTTAATGGAACAAACCGTAGAACAAAAGCTAAAAGCTTTATACGAATTACAAAATATCCACACGAAAATTGATAAAATCCGCCAGGTACGTGGCGAATTACCAATGGAAGTTGCCGACCTTGAGGATGACGTTCTAGGACTAGAAACTAGAATTGCAAAAATTAAAGGTGAGCTTGATGATCTTGAAGATTCGATCGTAACGCGTAAAAATACAATCAAAGATGCGCAGGCTGCCATCAAAAGATATGATTCTCAATTAAAAGAAGTTAAAAATAACCGTGAATACGATGCTTTAACCAAAGAAATTGAGATTCAGGGTTTAGATATCCAGGTTTCTGAAAAGAAAATTAAAGAACATGGTTTTGAAATCACTTCAAAAACTGAAATCTATGAAGCTGCTAAAGCCGAATTAGATGGAAGAAAAAAAGATTTGGAAGCTAAAAAAGCAGAACTAGATGTAATTACTGCCGAAACTGAAAAAGAGGAGCAGGATTTACAAAAGAAAGCAGATAAAGCGGAACCTCAAATCGAAGAACGCTTATTGGTTGCTTATAAACGTTTACGCAAAAATGCGGTGAATGGTTTAGCTGTAGTAACCATTGATCGCGATTCTTGTTCCGGATGTTTTAACCAGATTCCACCACAACGCCAGTTAGATATTCGCCAACGTAAAAAAATTATCGTTTGCGAACACTGTGGTCGTATTTTGGTTGATGAAGCGCTAACACACGAAGTAGCAGAGGCTTAAGCTAAATAATAAAAGTATTTGAACGTCGCGATTTAATCGGGACGTTTTTTGTTTATGGCTATTTTCTTGGCCTTACTCAAAACAAGAATATGATTTTATCGTTTAGTGTAGATATTTGTTTGAATGTGAGCGATTGCTGCAGCATAGAACCAAACCGAAATAGAATCCCTGATGAATAAAAATTTCCGTTTTTCCGTAACGTCTCTCCTGCTCCTCTCCCCTTTGTTTTCACTTGCAAATTTCGATTTTAATAGCAACTGCTTAAATGCTTATAAAAGCATATTCGAATTGAAGTTGGGCAATGCGAGGGCTTATATTTCTACCGAAAAAAAGCAGCATCCCAATAATTCCATTATTCCACTTCTGGAAAATTATGTTGATTATTTTACCGTACTTACTTCAGAAAGCAAGGCTGATTTTGACCGTTTGAAAGGAAATAAATCTAAACGTTTGGATCAAATAAGCGATGATGATAAAAATTCGCCTTACTACCTTTATGCGCAGGCAGAAATCAATTTGCAATGGGCGCTCATCCGAGGCCGTTTTGGTGAATATTTTAATGCCGCCATGGAAGTTAAAAGAGCAAACAATCTGTTACAGGATAATAATAAGAAGTTTCCAAATTTTCACCTGAACTTAAAAGGTTTGGGATTGATTAACGCAGTATTAGGCAATCTTCCAGATGGGGCTTTAAAAACAGCACTTTCAACATTCGGCATTAAGGGAAACCTGCAGAGTGGATTGAATATGTTCGAAAAATTGGCTGATAACCTGCCAAAATCATCTTACGAACCTTTTTATGAAGAAGTGGTGTTTTATTATGCCTACGTTTTAACCGATGTGGCGCATAGCCCGCAGGCATATGCCAAAACCATGAGGTACACCGAACGGATTGCCGATACCAGTTTGTTAAAAAGTTATCTGCAGAGTTATGTTTGCATTAAAAACGGGCATAGTGAAGAAGCAATTTCTATTTTAGCAAGACGACCAGAGGGAGGTGTTTATCAGCCTTTTCCTTGTCTGGATTATTTGGAAGGAATTGCACATTTAAATAAACTTGATCTTACTGCGGGCACCTATTTTAACCGGTTTTTGCAGACTACAAAGGGTGTAAACTTTGTTAAAGATGCTTATCTTCATCTGGGATGGATTGCGCTTATGAAAGGAGATAAAGGAACATATGCGGCATTTGCCTCCAAGGCCATTAAAAATGGCTACACTTATATGGAAAAGGATAAGCAGGCTAAAGCAGAGGCTTCGGCAGCAGTACCGAACATTGATCTGTTAAAAGCCAGACTGTTGTTTGATGGCGGTTATTTAAACAGGGCCTTACAGGTAATTGATAGCAAGAAGGCAACAGATTACACCAGCGATAGAGATAGAACAGAACTCCATTACCGTTTAGGTAGAATTTACGATGATTTAGGGAAAGATGATCTGGCCTTAACCGCCTATCAGGAAACGATTGATGAAGGGAGAAACCTGAAATATTATTTTGCGGCCAACGCTGCTGTACAAATGGGTAAGATTTATGAGAGAAGGAAAAATATAGCGAAAGCAAAAGAGGCTTTCAATACTGCGATTGCCATGAAAAACCATGAGTTTGAAAGCAGTATTGAAAACCAGGCGAGGGCTGGGTTAAAGCGGTTAGGCAATTAGAAGCGGTATATAAAAGCATTAATGTGCATGCCCGCCCCTACTGAAGCAAATACGGCTATATCACCAGGCTTAACATTATAGTCTTTAACTTGTCCTTTTAATACCAGGTCTAATAAAGTTGGTACTGTGGCAACAGAACTGTTTCCTAACCACGAAATCGTCATCGGAACTAAGTTTTCTGGTACGGTATCTTTTCCATAAAGTTTGAACAAACGTTTCATGATCGCAGCGTCCATTTTGCCATTGGCCTGGTGCACAAATACAATATTGATATCATCAACACTTAAACCTGCTTTGTCGATAGCTTTTTTGATTACCTGGGGAACCTGGATTACCGCAAATTCGTATAGCTTGCGTCCGTTCATTTTCAGGTAGAAGTTTCCGCTGGTCTCATCAGGATTAGATCCTTTACCCATGGTGAGCAAATTACTATGATGAAGTGCATGCGTTTCTGTCTTGTGGGCCAATATTCCTCTTTTTTTGGCTACTTCTTCTGCTTCAAATATCACGGCTCCGGCGCCATCCGAAAAGATCATACTGTCACGGTCATGCGGATCAATAATACGGCTCAGCGTTTCTGCACCAATAACCATAACCCGTTTGGCATCTCCGCTTTTAATATAATAATCAGCCTGTATTGCACCCTGAATCCATCCTGGACAACCAAAAATGATATCGTAAGCAACGCAGTCTGGATTTTGAATACCAAGTCGTTGTTTTACCTTTGAGGCTAAAGATGGCAGAACGTCAGTGCGGTTACTGCCCAAAGGGATGTCTCCAAAATTATGGCAGAATATAATATAATCTAAGGATTCTTTATCAATACCTGCATTTTCAATGGCATTTTCTGCTGCTTTTGCGCCGATGTGATGACTTAACTGATCAGGACAAGCGTAACGACGCTCCACAATTTCTGTGATTTCTGAAAATTTATGAATAATTTCAGAATTTTCTTTTTCAAGTACATTTCCATTCTCAAAAAATGTGGAGTTCAAGAATTCATTACCTGAAATAATATTTTGTGGAATATAACTCCCAGTACCGGTTATTACCGTATTTATTGCTTTGCTCATAATTATAATACCACATACTAAAACGGTATGTAGTATAAAAATACCATTTATCTTCGGTAATTGAAAATAAATAAAAATTTAGCGTAGCTTATTCTCAAGCGCAAACTTTAATAACCCTGCTTTTCCGGTTACATTTAGCTTCTGTGCCATATTCTTGCGGTGGGTGTCAACCGTGTTCAACGCTATAAATAGTTTTTCGGCAATCTGTTGTGAGGAATAATCTTCGCTTATCAGTTTTAGTATTTCCATTTCACGGGCTGTTAAGTTGTGGCTTTTTTGAAAATGATCACCATCGTTAAATACGGATGAAGTAAGGGCATCAGGTTTCGCTTTTTGAAAGTATTTTTTGCCCTGATGTATACCCGTTATTATTTCAAACAGCGTTTCTGCATTGGTATCCTTTTGTACAAATGCTTTTACACCTATATTCTCAAGCTTAGCTGATAGTTTGCTTGTATAATACATGGACAATGCCATTATTTTCACAGAAGGAAACAGCTGAGTTACTTTTTCGGCAGCAATTTCACCATCCAGAACGGGCATGTTTAAGTCGAGGATTAAAACATCTGGCAGCTGGTGATTGAGCAGGTGCAAAATTTCTTTTCCATTTGCGGCCATTCCGATTACCTTAAAATTTGATTGTCCGGAAAGGATTGCAGATAGGCCTTGCGCAAAAAGTTTATGATCATCTGCAATCATAATTGTTATGGGGCGTTGTTGTATTATGTCCATTATTTTAGCGGAATATCAATTGCTGTAGTTGTGCCGTTTTGATTACTATCGATCTGGATTTTTCCGTTAAGATAATTTACCCTTGATAGAATATTTTGGATGCCTAAGCCCTTTTTATCAACATCGGGATTGAAGCCAATGCCGTTATCTTCTGCCATAATACTAATGCGGTCGGTAAATGATAAAATCTGTATGGTTGCCTTTGAGGCAAAAGAATGCCTGACGATGTTATTAACCAGTTCATTAACTATACGGTATATGGTAATCTCAATGCCCCTATCAATAGGGTTTTCTACCTGAAAAACAAATTCAAACGCAATTTTACCAGAATGGTTCAAAGTTTTAAAATGTTCATTTAAGGTTTCAATCAGGCCAAATTGTTCAAAGTTTTTTGGCATCAGGTTATGCGATATTTCTCTTAAGTCTGCGCAGGCCTTTTCGATCATGTCAATGGTTTGATCGTAAAATATGCGTTCATTTTCGGCAAGTTTTAAAACCTTGTGTTGAAAAGCAGTAATATTTAACTTGATGATGGACAGTGTTCCGCCCAGGTCGTCATGTAAATCGCGGGCCAACCGCGTTCTTTCATCTTCTTGAGCATTGAAAATACCATCTGCCAGATCAACCTGGTGCCTGCTTTTTTCTTCGAGTAAGATTTCTTTTTCTTTTTTAAGGAAGTTATAGCGTTGTGTTAGTGCAAATGAAAGAAAAATGATTTCTGCCGTTAACCCTACTACTAAGCCATTTGGCTTTAATAAATTAAAGTTGGTCAGCCCTAAGGTATTAAAAACATAGTTAAACACGCCAAACAACAACATCACGGTTGCAATAAAATAATACCAACCCAACTTGTAGCCTGCTCTGATTCTTTCTATTACACAGATAATTATAATAATTACTGTAAGTAGCGCAAGTAAATTGTTGATGTAAAATACCGTTTTTTCTAAAAGAATAAATGATTTAAAGAACATAAATACCGGAATGATGAACATGGCCCAGCAGAATCTTTTATAATAGTTTGTAAAACGGTATAACTTACTGTTTGTGCTGTTTTGATTCACAAACAGCTGCATCACCTGAATTAAAAGGCCACAGCTTAATGATGCCATCATTAACCGCATATAATCCTGTAAACCGGGCAAATTTGGATAAAACCATTGGAAAGCCAGCCCTTCTTCTTCTAGGATAAAAATTAGTGTGCAAAAAATATAAATCGCATAGTATAAATGGATATTATCCCTGAGCGAAGCAAAAAGCAAAAGGTTAAAGATCACTGCAAAAACAAAAATGCCAGTATAAAATCCAAATAAAGTGTGCTGCGGAATTTCTGCCTGTATAATATCAACGTCGCGTCCGATAGACATCGGCATGTACATATTCTGTCCGCGTTTATCTGCCCATAAATAAAACGTAGATTTTTCGTGAGGCGAAAGCACCATTGGGTAGATAAAGCTTCTGTTGCGGTAAGGACGTTGTTTAAAAGGAAAATGATCGCCGGTTAAGCCTAGCGGATAAACCTTTCCCTGCTGATCTGCTTTAAACAACTGGAGCTGGTTAATGCTGGAACTCTGTTCCTTAAACATCAGGTGCACAGATTGATTTAAGGTGTTTTCGATATCAAAAGCGATCCAGTAATAAGATTGGGTATAACCTTTACTAAAGACTTTTCCCGGTGTTAACGGGATGAGTTTGCCTGCCTCCTTATATTTTACAATCGAATCGATGCTCAGGTTTAATTTTTTGTCCTCAAAGAAATACCCGTGTTTGCTGATATTGAATTTTTTAGCCGTATCGATTAAAATGGGGTTACCCTGCTGGGCAAAGCAAATACGAAGTGCAATTAGAAAAAATAGGAATAAGAAGAAAACTTTATCCATTGATGAGAGAATTAGCCGATACATTCAATATTGTATAAATATAGTATATAAAGCAGATATTAAATATACCGAGTAGAGGGTATATAAATCACATAATCAACAGGTTAATTTTACGCTAAATAAATTTTATTCACAATCTAAATTAACTCAATTATGAAAAATTTAATGTTTCTTTCACTATTAGCTTTATCATTTGTCAAGGTATACAGTCAAACCAATGCTCAGGGAACCAATCTTATCGGACAATCTTATGTAACAAAAGCAAGTGTATTGGTGAAGGTATATGACCCAATCAAAAAGGAGGTAAAAGATTTATCTTTTATGCTTAACGATGATATAAAATTTTATATATACGACATTGCTGATAATGGATATATTATTTCGATCTGGGATTTTAAAGCTGATACTGCCAAACTAAATTTTTATAAATCTTTAGATGGAAAAAAGGTAGGAGATAACCTGAATGCACAATCAGACGAATATTATAAAATGAGTAAAGCCCAATTAGGTATAGAAAATACTAGTAATACTGATATTTTAAGCAAGTTTAAGGATCTTGCTTATGTAGATCTTTGGGCTAACAATACCCAATTTTTTATCTCTTTAAAAGATTTTAATAATAAATGTGAATTTATTTACCCACACAAGCGAGGTTTTACATGGGGCTTTTTAACGCTACCGATAAAGGCACGCTTTGGCAATAAAAAAGCACCATTTACTTTCGAAGAAAAAATTAATTTTGGTATATCGGCAGGTATCAAATGGCAACATGTTAATACAGTATATTCTGCTAGTAATTTGTTGGGTGGAATATCTGCTGGTGCTGTAAAGTTAGACAAGGATAATTCCGCATCTGCAATCTCTCTGTCTGCAGGTTACATGTATCAGTATGATAAGTTTCAGATTGGGGTATTTACGGGACTTGATTTTATTGACAAATCTAGAGGTGCTGATTGGGCTTATCAGGGCAAGCCATGGCTTGGTTTTGCCATTGGATTTAGCTTGTTTGGAGAAAGTAAAACATCAGTCTCTAACGATCAAACGCAATAATTAAAGCAATCGGTATTACGATTAATTAACAACTGCTCTTATGAAAAATACTTTATTGTCAATATTTTTAATGCTTTTAGTAGCTAAAGCATCTTTTTCGCAAGAATCTGAAAAACCATTGCATCGTGCCGGGATCGTTGTTGATCAAGATTACTTCCTAAAATTCGTAAAGCCATCTTATGCTACGGATAGAAACTACACTATGGGACTGGGCCTAATTTATCAGGATAAAAGACTCGGCGGATCATGGGTTTTCGCTCCGCATAGATTTATAGCGAAAACACTGTTTGGCAAAATGCTTAAAGAATATGATGTCTACGATGCAACCATAATGTTGGCAAACACCACGTTTACGCCGGAGTATTTAGGTAATTTGCATGATCCTGTACATGAATTTAAACGTAAGAATGATCGGCCATTTGCCAGCCTAAATATTATTGGTACGGGGTTGGGTTTGCAGGATGATGGCGGTAATGAGTCAATGACTTTAGGCATTAATGTTGGTGCCATTGGATTAAATGTTTCCAAAGCAGTACAAACAACGATTCACAGCGATCACTGGTTCGGAAATACTGCTGATATTCCTTACGGGTGGGAAGGCCAGATCTCGAAAGGAGGAGAACTTACGCTATTGATTACCGGCAAGAAGGATTGGTTACTTATCGGAAAAGGTAACCGTGATGACCGTGGTTTTTTTCAATTGAGTACCAATGCTGAAGTACGTCTAGGCTATTATGTAAGTACAGGTTTAGGTTTTAATGCAAGGTTAGGTTTGCTTGATAAGAAAAACTGGGCTATAAATACTCTGCCAATGGCTAACATAACAAGCTTTACAAGTGAAAATAAAAATTTGAAAGAGGTATATCTCCTGGCAGGTATTAAAGGTAATGGTTGGCTTTACAACGCCTTACTAATGGGGCAGTTTAGAGATAGTCCTTATACTATAAGTTTTAAACAACTAAATAAGGCCACTCTTGATTGGAATTTAGGTTTTGGCACGAAAATACCAACCTGTGGACAAAAAGCAATAAGATTATCCGCAATGGCTGTTGGACGGTCGCCTGAATTTAATACTGTAGGCGAGTTTACCCGTTGGCATACATGGGTAAGCCTCCAGGCTTATTACGAGTGGTAATTAACTAAAATCATCAATCAGAAATACAAAAAGCTCCTTAGGACCATGTGCGCCTAAAACCAACGTTTTTTCGATATCTGCTGTTCTGCTTGGACCTGTAATATTACTGATCATGGATGGAATTTGGCTGCCATATTTGTTTTTCAATAACAGAAAGGCATCTTTAAGATCTAAAACCAACTGACTGGTCTTAGCAATCACTATATGATGGTGCGGAAAGATGCTGAGCCTTCGTCCTGCAGCGCCCTGGTTAGTTACCATTACGCTTCCATTACGGGCAATTAAGGCTTCGCAAAGGGTAATACCTACTTCAGCCTGCTCAAAATCCTTATCGGTTTGGTAAAACGGAAATTCGTATTTGCTTAAAAACTGCTGTAATTCGGGTTCCCAGCAGTATATTTTTCGCCATTTAAACTTATCAGCCAGATGCAGCATATTTTCAAAAAAGTCGATCCCGTCTTCGCAGAAGATAAAGTTACCGGATATTGCCGTAAGCTGTTCGGCAAATAATATCTCAAGCTCATCTGTATTTGTTTTATACAATGGACTTTCTTCTAAATTAGGATAGGGATTTTCGCGCTTCTCTAATAGTGCTTTCCTTATCTTTTTCAGTATTTGTTCTTTCGCAGTCGTATTATCCTTCATTATAAAAAAAAAGCTACCCTGATGGTTAAACCAAGGTAGCAAATGTAATAATAGAAATTATTTATTTAAGCTTCAACTGGCTTAATGTGTCCGGGATTTCCGCTTTCTCCTTGATTTTCGAATAATCTTTTACCGAAAATCACTTCTAAATCATCTTTAAATAAAACTTCTTTTTCGATCAGGATATCAGCTAACTGGATCAATTTATCTTTATTTTCTTCCAATAATTGAATTGCCCGCTGGTATTGGCCTTCGATTAATGCTGAAATTTCTTTATCGATAGTTAAAGCGGTGTCTTCCGAATATGGTTTTGAGAAATTATACTCGTTCTGGCCAGATGAATCATAATAAGTAATGTTTCCTAATTTATCGTTCAGTCCGTAAATGGTAACCATTGCCCTCGCTTGTTTGTTTACTTTCTCCAGATCGCTAAGTGCACCGGTAGAAATGGTATCAAACATTACTTTTTCGGCAGCCCTACCACCCATTGTTGCACACATTTCGTCGAGCATTTGATGAGGGCGAACAATTAAGCGCTCTTCTGGAAGGTACCAGGCTGCACCTAAGCTTTGTCCGCGCGGAACAATTGTAACCTTAACTAGAGGCGCAGCATGTTCCAGTAACCAGCTTACGGTGGCGTGGCCAGCCTCGTGAATCGCAATTGCACGTTTTTCGCTCGGGGTGATGATTTTATTTTTCTTTTCTAAACCACCTACAATTCTGTCTACAGCATCTAAGAAATCTTGCTTATCAACTGACGATTTGTTTTTACGTGCTGCAATTAGCGCCGCTTCGTTGCAAACATTTGCAATATCTGCACCTGAGAATCCCGGCGTTTGTTTAGCTAAAAACTCGGTATCAAGCTCTTCCGATTTTTTAAGCGGCGCAATGTGTACCTCAAAAATCTGTTTACGCTCTATAACATCCGGTAAATCAACGTAAATCTGTCTGTCGAACCTACCTGCCCTTAATAAGGCTTTATCTAAAACATCAGCACGGTTTGTTGCTGCTAAAATGATCACATGTGTATTGGTACCAAAACCATCCATCTCAACCAAAAGCTGGTTTAAGGTGTTTTCACGTTCGTCATTTCCACCCATAACACCGTTTTTACCACGTGCGCGACCAATAGCATCAATCTCATCAATGAAGATGATACAAGGCGATTTGTCTTTTGCCTGTTTAAACAAGTCGCGAACACGGGATGCACCAACTCCAACAAACATCTCTACAAAATCAGACCCTGACAGAGAAAAGAAAGGAACCTGGGCCTCGCCGGCAACAGCTTTAGCCAATAAAGTTTTACCTGTACCTGGCGAACCTACCAATAAGGCACCTTTAGGTATTTTTCCACCCAAATCGGTATATTTTTTTGGGTTTTTAAGGAAATCTACAATTTCCATTACCTCGGTTTTAGCTTCTTCCAAACCTGCAACATCATTAAAAGTGATGTTTACCTGGCTTTCTTTATCAAACAGTGTTGCTTTAGATTTTCCGATACTGAAAATCTGGCCACCACCACCAGCACCGCCACCCATTCTGCGCATCATAAAAATCCAGAAACCGATTAAAAGCAGTACAGGTAAAATGATGCTTAAAAACCAGCTTGCCAACGGATTGCTGCGGCTGGTTTTTTCTGCCAATATCCTTGGTTGGTTGGCTGGAAGGTCTTTTTGCGAATCGGCAAGTTGTTTATCCAGTCCATCCATCGTTCCGGCATTGAAAAACACAACGGGACCTGACGCATTATTTACGTTAAAAGTGCTGCTGCTTTTATATGGATCGTATGTTGGCTTTTTCAGGCTGTCTTTCTTGATATATACCTCTACACGCACTAAATCATCAGATTTATAAGCAACAACTTTTTGCACGTCGCCTTTTAGCAACATTTGTTGTTCAAACTTCTGGTAGGTTACCTCTTTACCTCCATCGGTGGTAAATAAAAACTGTGCGGCAATAATGGCTATAATAATGGCCGCATATACCCAAAAAATATTAAATTTTGAACCTTTTTGTGGTTTTTTAGGAATGTTTGGGATTCTTCTTCCCTGTTTTTCGTTATTATTTTGATTGTCGTTCATTTGTCTTTTTCAAAATGGTTCTATTAGGTTATGCGCTTTGAAAATTTGTGCTTTCTGCATCCCCCCAAAGTTCTTCTATGCCATAAAAGTGGCGCTTTTCAGTTTTAAAGATGTGCACAACCACATCGAAATAATCAAGAATGATCCAGTCTGCTGATTCGAAACCTTCCTTATGCCTTGGGTCGGCTTGAGTGGCTTTATATATTTCTTTTTCTACACTATCGGCAATAGCTTTAACCTGGGTAGCAGAGTTGGCACTCGCTATAATAAAGTAATCAGCCACTGAAGTATGAATATTTCTAAGATCTAACCGCACAATATCTTCTCCTTTTTTCTCTTGTATGCCGTGAACGGCCAGTTCAGAAAGATATGTAGAAAGGGCTACTATTTTCTTTTTTACCATTAAAATGCTTTAATTTTGGAATTACAATATTATAAATTCAACACTTGCAAAATAACACTTTTTCAACACTATTTGTTGGTCAAAATTTAATCAAATTAAAAGAAGTTGATTCTACTAATAACTTTTTAAAAAATTTGGTGTCAAAATCCGAGCCATTAGTAGAAGGCACTGTAATTATGGCAGACCACCAGTTTGCCGGAAGAGGACAGCAGGATAGCGTTTGGCAAACACAGGAAGGAAAAAATATCAGTACAAGTATATATTTAAAGCCTTCTTTTTTGCCGCTTGAAAAGCAGTTTTACTTAAATATAGCCGTTAGTTTGGCCGTTAGTGATGCTTTATGCTGTTTTATACCGCAAGGAATAATGGTGAAATGGCCTAATGATATCTACTATCTGGATAAGAAATTAGGAGGGATATTGATTGAAAATACACTGACAGGCAGTACTTTTAAATCATCAGTGATTGGCATTGGCTTAAACGTGAATCAATCAGAATTTGCAGAGAGCATCAGTGGACGTGCTACTTCGGTGATTCAAATTTTACAAAAAGAGGTTCCCTTAATGGATATTATGGATAAAATATTCATATTTATCGAAAAGTACTACCTAATTTTGAGGGCAGCGAAATTCAGTATTTTACAAAATGATTACCTTATGAAACTATATAATTACGGAGTTGCTTCGTTATATAAGCACAACGGCGGGATTTTTGAAGGAACGATTGAAGGAGTTGAAGATAACGGCAGGTTAAAAGTTGATACAAAAAATGGCTTAAAAATTTTTAACTTTAAAGAAATTGAATTTATACACACAAAATAAAACACAAATGAAAAAAATCACCCTGGTGCTTTCGATGGTACTTTTTACCGTTGTTGGTGCATTTGCTCAGATCGAAAAACCGGTAACTTGGGCATACTCTGCAAAGAAAGTAAGTAAAACTGAAGCTATAATTTATTTAAAGGCTACGATTGATGATAGATGGCATATTTATTCTCAAAATGTAAAAGACGGAGGACCTGTAAAAACCACTTTTACTTTTTCCCCATCAAAAGATTTTAGTCTTGTAGGCAAAACAATTGAGCCAAAAGCAATTGTTAAATACGAAAGCACATTTAAAATGAATGTAAGTTACTTTGAAAAATCAGTAATTTTTCAACAAAAAATTAAGCTGAACAAAGCAACAACTGTAGTTAAAGGTGTGGTAGAGTTTATGGTTTGTAACGATAAACAATGCCTTCCGCCAGAAGAAGTGGAGTTTAGTATTCCGGTTAAATAATTGACATCAAAATATTTACAGGCAGTCCCAAATTTTGGGACTGTTTCTTTTTAAAGTAAAATCTACAAGGTGTTGTGGTTTAAAAAAAATCGTTTCTAAAATTATTCTTAATTTCACGGTTTCAAAATACACACAAATGAAAAAGGTTTTATTATTGTTCTTAGTGGCGGCAACGTTTATTGCATGGCCTGCCGTTAAGACCTACGCAACGGTAACACAGGATACCGCAGCAACAACTCCTCCAGATGATATTGTTTTTACCGAGGTAGGCTCTGCACAGGATAGTGCCGCCAATAAGCAGGTAAAAACAGAAAATGATACACTTAAAAAGGATACGGTTAAAGAAGTAAAAGCTCCTGTAGCGGGAAAAGATGCTCCTAAACAATCGCTTTGGGTAACCTTTGGTTTGGGGCTTTTGGCGGGTGTCGCTGCGTTTTTTCTTCCATGTATTTTTCCGATGGTACCGCTTACTGTTGGTTTTTTTACCAAGAGGGCTGAAAGCAGGGCAAAAGGCATCAGGAGTGCCATTATTTATGGTTTATCGATTATTGTCATTTACGTGGGTTTAGGTGTAATCATTACCTTAATCTGGGGCGCCAGTGCACTGAATGAAATTTCTACAGATGGATTTTTTAATATTTTTATCTTTCTGATATTAATTATTTTTGGCGTATCGTTTTTAGGTGCTTTCGAAATTACCCTGCCAAGTTCATTTGTGAACAAACTTGATGCAAAATCTGATGCTAAAGGTTTAAGTGGAATCTTTTTTATGGCGGCAACCTTAGCGGTTGTTTCCTTCTCTTGTACAGGACCATTAATCGGAACTTCCTTAGTTGCCATCAATACCGATTTATTAACGCCTGTTATCGTGATGTTCGGCTTTTCGCTGTCATTGGCATTGATCTTTACCATGTTCGCTATTTTCCCGAGTTTAATGACTGGGCTGCCAAAATCAGGTGGTTGGCTAAACTCCATTAAAGTTTTTTTAGGGTTTTTAGAATTGGGTTTATCACTGAAATTCCTTTCAACAGCAGATCTGGCTTATCATTGGGGAATATTGGACCGTGAGATATTTTTAGCTATATGGATTGTACTGGCTTTAATTTTGGGCGTTTATTTATTGGGGAAAATTAAGTTCTCTCATGATAGTGACCTCCCTTATGTTTCTGTGCCAAGACTATTCATTGCAACGGCAACTTTTGTATTTGCTATTTACCTCATTCCGGGTTTGTGGGGAGCGCCCTTGAAAGCTGTAAGTGCACTGGTACCTCCGCTTTCTACGCAGGATTTTGTAATTGGACAAGATGCCGGCGGGGGATCAAACCAAACGGCAACAACCAATCATGCTAAACGTAAATATGCTGATTTTCTTCATATTCCGCACAATATTGATGGTTTTTTTGATTATGAAGAAGCTTTGGCCTATGCCAGGGAAGTAAAAAAACCATTATTTCTTGATTTCACAGGACATGGTTGTGTAAATTGCCGCGAAATGGAAGCGCGTGTTTGGTCTGATCCCAGAGTGCTAAAAAAATTGAAAGAAGATTACATTGTAGTATCGCTTTACACGGACGACAAAACCAGTTTGCCGGAGGCAGAACAATTTGAGTCCAAAATTTTAGGCACAAGAGTGAATACCGTTGGTAAAAAATTCAAACATTTGCAGGCAGAGAGATTTAATACCATTTCGCAACCATATTATGTGCTTTTGGGCACTGATGAAAAAGAATTAGTTTCGCCTCCTATTGGGGTAGAATTTGATATAGATAAATATTTGCAATACCTGGATAATGGATTATCTGGATTTGCCAAGAAATAAACAAATGAATAAGATTAAGAATATTGGCGTTTTAACCTCTGGCGGAGATTCGCCAGGCATGAACGCCGCAATCAGAGCGGTAGTTAGAGGCTCTATTTATTATGATATTGAAGTAACCGGATTTCTCCGTGGATATGAAGGGTTGATCAACAATGATTTTATTCCGATGGACCGTAAGTCGGTGGCCAATATTATTCAGCGAGGTGGAACTATTTTAAAAACAGCCCGTAGTGAAGCTTTTAGGACAGTAGAAGGCAGGCAAAAAGCTTACGAAAACCTGAAAGCCAATGGAATTGATGCCTTAGTGGTAATCGGTGGAGATGGAACTTTTACGGGGGCCAATGTTTTTTCCAAAGAATTCGATTTTCCGATTGTGGGCTTACCTGGTACCATTGATAATGATTTGGTGGGTACTGATTTCACTATTGGATATGACTCGGCTATTAATACCGTTGTTGATGCGGTAGATAGGATCCGAGATACGGCAGAATCACATGACAGGCTTTTTATTGTAGAGGTAATGGGCCGGGACTCTGGATTAATCGCTTTAAGAAGTGGTATCGGTGTTGGCGCTGAGGCCATCATGATCCCTGAAGCAAATATGAATGCGGATGATATTTTGCACAAGCTGGAGCACAGCCGTAAAGATAAATCTTCAAAGATTATTATCGTTGCTGAAGGTGATGATACCGGTGGTGCCTTTAAGGTTGGCGAAATTTTGCAGGAAAAATATCCGCATTACGATACCAAAGTTTCGGTTTTGGGGCATATTCAACGAGGGGGTAAGCCAACGTGTATGGACCGCGTATTGGCCAGCCGCTTAGGCGTAGTTGCAGTTGAGGGTTTAATTCAGGGTGAGAGTGGTGTAATGGTGGGACAGATTAACCGGGAAATCGTTTTTACCCCTTTTGATCACGCAATAAAGCATATTAATGCAGAGAAAGTAAGTTCTAAATGGCTGAAATTAATTGACATACTTTCGTTTTAAGTGAAAAACGTTTAAAAGAAAAGTCTTTCCCGCACCGGAAAGACTTTCTTGTTTTTTGCTTAGTTTTCGCAATAAGCAAATTTTTTTAGTCTGCTAAAATTACCGCAGTACCATTGGCGCTTACCATGAGCATGCTTCCACCGCTACCAACGGTTTCGTAGTCTAAATCAACCCCAACAATGGCATTTGCTCCAAGTGCCGCTGCATATTGCTGCATTTCATTAACAGCGGTATCTTTTCCCTCTCTTAAAACGCGTTCGTACGAACTCGATCTCCCTCCTACTATATCTGTTATTCCTGCAAATAAATCTTTAAAAATATTTGCACCTATAATGGTTTCTCCGGTTACCAAACCAATATATTTTATAATTTTTCTGCCCTCAACTGTAGGCGTTGTGGTTACTAGCATAGTTTAATTTTTTTATCATTAGAGCAAATTTTTTAAAAAATGTTACATTTTCCAGAAAATGTGAAGATCAGAATCAGAGAATCTTATGACTTCGATTGTTATTTTTGCTCACTGTAATGGCGATTCTGTAAGTTATTTTGTATTAGGTTTCTCCAATGATGTTTACAATAACAGACTTCGTCAAGGATTATAATAACAAACCTGCTATTTCTTCCCAGTTATTTACGCGTTCATACTCTTTAACCAGCAAATTGTGGGGAGAGGTAAACAATAATGGCCTGCCGCTAAAATTTATAAAGTTTTTAATGCGGTCGTCTATGATAATATCAACATTCACAATTTTATTTCCGCAGAACATGATATGTTGCCAATCGATAAATGGGAAATGTTCGGCCAGCCAGTCGTATTTATCAACCAATGAATTCCGGAACTCCATTGCTGCCGAAACGATGTAAACATCGTATTTCTGTTGTAAAGCCTTAATAACCCTTTGGCTATCGGCTATAACGTCAAGATCCCGGAAAAAACCAGGTTCATTGATATATTCGAACCATTTCTGATTCACATCTTGTGGAACATGATGATAGATTTCATTTCCAGCGTCAATTTTTAAGTCTAAAGGAACGTTAAAGTCCCGGTTATAAAGTTTAATAAATTTTCCAACGGCATCGGCAATCACCTCGTCCATATCAATCGCAATTCTTTCCATTTGTATCTGCAAATATTTAGGCGTAAATATCCTGAAAACAAAGAAATTAAACTATGTTTTTAATTTCCAGTATTTTAGTTATCTTTGCAGCCCCGCAGTATGAAGCTCCGGGAACTATGTTGAATACATAAATACAAAAGAAAATGGCAACTAAAATCAGATTGCAAAGATTTGGTAAAAAAGGGAAACCTTTTTTCCACGTTGTGGTAGCAGATTCCCGCTCTCCACGTGATGGTAAATTTATTGAGCGTTTAGGTTCTTACAACCCAAATACCAATCCAGCTACCATCGAAATTAACTTCGAAAAAACTTTAGCTTGGGTTAACAGTGGTGCACAACCTACTGATACTGCTCGTGCTATCCTTTCTTACAAAGGTGTTTTATACAAAAAACACTTAGAAGGTGGTGTTAAAAAAGGCGCTTTGACCCAAGAACAGGCAGATGAAAAATTTGCAGCTTGGTTAGATGCTAAAGCAGGTAAAATTTCTGGTAAAACAGAGGGTTTAGCTAATTCTAAAGCAGATGCGCGTAAAGCAGCATTAGCAGCAGAAGCTAAAAAGAAAGAAGATAGAGCAGCAGCTATCGCAGCTAAAAATGCACCAGTTGCAGAAGAAGTTGTTGAAGAAGAAGCTCCAGCTGTTGAGGCTGAAGCAACTGAAGAAGCTCCTAAAGAAGAAGGTGCAGAATAGTTTTTAATTATTTTGCCTGATAAAATAGCGTTCCGTTTACCGGAACGCTATTTTTTTAAACAAAAATGTCATCCTGAGGTACGAAGGGTCTTTCTGATTATTAAAAGATCCCTCGTGCATCAGAATCAAAATGCAAATTATCATGAAACACGAAGAAGCATTTTATATCGGTTATGTAACCAAAACTAGGGGTCTAAAGGGAGAAGTTCAGGTATTTTTTGAATTTGATGAATACGAAGAACTTGATTTTGATGTGGTATTTGCAGATATGAATGGCAAACTAGTACCCTATTTTGTAGCATCGGCAAAGCTGCAAGCCAATAAAACAGGCTACTTCAACTTTGATGATGCTGATCATATCGATAAAGTGCAGTCACTGTTAAAAAAGAAATTGTACCTGCCGCTGTCGCAGATGCCCGAACGCGAAGAAGGTGAATTTTTCTATACCGATTTTAAAGGTTATTTAGCGATAGATGAATCTTTAGGTGAATTAGGCGAAATTCTGGAGGTAAACGAATACCCACAGCAATTTGTTGCTACGGTGATGTATAAAGGAACCGAAGTGCTGTTTCCGCTAAATGAAGATTTTATTGTTGAATATGATGAAGATGAAAAGATCCTCACACTTAGTTTGCCAGAAGGTTTGCTGGATGTTTACCTGGAAAAATAGAGCGTGCAATAAAACAATTAATTAGATATAGATCTAAATCTTTATATTAGCTATATCTAATTAATTCTTTATGTTTAATAAACTATCTAAAGCTATTGCGCTGCTTTTATTGGTTGCTTCATTTCAAGCCTGCACCACACAAAAACTATCTTTAAAAGCCAACAAGCCTTTTGTTGGGATTTGGCAGAATGTTAAAGAGACAGGTTCTTTTATCACTTATACCGAAGATGGCCATTTTTACAACAGCTATAAGGAAGGTGATAGCCAAGTAATTACCCACAGCGGTCATTATAAAGTGATTGGGGATGACACCTATTTACTTGATATTACCTACGAACTACCTAACCGAAAGTATGCGCTTAAGGATCGCCAATACATCAATCATTATGTTTTTGGGAAAGATATGAAGAGCGTTAAGCTTTCTGGTGTTGTGTATAGTAAATCTGGGCCGGATACACTTAAGTGGGAAGAAAGTATGGTCAAAGTGAAATCATTTTAGCGCGACAATAAACCTAAAATTAATATGAGAAAAGCCTTTAAATTCGTTCTTGTTTCCGTTCTTTTTTTCTTAAACTCAACTTGCGTTAGCGCCCAGGAGAAATCAACTTTATCAGATTTTGTTGGGGCATGGGAGTTTGTAAAGCCATCTGGCCAAGCTAATGCTCCACAGCTGCCATTTTTATCAACCCTTAAGGTATTTGATACCATGGGTAACTGTCTCCAGTTGAAAGTAACTGAACAAGGAGCGGTGGTGTGGCAAACCGCTAAAATTGAGGTAGAAAATGAGAATTTTATAAAAGAAAGTGTTAGTTATTCTATCAGTGCGCCATTAAACAATACTGTTTCCAGTTTGAAATTTAAGTTTTTTGATGGGCCTGACGGTAACAGGTACCTTGGCATAATGGGTGGTGCAAAACAAGTTGACGGAAAAGAAACTTACCAGTGGCAGGAACTATGGCGGAAAGTGGACAAGATAAAAAAAGGCTAGACATCTGTCTTGGTCAGGAGTGCTATAACGCTAAATATTAGTCAGTTATTTTGCCAATATACACAGGTGTTGATCCCGGTTTGGCTTATTTACATTTGACCGTCAAAAGCCTTACCTTTGCTCCATGCGTTTCGATATTATTACTGTTTTACCTGCTTTATTAGAAAGCCCTTTTGCCCATTCTATATTGCACCGTGCACAAAAAAAGGGCATTGCCGAAATAGTTGTGCATAACCTGAGAGATTATGCCACCAACAAGCAAAAAAGTGTAGATGATTACCAATACGGCGGTGGTAGTGGTATGGTAATGAGCATCGAACCTTTTGCAGCCTGTATCGAAAAACTTCGGGCAGAAAGGGAATATGATGAGGTAATATTCATGAGTCCGGATGGTGTTACGTTAAACCAGAGCATGGCCAATGAGCTATCTATAAAAAAGAATATCATTATTTTGTGTGGCCACTATAAGGGCATAGATCAGCGTATACGGGATATTTTCGTAACAAGAGAGATATCTGTTGGTGATTATGTTTTAAGCGGCGGAGAGCTGCCGGCAGCAATTGTGGTGGATGCTGTGGTACGTTTAATCCCCGGGGTTTTAAATGATGAAACTTCTGCCCTGTCTGATAGTTTTCAGGGCGAGCTGCTGGATGCGCCGGTTTATACCCGTCCGGCAGATTGGCGTGGACATAAAGTGCCTGATGTTTTATTGAGCGGCCATGAGGCAAAAGTGAACGAATGGAGGCATGAACAGGCTTTAGAACGGACCAGAGCCCGTCGTCCTGATCTTTTGGAATAGAAGCAATTAACACAATCAAATGTGGAATTCATTAAGAATGTGGAAAAAATTAAAATAGGTTTTTTTTTATCGAAAATAATCCCTAATATTGCAATCCGATTTTCACGGGATGAAATATCGATTTAATAGCTTAAAATCATGGATTTAGTAAAATTTGTTGAAGAGCAGGCCATCGCGAAAAAAGATTTTCCTGCGTTCAAGTCTGGCGATACAGTGAGCGTACACTATAAAATTCGCGAAGGTAATAAAGAACGTGTTCAAATTTACCAAGGTGTTGTAATACAACGTAACAGTGCAGGTGCTAACGAAACTTTTACTGTTCGTAAAATGAGCAATGGCGTTGGTGTTGAACGTATTTTCCCTTTTAGTTCTCCTAACATCGAGAAAGTTGAAGTGAATAGCTATGGTAAAGTTCGTAGAGCGAAATTGTTCTATTTACGTGCTTTAACCGGTAAAGCTGCTCGTATCAAATCTTTGAGAAAATAATATTCTTTATTATAAGATATAGCCTTCACGATTAATTTCGTGGAGGTTTTTTTGTTTATACCTTTGTTAAATGTTAGACTCTGCTTTTTTCAATCAGGTTTTTTGGGGCAATACCATAAAGGATTATCTCCTTTTCGGAGGAATACTTCTTTTCGGCTTAGTTTTCAAAAATATCGTCTCTAAGCTGTTAAGCAAGCTGCTTTTCAAGCTTTTCAGGAACTTTTCAAACCAATCACATGATGAAGCTTTTGTGGCACTGCTGGTAAAGCCAATAGAGGTTTTCATTCTGTTAACCACACTTTATCTTTCAATCAACCAGTTGAAACACCCTTTAGAGGTAACTGTATTCCATTACAGCAAGTTAATTGGAAAGGTTAAAGAGCCTATACCGGTATCTATTGGCGATTGTATCGACAGGGTATTTTTGTTTGGCATCATCCTATCGTTTTTTTGGATTATTTTAAGGATAATTGATTTTATTACCCACGTGTTGTTATTTAAAGCATCGCTTACCGAAAATAAGGCTGACGATCAATTAGTACCTTTTTTAAAAGAATTACTTAAAACAACTGTAATCTTTATCGGTTTTTTCACGCTGCTGGGTTTTGTTTTCGAGGTTAACGTTTTAACTCTGATCACCGGATTGGGGATTGGTGGTATTGCCATTGCTTTGGCCGCGAAAGAGAGCCTGGAGAACTTGATCGGTTCTTTTACCATATTTTTAGATAAGCCTTTTGTGGTCGGCGATCTGGTAAAGGTTGATGGTGTAGAAGGTACTGTAGAAAAGGTTGGTTTTAGGAGTACAAGGATCAGGACTTCTGAGAGAACCATGGCTACCCTACCCAATAGAGGTATGATTGATGGGGTTTTGGAAAATCTCTCCTTGCGAAATTCGCGTAAGGTATCATTTGTAATCGGACTTACCTACGAAACCAGTTCTGATTCCTTAAGAAAAATTATTTCTGAAATCCAGGATTATATCAACAACCATGAAGGTACCAGCGATGATGGAAATGCCTCTTTTAAAAGCTTTGGCGATTCAAGCCTGAATGTGGAGATCAATTATTTCGTAACCGTACTTGATTCTGTTGAATTCCTGAAAATCAGGCAGGAAATTAACCTGGAGATTATGGAGATTGTAGTTAGGAATAAATCGGATTTTGCTTACCCTACACAACGTTTAATCAGCGACAGGCCACCCGGTAACGCCGCAACAGAAAAAGAAGTGGGTAATGATGCTATGGATTAGTTCTGATCCTTTGGTTTGTATTTCCACAAACCGCTGTTTAAATTAAAGAAATTACTATACAGAAAGTATAATGAATAATGGAAAAAGTTGCTTTTTTGGCAAGCAAAGCCTGTGAGAATGATTAAAGTTTGCTCCTGCTATCCACGACAAGTCCTCTCCCGATGAAAAATCGGAATCCGGGCTTTCCGTTGCTATCAGCTTTAGGTGGATTCTTTAGTGTTTCAAAATCCCTTTCCTTTGCCGTGGTTTGTATCATCACAGAACATCGTGTTAATCAAATGGTAATAACAAAAAAACCGCCACGATGCAAAATCGGGACGGCTTTTTTAAAATATTATATTCTTAACTTAAAGTCGCCAAGGTAGTGATCCCACCCTTTACAACCTGGTTTAGTTCTACATTAACTTTGGTGCCTACCGGAAGAAAAACATCCACCCTTGATCCAAATTTGATGAAACCAAACTGTTCGGTTTGTACCACCTGATCGCCTTCTTTAACGTACCATACAATTCTGCGTGCTAAAGCACCTGCAATTTGACGGAACAATACAGGCGTACCGTTTTTATGTTCAACAACAGTGGTAGTACGCTCATTTTCAGTAGAAGATTTTGGATTCCAGGCGGCGAGGTATTTTCCAGGGTGATATTTGAAAAATTTCACTATCCCCGAAATCGGATTACGGTTAATGTGCACATTTACGGGCGACATAAAAATCGAAACCTGTAAACGTTTATCTTTAAAATATTCGCCTTCTTCCGTCTCTTCAATTACCACAACTTTGCCGTCTGCAGGGCAAATCACCAGATTATCGCCTGAAGAAAAGCTGCGGCTCGGGTTGCGGAAAAATTGCAGCACAATAATAAATAAAGCAGCAGAAAAGATATAGATAAACCAGCGCAACCAGGTAATGTCATGGTATTTATAATCGACTATGGCGTTGATTACGAAGATAAACAATATGCTTAAGGCAATAGTGGTATAGCCTTCTTTATGTATGGTCATTGTTTTAGAAATTATACGGCAAAGGTGCGAAAAATAAATTAATCCAATCTAAAAATTATGCGCCCGTTGCTCTGTAAATATCTGTCAGGTTTCTGCCAAGGCCATTATAATCCAGCCCATAACCCACTACAAATTCATTAGGTATTTCAAAGCCAACGTATTCTAAGGCTTCAATTTCGTGTTTTAAAGCACTTGGTTTAAGCAAAAGAGAAGCTACTTTAACGGAAGCCGGATTTTTTTCCTTTATCGTTTTTAAAATATGTGTTAAAGTCAGACCTGTATCAACAATATCTTCCACAATAACGATATCTCTGCCTTCCAGATTATCTGGCAATCCGATCAGTTCTTTTACATTTCCCGAACTTGCTATTCCTTCATAGGATGCAACACGCATAAAAGCAACTTCGCAAGGTATATTAATCTCTTTAATCAGGTCAGCCATAAACAGGAAGCTGCCATTTAGCACACCGATGAATAAAGGGCATTTATTCTCATAATCTACGTTCATCTGGATACCCAGTAAGCGGATTCTTTTGTTTAAGGTATCATTTTCTAAAAATATCTCGAATTCTTTATCCTCTACTTTTATTTTGTGCATGCTGCTTTGTTATTGTTTGAAAAAGGTTTTAATGTTGGAAAGTTGTAAGTTTTTTGTCGATGATTGCTTTATTGTTGGGTTGTTTTGCGAATTGACAACCGCTAACTGAAAACCTGTTACCCAGGTTCAGTCCTAAGATGCGCAACTCAAAACTACTGCTCCTGGCTCTTTTCCAGTTCCTTCTGGCGTCTCCGTTCTTCCCTTCGCTCCTGCCTCAACTGTTTTTTTGTCTTGGTGGTATCGGCCGGAGCGTTGATCTGCTTATTGTTGGTGGTGTCTTTTTTAGGGTTGCCACCAAAGAGACGTTCGAAGAAGCTTTTATTTTTATCGTGAACAATTACAACCGGCAATCCATCTCCATCATCATCGAAAGCAGAGGTGTCAACCACGGCCGTGTCTGGAGCCAGGTAACGACGCAAACCTTCCCTTAAGCGAACATTATAAAAGCCGTAACCTGAGGTGTCGCTAGGCGTTAAACCTTTTCTGGCCATAATATTGCCCATAAACCTGAAATAGTTGAACATATAAGGTTTCAGGCTGCCGTCGGCCATAAATTTATACATCGAAGCTTTTGGTTTGGGAACAATACTGGCAAGAAATAATCCTTCACCAATGGTTAAATCTGCAGGTTGCTTTCCAAAATAATACCTTGAGGCCTCCCCTATACCATAGATGTTTTGCCCCAGCTCCATAATATTAAAATATACCTCCAACATGCGTTGTTTACTGATGAGGCGATTATGCTCGATAAGCCAGACAATTAAGATCTCTTCGGCTTTACGAGCCAAAGTTTTCTGACGGCTTAAGTACACATTTTTCACCAGCTGCATGCTGATGGTACTGCCCCCGCGCTTAAATTTCTTTTCCTTAAAATTTACAGCAATTGATTTGCGGATCGATTCTTCCACAAAACCATTATGGGTAAAAAAGGAAGGATCTTCTGCTGTTAAAACGGCGTTTATAAAATTCTTTGAAATGGCAGATAGGGGTGTAAAATTCGGATTTGACGGGCCAATGGCAATGTCGCGCATCGGCTTGCCATATTCATAGGGTGTATAAACGAACGTATTGTTGATTTTTTGCAGGTTGGTTTTGCCCCACTGCAAAATTTTGAAATTTACCGGTGTGAGTGTGGAGTTGAAGCGGACACTGTCGGGCTCTTTGGTGTCCAGGTAAAAGTTAAGGCTGTATTTAACCTTGCCTTGTACCTTTAATCCCTCCAGTGATTCGAACAGGCCCTGCGGAAAAGCGTCTAAAACCGCTTGTGCATCCTGTTCTTCGGCATTGAGCTTTAGTTCATATATTTTATTTTTCCCTAAGGTATACTTAACAAAAGGGTGGATCTGTGCATTTTTTAAATAGGCTGTAGAGGTGCTGTCTAACGCAATGTAGTTAGGTCCAACCAAAATATCGGCATCCAGTTTTGCGCTTTGTACAATAATATCATTTGATGCGATACGGGGCTGATTGATCAACATATTTCTAACTGACCAGGAGCCTGATATCTTATAATCATCGCCACTATATTTGGCATTTTTTAATTCAGTTTGTAAGGTGTCGAAACTAAGCCTGGCGTGTAATTTATTGTTGAGGTAAGGCAATTCCAGCTTTTTTCCATCAGCATAGACTAAAAAGTTTAACTTTTTACTTCCCGGATCAACATACCCGTTGACATGCCACGTAGATTCGTTGTTGTTTACGTCAATGGTTGATTTTAAATCCCCTCCATCAATTGTAGCAGTGGTTGCAAAGCTCAGTTTGGCTGTATCATGATCATTTAGCTTAAAAATCATATTCTTCACATCCATATCATCAGGAATTTTATATAATACCTGATTTAAAATGTTGCTGGCAATTTCTGATAAATTTGCTTTTTGATTGGTCTGAATGCTGTCTTTTTTCTTCCGTTTTAAGATGAAATCGATATTAGTGGTTGAATCTTTTAACACTACACTCACATAACCTTCTTTCAGTTTTATTTCAGAAAGTTTTACGTTACCGAATATTAAAGGAAAAAGCTTAACGCTAACGCTCAGCTCGTTAATGTTTGAAAGGGTATCTCGTTCTTTAGGAACGACAGAAATATTGGTCATTTTAACGGTGCTGAACCCGGCAAAATCTGCTGATCCGATTTTGACTTCCAAATTATAATCTTTGTCGGCCTTAGCGATTGCTTTGGCCACCATCTTTTTAAGAAGCGCTTCCCTTTTGCTGTAGGCTACGGCTCCAAAAGCGATACAAACAACAACAAAAACACCTAAAAACCAGGCTCCGATTTTCAAATATTTTTTGGGGATCTTAATTTTTGGTATTCGCATATAGTCGTTAAAATGGTTAATTGCTTAAACGTAACAATTAAATGTTTATTTCGTGTTAAAATTACAGTTAAAAAGCCTAAATAAAAGTATTTGTGGCTATGTTTTGTTAATTTTGAATTTAAATTAATACCATGCAGATTAGCCCGCAACAAGTTTTAGATGCGCTTAAAAATGTTGAAGATCCCGATCTTAAAAAAGATCTGGTTACTTTAAACATGATTAAAGATTTACAGATCACAGATAACCAGGTCAATTTTACATTAGAGCTTACTACGCCGGCATGTCCGATGAAAGAAATGCTGAAAAATGCCTGTACAAATGCCATCAGGCATTTTGTATCGCCAACAGCAGAAGTCGTGATCAATGTAACGTCAAGGGTTACCCAGCCCAGCAATTCATCATCATTAGATAACATCAAAAACATTATTTTGGTTTCATCTGGAAAAGGAGGAGTTGGTAAATCTACTGTAGCGAGCAATCTTGCCGTTGTATTGGCTAAAGATGGTGCCAAAGTTGGCCTTATTGATGCCGATATTTATGGTCCATCGGTACCAACCATGTTCGATCTGGTTGATGCAAAACCAGGTGCGGAAGAAACAGCTGATGGAAAGACCAAGATTTTACCTATCGAAAAGTATGGCATTAAGTTGCTGTCTCTTGGTTTTTTTGCAGATCCCGGCCAACCGGTACCCTGGCGTGGGCCAATGGCCTCAAATGCGGTAAAACAATTGTTTAATGATACCAACTGGGGAGAACTGGATTACCTGATTGTAGATCTTCCACCGGGAACGGGCGATATCCACATTACCATTACCCAAAGTTTTCCAATTTCGGGGGCGGTAGTGGTTACTACACCGCAACAGGTAGCACTGGCTGATACGCATAAAGGCTTGGCGATGTTCAGAATGCCTGGAATTAATATCCCGATTTTAGGCGTTATAGAAAACATGTCGTATTTTACACCAGCCGAATTGCCGGAGAACAAATATTATATTTTTGGAAAAGGTGGCGGTACAGAGCTTGCATCGCGTTTTGATGTGCCGTTTCTGGGAGAAATTCCAATTATCCAAAGTATTGCCGAAGCTGGTGACAAAGGAAAACCTGTAGCACTAAATCAAAACCCGTTATTGGATGTTGTATTTGGAGATATTGCCAGTAAGATTGCACAACAGATCTCCATTAACAATGCACAAATGGTGAATTACTAAAAAATTACTATTTTTATAAATTAAAATATATATAATGAATTTAACAGAAGAAGTAGAACAGGCATTGGAAACTATCAGGCCGTATTTAAAGGCTGATGGAGGGGATGTTTCTGTTGAAGAAATTACAGCTGAAGGTACGGTAAAGCTTAGGCTTCTGGGTAACTGCGGTTCTTGCCCAATGAGTTTTATGACGATGAAATCAGGTATTGAACAGGCCATTATGAAAGCTGTTCCTCAGATTACGTCTGTGGTTGCCGTTAACATGGCCGAACAAGAATAAGCTTTAACACTATTTAACAAGGAAGTTTTATTAATAAAATTACTTTTGTATTAATGAGATATTGCGTTATCCTGGTTTGCCTTATTTTTTCTTTAGCCGCTTCTGCACAACAAAAGCCGGTACAGGATAAACTGATCCAATTTTCCGGGATTATTACCGATATCGACAGTTCAAACGTAATACCTTATGTTACCATTACCAATCTTTCTGCCAAGAGCAAAAGGGTTGGTGCCGATTACAGGGGATATTTCACTTTTATTGTTAACCCAGGCGATACGATACTATTTACAGCCATTGGTTACAAAAAATTTTCTACCATAATACCACAAAGTACGCCCGATAGCAAATACACCATTATGGTTAAATTGAAAGCGAATGTGATCGATTTACCTTCGGTGCGCGTTTTCCCTTGGGCAACCACTGAAGAATTTACCCGCGAGTTTTTATCAATGAAACTGGCGGATGATGATATGGCCATTGCCAAGAAGAATCTTTCGCGTTCTTCAATTGATGGTTTGATCCAAACGCTACCGCGCGACGGACAGGAAATTGGCAGTCAGAATTACCGTTATAATTTTGACAGGATGATCAATAAGAATATGGTGCAAACCAATCCACTGCTTAATCCTTTCGCCTGGGGCAAACTAATGCAGCAGATCTTTGATGGCGATAAGAGCAGGACGAATTAGTTTTTTAGTCCAGAGTCCTTAGTCGGAAGTCTTTAGTCTTGGGTGTAATACTCCGCGCAATCGTCATACTTGATCCGATAACCATTGGATTAAACGCAATGAAATGGTCGTCATTGCGAGGCACGAAGCAATCTTTCAAGGCTAACGTCTTAAATAATTGTCGTGGCAAAAAAGATCCTGAAACAAGTTCAGGATGACGAATGCAAAGAAATTGATAAGGGAAAGCAGGGAAAAAAAGGGAAAACGTTTCCATTTTCCCTCAAAACCTATCTTTTCTTGCTCTTGTTCGGAAACTTCATTTTGTAATCTGTCTTGATATTTCCTTTCGAAATGGCGTCCAGTTTACTTTTCAGCATAGTTTTTCGTAAAACACTTACTTTATCAGTAAACAGTTTCCCTTCAATATGATCGTATTCGTGCTGGATCACACGTGCAGGCATGCCATCAACATCATCGGTATGCTCTACCCAGTTTTCGTCGAAATAGGTAATCTTGACATTGGGTTTGCGCATAATATTTTCGCGGATATCAGGAATACTTAAACAGCCTTCGTTAAAGCTCCAGGCTTCGCCTGTTTCTTCCAAAATTTCGGCATTGATAAATACTTTTTTATAACCAGGGTTTCCGTCTTCATCTTCACCGGTATCTACAATAAACAAGCGGATCGGCAAACCAATCTGCGGCGCAGCCAAGCCAACACCATTGGCGTAATACATGGTGTCAAACATATCGCTGATCAGTTTTTCTAATTCCGGATAATCTTTATCGATATCGGCGCAAACCTTTTTTAAAACCGGATCGCCGTAAGCTACTATTGGTAATTTCATTGTATTGTATTTTTTTCAGAAGTGAATCTGAACTCATTAATTATTATAAAGTCGTGTCAGTCTGAGCCTGTCGAAAACCCATCGTTACTTCCTTCAACAAGTTAAGGAAGACAAACCGAAAGATTTGATTTACAAAACTAACAATTATTCCGCTATTGGGCAGAACGTAAAGACACTCAGTTGCTCAATATTTAAAATCTCATTGGTAACTTCTATCATTTGCCTGGTGGTAACCGCGTTAATTTTATCAAAAACGGTTTCCAGCGAATCTATTTGATTATGATCGATCAGGCTTTTTGCCATCGAAATGATCAAACCAATCCTGTTTTCTTCTCCCAAAGCAATTTGTCCGATAAATTTGTTTTTGGCTTTCTGAAGCTGTAAATCATTTAACGGACGATCTCTGAGTTTTTTGATTTCCTTAAAAATTAAAGATAGTGCTTTAGCCTGTTTTTCTTTATCGGTTCCGAAATAAACAGAGAAAATGCCAGTGTCGCTCAAAGGCGAAAAATTGGATTCGATGGTGTAGGCAATGCCATATTTTTCCCTGATCTGCAGATTTAATACCGAACTCATTCCATTGCCGCCGAAATAATTATTCAACAGCATCAGCGGCACCTTTTGTGATTGATGTGTAGAATATGCCTGTGTGCCTAAAATGCAGTGAGACTGCATAATGGGCTTGTAAATAGTGTGATTGCTTGGAGGAAGTATAGTTGGTTTAACCCGCACTTTTTTTGGATTATTTTCTTCTACATCCGCAAAATATTTGCTTCCCTTTTTTACGACATGATTTAAAGTATAATTGCCTAAAACAGCCACCACAATTTCATTTGTACGGTAATTGGCCTTTCTGAAGTTCATTACATCTTCTCTTGTAAAATGTTGAACGGATTCTGTTGTGCCTAGAATATTATTACCCAAAGCATGACCTGCAAAAAGCATATCTTCAAAATCGTCATTAATCGCTTCTTCCGGTTGATCCAGATAAGAAGAAATTTCATCCAGAATTACACTTTTTTCTTTATCCATTTCCTCTTTAGGAAAAGTAGAATGGAAGAGTATATCGTTAAAGAGATCTAAAGTTCTAGCTAAATAAGGATTTAAAAAAGAGGCATGTATGCAGGTATATTCTTTAGTGGTATAGGCATTTAAATCTGCACCAACGCTTTCTAAATGATTTAGAATCTGGTTGGTGTTCCGTTTTTCGGTACGCTTAAAAACCAAGTGCTCTATAAAGTGTGCTAAACCTGCTTTGCCTTCAGGCTCATCGCGCGATCCTGTATTAACGATGATACATGCGTGAGATATGGCTGAAGCCGCAGGCACGTGCAATAAGCGGATGCCGTTTGGCAGAGTGTGAACATTGTATTCCATTAAGGGGCAAAGATAAGGCTAATTGCCTATAAAGACCCGGAATTTGGATGTTGCAATTGTAAAGTGGAAATCAATTTATCTTTAGTTGGCCGTTTCAAAACCAAAAATATAAAATTAGCTGCCCCAAATATCAAAAAGAATAAATTACGTGTCATAAAGAAACCAACAATATTGAAAAGCGCCCCGCCTTCCAGTAAGGCTGAACTAATGATAAATGCACTTTGATACAGGTTGATTTTGATATCATCAGCAGCCGTTTTATCAATTTTAGCGATTAAATTTCTATAAAAAAATATGCTTGCAGAGAGGGTGATTAGTCCCATAACCGGAAATATCGGGTTAAAGGGTGCAGTTGTTTTAGGATTGGCATCAAAAAACATAAGCTCGCGGTTTAAAAATATCGTTACCAATGCAAAAAGTAATACGCCCGAACATAGTGCAAGATGGACGGTTTGGAGTGTTTTTAGTTTGCTGTTCATTTTGGTTTTATATAATTTATAGTTTAGAAGATTCGGAAGGACGAAGCAATCTTCATGCTAACGATCCTCGCGATAAAGATTGCTTCGTCGGCTGAAAAAGCCTCCTCGCAATGACGGATTTATGGTAATTATTTCGTTATCCCTTCCAAAGAGAACAAAAATGCCCAGCGTAATGCTACATCTTTTAAATAATCAAAACGGCCGGATGCCCCACCGTGGCCAAACTCCATGTTGGTTTTAAGCAGCAACACATTCTTGTCGGTTTTAGTGGCCCTTAATTTGGCCACCCATTTTGCTGGCTCAAAATACTGTACCTGGCTATCGTGCAAGCCTGTAGTCACCAACATATTTGTGTAAGCTTTTTTCTCGATATTTTCATAAGGAGAATAGCTTTTCATGTAATCGTAAGCTGCTTTTTGTTTCGGGTTGCCCCACTCATCAAACTCGTTTGTTGTTAGTGGAATGCTTTCATCCAGCATGGTATTAACTACATCTACAAAAGGAACATCAGCAATAAGGCCGTTCCATAAATTTGGGGCCATGTTGGCTACAGCACCCATTAATAAGCCGCCGGCACTTCCACCATGACCGTACAAATGGCCTTTTGAGGTATATTTTTGATCAATCAGATACTCCCCTGCAGCAATAAAATCAGTAAAAGTGTTTTTCTTTTTCATCAGCTTTCCATCTTCGTACCATTGGCGGCCCATCTCCTGTCCGCCCCGGATATTGGCAATGGCAAATACGAAGCCCCTATTTAGCAAACTTAAACGAGGCGAAGAGAAATAAACATCCGAATTTGAACCATAAGAACCATAACCATAAAGCAACAATGGAGATTCACCATTCTTTTCGAAGCCTTTTTTATATACCAGTGCAATGGGCACTTTAGTGCCGTCTTTAGCGGTTGCGAAAACACGTTCAGTAATATAATCTTTTGGATTATAGCCCCCTAAAACCTCCTGTTGCTTCATCAGTTTCTGATCCTTTTCGATAAGGTTATAATCGTAAACTGAGCTTGGAGTGGTTAATGAAGTATAGTTATAACGCAAAGTAGTGCTGTTGTACTCTGGATTTGCACCAACGCCGGCATCATACACAGGTTCATCAAATTTGATGTAATAATCGCTTTTGTCTTTTTTAAGTACATGTAACTCAGTTAACCCATTTTTACGTTCAGATAAAACAGTAAAATCTTTAAATTCTTCAACGCTTTCCAATAAAACATCGGCGCGGTGCGGAATTACTTCTTTCCAGTTTTCTTTTTCGGTTTTATCCAGCGGGCATTCCATTAAACGGAAATTTTTAGCCTTCCAGTTGGTTAAGATCAGAAACTTATCATCGACGGGCATCACATCATACAGCACATCTTTTGATCGGGCTGCAAAAACTTTAAAGGGGCTTTCCGGATGGTCGGCATCAATCATTTTATATTCGGCAGTTAATGTTCCTTGGGAAGAAATGAAGATATATCTGCCATTTTTCGATTTACCTACCCCAATATAGTTCGTGTTGTCTTTCTCATCGTAAACCACAGCATCCGTTTTGGCATCTGTACCCAGTACATGTTTTTTAATTTTTTCACTCAACAGTGTAACCGGGTTTTTAGAAGTATAAAAGAACGTTTTATTATCATTGGCCCAGGCCACTCCACCTTCTGTATTGGTAATGGCATCTTTTAAAAGTTCTCCGGTTTCTAAATTTTTAATGTTAATAGTATACTGTCTGCGTGAAACCTGATCGACTCCGAAAGCTAAAAGTTTATTATCAGGACTCACACTAAACCCGGTAGCGCTGTAATATGAATGGCCTTTTGCCAGTTGATCTACATCCAGCAAAATTTCTTCTGTAGCCGATAAACTTCCCTTTTTGCGGCAATACTTAAAATATTGCTGTCCGTCTTCTGTACGCGAATAGTAATAGTAGCCATTTCTGAAAACCGGAACCGATTCATCTTTTTCTTTAATCCGGCCTTTCATTTCCTTAAACAGATCGGACTGAAACTTTTCGGTACTTTTCATCATGGTATCCAGGTAAGCGTTTTCTGCTTTCAGGTAATTCACAACTTTGGTACTGTCCGGACCTTTTTTAAAATAATCGATCATCCAATAGTAGTTATCTACCACGGTATCGCCATGTATAACTCTTTTGTGCGGAATAATTTCTGCTACCGGAGCTTTGGCATCAGGCCACTTTATTGCTTTCATTTCTTTTTTTTGAGGGTGATTACAGGCCGTAACTGCACTAAGCAATATCAGGCTGGTCAAGATACGTTTCATAGCGGTTTCATTTAGGATCAATTGCAATTTAATGAAATAGTTTATTAGTTCAATAGTCATTAGTTTATTAATGGGTAACTGGTTATTCGGTTAATCAGCCCCAAATGCTTTAGCGCTAAACGCAAAACCCGATTATCATTTTCGTAAAAATCGATCAAGCCTATAGATAATCATCTGAATTATAAAAATTGATGGTAAATTGCCATATCCAAACGGTTGAAATTATAATGAAATTAGCATACAAAAAGATAGTTGTTAAAGTTGGTTCGAATGTAATTACGCAGGAAAATGGTTTGCCTGATGAAGCTAGGATTAAGCACCTCGTAAATCAACTGGCCGACATCAAAAAGCAGGGTATTGAAGTAATTTTGGTATCTTCGGGTGCAGTAGCATCAGGCAGGAGTTTAATTAAAGTATCCGAAAAACAAGATGCCGTAACTACCCGACAACTACTGGCAGCTATTGGCCAGGTTAAACTGATTAATACCTATTCCAGTTTCTTTGCAACGCATGCTATACAATGCGCCCAGGTTTTAGTTACCAAAGAGGATTTCCGCGACCGGGCACACTACCTGAACATGAAAAACTGCCTGCAGATTTTGTTACAGAATGAAGTGATACCTGTAGTGAATGAAAATGATGTAGTTTCGGTTACCGAACTGATGTTTACAGACAACGATGAACTGGCCGGACTAATTGCCTCAATGTTAAATGCGGACGCATTGATTATCTTATCAAATGTAAATGGCATTTATAATGGCGATCCGAAACTAGAAAGCTCAGCTGTTATTGAGGAAATTAACGGTTCGGTTGCTAACCTGGCTTCTTTTATTCAAACAGGTAAATCGCAGTTTGGTCGTGGTGGGATGATTACGAAATCGACCATGGCACAGAAAGTGGCTAAATTGGGCATAACGGTTCATATTGCCAATGGAACAAAAGATGAGGTACTGACTTCGCTATTAAACAATGAGTTGGTACACACGCGCTTTGTCCCGGAAAAAAGCAAGTCAGGTAAGAAAAAATGGATTGCCCATTCTGAAACTGCCGCAACTGGTGTGGTGAAATTAAATGATGGAGCAAAAACGGTATTGACATCAGGCAAAGCAACCAGTTTATTGCCCGTAGGAATCATTGAAATACAGACAGACTTTTTAAAAGGCGATATTATTAAGATTATCGATGAACAGCATAACCTGATCGGATTGGGTATCGCAGAATATGGTTCTGACAAGGCAAGAGAGAGAATCGGACTGAAAAAGCAAAAAGCGCTTGTACATTACGATTATTTTTATTCGGCTATTTAGTTAGGTTAACCACGGAGCCTACAGAGAAAAAATCACAGAGTGGCACAGAGTTGATAAATTTTCTCTTTTTTTCTGTGAAAACTCGGTGTTCTTTGTGGTAAAAAAGAAAAAAATGGATTACAAACAATACTTCGAAAAGGCCAAACAGGCAAGTCGTACCTTAATTAGCCTGGGGAAAGAAAAAACAGATGCCGTTTTAAAGGATCTTGCAGAGGCTTTAATAGCCAATACGGACGAAATTCTTACTGAAAACGCGAAAGATTTAGCTAAAATGCCCGTTGAAGACCCCAAATACGACAGACTAAAATTAAGTGCAGCACGTATTGCTGATATCTCAACTGACCTTAAAAATGTAGCAGGTTTAAACAGTCCGTTGGGTAAAGTACTATCTGATAAAATATTGGACAATCAGCTTCATATACAAAAAGTGAGTGTGCCTTTGGGCGTGGTGGGTGTAATTTATGAGGCTCGCCCCAACGTTACTGCTGATGTATTTTCGCTTTGTTTTAAAACCGGAAATGTTGCCGTATTAAAAGGCGGCAGTGACGCTGAGTTTTCTAATCTGGCCATAGCAAAGGTAATACATGAGGTATTGGATAACCATAAAATCAATCGTGATGTGTTAACCTTGTTGCCTGCAGAAAGGGCTGCAACCGAAGCGCTATTAAATGCAAGAGGCTTTGTTGATGTTCTGATTCCAAGAGGAAGTCAATCATTAATTAATTATGTCCGGGAAAACAGCAAAATCCCGGTTATTGAAACCGGAGCGGGAATAGTGCATACCTATTTTGACGAAACAGGTGATTTGGAGAAAGGTCAAGCGATTATTTTTAATGCTAAAACGAGAAGGGTAAGCGTTTGTAACTCATTAGACTGTGTGCTTGTTAACGAAAACAGGTTAAATGATGTATCCTCACTGTTATCTCCACTGGCAGATGGAAATGTGAAATTATTTGCAGATGAAAAAAGCTATGAAGCATTAAAGTTTACTTATCCATCAAACCTATTGAATAAGGCTATGCCTGAACATTTTGGAACGGAATTTTTGTCGTTAAAGCTAGCGGTTAAAGTGGTAAAGGATTTAGCAGAAGCATTGAACCACATTGCCGATTACAGCTCTAAGCACAGTGAAGCCATTATTTCCGAAAATGCGACTAATATCGCTCAATTTTTAAATGAAGTAGATGCCGCCGCAGTGTATGCCAATGCCTCTACAGGTTTTACCGATGGGGCTCAATTTGGTCTTGGCGCCGAAATTGGAATCAGCACGCAGAAACTTCATGCAAGGGGACCAATGGGTTTGGAAGAATTAACCAGTTATAAATGGGTAGTTCGGGGTAATGGACAAGTGAGGAAGTGAGGTTTGATGGAAGAGGGATGATGGAAAAGGATGAATAACCAATTTACAAGGACTAATAGCTACCGTCTGTATCATCGTCATTTCGAGCGGAGTGCAACGCAGCCGAGAAGCACGAGGTGCGCATCTAAGAATCTGCAACGATGGAAAGTAGTCATTAGATTTGTTGCCTTCGGTAAATGTTAAAGCAGTGGAACTAACTTAGAGATTCTTCGCTGCGCTCAGAATGACAACGTAGTTTATAACTCAAATACCTCTCCCCTTTCAGGCACTTCTACATTAAAACCATCTTCTTGTAATGCCAGCGATAAACTTTGCAGGCTTTTATCTTCGCCATGAACCAGGAACACCTTTTTGGGTTGGCCTGTTTGTTTAATCGTTTTAATTAAGTCGTTATGATCGCCGTGTCCACTGAGTAGATCTGTTTGGCGGATAGTGGCATAAACCATCATTTCGCGGTCTTTAATACGTACGATGGGCGCTCCGCTTAATAACTTATAGCCAAGCGTTCCTTTTGCGCAATAACCAATAAATAGAATGGTGCAATAATAGTTCTGAATGTTGTAATAAAGATGATCCTGGATCCTTCCACCCTCCAGCATGCCTGCTGAAGAAATAATGATGCAGGGATCGAAATAATTAGAAACATCTTTACTTTCCTTCATGGTTTGAACGTAAGCCAGGTGTTCAAACTCAAACTCATCACCCATGGTTTGGTAAAAATCTTTTGCCTCCTGGTTCACCAGGTTGTGGTGTTTACGATAAACCTCGGTAGCCTGGATGGCCATTGGGCTATCTACAAAGATTTGTATGGGCGGCAACAGTTTTTTAGTAAATATCTGGTTCAGGGCAAATACCAGCGATTGTGTACGCCCAATACTAAATGCCGGAATAATCAGCCTGCCAGGACTTTTGATGCAGGCTTCCGTAATTTCCTGAACCAGGCGTTCCTCCAGTGTTTGATCTTTGGTATGTATTCTACCTCCATAAGTCGCTTCACTTACAACATAATCTACCTTTGGCAAAGGCTCCGGATTAACCAATACCGGATAGTTCTCTCTGCCGATATCACCAGTAAAAGCAATTTTCTTTTCTATTCCCTCATCATTTATGGTTAAAACAGCGGCGGCAGCACCCAATAAATGACCAACCGGCACAAAGGTCAAAGTGATATCGCCGTTAATTTTGAAAGGTTTGTTAAAAGCAATGGTTACAAAACGATCGATGGTATCCATCACATGTTTGTGCAGGTACAGCGGTTTTGGTCCGCTAAAATTGCCACGTTTTGTACGCGGTTTCCTGCCGGCCTTTCTTAAAAAAAGTTCGACAGAATCGAACAATAGTATGGAAGTGAGATCGGCAGTTGGTGGTGTACAAAGCACCTGGCCCTCAAAGCCCATTCTAACCAATGTTGGTAAATTACCAGAATGATCGATGTGGGCATGGGTTAGAATTACCAGGTTTATAATGGCCGGATCAAAGGGGAATTGTTGGTTTTCTTCCTGATATGTTTCTTTCTCATAATCTAATCCGCAATCTATCAGTATTTTATAATGCCCGATTTCGAGCAGGTGCATACTACCGGTTACCTGTTGCGCTGCTCCCCAAAACGTTAACTTCATCTTCTTATCTATCGCGTAAAATCTTTAGCCGTAAAGTAGTACAAATGATGAGATTTTTAAACAATCATGCGTAATTTTTTAATTTCATTAGCACAGAGGTTGCGGAAAAAAGCCATAGTGCATACTAAATTAATCATAATTTCTTTACAACGTAAAATCAGAGCACTCTGCCTTTCCTGGATTTGAAATTATTTATAATTGATTAACTTCTCTGAATTTGAGGCTCTTTGATATTTCACCTTTTGCCTCTTCTGAAAAATCTCCCAAATCATCTGCCGTGATGATTTTTTCTACAAGCAGCGCAGTTATAGTGCCTAAAAACCATGAATTTCTAAGTCCGTCGTACCTTCTGGCGATGTGCTTGTCGAAATCTTTTACAGCAGTAAAAATTTTATAATAATCGTCTCTGTTGTCTTCAGGCTGTTGTGTTTTCCATTGGTCTAAAATTTCGGAGAATAGCTGCATTTCCTTTTTTAGTTCCCGTTGTAAAGCGACTTCGAATAATTTTCGGGCAACTTTGTTATCTGCTTTTGAAAAATCCATAGTTAACATTTATTAGGGTAAAGATAGTAAAGTCTGGCGTATGGCTAAGTTACCTCAACAAAAAGATTTTTATCTTTGTAAGAAAATATCCGCTATGCAAGAACCTTTTGATATAGAAATAGGGCCAATTAATTATTCCGTTTTTCCGGAAGGAAATGATTCTTATACCATTTTTAAAGAGGGAAAAGAATACATACAGATCCAAAAGGACACTTCATCTATCTGGTTAAAAATGGACTATAAAACCGAACTTCCAATTTTTGAGGAAGACGAAGAGGTTAATGCAATTGGGCAGGCCATTGAAAATTATATACCTGAACCTGAAGACGAGGAAGAAGACGGGTTATAATAAGGAATCCTCAACAGGGACGGGAAAAACCAATCTCTGTTGAGGATTTAAATTTAGGCAAGAAGCTTTAGTAATTCTTCTGCAACTTTTTCTGATGAGGCAGGGTTTTGGCCGGTAATCAATAAGCCATCAACTACAGCATAAGGGTTCCAGTCGGCTATCTTACTATAATTTCCACCATTTTTTATTAACATATCCTCTACCAGAAAAGGCACTACGTTTGTTAATTGTACAGCTTCTTCTTCGCTATTGGTAAACCCGGTTACATTTTTTCCTTTTACCATGTATTCGCCATTTACCTTTACATCTTTAAGCACTCCGGGCGCATGACATACAAAAGCAACAGGTTTGCCGGCAGAATAGAATTCGGTAATGAGCTGTTGTGAAGTTTTACTTTCTGCCAAATCCCAAAGCGGTCCGTGGCCACCAGGATAAAAAACGGCATCATAATCATCCATCTTGATATCAGCCAATGGAGTTGTATTTTTCAATTTGTCTAAGAGCACGGTGTCTTTGTCCATTCTTTTCGTTGTTTCGGTTTGAAAAGAAGGATCCTCACTTTTAGGGTCGATTGGTGGCTGACCACCTTTTGGAGAGGCCAATACAATATCAATGCCTTTATCGGCTAAAGCATAATATGGCGCTGCGAATTCTTCTGACCAAAAACCTGTTTTTAAACCTGTATTTCCTAATTCGTCGTGGCTTGTAAGCACGAATAAAACTTTCTTATTCATATGTTTTATGTTAAGTGTATTACAAAGTTAAAGCTGTTGGGTTTGGTAGCAAAGGATTTCAATCACAGATTTATTGTGCGCGAAATCACGTTTTTGAGGAAAGTCTGCTTAAGGTTTCTCTTGATATGCCTAAGTATGCAGCTATTATTGTTTTAGAAACTCTCTGCATCAATTGCGGATACTGGTGAGCAAGTTGTTCAAAGCGCTCTTTTGGGCTTGTGGTTAAAAGGGATAAAATTCTTTGCTGTAATGCTACATATCCTAGACTGTTTTTTACCCTGAAAAAATGTTCCATTTTATGGCTTTCGCGGCATAACAGATCCAGGTTTTCTTTGGTGATGGAGAGTAATTCGGAATTTTCCAGGCAGCTGATATTGGTAATCGATTTAACATTTCCATAAAAAGCCCTGAAATCAGAAAGCCACCAGTTTTCCATTGCAAACTGGATAATATATTCTTTACCATTTGCATCTGTAAATGTGGCCTTTAATAAACCTTTAACAACAAAATAAATGTGATTCACAAATTCGTCTTCCTGTATGAGGTACTGATGTTTCTTTAGCGTTTTAGGCTTGAAATGAGAAACAATATGTTCAAATTCCTGATCGGTAAGGGAAATAATTTCTTCGAGGTGTGTTTTTAATTCAAAACTCATGCTATAAATTTAGCGAAATTAAGCCTGAAAGTTGTTTTTTGCGTGTAGATCGAAATAAGCAGAAAAAATTAAGGCCCGATTATGAATCGAGCCTCAAATTAAATTCTTTATTATCTGGTACAATCTGCAGTCCAGAATTGGCTGTCTTTAGCTACCCTGATGGTGAGGTTACTGGCATCGATACTAATACCTGTTAAGCCTGAACCAATACTTACATAGCTGTTGTCGCCTTTCTTTTCGAATTTTACGCCCGTAATATCTGGAATGTTGTTACCAAAATAAAAATTATAGGTTTCGCCAACTTTACTTACGGTTACTTTTCCATCGCTGCTGGTAATTGTACTCTCTCCACTGCGGTATGATACTGAACCTTTGTACGTACCTACAAAGAAATCGCGATCTGCCGGATCGGTGTCTTTTTTACATGATACCATTACGGTTAATGCTATTAGAAGCATGCTGAAAATTTGAACTGTCTTTTTCATCTCTTTCACTTTTTTAATTTTAAATAGGTAATAATTGTAACAGTGCTATGACAATGACTATGCCAAAGAAAAATGTGATTGGTAAATGAGATGGATGATCAGCAAGTAGGTCTAATTAAAATTTATTAATAAGTTGTTGTTTTTTAGGTTCTTATAAATGAGTTTGATCTTTTAATCGGGCTATTTAATGATGCCTTTTAAAAAATATGCTGATTTGATTAAGTACCGGAACTGTTTGGTTTAAAAGAAATTTCAATTTAGGCGCTGATAAATAAATTTACTTTATACTATTGTTTAGTATAGTTTGATTGACCATTAATATTAACCGGTTCACCTAAAAAACGGGGCTTTCTGTCAATAATCAGATCAATAGCAGATTTTACTATAGCCAAATATTCTCTGAATGAAGCGTATTTGAAGCCTTGATATGTTCCTTGATCTGCAGCAAAGCCATAAGATTTTATTCCTAGCTTGTTGCCAATATTCACACACCTATTCAAATGATATTTTTGCGATACCAGAATGGCGGTATCTATTTTGAAAATAAATTTTGATCTGTAAAGCGTAGAGTAGCTATCAAAACCTGCATAGTCGAGATAAATTTTATTGGTATCAACACCATGTTCATAACAGTAAAGTTTCATTACAGTAAGTTCATCGTGCGCATCAGTACCGTTATCTCCTGAAAGCAGAATTTTATCAATTTTTTGATTGTTATAGAGTTTTATGCCAGCATCAAGCCTGTCTTTTAAATATTTACCGGGCTTGTTGTTGTTTATTCCTGCGCCGAAAATAATGGCTACCTTGGTTTTTGGTACGTTTTGCGCGTTGAAGTAAATTAATGGATCAGTTTGATGTTTGATTAACAAATTAATCCCCAATACTATGATAACGCTCAAAATAATGGCATATAACAGGAGTTTTATTATGTTTTTAATGTTCATTTTAGATGTACTAATTGCCTATCTTTTTGATCTGCTGTTTTGGATTATTATTCTTTAAAATTGTGGCAATCTTTTTATCCAGATCTAAATCTTCAGTATCGTCAAAGGGTTTGCCAATTTTATATGGTATGTGCTTTTTATTCAGTTTATACAACTGATAATAATTAGTACCTGTTAAACCATAACTCACAATCACTTTATATTTTTTGTTGTAGTTAGGGTTAACAATTTTGTTGAAATCTCCGACCTTGGTTAAGGTATGGTTTTTAGGATTAACAAGGTAAAGATTGTAAAAGGAATTTCCTCCCCTTCCACCTGTATCTTCAAAAATTAACAGATCTTTTATCCCGTCGTTGTTATAGTCTTCGTAAGTGATATTATTACTGATCTGGCGTAGAGCAAGATTTTCTTTCCAGAAAATTTTGTCGGCTTTTTTATCAATTTTACCAAAATAAATGATGGCATTGGAAGGCTCTTTTTAGGATTCTCCATCAACAATCAGATATTGTATAGCCATTACATAACGCTTATCTTTAAAAGGGTAAAGATATTGCCATGTGCCTTTTACATCTGTCTGATGGAATATTTTTTGTGCAAAGGAATGACCCGAAATAAAGATAAAACATACAAAAAATACTTTCTTCACGTTAAACATCTCAAAAAGATTTATATTTCTGCAAGTTTTTGAGCAAGTTCTTCCGTCATTTCATCAAGTATAAGCAATCTGCCCCAATTAAATTTCTTCCATACTGTTTTTGGTTTGTTAGTTTTGTCGCTAAACATATTGCCGCCAGAGGTTTCACTTTTTTTCCTGGTAGAGAAATTAACGCTGGTAGTGGTTTGTTCGCCTGAAGACCGGCTATAACTCTCCGCATCAAAGCCGATGAGTTCCATCTTTTGATTCTGGAACCTGAATGTATAATCAGCATTATTTACCCAGTAGGAGCCACAGCTTAGCCAATATTGATAACTTAAAGTGAGTGTACCGTTTTTGATGTTGATGGCACCCGTTTCTTCTAAAGGATCGGCGAGGCAGGTATTCTCTTCATTATTTTCTGTTGGGATAAAAATGGCGTTTTTGGATTGTAAGCTGTAGTTGCCGGATGTTTTAAAAAGCACCAAAAGCATACGGGGGTTCAAATTCAGTTTATCAATGCCCATCCCCTCGTTTTTGATGATATTTTCTGGATTCGTATTCTGGATAATGATGGCTTCATCAGGTAAATGATCTTTATTTAAATCACCTTTGGCACGATAAATTATTTTCCATCCTTTTGGAACAAATGCATTGGTATTAATGCCTGTTTTAGGAATTTGAGGATTGTTACTTTGAGCAAATAACTGAGCAGAAATTAATAATAGCAATAGGCCTGTAATATTTCTCATATAGCATAAAATTACCAATGGGCCAGAAAATAAGAAGGTAAATTTTTCATTTATATGGCATTTGCTGATCGATAAACTTAATCTTTATCAAGATAACGAGCAAATTAAAATGCTTTTTTGTGTAAAGCGTTATCCCGCCCAGCCATCTCTGTCCAAACTCCTGTAATTAATCGATTCGGCCAAATGTTCAAGTTCTATATTTTCACTGTCGGCTAGATCGGCAATGGTTCGTGCAACCTTTAAAATCCGGTCGTAGGCACGGGCCGATAACCCTAACCTCTCCATTGCTGTTTTTAATAAATGGGTTCCGGCTTCGCTGATCTGACATACTTTACGTACCATTTTAGGACTCATCTGGGCGTTGCAATGCAGGTCTTCTCTATCCGCAAAACGTAGATCCTGGATTTCCCTTGCTTTAATTACTCGTGTCCTGATGTGATTGCTTTTTTCTGTTTCGTGTGAGGAGGCAAGTTCGGTAAAATCAACAGGCGTTACTTCCACATGCAGGTCAATGCGGTCTAGGAGTGGTCCTGATATTTTACTCAGGTATTTTTGAACTACGCCGGGTGCACACACACAATCTTTCTCCGGGTGATTGTAAAAGCCACAAGGACATACATGCGTTGCCTTGTTTGCGTTTTGAGAAGCAACATAAAAAACCGATGCCTGCTAATTATCCGAATGAACCTTTAACTATAGGGGATCATATTCGGAAAAAAAGAATGGATATGAAGCTATTACAGAAAGATGTAGCAAGGATCATAAATGTAACCGAAGATTGTATTACACTTTGGGAGAAAAATCATTCTGCTCCCCAGATTAGCTATTTTCCACAAATTATCAAGTTTTTAGGTTACAGTCCTATTGAATTTGACGAGACAACCCTTGGCGGACAATTAAAGGCTTACAGATGGCGAAACGGTTTTAGCAACAAGAAGTTGGGGAAGCTTCTAAATGTTGATGGTTCGACGATTCTTGCTTGGGAAAATGAAACAAGTATTCCTAATCAGGAACATTTACTAAAACTTGAAGTTTTACTGACCTAAACGGATGTAATCTTTTCCTATATCCTGGGTTAGGGACGTTCCGAATTAGGTTTACTAATTCCTATATACTTTTCGGTGCTAATATTTTATTATTTGAAAATATCACTAGCTTTTTACAAGCTCTTGTCAACGCAACGTACAGATGTTTTGGACAATCAAATTGGTGAGCATTTAATATAATTACTGTGTCAAACTCTAAACCTTTTGTAAGAAGTGTAGTACCAATGCATTTTATATTTGTCTTCTTCCCGTATCTTCTGATTGTATTCCTGGTTTCAATCATAGCATTCAGGACGGTTGTTTTTTCTATATCAGCATATAGTAATGATTTGCACAAACAATTAAAAATTTCTTTCCGATAACACTTAAGCATTGGTAGCTTTGGTATTTCAAGCATTGCTTCCCTCAGTTTCTTAAAAGATGGATTAGTTTCATAATCATCAATTATCGACTTCAAGGGCTTAATCAACTCTTTTTCGTCTGGTTTTGTTTTAGATTTAAGTCCCTTATCATTGAACCATTTATCAAGCTCGGTTTTATTAAAAATCGCTATACAAATTTCTTTAATTACTAAAGCACTTTGGCCGGCAAGTATATTATCAAATTTACCTGCCAACTTGTAAAAGTCTTTGTCATCAATCGATTCGAGTAATGTAAATCTGTTCTTGAATTTTTTAATAAGGGAGAGCCTAGGATTTATACTTGTTGTATTGGGATGTATGATTAGTAGGCTATTATCATTTAGAAAAAAATTCACCTTTCTATAATACTCACTTGTTGGGTCGTTTATATCTTCTTCCTTAAAGCAATGGCTTTCTATAGCTGCATATAAGCTTAGGTTTATAGGGTTTCCTAAAAGAAGTTCAGTGCGGATGGCCTTCAATGCTTCTCCAAGGTTTTCATTATTTCCTCTTAGCCACCGCTGAGGTTGCTGAAGCTCATACTTGTTTGCGGAAAAACCCTCCATTTGGGTATTATTACCCATGTCTACCAATAAGTCCAATGGATCAAACTGAAAGATTCCTTGAAGAGGATCTCCTAGAAAGCGTGTTGGAAATAATGAGGAGATTAGCAATATTAGATTGTGCTGATTTGAGCTGCAATCCTGATATTCATCAACAAAAAGGCTTGAATAGCTTCTTAAAAGTATTTTTTGGATGGGTTTAAGACTAAAATAATAAAGTGCCTTTTTAAGAATAAAGCCAAAATAAGCTTTGTCTCCTAATTCAGGTATATCCTCCCCGTTGTAAAACGAAAGGACATATCGTTGAGCGAAGCCTGAGATAGTTTCAACATGAAAACATTTTGATGGTATATTCTCTTTTTTTAATTTCTCCTTTATTGATGCAATTCCCGCGTGCGTATGTGTAAGTATTAAATGCTTGCCATTTGACTTTAAGGCATTCATTGAGGCAGCAATGGAATGCGTCTTCCCATAACCAGCTGGGGCAATAAGCATAGTTTTATCGTGAGATACAAAACGATCAATATCAAGCATTATCTATCCATTTATTTAATGCCTCAATTTGAGAATGAAGTTTGTTTCCTTTAATGGATTCCATATGCCTACAACATACCTCTCCTATATATTCTCCATGATCTGTTCTTTTAAACCAATCTTTGTCCTTTTCGGTTGAGGCTTTACTTAGTGCTTGCCTTATTTCTGGCGTATCAATAGTTAATGAATTTTCATTAAATGGTGTAGAGTGATGTTTTGAAACCTGTGCTTTAATATGCCCTAAATCCTTAAAGGTCATTCTGTATTTAATCAACTCCTCAATTCCAGCCCAAGTGAGGTCAAAAAACATTTGTGCTTCAATAGAATTATTTACATCTGTGTCAATTATTAATATCCCCTTTTCTCTAAGGGAAGCTTTTTTATCGTTAATAGCTGTAACATCTGAGTCACAGAATACACACACATCATAGCCAGCAGTTTTAAAACCTTCGGCATATTCAACCTGTGTTGATCCCATTCCATTTGCAAAGCGAATTCCTTTGAGTGTAATATTATCCTTTCCAAGACCAATTCGGAATTTATTTATACCCCGACAGAAACCGACTTCTGTTGACCCTTCGCATACAATAATCCTTTCGGCAAAAAAAGCTTCTGGATTACTTCTTAAACAGGCTTGTAGCTCTGAGGTAAAAGGAAACAATGCAGTTTCACTTTTTTTCATCCGAAATAAATTATGAGCTTCAAGCTCAACAAGTACATCTCTTGAGTGTGTAGTTATGAATATTTGCCCAGAATTGTTGTTCTTTAAAATATTTGCAAGGTGCTGAGCTCTGTCCGGTTCCAATCCCTGTTCTATTTCATCAATCAAAAGGATGCCGCCCGATTTTGCCAATTCAGTTTGGATTGAAATTGAAATTAATCTTTTGGATCCTTTTCCTTTTAGTCTAAAAGGTATATTACCATCATGGAGAGACACTTTTCCATCCTTAATGTTTAATTCTTTTGCGTCAATTGTTGTAGTCGTGCCTGAGATATCCGATCCTAACTGTGCCGCCGAAACCTTTATTTTATTTACTGTCTCGTCTAGATAATTGAAGCCATTTGAGCCGTCAATTTGATCTTTGGCCTTACGCATCTCATTAATTATTACGTTTGCACTATCAACTTGAGTTTCGCTTTGCTGAAGGAGTGCATATAAAGGGTTTCCTTTGCTCCATGAGAAATGGCGGTCAATGTAATCTGACACTAAGAAAACATTTAAACTGGCTCTGTCAGAACTTTTTATTTCAATTGGCTCCTGTCGATTTGAAAGCACCTCCCACAAAGGCTCAAGATCTTTTGTGACTGTTAGGCGTATTGTTAGCACATCATCATGGCCTTCTTGAACATCATCATGAATGACATTTGTTTTCGGGTCCAAGCCTCTTAAATACATTCCATATTTATTGTCTTGAAGAAGATATTCAGGAGGTTCAATTACTGAAGCCTCTATTACAATCGGATTTTCTACTTCACAATTAAAAAAGTCTGTATCGAAAAAAGCAAGATTCCAGTTTGGTGAAAGAACGAACGATATCGCATCTAAAATTGAAGTTTTCCCTGAATCTCCTCTACCTATAAGACAAATAAAATTCTCTTTTCCAAAAGTTTGCTCAAATTGCTTAATGCCCCTAAAATTAGAAATTTTTAAACTGTGAATTTTTGCCATTATAAAAGAACTGAGGATTAGTAAGGATTTTTATCTAAATTAAACAAAATTGATGAACCCCTTAACTTTCCAATTAATTATATTGATAAGTAAGTATCCCATCTTCAGAGAATACATAACCACTTGATATATAGAAAAACAACCTAGATGGGGAAAGCCACAGGAAGTTCCCAATTCCCCGGTTGCTTAAGGCTCAGTAAGCAATCTTTCGGCATTCCTGCGTTGCCTTGTTTGCGTTTTGAAAGGCAAACCGGAAAGCCAATTCCTATTTTCTATCCTGAAAATCCAGTATCGATAGGTGATCATATAAGAAAGAAAAGAATGGAACTAAAGCTATTTCAAAAAGACGTGGCAAGGATTTGTGGAGTTACTGAAGACTGTATTGCAAATTGGGAAAAAAATAGGAGTATTCCTCAAATTCAGTTTTTTCCGCATATTATTAGATTTTTGGGATACTTACCTTTTGAGGTTGATTTGACTACTCTTTCAGGAAAGCTGAAAGCACATAGGCACATCTATGGTCTTAGCCAAAAGCAATTGGGAAAAACTCTTGGAGTTGATGGGAGTACAATTTGTAGCTGGGAATTGGGAGAAAATAAACCGAATAAGGAAGTTTTTGAAAAACTTGAAGCAATCTTTAAAGGAATGGGCGAGCTTAAACCGGCAAGTTTTTAATCATTGAAAGGATATTTTTTTCATATACAATATTAGGAATTGTGTCTGTCTGCTTCGCGAAAAAAACTGATGAAGTTAGCGTGTTTCTTTGCTATAATTATTATGTAATGCTTGCAGGTATTTGTGGAGGAATGATATATCGTATTCTTCATGCATAATTTACGCTGATCAAATTTCAGGCACTTTTTATTCTGAGTACAAACATAAGTTTATGTATAACTCACAGCCTTTATACGAAGACGCATCATATGTCAAAGGGCTTGAAGTATACGAATCGTGGTGCTTCACCTGTGACCCAGTATAGACTGTCGGATAATGCTCGGCATGCGTCAGGGAGCAAAAAAATGATACTTCAGCAATAAGGAAGCCCTTTTGCTCTTCTTGGTCTTGATTGTACAAAAGAAGTTAGTGTTCGCATAATAGTCATTAAATTTGACACATAGTAGCTGAGATTGTTTTCCTCACTGTTTGTATTTATTTAACTCAATATTATTTAACATTTTTAAAAGCCAATCATGACTGAAAATGCCACACTTAAAGAAAATGGGTTTGAATGGATAGATCTTGTCAATCCTAATAGTGCCGAACTCATGAAGCTTGCAGAAAAGTATAAGCTGCATCCAGCTTTGGTCAATGACTGCATGCAGCCCGATCACCTGCCAAAATACGAACGAATGCAAGACTATGCTTTTATCATATTCAGGATACATATAGAAAATGACCTACCAGAAGCTGATAGTATCCAGGAGCTGACCAATAAGATTGCAATATTCGTTTCAGATAAATTTATCATTACCATTCATAGGCGTAAACAGGTTCTTTTTGACGGACTGATGGAGCAGATGAAGGAAAAAGGATGCAAGGATAGCAGAGAGTTATTGAACCTTTTGATCTTTGCCTGTCTGAATACCTATGAAAAGCCACTTGGCAAGCTCTCCAAATCTGTTGACTATTTTGAGGAGATCGTATTTTTAAGGCCAAAAAAAGTTCCTTTGCTAAAAGGACTTTATTACATCAAGCGAAAAATAGACCTGTTAAGACGGATGCTTATTCTTTCTTTTGAGATCATTGACTCGATTGATTCGGCAGAAGAGGGAAACGTAAATACAAGGGATACCAGGGACCAATATGTAAAGTTTCAAAATATGTTCGATGCACTTTCAGAAAACATTCATCAGTTGCTGAATATCTACTTTTCGGCTTCATCGCAACGTACCAATGATACCATGCGGATATTGACAATATTTTCTGTGTTTTTTATGCCCCTAACCTTCATCGTTGGTATTTATGGAATGAACTTTGACTTTATGCCAGAACTTGGATGGAAATTGGGCTATCCGGGTGTGATGGTGCTAATGGCGGTAGTAACCCTGTTGATCTACATCTGGTTCAGGAGAAAAAGATGGCTCTAGTTCAGGTTGATGCCGAATAGTAGGCCAAACCAGGGCTTTCCCTGATAGATCCAGTTCTTGTTGTTTTTGTCGAGAAGATAATCTGCACCAACAGCAAATCCTAGGTTAAATTTCTTGGCATCATAAATTCCCGCAAATCCGCCGTTGATTACAAAACCATCATATTCGTAATCAATCTGTTGTTCGGTTACAAAAGGGTTCATAGTTACCGAACCAATACCTATGAAACCACCGTAGCCGTAACCAACACCGCTAACCTTGAACTTCTTGGAGCCTTTGGAACTGATACGATAGCTGTCCCTTCTTCGGCCCAGATAAACGGCAGCACTAAAATTTGGGTTCAGCTGTTGCGGAAACCCCTTTACCGATGGACGGATCTTAAATGGTATGGTCAATATATCCACATCAAAAGTATATCTATAAAACTTTAGGTTTTCTATGGAGGACATGTTTATTTCCAGGGGCCTAAACTTTTCGGAAACAGGTTTAAGGTTTAGGATACCATCCGATTCCTCGACTTCGATCTTGATGCGCTTTTCTGATGGGAGCTGTTTTGCACCGCTGTCCAGTATTGTATATTCCTTTGAGGAAACAGTGTAGATATCCGAAGGAATCTCAGTTACAGTCTGCACGCTTTTACAGCTGAAAAAACATATGCCGGCTACTAAAATGGCCGACATGTAATGAAATCCTTTCCTCATCATTATTTTCTATTTGGTATTTAACGTCAGTGTAATTGTCTACAAATAAATGCAAAATTAGCATACTATTGCTAGAGCCACTGGTTAAATCTTTTAATGAACCATGTTTTAACTAACTGTGTAAGCACACAGTAACCTGCCAAAATACCGATCAGCCATGGAAAATAGCTCAATGGCAATGGCTGAAGGTTTAATGCACTGGCGATTGGAGAAAAAGGTATGCCAATGCCGATGAGCATGATCAATGAGGTAAGCGCAACAACGGGTGCAGCTGCCCAGCTCTGGATAAACGGTATTTTTTTTGTCCTGATCATGTGCACGATCAAGGTCTGTGAGAGTAGGCCCTCTATGAACCAACCGGTCTGGAACAGACTCTGATGCTGGGGCATATTGGCCTTGAATACAAACCACATCACCGCAAAGGTTGCATAGTCAAATATGGAACTGATAGGACCTATGAATAGCATAAACCTGCTGATGCCACTAGCATCCCATTTCTGTGGTTTTTCAATAAAATCTTCATCCATGCTATCCCAAGGAATGGAGGTCTGGGAAATATCGTACAAAAGGTTCTGTACCAATAAATGGATAGGTAACATGGGCAAAAACGGCAGGAAGGCACTTGCGCCCAACATACTGAACATGTTTCCAAAGTTGCTGCTGGCCGTCATTTTGATATATTTAATGATGTTGCCAAAGGTTCTCCTTCCATAGATCACTCCTTTGCGCAAAACCATCAGGTCTTTTTCCAATAGGATGATGTCTGCACTCTCTTTAGCTATATCTACAGCGGTATCAACAGAGATGCCAACATCTGCATCACGTAGTGCAGCGGCATCGTTGATACCGTCGCCCATAAAGCCAACCGTATGTCCTTTGGTCTGCAAAAGCTTAACAATACGTGATTTATGCATTGGGCTCAGCTTTGCCATAATACTGGTTTCGTCCAATCTTGCAGTAAGCAGTTCATCGCTCAATAATTCAATTTCCCCACCGAGCAGGATATGGTTTACTGGAATACCAACATCACGACAGATTTTCTTGGTTACAACTTCATTATCTCCTGTGAGCACCTTAATGTTTACACCAAGTTTCTGTAATCCTTCTATTGCAGGTTTGGCAGAGGGTTTGGCTGGATCAAGAAATCCTATAAATCCTGTAAGTACCATATTGGTCTCATCCGTAACTGAATAGGTGAGCGGTCTCCTGTCATCTTCCTTGATGGCGACCAAAAGTACGCGAAGTCCCTCCTCGTTGAGTTTTCTGGATGTGTTCAGCACAATCTTGCGCATGGCACCATCCATGGGTACAATTTTATCATTTTCAATGTGAAGTTGTTTATCCTGTCCTGGGTCAAAAGCGTGGGAACAGTGGTCGAGCATTTCTTCAACTGCCCCCTTGCAGATCAGCAGATGCTTGCCATTTTTTTCTTCCAGGATTACACTCATCCTTCTCCTTTGGAAATCAAAAGGGATTTCATCGATCTTGATAAAATGTTCATCTGCATTGATGCAACTGTGGATTTCTGCATGTTCTAATACGGCAACGTCCAGCAGGTTCTTCAGTCCAGTCTGGTGAAAGCTGTTCAGGTATGCCCATTTCATCACCTCATCATCGGCATCACCAAAAACGTTCAGGTGCCGTTCCAGTACGATCTTGTCCATGGTCAATGTACCTGTTTTATCAGTGCAAAGAATATCCATGGCGCCAATGTTCTGGATGGCATTCAAACGTTTAACGATCACTTTCCGCTTGCTCATGTTCTTAGCTCCCTTGGCCAGGTTTGCCGTTACGATCATTGGCAGCATTTCGGGAGTAAGACCCACGGCTACCGAAATCCCGAACAGCAATGCCTCAAACCAATCACCCTTTGTCAGTCCGTTTACCAAAAATACAAGCGGCACCATTACCATCATAAACCTGATCAGTAGCCAGCTTACCTTATTGATGCCCTTATCAAAACTTGTTTCGGTGCGTTTGCCTGTTATGGCCTTACCAATCGTACCAAAATAGGTAGCATTTCCAGTATTGACCACAATGGCCATCCCCGTGCCGCTGACTACGTTTGTACCCATAAAGCAGATGTTATCGAGTTCAAGTGGAGAGGTGTTTTCAACCTTGTTCAGTTGTGCTGCTCGTTTTTCAAGTGGAAGTGATTCTCCGGTAAGCATCGATTGGCTGACAAAAAGATCTTTGCTCTGCATCAGTCTGCAATCGGCAGGGATCATATCTCCTGCACTTAAAAAGACAATATCTCCGGGCACAAGGTCTATAATGTTGATTTCTGCTTTTTCCTTGTCCTTGCGAAGTACGGTCGCGGTAGTCTTTACCATACTCTTTAGTGATTCGGCAGCTCTATTACTACTGTATTCCTGCCAAAAACGCAACAGCGAACTGAGCATGACCATCACCCCAACTACGATCACCGTCTTGTAGCTACGTTCATCGGGAGCAGCAATCAATACATCAATGATGAATGAAACAGCAGCAAGTACGATCAGCACCCCAATGAATGGATTTAAAAAAGCCTGAAAAAGTTGGATGTACCAGGCCACCGCCTTTTCGTGGGCAATTTCATTGAAGCCGAATTTTTTCTTCCTCTCGGTTACCTCGACTGTAGACAGACCACCTTCGCTGCTTTCGAGCATTGCATAGATGAATTGATCCCCCTCTTCTGCAACCCTTAGCAAACGGTTTGCGGAAAGTTTATCCAGGTTTCCTTCTGCTGTTGTTTTTTCCCGGATGGCTCTGTTGATATTAGTCAATATTTTCATCAGAATTTTATTATTGATTAGTGGATTTATTTTTAGTGTTGATGAAGGCTTGCATGAGCATATTTATTACTCCTTATGAACCTTAAGCTCATTATAGCTTCCTAATCCCTTGATTTGTGGCATTCTTACTATCGTAATTGTGCAATGAACTTTTTTGTTAGCGTAGAGAAACAGGATACGCCCTTTAAGGCCGAAGCGTGTACCTCGTTTTTAGCCACCGGATATTTTTCAGGGATTAACAAAGGGATTTTCTTTGGATGTGATTTTTTGTATGGCAATAGCTGGTATTGCACTCTTTTTCTTTTAGGCATAGAGATAAGATAGGTCCTGCCATTTCAGGACCGCTTAAAAGAAGCTTGCCTGGGTCTAGCTGGGGTTGCTTAAAAATTGATTCTTTGTATCGGGATCTGTGTCCATTTCGATTGTTTTTATTATGCCACAAAAGTAGGGTATACAAAAAAAGCCTCCCGTTAGAGGAGGCTTAGAAATTCATTAGAATTTGATTAGAATGGTATTCAATTAAACGTGGGGGATTTCAATTGTAAAGGTGCTTCCCTCACCAGTTTTTGATTGTATGCTTATTGTTCCACGATGCAATTCTAAGATCTTTTTAGTCAGTGAAAGGCCGATGCCGTTCCCAGTGGCAAAACCTTGATTGGCTCCACGATAAAAAGCTGTAAAAATATGTGGGAGATCTTTTTCATCGATGCCGATGCCCTGATCCTGAAAACGCAGAATGGTTTTATCCCTGAAATAATTGATGGCAACTGTAATTTCCTGCGTTTTTGAGAATTTACAGCCATTTTCCATCAGATTGATAAATGCCAATTTTAATAGGTATTCGTTTCCAATAACAGATATAAAATCGTCATCCTCTATTTCGGTTTCGAAGACGATATTGATCTTATAGGTGGGCTGTACGTGCAGCACATCACCCCGGGCATCGAGGATGAGCTCATCAATACGCAGCTCCCTGAATGCGATTTCGGTAAGGTCATAATTGGCCTTGGCCAAATCTAACAGGTTGTTGGATAAATGAACAAGCTTTTGTGCATCAGTTACTGCGTGGGCAATTGACTCCTTGTAAGCCTGAGTGCTACGGTCTTTCTCTAAGGTGAGCTGCAATTCAGCTAACATGGCTGTAATTGGTGTCCTCAGTTCATGCGATATATTGGAAACGACTTCCTTCTGTGCATCGAATGATTTTTCGAGCCTATTGAGCATGGCGTTAAAAGTAATGGCCAGTTCCGCTATTTCATCCTTGCCATTGCCTTCCCTGATTCTTAGGTCAAGATTGGTAGCAGTAATTTCATCCACTTCATCAATTAGGTCGGAAACTGGTTTAAGGGCTTTATTTGCCAGGAACAGGCCGCTTAGGTAAATGAGTATAATCGTGAACAGAAATGCGGTGATCAATGTGTATCTCAGGTTCAGTAGCTTGGCGTAGCCTAACTGATCGTTCGCTGCGGCAGTAAGGACATAATTTCCGGTCTTGTGTCTGTATAAGATCCCCACGACCTGCATTTTGCCTTGATAGAATTCAATGTATTGTTTTTTAACGATTTCATCTATCATCTGGCGAGTCTCTTTTACCTTATCTATATCGACCGCATCATGGTATTTTAAATGGAATAAAGTATCGTAAACAGCTACTTCTTCTTCGTAGAGTACATTTTGTGAATTCCTGTAGATAAGTTGCAGTACCGAGGGAGAAATCTTGGCATCCAAGAGCAGTTTGGCCTTGGTAATGGCAATATTGTTCAATTGTTTATAATAATCTTCTTCCCTGTTCTTATCAAAAGATATATAGATCACAAGAGCAAAAACCAGGAATATTGCAGCAACAATACCTGTGAAAAGTAAAGTTAGCTTATTGCGGATTTTCATATTTGAATATAAAGCCTAGGCCCGGTTTTGTATGTATGAGTTTGCTCGTAAAGTCCTTGTCGATTTTCTTTCTCAGGTAATTGATGTAAACATCAATAAAATTGGTTCCGGTATCGAAATGGGTGTCCCATACCTTTTCTGCAATTTCTGTTCTGGTCAGCAACTTTTCCTTATTCTGAATCATATATTCCAACAGCTTCAGCTCTTTAGGTGTCAGTTTGATTTCTTTACCGGAACGTGTTACAGTTTTAGTATCACGGTTCAACTCGAGATCAGCATATACAGTGATGGGTTCTTTGTATTTCAGCTCGAGTAAATTTCTTTTCATCAATGCCCGAATGCGAACATACAATTCTCTAAGGTCAAAAGGTTTAACCATGTAATCGTCTGCGCCTGCATCAAAACCTTCTACTTTGTCATCCGTTGTACCTAATGCGGTTAGCATAATAATTGGAACATTTGGATATTTGGTCTTAATTTCCTTGCAAAGCTCGATTCCACTAACTTTAGGAAGAATAATATCAGTAATGATCAGATCAAATTCGTTTGAAAATGCCAATTTTCTCCCAAACTCCCCATCATAGGCCAGTGTTACAGCGAATCCCTGCTCTTCCAATCCTTTATATATCAGTCCAGCTAATCTTTGTTCATCTTCGATAACGAGTACATGCATAATCCGTCCTTTTTAACAAAGTTATATTTTTTTACATGATCCCGTTTCCCGTATTATTAAAAGTCCAAAGCTTTACATTATCTGTATTTGCAATTTCCACTATTCTTAATGCTAACGCAATGCAGTATAGGGCATACATGCGTTGCCTTGTTTGCGTTTTGAAAGCCAAACCGGAAAACCAGTGCCTATTTCCTATTCTGAAAATCCAACATCGATAGGTGATTATATTAGAAAGAAAAGAAAAGAACTAAATCTACTTCAGAAAGACGTGGCAAGGATTTGTGGAGTTACTGAAGACTGCATTAGAAATTGGGAAAAAAACCAAAGTATTCCTCAAATTCAATTTTTTCAGCATATTATAAACTTCTTTGGTTACATGCCAATTGCATTTGATTTGGATACTCTTTCAGGAAGGTTAAAAACGTACAGACACATTAATGGGCTTAGCCAAAAACAATTTGGAAAAATTCTAGGAATTGATGGAGCTACAGTTTGTAGCTGGGAATTAGAAGAAAATAAACCAAATAAGGCAATAATGGAAAAGCTAGATTCGATGTTGTAATCACTATCATTATTCCACCGTTAAATGATAATGATACATTGAATGTTATATTTTCCCGTTTCATATATTCTGCTATATATTTATCTTTCAATTGAAAGATCGTCTGAAACTTACAGGTGATAGATTTGCTTTGCTTTTAAACATTTTACTGAATGATTGCGGGTGATCAAACCCTAAAGCATAAGCAATTTCATTGATGGTCAGATCCGTGGTCGATAACTTCTCTTTGGCTATATCGACAACTTTACTAATGATAAGATCTTTGGTGCTCTGTCCTGTAAGTGTCTTAAGCAGACGGCTGAGATAATTTGGTGATAAATGCAACGCATCTGCAAAGTAACTCACTGAGGGCATGCCTTTGATTTGTAATTCATCACCTTTGAAATAATCATTTAGTAGTTCCTCCATTCGGCTTATAATTTGATGATTGCTCACCTTTCGAGTTATAAACTGACGTTGATAAAACCGCTCAGCATAGGTAAATAGCAATTCTAACTGTGCAATGATTACATCCTGGCTAAAAATATCGGTTCTGGCCTCATACTCACGTGCTATGTTTTGCATAATATCAATGAGTAAATGTTCTTCGGCATCTGAAACATGCAAGGCCTCATTGGCCTTGTAATCAAAATATTCATATTGCCGTATCTTCTTTGCTAAATGTGTGTTCCATAACAAATCCGGATGTATAAGCTGTTATTGTGGAGTCTTTAGTCAAGGGCTTAATGACTTGTATCGGTAACAAAACTTTGTTTTATAAAGATCTTGAAAAACACCTCACAAACGCGATAATTGTTATAGCTGCCAGAAATATTTCATTAATAAAACCACAAGGTATTCTTCATTCGCCCGATAAAAAAATCCTAGAAATTATCTCCTATATACAACATCACATACAGAGACCTTCCGAACTTAAAATTTCGGCACTATCTTTAAGATTTGGTTGTTCAGAATCTTATTTCAGCAATTATTTTAAGCGTAATTGCGGTGAAGCTTTGCAAGAATATATCTCAGCTTATCGGCTTAGACTTATAGAACACCGCCTAAAATATAGTGATGTAAGAGTCCAAGAGCTTGTATCAGAATTTGGATTTATTGATGAAAGCCACATCAATAAATTTTTTAAAAAACATAAAGGCATGAGTCTAACTCGATACAAATCAGAATATTTGGCAGCAAGTTGTGAAGGGTAAACTTATTTTAACAAAAAAAATACGTTAAGGGAGTTGTCTTATCCTTGCCTGCCAAAATCTAAATTTTCCTGTGCATAGCAGCTTAGAACATTCAAGACAAGGTGCAAAATAAGAGTATATTTAATATTTTTCTTAGTAGCTAAACTGTAAAATCCTCATCTCCACATAGGCAGCAGGATTCAGCAGTGGTCATTTTCGGTTTTGGCTGGATGTAATGCTATCTGCAATAGACGAACCTTATTCCAGACCTATGCTCACGCTACCTTCAGATGGGCCAATATATCATATTTTATTTTAAAAGCGAATCAACGGTGCTTGAACAGATATAAATTACTATTTCCTGCTTTTGATTAAACACTTTTAAAATCATTTTCTTGAACAGTAATCCAATAAAAATACCTGTGGACATGGAGGAAAAAAATCAGATTATAGGTTATCAAAAAAGCCGAGCGCCGGAAATAAGATTGAAATCAAAGAAGTCTCTGTAGCATTATTCGGGCTAACATGGAACAGATACCCAGTACTATTTTCCACTCCTATTGATCTTCGGTCACTCCCGGACACTGGCTTATTAAATTATGGTTTTATCACTTATCCCTTTTCCATATCTCTTTAAAGCTCATAAAGCCCCATTTCACCTTTAATTCCAACTGGTTTCCCTGCTTATTTATTATAAAGGTACCCTTATAGTTCTTATCATCCTTAGGGTCTATTACCGTTCCCTCATACACATTTGTACTCGTTACCCTCAAACCTTTTGCTACTAGTTTATTGTTACCAATCTTGTCCTTTTCTGTTTCGGCACTGATTTGTTTGGCGTTAAAAGTCTGTCCATCCTCATAGAATTGGATAACTACGTTTCCCGGGGCTATCCACTTACCGGTGATGCCCTGCGCCTTTGTATTGACGCTGAGAAATGCAAGTATTACTGTGGTGATCAAAAACTGTTTGTACATATTTATAAATTTAAAAAGATTGGATTATGGCTTAATGTTAGTTGCGTTTTTATTTTGGACTTAGGTGGCCCGCATTTCAGCTTCTTTTCCAAGAATTATTATTGTGATGAAGAAAAAGGGACATCATGTCTTTGCTTTTCAGTTGGCGCAGGCAGCCCTTTAACTTTCCCCTCACCTAATTTTTCTAGCAATTCTGTTTTAATCTTTTTAGCAGCCCTCCTGTATTTTGAAAATTTTATTGAATCTAGTTCTGTAGAAAAGTCTTCAATTGTCTCTCTGTTCTTCATGCCCTTCATTTTCTGGATAAGTGAATCTGCTTTGATCCAATCCTCAACCTTGTGTAAGGATGCTTTGTCCAGTCCTTTTTCCTTGGATCGTGCTATCAGATATTTTGCGAGGATCTTATATACATCCAATTGAAGGTAATCAGGATTTTCAAGCGATGCGCAATGGGATTCAAGTAAGGGACTAGAAAGCGCTTTAAAGCGCAGGAGATATTTCCGGGAAGAATCCGGAGCCATTTTCAATTTGGCCAAATAGCGTGGAACCGACAATATGCTGTTGACCACATCAGCCTTGATACGGGCTCGTTCTAATTTCCTAAACCTGTGAGTTGTGCCTTTCAAGTCGTTGAGGGCAATGTTCCTGATTTTACCGGAATTGATAATTTCATCAATAGCATCCTGCGGAGCTGCGGGAAGATTTTTTCCGTCATCAAGATATGAGCCTTCTTGAGGAATTGGGGTATCCTTAAGAAAGATATTAACTGATGATCCCACTCCCTCAAATGTCGAAAGCTTTGGATCGGATCTATCTATACTTACTTTTAGATCGTCCCCATGTTTGAGAAAGAGTATATTACAGCCTAATCGGTAATAACCGGGGAGAGCGGGTTTTGGCCTTATCGCAAAATCTCCCGTAACGCCGGTAGTAGTTGTCAAAATCTTGTCCTCCTCCTTGAGCAGATAGGATGATGTGATATCCTCAAGCTTTATCTCGGTCTGAGCTGCGCTGAATTTACCATAAACTATTGTTTCAGGCCTCGATCCCGAGAATGCGCTTGTTAACATAAAAAAAAACAATGCAAGTTCCATATTTCTATATTTCGTTTTGATAATCTGCGGAAACAATTTCGTTGCCGCTAAAGTGTAAAAAACGCAACACCCTGATAACATCAGCAATGTTTGTAAAACCATGCTTTTCGACTATTGCTATGCAAATATGGCTCGGGATGGCTTGGTATTTTATTTTAAATGACCGAACTGCCATAATTGGTGACCGAAAACATTTATGTTAAGACCGAACTGAAACTTAATGATGTTAAGAAATTTAGCAGGTTATAGGCATGGGGACGTTTTTTTTGACGTTGTACTATCAGTGGCAAAATATGCAAAATCTGATCGCAGCCCCAGATGCTATAAATTAGCAGTCCGCTGAGTGCTTAGGATTTTACCCCGCCAAAGAAAGGTCAAGGACAAGAAAAGCCTTAATGCCAGAAAAGCATTCTCAATGCGAAAGATTGCACTTTATCTTAACCTGAATTTAGAATGGTAAACGAAATAAATCTGTAACTGATGCTGGCAAGACAGCGTATGTGCTTCTTTTTGAATAAGAGATTCCAGGTCAGGAAACATAATGCAGCCAGGTAACAAATTCAAACGATAAGTGTCACTTCAGGATAAAATATCAATGGTATTCCCTTTACCCCAACTATTCTATATCCTTTAAATATAGTCGGAATTTTTTATGTGGCTCGCCTGTGATTGGAATAAGTGCATTATTTGCCAGAGGGTTATCTTTAAGAGTCCATGAAGATTCAAAGGAAAGTTTTTTGTCCAGGCATCCGGCCTGTACTGATCCGAACAGACAGGCCTCTATGGACATCCTGTCACAGCTGTCGAGCACAACCGGAAAAATGATCCTCACTGATGAAATCTTCTTTTTACCAAGCTTGATCTTCAGTAAGCCCAAAGGAAATAGCCTACCGCGCCTTATTTTTATAAGAATCTGGTTTAAGTCTGGTATGGCGAAGGCAAATCCAATCACTTTACCTTCCTCTTCGGCCAATATGCATAGATCCGGATCCAGGATCTTTTTAAGCCTCTCGGCAATGTGATCAAATTCATTACCCTTCATAGACATTACACGAATACTGTTGCTCTGGGATCCAATATATACTTCTCTTGCCATTAGCACATCACGTTTGAAATTTTTCATGTCGACCTTCCGAAAGGTTATCCCCTTTCGCTTTAGTTGCACCTGAAACCTGTCTAGATCTTTTGACCGCCGTGCTCCATATTGTTGATTTGTGAACTTGTAGGCCTGCACCTCTGTTTTTTTCTTAAAACCCAGCCTATCCATGAGATTGGGATAATAATGTGAGTTATAGGGCGTCATGAAACTGGGCGGGAGTTGAAAACCGTCTACGAGCATTCCTAAAGGTCCTATGCAGGAGAAATTCAATGGTCCGATGATGCTTACCGCATTCCGATCCCTCAGCCACCGACTGGCTGCATCGAAGAGATATCCTGCAACTACCTTATTGTCAATGCAGTCAAAAAAGCCGAAATAGCCATCTATGGGGCCTATTTTATCAGAATGGTAAAGTTTTATGAATGTGGCTATACGTCCTACAACAGTATCTCCCACATAAGCAAGAAAATACTGCACAGCAGAATTTCCATAGACAGGATAATTGGTGAGCAGCTCAAGTTGTGAAGAATAAATCTCGGGCACATAATTAGGGTCATCTTTATAAAGATCGTGGGGGAAGTCAATAAAGAGCCCAAGTCCATCATTCGGATCGACTGGCACTATTTGTATCATATTTCGCTGTAGGGATATTATGTAACGGAATGGGTATCACTACCCTTGTTGGTTTTTTAGGTTTGACTGGTCCAGCCATTTTTTCAGCTGACTGGATTTCTCTCTGCTCAGCATGATCCCCTCATCAAGGGCCGGTAGCAGCTCTATCTTTAACTGACCGTTAAAGGACTGGTGGATCTTATGGATGGATCTTATGGAAACGATGTACTGGCGGCTTACTCTGAAAAAAGATTCAGGATCCAGCTCACCATCAAGGATCTCGAGGGTCTGATCTACTTTAAATCGTTGCGAGTCATGTCTGATTAGAAAGGTTATCTTATTTTCAGAGGTAAAATAGGCTATTTCCGAAGTCATGATTAAAAGAAAGCTATCCCTAAAAGCAACCAGGAACCGGGAGCGGAAAATTATCTGTTTGGCCTGCATGCTCTTGACAAGGTTCAAAATACTCTCGTCATTCCTGAGTCCCTTATTTGCGATTGCCCTGCCGATACTCTTTTCCAGCTTATCGGCTTCCAGGGGCTTTAACAGGTAATCGATGCCGTTAACTTCGAAAGCCCTCAGTGCATACTCGTCATAGGCGGTAATGAAAATCACAGCAGCAGTGATCTTTACATGTTCAAAAATTTCGAAGCTAAGGCCATCGGTCAGCCGGATATCCATCAATATAATGTCAGGCTGGTTAAAACTTTTCAGCCAACCTATACTCTCCTGGACGGTCTGTATACTCCCAAGGATCGTGATATTGGTATTCAGGGCCGTGAGCATCTTTGTAAGCCTTTGAATATTCGGAAGCTCGTCTTCGATGATTAATATACTTGTCATAATAAATCTGGTAATTTTCTAATTAGCAAAAAGTGGTACCTCTACCTTGAATAAATTTTCCTCATCGGTGACGTGTGGAGCCTCTTGATTGAGCAGGCGGTATCTCTCCTTTATATTTTTGAGGCCAACCTTTGTGCCTACCAGTTCGAATGTCTTTGGAATTTTATTATTTTCGACTACCATAGACTGTCCGTTGGGGAAATAAATATGGATAAATAGGGGTGATCCTTCCGTAAATGTATTGTGTTTTATTGCATTTTCAATCAGCAGTTGCAGGGTCAAAGGTGGCAACCTCAAAGCCCGAGCTTTTTTGCTATCACCTATTTTTACGATAATCCCTTCACCGAAACGGATCTTATATAAATAAAGATAGGACTCAATAAACCCCAATTCTTCGGCCAGGGTAATGGTATCCTGCGTCCTGTTTGTAAGCATATATCGGTATATTGAGGATAGCTTGAGCACATAGGAGACTGCCGTAGCGGGCTGATCCTCTATAAGGGCTGTTACTATACTTAGGTTATTGAATAAAAAATGCGGGTCAAGCTGCAGCTTTAGCGCCTCTAGCTGTGCTTGTGTGGTGAGCTGCTCCAGTTCCAGTGACCTTAACCCGGCATCCTTCCACCTGTAAAAAAAATACTCAGCGGCAAAAACAGCTGTGATAAGCAAAGAGAAAATTGCCCCCACAATAATGGTCTGCCTTAGAAAAAGTTCATCATACCCAAAACGTGCCGGGAACTTAAATTTAAAAAAAACGTTGACCACAAAATATATGATGGTGACCTGCAGGGAAAGCTGGATTCCAAACCTCCTTTTTGTACGGGTCTCCCAAGGATACCATTTATTGAGCAGTTTAGTCAGCTGGATGCCGACTTCAAACAATAGGGCTGCATAAGCTATGGTTATGGTGAATTCAAAAACAAAATCTAGCAGAAAATAGAGTTTCCAACTGTTATAGGTTCTTTCGAAAGGATTTAGCAATACCAGAATGAGGTAAAGGAGCAATCCAAAACCGGGATATCCATAAATCCGGAAATACTTATAATTCTTGTTATGCATGTACTAAAATATGTATAGTTTTATTAAAAAAGATAAACAATGAACGTCTCTTTTGCAGTGTTGAAGATGTTATCAGGGCAATTTGCTACCATCGGCCAAGGACAAGCGCCCAAACCGCATGTCCTGGTGGCCTTGATGGTCAATTTCCCCTATATAATACAAAATCTCTCCTTCCAGGACATTTCGGTTGAACCATACCAGAAATCGCCCCATGGCTGTCCTATGCTTTTTTTTTGTCTTGACTATAGCCGGTTGCAGTGCGCATATCTTCGGTGTTCTATCAATCGAACATAGCCTTGCTGGAGATCTGCCTACCGAATCCTGTGCGGACAGGCTAAGAGAAAATAGGCTTGGCATTACCAGTAACAAAACATATCTGCAAATTAGTTTCATTATAAAAAGGATTTATTATAGCGATATTTTGACATTTATAAGTGCACTTATTCCCTCAAGATGTGTACTTGGCTCTTTCGGAAGTCCTGGAAGCGAGGTTGCCTGGCATTCCAGAAGCAGCATGATCGACCGGGATAAACTATAATTTACCCCGATGCCGCCGGTAGCATGCAGATAGGTACGGGTATCGGTTTTATATTGCACGGTATTGGTTTCGGGTTCAAACGAAGTAACAGGAACACCAATGAGTGATGGGCCCGCACCAAGGATTACGAAAGGCTGCCAGTTTCCCAGACCATAATGATATCCAACAAAAGCCCCTACGTTTAAGTTACTTGCAGCTACATTAATATCTGAGTTGACCGTTCCGTAGCTGGTTTTGTTTTTGAATCCTATTCTGGTCTCTCCAACCTGAAGCCTTCCAAAAAACTGTTTTTTATAATTGAACTGTATCGCTGTAAGGGAACTGGTACCGATCAGTATTTTATCCTCTTTGGCCTGCTGGAAAGGGGTAAAGAGACCAACGGCACCTCCAAACTCTATCAACCATTTACGATCTGAAAGTTCGTTCCTGACCTGGGCTTTTGCACTTGCAGATGCCCCAATCAATAAAAGAACGGTAAAAAAATTGTTCAGGATTCTTTGTTTTCCTATTTCCTGTTGTTGGTGCTTTCTGTTGGTTGTCATGATCATTACATTTATGTTTGTACTTATTGCCCCTATACGCCGAGAGGACATTATATCAAGACTTTCACTTTTATCTGTTTTTTAACTGCCCAGTCAGGCTCCTGAGTTCAGAGCGTGCTATAACACTGGAGAGTTTTGCGGCATAAAGGCCTGCCTCTGCCTCAGCAAGCTGGGATCTTGTTTCCAACATAGCAGTTTTTATATCAAGCCCTGCAGACTGCCTATCCATTTGTTCCTTTAATGCAGCTCTTCGGAATCCCACCAGTTTTTCTGCTGTACCAATCATTGCATCCGTCTGTTTGATCTTCCTCCAACCCTTTTCCAAGTCACTATTAACCTGCTGCTTGGTGTAAGCCATATTTTCTTCTGCCTGCTTTAACTGGAAAAACCTTTGGTTTTGCACCTGTCTATTGGAAAAAATATCCTGTATATTCCACCTCAGGCTAATGCCCAGATAAGGGCTGTTGGTAGGCAGAATTGGATTTCCCTGCTGCAAATAGTAGCCGCCTATCAGCCCGAAATCCGGAATATTGCTCTGCTTAGCTGCCTTTACGCCCAGCGAAGCTTTTTCTATATTCAGCTTTGCCATCTCTATATCAGGATTGCCAAGTGCTATAACCTTATATGCATCAATGTCTTTAGACAATGTATCATCATCCTGCTCAGACTGCTGGAAATGTAGCAAGAGAACATCCAGATTGGTAATCCTTGAAAGCTCTCCCAGATAGTCCTGCTCCTGTATACTGAGTTTTAGCAGATCCTGCTCCTGTTCCGCTATGGATGCTCTAAGGCCTGAAAGACTTACGGCTATCTCCTTCCCGGCCGCGACTGCCCCTTGAGCATCATAAAGTCTGGTCTTTGCAAGTTCGAGCTTTGCCCCCCCTGCCTCTTGCTGCTTTTGCAGGATTAGGACACCATAATAAAGCTGCTCTATGCTGAGTTGTAGCTGAATCAATATTTTTTCCTTTTCTTTTTCGACAATCTTTATCTCCAGCCTGTCAACATCGAGTCCGGTTTTTATCCTGAACTGCTGTGAGATAGGCTGATATAGGTCAACGCCCACATTATAAGTTCCTTTCTGTCCAACGGCAAACCTGCTAGCCTGTGCAGGCAGAAGCTGGTCACCTCCCGATCCTGTGTTTACAGTACCTAGAGATCCTGCAGGTACGGTGATGTCGGGCAGGTTAAAGTTATATTGATAATTTCCCTCAAGTTTAGGCGCAGGATATCGCTTTATCCCATCCTCTTTCAGCTTACTTATTTTTTCGCGAACCTCGTATTCCTTCATAGTAAGCAAGCGGTTATTATTACGTGCAGCTTCAACAAGCTGCACGAGTGAGTATTTTTGCTGGGCCGATAATTCGGAAGAACCAAATATTAAGACCACCAATAGCAACAGGCCTGTTTTGATATTATGCTTCATGTGCTATATTAGTTTTTTTGTCCTTTAAAATATTTTTTTTATCATTTGCCTTGATCATCCCGATATACATAACCGGTACGGTGAGCAGTGCCATGATCATACTCCAGACAACTCCAAAAGCTAGTACGCTGGCAAGAGGAGCCCACATCGGTGATTTGGAAATGATCATTGGAAGCACTCCGACTGCCGCCGCCATCGCGGTGAGGAAAATCGGGCGCAGCCGCCGCTTAGCAGATTCTATAGCCGCAGTCTTAATATCCATACCATGCTTAAGCAGGATATTAGTATAATCGACCAGGATAATGGCATTTCTGACCACAATTCCGGAAAGCGATATCAGTCCGATAAAGGCAGTAAAACTGAAATTATTCCCTGTTAATGCCAGACCAAGTATAGCACCGAACATGCTCAATGGTATGGTGGCCATGATGATGAATACTTCCTTAAGATTCTTGAACTGGAAGAGGAGGATAAAAAATATAAGTACCATACTGATCGCAAGGGCAGTGTAGAGATCATTCTCTACATCCGTTTTACCTCCTTCCTCTCCGGCATACTCTATACTATAACCACTTGGCAGTTTAATCTTATCGACTGCAGGTCTAATCTCTGCCAGAAGTTCGGCAGGAAGGACGTGTGGCTTGGTCTCACTCTGCACTGTTAGTGTTTTTACACCGTTGCGATGCATGATCTTCCCACTCTGCCATTGCGGGCTAAGGTCTGCTATCTGCCTGAGTGGCACCGATGCATCGTTAAGGCTTGAGGAAATATAAATGTTTTCAAGGTCTCCAGTACTCCTTCTGGAGTCTGGATTCAGCCTAAATAGGATATTAATCGGGGTATTTCCTTCATAGATAGTGGATATGGGTGCGCCAGTAAAGCCGGTATAGACCGATTGAGCAATACTGGTCGTGGTAAATCCTAACCGCCTTCCCTCTTCTTTGGGTGTGATCTGTATGCCGTAATAGTCTTCGCCAAAGTCACTTCTGATCAGGCGGCTGCCTTTAGCATTTTTCATAATATGGTCCACCTGCGTGGCAATGCCTTTTAACTGTAAAACGTCTTCTCCAATAATACGTACTTCTACGGGGGCCTTCAGGTCTGTACCCTGTTGCATTTCTTTAACGAAAAATGTTCCATCGGGACTGAGCGCCTTTACTTTTTCGGCAAGTTCTCCAGCCAATTCCTGAGTAGTATGCGCATCAGTAGTATTGATCAGGATCAGTGCATAATTGCTTGTAGGTACTTCCGGGGTAAAGTTGTAGTAGAACCTTGGCGCCGATGTACCGGTAAAGGTAGCATAAGAGATTACGCGTTTATCACTCTTAATAAGCTGCTCTGCCCTTAAAATAGCAGCATTTGTTTTCTCCAGCCTAGTGCCGGTGGGCATCCACAGCTCAACTACGAACTGATTTCGCTCTGCGGCAGGAAAAAAAAGCTCCCGAACCCCGAGCTTGTAGACAAGTCCGGTAAGCAATATAAAAACAACACTGGTCAAAATAGTTAGCAAAGGGTGCCTCACGCACCAGTCCAGAGCAATATTATAACCCTCCTGCATATATGTAAGGACAGATTTTTTTTCTTTTTTGACCTCTTCGCCTTCCTTGGCATGCTGGTGAAGCCCCTTTTTGATAAACGTATAGCAGAGAAGCGGTGTCAGGAACAGGGCAACAGCATAGGATGCCACAAGAGCAACAGCAACAGTAATCGGTAAGGTAAATATAAACTCTCCGGTAGATCCTTTAAGAAGGATTAAAGGCATGAATGATGCGATGATGGTAACTGTGGCTGCAAGTACAGGGATCAGAAGATCATGTGCGCTTCTCCATGCGGCTGTCCAACGGTCAACTCCTTCGTCAAGCAGTTCCACATAATTATCGGCAATTACGATGGCATCGTCTACTACCATACCAAGTACCAGAATAAGTCCGGCAAGGGATACCTGATGGAGTTCTATTCCAAGCGCATTTAAAATAGCAAATGTCAGCGCAACGGTCATCGGGATAGCCATTGCAGCTACCGATGCAATGCGCAAGGGAAGCAATAGGATAACAACTACGATTACTGCAAGGATAGCAAGAAAAAATTCTTTGATAAAATGCGATATGCTTTCATCGACTAATGTTGGCTGCGATACCAATGTGGTAATCTTTATTTCAGAGGGGATGAGTTTTTTTGCTTGACTTATCTTCTTTTCGATATCTTTCCCAAAATCAACAATATTGTTTCCTTCATGCATCTGTATGGACAAAAGCATGGCCTTGTTTCCGTTTACTGTAATGATGCTTTCAGGCTCTGCATAACCTCGTTTGAGGCTGGCGACATCCCCAAGTTTTATTGGAGAGCCGTTTTGGGAAGTGCCTACGAACTGGCCTGCAAGATCTTTTACGGTCTGAAAATAACCATTTGTATAAAGTGGTGTCTTGCTGCTGGCGGTTTTTAGCTCGCCTGTAGCATCTATACTATTTTGGGCCTGAAGTGCCTGAGTCACTTGCATCAAACTGATTCCATACTGTGATAGCTTGCCAGAGTTTGAGGATACAGTGATTTCTTCTCGCTGTTCTCCTATTCGCTTAACCTTCGAGGCCTGTTTAAGGGTCCTTATCTGTTCCTCAACCTTTTGGGTATACGCCTTCAGCTCATCATAGCTTGCTTCCTTGCTTTCCAAGGAAATCACCATCGCTTCGGTATCGCCAAAATCCGAGTCAACAATCGGGCCCTGCACACCAGCAGGGAGATCAACCTGCTTGGCAACCAACATTTGATGCCTCAGTTTGTTCCAGAAGATATCAGGTTGTTTAATGGTCTCGATCAGTTCTACATTGATTACTGAAATACCATCCTTTGAAGTCGAGAACGTTTTCTTCTTATCTACCTCTTCATACTGAAAGAGGTACTGTTCAAGCTTCCTTGTTACCTGTTCCTCTACCTGTGTAGAGGATGCGCCTGGAAATGAGGCAATAACCAGACCGGTTCTGATGGTAATCTTTGGATCTTCACGGCGTGGCATATTCAGCAACGAGTTGACGCCCACGGCGAATAGCATCAGTAAAACGGCAAGCGTGACATGCTTATATTTGAGTGCTGCTTCTATAAAGTTCATATTTTTGGTATATTATTTCGGTAAACGGGGCGACCAGATTAAATTCCGCCTAGCACGGAATTCCCACGCTACCCTTTTCCTACATCAGGTATTATTTATTTTTCAATTTTGACTGGTGAACCATCTGAAAGTTTCGTCTGTCCTGAAATGACAACTTCCTCTCCTGTAGAAATCCCTGAAATAATCTCTATTCTGTTTGCATACATCTTCCCAAGACTGACCCTACGCTTAAAGGCTTTGTGATTAGTATTATCTATTACATACACAAAACTCTGGTTTCCAAGATCGTTTATAATGCTTTCTGCAGGCAGTAGAATTCCTGCTTTTAGGCCTCCGGCAGCGATTTCTGCCTCAGCAACCATACCGGGGCGTATGCTCATCCCTATGTTCTCTAATTCTATTTTCACCGTGAATGCCCTGGATGCAGCATCAGCAACAGCGCCTACTTCGGTGATTTTACCCTCAAATGACTTTCCGAGTGCATTTATGTTTACTTTTGCTTTCTGCCCTATTCGCAATCCTTTAAGTTCGCCTTCAGGCACAAAGGCCAGCACTTTTACCTTTTTTATATCAGAGACAACGAATAGCTGTGTACCAGTTGCAATGATTTCACCTAATTCGGCCTGCTTGCTCAGCAATACCCCGCCAATTGGAGATGTAAGTCTGGTATCCTTCAGGTTTTTGATCTCCAGTTTCTGCTGAACCTGTGCTTTCTGAAGGGCAGAACTGATTTTTGAAAAATCGCTTTCGCTAAGACTTCCTCGGCTGTGCAAAAGATTCAGACGCGTGAACTCATCTGTAACTTCGGCTAGCTGCACATCAGCAAGCTTTTTGCCAAGGGCATAGTTGGTGGGATCAAGTGAAGCTATCAGCTGTCCCTTTGATACGACCTGACCGACACTGGCCGAAATCTGGTTGATCTTTCCTGGAACCATAAAACCCAGCTTGACAGTTGTTGATCCTTCAATATTGCCACTAAAAGATACATTGTTCTCTAATGAAGTTGATGAGACGCGTTCTGTTTTTACTGGCACCTTGATATCCGCTTCCTTGTTTCCAGTTTCATTACTGCCACAGGATGTAAAAAATAACATTGCGGCTACGGCCGTCAGTACATATTTTGCGGAATGTTTTACTATTGTTTTCTGTTCCATTTTGCAATTAATTTGGCACAAAAATGATCCGGAAAACAGTTGTATTTTTTTTTAAGTAACTCAACTGCCATTATTTGCCGCTGAACAACAATATTAGCCTACTGGCTTACTTTTTAAATATGTAGTCAAACCTTAGCATCTACATTTAACTTTTGAAATGTATACTTTAATAAGCAAGTGGACGCCAAATAGTTTAATTGCTGTTTTCTTCTTTAATTTTCAGATATTAGATACATGCAAATAGACTTCTTCAGCAGATTAAAAGCTCGCTATGGGCTTTCGGAAGCCTCATCAAACCTGCTTCTGAACATCATGGAAACTGCGTCCTATAAAAAAAAAGATATCATAGGCGGAAAAGAGCATAATGAGCGCTACACCATCTTTGTAGACAGAGGACTGGTCAGAACATATATGGTTAGAGGGAAAAAAAACCATACTATTTTTTTTTCCTTTGAAGGAGATCTTTTAGGACCTTTTCCAGGACTGATTCCTGCAGAAATCCCAGAGTTATATTGCGAGGCACTGGAGGACACCATTGTTTACAGGGCACCTAGAACTGTTATGGAAGAGTTATTTTCAAGTTCGTTGGAACTTTCATGCTGGGCAAGAAAAATGCTGGAGGGCAAGATCAGGGAGTACAATTTTTTTTTTACAGATTATTTTTATGAAGAAAAAACCACACAGTATAAAAAATTTCTGGTCGATTATCCTGAACTGATCAGAAGGGTACCACTTAAGGATATTGCAGGCTATCTGAATGTAACCCCGCAAAGCCTTAGCCGGATCCGTGCAAAAGGCTGGCGGTTTTAATTACCATAAGGTAATTTTTTATGCGCTTTTTCTTCAATAGCTTTGCTCGCGCCTTCAAAGTTTGCAAAAGCTTTGAACCGATAAAAACCCTCGTGCAGTTTATTCGTTAACCACTAAAAATTAGTCAAATGAAATACCTATACCTTACTCTTGCGATCATTACAGAGGTGATCGGTTCAAGCTTTCTGAATGCATCCAATCAGTTTACTAAACTGGTTCCATCTGCAATTACTGTAGTTGCGTATATCTCCTGTTTCTATTTCCTGTCCGTGACATTAAAGCACATGCCGCTTGGAGTGGCATATGCCATCTGGGGAGGTTTGGGGATTGTACTTACGGCGGTGATCTCAGTGGTTGTTTTTAAATCTAAGTTTGATGTGGCCTCGGTAATCGGTATTATGCTGATCGTAAGCGGTGTTGTGGTGCTCAACTTCTTCTCCAAAGCAAATGTGCATTAAAAGATATGGAAGTAGGTGCAGCTCTATTCCTGCTTTCATAGTAAATATTGTCGGCAATTAGCATACAGACATCTGTCTAAATAAACATTTAAGGTCATCGGTTAGCTTCACGCTTTTTTTTAGTGTTGCACGCCCTCTTTTATTTCCACCCGCACCTACTGGTTAATTGATATTCCGGCAGAGCACCATTGAAAACAGTTAGCGGCAGAGGACCATTCTTGGCAAGGCCTTTACGAAAGCATATAGCAATGGCCATGTCCTTAGACTTCTCATGATCTTTATATCCTGCCATAATTTTGATTCGGCATCTAGAAACCTAAAAATGTGATGGGCCTCGGTCCCCTTGAAGAGATCTGTGAAAAGCTGATGTCCTGGATATCTACCATTGTCTAAGACATTTAAAAGTGTCGAATCATATAATCGTTCTTTTAAACCGAGGTTTTCATGCTTAAAAAATGGATGTCCGTATTCCTGGTAAGAAAAAATAATATGTTCTATAGTTTTTTGGAGGTTTGTAAAAGTATAACCCGTAGAGCCTCGAGTGTCGCCGCCCGCTGTGCCTATATTGATTATATTGCCTGATCTTCGTGCAAAATCATGGTCAGTCATCGGGATAACCCCAAACTCTGTTTCCAGAACCTGATATTCACCAATTTCTAAGACTTCTGCTAAATATTCTTTTATCTTCTCGTCATATTCAGACTCTTTTAGAAGCTTTTTGGAAAAAACAGTATACTCAACAAAAAGTTCACTGCTAGGCAACGGGAGCGTATAAAAAAAACTTGTTCCGTTCTCCTGTGAGGTTCGGAAATCCATCAGATAGGCTTCTTGCTGAGGAATTGAAAGCTGATCTGTCTTTATTCTTACACCCTTGAAATGCTGCAGAAAATATTGTTCACCTTTTACTGTCTGATGGCCGCCAAAACAAGAATTGAAGACAAGGTCCGAGCGATATAGGGCATTCGCCGTCGCAGTATGGCAGACATTTCCGATCTGAGTGATGCTTTCAATGGCATCGGTAACAAAAGTAATATTAGAAAAGTGGGAAAGATAGCTCAGGCATTCGCGGTAAAAATCAATACTTCTGATGCTGCAATATGAATAGGGGCCCGCTTCAAGATATATCTTTTCCCCAGCATTACTAAAAAAAGAAATCTGGGTCCACTGGGCATGGATAATATGATCGAATGAAATAACGTCCTGTTTCCAGAATGATATTGTTTTATCGTTCTCGGCTTTTTTCTCCTGATCTACTACAACAATATCCCTATCTGCCCAGATTCCAGACTTCATTGCGCTGTAGAGTAAGCTCAGACCAGCTATTCCCGATCCTGCAATGACAATATCACATTTTTTCATCTTAACAAATATTTCTTCTCAAAGTTAGTAAAAACAGCTTCTCTTCCTTATCAGAGCAAACAATATAAAAAAACTTCTGAAATTTTTGCAGAACCAGTTGGTGTTTATTACCTCAGTATTCCCATATTATATTTCGGCAGTGAATTCTGGCTGTTGGGTAAGTTTTTATGAAAATGTCATTGTTTTGCTTTCTATCATTGCACTGTTAATAAATATAACCATGAAAAAAACAATTTTATCAGTGGCGATTTTAGTCGCAAGTCTAACAAGCTTAAAAGCACAAAACGTTGACATAATTCCTAAAGTAGGGATCAATATCGGAACACAGTCAGTTAGCAGCTTATCGGGCGAGAAGAGTAAAACAGGTTTTTCCGGAGGTGTTGCGTTTGACATCCGCTCCCAGAGAAGCCAGTTCTCTTTTCAACCAGAACTTAATTTTGTTAGCAAAGGCATCAGGTTCAAGAACGACAATGTGACCACAAGCTACAATTTCAATTATATTGAAATGCCATTACTTGCAAAGTACAGGTTTGACATCCTTTATGTTGCTGCTGGACCATCTCTCGGTTTCCAGTTGAATGGCAGCAATAGATTTAGCGCATTGTATGGCAGTAAGCCTAAAACAGTTGATATAGGTTTGCAGTTCGGGGTTGGTGCAGCAATCCCTATGGCTTATGGAAAGTTTATTCTCGATGCCAGATATGCTTTGGGCTTAACCGATATCTCAAAGGGAGCGGGAACGGTAAGGAATAGGGGCCTAAATATCACTCTTGGTTACGCAATCCCTCTAAAATAAGACTGTAAAATCCAAGGATATTTCGCTAAAGATATGGCTGGAAGGTGAACTTCCGGCCTTTTTTTTAACCGATATTTCTATGGCTATACATTGTAATATTTGGTTGCAGGGGCATTCCCTAAATTGTAAAGCCCGTATGTATCTCATAGTTCTTCATTTACCCAAACAGCTTTGTTGTCATCAACGAGAGACTTACCGTAAATGGATGTGGTGCTTGTGAAGCTTTCGGATAAAAAATTCATACAACAGAAGCAACAAGGCGATCAGTAGGCCGCCTTGTTGTTGAAGTATCTTGACTTCAGAAATTAAAAGCAATAGGTAAATTAATCGGCTAAGCCAAAAACGATTGGAAAAAATTATAAGAGTTGAGGCCACGTCTGCCGAAATACCTAAGTTTTTAACAGATAAAAAAAATCGCCTTTTTATTTACAGAAGAGTGTGGTTAAAAAACAAAGCCCGGATCAATGTCAAATTAATTTAGTTATGACATTTTAAATAGGCACTAGTATTTGCAATAACATTTGAATTGCTGACTTGCTTAATCGCAACCTTCTTTAGGATATTGACGTTTAAAGTTTATGCCTTATATTTACTAGCCTATTATCGATATATTTGTGCATTATAGCTAGAATTTGTCGGTATCAGGCATATTGTTAATGGAAGAAGATAAACCAATCACTAATAAAGTACCATTTAAAGTATCTGCCAGGACTGCAAGGCTGATAGGTAGGGAAAATATTGCTACATCGAAGGGTGCTATTATTGAATTGGTTAAAAATGGGTACGATGCGGACAGTAAGGTTAGTATTGTATTTTTTGACAATAAACATTCCAGCTTTCAATCTGAAATCTCAGAGGAACATTTTATAGAACTTGAATTGTTGGAAGTCCCTACGGAACTACTTCTAAGAGTCTATCAAAAAATTGACGAAGGATATAAAGTCCGAAATGACATAGGTGACGGCGTAAAAGCTGAATTTCGGAAACATATATCGAAGCTATCGACATTATATCTGATCGATTCAGGTGAGGGTATGACCCAAAAGATAATTAGAGATCACTGGATGACTATCGGTACAGATAATAAAGCCACCAACATTTTTACAAAATCTGGACGTGTTAAAGCTGGCGCTAAAGGTATAGGTAGGTTTGCATTAGATAAATTAGGTAGCAAATGTGAGATGATCACTGTTTTTAACCCTGAGAACCATGTACCAGACACTGATGAGGACGGTGAACTGACGAATTTTACAGGATATCATTGGCTGGTAAATTGGGAAGATTTTGAAGGTGATTTTAAAACAATAGATAGTGTAAATGCAGAGCTGTATGGTATTACTCCGCAGTCTTTAAAGGAGATACTTATTGATAAAGCCTCCGAGATTGATTTGTCCAAAATAAATTCAGAAAGCGATTTTCGATACGGTACCATATTGAAAATCACAGACTTGAGAGATAACTGGGAGGATTATTTTGTTGATCAGGTTTATTCTGATCTGGAAGTTTTAGTACCACCAAAAGAAAGTGGAGGGTTTGAAATTTATGTATTTAGTTCACTCCTTCCAGAAAAATATGGCGAGGTATTGGGGTCAATTTGTGATGATTTTGATTACAAGATCCATGCAGTCGCAGACGATAAGCAGAATGTTAGTATAAAAATATATCGGCGGGAATACGACGTGGACACAATAGACCCTGAATTTTTCAATCGAGAGGCGATGAAACATCGGCCATTTACTAAACAGGACTTTGTAAATGGTTTTTGGGAAACGACAACAACGTTTTCTAAATTAATACCAGGTTTCGCAGCGCAAGATGAGGATAATGTATTTGCAGATATTGGCCTTTTCGATTTTTCATTTTATTTTTTGAAAAGGGCGACTAGTACTCCTGATACTAAGCGTTTTTTTTATCGGGGATTCCAATCAAATCTCCGAAGGGAATGGTTAGATAAATTTGGTGGCGTAAAACTTTTTAGGGATAATTTTCGTGTACGTCCTTATGGTGAAACGAAAGATGTTGCTTTTGATTGGCTCAGTTTGGGAAATCGAAAAGCTACAAATCCTGCTGGTATAGCAAAGGAAGACGGGGGCTGGCGGGTTGAGCCTGAAAACGTAGCGGGGGCTGTCAAAATTTCAAGGTTAACAAACGTAAATTTTGAAGATAAGTCAAGTCGTGAAGGATTACAAGAAAATAAGACTTTTCAAATATTGAAAAGAGTGTTAACTGCGATTATTAATTTATTTGAAAATGATCGGGCAACTATAGCGAGAGAGATGGCTGCTTACGATGATGTCAAGTTTGGTCCTGAGCGAGACAAAAAAGCGGCCGAAAAACTAGCAAAGAAAATATTAGCCTCCAGCAGGGATAAGAAAATCCGCGCTGCAAATAAAGATGCAAATGGAGATCAGAGTCCACCGCCAACAGAGGAAGAAACCCAATCGGATCAAGAAAAGGAAATTTTAGCAGGCGAAATAGAGAGACAGGAGGAGGAAATTGAGAAACTTAAAGAAGAACAAAAAATATTACGTGGCTTGGCTAGTAGTGGTATAGTATTAGCTTCCTTTAGCCATGATTTGAGTAAATTAAATGATGTGCTTAGTTCAAGGGTAGATAAATTAAAGAAGCTATTACTTGAGCGAATAGCTGAAGATGAATATGCCGGTATCGAAGATAGGCGAAACCCATTTGCGCAACTTGAAAAGTTTAAAAAGCAGGATGCTAAAATGCAAAATTGGCTGAATTTTTCACTTGGCGCAGCCCGAAAAGATAAGCGTAAAAGAAAGCAGCTTTTTTTAAAAACATATTTCAGTGATATCAAAAATGACTGGAGTACAGTTTTTGAATACAGGGGGATCAATTTAGATATTTCTGATATTCAGGAAATTGATTTAAGGGTTTTTGAAATTGATTTTGACAGCATATTTAACAATCTGTTTATCAATTCAATAGATGCTTTTAACATATCTACGTTCGATAGAGGCAGATTGATTACCGTTAAAGCCATCACCACCCCTAAAGAAATTGTAATCGATTATTACGATAATGGTCCAGGTTTATCGGCTGATATTGAAAAGCCTGAGATAATTTTTGAAGCCATGTTTACAACTAAGCGAAACGAGCACACAGGTGAAGAAATCGGTACCGGCTTAGGTATGTGGCTTGTTAAGTCAATTGTTGACGAAAATGACGGGACGACTAAACTCTTATTTCCAGAAAATGGCTTTGGCTTAAGAATATCGTTTCCAATTAAATACAAGAGATAATATGTATAAAGTATTAATGATAGATGAGGAGAAGGACGTTTTTGATGATTTCAGAGACTACGTTGACGACTCTGCTTTAAAAGCCGAATTTGAGATTATTACCGAGTTTCCGTTGAATGATTTGGAAGAAATGATCCAGGTAATTGTCAAAATAAATCCTGATGCGATTATTACTGATTTTATGTTGAATGAGAGCAAAGTGGATATTAAACACAATGTTCCGTATAACGGGTCGCGACTAGTAAATGAATTTACGGCTATCAGGGAGGGTTTTCCTTGCTTTATTTTAACTTCATTTGATGATCAAGCCATTAATCAAAGTAGCGACGTTAATATTGTTTATATAAAAAATATATTACACGGTGATGTTGAGGCTAAAACTAAGGCTAGAGCGACATTTTTAGAGCGTATTAAAAGTCAAATCAACCATTATACAGGTCGTATCAAAGAAGCCGAAGATAAATTGTTAGCCTTACTGGATCTTCGTAAAAGTGGAAAAGCTACCTTAGCTGATGAAAACGAAATCATTGAGCTTGATACATTTTTAGAATCCACTATTGATAGGAAACACGCGATACCCAAAGAATATAAAACCCTTTCTAATACCAACAGACTAGATCAGATACTCTCGAAAGTAGATGATTTACTAAAAAAAATTGATACAGGGGATGGCAAATAAATTTAGAGAGAATCATCCGAAAAGGACTTTTACAAAGGTTTATCAACAGTATGGAAGTTACAAGCCATATTTAGCGACCGATTTTTTCAATCGGTGCGGGTATACCGATTGTTCAGATTTTTGGTTTGGTGGCGTTAATAACTTTCACATAGACCATTTTGTGCCTTGGAAAAACTATCCTGCCAATCCAAACCTAAAGATCGATTATCAAAACCTGGTATACTGCTGTTCTTACGTAAACATTCTCAAATCTAATGACGAAACCGATTATATCGATCCTTGTAATGTAGATTTCAACACTCATTTCAATCGGGATCTCGGTGGTAATATTGAACCTGTTGCCACTTCTACTTCAGCAAACTATATGTATAAAAAGCTTAAGCTTTTTATGAGGCGCTACCAAATTATATGGATGCTGGACAGCATATTGGAAAGGATGAAAAAGCTTGAGTCAGCCATCAAAACCCCAAAAAATCTATCTATTAAAACTGAATTGCAGGTTTTGCATAGTGATTTAAGTATGGAAATGACTAGCTATATCGACTACTTAAGGAAAAACCAATAACGGTAGTGGGATGAAAAATGTCTTTAAGTACTTGGCTAATAGCAGTATAGTTGACTCTGAAGAAGTTGATAAATTGATAGTATCATCATTTTTGAAAATCAATGAAATTAATGTCCAGCATAATAATTTGATCAAATCTTATATTTTGTCGGATAAAAATGCAGAAGATTTTGAGCGACTTATCGCTTTTACTTTATTAATCAAGTCTGAAGTTATTGAATTTGATTTCGAACAGTTGATCCAGCTTTTTGAGTTTGTTGTTTCACCTTCTGAAAAAATAATTAATGGCGCTGTATACACTCCTCAAAATATCCGGGATTATATTGTGGATGAAAGCCTTGTTTCGTACGTTGGTGATATTGATCTGATAAAAACTGCTGATATTTCCTGTGGTTGTGGTGGCTTTTTACTAACGCTAACGCAGAAGCTAAAACTTTTAACTGATAAATCTTTTAGCCTTCTCTATAGTCAACATATATTCGGTGTAGACATCGCGAGCTATAGCATTGACCGAACAAAAATCTTACTGACACTCTATGCCATCATTAATGGTGAAGATGAAATCGAATTTGATTTTAACTTGTTCACAGGCGACTCTTTGATATTCGATTGGAGAAAAAATTGTGAGAGGGTGGCAGCAAACGGGGGTTTCGATATCATCGTCGGAAACCCACCTTATGTTTGTTCCAGAAATATGGATGCCAACACTTTAGAACTGATGAAAAATTGGGATGTGGCAAAAACTGGTCATCCTGATTTATATATTCCTTTTTTTCAAATCGGCCTCGAGAACTTAAATGAAACGGGTATTTTAGGTTATATTACAGTTAATACCTTTATTAAAAGTATCAACGGACGGGCCCTAAGGGAATACTTTGCCTTAAATAATATTAAAATTACCCTTTTAAATTTTGGGGGTGAGCAAGTCTTCCAAGATAGGAATACATATACCTGCATCTGTTTTTTAACACAAAGTAACGGCGGAATTGACTATTTGCGTTTAGCGAGTAGTGAACTGCGGGATGTAAACCTGAAAAATCTACTGCACTTTGATTATGAAGATTTAAATCATCACGATGGATGGAATTTGGTAAACGAGATGCGGATTGTGAATTTCATTAATGGTGTAGAGCAAGTTGGCGTTCAATTTAAAGACGTTTATAACACTAAAAATGGTATCGCTACATTAAAAAACGATGTCTACAAATTTAAGCCAGTTTTTGAAGACGAGCATTTTTATTATCTAGAAGATAACGGAAGACAGTATCAAATTGAAATTGGCATATGCCGTGATATTATAAATGCAAATAAATTAAAGGTTGTAAATGATATAGATCGTATACGCGAAAAGATCATTTTTCCATATGATGGCCACACCGCTATTATACCTGAAAATACCATGCAGGCGAATTTCCCCCAGGCTCTTGCCTATTTGGATACTAAGCGGCAAATATTATCAGGAAGAGACAAAGGTAACCGGGACTATGAAGCCTGGTATGCTTATGGGAGGCGGCAGTCGATGGATATCCACGCTTACAAACTCTTCTTTCCACACATATGCGACCGGCCAACGTTTGTACTATGCGATGAAATGGATTTATTATTTTATAATGGTATGGCTATAGTTTCTGATAATCTGGAAGATCTGCTTGTCATCAAGAAGATTATGGAGTCTGATCTTTTTTTCAAGTATATCAGCAATACGACGAAAGATTACGCGTCGGGTTATATATCTATGAGTCGCAACTATTTAAAGAACTTTGGCGTTTATCAATTAAATGAAGTCCAAAGAGCTACCTTACTGAACCTTGACAATGCCAATGCATTTATAGAAGAATTATACGAAATAGATCATTTGGAACTGATCTAAGAAAAGATTTATTAGAAAAAAGTGGCAGAGCATAAACTTAAATTTGGGATTGAGATCATTGATCGATTATTCGCACTCGGTCAAATATTGGAATATCATTGTGAAAAAGAATATCCCGTTGATGCTGAAAACAATTCCGCAGTAGATGTAGCCTGGTTATATGAACAAGGACAGCAGTATCCTCTATTTATCTTCGAAATTGAAAGTAAAACTACCAATGCAATACCCGCCAACCCATTAAAAGTATTTGGCGAAAACAATCAGACGTTTGAGAAACCATTGTTTTTATTTCATTTATTGCTGTCAGGCGGGCAGGAATCTGGCAAAATTCAACAATTAGAACGAATATTTGGAACCTATAATTACCGCATTTACAGATTTAGCTTAGATGAAGAAACAACGCTCGTTAAAGATATCTTGTCTCAACACCGTAGATTAACTAATAGACTTCAAGTCATACCTTTTATTGCTGGGATCAAGGAGAGATGGGATGAAATCGATTTAAGCACCATTATTTGCCATATTGAAGATTTAGGCTTTGAAAAAGGAACAGGTATCATTACTCCATCATATGCTCAGCTTTCCCTGGTATATCCGGAATTAAAAGAACATTTTTTGAGACGTCTTGCAATTAATGCAACGAAAGAAACTACCCTTTATGAAGCGGAAGCATACGATACCTATTTAGGCAATACCTGGTTTGTTCCGATACATCTCGGCATTTTAGCGGCGGTTGCCCAAGATAACAACAGGTTTGAATACTTCACCAAATTCAAAATCTGGCAGGAAGAATCTACTTACATCAAACAAATCGGCCCCAGTTTTGGGCTTTCCAGGGATTATGATCTCTTCATTCTTGGGATGTCTGGGGCTTTTTTTGGATTGCTCTTCGTGTTATTTTCAAAAGTTGAGCAAGCCAAAGTATATATTGCTGACCAGCTTTTTGAAATTGTAAAGAAATCAGATCATTACGATTGGGAACAACAAATCTTCAATGCATTGTGGTTGATACACATTTCCTCCAACATCCATAATGGGAAGGAAATGTTTGAATATGCTCGGAATTTAATTAATTCAGGTGGTGGTATTCCGGAAGCAATTTATAATTCGCCTGAGATTAACTATTGTGGTTTTATAGAAGGCGAGGAAAACTTGGACGATTACGGAAAAAAGGTAATGATACCAGAATGGCTAGACTTTAAATTACAAAAATCAACCGTTAGTGTAAATCCGAACATACTTTATCAATTATCGGTGAACTCATTAGTAAGCGAGCACGACTTGTGGAATCCAATTTCCGCCGGGCAATTGTAGCACTTGAACTTTATATTATAATGCTATGGCCTTTGCCATGGCCTGCTATCAAAATTATTACATATTTGAAAACAACCGATGGCTCATTGCCAAGCAAATAGGAGATTTCGAATGGCAATAAAAAACTGAGCTTAGTCAATGAAAGAACAATATCATTATTCATTCGTTTTTTAATAATTTAGCTGGATTAACTACCCATACACTTCGACAAATTAAATTATCTCCCTTTGACAAGTAAATTCAGGACGGTACAGTTTGCCCCGAAATAGAGTGGCCACATTCATCATAATATACAGTAAACAAAAGAGTCTGTATTTTTTTGCTTATATCTTTTTAATAATCCTTTCTTGAACGAATAAAGTAAAGCACTTGAAAATTCACTGGTTTTAAAATCATCTCGAAACCGAGATTTGCAATCTTTGACTATTCTATTCAAAGTTTTCTCCTCATTAATTCGATCTGTTTTCTTAAAATACCCATCGCTAGAAAGAATGCGAATTGCAGCTGCTGCCGTAATTGGTTTATCTTTTGTTTTATCTGCCTTTACTTTTGGTTTTTTTCTATAGAAGTCAATATCTATATCATAAGACGGAATTTTAAAATCAATCACAAATAATTCCATAATATGAAGTTCCATAGCTTCAGCTATGGCAAAGATGTTACTAATGGATGTGTTCCCGTTGCCATAGATAATTCTATAGATCTGTTTTGGTGTAAAGTTAGTTCGATCAGATAAAGCTTCCATAGGAATATTTTTAGATATGATTAGCTGTTGTATCCTACTTCTTAGCATTTTCAAATTTATTTTGTCAATATACTGCGCTTTACTCATCCAGTAAAAAAAAATGTATTATTTTTATTTCATAGGTCTAATTTGACATATTAATTATTTTACATATATTTGTTTTATGTTGTTTCACAACCCTTTAATAGCAATTAATGAATTAAAAAATAATATTGAATTGCCTTTTGGAAAAGGCATTTAACTAAGAGTCTCGTCGCACAATGTTTGACAGCCAAGAAGCGAGGCAGTAAGATTAATGCCCATATCACTTTAAGTACATATCTTTGTGCTTGAAATAGGTATGGGCTTTACTGTAAATCCACGTTCTTGGCTGTCAACTAAGATGCGGTGGTATGTAAAGTCCTGCCTATTTTACATACCACCTGCTCAACTTCGAGGCTCGTTATACTAACGAGTGATGAAAGAAAAAAATATAAAATGCTATTTAATTCATCTATTAGTCGGTGTTCATCCGCCCTAATATCCATCTCTATTGGTTTTATATTTCCTTAACCGCCCCTGCCAAGAATGCGAGAATTAAGGGAATAGTGTAGACCCGTACCTAAAATGGGTGTGGTGCTTACTCCTTATTTCATTCCTGGCAGGGGCGGATAATGGGTGTAAGCCCTACCCATTTAAGGTCTTATAGCCCGTTACATAATAGATGTTCAAATTAATATGTACGGAAAAATATGAATACTAACTTAAACCAGGACCATATAGAACACATTTACATATTTCCGCTTTTTTTCCATGAAATGGGGCTATTTATTCCTTCTATACAGAATTTTATCAACTACCTCAATTTTAAGCAGCACCGATTCTACAACGCCCTCTACGAAAACATAATTAAGCCACCAGTTTAGCTGATTTGGGCACAAGTCATCCCATACATTAAATAATCAATTAAACTAACCAACAATGAAAAAATCAACGATATACATCGTGATGGCCATGCTTTGCCTTTTTTTTAAGGTAGAGGCACAGGTTAAAACGATTACAATTAAAGGTAGAATCACCAATGAAAAAGCCTTACCAATTTCAAACGCTACCATAAAAGTTAAAGCCTCTAAAATCGTTACGATAGCAGATAGCGAGGGACTTTTTAATTTAAATAGAGTCCAATTAGGAACCACCTTGATAATTACCTGTATTGGATATAAAAAAAGTGAAATTCAAAATATACAAAGTGGCGAATTTCTCACTGTTAGTATGCTTACAGAAGATAATGGATTGGAAGAGGTAAAAGTTGTTAGTACGGGCTACCAAAATATTCCAAAGGAAAGAGCTACAGGTTCCTTTACAACAATTGACAATAAAACCTTAAATCGCGCAGTATCCTCAAATATTTTGAGCAGACTAAAGGGAATTACAAACGGACTCCTATTTGACAACAGTACAGGAAATTCAACTGGGATCAGTGTCCGGGGAAGAAGCACCATCTTTTCTAATACTACACCATTAATAGTGGTAGATAACTTTCCTTTTGAAGGCGACCTTAACACCTTAAATCCGGATGTAATAGAAAATGTTACAGTGTTAAAAGATGCAGCTGCCGCGTCTATATGGGGAGTCAGAGCTGGAAATGGTGTAATCGTAATCACGACAAAAAAAGGTAGCTTAAACACTTCACCAAAGATTGGGATCAATGCCAATCTAACTATCGGGGAAAAACCAGATCTATATTATCAGCCGCAGCTAAGTTCCAGTCAGTATATTGATGTAGAAAAATTCCTTTTCGATAAGGGGGCTTACGATGCTACAATTAACAATGGTTTTGCCGCCATCTCACCTGTAGTTGCCATTCTGCAAAAGGTAAAACTCGACCCAACTTATGCTGCAAAGGGAAATGCCGAGATCGATGCCATACGAAGTATTGACAGCAGGGATCAATGGGGCAGGTACTTTTTTCGCAACAGCATGATACAGCACTATTCGGCAGATATATCGGGTGGAGGAAAAAACCAGTCTTACTTTTTCTCCGGAGGGTATGACAAGAGCGTACCCAATATGGTCTCTCAATCTGATGACAGGATCACTCTTAAAGGTAATAACAACTACAGTTTCTTAAATAACCGTTTAAGATTGAATACTGACATTACCTTTTCCAGATCAAAATCAAACAATACGTTTACTAGCAACTACAACCCGTATGTACCCTATGAGCAGGTGGCCGATGAAAATGGAAATTCCCTCGCCACGGTAAGGTTTGGCGGGTTAAGAGCCTCTTATGTAGACACAGCTGGCAATGGCAGATTACTTGATTGGAAATACCGCCCTTTGGATGAATTGAGAAACCAAGGGTCTACCCAGATTACTCAACTTACAGATTATCGTCTCAATCTCGGATTGAATTATAAGATCATTGCACCGCTTTCTTTCTCTTTAAACTATCAGTATTACAATGCCAATACCAGAGTTGAGAACAGCCACGATAAAGATTCCTTTTATACAAGGAACATAGTCAATACTTTTTCAGGCGTTAATAACATTACCGGTGTTGTAAATAGGCCAGTTCCTTATGGAGGCATTTACAACCCTGTTTTCGTCTCGCGCCAATCAAATTATGGGAGAGCACAATTTGATTTTAATAAGCTCCTGGGTAAAAAACATGAGGTATCTGCTATAGCGGGTTATGAGGTTCGTGACGACGGGAACAAGCAAAATTCTTACACGGTATATGGATATAGTCCTGAAACAGGAACAAACGCAATAGTTGATTATATTAATCTATATAACTACTATTATAATACTTCTTTGGGCGAAAGGATTTCAGCCAACAACAACCAGGGAAGCACGGTCAACAGATATATCTCATGGTTTGGAAATGCATCCTACATCTATGATGGCCGATATATCGCTTCAGGTAGTTATAGAAAGGACGAATCAAACTTGTTCGGGGTAAAAGCCAATCAAAAAGGGGTTCCGCTATGGTCCGTGGGTCTGGCGTGGAATATACATAAGGAGAGATTTTTTGAGATAAACTGGCTTTCCAGCCTTCAGTTCAAGGCTACCTTTGGCTATAATGGCAATGTTAACAATTCAATATCGGCTTACCTTACAGCCTCTCCCTCGTTCTATAACCCTTATGGTGTTCAGTCGTACGGCATCATAAATCCGCCAAACGACAATTTAAGGTGGGAAAGGGTAAAGAACGCAAATTTTGGCCTGTACTTTTCCACAGACAAAAGCTGGATTTCAGGGAGCATAGAATATTATTTAAAGAATGGTACGGATCTGATTGCCTCAAGTCCTATAGCCCCACAAACAGGCGTATCACTTTTTACGGGAAATACGGCCGACACCCATGCAAGTGGGATTGATGTTCAGTTAAACAGCAAAAATATAGATCGGATGTTTAAGTGGAACAGTGCCTTTATCTTTAATTATGTAAAGGATAAGATCACAGACTATAAGGTGGCTCAGGGGGCCAACTCAAATATTGTAAAGGGCACTACAAACAGCTTATCTCCCGTGCTGGATTATCCGATCAATGCTGTTTTTGCCTATACCTGGGCGGGATTGGACGCTTCCGGTAACCCTCAAGGCTATGTAAATGGGAATATTAGTACCGATTACACCACTATCAGAAATTCGGGCGATCGCAGTCAGTTACATTTTTTCGGTTCCGCTGTACCAACCATATTCGGAAGCTTGCGCAACACCTTGTCTTATAAGAACATTGAACTGTCTTTTAACATTAGCTATAAATTAGGTTATTACTTTAGACGTCCATCATTGAACAACCCTTCACTTTTTTCGGGAGTTTATATGCAGCCAGATTACGACAGGCGTTGGCAAAAACCCACAGATGAATTGATAACTAACGTTCCAGCCGTAGTTTATCCCAACGTGGATAAACCGCTTCAAATTGACCCCTCTTCGCCACTTTAAAAAGCCCCCCTTTGCCGAGTTAATTTGATAAGGTCCGCCAAAGCAAAGAGACC
>NZ_JBIWEB010000015.1:0-113065 GCF_044762335.1 Pedobacter suwonensis | reverse complement strand
AATAAACCAGCTGTCGCTGGTAACCTTTGCGTCGGAAAACCTGGTAAGGTTTCAAAGCGGAAATACTGGTAAACTTTTCTCGGAATATCCAGCAATGGTCACTGGCTCCCTGCCAGCCCCTCACATGTTTGTCGACTCCACCGTCAATCAGCTTGTCTGACAAATCCGGAGACAGCAGGAAATGGTCCAATCTTAAACCGGCATTCCTTCCAAATGCATTCCGAAGATAATCATAAAAGGTATATATAATTTCATCAGGATACAGGGCTCTTATTGCATCGGTCCAGCCCAGAGCCAAAAGCTTCTTATATGCTTTTTTCGATTCGGGAAAGAAAAGCGCATTATCCCTAAATCTATCGGGGTTATAAAGGTCAAGGTCAGTCGGTATAACATTATAGTCACCGATCAAAATTGTTGGGATGCCAAACGAAAGCAGTTTTTTCGAATGGGCAGTCAGCCTTTTGAACCATTTTAGTTTATATTCAAATTTTGGACCTGGTGCCGGATTTCCGTTTGGAAGATAAATACAACCTATAACGAGTCCACTTATAAATGCTTCGATGTATCTGCTATGGTCGTCGGCAGGATCGCCAGGAAGTCCGCGTTTCGTTTCTTTGATTTCCGTCTTAGATAAGATTGCAACACCGTTCCAGCTTTTCTGCCCCTGCCATATGGAGTGATATCCTGCATCCATCAACTTTTTGGCCGGAAAATCCTTGTCCTGACATTTTATTTCCTGCAGGCAGACAATGTCGGGCGAACGCTCCTTCAACCATTTTAGCAAAATTTCGATCCTGCCGTTGACACCATTAATGTTGTAAGTGCTCAGAATCATTCAAAAAGTTCCTGCGATTTGGTAAAGTAAGCTTTTCGCCCACCGATTTTTTCAGACAAAATCTCCTCGCCCTTTGATGTCTTTTTTAATTCTGCACCATGTACAGACATAAAATCACGCAGCTCACCTTTTAGCTCATCACCATTTGCTTCTGCGATTTTTGATATTGCCCCGCTCAAGACAGATTTTATGCTTTTGTACAATCGCTTTGCCGCTTTATCCGGAATGGCCTTGGCGATTGAAAACGGAGAAACTCCGGCATGATAAAGTATCTCATCCGAATAGGAATTGCCTATCCCGCGAATCAGATGCTGATCCATGAGCAAAGTTTTTATCGATGTTCTCTTTTTAGCCAGTAAATCAAAAAAATATTCCTCTTCCATTTCAAGCGCATCAGGGACTTCGATAGGTTCAGGATTCAAAGTGGGCGTTGCCTGCTTTTGAAGATCGATCAATGCAAATGCATCGCCCCCTTCAAAATGAAACCCTAAAATCTGGAAGCGTGGCGGCTCATCCTGATCAATAGAGATAAGTTCTCCTCTGAGCATTAAGTGAAGACCGAGAACCTGTGAACCCGAAAAAATAAGCTGAAGCGTTTTTCCGGAACGCCGGACATCCAAAAGTTCTCTACCTTCCAAAGCTTTTTTCATTTCCTTGGCGGAGACATTAATTTTTTTGGATACCGTAATTTCGAGCGTCTCCAAAGTCTGCCCTTTAAATCTTCTGGTCAATATCTGAGCGAATACGGTTAAATCAGGTAGTTCTGCCATGGAATTATGCGGATAGATATTTTTTAATTTCGTGTATGGAATTTCCCCGCAGAATTGCCGCGGATTTTAGTTCATCCGTACTGATCTGAAACTGTTCAGCCCAGTAGCGGAGCTCACCAAGATCGTCCACATTTAGCTCGCCTTCATTTGTCCCGAACTCCTGCGGCTCCAGGGAATCAAGATCGCTTTCAGTCTCATGTCTGTCCAGGCGATCATCGGGACTTACGAATTTCTCTGAAGTGCTGTCGTTGTCCGCTTCATTTCCAAACTTTGCCTGACTGTTTTGCTGCTTATCCATCACGATATTTAGATTACTGTTTTTTCCTAACCGGGTAAAACTGATCATAAAAGGACTGAACATGATCAGGCGTGGTACTGCTTAGAATTTTTTGGACATGATCCACTACAGGATCCCCAAAGGTACTGTTGCGAAGATGGGCCTTGAGTTTTTCATCCCAGTTATTGATGCCTTCGGACACAGAGCTGCCTCTTCCAAGTACTGATTCATGAACATCCTGAGGGAGCAAACAGACAAAACCCGGAGATTCACTAAAGATTTCTGCGCCAAGTTTTCCGGAAAGCCCATCAAGGGAGACATCTACCGACTTACGCCTTGGCATGAGTTTTTATATATTCGGCAATCTTCGCCCTGGAAGAACTTCCCGACGCTTTAGCCAGTTCCTTATATCGGGCAGAAGTTACTCCAGCCTGTTTTGCTGCATAAGCAACTTCGCTTGCATCGTTCAGATCAACATTTGAATCTTCTCTACCGTCCTGTTTATGTTTGTTATCGCTCATAATATTAATTTTTATGATATAACCCATCTCAACTGAAAATGGTTTTAAATGCTAAGCGATCAGTCCTTTAATGCGCTTTATGGAAGCATCCATCCGTGTTAAATCGAGTACTCGATGGCGGGCAGGTCCTCATAAATAAAGGGCGTTGATGGCTCAAGTGTCGACAAGAACTCTTTCGCAATCGTGCAGGCATCCATCTGCTTGGCAGGAAACTGACTGGATGCAATCTCGGTAATCCGCTCATCGCTCAGATCCCCGAACATCCATTCATAGGCCAGCTCATCATTTAAAATGGTAGGCATACGTTTTTTGGAATTATGGACCTGTTCCATAAGCGGATTGGCCGGCGCGGTAGTGACAGCGACCGTCTCAACTATTTCCCCTGTTTCCTGATCGGTCCACTCCTGATAAATTGCCGCCATGTAGAAGTATTCCTCGTCCTTAACAGAAATATAGTAAGGATACTTAACGGCAGTTTTCAAAGGCTCTCCTGTTTTTTTGCTCTTCGGAAATACATGGCGCCACTCATAAAATCCCGTTGAAAGTACGAGGCATCTGCGCTCGCGGGCTGCCTTTGCATAAATCGAAGGACCACCTTTTTCATTTGAAAAAAGATTTTCAGCTTTTGCATTGAGTGTTGTATATCCGATATGCCATTTACCAGCAGCATCTTTATACCCATTGCGAAAATTCTTTGCAGCCTCGCGGTTTTTGAGGTAAGGAGGCAAAAAACCCCATTCCATCTGCACGATATCAAAGTTTGTCTGCTCTGCATCTCTTTTTAATACCGCCACGGGTGAATAGGCAAAACCGTTATGAACAGCCCTGTCGAGAAACTGATAATTTTTTACTGCCTTTTCAAGTTGAAGGAGTGATATAAACTCTGCCCTTGAAACGCGTTGACCATTGTAATAACACATAATTATTTATTTTTCAAATGTTCAGCAATCTTTTTACCAAAAAATTCGGCCTCTATCTGTCTCCCCTGCGGAACAGATGTCCAGAATGGCCTGTAACCATTTGCTTCGGTTACATTTAGTGGTGGTCTTCCATCCGAGAACTCGATCCTATATATTTCACTGCCTCCGATCAGGTGCGAGGTAACGATCATCTTAATATCGGGCAGAACAATCTCAAAAGCCTCTTCTATTTTCATCATCTTAAAAATACAAAATCTTGAACCAAATAGGAAATAGTTAGTTGATGCCTATCATTACAAAATACGGATCATCTGCTTTCTTGACCATCAGGTCAAGGTGCTCCTCGAAATCAACGAGGTTTAAGACCTCATCTTTTAAGAACGTAGTGAAGACTTCCATATCTGTTTCCTTTGAAATAACCACCTCGAGGGTTTCACTACTCTTCCACTGGGTAGACTCAATTTCGGGATAAGCACCCTTCAACAGTGAGGGATATCCCTGTCTGGAAAAAGCCTCTGAAAGCTTGGATGCAATATCCCAGACGTGAGGCGCTAGTTCCTCATCGAGTGTGTCCCATTGAAGACCAAGATTTTCATCACGCCACATGCTTCCAAGGTATTTACCATCCAAACTCACCCCATAGCATTCTCCAGAGGTTTCTACGACAGCCTCTTTTATCCCGCTGTCGGTTGGGATTTCAAAAATATATCTTTCCATATTAAGTCCGGTTTCCAATGGTTTTAACTGCTTAGTCAACTTAAAATGTTTTTTTGAGAAAATTAGATAAGCTGCAGTAAGGGAAAATCCGAGAATACCGCCAATGATCAGTTCACTGCGATATGCTCTTGCCCAGCTAATGACACTTTTTTCTACCTCACTAATTAGGCTCGTTACTTCTTTTCTGTCCATTTTGTAACAACAGTTATTTGGGCAGATAGGTTTTGAAAATCAGGAAGATGGGAGTAAAATCGATTAAGAATCATTATCCATAAATAATGTTTGACACCTATTTTATCGAAGAGGGTAACCACAGTTGACAACGCAAACTTTCCACCAAAACGGGAATGTTTTCCACAAATCATTTTTTACTAACATTTTTAGCTTTATGTTTGTTGTATAATTTCATAATACTAAATATAATAGTATTTAATTCAGTAAGACATGAATGCCAAAAAAGAATTACTTCAGAAATTGCAACAGGACATCCTGTTATGGCAGGGGTTTAAACCCCATTGCACAGGCAATGCCGAACGCATCGGACTGGGAGAGATTGAAAATTCATTTCCCGGTGGTGTTTTTCCCAAAAAGGCAATTCATGAGTTTATCACAATTCAGCCGGAGCATTCGGCGGCCAGTGACGGCTTTATCGCCGGGCTACTTTCCGTCCTTATGGAAAATGGTGCGGCCTGTGTGTGGGTAAGCACGACCCGGAATCTCTTCCCCGCTTCTTTGAGCTTATTTAACGTAGAGCCTGAGCGCATTATTTTTATGGATGTCCAGAGCGAAAAGGATGTGCTATGGATTACAGAGGAGGCCATCAAATGTGAGGGGCTTGCGGCGGTTGTGGCAGAACTGAACAATGTGAGTCTTATAGAATCCCGCAGGCTGCAGCTGGCAGTTGAGACCAGTGGTGTTACGGGATTTATCCTGCGCAAGGACGGAAATAAAAAGGCGAGCACCGTGGCAACAGCAAGATGGAAAGTCAGCCCGCTTCCTTCAGTTACACAGGACGGCTTGCCCGGGATCGGATTCCCGCGCTGGCAGGTTGAGCTGCTAAAAGTCCGTAATGGAAATCCGGGAAGCTTTATACTGGAATGGGCAGGCGAAAAATTTGAGGAAATTAAGAAAACCGGTAATCAACCGATTTGGTCTGATCTGGAGGGCAGACAAATTGGATAGCTATTATGCAAAGGCGTTTTGTTTCGATATGGTTCCGCCAATTACTGGCTGACTGGCAGCTTATCCGCCGCCCTGAACTAGCCGAGGTGCCTTTTGTTTTCGCTGCGCCCGACCATGGGCGGATGATGATAACCGCAGTAAATCCATTGGCATTTAGCTTTGGAGTTGGGGTCGGCATGCGTGCAGCGGATGCGAAGGCCATATGTCCCGGGCTCGAGGTTCTGGACGACAAGCCAGGCCGCCCGAAAAACCTGCTAAGGGGACTAGGCGAATGGTGTGTGCGCTATTCGCCCTCTGTATCCATTGACGAATTCGGAATGGACGGACTGTTACTTGACGTTTCAGGCTGTCCGCATCTTTGGGGTGGAGAGCGGGAATACCTGAAAGAAATTGTAAACAGGCTTAAAAGTAAGGGATATACCGTACGCTTAGCGATTGCCGATACACCCGGCGCTGCTTGGGCCGTGTCCCGGTTTGGTAAAGTTACGCCATTGATTCCTTCCGGCGCACATGTAGATGCTCTACTCAGTCTGTCTCCTGAGGCGTTAAGACTGGAAGATACAATTCTTGCGAAACTTCGCAAATTAGGGTTCTATCAGATAAAAAGCTTTATAGGGATGCCCAGATCGGTACTCCGCAGGCGATTCGGGGAAGATTTTTTATTGCGGCTGGCTCAGGCTATTGGAACTGAAGCAGAAGCGCTTATTCCGTTAAAGGTTCCCGTAGCATTTAGCGAAAGGCTAGCCTGCATGGAACCGATCAAAACCAAAACTGCAATTGAGATAGCGATTCAAAAGATGCTTGAAAATCTGTGTAACAGGATGCAATCTGAAGGTAAGGGATTGCGAACGGGAATATTAACAGGATACCGGATCGATGGAAAAATTGTGCAGGTTTCCATCGGAACCAGTGGCGCTTCGCATAGTGTGAGTCATCTATTCAAACTTTTTCAGTTAAAGATCGATCAGATCCGACCAGCCCTGGGAATTGAACTATTTGTTCTTGATGCGCCAAAGGTGGAGGATGTCGATTTGCCCCAGGAAGAAATGTGGTCATCCAAGCCCGGCCTGAATGATAATAGTGTGATCAGGTTTCTGGACCGTGTTGCCGGAAAGGTTGGTGCGCAAGCAATCCATCGTTTTTTGCCTGCAACCAGATACTGGCCGGAACGTGCAATATCAAAGGCAGCTTTGGTAACAGAAAAGGCCTCAACTCCATGGCGAACGGATAAGCCCCGTCCGACCGAAATGCTTAAGGTTCCCGCCCCTATTGAGGTAATGGCGCTTATTCCGGATCATCCGCCAAAGTTTTTTATTTATAAAGGCGTCCGCCACCTGATTTCAAAGGCAGACGGTCCCGAGCGGATTGAGCGCGAATGGTGGATGGATAAGGGAGAGCATAGGGATTATTATCAGGTGGAAGATGAAGAAGGATGCCGCTACTGGCTTTTCCGTTCCGGACACTATGGTGGGGAACAACAACACAAGTGGTTTATTCATGGATTTTTTGCTTAAAGGAGATGGGTTATGGCTTATAGTGAATTACAGATTACCTCAAACTTCAGTTTTTTGCGCGGCGCTTCGCATGCGCACGAACTGGTTGAACAGGCCGAAATCTTCGGTTATAAAAAAATAGCCATAACCGACAGGAATACACTTGCCGGAATTGTACGTGCGCATGCTGCCTGCCGTGAGAAAAACATAAAACTAATTCCCGCCTGCAGGCTGGATCTGCTGGATGGACCGAGCCTGCTCGCCTATCCGACGGACAGGGAAGCTTATGGCAGGTTGTCCGCACTATTGACATTGGGCAATATGCGTGCGGAAAAGGGCAGCTGCCATATCTCACGTGCGGATGTTTACGCCCACAGCAAAGGGACCATCTTTGCCCTTGTAATGCCGGGCGCTTTGAACCGCCGCTTTGAATATGAGGCTAGCTTTATCGCCTCAGTTGCAGAATATCGCGAAGCTTTAGGTGGTCAGCTTTACCTTGCGGCGACAAGATCTTATCTGGGAAACGATGATAAGCTGATATTTAGAACTTCACAGCTTTCCAAATTTTACGAAATACCGGTAGTCGCAACAGGCGACATCCACTATCACAATCCTTCACGAAGAGAACTTCAGGATGTACTGACCTGTGTTAGGGAGAAATGTACCATTCAGGAAGCAGGATTCCGATTGCATCAAAATGCTGAGCGGTACATGAAAGAGGTGGCAGAGATGGACAGACTTTTCAGAAAATATCCAAGCGCAATCCACAATTCGATGGTCATTTCCGAAGCCTGTAATTTTTCCTTGGACGAGCTGAAATACGTATACCCCGAAGAAATCAATCCAAGTGGACGCAGTCCAATGGAGGAGCTCGAATTTTTAACCTGGAAAGGTGCTCATGAATTTTATGGCGAAGAGATACCCGAAAAGGTTGTCAACATGATCCATCATGAGATGGCTTTTGTGAGGCAGATGGATTATGCCAATTATTTCCTTTTTGTTGAGGATATTGTTCGTGAGGCCAGATCCCGTGGGATTCTCTGCCAGGGACGGGGCTCGGCAGCTAATTCTGCAATCTGCTTCGTGCTTGGTATTACCTCTGTCAATCCGATGAAGTTTGATTTGCTATTTGAGCGTTTCATCTCACCGGCACGAAACGAACCGCCGGATATTGATGTAGACTTCGAACATGAAAGACGAGAGGAAATCATCCAGTATATCTATACCAAGTATGGACGTGACCGTGCAGCTATAGTCGCGACGGTCACCCAGCAACACCAGAAAGGAGCCATCCGGGATGTAGGAAAGGCTATGGGGCTATCTGTCGATACGATCAATCGCCTGTCAACCTCTATCTGGGAATTTACCGATGAATGGTTCGAGGGAAAACGGGTGACTGAGCAGGGATTAAACCCCGATGATCCGCATTTAAAGAAGACGCTCGAACTTACCGCCCAGATGATGGGCTTTCCCCGCCAGCTTGGTCAGCACACCGGGGGATTTGTAGTTACGCAGGGTAAACTTACAGACCTGTGCCCTATTCTAAATGCAAGGATGGCGGACAGAACAAATATCGAATGGAACAAGGATGATATTGACGCGCTCGGTTTTTTAAAAGTTGACGTGCTTGCACTTGGGATGCTGACCTGTATCCGAAAGGCTTTTGATCTATGCAGAGATCATTATGGGAAGCAGTACACCCTGGCTAATATACCACAGGATGACCCGGAGGTTTATGATATGATCTGCCTGGCCGACACCCTAGGCGTATTCCAGATCGAAAGCCGGGCACAGATGTCCATGCTCCCAAGATTGAAGCCAAGGGAATTTTATGATCTGGTGATAGAGGTCGCAATCGTGCGCCCGGGACCTATCCAGGGAGACATGGTCCATCCTTATTTACGCAGACGCAGCGGCGAAGAACCTGTAGTTTACCCTTCGCCGGAACTGGAAAAAATTCTTGGCCGCACGTTAGGCGTTCCGCTGTTTCAGGAACAGGCAATGAAAATTGCTATAGTAGCGGCGGGCTTTACCCCTGCTGAAGCCGACGGCCTGCGTCGCAGCATGGCAACATTCAAGTTTAAAGGAATGGTAAATCAGTATGAGCAAAAACTCATCGACGGAATGATGAACAAGGGATATACAGAGGAATTTGCAAAAAGGATATTCAGGCAGCTGGAAGGGTTTGGGAGTTATGGATTTCCCGAAAGCCATGCTGCCAGTTTTGCCCTGCTAGTCTATGTATCCTGTTGGCTTAAACATTATTATCCGGACGTTTTCGCAGCTGCATTGCTAAATAGTATGCCGATGGGCTTTTATCAACCGGCACAAATCGTTATTGATGCGCAGAAGCATAACGTTCAAGTTCGCGAAGTTGACGTCAACCATTCCTTTTGGGACAACAAACTCGAAGAAAAATCAGGGAAGTATTTTGCGCTTCGGTTAGGGTTCAGGCAGATCAATGGCATTAGATTAGATGACGTGGATATTTTGGTCAATGGTCGGGGAACTGGTTATCTAAGTATTACTGCAATCAGGGATTCAGGAGTATCGATTGCCACCCTGGAGCGGTTGGCAGATGCAGATGCATTTCGTTCGATGGGAATGGACAGGCGAAAAGCACTTTGGGAAGTTTCTGCCATAAAAGATATGCCGGAGGAACTATTCAAAGGGCAACCGTCTGAAAGCGTATTGGAAACGCAGGTTGAACTTCCGCTAATGGGCAAGGGAGAACATGTCGTTCAGGATTATGCCACTACGGGACTTTCCCTAAAAGCACATCCGGTGAGTTTTGTGCGATCGCAGCTCGACATGCTCAACATCAGAACTTGCCATCACATTAACAATGATTCGACAGATGGTCAGCTGGTGAAAGTAGCCGGACTGGTACTGGTGCGCCAGCGCCCTGGAACAGCGGGAGGCGTTTGCTTTATCACTATCGAAGATGAAAGCGGATACTCTAACCTAGTTGTTTTTGAAAAGCTTTTTGAAACTTATAGGAAAGAAATTTTACATTCGCGGCTGCTCATGGTCGAAGGGCGGTTACAACGCGAAGGACAAGTTGTGCACGTAATTGTGAGCAAATGTTTTGATTTCACAAAGATGCTGGGCAAGTTGGTACAACGCGAAGTTGATCAGCTGCCATTGTTGACCTTAGCTCACAGAGGTGAGAAAGTAGAGCAGTATCCATCACAGAATAAAAGTACACAGGTTCGCGAAGATGCGACGAAAAAAGCATTTCACGAAGGCAGGAATTTCAGATAATCAAAACTTATGAGATTTATGAACTCTATGAAGCTAATTTATTCAAAGGAGAAATGAAGCAAAATATGCTCATTCTTTATTTGGAATTACTCCAATTTTACTTGATTCTATGTAGAGCATAACCTGATTCACGCATTCTTTAAGCCGTGTTTTTATCTGATGCTCCCAAAAACGCATTACAGTGAATCCTTTTTCAGCAAAATATAAATTGACCTGTTCATCCCGTTGCATATTACGCTCTATTTTCGCTATCCAGAATTCTTTGTTACTCTTTAGGCGTTCTCTGGTTGCTGCCCAATTGTATCCGTGCCAAAAGTCGCCGTCAATAAATATAACGAGTCTGTATTTAGCGATAAAAATATCAGGACTGCCCATAACCTTATCTGGATGTATCCTAAAGCGGATGTTTTTCGCCCATAAGGCGCTTCTCAAAAGCATTTCGACTTTGGTGTTTTTTGACCTGATGCGGGACATATTGTAACTTCTTGAAGGCGAAGTCACGATAGTTTTTTTACTGCCTGAAGCTCTCAGAAAGGATTTTTTTTGAACATCCATAAAAGGAAAACACTTATTATAGCTTATAGTTTCGCTAAAGACAGCTATAACAACAACTTACGGTAAAAAAACGTTATTGAATAAGAAATTTCGAGTATTGCTGGCAGAAATCCAGGTCTAATGTTATATTTGAAAACGGCTGGATACTTAAGAATACAGTAAATTTTTTATCTGCGAGCAGAACAATGACTATCGGCCGGCATATTAATTATTAAACATTTTGACAGATTAACGCTCATATGGCAATCCCTATTATAGATATTTTTGCGGGTCCGGGAGGTTTAGGGGAAGGTTTTTCAGCGTTAAAAAACGATGAAGGTGAAAATATTTTCAAAATAGCCCTCTCCATAGAAAAAGATCCGCTGGCGCACCTGACGCTAACGCTCAGAAGCTTTTACAGGCAATTCGGCGCTGACGAAATCCCGGAAGATTATTATGAACTGGTAAAAGGGAATATTGATGTTAAGGAACTCTACAGGCGCTGGCCGGAGCAGGCGGCGCATGCGCATGCCGAGGCCTGGTGTGGGACGCTGGGTGATCCAGATGAAAAGGACGCAAATGCTGTATCTGATGAGCAGGTGGACGATAAAATCAGGACTGTTCTTAGGGGAAGGACTGACTGGCTACTGATTGGGGGACCTCCGTGCCAGGCCTATTCGATAGTTGGACGCTCAAGAAGGAAAGAAAAAATCCTTAATGAGGATACTGATAAACGTGTCGGTTTATATAAGCAATATCTGCGTATTCTCGCCAAACACAGCCCCGCTGTATTCGTGATGGAGAATGTTAAAGGGATTCTTTCTGCAGAAACTTCGCAGGATAAAATATTTTCGCGCATTCTGCAGGATCTCTCTAATCCTCAGGGTTATTATCCTGCTGCAGATGGGGATGTCATATGTCCGGGCTACCGTATATATTCTCTTGTAGCCGCGCCAGAACGCTTCGATGAAAATGGAAGACCGGTATATAAGCCAGGGAAGTTTGTAATACAGGCTGAGAAATACGGCATACCGCAGACCCGCCACCGCGTTATCTTATTAGGGGTGAGAAATGACATTGACATCCAGCCTGCAGTATTGCAGGAGCAGGAGGAGGTGCCAATAAAATCTGTAATTGGCAAACTTCCAAGACTGAGAAGCGGATTATCGAAAAGGGCGGATAGTTATGAGGCTTGGAAGGCACTTTTGGGAGAACTAGCAATAGCCGGAACGAATCCCGTTGCCCTTAGCATGTCCGAAACTTTAAAAAAACTGGAAGATACCCCTTTCGGTAAAGGCAAGGATTATTTAAGTACTGAACATCAGGAAATAGATTATAAGGGCGGCTGGTATCTGGACAGGCGGCTGGCCGGGGTGGTAAACCACGCATCGCGCTCCCATATGGACAGCGATATCCACCGTTATTTATTTGTATCCAGTTTCGGTAAGGTTAAAGCGCATTCGCCAAAGCTTTCGGATTTCCCAGAAAGCTTACTTCCTGCGCACAATAACGTGAAAGAAGGTATAGACGACAAGAAATTTGCCGACCGCTTCCGTGTGCAGCTTGAAGGCAAAGCAAGCAAAACCATTACTAGCCACATCTCTAAAGACGGACACTATTATATACATCCCGACCCCAGCCAGTGCAGGAGCCTGAGCGTAAGGGAGGCGGCAAGGATACAGACCTTTCCTGATAATTACTTTTTCTGTGGCCCAAGAACCTCGCAGTTTCATCAGGTGGGCAATGCCGTACCTCCACTACTCGCCTACCAGATTGCCGGTAGTGTGGGCGAAATTTTCCGGCAGGCGGGTTTACTACAGCTCGCTGAACTATAATCACCAACATTAACGCACTCAAACTAATGCAGGACAACCAAAACCAAAAACAATACGAAGAACATTACGAAGAAGTAAGCCCACATCCCGAACACCTGATTAAATCCATAGCTGAACAGGGCTACAGTCTTGAAACTGCCCTAGCTGATTTGATGGACAATTCCATCTCCGCCACTGCCGATAAGATTGAAGTGCTCATCAGAATGGACAAAGAACCCTTTACGCTATATCTGGCGGATAATGGCCTCGGCATGGATGAGGACTGTCTTCGTACCAATATGCGCTTTCCGAGCAATTCCCCGGATTCAACCAGGGCGGAAATTGACTTAGGGCGCTTTGGGCTTGGTATGAAAACCGCATCCTTTTCCCAAAGCAGGTGCTTTACGGTAATCAGCCGTGAAAAAGGAACCTTGGGCTATTCTGCCAGAACCTGGGATGTCGGGCATCTCCGCGATACCGGGAAATGGCAGCTCAAAATCAATACCGCTGAAGAAATTGAGGCTATGCTTGAAGATTATCAGCGGCTGAGTGAAGGCCACCTGAATCCCCATGAAGATTTTCAGGCCAATACCATAATTGTTTGGAGGGGACTCTATAAGTTTGAAAATTACCTAGAGACTGAAAACCGGCAGACTGCACTAAAAAAGGAGATCACTGAAGTAACCTCGGACTATTTATCCCTTGTTTTCCATAGGTTTATGGAGCGAAAGGACAATCCGCTGCAGATTAGAATCAATAACAGCCAAATCCATCCCTTCAACCCCTTCCCCACCCGGGAGCCGGATTTCAGGCCAATGGAATTCCGCCAAAGGCAGTTCAGTACCGACCTTATTCGCATGGAAGGCTTTATACTGCCCTCCCGCAGTATTAGCGAAAGCCGCCAGCAGCAATCGATTTGGACAACTAAGAACAGGGGTCTAATGGATATGGAGGGTATTTACATTTACCGCGCTGACCGGATAATTCTTTTTGGCGGCTGGAATGGGCTGATTAAAAAAGGACCAAGACTGCAGCTTGCGAGACTCAGGGTTGATGTCGGCAATAGCGTGGACCACCTTTTGCATCTAAATGTAGCTAAATCTCATATCGTCATTCCCCATGATCTGAAGAATGCTTTTGAACAATATATTGAAGAACTCAGAACAGAGGCTGAAAGGGAATACTATAACCGCGGGCTTAAAAAATTTGCGGGGACAAAAAAGCAAAATACTGTGCAGCTCTTTGAAAGAATATCGACAAATAAAGGCGCTGTACTGAAATTAAATCCCGCCTTTACCCTTATCATTAGACTAAGCGAGACGATGAATAAAGAGCAGGCAACGCTTTTCAGGCTAATCTCAAGAATGATTGAAACGACCCTGAACAGCATGAAACATGCCCATCAGGAAAAAGAATATACGGGGGTGACAGAAGCCGATGGTCTGGATTATGCAGACCTTGAAGCCTGCCTAAAGGCATTTAAGGATAGCGGACTGTCCAGTGAAACCATTAAGGAGGATATCCTGCCATCTCTGGGTTTTACCTTAAGCTCCCTGCCAGAATCTATAATTAATCTCTTAAAATAAATGAACCATAACCATTACATTGAGGTCATCAAAAACCTCATCGCCAGCAAGGCAAAGGAACATGCATCTGGTGCAAAACTGGATGCCGCCTTTTTTGAAGGTCTTCCTGAAAAAATCAGGGATAGTGCTGTCACTGTTTTCAAACTCATGGGCTTCGCTGAACTCGATGAACTTACCCTGAAAGATTATTTTGCGACAGCTATTAAAGAATACCTGTCGGTAAATCCAATTGTGATAGAACCCAGCCATGCGCTTACCAGAAAAGGGTTTCAGACCTGGCTGACTCCCGAATTCTTAGGGCCAAATTTTGTCTGGAACTATACTAACCGTTACCTCACCCAGCTTTCGAAAGCCGGAAGAAGCGAGAAGGTAATAAAAGAAGTCGAAGCTTCTAGTTTATCTATCGTGGAAAAAATGGGAAACCCGCGCTCGGGCACCTCTTTTTATACAAGGGGTCTTGTGGTGGGCAGCGTTCAGTCTGGTAAGACCGGTAACTTTAACGCGGTAATCAACCGCTCGATAGATTTAGGTTATGGCCTTATCATTATCCTCTCGGGTATCATGGAAGACCTTCGCAGCCAGACCCAGCTGAGAATAGAAAGTGATGTTGTGGGCGAAGGACTAAATATTGAAACCAAAAAAAACCAGGTAAAGGGTGTTGGTAATATTAACAGATTCGGTAAGCTGGGGGAAAGTGGCGTGGAGCAGGTGATCTCAATAACCTCTTCGAAATCTGATTTCAACGATAACCTGGTAAAAGCTGACTTTTCTTTAAACCACACCAATATTCTGGTCTGCAAAAAGAATGTAAGCGTGTTAAAAAACCTGCTCATCTGGCTCCATGACTATATGGGGGAAGACCGAAAGCGGCATGATATACCCTTTTTGATAATTGATGATGAGGCGGATAATGCCTCACTTAACAACGAGGGAAAAAAAGGACGTGAATATGCCTCGAAAATTAACGGGCATATCCGCGCGCTGCTGAGCCTGTTTAATAAGAAAACTTACTTGGGTTATACCGCTACCCCATTTGCCAATGTATTACAGGATCGCAATCCCGCAGGTGAGGCAAAATGGATAATCAATACCAAAATCACTAACGATGATGGGGTTTTGGAAAAAAAGATTCTTGAACTGGAAGATTACCTTTTCCCCGATGACTTTATTGTCCTATTAAATCCCCCATCAAATTATATTGGTGCAAAGCAGATTTTCCAGACGGCTATAGAAGATTATGAGCGTGAGAAAATCCCTTTGGTGGAAGTGGTATCTGACCACCTCGCCTCTTTTCCTTCAAGGGTGATGGAGCTGGAGGATGGCTCACTGGAAGTAGTAAAGTTTTACGAAAACAAAAAAGCATTTGAAGATGGGGACGGTTATTCATATTTCGAGGATTATAACACCTACCGAAAAAGCACAAGGGCTCCAAAATCATCCGATACATTTCCCAAGGTGCTTCCCCCTAGCCTGAAAGAAAGTGTCATCTGCTTTATACTTGCCACTGCGATACGCGAGAGCCGGAAAAAAAACATGATTAAGTCTGCGCTTTATAATCCGCACAATACCATGCTTATACACATCTCTCGCTTTACCTCATGGCAGAACAATACTCTTGTTTTAGTAGAAAAGTATCTAAAGGAGCTGAGGTCTGACTTAACCTCCGAGCTCCCAAGCGATCCGGATTCCAAGTATGCTGAACTGGAAAAGCTCTGGTATAAATATTATGCAGCCATCACCGAGTCCATCCAGAATTATTTGCCGGTTAACTACGATGACCGCTTCATGGCGCCAGTGAGCTTTGAGGCGATAAAAAAATATATACCTGATGTGATAAATGAAATTGAGGTAAGGGCGATAAATAATCAAACCAGGGATAAACTGGAATATACGAATGCTTCGCCAAAGAAAATTATTGCCATTGGAGGTAACCGCCTTTCCAGGGGCTTTACCCTCGAGGGACTGACGATTAATTATTTTATCCGCTCAACCAATTATTCAGATACTCTTCTTCAGATGGGTCGCTGGTTTGGATACCGCCCAGGCTACTTGGACTGCTGTAAACTTTTCATCACCCAGGATTCTGTGGACAAATTTAACTCGACTACCAGGGCCATTGAGGAGCTGGAGATAGAATTCAAAAAAATGGAGCTCAAAGGCAAAACACCAGCAAACTTTGTGCTCAGGGTAAGAAAGCATCCTGGTACTTTAAAAATCACAAGACCGTCAATTCTCAAAAAAACAAAAGAAGTGAAGTGGTCTTATCAGGATCAGCTTGAACAGACCACAGAATTTGATGTTAAGCCAGAGAAAACAGCTCAAATCTGGTCATCTTTTAATAATGAAATCGCTGGTAAATTCCACTGGTCAGACCTCGGAAAAGGTTTTCTTACGGCCGTAGTCTCACCCGAGGATATTATTAGGATACTGGAAACTGGCTGCACGCACTTTTCAGATGAGGATGCCCAGAGTATGGCCAAATTCATCCAGCTCTGTAATGAGCAAAAACATCTTGAAAAATGGACCATTGCCATAAAAAATACAGGACAGGCAAAGGCTGATAGCGGAAAAGGATTCTTGACAGCAGCGGAAACCGGAATTGATTCGCAGATTGGCCTAAGTATAAGACGGGGTCCCAATAAACCAAAAGACGGCACGACCAATATTTACCGCCAGCAGTTTTTAGAAGGTTTTAAATTTACTGCCTCCGGCCGTTCCGCCAACATCATATCCTCAGGTGCTGACCTAAGTATTCTCCTCAGTGATACAGAAAAAGCTGAGGCCGTGGAGAAATTCAGGCAAGAGCGCATGGTGGCATTGCTAAGGGAAAACAAGGACTGGACCCCAGAAAAAGCAAGGTCTGAAGCAGAAAAGAAAACCATACCTGAGCGCGTTTACCGGGAAAAAATGAGTACAAATGAGGGGCTTATGATAATCTACCTTTTTGACTCCTGGTATACTTTCCTGCAGGAACGGGATAAGAAAGATGATGAGTTCTCTGAACTTGTGGAGAAACACAATATAGATCTTAATATCCCTATAGTAGGGACCGCGATTGGCTTCCCTCCGATTGAGCCAGACCCAGGGGGTGAATACCTGCACGGGGATTATGGCTTTGAAGAAGAAGACGATCTGGACTATGTAGAAGAAACCGATCTGGCTATTCCTAACGATTAGATGATGAGAGCAGAACAACTTGAGCAGCAGTGGCTGAAGATTTCCGCCGATGTGCCGGAAATTGGACTGAGTTCTATCAGGATATCATCGATCTGCATACCTGATTTATTCCTGGGCATAGATAGCGAGGGCTTCCGGAATCTTATTCTCTCGGTGCCAAAAGCTTATAAACTAAGCTTCAGGGCGATTGTAAAGGAAAACCTTTCCATTGATTTTTTCAGGGAAAGCCATCATATAGTGCTAAAGCTCATAAACGATCCTTTCCGGGATCTTTTCAACGATTTAATTCTATCGCTATACTCCAAAATTGGACAGATCGCGGCTCCGGATGAATATGTCCAAGAATTTATAAGAGCATTCCACCGCTGGAACGGTTTTTTTAGTCGTAGAAGCATGCAAAGTCTGAGCGATGAAGCCCTGAAAGGCCTTTTTGGTGAAATGATTGTACTTAAAAATGATCTTGAAACTTCTGAGCCATATTTAACGGACCAAGTTTTGGAGAGCTGGAAAGGACCTTATGATGCGAGACATGATTTTGAGACCGATACAGACTGCACTGAGGTAAAAACTATGGAGCAGCATAAAACCCAAGTCAGGATTTCCAGTGAATTCCAGCTAGAAAATGTTCCAGACAAAGCGCTCAGGCTTTGCATAGTCTCCCTTGCAAATGATAGCGAAAACGGGAAAACGGTATCGGAGCTGATAACTACCATACGTGAAATTATATATAACCGGGGAGGCGACTTGTCTATTTTTGTTGCTGCTCTTTCGCGTAAAGGCATCTTTGGCGCTATATTATCGGAATATGACCACTTAAGATTTATCCCCCTGCAGCTTAGCCTTTATGACTGCTCAAGGGAACTATTTCCTAAATTAACCCCACAAAACCTGGCGGACGGTATTACTGAAGTAATTTACAGTATTCTGTTAAGTCAGCTTGAACCCCATAAAATATCTGAACACGCACTCACATGGAAATAAAAGAATTATTAAAATACAGGGAAAACCTGATTAATGGCAGCCTGGACAGTAACCGTTTCACTGACCAGCATACTTTTTTATCGCAGGTACTTCCGCTGATGTATGATGCCAAGCTAATTGACAGCGAGGATTATAATGAAAGCTACTACGTTTACGCCCAGGATAACCTTAAAGTCAACGGTTATGCCGTGAATGAATCCGGGGAAAGGCTTCAGCTGTTTATCGCGGATGAAACTAAACTGGATTTCTCAGTAAAGGCTGATGACCTTCTGGTATCGACCAGATCCAGTTATGAAAATCAGTTCAAAAGGGCTACCAAGTTTGTAAACAAGGCCATCAAAGGCCATATTTCGGAGGAACTGCAACTATCAAGTCCCGTGGGTGCACTAACCTCAAAACTATCTTCTTCTGAAGGCGCTGACCAGTTCGATGTCGTTGAGATATTCCTGATATCTGCTTCTGCAACCGTAGAAACGCGGGGAAATGAACCACAGCCTAAAAAGTTTGAATTCGACGATGAGGAAATCAGCATCAGCTACAACAAAAACAGAGATAAGCACAGCAAAAAAATTCTCGTTATAAAAAGACTCATTGACCTGAACTTTTTATACTCTGTGGAAATCTCCCGGGGAGCGAGGGAGGCATTGGTGATAGATTTCCAGAAAGACTTTTCATATAGCATCGAGGCCATCAAAGCAGCTGATGAAGAAAACTTTGAATCTTACCTTTGCGTTCTTCCAGCCACTATTCTAGCGGATTTATACAAAAGGTACAGCACTAGGCTTCTTGAAAAGAACGTTAGATCATTCTTACAGTTCAAGGGTGTAAATGCAGGTATTAGGGAAACCATCAGGATAAGTCCTGAAAAATTCATTGCCTTTAATAACGGTATCACCATTACCTCGACCGGAAAAACAACTACAGAGAAAAACGGAAAAACCTATATAAGCTCATTAACCGACTTTCAAATTGTGAACGGCGGGCAGACTACTGCCAGTATTTTCTTTACCAGAAAAGACGGGTTTTCTGTTGACAAAGTAAAAGTGATGGCTAAAATAAACATAGCCAAGAACGTGTCCGAAGAAGGTCTTGATGACCTTATTTCAAAAATTAGTCGTTTCTCTAATTCGCAGACAAAGGTATCAACGGTAGATTTGGGTTCAAGAAATCCGCAACTGACCAAGATCAAATCGCTATCGGATAGCGTTATGATGCCGAGTGGAAAGAAATGGTTTTTCGAAAAATCCAAAGGGGAATTCAGCACCCTTGTCCGTATGGGCGGAAAAGCAGAAAAAGATTTTCCAAAGGAAGTCCGTTTTTCAAAAGAGCAGCTCGGCAAATATTATACCGCCTGGGGTGACCAGCCTTATATTGTAAAAAAAGGTGGTGATAAGGTATTCAAGTATTTTATTGATGCCATCTCTGGTGATGAAAACGGTAAGGGCAAAGCAGAAATCGACAGGAATTTTTATGAGATGTTAATCTCCAGAGTTATACTTTTCCGCAGGATGGAAGACCTATACGGCGCGGGTAAAAATGCTATTGGCCAGATTAGGTCTGCTGTTGTACCTTATAGTATATCAGTCCTTTATGACTGGATAGATGGCAGCAAAAATGGAAAGGTATTTGATTTTGGAAAACTCTGGCTAAAAGAAAGCTTGGAGGATGATCTGGCTACTTTTATGGAGGAGCTAATGAAGCTTATGAATGACCTTATCAAAAAATATGCGGCCAGTGATGATTATGGTGAATACTCAAAACGTAAGGAACTCTGGGACAGTATCTCTTCGAGCAAAGAAATTGAAGCGTATATGTCAGGGAACAACGCTGGGAAGATTTTAGAAAAATACAGTATCGGCAAGGATGAACTAAAAGCAAAGCTTGCAAAAAAATCAAAACAGAAATTTGCCGACCTTGGTGCACTGCAGCAGAATGTGATGATATTTACGAGAACAGCCGAGTATTACAAGAAACTTGGACTGATAGTATCAGAGGAAATCACTAGCTCGCAACGAGGGAAAATGGATCACATAATTAACTGTATTGTAAATAAAAATGACATCAGCCAGGAGTATTTGGATTTTGAGCGCGAAACCATTCATCATGTGCAGTCTTCAAAACCTGAAATCTTTGATACTATAGAGATTAGAGCTGACCAAGGCTGGCAGGATGCTTTTGATCTCGTTAGTAAAATATATAATCGCAGTCTTGAAGAATCGGGGAATGTGCAGTCTGCATTCCAGCGCCAGCGAGAAATAGCAAAATTGAAAGGTGCTAAATTTTATTCTGTTTATGACGAAATCGGAAAATTACTAAATGAGGGAAAATCTCCAACAATGAGGCAGCTCTACAGCGTGAAAACAACTATCTCTTAGTTTTATACAATAGACGATAAAGGCTTGAATACTTTAAACTAATCTTGATTCAATTCAATCAAGATTAGTTTAATGGCTTGTTTCATGGTTAGACGCTTATAAAGTTTGTTTGATTTTCTATCTGCGTAGAAATTATGCTGCTTTTAAAAACTTCTTTGAGTTGTGTTTGCTTCGAGCCACTGGTCCTTTCTCGATAGAATAGGTCTATCGTTATAAAATTTTAGAAATTTTGGAATTTGGAACTTATTTGCAACGTCAATGAGTTTGTAATTCCATAGAAAATTTATTAATCGATAATTAAGGAAAACATTAAATTTTGCCAAATGTCAAATTCAAAAAATAGAGATGCAGCAATAATAGCCGAAAAAGAAATACTTCAAAAAGTGACAATTGCAATGAGAAGTAGCGCAGGTCCTAAAAGATGGTTCTGGGAATTGTTACAGAATGCAGTTGATACAATTTCTGATTATGATGATAAAAAGGTAAACATTGATATAACTTTTAAATTGAATGATGATGTTTCTGGCGCAACAATGCGTTTTGAACATGATGGAGAGCCTTTTTTGGAGTCTGAAAACCCAAATAAATTTGACGACTTCAAAAATCTTATATTGCCTAGATCTGGAAAAAAGAGTTCTGACATCAAGAAGGTTGGTAAATTTGGGACAGGCTTCTTATCAACACATAACCTCTCACTCAAAATCGATGTTGAAGGGGTTTATCAATCCTTATCGGGAGATAAATTTGAAATTAACACGCAACTCGACCGTACTTACTTCATGGATGAAGATGACAGATTTGATGGTGAGAGAATAAAAAGTATCACAGATGGTTTAGACAGATATGATGAATCGCTAGAGGCTAAAATAAAGACAGATAAGTCAAAAACGAGTTTCCTTTATCAATTAAATGACGCCAATTCAATTGAAAAGGTAAAGACAGGATTAAAAGATATTGATCAATCTTTACCAATAGTTTTCGTCCTTAATTCCAAAATCGAATCTGTCAGAATCCAAAACCTAGTAAGCGCCGAAGATTATACTTACACGCCTGCTGATCTTAAAGTTTTTGATGGTTTTTCTGTACAAAACTGTCAAAAAAGAGGCATAGGACTTCACGAAATTTCCTCGGTAGTTTTTAAAAGTTCTGGCTCGGTAACATTGTGTTGGCCGGTAGAAGCTTTCGAATCCGGACCAATTAAGTTTAAAAATTCAATAACCGACTATAAGAAATTAATTGGAGATAAGATACCACTTATTTACAGCACATTTCCTATGATCGGGAGTAATGGTGTTAAATTTCCAATGATTGTGCATTCAAAGTCCTTCAAGCCAAATGAAAAAAGGGACGGTGTTTCCCTTACAGATGAGCAATATACTGATGATGTTACGAGAGAGGCCATTTTGTTAGATTCATCTAATAAACTTATCATGGAGGAGGCTGTCGGGTTATATCGCGATTTTTTAGAAGCGGTATCGTCAACGGCAGAAAACCTATTTTATATAACGAAAATTGTCAATATTCCTCAAGTCGAATGGATAAGTAAAAATTGGTACAAAGACAAAATATCATCCCCATTGGCATGTGCCGTTGCAAGTGCAAAAATAATCGATGTTAGTGACAATAAGATAGAGCGTAAATCTATATTGGATGAAGAAGGAAAGATCCAGATATTCTTCCCGTCTGTTTCGATTGGTGAAGCTGGCGAAAATCGAGAGCGACAAAATGAAATTTTCTATGGCTTCTGTAGGGATTTCTTTACAGACAAAATTCCAGTCCAAAAAGATCTCAAACATTGGCACGAAATACTTTGGAGTGATGAAAATGTTATAAAAATTTTGGAAATTGAGGATTTATTTAGCGCGATATCCAAAGAATGCACATCACTTCGCACCTTGAGCGAAAAGCTGGAAATGGATCGAGAAAAAACCTTCACTTGGCTTAATGAAATATACAAATTAGTTGATGATACGGCCAGCAACGATTTGTTCGATAAATATGCAATTATTCCAAATCAAAAAGGAGATTTTAAATTAGCCAAAGATCTGAAAATTGAAAGTCCGGAATCCATGATCGATCCAAATATAATTTGTATTTTGAGAAATCTGGATCCAGAAGAAGATTGGTTTAAAATTCTAATTCACCGTAAAATTACCAATTGTAAATATGACTTTGATTCCTACAAGATGGAAGATGCAAGTCATAAAATAAATGAATTATTGCTTGCCCCAAAAGACTATAATGAACTCCTGAATATCAAATCCACTGAAAAAATACTGCAGCGTTTATTGAGTTTTCAGTCAGATACGGAAACTGGCAATAATCTCAAGAAACAAATGCTAGCCTACAGCCAAGACATATTTAATGAGATAAGTAAGAAAACGATACCATTTTTCAATTATTTTAAAATTGATAATACAATCAAACATATGATTCGCCTTATCAACAATAAAATTGCTGAAACCCAGAATATATCCGGGCTTTCATCCCTACTTGGTAAAGAAAAAAATGAAACGATTATCTGGTTGAATGATTTTTTAAATTTCCAAGACAAAAAGGACTTTGAAGCACTTATGCATTGGAACAATATAATACCAAATCAATATGGAGATTTTTGTGCGCATGGTGAAGAAGGTGACAAGGAAAGAATGTACCGCCCATACGGGTTCAATAACGGCTTATATGCTGAACATATCGCTCTTCCAAAGCAACTCATAAAAAATCTTTTATTCTTCGATAAAAGTCAAGACTGGAATTCTTTTTTACTACTGGATGGCATAAAGTTAGCTACTTTACCAGCCAAATCGATGTTCGAACTCGCTGCTGCAATAGATGGATGTGTCCTAGATATTTCAAAACGCATTTTATCGGATAGCGAACAACACAAAGAGGTATATAGAAATGATTTATTAGAATTATTGCAATGGTGGGACTCCAATAAAAGCTGGGAACGATATTTCAAAGAATTGCCTTATCATGCAGACAAGCTATATTCATTGATATCGTTCTCAAAAGACCTCGTTGATATTCTTAAAAACAAGGAAAAATTTGGACTTGCCAAAAAGATCAATAACTCTAATCTTTCGGCTGCTACGATTGAAAAGACTATCAATAAAATTGAAGACATGCAGAGTCAGCTGGGTGAGCGGGGCGTAGAAGAATTTCTTCGGAAGGCAGAAATATTCATGGAGAAAAAGGAAGTTTTTAACAAACGATTGCAAATAGGTCAAAATATAGAGCAGTTATTAAAGACCGCTTTGGCGTCTGAAAATTTAGATATTATCCCAGACAACTCTAACTCCGGGTCCTTTGATATTGGCATATTCCGTAAATCTGATCCAACCCGAGTACTTAAACTGGAAGTAAAATCCTATAAATTTGGAACTGACCTTCCATTCAGCTTTTCGCCAACGCAAGTCATGGAATCAGAGAATGACGCCTCAAACTACATTGTTTGTACTCTTCAGCGTCCGTTGAACGAAGATGCTAGTATTGAATATATTAAATCAAATCTCACCATCCATACATCCCTTTCACGTTTAACTGAGATTCACAATGAAAAAATCCGCACGTTCTATAATATATACCAAGAAAGTAAAACAGGAAAAATTCCTCTGGAGATTCCCTGCATAACTGATCCAAGGGTAAAAATACCATTTGATGAACTTTCTCAGAGTGGAAAGCACTACAGTGAACTTATAGAAATCATAAAGAACAAGTTCTCAACTTAAACTGGACATTTCGCATTTTCGACCAATTCACTACAGAATTTAAGTTCCCATAGTTTGATTAAATTCAATATTTTAAAATATTAGTGAATCATTTAAGATTAGAAATGATAAAAAACTTTCGATTAGTCCTTGTATTGCAATAATTTGCTCGAATATTTCATAGCAAGTATTCCAACAACTAAAATTGGAATATATTGACAAAAAAAGCACTACTCAAAAACTTATTTATACCTAGATCACCTCTTTAGTTTACACCATCATGGGAAGTTATTGTTTCTATAATTGTTCATTCTGGGGTAAACTAAGATTTGAAACTAGATAAGTCCGATCAAACGAGTAATATATTTTTTCAACAGCTAAGCCGCTACCTCGAAAACGGGCTATGCATATCAGTAAAGAGATGAAAGAAAAAAATGTAGATAAATAGTTGAAAAACTGCTTTCTAGATTATAAAATCCTGCTCCTTATGAAGTGGGATTTCATGGTAAATAAGGTGTTATTATTCATTGGAAAATTGCTTGACATACTCATCGAATAATGCCTTGATGGCTTCACTGTCTGGATTGTTTGTAAGCACAAGAAATCCATTGTCGGGAAACCCGTTGTCAAACTCATAGTTGTAGCAAGTAATTTCTTCACCAAGCTGATCCACGATGCTTGCGAACCGTTTTTTTCTTGCCGCTTGTTGTCCTTTCTGAGTGGAAAGTAGGTACAGCAGTATTTCTTTTGGACTGCTATTAAAAAATTTCTTGATAGCAGTGACCATTGCGGTATTGATTTCATCTCGGGGTTTACCATTGCTAAAACCAAGTTCTTCCTCAGTGTAAGGTTGTGGAACTCCTGGTATCGGCGATAAACCGATCATTATTTTATCTTCAGATCTTAGCGCTCCGTTTTCTTCCAGTTCTATAGTATAGACACTAAAATAGATATTAAAATACCTCTTGTCGCTGGTATAGAAAAAATAACCTGATTCGTAAGAATATAACTCAGAAGGGCTTAACAAACCTGATGCCTTTGATTTGAGTTATTGATTCTCCTTTTTGTAGTGCCAGAGCAATAACCTGTTTTTGTTTAATCATGCCGACAAACGATTTTTTTGCCACACCTGAAACAACCGAAGATTTTTTGACTTTGCCCTTAATCGCAGTTCCAGGCACACCTTTCAAAACCACTTTCACAGTTTTTAACTGTTTAGGTTGGCGGGTACTGGTAGTGATATGTGCTTTCTTCAATGGCATATACAAATTTAACAATTGTTATGAAAGAATCAAATAATATACCAAGATTGAATTTATTTAAGATGCTGATTAAGTTATAGTTGGTTCTGCAATAAAATCTTCGTTCTTGTTTTTTGCATTTCTCCCACGGGGAATATAAAAACAAACCCATTATAGTTGTTATCAAAAAAATGGTAACTGAAATCAACTTTGCCTTCGGCAGTATCAAGGGTTATCTGGCCATCTTCGTGAAACTTCTTCTTAAACATATAATCTCTGGCAAAATTCCATTTGTATCCGAATTCATCAGGAATATCTAGCTCTCCAAAGTCTGCCGTAAAGTTTTTAGATTGAAATAGATCCTTTTTACCACATTGAGGCTTATTTTTAGGTACATCAGTAAACCTTTCGAGTACAATCAACGCACATCTCTTCTTGGTCTGTTCAACCAGTCTGCGTAATGCCGCATGAGTAGAGCCTCCAAAAAGTTTCCCTAGTGCCATACCTGCCTTTAGGCTCAATTCAAGTTTATCCATTTCGCTATTGAAACGGTCATGCTGAAATAAAGTTAGAGAGGAGAAATAATTAGCCTCCACCTCGAATTCTTCTTTAGTGAGGTGGCTTAGGGTACTGTCGTTATCCAAATGTTGCATAATCTGCTTTTGCCATGGTAGCACATAGTGTCCCACTTCATGAAGCTTTACAAAGTTTTGCCTAGTAGGCAATTGCTTTAAATCTATATAGATAGTTCTTTCGGTACGATCTAGAAAACCCCTGACCATGTTCCAAATGCTGGCAAAATTAGATGATAGCCTTTCCATAAATGATGGGTCTGCATCAGACAAATCTACACTGCCTTCAAAAACAAGTTCCGAGAACTGAACGATCTGGTCCACTGGTGTCGGAAATATATCGAGGCTTTTTGACTGTTTTAAGATGTCCATTGAAAGCCTCTCAATGTCCTTCCGGGTATGGAGATCAACCATTCTTATTCTTGAATTTCATGTATTTAATGAACTCCAATATTTCGTTCTGTTGTTGCTCGGTAAAATCTTCCGAATAAAATGCGAGCCTATTTAACCATTTATTATCTGGTTTATCAGCATTCTCTGGGTTTGTAGATTTTTCTATAATGCCCGAAGCACTCAGAAGCATATTAAGTTCGATTTTATAAACAGATGCCAACTTATACAGTATGTTAGCGGATGGCTTTTTTATCTTATCATTTTCAAGCTGACTTAAGTAGGCATTCGATATCCCTGTAGCCTCCTCTACTTGTCGTAAAGTGAAAGGCACCAATTCTCTTGCTTCTTTTAAAGTTGCGCCAAGTGATTTCATTGATCAAAGTTAGTGAAATAATCTAAATTTATCAAACAGCACTAATTATAAAAATAAATTTATCAATTCTTGCTTGATAGATTTAGATTTTATATTTTTGGGCCATTATGGTTTTAGTAGGAAACAGATTTCAGGGTGTTACCGTTTTATCAAAAAATAATAAAATAAATTTTTGTAGACAAATTTTAAATTCCTATATTTGTCTATAACAAATAAAGGATAAAATGGAAAATGTAGTTGCTACCAACCTGACGAGAGCTAGAATGCTGCGTGGGTTAACAATGGAGGAGCTTGCTAACATGATTGACTATTCAAAACAGGCTATAGGTCATTGGGAAAGCGGCGTGAGAACGCCAGATAGTAAAACATTGCTTGCTATAGCGCAAGCATTGGAGCTGGAGCTCGATTATTTTTACAATGATTGCAATGTTCAGTTCACTATGCATAATGTAAATTATAGAGAGGGAATGTTGCTTACTAAAAACCAGCGGGCAGAAATTGAAAATTTAACAAGCACAATGCTGAACGATTATCTAGAGTTAGAAGCTATTGCTAAGGAATTCATTGATTTTCAAAATCCTTTGGAGGATATTCTGATCAACAATGCCTCCGACGCTGAGAAAGCTGCAAAACAACTGAGAAAGCGCTGGAAACTTGGGGATGGGCCAATTTACAATATATCCAACTTGCTTGAAAAGAGAGGGATAAGAATTATTAAAATTGATTTTGGATTTAACTATAATCATGAGGGATTGTCTGGTTGGGCTGAAAACAGGAAGGTGCCTGTTATAGTACTAAACGGTCGCCAGCAGGATATTTCCAGAGTTAGATTTACCATTTTACACGAACTTGGCCACCTTTTGTTAGTGATGTCAGAAACTTTAGATCTGGACACTATCGAAAAGCTTTGCGATGCCTTTGCAGGCGCTGTATTGCTTCCTTCAGAAATATTGCTTCAGGAGTTTGGCAAAAACAGGACAGCTATCTCGATGCCAGAACTGCGAAGAATAAAGGAGCTGTACGGGATATCAATTGCGGCAATCATGGTTCGAGCCAGAGTAACGAATTTAATTACTTATGAGGCTTACACAAAATGGAAAAATTATGATTTCCCTGATCGTGACTACGGACAGTTCAATGGGACTGAGGAACCTCAGAAGTTCTTGCAGATGCTATATCGATGCCTTAGTGAAAGAAAAATAGGTTTTGATAAGGCGGCTAAACTTGCAAGGAGGGATGAGTCTGAGTTCAGACAAGTATCTAGACAGCAATTAGAGTTTTAAAATGAATAGCATAGTTATAACAGAGATACATCTTGCAGCAAGGTTATTCCGTTCTGGCATACTGAAGTACTTCAATAACCAGGAGCTCAATTTTTATATAACGGATTTCTGTTATGACCATGTGCCAACTACACATAACTATGATAAGTCCCACGCGAAACTTATGCTTCAGGAGGGAATGCTTAAGGTTGTGGGGTTGGATGAGCACCAAATGAAAACTATTTCAGCATTGCACCAGCAGTACAGGCCAAAGTTTATTATTAAAACTGTGTCAGCTCTAGTTCTTGCAAAGGAAAATAAGTTTAAGCTTGTAAGTGAGGACGAACTGCTGAGAGAGATCGCCAGAAAGGATTTAAATATTCAGTCCTTCAACAAGGAGTGGTTAGTGACAACCTTAGTAAATGAGATAACAATGATGGGAGGATCAATAGATATTAATGATGTAAAACAAATTATATAGACATAAAAAAGCCAAGGCAGAAAGCACCCTGGCTCGTAGAATTTTCGATTAAGACAAAAGCTTTGTTAGCTCTAGACTTAAAGGTAAATTGATTTCGCACTTCAAACTTACCCCCTTTTTCGCAATTCTGCAAGTCATCACGGTAATTTCAACCAGCTCAGACAAATACAAATGTCATGATTGGGCCTGTATTGTTGAATTTAAAATTTAAAAAAGTAACAAAAAAATCAATTGAAATGCCTGGTACGCCAGTTTTCGCCTTCGAAATGATAGAACGGCGCGTGTTAGTTTTTTTAAAAAATAAAATCTGAAAAGATGGAAGGTAAATTAAAAGTCCCTTTAAAATTCGTAATTGAGGGCAAAGAATATGAAACTTATGATCAGTATAAGACTGGTGCTGAGTTAAAAAAGTTAGGCAATATCCCTTTAGATACCGAATTGTACCTATCGATTAGCAAGCCTTACAAAGACGAGCTTATAGAAAATGATACCAGGTTAAATCTGGCAAGACCTGAGACGGAGTACCTCTTCGTAAAAAGGAAGCTACACTTTACTATCAATAAGCAACCCTTTACTTGGTATAAGCAATTTATTAGAGGTATCCAGATCAGGGAACTTGGAAAAATTCCTGAGCATGATTTGCTCTACTTGGACATCAAAGGCGACTGGCAAGATGATCTGATTGAAAACGATGAGGTTGTTGACTTGGCACGTGACGGAAAGGAAAATTTCATTTCTGTTTCTAAACCATTTGAGGTAGTTATCAGCGTAAATGGTAGAGACAAGACGTGGAAAGAGAAAACTATTTCCCATGATCAAGTTGTTGCTATTGCCCGTGAGGGTAAACCTGATAATGGTGCAGAAAAGGCATATTTGGTAACTTATTTTGACGGACCGCCCCAGAATCCAAAGGGCGAATTGGCCAAAGGTGTGAGTGTATTTGTAACTAATAAAATGATGTTCAATGCAGCACCAACTGATAAGTCTTAGTCCCGATCTGAAGCAGATAAGGGACGAAGGGTATGAAATTGAAATCAATGGTGGATACGTTTGTATCCACCATATACCCTATCTCAATAGCGAACGCGAAATAAAGCATGGAAAATTGGTATGCGCTTTAAACTTAGCCACTCCAACACTTGCAGGATCACCAAATGATCATACGATGTATTTCTGTGGAGAGCAGCCGTGCCATTTTACCGGTCAGCCTATGAGCGAAATTATCAATTCGATGCAAAATGCACCTTTGGTGAATGGCTTAATTGGCAATTATTACCTGTCCAGCAAACCGGCAAGTGGCAAATATGCGAACTACTATGATAAAATTGTGCGATATGCCAGCTTGATCAGTGTAGCGGCCAAAGCTGCAGATCCATCAGCTACGGCCAGAACATATAAGCCAATGGAAGACGACGAGAAAGAGGGCGTATTTATGTATTATGATACCAACTCAAGCCGTGCAAATATTTTGCAGCTGACAGAGAAGTTTAAGGGGCTTAAAATTGGCATCATTGGACTTGGTGGGACTGGTTCTTATGTACTTGACTTTGTTGCTAAAACGCCTGTTCAGGAAATCCATTTATTTGACGGGGATGAGTTTAACGTACATAATAGTTTTAGGGCTCCGGGAGCAACCTCTATCATTGATCTTGAAATGCGTAAGGCAAAGGTGGATTATTTCTTCGAAATCTATTCGAAGATGCACAAAAGAATAGTTCCGCATCACAGTTACATAACTTCTGCGAGTGTTCAACTTCTACAAAACCTGGATTATGTCTTCATTTGCGTAGATAAGAACTCGGTACGCAGGGAGATCATAGACCTGCTGCTGCCGCTAGGAATTTCTTTCATCGATACTGGAATGGGTGTGACCTTAGTGGACGGTGAATTAACTGCTCTGCTCAGAACTACTACCGGAACCACTGAAAAAAATGATCATCTGAGCGAAAGGATACCAACCGGTGACGTAGAGGATAATGAATATGATGAGAATATCCAGATTGCTGAGCTGAATGCTCAAAATGCGATTTTTGCTATCCTTAAATGGAAGAAACTCATTGGCTTTTATCAAGATCGTCGTCGTGAACATCATTCTTCGTTCACCTTAAATGTAGGAGAGATTTTAAATGGAGACACTCAGTCATAAGTTTGTAGAAGCAATCCCTGATCACTTGGAAGAGGGAGTTCTTTACATATCTGGATCAAGGCGCACTGCTATCCATCTTTGTGTTTGCGGTTGTGGCAATGAAGTTGTTACGCCAATTTCCCCTACAGACTGGCAACTGAAATTTGACGGAGAAACAATTTCACTTAGTCCATCTATTGGACTTTGGGAGTTCAAATGCCGATCTCACTATTGGATAACCAGAAGTAAGATAAGGCATTCTGGGTCATGGACCGATCAACAGGTGAAAGATGGAAGAAAAAGGGAACAGAAACGGAGAGATGAATTCTATGATTCAAAACCTGAAGCGCATATTGAAAAGCCAAATATTTCATTTCAAAATGATATTCCTAAACGGAAACGCAGTTGGCTTGAGTTTATAAAGGCATTGTTTAATTTTTAATTATTAGAACCAAGAAAGGAGGTATGATGCGATGGCCAAGATCACAGTGAAGGTTAACAAAAGTGCAATCACCGGTAGATTTGTTTCAAATCAGCAGGTTAAGCGTAGTCCTAAAACTACATATGTCCAGACCGTAAAAAAGTCTAAGTAAAATTTACGCCCCATGGAATACCCGTGGGGCGTGTTTATTTAAAATCTATATACTCTCATTGCGTGATGTGCTGCCAATGAGGAAGAATATTTTTGTAATGGCGATATATTAAAGCGTTAAAACTTTTTCTTACGATACTAACCCACAATTTTATATTTTACCAATTTGTCAAAATTTACGACAGCTTCACAATGTTCAAATAAGGTCGAACTTCCGCGGATTGACTCTGGAGAACAGGCGATTTTTTTTGTGCAAATTTTGTGCAATACTTTAGATGGTTTGAAATCAATCGACAATCCAAGGACATGGTAATAGATTGTCCCAGTGATATATATATTTACCCTCTGCCTAAAGGTAACATCGGCTAGTTATTAAGACAGACCGCTTTGGTGCGGAATTATCGGTGCGATCGTCTTGGTTGCTTATGGCATTGTTGCTACTTTTCATACAGCAAACTTTGGCAGGGTTTAGGTGACATACTGTGGTATTTTTATCTCGTTAGCTTTGTTATCTGCTTGGAAAGTTGATGGTTTTAAACCTAAGGGACAGGTGGGATATTATCGAAACAGGCATAGGCCTATTTGGAGCCTATATTATTATTTATATGCCTAGAGGCAACACATAATGTACTGGCAAGCAATCATTTTTAGACCTATATCAAAAGAGTAGGGTTTGAAGCGTTTTTAATTCTCTGATTCGAAAAGACTATACAAAAGCATTTTAAAACTTTTATATAGCCCTGTAAACTATGGGATAACTTAGGTATTACTTAAGTTTTACGCTTTTCAAGCGTAAGGAATTTAAAATAACAGATACTGAACTGAAGCTCATCGCTAGTGCTGCAATCATTGGAGATAATAAAATTCCAAAAACCGGGTACAAAAGTCCCGCAGCTACAGGTATTCCCAATACATTATATCCAAGAGCGAAGAAAAGGTTACCTTTTATATTGCCCATTACTTTATGGCTCAACAACCTTGCTTTTGCAATTCCATTTAGGTCACCTTTTACCAGAGTGATTGCCGCACTTTCAATAGCCACATCTGTTCCTGTACCCATTGCGACACCAATATCTGCCTGCGAAAGCGCAGGAGCATCATTAATACCATCACCCGCCATTGCAACCTTTTTACCTTCGGCCTGTAGTTTTTTAATTTCGTTCAACTTATCCTCTGGGAGCATGCCTGCTTTGAAGCCATCAAGGTTTAGGGTTTCACTTACCGCCCTTGCCGTATCTTCATTATCCCCAGTAAACATAATTACCTTTAAACCTTCTTGTTGAAGTTTAAGAATAGCTTCTTTGCTCGAAGCCTTAATTTTATCAGAAATCACCACAAACCCAATTGCCTTATTTCCAACAGCTAGATAAGAAATCGTTTTCCCTTGCTTTTGAGCAGATTTGACTTGATTTTCCAAATCAGGCGCAATTTCGGCTTTAACATATTCCATTAATTTTTGATTTCCCAAAGCAAGTTCCTCCTTGCCAAGCTTACCTATAACTCCTTTACCAGTTACCGCCTCAAAATTTGAGATTGGTTGAACCCTTACTTTGTTTTCTTCGCCATAACGCATGGTTGCCTGCGCCAAAGGGTGCTCACTGCTACTATTTAATGCCACTATTTTTTCAAGAACTTCTTTTTCAGTAAATGCTGGATTTACACTAATTACTTTTTCAACTGAAGGTTTCCCTTCTGTAACCGTTCCCGTTTTATCAATGATTACAACATCTATTGCATTCATTTTCTCTAAAGATTCTGCATTTTTGATAAGTATACCAGACTGGGCGCCTTTTCCTACACCTACCATTACCGACATAGGCGTAGCCAAACCAAGCGCACATGGACAGGCAATAATCAATACTGCAATAGCATTTACAAATGCGTAAACATAAGATGGTTCAGGCCCGTAGATTGCCCAAACTATAAATGTGGCTATAGCAATCAATACCACAACAGGCACAAAATATCCCGAAATTTTATCGGCCATCTTTTGAATGGGTGCTTTTGAACGACTGGCAGAATTAACCATTTCTATGATCTGGGACAACAGAGTTTGCGAACCCACTTTTTCAGCAAGCATTACAAAAGTCTTATTTCCGTTGATTGTACCTGAACTTACCTTGTCTCCAGTCTGTTTCTCCACTGGGACAGGTTCACCGGTAATCATGGATTCATCAATGATGGCTTCCCCTGTTTTAATACTACCATCTACTGGTATTTTTTCGCCTGGCTTTACTCTTAACAAATCTCCTTTTTGGATATCATCAATAGAAACTGATATTTCTTTATCTCCCACCACCTTTGTAGCCGTATTAGGAGCAAGTTTTAATAATTCTTTAATGGCGCTATTGGTTTTGCCATGCGCCCTAGCTTCCAAAAGCTGACCTAGCAAAACCAAAGTCAGAATCACGGTTGCCGCTTCAAAATAAACATAGACTGTACCATGGTGGGTTTTAAACTGATCGGGAAAAATATCAGGAAATAGCAGGGCAACAAGACTAAAAAGCCAAGCCACCCCCGCACCAATACCAATCAAGGTAAACATATTGAGTTTCCATGTAATTATAGATTGCCACGCACGTTGAAAGAACATCCATGTTGCATAAAAAACTACCGGAATGGAAAACGCAAATTGAACCCAGTTCCAATATTTAAGCTCCATTAACTTAAAGATCGGATTACCCGGTATCATTTCTGACATTGCAATCAAAAAGATAGGCACGGTAAAAACCGTTGCAATCTTAAACTTGCGTAAAAGCGTTTTATAAGTTTTATCTTCCTCTTCTAGATTAGCTCCTGTGGGCACCAAATCCATTCCACATATTGGACATGCACCTGGTTGATCCCTAATAATTTCGGGGTGCATTGGACAGGTAAATTGTGCGGCTTGCTTTAATGTAGGTTGCTTTAGCAAATCCATTCCACAAACTGGGCAATGCCCAGGTTTATCATAGGTTTTATCTCCTTCACAATGCATTGGGCAGTAGTAGACCCCACCAGTTTCATTTTTACTGACCTTTACGGGAGCTACGCCATGGTGTCCATGGCCTGATTGATGAGGAAGATGATCAGAGTGCTTGTGCATGGGCTTATGTGGCTCATGAGTTTTCTTTTCAATGCTGTAATTTCCCACAGCTGATAATGCCTCCTGCAATTTTTCAATCTGGATATGCTTATCCATAGTTATTATTGCCTCTGCAGGCTCCAATGTAACCTCAGCAGAAATGCCATCAATTCCATCCAATGCTTTTTCAACCTTGGTTCGGCAACCCTGGCAGCTCATTCCGGTTATTTTATAGGTATGCGTCATAATGTGATGATTAATAACTTAATGTAAGTCCGGCACCATAGCCCATGTCACTATCATAGTGGGTAGATAATCCAAAGTACTTAGTGACGATATATCTAAATCCGGCCATATATTCCTTGTCTGTATTCACCATAAATTGAAACCGCAGTCTTTTGGAAATAGGAACATCTTCTCGCATCAACTGAAACCTCACATTTCCTTTATGGTCGACAGAGGCATCAGCAATAATTAGCATCGGCAGGGTATACTGTACCCCTAAATGAAATACCTGTCTGAAGTTCTTGGTATTGCGCTGTCCAAAAACGTTGTTTCCTGGTGATAGGGATTGTCCAAAAATATTTTTGTCCAATGGATTAATAGTCCTTTTTCTAAAGTCCCAGCCAACATAAGGTAATAGCCATTGGTTTCGCCCGATGTACCTTCCAAAGTGACTTTCGCTTTCATAGCCCATTTCTTTATCAAAGCCAATTCTCCATTCTGTTGTGAAACGATAGCGGGTATTGGCCAGCATAATTTCACCATCACTACCATTGGTTTCTATTCCAACCCTTGCCATTGGATGAAATTCCCTATCATCACTGAACAATTTGCGTTGCGCTAATTTGGGATTAGGGATTTCGGGGTTAGGTGGCGAATTTTCATAACTGAATACCCTTCCCATACCGCTCATCATGTGGTAAAGGATATGACAATGGAAAAACCAATCACCCCCTGGTTCGGTAGCAGCAAATTCAATTGTGTCTCGCTCCATTGGCATGATATCGATAACGTTTTTCATAGGGGCATTTTCACCTTGTTCATTTAGCACCCTAAAATCATGCCCATGAAGGTGCATAGGATGGCGCATCATGCTGTTGTTGAATAGGATGATCCTCACATTTTCGCCTTTCTTGATGAGTATTTTATCACTTTCAGAAACCGTTTTGTCATCCAAAGTCCAGACATAGCGGTTCATATTACCGGTAAGGTCAAACTTCAGCTCTTTCCATGGGCCTTTAGGCAAAGTTGTTTTCTTAGGATCGCGGAGCATTCCATAGTTTAAGGTAACGATGTCCGCATTATCAGCACCCATATTCATTCCTGCTATACTTTTATCGTTCGGCATCTGCATACCTGGCATTGCTGCTTTTTTGTTTTCTTTTTTCGGATTTTCCTCTCCGGTTACTTCTGGATACATCACGGTATTCATATCCATGGCCTGGTTCTGCATTTTCATACCTTCCATTTGGACCATGTTACCGCTCATGTCCATCATGTCGTTCATCATTTTCATCCCGGCAAAATATTTCAGTTTTGGCAGTTTCTGGGCAGGGACTTTTTCACCCTTACCTAGCCATAAAGAGGCTGATTTGGTACGATCTTCTGGTGTTACCAAAAATTCATAGCTTTTATTTTCAGGAATAGTTACTACCACATCATACGTTTCCGATACCGCTATAATCAAGCGATCAACTTCTACAGGCTCTACATCATTCCCATCGGTAGCTACCACAGTTATTTTACCACCTGAGTAGGTCAACCAGAAATAATCTGATGCCCCGCCATTGGCAATGCGCAGCCTTACTTTGTCGCCTGCTTTAAATTGTGGCTGAACATTCTGGTTTTTGCCATTGATTAGAAAGGTATCATAATATACATCACTCACATCCATCGCATTCATTCGCTTCCACTCATTGTTGATTTTGGTTTTGAAGTGTCCTGTTCTGATTGCCTCGGCATAACTTTGGGTTGTTCCTTTTTTAATGGCAAACCAATCGTTGGCGTTTTTCAGGCTTCGTTGCACCTCTGCAGGCTTCATGTCTGTCCACTCACTCAATACCACTGGAATAGTTGGAATATCCCATTCTTTTCTTTTGTTCATAATAAATGCTCCATACATTCCGATCTGCTCCTGAAGTCCGCTATGGCTATGGTACCAATGCGTGCCATGCTGAACAATGGGGAATTTATAGATATACGTAGAGTGGGGTTTAATAGGCATTTGTGTAAGGAAAGGAACTCCATCCATCTTGTTCGGCAAAAACAGGCCATGCCAGTGCAAGGCTGTCTCCTCATCCAGGTTATTATGCACATAGATCAAAGCCGTATCACCTTCTGTAAAAGTTAATGTTGGCATAGGGATTTGACCATTTACGGCAATTGCCCGCTTTGTTTTCTTTCCGAATGTTACTGTGGTATCGGCAATATAAAGGTCATAGCGAACGGTGCGAGGGGCTTGGTTATTTGTAATGGTTTTAATAGGTCCCAAATTTGCTTTTGCCTTTTTTATATTTTCCATCGTAACACTGTTATCTCCCATATCCATACCACCCATATCTTCCATTCCGTCATTCTTTTTAGGCATCTCCTTCATAGGCATTTTCATATCTCCCATATCTGAAGTCTTTGCAGGCTGCGCTTTTTTATCGGGAGCGGAAGCTTTCGGTTTAACAGTTTTTACTTTTTGAACGACGAGCTTCATACCACATTTCGGGCAATTACCAGGTTTGCTAGATTGTATTTCCGGGTGCATCGAACAGGTATAGATAGCCTCGACCGGCTTATTGTTTTCCTGTTTTGGCATTTTCATTCCCTTCATATCCTGAGCGGAAGCTACAGCATAAAAGATTAGTAAAAACGCTGTTAATAAATTTTTCATTTCATTGGTGATTAATGTTGGTTAAAAATTCTTTTTGTTTAAGCTATCTTTTGATTTTTGAACCCAATTTGTAATTAGCGATTTTTCCGCTTCGCTCAAAATGGCATTTCTATGGATGAGGGTATATGAAGAAAGGGGCATCGTACCATCTTTTAAGCTATTCTCAATAGAGCGCAATTTGCTCTGTTGTCTTCTGGAGGTATAAGCGCCAAATTCGTTGAAATTCAATTCTGCTTTACCAGATTGTACATGATTGTCCAAGAACCAATTCAAAGGTTGCACATTGGCATACCATGGGTACCTGGTGTTGTTACTATGGCAATCATAGCAGGCTTTTTTCAAGATACCCTGTACATCATCTGGCATGGCAACCATTTTGGAAATATCATTAGGCATAGCCTGCCCACTTTTGTTGCGGGCAGGTTGTATAAATTGGATAATTACAAGGATTACCAATAATCCAAGAAGTATTTTTTTTATGCCTTTCATGGCTGTTATTTTAATTCCTCTTTAACCGTACCACAAGTTGGCATCGCTTTTCCAAGATAAGGGTTTTTAATATCCTTCACTTCGCTCAACCAGATTGCGCCCTTATTTTTATTATACATTGGGCAGTGGTCAACATACACCAGTTGACCCGTTCCAAGTAGTTTAACAAGATCGTACATATCTTTGCTCAACATATCGAAATGTTCACGCTGATGTGCAATATTTCCGGCATTAGCACCAATGTGTTCAGCATGTTCTTTACCATCATCGTATATGTCGGTATAAGCTTTATCCTGCTCTGGTGTTAAGGCTTTTTTGTCAAAATTGGCAAACGCCGTTACCATTTCATTTCCGGCAGTTGCTGCGTCTTTATCGTTATCAGCTGTAAGAGCATTTTTTAATTTTAGATATGAACTTAACAGTTCCGAAGTAGAGGCACCTTTTTCTGAAGGTTCTGTTACAACTGTCTTGGTTGCTGTAGAGTCTGACAGAGCCGTTGTTTGAGTTTTATTACTGCCATTAGAGCAGGCTGCTAGAAATAGTAAGGAAAAAGCCGAGCTATAAATTAATGTTTTCATCGTATTTTAATTAAAATCTTTTAAATGGTTGATTGCCTGCTCAGGGGAACAAAGTTTATTTGTATTATCCTATAGCAGAATTATTTGATAAAATCCGAAAGTTAATTGTACAGCTAAACGTCTAAATAAAGGGCGAACTGTACAATTAACAAACGGAATTACTTTAAAGTTTCCTTTACTGCTCCACAGGTTAACATCTGTTTACCGAAATAGGGGTTTTTAATTGCTGCATTATCAGAAAGCCAATAGCTTTTTTTCATTGGGCAATAGTCGTAATAGACTGGCTCTTTGGTAAGCTTTACCGCTTTAGCTAGTTTAAAAAGATTAGTAGAGAAATTGGCAAAGTGCTCTCTTTGATGTGCGATTTCCTTTGTCTCTGAGATATGTTTAGCATCAAATTCCAGTTTATCCTGAAGCCCCATAAAGGCTGTCATTTCTTCCTTTGGCATTGATTTCATATCCATACTGCTCAATACTTTAGAAAACTCGCTGGCTTTGGAGGCAGCAGCAGTAGCATCGGAGCTTACCAATGCATTTTTGATGTCATAGTAAGACGTTAATAAAGATTGTGTTTGGCTGTTTTGTGCAAACACAGGTTTAATCCATGCAGTTGCAACTAAGGCAACTACTAAATATATATATTTCATGATGTAATAATTTAATGTTTATACTAATTTTTGGACATAGCAATAGCCATGTGAAATGTATTTGTTCACTAACAGCAGTAAACTGGCTGTTTAGCAAACCCATTAAATCTTATATCTGAAAACTTTGGATACTTATTCGAATATCTTCGTTTGGGGGTCGATACCTATGGTCTACGTAACCACTTTGATCTGGTTCGATGCTACTCACCGGAACTAGTAAAGTATAAGCGTAATTGGTAAGCCATACTACTGGTAAAACGACTAGCACCTTAGCACTTCCCGGGATTAGTTTACTTTGAATAGTCAGCTCATTTATTAGCTTTTTACAGCAAGGGTCTTCTTTTGAAAAATTCAGACCTGGTATTGAGGTAACCTGATGTTCATGGCTCTCTCCATGATTATGTTGATGATCTTTGTGCTCATGAACAGCCGCTTTTGTATGGGAATGATTATCATGATCCTCCTCCATTCCCAAAGCACAGCCAAAACCCACAACAGTGTTGAGCAAAAATATTACTAACAGAAAGATAGCTTTACTTTTCATGACTATGCAAATCTATATAAAGATGCAAAATTAAATTTATATAATTCAGTCTATTAGTTATATAATTATGCTGCTTTCCATTAAGGATAGCAGCATTTAAATCATCCATTTTATTTCAATGTTTCTTTTACTTCACCACAAGTCATCATGCTTTCACCGAAATAAGGATTTTTAATTTCTTTTTGGTTACTTAACCATGCTGCACCTTTATCATGTAGTGCCATTGGGCAATATTCTACATAGATCTCGCCAGATTTTAAACCAGAACTTTTTACTCTTTCAATAAAGTCTTTGCTCAAATCAGCATACAAAGTTCTTTGGGCATCAATATCTTTAGCTGCACCTATTTTAGCTGCTAATGTGGCCAATGTACTACCATTGCTTAACTCTTTTGAACCCAGTTCAATCGCATTAACAGCTACTTTTGCCTCAACCATATCGCCATTTACAAGTGCATTGGTAAGCAGCACATAATGTTGGTAAACTGCATTTAATTTATCGTCCTTTAAACTAGCCCCTACAGTTGTTTTTTCTGGTGAAGTGGCATCGTGACCTTCGCCCGCCGCATGCTTATGACCTGCATGTGCATCTTCTGCTACTGGTTTTTCACTGTTTCCACAAGCTGCGAATAGCGTTGCCGCAACTAAAATCATTACAAAATTGGTTATTGTTTTCATTTTTTTGTTTTTATAATTAATACTTATGATTTACTCATTTTAAGCTCTTCAACAGGATTTTTTCCTTTTTTAAGGATATACTCGCTATACAGCAAATATGCTCCGGTTACTACTACCTGATCACCCTTTTTAAGACCTTCTGCAATTTCAACCTGATCCTCATTTTCTTGTCCAATTTTTACGAGTTTGGCTTCAAAGTTGTCTTTTCCGTTTTTAACCCAAACGTGTGTTCCTTTTCCATCTCTTATTACGGCATCTACTGGCAAAGTCAACACATTAGTTTGGTGTGCAGAAGGTAAAAAGACATTGGCTTGTAAACCTGGCTGCCATTGATTTGCGGGATTAGGAATGGTTCCTCTAATTTGTGTAAGCTGTGTACCCGATTGTAAAGCTGGCGTAATAAAGCTAATCGTCATCTCTTGTGGCTGATCTTCCCAGCCGGCAACAACCACCTTAACTTTTTGACCTTGTTTTATGTTTTTAGCCTCACTTGGATAAACATCAGCTTCAACCCATAACTGGCCATAACCTTCTAGTCTTAATATCGATCCTCCTTCTGGTACATATTGCCCTTGTGTTACAGATAACTCTGCTACAACACCACTTTGCGGCGCATAAAATACAATAAATGGGTCTTTTTTCTGTCTTTTTAACAGCTGTTGAACTTGACTTTCAGATTGACCATATAGCAACAGTTTCTGTTTAGCAGCAACAACTAACTGATGTTCTATTTTATCGCCCTGAAATTGTTTCTCTTGCGCTACAGCCATTAAATACTCTTGTTGCAGGGTAGCCAATTGCTCAGAATAGAGTTGATACAAAGGCTGTCCTTTACTTACTTTAACCCCAGTTTCTCTTACATACAATCGCTCTATTCTACCAGCAATTCTGCTAGAGATATAACTACTTTGCTCGGGATCAACAGTTAACCTTCCATTTAGCTGTTTACCTCCAGAAAAGCTATTTTCACCTATGATAATGGTTGTTATATTGGCCAATGCCTGGCGTTTCTCATCTACTTTAAGTGCTTTATCATTGTTGTTCTTTTCAAAAGGCACTAAATCCATCCCACAAATGGGACAAGTGCCCATTTCATTTTTAATTACCTGTGGGTGCATTGGGCAAGTAAAGGTCTGTACCTTTTCTTTAGCAGCCCCCTCTACAGGAGTTTTCTCATTGCTGCAGGCTGCAATAAATACCGATGGAAGCACAGCCATTAAGGCAATTTTCTTTATAAATAATTTACGTTCCATAATTTTATTTTTTAATGAAGCTTTCACTATCAACCAGGTATGCTGCATTTTTACTGATTTCCCAATTGCTAATATCTTCTGTAATTTGTACCATCCCAGCTATGGTAGCGCCTGTTTTTACCGCTTTTGGAATAACTACATTGCCTTCTTTTTTAAAGAGCACTTTTTTGTCTCCTAATGATACTATCGCAGATTCTGGTAGCCACCATGAAGCAGCTAACAATACAGGTATTTTAGCAGTAAGAAGTTCCCCGATCCTAAAATTCGATTTATTGAGATAAATTCTGGCAATGGTAAAGTTCTCTCCATTTTTAAAAACGGGCTGTATCATTCCAATAGTTGCATTCTGAGCAGTGCTTTTATCGGCAGTTTTATAAAACATCAACTTATCGCCTTTTTTAATAAGAGATGCCAAAGCAGGTTTAAATGAAAACTCTGCGAGCATACTACTGGCATTATAAATCGTAAAAAGCGATTGTCCAGCACTAACATACTGTCCTTCTCGTAACATTACCGGCGAATTTGCAGGAGCACTTGCCACGGGCACAACAGGCGTTGCAGATCCACCACCCATGCTACTCATTCCATCTCCACCGGAAGAAGGTGCAGCAGCAGAAGGAGTTCCAACCGAAGCCGCAACGGATTTTTCAAGAATATATCCATCTGCACTGCTATAAATAGGAATACGATAATTAACTTTTCTTGTTTTTAACAATTGATTAACTGCTGAATTATTCATTCCCAATAACATTAACCTTTGTTTAGCACGCTCTAGCATAGACTGATCTGTTTCAGATTGATGCAAAAAAAGCAACTCTTGTTGTGCAGCTGCCAAATCTGGGGAGTAAACTTCCATAATTAACTGTCCTTTGCGAACGGGCTGATAGTTATACTTAATCAACAAACGCTCTATTCTTCCACTTACTCTACTTGCTACACTATTCTCATTACGTGTATCGTAATTAATTATGCCTTGTGCTTCTTCTGTAAATATTCTAGTGCCATACTCTGCTATAATTATGGGCAATGTTGACACCACCTGTTCATTTGTAGGTTTAAGCAAGTGTGAAAGATTACTGTCTATTTTTACTGCACCAGGATCATCATGCATATCGTGTTTAACAGCTTTATTTCGATTACAAGAACTGATCACCAGCATGCCTGCTACCATCAATAAAGCAAAGTTAAATGGGCTATACCTCATACTTTTTACGCTTCTGATCATCTTAGCGATATATTTCTTTCTCATAATCTACAATCATTAAATAAAGTTTCAGTTTCTCATCTAACACATTCGTTTGCATCATAGTTAATGTTTCCCACGAATCGATTACTTCTGGTAATTCCATTTTATTCTCACGGTAGCTCAGAAAGTTAACATCCAATGTTTTTTGTAAACTCGGAATAATTTTATCTTCCATTACCTTAATCCGTTTTTGCATAGACTGAATCTCGAATTGCATACCGTATAACATCCCTTGCGTTTCTTGAAGCATGGCCGCTTTTTCTTTTGCCATGGCCTGTACTTCATATTGCATTCCTTTTACTTCGGATTTATACATTTTTGATGACCACGGCGCAATTGGAATGCTTACCATTCCCATAATACTAAAGGCTTTGGGCATTGCTTTTGTTAAAGGAGACATGTGATCAAACCTTAGCTTAAAATCAGGTCTGCTTTGCTTTTTCATAGCTTCGATATTCAACTGCATAGATTGAATACTATAATCCATTTTCTTTATATCGTTTCTAGCTAAGGCTAAACTAGCTGTATCAATAGCTTTTGCAGCCACAAAAACTGGCTGATAAGTGGTATCAATAGCAAAGTCAGCATTTCCCTGTTGGTTCATCAAACTGTTTAACCAAGCCCGGCTTTTAGCAATATCTCCTTCTTGCATCGTGATCATGTTTCGGTTCTCTTCCAGTTTAGCAGTAGTTTTATACACACTCCCTAATTTTGACTGGTTAAAAGGATACCTGATCTCCTCGATCTTTTTCATGGTTTGCATAATCTTTTCATTCTGTGCCAGCACCTTAATCTTTTGTTGTGCAATCAACCAACCAAAATACAATCGCTTTGCTTGCGCTTTGTATTCGTTTAAGGTAACCCCCCGGGTTTCATTTTCTACTTTACCTTTCGATTCGATATACCGTTTGTTTGCATTTTGCTTAACCGGATTGGGAATATCCTGCTCTAATTGCAACATTAAAGAGCCTTTATCGCTCTCATCCATAATCATTTGACCAGGATAAGGAGTCATAAACGTACCCACACCTACCATTGGAGCCATCCAAGCTGTTGACGCTTTAGCCGTATGTTTATAGCTTTCTGCTTTTAACCCATACGATTGCAACAAAAGGTTATTCTTATCTATTCTTTGTAAAACCGTATCTAATGAGAGTACCGGTTTTTGTTGTGCTAATGCACAGAATGGCAATAGTAGCATTATCAACGTTATTTTTTTAATGCTGTACATCATGAACCTCCAATTTTCCATATTTCCTCAATTCATATTCTTTAGACATTAAAAAGATGAGTGGAGTAACCAGTAAAATGTGGGTAGATGAGGTCAATACTCCACCTATCATTGGTAACACAATGGGTTGCATTACATCTACTCCAACACCTGTAGCCCATAATACGGGCACCAAGCCAAACAGCGACACACAAACCGTCATTAGTTTTGGTCTTAACCTTTTGGCTGCACCATGAATTACATATTCTCTCAAATCTTCTTTTGTGATGGTCTCACTTGAGTTTCCTTTTAATTTAATTAGTTGCTGCATCCCATCGTTGAGGTAAATGACCATTACAATTCCCGTTTCTACAGCAATGCCAAACAAGGCAATAAAACCTACGGCTACACCAACAGATAAGTTTACATCCCAGAAGTAGATCATATACGCCCCACCTATTAAAGCAAAAGGAACTGTAATTAAGCTTAAAAAGGCTTCTCTTAGCGAGTGAAAAGCGAAATACAAGGAGAAGAAAATAATAACCAAAACAACGGGAGCAATCCACATTAAGGTTTGCTTACCGCGGATAAGGTTTTCATATTGCCCGCTCCACTCCAAAAAATAACCCTCTGGAAGCACTCCTTTTTCTTTGTTCAGCTTTTCCATGGCATCTTTAACCGTACTGCCTAAATCCCGATCACGCACATTAAACATTACAGCACCACGCAAAATTGCATTATCAGAATTGATCATCGGTGGGCCGTCTTCAAATTTTACATCGGCTACAGCTGATAAGGGAATTTCGCCAAAAGTGGCCGACTGAATAGGAATACGTTGAATACGCTCTACACTATTTCGATATTCTTGCGCTAAACGCACACTAATAGAAAAACGCTGTCTACCTTCAATGGTATTGCCAATGGTTGCACCGCCCAAGGCACTTTCTACCACTTGGTTTACATCGTCAACGTTTAAACCATAACGTGCCAGTTCTTCTCTTTTTATATCGATAGACATGTATTTTCCACCTGTAATTGGCTCTACAAACAAATCACTAACCCCAGGTGTGCCTTCTAATGCGGTTTTCACCTTTTCAGATACAGCAGCAATAGTGTCTAGATTTTGTCCAAAAACCTTAATCCCTACATCGGTACGAATACCTGTTGCCAACATGTTTATCCTGTTAATAATAGGTTGTGTCCAACCATTTACCACACCCGGAATTTGTAGTTTAGCATCTAGCTCAGTTACAATATCTTTTTTGGTAATCCCTTTGCGCCACTCACTTTTAGGCTTTAAAGTTATAATGGTCTCGATCATACTAATCGGCGAATTATCGGTAGCTGTGTTCGCTCTACCTGCCTTTCCCAAGACCTTATCAACTTCGGGCACCGATTTAATAATCTTGTCCTGAACCTGCAATATTCGCTTTGCTTCTGCATTCGACACATCTGGCAAAGTGATCGGCATAAAAAGAATACTTTGCTCATCCAATGGCGGAATAAATTCTGTTCCCAGATTTTTAAGCAATGGAATGGTAATCAACAAAGCAATAATATTAATTGCAATTGTAGTTTTTCTCCATTTTAAAACAGTCCTGATAATGGGCTCGTAAACCTTTTCTAATATCCTGTTTACAGGATTTGCATGATCTGGCTTAAATTTCCCCTTCATAAAAAAGGAAATCAGCACAGGTGCCAGCGTAATTACCAATAAAGCATCTACAATCATGATAAATGTTTTGGTATAGGCTAGCGGATGGAACAGTTTACCTTCCTGTCCGGTTAACATAAATACGGGTAAAAAAGAGGTAATGATAATGACTGTTGCAAAGAACACACCTCTTGAAACCTGCTTACTGGATTTGGTAATCACCGCAAGGCGATCTTCTTCACTAATCCAATCTGGAGATTTTTTAAATCTATTTTTAAACCACTCGATCATGATGTTGTTGTTTTATTTTGATCCTTTTCCCATAACTCGTATCGTTCTGACAAATGCTTATAGGCATTTTCGCTCATAATGATACCATTGTCTACAATTACACCTATGGCCAGTGCAATACCGGTAAGCGACATAATGTTGGATGAAATATCAAAAGCATTGAGCAGAATAAAGCTTGCCGCAATGGTAATTGGAATTTGTATAATGATGCTTAATGCACTTCGCCAATGGAATAGAAACACAAATACGATGAGCGATACCACAATCATCTCTTCTATCAAGGTATTTTTAATCGAATCGACAGATTCTTTAATTAGCTCGCCCCGATCATATACAATATCAAATTTTACGCCTTTAGGCAATCCTTTTGATACTTCTATCATCTTTGCTTTTACTTTATCTATTACCGCTGCTGCATTTTCGCCATAACGCATTACCACAATCCCACCAGCACGTTCTCCTTTGCCATCCTGATCAAATATACCCAACCTGGTTTCTCCTGTCATTTGCACCGTGGCGAGATCTGAGACCTTTATTGGCGTGCCATTTTGGTTTTTTACGGGAATATTTGAGATTTCTTCGAGCGATTTGAGGTAACCTGAAGTTTTAATGATATAGCCCATATCGCTCATCTCGAACTTACGTCCACCAGATTCGTTATTATTACTTCTTACAGCAGCAATAACCTGAGGTACACTGAGTTTGTAATACAGCAATTTATTAGGATCTATCGAAATTTGATATTGTTTTTGAAAACCACCAAATGAAGCAATCTCACTCACGCCAGGAACATTTTGCAATGCAAATTTCACGTACCAATCTTGTATGGCACGTTGCTCGCCCAAATCCATATCTGGCGCATCTAGGGTGTACCACAACACATGACCTACCCCCGTACCGTCTGGACCTAGTTGTGGGGCAACACCCTCTGGTAAGGTTTTGGCTATTGTACTAATTCGCTCCATTACACGCTCTCTGGCCCAGTATACATCTACATCGTCTTCAAAGATTACGTAAATGAAACTCATCCCGAACATAGAGGATCCCCTTACATATTTGATTTTAGGAATACCTTGCAAATTGGTAACCAAGGGATAGGTAACTTGGTCTTCTATCAATTGTGGCGATCTGCCCATCCATTCGGTAAATACAATCACCTGATTTTCGGAAAGGTCGGGAATGGCATCTATCGGATTTTTCTGTACAGCGAATATTCCCCATATAAATAATCCAGCAGAAAGCACCAGCACAATAAACCGATTGCGCATAGACCATTCTATAATTTTATGTACCATCTTTATTTTTTTCAAATCGGTGCCTGATTACTCAGGCACCTAATGTTAATGTTTGTGATCCGATTCTGGCTGTTTTGCAGGCTGACTTGCTCTATCATATTTGCAGCAACCTGGAAGTGTAGTATAAACTGCTTCAGTAGCTTTAAACTTTGGTGTATCATGCCCTACATCAGCAATCTTACGCTGTAAATCATCTAGCTTAATTTTACTAGCGTCGTAATTGATCGTTAGCATTTTGGTTTTTGCGCTCCACTCTGCAGCAGTTACGCCATCTACTTTTGCAGCTGTTTCTATGCGTTTTTTGCACATACCACAATTGCCAGATACTTTAACGCTGTCTGTTTTAGACTGTGCAAAAGCTGCACTGCCAAGGAAAGCCAACATGGCTACCAAAGAGAATCTTAATGATTTCATTGTAAATTGATTTGAAATAAAAATTTGTTTATAAAGATTTTGGGCCATAGCAAAGCTACGCCCAGTACAAGAATGTGCAGGAAATGGGTAAAGAAAAAGGCTTATATTCTATAGGTACAATTTCTGATAAAGACAGGAACACTCAGCCTTTCTGGCGGTGCATTACTGAATACAGTATTTGTTTTTAGTGCAGATAGCGCAATCTGATGCGCATCACTGTTAAATGTGTGCTGAAAAACCGCTGGAAACTGTTTGAACTCATAAACAAGTTGGGTTGCCTTTTTTGATTGGTCTACTTTGGCCTGTTTATAATCATCTTTGCAACATGAATTTTTCTTGGTTGCATTTTTAGTCATTCCACAAAGCTCACAATTACCCTCATCTGGTGTAGTTAAGCTCCATTTAACAAGCTCTCCCATACAATAATGAAGGTGCACGGTTGCGCCACTGGATACCCCAAGATAAAAAAAAGCAAGAATGGTCAGCAGTATTCTTTTCATTATTAAAGGCAAATATAAGCTACTTTAGTTATTTTTCGTTATATAATTCCATTAATTTATTACATCATTCCTGCAAAACACTATTCTTGTAATACCTATTCTATAAAAGATTTGTTATAGTTTATCAAGATTAGTTACACACCAATTCCGTTTACCTCATTTTTATTGCAAAAAAAATATATTTAAGTAATTGCTTAAATACTTATATTTGTCTTTTATTTAAAATATGAGCAGTTGCAAACGAATTTTCGCAGATCAGGGACAGATTAATAATTGTAGGGAAGTCCTAAATTCAAACCCTAATCAATTCTCCGAGCTGTCGGGATTGTTATCCCTTACTGGTAATGAGGTCAGGCTAAAGATACTTTTCCTACTGAATAGGGAAGGTGAGCTATGCCCATGTGATCTCAGTGACATACTTGATATGACCATTCCCGCAATCTCACAGCACTTACGAAAGTTAAAGGATGGGAAAATGATCCAATATAGAAAGTCTGGTCATACCATATATTATTCCATTAGTACCTCGCAACTTGAACTGCTTCGTCCATTTTTTAGCCAGATACAAAAACCATTAATAGCAATAAAATGAGTAAAAGCATACAAAAAAGTTGGATAGCAGGTTTACTTGCGGCATTTACTGCTTCAATTTGCTGTATTGTGCCCTTGCTTACCGTCATTGGTGGCGCAGGTAGTGCGTCTACCTATTTGAGCTGGGTAGAACCCTATCGCCCTTATATCATCATACTGACGGCAATCCTATTTGCACTATCTTGGCACCAAATGCTAACCAGAAAACCAGTACAAAAAGATGACTGCGGATGTGACGTGCAAACAAATGGTTTTATGAAATCCAAAAAATTTCTGCTGACCGTAACCATAATCTCTGCGCTATTGATTGCCTTTCCCTATTACTCAAACTTTTTGTATGCGGCCCAAAAAAGTACCACAAATATCAGTTCAAAATCAAAAAAACTCGAAACAGCAGAACTTTCTATCCAAGGAATGAGCTGCGCTGCCTGTACCAACCATATCGATGGAGGATTGAATGGCATTAGTGGCATCGCTAAATCCACGACCTCATTTGAAAATAGAACAACCTTAGTGAGCTATGATCCAGATAGTATATCTGCCGATAGCATCAGTAAGAAAATCAGAAAGATTGGCTACAAAAATACAGTTATCAAAAAATAATTAACCATGTCGACTACAACAACCCTCATATCTACAATTACCTGTCCAACTTGCAACTTTGCAAAAACTGAAGAAATGCCAACCGATTCGTGCCAGTACTTTTACGAGTGTGAAAACTGCAAAACAACCTTAAAGCCACTTACTGGAGACTGCTGTGTTTACTGTAGCTATGGAACGGTTAAGTGCCCACCAATACAGCAAGGAACATCCTGCTGTGGCTAATTTACCACCTCATAAAAAACAATAAGATTTCCGTATAGATCAAGTGTTGCCAAATCACGGTGTCCCCAGTATTGTTCTTCAACAACTGAATGTACATTGTGGAGCACTCCCTGCAATTTGTATTCTTGGTAGAGTTCATCAATCCCTTCAACCTCAACTCTACAGCTAGCGGTTCCAGCAATGAAGGTTTCAGCCCCAGTCCAAATAGGTTTTAAGAAAAGTGCCAAACTCCTGAATTTCCAGCTCTTATCACATGCCTGCCATAGGTGGATTTCTACATTGCCCCTGGTCATAATAGCAAATGTTTCCTCTTGGTGGCGTGCGTAAAATCCCAGTTTAGCCTGATAAAATTCTACAGCTTTGCTAACGCTGATGGCAGGAAGTGTAGGAATACTGTTTTTAAAGTTGATCATTGCAATTATTTAAACCAAAATATACTCTCTTTTCTAAAATTAATTATAATACTTGATAATTTTTCCAAACCAGACTATTATCAGTAATATGGACCTGCTAAATCACATTAGAAGAAAAACTGGGTTGAAATTAAGGGCTATTTTGATATCCTTAAAGCTTGGGCCACCTCGTTAGGCAATAGACTGTCCTCAATAGATTTTGCTGAGGCTTCCATGTCATATTCCACCCTCCTAAATTCTAATTGAATGCTATTACTAATTGATGTTGAATTGTTTTCAATTATGGTCAATAAAACATAACACCCCCTATAATCGCCATCTTTTGGCTTTCCAACCGAGCCAAGATTTACAACGTGCTTAAATCTTCCCTTATCAGTTTGAATAGTTCTATGATAAGGTTTATGTGAATGCCCCACAAAAAGAACATCAGCATCTGCCTCCTCCATCATTCCCATTACATAATGTTCATCGGTATCGATTAACACATATTCATCAATTTTTCTTGTACTACCGTGGGCAAAAACTATATTCAGTTTTTCGCCATTGAACTTAAATTCCAATTTAATACTGGCCGGAAGCGTTTTTAAGTAATCCCTGTTATCTTCACGGATCAGATGATAGGCATATTTCTTGCCCGGTTCGTTCAGGCTTTCAGGTGTGGTGATCAAATTTTCTACCTTTTCATCATGGTTTCCCTTGAGGGTTGGAATACCACGTCTTCTAATTTCATCGATTACTTCATTGGGATAAATATGGTAACCTACCAAATCCCCAAGGCAGTAAACCGCATCAGGTCTTTGGCTGTCCATATCTTTCAGCATCGCTTCAAAAGCATGAAGATTGGCATGTATGTCTGAAAAAAGTGCTATTTTCATCATCTATCCGTTACGTAACATATCTGCATATTCATTTGGCAATGGACTTTCCTCAACTGCCTTTGCTGCTTTTTCAACATCATATTCAAAGCGAATAAACTCTACTTTAATGCTATCCTTATCGGTTACGGTACTATCGGGCTTGATGGTCAAAATTACATAACCCCCTCTTGGGTTTTTATCCTTCGGCTTTCCTACTGAACCAATATTTATCGCATGCCTAAAATTATCATTTCCGTCTGTACCCGAATTTAAAATACGGTGGTAAGGCTGATGGGTGTGCCCAAAGCACAAGATATCCGCATCGGCCTGCTCCATAATCCTAAGCATGCTTTTCTCGTCACGGTCCTCAAAAAGATACTCGTTTACCTTCCTTGGACTGCCATGAACGAAAAGAATATTCCGCTTATCGTGGTTAAGCTGATACTCCAGTCTGATATGAGCTGGCAAGGTTCTCAAATAGGCACGTTGTTCATCCTTTACAACCTCATTGGTATAGGAAATGGAAACCTTTCCCATTGCTTTCTCTTCATCGGTCTTGTAGGCACAGCCACAGTCGTCACTTGAACGGCCAATGCCCCAATCGTAATTCCCTGCAATGGTAGGAATACCACGTCTGCGGATTTCATCAATCACTTCATTAGGCCAAATGTTGTAGCCGACAAGGTCGCCCAAACAATAAATGGCATCGGTATTTCTAGTTTCAACGTCTTTAAAGAATGCTTCCAATGCCGGAAGATTGGCATGGATATCAGAGAATAAAGCAATTTTCATAATATATTATGTTGTTTTTCTAATTGGTGATTTCTGCTGTAGAATAGTATTTTTTCCTGATCCAGAATGCCAGGTTGACCAGGGCGATCAGTGCAGGCACTTCTACCAATGGGCCTATTACCCCTGCAAACGCTTGTCCCGAGTTAATGCCGAATACCCCGATGGCAACTGCTATGGCCAGTTCAAAATTATTCCCTGTGGCGGTAAAGGCAATAGAGGTGCTTCTTGAATAATCTGCACCGAAGTACCTTCCAGCAAAAAAGCTCACCACGAACATAATAGAGAAGTAGATCACTAGTGGTATGGCGATACGAACTACATCCATTGGTATCTGTACAATCAAATTGCCCTTTAAACTGAACATAATGACAATGGTAAATAGCAAGGCAATCAGTGTAATCGGGGATATAAAAGGAATAAATTTGTTCTGAAACCAATCTTCTCCCTTTAGTTTGATCAGGGTATATCTAGAAATAATACCCATCGCAAAGGGCAGTCCCAGATAGATGCCCACGCTTTTGGCAATCTCTCCAATGGTGATGTTGACTTCAAGGCTTTTTAAACCAAAGAAAGGTGGTAGGACTGTGATGAATACATAGGCAAATACACTGTACAATAAAACCTGAAAAATACTGTTCAATGCGATCAGTCCAGCGGCATATTCACGGTTTCCCTCTGCAAGCTCGTTCCATACCACAACCATAGCGATACATCTTGCAAGACCGATCAGTATAAGTCCGACCATATATTCGGGATAATCTCTTAAAAATGTAATGGCCAAAAAGAACATTAAAAGCGGGCCAATTACCCAATTCAATACCAATGAAACGCTCAATACCTTGGTGTCCTTGAATACTTCGCCCATTTTTTCGTACTTCACTTTCGCAAGTGGGGGGTACATCATCAGGATCAGACCGATAGCCAAAGGTATATTGGTGGTTCCCGAAGAAAAGGAATTGATAAAGCCAGAAGACGATGGAATAAAATAGCCAATCCCTACACCAATAGCCATTGCTATAAAAATCCACAATGTTAGGTAACGATCTAAAAAGCCAAGTTTTTTTCGCTCAGCCACAGGGGCACAATTGTTAGCACTCATAATTTTTGGTTTAGGTATTGATTTATAAAATCAGCTGAATAGGTCTTGATCAGCTCACGCACCCTCCTGAACTCATCCATCACTTCTTCCTCAGAACCAATTGCCTTTGCGGGGTCTGGAAAATTCTGGTGAAAGCGCTCTACTTTTCCGGGGAAGAAGGGACATGCTTCATTGGCATTATCGCAAACAGTAATTACCGCATCAAAATCGATTCCTGCGAATTCATCTACATGGTTGGATGTATGCGATGAAATATTAATATGATCCTCCGCCATCACCTGTATGGCTTTTGGATTTACCCCATGTGTTTCAATTCCTGAGCTATAAACTTGGGCCTGATCTCCCGCATAGTGTCTCAAATAACCTTCTGCAATCTGGCTCCTGCAACTGTTCCCAGTGCACAGCACCAATATTTTTTTCATAAATCGTATCTATAAATCAACTAACAACTTTACTTCTTCTTTCCAACAGTACCGTATCCCTCCAAACCCCGTTCTGCTTGCCTATCCTTTCTCTAACACCAAGTGTTCTGAATCCAGCTTTTTCATGGATACGGAGACTACCTAGATTTTCTGGAAATATCCCTGCCTGCAATGTCCATATCCCTTCATCCTCGCTCAGCCCCACAAGCTCGTTCAAAAGCGCAAGACCAATTCCCTGCCCTGAAAATGTGGGATCAACGTACACACTTACCTCAGCTACTCCAGCATAGACACAGCGTGATGAAACTGATGTCAATGCCGCCCAACCAATAACCTTTCCATCAGTTTCAAATACGATTCTACAGGTATTAAGGTGCGAGTTGTCCCATTCTTCCCAAGAAGGTGCACTGGCCTGGAAAGTGGCATTGCCAGTAGCAATACCTTTTTCATAAATCGATTCTACATCTTTCCAGTCCGAGCGCAATAGGCTTCTGATTTTCATATTATCGAATTAGCAACAACCTCCGCCAGGAGTACAACCATTAGCTGCACCAGCCAGATTGACCATTCCTTTTTTAGGCGCATCTTCAACCCCACAGGCTTCTTTTGCAAGACAGGCTGTCTGCTTAGCAAGCAGCAAAAAGTTTGTTCCATCAAAGCCAAGATCATATTTGCCAATAGTTTCAGACTGGTATTCCACTTCAATTTCCAGATCTTCCATGCCCAGGACCTTTTCAGAAAGCGAAATGATATTCAACAGCTTTCCTGCTTTTAAACGGTGCTCGTGGTCATCTGCATCCCATAGCTGGAAATTCGCAACTTTCTCATGGCGCACCTTGCCACCACAATCAATAAAGTCTTTTGTAATGATACCAACCTCTGTAACGTGGAAATGTTCCGGTACGGTGCTACCATTTTCCAATCGAAAATTCACGGCCTCAGCAGAAGCCAAGATTTCTTTTATTTCTGATAATTTCATAATGAATATATTTAAAGTATTATTGCAATTTAACGATTGATTTACATAAAAAAAGGTTAACAGCAGGTAGTCTCACCTTTGTAGGAACCCAAGAAAGCCCCAAGCTGATCTTCTAATAATTTCCAGGTCTTTGGATTGATGCAATAGCATACGCTAACGCCATCAATTGTGCCCTGGATAATCCCTACGGTCTTCAGTTCCTTTAGGTGTTGTGAGATTGTAGCCTGCGCCAGTCCAAGTTCACCCACCAGATCACCACAGATACAGGTGTTGGAGATGATGATCCTTTGCAGGATAGCAATACGAGCGGGATGCGCAATAGCTTTCAGCAGGGTTGAAAGCCTGTTCTGCTCATCGGTAAATATTTCTGATCTTGTTAGTCCCATAATTTTATATCGCAATATTACGATTATTTTTAAACATTCAACTATTATTTGTAAAAAAGTCAAAATGGCATCACAAAGTTTGATCCAATATTCTTTAATAATTATACAATTTCAGAAAAAAATTACATATATCAGAAACACAAACTTCTACCGCTAAAATTAAGGTATTTGTATTATGAAGCTGATTGCCTATTTCTTGGTTGCCTGACTAATGCGGATAAACCCCAGCCGATTGACTCCCTCACGCCAAAAACTAAACTTAAATTAAATCATTATCTATTATTCAATTATGAATTTGGCAATAATGAGTCAGAAGATTTGATTTTCCGCTTCATTACTACATCTAAATTTAACAATCTTAAAATGCTCATAAGTGTCGAGCCTCCAGGGATTGGCTATATAAAAACGGCATGAAAATCGTGCAAATTCTGTGCAAACTGACTGTTGTTGCGTATAAAAACTAATTAATATAGCTGAATCTCTATTGATGAATTTCAATCCTGATCACTTTGAATAATGTTTTGTTAGTTAATAACTTGACTATTTGCAGGTAAAAATCTTCAATAATTAAAGTGTGCAAATTTTGTGCAAATAAAAAGCCCCACTCGGACAGAGTGGGGCTAACTGACTGGTTATCAGCTCCCTCTGCTGGGCTCGAACCAGCGACCCTCTGATTAACAGATGGAGACTGCCCATTTCTAATTATATCTTAATCAATCGATTACAAGCTATCAAAGAAATCCCGTTAAATATTTGTAACGGTCTTTAATTACTTTTAAAGTTAAGGACTTTTTTTTTGAGCCGCTTCCAAAAGTTCATTTTTTTTGCAATAAATGATTTTAAAAAATTGGCGATCTCCTACTCAAAGAAATGCGCTCTTTAAGAAGAAAATCGAGCTAATTTGATGATTTACAAAGTAAAATTCGACTGTGCAACCTTATTTAAATCCTAAGCAGAATTATTATCTAACTTTCCTTTAACTTGTCTTTCGTATATCTCTTCGAGGTCGCGCCCTATTATCTCTATTTTTCCAGGATCGAGATCCTTCTCAATCATCATTTTTACAGATGCAGTAATTGTACTCCAGGCCATTTTAGGGTTACTAAAATCACTAATTGGTTTTGCTTGATATGGCAAAGCTGAAAAACGTTGAAGATTATAAGGCTCCTTTCTACCCCAATCGTAAAACTCTAAAATTATAGGTACAATTTTTATATTTTCTCCATTATCATATCGATCAATTGCATTTTTTATTTCGTGATCAATGATGTATTTCGTGCTATAGAAATATTCACTAACCATAAAAAACACAATATCAGCTTCCTGAAATTTATGCTTAATCTTCTTATCCCAATCATCACCAGGATTTAAACTGGTACAATACCAAGGTTGTTCAATAAGTTCTGCATCTATCAATGGTTGTAAATATCTTCTAAGAATATGTATCTGAGTTAGATCTTTTTTAGAGTATGATATTACTACTTTTTTCTTTTTAACAGGAGTATCAATAAATTCCATATAATCTTTTAGCTTAAAAAGTTTTTGTTGTTCAGATTTTAAAGGCTCTGATAGTTTTTTCTCAGAAAAGACATGCTTACCTATTTCTGCATACTTTTCAAGTAATTCTTTTGATATATAATCTATCCCATCTAATGTAACCATTTCCTTTAGTTCATAGCCCTGATTAACATCTCTAATGAATTTGAGTACATCATCTCTGAATATAGGCTGATCTTTTTGAGATAAATCATAAATATCAATACAGGCGTTTCCATTTTCATTACCAAGATGAAATTTTATCATTATTATTTCATCTGTATTATGGTTTTTGATAATCAAACCGTCTTTCCAGTAATAAAATATATCTTTATTTTTATCAGAAGAAAATAGAGTTCCAAATTTCTGAAATATACTTAAAATAACATTTTTATGAATGAATCCTTTGAATTCAAATCTTCGATATGTAATCTGACCTTCATTAAGAAACAGTTTAATTTTTCCATCAGGAATTTTAGGTAAATAGAGAGGTGCTATATATACATCGGAATAAGGATTTTTGAAAATAATCTTGAATTCCTCCATCATTAATAATAGATCATCAACTTTACTATCATCTGTCCCAAGTATTCTCACAACATACTCTCTTTTAAATTCTCCTTTTCTATCCAACAGTTTTTCAAGAACTTTATGCATATTCTCGATAACCCATTTCTTATCTACATATATTTTCTCTTCAGTGTCTTTACTCGTACATAATACAAGTCCAACTTGTTCCAGATATTTAACCAATCGTTTAGCTTGAGAATCATCAATAGGATTTTTAATTATTCTATTACAATAATTCATAAATTCAGCAAATGTTAGCACTGGCTCTCCTTTATAGGAATTTAGGCTGTTCTTTATTGTCTCATAAAACTTAGGAAGAACAGCTCCAATAATGTTCATCTTATTAAGCATTTCCAAAAACAAACTATCAAAATGGTCTAAATTTCTTTTAGGCTTAATGGATATATTAATTATGTCATAAATAAAAGAATAATCTTTTGATAGGGTCTTATTCTCTTGAAATACAATTTTGGAAGCATTATCAACTTTATTCTGAATTAAGAGAAGTGGACTGTCGTAAGTAACATCCCTTTTAATTTCAAATTCAAAGTTATCTGCCTCAACATCTTTGGTATAAAACCTTACGGAATCTAACCAATATCTTATCGGATAATCTTGTGTTTCAACTTCTATTTCTAAATTTACTCTTGTTTTCTGGGTGATGTTTCTTGTATTTAAATTATCGGTTTCTTTATCCCACAATAAAAAAAAGATAAATTGTATTAGTACTGTAAAATAAATGATGAGTGTCATGATAATAGTCATGTCCACCAAAATCAAAAACGTGTAGCAAACATTCTTCTTTAATGGTATTAACTAAATACTTACTTTTTATAATCTTTTCATCCATCCAAAGAGTCGGAAGATGCTCATCTTCAAGACCATTTTCTTTATCTAAGTATTTTACCAAAGTAGATTTACCAACCTCACTATTGCCTACCAGAATTACTTTAATATCTTTATTAACGTAGCGACCTCTTTTCTCAATATCATCAAGTACTCCTAGAACCGCCTCTTTGCCTAAGGTTACGATTTCCATTGGTGGCAACTCCAAAGGATTCTTTGCTATATTTAATATGTTTTTTTCCCATTTATCGTTATTAATACCAATATTCTGAATGATTTTTATGATCGGTCTTAGATCTCTTATAATATTGTTGTGTAAGTCTATTGTTTCAATATTATCTAATCCACTAATAAAATCTACAGTTTTAATCTTATTATTACTAAGATATAGCTCTGTTAGATTATTCAGCTCGTTTAAAGACTCAACCTTCGAAATCTTATTATTATTTAGATGAACGATTTTTAGTGATTTTAATTTCTTTAAACCTATTATATTGGTCAACTCATTATTACTTAGGTTTAAATATTCAAGCTTTTTTAGTTTGGAAATTGAAGCAAGAGAAGTAATACCCCATCTGTTCCATTCTTGGTTATTATACTCATTCCAATCTCCTCCACAAACTAAGACTTTGAGCTCGGATAATTCGTTCATTGATTCCGGCAAAAATTTAATACTATTTCTATTTCCTTTGTTTTTACTGGTAAGCTTTCTCCATTTCCCATTTTTATATTCAGCCCATTCATTACTTAAAATCAATACCTCTATGTGAGTACATTCGAATAGCTCAGGTATAATCTCCAGATTTCTTAACCCACAATTCCCAAGATCTAATACTTTTGAATTGGTTCTTAAACACTCCTCAATTAAGTAGCTTGCCGATGACAAATCTGTGTATATTAAGGCATCTTCAAGAGTGTTATCTTTTGTGATGATTTCGTCCCAAATAGGCTTAATAAAAGGTAAGTAAAGAATTCGACTACAAAGGGCACCAAAATTTTTAGGGTTTTGGATTTTTATTCCTAATCTTCTAAAAAAACTCAGTACTGTTTCTTCAAACCCATCATTATAAATTCTATCAGGAAAAATATTCTCGAAAACTTTCTTTCTATGATTTTCAGAAAGCATAGTGAGGCTATAACCAGGAGATTCCAGATATGTAAATGCGTTTTTAATGCTTGGGCTCAGGAACCTATGCTTATTGGTTAATTTGAATTTGATCAAATTCAAAAACCAATCATTCTGACGAACAGCAGATTTAGCTAATACACGTTTATCAGAATATCTATTCCAGATGTTTTTATGGTATGCATTAAAATCAATGTAAGCGATTAATTCGCCACATAGTACTGTGAATTCGTATTGTTCTTTAGATAAACCAGAGTTGATGAATTCTTTGAAGGTAATTCCTGAAGACTTAAATTGATTCGATAATTGTTCATAAAAAACTTTGGGTAATTCATGCTTGATATATTCATTAAATTTTCTTTCAGCTAATTCATAATAAAATTCTTTATCATATTGAATTTTTTCTACTAATTCATTGATATGAATATTAGGAATTTCAGCTTCAATAACTAATTGACCACTAGGCGTATCCACATCTAAAGTGCGACTCTTTACCGAATAATGTATTTCTTCATCAGGAGTACAAAAAGTTAACCGAACACTTTCTACATGTTTATTTTCATAGAATGCAGAACGCATAATATTTAGACTCAAATGTGGTTGAAGTTTACCTGCTCCTGTTCCTAATATTGGAGTAGCTATTTCCCTAACATCTTTTAATTCCGTTATCTTTTCTGCGAGCCGTTTCCCTATTAATCTGATTGCATAATAAGCGCCATCATATCCATCAACCGTACAAACAAAAGCTATGAATTTACCCTTTGATTTTTTTGGTAATATTTTAATATCACCAAGTTCATAATCTTTATTTTCCCAAAGATCTGTTGCAATACCTAATTCCTCTAAACCACTTCTAAAAGAATTAGATATGGTACCAGCTGTAGAAATCGGGATTAATAATAAATCACAATCAACATCAAAAATATTCTCGCTTAAAAAATCATTCATGCAAAACGTTTTGTAGTTCTAATTCAGAGAATCCTTAATCGTTCTAAAATTGGCTAAAGCGCTTTCTATGTTCTCGATAATATCATCAATCAGCACTTCCGGATCAGGAAGGTTATCTAAATCAATCAGATTATCATCTTTAAGCCAGAAAATATCCAGATTTGTTTTATCTCTTTCGATAATTTGTTCATAAGAATATTTACGCCAACGACCTGTATCATTTTCTTCATTCCATGTTTCAGTTCTTTTTGAGATGTTTTCAGCTTTGTAGCACTGGATAAAATCCTCTAAATGCTCAAATTTTAATGGATTCTTTTTAGGAGTATGCCTAATATTTGTTCTATAATCGTAAATCCAAACTTCTTTCGTTGCAGGAGTATTTGATTCTGATTCTTTTTGGAAAAATAATACATTTGATTTCACACCTTGAGCATAGAAAATACCTGTAGGTAGTCTAAGTATTGTATGTAAATTTGTATTTTCAAGAAGCTTTTTCCTGATGGTTTCACCAGCTCCTCCTTCAAACAATACATTGTCAGGTAAAACAACCGCTGCTCTTCCATGATCTTTCAACATTGTCGCTATGTGTTGTAAGAAAGAAAGTTGTTTGTTGCTTGTGGTCACCCAGAAGTCCTTTCTTAAGAAATAGCCATCCTTTTCTGCTTGTTTTTTATCGGTAGTTGGTATATCGCTACTACTTATCCCAAAGGGAGGATTAGCGAGTACTATGTCTACTTTTTCTGATTCAGAAACCTCCCCATCAGTCCTTTTCAAACTATCCGTAACTTCTATTTCAGGGGTTTCTTTTAAATCGCCTACACCATGTAGGAAGAGATTCATCAAGCAAAGTCGAGCTGTAGCTTTCTCAATTTCCCAACCTCTAAATGTATTAAACTTCAAAAATTCCTGCTGAGGTTTGGTTAGTTTAGTTTTTCCTAAATGATTCAGAACTCCTAAGAAGAAACCACCTGTACCACATGAAGGATCTGCAACCGTTTCTTTAGGTTTTAGGCTGTATAATGATTTTTATTAATGGATTTATGCAAAATTCTTTTGACAAATCGGAGGGTAACGGGAACGGCATCGAGCCGTTTTTCCCTGTTACATTTAATCCGTCCCGAAGGGCGGATTTTTGTGTTCAACGGAACACGGCAAGTTGTGTTTTGAGGCACTCGAAACCGAGTTAGTGCCTCAAAACAACTTGCCCTTAGCAGGGGGCAGAAAACGCTCTCCGAAGTCGAGGTTTTGTGTGGATTAAAAATGGATTAGTGATGAACGAGAACAGTAACAAAAAACAGAATAAGGGCGGACGGACACCGAAAACCGACCCGAGCATCCACCGCCACGTTTTCCGTCTTACAGACGAAGAAAATGCCAAACTTTTATCGCTTTTTGAAGCATCGGGAATGCCCAACAAAGCAAAGTTTATCATTTCCCTGCTGTTCAGTAAGGAAATGAAATCGGTTAGAATTGATAAAGGAACGGTTGATTTTTATATGCGATTGACCTCGTTTCACAGTCAGTTTCGCTCCGTAGGTGTGAATTATAATCAGATTGTAAAGCTGTTGTACAAGAATTTTTCCGAGAAAAAAGCCGCAGCGTTCCTTTACAAATTGGAAAAACAGACGGCTGAAATGGCGATGCTATGCCAAAAAATCATTCAGATAACCGAAGAATTTGAAGCAAAACATCTGAAAAAACAGCCTTAGAAATGATAGCGAAAATCGGAAGAAGCGGAAATTTATACGGAGCATTGGCGTACAATCAGCTCAAAGTGGAGAATGAAAACGGAAAAATTTTGTTTGCCAATAAGATGATTGAAACCGCTAACGGTCATTATTCCGTTGCACAATTAGCCCAATCTTTTGCCCCTTATCTCATAGCCAACCGCAATACCGAAAAGCATACGTTGCATATTTCGCTCAATCCCGACCCGAAAGACAAGGTAAGTGATGACAGGTACAGGGAAATGGCAGAGCAGTATATGCGTGAAATGGGTTACGGCGAACAACCTTTTGTGGTATTCAAGCATACCGATATTGACCGTAGCCATATTCATATTGTATCGGTTTGCGTGGACGAAGAGGGCAAAAAGATTTCGGACAAATTCGAGAAAATGCGGTCTATGAATGTTTGCCGTGAACTCGAAAGGAAATACGGTTTGATACCCGCAACGGATAAGGAACACAAGCAGAACGATAAGATTTTCCGTCCGGTGGATTACAAAGCTGGAGATGTAAAAAGCCAAATCGCTTCGGTTGTTCGCCACCTGCCGAATTATTATCAATACCAAACTTTGGGAGAATACAACGCTTTGCTTTCCCTGTTCAATGTTACCACCGAAAAAGTGGAGGGCGAATTGCAGGGAAAGATGCAGCAGGGTTTACTGTATATCCCGTTAAATGAAAAAGGCGAAAGAGCCGGACATCCATTCAAGGCTTCGCTTTTCGGAAAAAACGCAGGGCTACCGACTTTGGAATTGCATTTTGCAAAAAGCAAAGAGGCTTTAAAAGACCACCCGACAAAGCCAACCATTAAAGCTGCCGTTACCATTGCCCTGCAATCAACAAATGATGAGCAGGGTTTTAAAAAGCAGTTAGGCGAACAAGGCATTAATGTAGTGGTGCGTAGAAATGACACAGGACGTATTTACGGAATAACTTTTATAGACCACAATTCTAAAACGGTCTGGAACGGTTCACGTTTAGGCAAGGAACTTTCTGCCAATACCTTTAATGATTATTGGAACAATAACATCAAACCGGAGATTAAAGAGCCAGTTGAATTACAGCCGAAAATATCTACATCAAATGATGCAGATCTTCCTTCGGAAGAACCACATCATTTGTTCGACTTCCTGAATATTAATGAAAAACACGAAGACGGTTTGATTGAAGCATTGGGCGGTTTATTGCCCGAAGCACAGGGCGAAGATTACGAGGAACAGGATTTTGCCAACAAAATGAAGAAGAAAAGAAACCGCCAAAGAGGTCAGAAATAGCAATCAGCCAAACACCGCCACGCACCGCCATTGAGTGCCACATTCTTATAGCCACTATATAGAGCCTTTAAATTCACGCCCGAACATTAAAACTAAAAATAATGCAAGGAGAAGACGATTTAAGAGGACTTGCCAAGATTATGGCATTTATGAGGGCAGTAAGTATCCTTTTGGTACTGATGCACCTTTATTGGTTCTGCTACGGTTTCTTTATAGAACGTGGCTGGACTTTAGAAATCATCAACAAAGTATTGGGCAATTTTCAGCGAACGGCAGGGCTGTTTTCGCATACCCTATATACCAAGCTGTTTGCTTTGGTATTGTTGGCATTAAGCTGTTTGGGTTCTAAGGGAGTTAAAAATGAAAAGATAACCTGGTCTAAAATCTATGTGGCTTTAGTTATTGGTGCTATCCTGTTTTTTCTGAATTTCCCTTTACTAAAGCTACCGTTATTAACCGCTACAATCCTTTATATCCTTACCACAGGTTTAGGCTATATCGCTTTAATGGTAGCCGGAGTTTGGATGAGCCGACTACTTCGTACCAATCTGATGGATGATGTTTTCAACAATGAGAACGAGAGTTTTCAGCAGGAAACTAAATTAATGGAAAACGAGTATTCCGTCAATCTTCCCACGAAGTTTTATTATAAAGGAAAATGGAACAACGGCTGGATTAACATAGTCAATCCTTTTCGAGCCTCAATTGTGTTGGGTACTCCGGGGTCAGGAAAATCGTATGCAATCGTAAACAATTATATCAAGCAGCAGATTGAGAAAGGCTTTAGTATGTATATCTACGATTTCAAGTTTGACGACCTTTCAACCATTGCATACAACCATTTATTAAAGCACAGGGATAAGTACAAAGTACAGCCTAAATTCTACGTTATCAACTTTGACGACCCACGCAAGAGCCATAGGTGTAATCCACTCAATCCCGATTTTATGACGGACATATCCGATGCTTACGAAGCTGCCTATACCATAATGCTGAACCTCAATCGAAGCTGGATACAGAAGCAAGGGGATTTTTTCGTGGAAAGCCCAATTATCCTATTGGCGGCAATTATTTGGTATCTGAAAATCTATGAAAACGGTAAGTATTGTACATTCCCACACGCCATTGAATTGCTTAATAAAAAGTATTCGGACGTATTTACTATTTTAACCTCATATCCCGATTTGGAAAATTATTTGTCGCCTTTTATGGATGCGTGGCAATCCGGAGCACAAGACCAATTACAGGGGCAAATCGCATCGGCAAAAATTCCTTTGTCAAGAATGATTAGCCCGCAACTGTATTGGGTAATGACAGGGGATGATTTTTCATTGGATATCAACAACCCACAAGAACCGAAAATACTTTGTGTAGGTAACAACCCTGACCGTCAGAATATTTATTCCGCAGCATTGGGTTTGTACAATTCAAGAATTGTAAAACTCATTAACAAGAAAGGACAGTTAAAGAGTTCAGTAATCATAGATGAGTTGCCCACGATTTACTTCAGGGGACTCGATAACCTTATCGCAACTGCCAGAAGTAATAAGGTGGCAGTATGTTTAGGATTTCAGGATTTTTCGCAATTAACAAGGGATTATGGCGACAAAGAGAGCAAGGTAATACAGAATACAGTAGGTAATATTTTCAGTGGTCAGGTGGTTGGAGAAACGGCAAAGAGCCTTTCGGAACGCTTCGGAAAAGTATTGCAGAAACGCCAAAGTATGACGATTAACCGCAACGATAAATCTACCTCTATTTCCACACAGTTAGACAGTCTTATTCCGGCTTCCAAAATTTCAACGCTCACACAGGGTATGTTTGTCGGTTCCGTATCGGACAACTTCGATGAACGTATCGAGCAAAAGATATTTCACGCTGAAATTGTCGTGGACAATGAAAAAGTTGCCGCAGAAACTAAGGTATATCAGAAGATACCGGAAATCCTATCCTTTGTTGATGAACACGGAGAGGATAAAATGAAACAGGAAATCGAAAGCAATTACCGTCAGATAAAAATAGATATTGTAAATATTATTGAAAGCGAAATGGAGCGTATCAAGAATGATCCAAACTTACTGCATTTGCTTTCACGGTAAGTAATAAAAAAGTGTCTGAATATCTAAATTCTGCAACAGTTTATCTGGATACAGTATAAATTACGGTGAAATGTGGGATTAAATGTAGTTTTCAGTAACTTTGTGTGTATGAAAAAAGTGCTCGCAATATTTTTTCTATCTACATATCTTATTTCAACAACAGAGTTAGGTCAGTTGTTGAAGTTTCCTATGCTGGTAGAGCATTATTTCGAGCATAAAGAAAAAAATCCTCAAATTTCCGTCATGGAGTTTCTGGTACTTCACTACGAAGGCAACCACCTTGAAAATCATCCTCACGATGATGACTATGATCAGGATCAAAAACTACCTTTCATTATGCACGGAGACGTATTAAGCTTTTGCTTCGTATATCCCCAACCGCTTTTTTTTGAATCAATTCATAAAATTGACATACGAGAATCGTCTAAGGTAGTTTCTTTTGACGATGCGTTTATCTCCAACCAGTTTCTTTCTTCTATTTGGCAGCCTCCAAGATCTTGTTAATTCTTTTTTAACCAATTGACTTTTCGTAAATTCTTTTTGCACTTTGCATAAAGGAAGGTTTGCTATGCAGTATTAACACGTTCTATTGAATGCGGGTTTGTGTTATACTTTGGAGAAAAATATTTTATTTCTTTTTCGAATTCATCCAAAGTTAAAAAAACATTGCCACATTGTTTTTTGTGATAATCTGCATATTGCATGGACTTTTCTTAGGCATGATTGTATAGAATTTCATCTTCAACTCAATTTTTAGGGTATTCTGTATAGTCTGCCTGAAAATTTGTTGAGGTGCGATTTTGTTATGCACTGATCTCCTACATGAAAGTGTTATATCATTATTCTTCATTCCTGTCTCCATAAAACCGGAGCTTCATGGAATGTGGTTGTCAATTGGTTAATCCTGTTATTTTATTTACGATAAATACTGCTGTATCTATTTGTAATTGTATTGAATAATAATTTGATTAACAAGTAAAACTATGCTTACTAAAATCATTGAGTTTTCCGTAAGGAATAAACTCATCATAGGGCTTTTGGTCATTGCGCTCATTGGAATTGGTGCCTACCAAACCACAAAACTACCAATTGATGCTGTGCCCGACATCACCAATAACCAGGTACAGGTTATCACGATAGCACCTTCTTTTGGTGCGACGGATATTGAACGCCTGGTTACCTTCCCCATAGAACAAGCAACGGGCAACATTTCTGGCACCAAAGAAATACGCAGCTTTTCCCGTTTTGGACTCTCGCTCGTTACCATTGTTTTTGATGATGATATAGATGTTTATTGGGCAAGACAACAGGTGGCTGAACGTTTGCAGCAAGTGCAAAGTCAAATCCCCCAGGGGATCGGCACACCGGCATTAGGACCAATTTCTACCGGCTTGGGCGAAATATATCAATATGTAGTCCGTCCCAAAAAAGGTTACGAACAAAAATATGACATCGCCGAACTGCGTACCATTCAGGACTGGATTGTGCGCAGGCAGTTATTAAGCGTAAAGGGGGTTGCTGAAGTGAGTAGTTTCGGTGGCAAACTCAAGCAATATGAAATTGCAGTAAACCCTGACAAACTCAATGCCTACGGGATTAGCATCAACGATATTTTTTCGGCTTTGGAAGAAAACAATCAAAATACCGGTGGTGCATATATCGAAAAAGGGCCTACCGTTTTATATGTCCGCAGCGAAGGCCTGATAGGCAGCCTGGAAGATATCGGCAATATTTCCATTGCCAATAAAAATAATGAAACACCTTTGTTTATCCGTGATGTGGCAAACGTGAAAATGGGTTATGCCACTCGTTATGGGGCTATGACTTACAACGATCAGGGCGAAGTTTCGGGTGCCGTAGTGATGATGCTGAAAGGTGCAAACAGCAGCGAAGTTATCAAAAATGTAAAAGCTAAAGTAGCGCAAATACAGAAAACCCTACCCGAAGGCGTAGTTGTTGAGCCTTTCCTGGACCGTACCAAAATGGTCAATAATGCCATCAGTACAGTCGAAAAAAACCTGATGGAAGGCGCACTGATTGTAGTGCTCGTTTTGGTTTTGTTCCTTGGGAATTTCAGGGCGGGGTTACTGGTAGCATCGGTTATTCCGCTGGCCATGCTTTTTGCCATCTGTATGATGAATTTGTTTGGGGTAAGCGGCAACCTGATGAGCCTTGGAGCCTTGGATTTCGGACTGATTATAGACGGTGCAGTCATCATTGTGGAATCGGTGATGCACCAACTGTCGCATAACGCCAGATTTCAGCAAATGACCAATTTATCCAAAAAGGAAATGAATAATACGGTAATTGGTTCTGCGGGAAAAATGATGAACAGTGCTGTATTCGGGCAGATCATCATTCTGATCGTTTACCTTCCCATCCTAAGTTTGCAAGGTATAGAAGGCAAAATGTTCCGACCGATGGCACAGACCGTAGCCTTTGCTTTATTGGGCGCATTTTTATTATCGCTTACCTATATCCCAATGATGAGTTCCTGGGTACTGAGCAGGAAAATCAGCCATAAACACAATCTTTCAGACAGGGTTATGCGTCGTGTAGAAGCCTTCTACCAAAAATTTTTGTTAAAAGCCATCCGCATCCCCAAACGCATTATTGCTGTTGTTTCGGTTTTATTTATTGCGGCCATTTTCGTGATGTCGAGATTGGGAGGCGAGTTTATCCCCTCTTTGGAAGAAGGCGATTTTGCAGTGGATACCAGGGTCTTAACGGGAAGTAACCTTAATACGACCATTGCAAGCACCCAAAAGGCCGCTCACATCCTAAAAACACGCTTTCCTGAAGTGATAAAAGTAGTAACCAAAATAGGTAGCGGCGAGGTACCCACAGACCCGATGCCGATGGACGCCAGCGATATGATGGTGATTCTGAAAGACAAAAGCGAATGGACATCTGCCAAAACTTTTCCGGAACTATCCGAGAAAATGAGCAAGGCCTTGGAAGATGTACCGGGAATTACCGCAGGTTTTCAATATCCGGTAAATATGCGGTTCAATGAACTGATGACGGGTGCAAGACAGGATGTGGTCCTGAAAATTTTTGGGGATGATTTGGATTCCCTGGCAGCAACGGCTGACAAATTAGGCAAAATAATCAATACGGTGGATGGCGTACAAAACCTTTATATAGAACCTATAACCGGAATGCCCCAGGTTATTATTACCTATAACCGCCCAATGATTGCCCAATACCATTTGTCTGTAGCCGGCATCAACAAGGTGGTCAATACGGCATTTGCCGGACAAAGCACCGGTTTGGTTTTCGAAGGGGAAAAACGTTTTGATATGGTTGTAAAACTAAATGCCGACGTGCGGAAGAATCTGGAAGACGTACAGAATTTATTGATCCCTATACCTTCCGGCAATCAGATTCCACTTTCACAGTTGGCAGAAGTGCAGATCAAGGATGGTCCCAATCAAATTCAGCGGGAGAATACACAACGCAGGATTATTGTCGGCTTCAATATAAAAGGCCGGGATGTGCAAAGTATTGTTCAGGAATTGCAAGCCAAAGTGAATAAGCAAATCAAGCTTCCTGCCGGGTATTCTATTACATACGGTGGCTCGTTCGAGAATCTGAACCAGGCAAAAAGCCGTTTGATGGTTGCGGTGCCTATTTCATTGGCTTTGATATTCATTCTCTTATTTTTTGCTTTTAAATCGGTGAAGGAAAGTTTATTGATTTATACCGCAATCCCATTATCCACCATTGGCGGAATTTTCTTTTTAGCGCTTCGGGGAATGCCTTTTAGCATAAGTGCCGGTATAGGTTTCATTGCACTGTTCGGCGTGGCTGTTTTAAATGGAATTGTTTTGGTCGCCGAATTCAACCGTTTAAAAAAATCAGGAATCAAAAACATTGTCCGCATCGTGGTGGACGGAACAGAATCCCGTTTGCGCCCCGTGCTGATGACCGCATTTGTGGCTTCATTGGGCTTTATTCCAATGGCGCTGAGCAATGGTGCAGGTGCAGAGGTGCAGCGTCCGCTGGCAACGGTAGTTATTGGTGGACTGATGGGGGCTACTTTACTCACATTATTCGTTCTTCCTTTATTGTTCATCGCATTTGAAAAAGGTTTTACAATGAATCTATTCAAGAAAAAAGCAATCACATTATTGATCGTTTCAGGGATTTCTTTAATGGGAATGGGTTCTGTTAAAGCACAGGAAAAAATCACATTAGACAGGGCTATTGCATTGGCTGTTCAAAATAATCAAAATTTAAAAACCGAAAAACTGAAGGCCGATTATGCCAAGGCCGTCATCAAAACTTCGGCTGATATTCCGCAGACTGGTATCACGGCTGATTACGGTCAGATCAACAGTGCATACAACGATACCAAGTTCGGAATTTCACAGAATATCGCATTTCCAACGGTTTATAAAAGGCAGAAAGAATTGTTTACACAGGAATGGAAATACAGTTTGCTGAATGTTTCGTTGAAAGAATTTGAATTAAAAAAAGCCGTTACCCAAACTTTTTATGCCATCCTGTTCTGGCAGGAAAAGGAAAGGCTGCTGCTAAAAGCAGATTCCTTATACGCTGATTTTTATGCTAAATCTTTGTTGCGCCTGCAAAAAGGAGAAAGCAATATTTTGGAAAAAACCACTGCACAGAATCAAAAGGCTGCTATCAATATCCAGTTGAAACAGGTGCAGCGGGAATTAGAAACAGCGAAGTTGCAGTGGCAATGGTTGTTAAATTCGGATACGGTCTATAAAGTGGAATCCCCTGAAAAAATAATTCCGCTACAGGTGGATGAAACCGGCAAAAATCCTGTTATACAGGTTTTGGAACAGCAGAAAAATATTGCAGTGAGCCAAACCAAAGTAGAAAAATCTAAATTACTGCCCGGTTTGATGATTGGTTACAATCTCAACAGTTTCAAGGGAACCGGAGCCGATGATAGGTTATACAACGCTTCTCCACAATTCCATTCGGTACAGGTTGGATTTTCCATTCCTGTTTTTTCACAGTCGCAAAGAGCGAAAATCAATGCTTCCAAAATCACGGAAAGTATTACCGAAAACCAATTGCAGGCTACAAGTGCTTATTTGCAGAACCGGTATAAACAACTCTCGGAAAGCTATCAGCGCAATTTGGAAATTGTAAACTATTATGAAAGTGAAGGGCTAAAAAATGCGGCAGTCGTTACCGAAACAATACAAAAGCAGTTCACCAACGGGGAAATCAATTACCTGGACTTTGTAATGCTCATAAATCAAGCCATCAGTATTCAAAGTAATTACGCTGATGCTGTCAAAATGCTGAACGATACTATTATACAAATCAATTATCTCAATTAAATTCTTATGACAATGTATTCATTCGATATAAAAAATAAAAACCTGGGCATGCTGAAAATACTGCTTCCCGTTCTGGGGATATTGTTGCTGGTTCAATGCCAAAACAAGCCTAAAGAAGATGTTAAACAAGCTGTTGTAAATGAAAGCAATACCGTAGTATTGACGGATGCCCAATTAAAAAATGCGGCTGTTGAAACGGTACGCCTTTCAGAAAAAAACATTGCCACTGTTTTAAAATTAAACGGAAAGATTGACGTGCCGCCGCAAAACCTGATTTCGGTAAGTGTGCCTTTGGGCGGTTTTTTGAAGAGCACCCGCTTACTGCCCGGAATGTATGTGCGCAAAGGGGAAACTATTGCCGTGATGGAAGACCCGCAGTATATAAAACTGCAACAGGACTATTTGCAGGCCAAATCAAAACTGCACTTTGCTCAGCTGGATTACCAGCGACAAAAAGACCTCAACCAAAGCCAGGCCAGCAGCGATAAGGTAATGCAGACTGCACAGGCAGAAGTGAATAACCAGCAGATTATGATGAATGCCCTGGCACAGCAATTACGCCTTATCAACATCAATCCCAATAGCCTGAATGCGAATAAAATCACTAAAACCATTCCGGTTTACAGCACGATCAATGGCTTTGTGAGCAAGGTAAATGTGAACATCGGGAAATATGTAAATCCTGCAGACATATTATTTGAATTAGTCAATCCCAACGATTTGCACCTCAATTTGAAAGTCTATGAAAACGACATAGATAAACTGAAAATCGGGCAAAAACTAATGGCCTATTCCAATGCAGAACCCGACAAAAAATACGAAGGGGAAATCATCCTTATCAGCAAAGACATCAGCAGCGATGGTATTTCGGAAGTGCATTGTCATTTTGACCCCTATAACAAAAGCCTGTTGCCGGGTATGTACATGAATGCCGAAATAGAAACCAAAATCTCTTTCGCTCATGCCGTTCCGGAAGAAAGCATCGTGAATTTTGAGGGAAAGGATTATGTGTTTGTGCAAACCGCCAGACAAACCTATAAAATGCTGCCCATAACTGTAGGCGGGAAAGAAAACGGCTTTGTCCAGATTGTAAATGATACAGATTTTACAGATAAAAATATCGTTTCCAAAAATGCCTATACGCTCTTAATGAAACTAAAAAATACGGAGGATGAAGAGTAAAGGAGGTTTTTTAAAGGGCAGAGCAAAAAGCTTGGTATTTACATTAAGAGGAACTTGGTATTTACTCACAACCGAAGATGCTGCGAAGGCTCAGTTCTTTCTTTGTTCTGTTTTCATTGTGATAGGATTTTATTTTGGTATCAACCGTTATGAATGGATGTTTCAATTAGCTGCTATCGGAGCGATACTCGCAGTGGAGGCGTTAAATACAGCGGTAGAAAAATTATGCGATTTCATCCATCCTGATTATCACCCGAAAATAGGTTTTATCAAAGACATCTCTGCGGGAGCTTCAGCCTTCATGGTACTGGTTTCGATAGTATGTGCTTCTATTATCTATTATCCCTATTTGTTCCATGATTAACTCAAATTCAATTATGAAAAAAATATTTTTAAGCAGATATGGATTGCTGCTTTCAACAATAATTATTTACATTATTACGTCTTTTTTGATAAGGCTTACACTTAGCATTATTTCTTTTCATAATCTTGACGGACATGTATATAATATGCTATGCACATTCGCCATTGGCTTATGTTACGATATCACGGTTGCTTTATTTATTACCACTTTCTATAATGTTTATCTGCTGCTTTTCCCAACCTGTTTTATTGGTTCTATAGCGGACAGAATACTTACTTTTTTCATACTGATCGTAACGCTCTTTATCACCTATTTTGGTTCTGTCGCAGAGTTTCCGTTTTGGGATGAATTTGGGTCACGATTTAATTTTATTGCAGTAGATTATCTCATTTATACGTATGAAGTTATAGAAAATATTAAAGAATCCTATCCTTTACCGTTACTGATCGGGGGATTGCTATTGTTAGTACTATTAACCTTGTTTTTACTAAATAAGAAGAAAATTTCCCGCGCTGCTTTTACCAATAAAATGCCTTTTAAAAAAAGGTTGGTCGTATCATCAGCCTTATTGGCAACGACCGCCCTTTTGGGTATTTCCCTGACCAATAAAAATGCGGAGTTCAGTAAAAACACAACTGTAAATGAGCTTAGCAAAAATGGTATTTTTTCCTTTTTTGCTGCATTCAGGTCTAATGAATTAGATTATGATGCTTTTTATCTGACCCTGTCACAACGCGATGCATACACTATTCTAAAAAAAGAATTAGTGCAAGGAAACCAAGAATATGTTTCAACGGATTTTGACGCCATTTCGAGAATTACCAAAGGGAACGGGCAACCGGTTCAATATCCGAATATTATTTTGGTTACCATAGAAAGTTTTAGTGCTGAATTCCTGTCTGCTTTTGGTAATAAAAAAAATATCACGCCAAATTATGATTCAATGGCAAATGAAAGCATATTTTTTAAAAATATGTATGCAACCGGAACACGTACAGTTCGTGGAATGGAAGCCTTAGCACTGTCGGTTCCGCCAACACCTGGAAATAGTATTGTACGAAGACCGAATAATAAAAACATTTATTCCATCGGTACGGTGTTAAAAGAAAAAGGGTATCAGCTAAATTTCATTTATGGCGGAGATGGCTATTTTGATAATATGAATACTTTTTTCGGAGGACAAGGTTTTGATATTATTGATAGGGACAGGGGAAATCCGCTATCTGATAATATTGATACACAGCGTTTTCCTATTCAGGATAACGAAGTCAGCTTTGAAAATGCCTGGGGTATTTGCGATGAGGATATTTACAAACAATCCATCAAAAATGCCGATTCAGAGTTTCGGCAGAATAAACCGTTTTTCCAGTTTATAATGACCTCTTCCAACCACAAACCTTACACCTTCCCCAACGGAAAAATAGATTTACCGCAAGGAGATAGAGATGGAGCTGTAAAATATACTGATTATGCACTGGGCAAATTCATCAATCAGGCAAAAACAAAACCGTGGTTTAAAAATACGGTTTTCGTAATCGTCGCTGACCATTGCGCAAGCAGTGCCGGAAAGTGGGAGATTAACATTGAAAAGCACCGTATTCCGGCTATAATCTATAATCTGAACCATCAGCAAACGCAAATAGACCGCTTGGTTTCTCAAATCGACCTCATGCCAACGCTATTGGGATATTTAAACTGGAATTACCAGTCTTCATTTTATGGCAAAGATATTAATCAAACCAAAATTGGCGATGAAAGAGCATTTATTGGGAACTACAGAACACTTGGATTATTAAAAGGAAACGTTTTTACACAACTGAATGATAAAAAAAGAGTAACACAATTCCGTTGGAATGAACGGAGTAAAACAATGTCAGAGGTTAAAGATACCAATAATCGTTTTTTAATTACTCAAACAATAGCCTGTTATCAAACAGCCAGTGAGCGATTTAAAAAAGGACGAATGAAAGAAAAGCAGCATTAGACAGCATATTTTATCGGCAAAATTCAGCACTAATGGTATCGTTAAAAACCATTTATAAAAATTAAAAACAATGAAAAAAATACTCTTAATTCTCCATGTGATGGTGATGTCCCACGCATTTGGGCAGACCGCGATAGAAAACGCAAAACAACAAGCCAAAGAACAGCACCGATTGATTCTATTGAATTTTTCGGGTTCAGATTGGTGTGTACCCTGCATCAAAATGCACAAAACTATTTTTGAAAACGGAACCTACAAACAAATGGCCGACAGCCTTTTGGTGTATGTAAATGCGGATTTTCCGAGAAAAAAGAAAAACCAGCCCTTATCCCAAACCATAAAGGAAAATGAAGCTTTGGCAGATAAATATAATCCCGGCGGCGCTTTCCCTTTTACCCTTTTACTGGATGCGGATGGAAAAATAATAAAAACCTGGGAAGGCCTCCCGAAAGAAGGTGTTGATGGGTTTACAAACGAAATCATAACCCTATACAAAAAAGTAAAAAAATGACAGCAAAGGAATTTCGCAAAACCGAAAAGCTGATGGGCAATGCCTTTGAAATCACGGTAGTGGGAGCAGATGAGGTTTTAGCCTATCAACAAATTGATTCCGCCATTGGGGAGATTAAACGGATTGAGCAATTGTTTACCACTTTTAAAACGGACAGTCAGACCAACCTGATTAATAACAATGCCGGAATACAGGCGGTGAAAGTAGATGAAGAAGTTTTTAACCTGATAGAAAGAAGCCTCCGCATCAGCCGTATTACCAATGGTTTTTTTGACATCACTTACGGAGGTGTGGATAAAAGTCTGTGGAATTTTGATCGGTCAATGACCAGACTGCCCGATGCCGAAACGGCAAAAAAACTGGTTTATCTCATTAATTATCAAAATGTAATCCTGAACAGGGAGAACAGTACGGTCTATCTCAAAGAAAAAGGGATGCGTATTGGTTTCGGTGGAATTGGAAAAGGCTATGCCGCAGAAATGGCCAAGAATGTTTTGCAAAAACAAGGTGTAGGTTCAGGTATCATCAATGCTTCAGGAGACTTAACAGTATGGGGTACACAGGCTGATGGTAAACCCTGGACAATAGGCATTGCCAACCCGGACCAGGCCCGGCTGCCATTTTCTTATTTGAACCTTACGGACACTGCCATTGCCACCTCGGGAAACTATGAAAAATATGTGAAGGTTGGCGGTAAAAAATACTCGCACACCATCAATCCGAAAACAGGTATGCCAATTACCGGGATAAAAAGTGTAACGGTTATTTGCCCCAATGCAGAAATCGCAGATGCTATGGCTACCCCTATCAGTATTATGGGCGTTAAGGCAGGATTGGAAATGATAAACCAAATCCATCAGATAGAATGCATCATCATAGATGACAAAAACAAAATATTCACTTCAAAAAATATCAATTTAATATGAAAACAAATAAAATAATCCTGCTAAGTGCTATCGGTACATTATCGCTTGGTTCCTGCACCACAGTGAAAGAATATCAGAAAAACAAACTCAACGATGCCGAAATGGTATTGAGCAACCGTACCATAGAAAAAACTGAACTTAACTTTCAATCTTACCGTGAAGGAGCCTCCGGAGCCAATGCCGGAAAAAGTGGCGGGGGTTGTGGATGTAATTAAAATCAGTGAAATAGTAACCCGAAAAAGAAAAATGAAAAGAATATATATTAGTGCATTAGGACTTTTTAGTTTTTATCAAATCCAGGCACAGCAAATAAAAACAGATTCTGCATCGGTCGGAAAATTAAAAGTTGATGAAGTAAATTTAGTGTCCAGTTATTACAAACAGGATGGGAACAATTCTGCGGTAACGGGAGGTATCGGAACAGAAAAGCTGACCGATATTTCCAATATAATCAATGTGAAACTCATCCGATATGACAAGAAAAAACGCAAACACACTTTTGGGGCAGAATTGGGCATAGACCACTATACTTCTGCCTCTTCGGATATGATAGACCTCAAGGCCAATTCCTCAGCATCCAGTCAGGACATCAGAGTTTATCCTTCCTTGAGCTGGCAGGTAGAAAATGAAGAAAAGGGAAACAGTTTTATGGCAGGCGTGTCTTCTTCCACCGAATATGACTATCAATCTTTTGGGGCAAATATTGGTTTCTCCAAAAAAACAGCCAATAAAATGGGAGAATTAACAACCAATCTTCATGCGTATATCGATCAGCTAAAACTTATTCTTCCCATAGAATTGAGGCAAGGGACAGCAGAAGACGGCGGAACAGATAGCCGGAATACTTTTGCGGCATCACTTTCTTATTCGCAGATTATCAATGCCAATTTACAGCTCGTATTTCTTGTAGATGCCGTTCAGCAAAACGGACTATTGAGCCTTCCGTTTCACCGTGTATATTTTTCGGATGGAAGCGTACATCAGGAAAAACTTCCTGATAACCGGTTCAAGCTCCCTTTGGGTTTCCGTGCCAATTATTTCTTGGGTGACCGGTTCATTATCCGAACCTATTACCGCTATTATACAGATAATTGGGGTATAAATTCACATACTTTCAATATAGAAACACCGGTAAAATTATCCCCTTTTGTTTCCCTCAGTCCTTTCTACAGGTATTATACCCAGACAGCGGTAAAGTATTTCGGTACCTACCAAACACACAACGAATCCAACGGGTTTTATACCAGCAATTATGATCTGTCCGGATTTAACAGCCAGTTCTTTGGTATGGGGGCCAGGTTCAATCTTCCCAACGGATTATTAGGAATCTCAAAATTCAATATGATTGAAATACGCTATGGGCATTATACAAAAACAACCGGTATGAAGGGTGATATCATTTCGTTGAACCTTAAGTTTAAATAAAATGAAGCGTGTTTTCTTAATATTTCTTCTATTTCCAACCTTGCTTTTTTCTCAAAACATAGAAGCAGATAGCAGCATTTTGTCTAAAACAACCAATCCTGCTTATCAGTTTTCCACTAAGAAGCTCATCATTCCCACAATTTTGGTTTCTTATGGTGTTTTAAGTCTAATGTCAGATGGTTTGAAAACACTTAACCAATCTACCCGTCACGAGAGCAGGGAACATATTTTGCCTGGTGCTAAGATTGACAACTACATGCAGTATGCTCCTGCTATTGCAGTCTATGGACTCAATCTGTCGGGGGTAAAAGGAAAACATAATTTCAGGGACAGAACCATCATATATGCAACCTCCCAACTCATATCAGCGGCAATGGTTTTGCCCACCAAACAGTTGGTTGGCGAGGAACGTCCGGATGGTTCCAGTAAGACTTCCTTCCCTTCCGGACATACGGCAACGGCTTTTTCATCCGCACATTTTATGTTCAGGGAATATAATGAAACCAATTTTTGGTTGGGTATTTCCGGCTATCCGATTGCTGCCATGACAGGAATCTACCGGATTTTTAATGACAAACATTGGGTTGGTGACGTGATGACCGGAGCAGGCATTGGCATTCTATCGACAGAAGTGGCGTATTGGTTGTTTCCAACCATTTCAAAATGGTTTGCAAATAAAAAGAATCAGGCATCACTGGTTATTCTACCTACTTATCAAACAAAACAATTTGGATTAGCAATCATTAAAACATTTTAAAATATGAAAATGGAAAACAAAAATCAGTTTACAGTAATTCACCGGATTTTACATTGGTCTGTTGCACTATTAATGTCTATTTTATTTATTACCGGATTTTTACGGATGTACTGGATGAGCAAAAAAACAATTATAGATACGGTTGAAACCGAGATGCAAAGCCACAACATTTCACTTGAAAAGGGACAGATAATACCTATCGTAAAAAGCATTCAGAAACCGATGTGGGAATGGCATGAATATGCTGCCTACATTATGTTTCTGGCATTCTTAGTAAGGATAATTTATATGCTCGTAAAGGGAATTAAATTTCCTGATCCGTTGAAGAAATCCCAATCAGTAAAGGAAAGAATGCAAGGATTTATTTATGTAATTTTTTATCTGTTCATCGCCGTTTCTATTGTTACAGGATTTTACCTGAAATGGGGTGATGGTCAATGGAAAGAACCGATGGAAGCTGTTCATAAGTGGGCCATTTATTGGTTTCCGATATTCATTTTATTGCATTTTGGCGGAATCGTAATTGGTGAACTGACAAATAAAAAAGGAATAGTATCTAAGATGATAGGTGGAGAATAAAAATAATATAAACTATATAAATAATTATAAAAATGGAATTGGAAAAACATTATGTAAACAGAGTGGGTTGGTTAAGAGCTGCTGTTTTAGGAGCTAATGACGGATTGCTTTCCACCACAAGTATTGTAATCGGAGTTGCTGCCGCAGATCCCAGCCGACATGCTATAATTTTGGCGGCTTTGGCGGGAACCATCGCAGGAGCAATGTCGATGGCCGCAGGAGAATATGTTTCTGTAAGCTCACAAGCTGATACAGAAAAATCGGACATAAACAGGGAGAAGAAAGAGTTAGAAAAAATGCCTGAAATTGAACTCCACGAATTGGCAAAAATTTATGAAAAAAGAGGTGTCAGCAAAGAAACAGCAATGCTCGTGGCGAAAGAACTTACAGATCACAATGCACTGGAAGCACATACAAAAGACGAATTAGGAATAAACGAGATTACTGTAGCAAAACCTTTTCAGGCTTCAGTAGCATCGTTTTTCTCTTTTCTTTCCGGAGCAGCGTTGCCAATGATGGTCTCCATTTTTGCTCCAGAAAAAAATATGGTGTATTACCAATATGGTTTTTCGATTATTTTCTTAATGATTTTGGGGGCTATTGCTGCCAAAACAGGGGGCTCCAATATAGGGGTCGCAATAGTTAGAATTTGCTTCTGGGGGACTATTGCAATGGTAATAACGGCAATTGTTGGGTATGTATTTGGCGTAAATATTTCCTAACAATGATGAACGGCAAAATCAAAAGAATATTTAGGTTTTAATCCCAATGTAATTGTCAATTTAATAAATATTGATACAATGGATATATCAAAGCAAAATTATTTAAAAAGAATCGCGGAGTATGTAGTAAGCCTGTTTGATTCAAAGACTACCGCTGAACTATGCTATCATAATCTGGAACACACAAAGGCTGTTGTTAAAAATGCAGCTGAAATGGCAGATTTCTATCGTTTGAAAAATATGGAAAGATTTGTTTTGTTGGCGGCAGCATGGTTCCACGATACCGGTCAATTATTTGGGCCAATGGATGGCCATGAAAAAAGAGGAGCATTTATTATGGAACAATTTTTACGTAGCCAGAAAATTGATGCCAGTATTATACTGGCAATAAACAAAGCGATTATGGCAACAGAGGCAAATACAAAACCAACCAATTTAATCGAAGATATTTTACGGGATTCGGATGTGTACCATTTAGGAACCAAAGATTTCCGTCAAATGGATGAACTTGTATGGAAAGAAACAGAACAACGATCAGGGCACATAATTCCAGATAAATTACAGAAGTCATTGGACTTTCTCAACAAACACTGTTTTTATACAGCATATTGCAAAGATAGGCTGTTAACCGGAAAGAAAGCCAATATAGAATACCTGGAAGGCTTGATAAAGTCTTTTTGAGAATCCAAAACAATTTTATTATTGAATATTTATGGTTTAGTGCAAGGAAAATCCTTTAAAGAATAGCCATATCATACTACCTTTTTAAATGAACGATTTTTGTAAAAACATAATTAGAGATTTAGATGACGAGATTAATGAGTTATCTATCGAATTTAATGGCTCTTTAGCATTATGCGAAAAAGCTATTGGCTTAACTATAGACAAAATAGCTAAATTAAAACAAGTTGTATTAAAACGTGGTTTTAAAGACATTGAGGAAGAAATCCATTTTTTCAAACATTTGAAGCCTAATGTACTTTCTAAACTAATTTATTATAATTCTATCTACAAGATAGAAACCAAAAAGCCCTATGGTGGTGAAAAGGTAATTGAAACACATTTAAACAACGAGTTATTTAATCTTAAAAGATTTTTTGATAATAATCTTGAATTCTATAAGTATTATCGAACCAACAGCACTTATCTTGACCACAAATATTTCGTTCGTGGGAAGTATGATATTAAGTTAAGTTTGGATACTTACTATTTTGAATCTGATCATAGTTTTTCAACATCCCATGACTATAAGGTCGCCAAAATTATTGCGAACGACTTAATACAGGTTTATTTGGAGGATAATCTTTCTAATAATATTAGATACAGCACACTGAAAAGTGCGGAAAAAATCAAATCTACGCTAATGTGGACAGCAAGTAAAACAGCACTGATTGAATTAATTTACGCATTACACACTCAAGGGGTTTTTGGTAATGGAACCATAGACATCAAAGTAATTGCGACTTATTTTGAGCAGACATTCAATGTTGATTTGGGAGATTTTTACCATACCTTTTTAGAACTTCGCAATAGAAAAACTAACCGAACCAAATTTATTGATACTCTAAAAGAAGGACTGTTACGGAGAATGGATGATCAAGAAGAAAAATAGAATTGATTTTAATTGCAATAAAAGATACTTATTGTATTTTAACTATTAATATATTAAATGTTTTACCAACTTACTTTCTCTGCGTTCGTGAAAGCTGTTATCAAGAATAGCTCTTAATGCCGATACTATTTAATAAACAATAATTTTAAAAATATGACAACTTATAATATACCCAATCATCTAAAAGGGCTGACGGTAAACGAGGTAAAGGTTTCCCGGGAGCGGTATGGCTACAACCGGATGGAGGCAATTGGCAAAAATTCCCTGCTGGATATGTTGATCAACATATTGAAAGAGCCAATGCTAATCCTGCTCTTTGCTATTTCAATTATCTATGTGATCGTAGGCGATTATGGCGAAGCACTGTTTATGTTTCTGGCCATTATTGCCGTATCTGCTATTTCCTTTTATCAGGACAACCGCAGCAAAAAAGCACTGGCGGAATTAGAAAAGCTGAATGAACCGCTGAGCACGGTAATCAGAAATTCGGAAGTGGTCAAAATAGCTACGCATGATATTGTCATAGGCGATTTGTGCATTACGGAAGAAGGAAGGACCATCAATGCCGACGGGCGGATTGTCCACAGTAATGACTTTTCAGTCAATGAAGCATCATTAACCGGTGAGAGTTTTTCTGTATTCAAAAACAGTGATCCGGGGAATAATAAAATTTTTAGCGGAACGATTGCCGTTTCGGGATTGGCGGTCTTTGAAGTAGAACAGATTGGAAAACAAACGCAAATCGGCAAGATCGGCGAATCTATCCTGACGATAAAAGAAGAAATTTCACCATTGCAGGTTCAGATACGGAAATTTGTAAAATGGATGGCTGTTGCCGGTATCCTCATTTTTCTAATGGTTTGGATGTTCAGTTTCATACGGACGGGTAATCTTGTTGACAGTCTGTTGAACGGTCTTACCATGGCGATGTCTGTCCTTCCCGAAGAAATTCCCGTTGCATTCACCACGTTTATGGCTTTGGGTGCCTGGAAGCTGATGCGGGAGGGCATCATCATAAAAAGAAGCAGTATCGTAGAAACGTTAGGCAGTACCACGGTTATCTGTACCGATAAAACAGGTACTATTACCGAAAACTCTATGCAGCTTAAACAGTTGTATGATTACCGATCTGACAAAACTTTTGATGAAAAAGAATTTGCCAACCCCGAACTGGCAGCATTGATAGACTATGCGATGTGGAGTAGCGAACCCGTTCCGTTTGACCCGATGGAAAAAACGCTTCACCAGGTGTATGAACAGACACAAAGAGACGATGTAAGAAAAGATTACCAGATGTTCCACGAATATCCATTGGAAGGTAAACCACCTATGATGACGCATCTTTTCGAAAATTCAGAAAAAGAAAGAATTATAGCTGCCAAAGGAGCTCCCGAAGCTATTCTTGCTGTCGCTACGCTCTCGGATACCGAAAAGGATAAAATCAGAGGCCTTATCAGGGAGTTCGGGCAGCAGGGATACCGGGTGTTGGGAGTAGCCAAATCCGGTTTTGAAGGCAATGATTTTCCGGAAAGACAACAGGATTTTGAATTTGAATTTTTGGGATTGGTTGTGTTCTATGATCCTCCGAAGGAAGGGATACGGGAAGTATTCCGTCATATTTATGAAGCAGGCATCAAGGTGAAGGTAATCACGGGAGATAATGCTGATACAACACGCAGCATCGCCTCCCAGGCAGGCATCGTCAATACCGCTGAAGTCCTGAACGGAACCGATGTGGCGGCTTACTCGGAAGAAGCATTAATACCGGTGGCTGAACGCACCGTTTTATTTACCCGGATGTTTCCCGAAGCTAAACTTAGCGTGGTGAATGCACTGAAAAAGAAAGGTGAAGTGGTGGCGATGCTGGGCGATGGTGTAAATGACGGCCCTGCTCTTAAAGCAGCTCATATAGGCGTGGCAATGGGCAACAAAGGAACAGAAATTGCAAAAGCAGCCGCATCTTTGGTGATAACCAATGACGACCTTGAAAAATTAGTTATAGGTATTGCTGCCGGAAGAAGGATTTATGCCAATATCAAAAAAGCTATACAGTACATCATTTCTATCCATATACCAATTATACTGACGGTATCTTTGCCTTTATTTTTGGGCTGGATATTTCCACAGATATTTACACCTGTACACGTTATCTTTCTGGAATTGGTGATGGGACCTACCTGCTCCATTGTGTATGAAAACGAACCGATGGAGAAAAATACGATGCAACAACCGCCCAGAGCAATGACCGATACCTTTTTGAATTTGCGTGAGTTGGCCATCAGTATCATACAGGGGTTAGTAATCACAGCAGGCGTATTATTTACCTATCAATGGTCTGTTCTGAATGGTGGCAGCGAAGAAAAAACAAGGGCAATGGTTTTTACCACACTGATTATCGCAAATATATTGTTGAGCCTCGTGAACCGTTCCTTCTCTTACAGTGTGTTTGACAGCTTCAAGAATAAGAATCCCCTCTTCCCGGTTATTACCGGTCTAACTTTGGTATTACTTTTTGCCATACTGTATATTGCACCTGCTACAAATTTCTTTCACGTAACCGGATTGGACTTACAGGAGTTAGGGATGACATTATCGGTAGCGGCGGTTTCAGTTTTGTGGTTTGAAATTTATAAATTGTTTAGAAGAATGAAAAAATCAACCCTTATGTGATAGTGAAAGGTACATATCCGGTATAACATTCTGCATTAGATAAGGATTAAAGCGATGCTCATTTTTTTATAAATTTACCAAGCTCAAAACAGTACTAACCAAATTGAAACTGCTGCTGCGGTGACTTTTATCCTACATACCTTGAATTGCGGAACAGGAAAACCAATAGGACAAAATTCCATGAGTGACGGGCTTTCAAGAAAATGGACGAGCAGGGTGACAGGGAATGACTTTCTTATAAAACCCCACGGGGTAAATGAATACCTTTTGTCCTTACAATACTCTCCGAAATATTTGAAGTTTCTTTTTGTTTTTCGGTTTGTTCCGCAGGTTCCTCTTTGGGGTCAGGCGTGATAGACAACTGTATCTTTCGTTCAACGGCAGCCAGTTCCGTTTTGAGCTCACTCAATCGGTTTTCCTTAGACCAGGTTCCATTGACCACCTCCTGAAGAACAGGTAAATCTTTTTGCAGTTCGGCAATTTTCTCCTGCTCCTGTTTGACGTAGCCGGGTAGTTTTTCCAATGCCCTTAAAAAATTCATTGAAGCGGTTTCAGGGTCTTTCGCCATTAAACCGTTATTGAATGTGTATTTGATATTGCCCTCGCCTTGTACCAAAAATCGGTTTACCCGAATATCCACGCCTTCTTTTTCGGACATTTCGGTTTTGACCAATAATGTAAATCCGTACAACGTACCGATTTCTTCATACTGACCTCCGGTGCGGGCTTTGTCCGCAAGCTGGTTGAGCTTTGCACCGATTTGTTTAATATCCGCATTGGGCGGTAAACCGTCCAACTGTACAGGATTTGCAATTGTACCGTCCGAACGTTTTTGTATGCGTTGCTGTAAGTTTTCCCAATCGAGGCTCATTCTATTTAATCGGGATTGCGTACTATCCAGCAATTCCGTAAAGTCTTGCAGCTTGTATTTGGCACTGAACTTGGAACGGTTAAACGCCTGTTTTTCGCTTTCCAATCCGGCAATCTGTTTTTCTAATTTGGCTTTATCCAACAGGTCGGTATTTCCCGAAAGGATAGCCACATATTCCGAAAAGTTCATTCCAGATTTTTCATCCATACTGCCCTCGTCAATAGTCCGTTTGCCGAGATTGTTGTTTTTTAATTGGTCTATAAATAGCTGTTTATTGTACAGCAGGTTAAACTTGTAGCTATCCAGTGATTTTTCAACGGCATAGATGATTACTTATTAAACACATGGTTTAATAAAAAAACAGATTTTTAAAGGAGATATGAAGTACCTTTTATAAAAATTAAGATCCAAATATTTCTGCCAAAGGTTAGTTATGCTCTTCACTAAACCACTAATGAAACCCTCTACCACAAATGATTATTAACCTGAGTTCGATTATTATTTTATTGATTTTTAGTCACATATACTGTTTTAAATATGGCAGACCCTGAAATAAATTTACAGGTAGCTTTCCGCTTCGCTACAGGTCAGCATCAGTTTGTACGACTTATTTTAGCCTATTTAATAATCGAACTCAGGTTATTATGATTTTAAGCTGGAAATAATAAGTTAAGACGCCTTATAATTATAGATAAGGGCCTGTTACAAGCTTATAGAGCCAATTTTCATTACCATACTCTCAAACTCTTGACGGGGCACTGCGGCTTTATTTCTTATTCTGGTTCGGTAACTATAAATGGTATTGGTAGAATAATGCAAAAAGTTAGAAATTTTAGAACTATCGGTTATTCCTAATCGGATTAAGGCAAAAATGCGTAATTCTACATTCAGCAGCTCATTAGGTTTAAGAGTAAATCTTTCTTCTTCTAATAATAGCGAGTTGAAATCGTCTATAAAATTTGGATAAAGATGTAGGAAAATATGATCGAAGTGGTCATAAAGTTCTTTGACTTCATTGTTTATCATTTCGTTTGAGCGCAGCATTTTGAAAAGCTCCTCCTTTTTGTTTTCCATGAGCTTTCTGTTAAGGCTGCTCTGGAATTTTTGCAGTTTATTGATATAGGTAGAACAAAGATCAAGGAAATGGCCTATATAAAACTCTTTTATTTGGTTCGCTTCAGTTAATTCGGAGTTTACAATAGAAAGCTGGTTGTTAACTACTTTTAGTTTATCGTTCGTTTCTTGAATATTACCATTTACTTCGTTCAGCATTAAGTTTGAATTGTGTAGCTTGGCCCGTATACGGCTAACTTTTTTCATCTGTCCGTATACATACACTACGGCCAATATCAAGAAAAAGGAGAGAATGCTGATTAAAATAAGGAAGGTTTTTAGTTCATTTTTTTGTTTAAGGGCCTTATCTTGGTATGCTTTGTCTATAATTGGGAATATCCTGGATATTTCGAAAGTCCGCAAGTGGGCATTACAAAAAATCGCATCCTCCATAGATGATTTTATACACTGATAGGCTCTCTCAATATCGCCGGTATTGTAAAGCACCGTAGCCAATGCCTGTAAAGAAGCATTCTCTTTGATGTTATTCTTAATATCAGAAATGGCAGAAATGGTATAATACTTTTTCTGCATTTCTATATTGCCTTCTTTTTTATAAATATTTGCCAAGGCATAAGCTAATACAGCTTTAAGGTGGCTTTCTTCTTTGGTATCATTTAACAATGCAATTAAAATATCCTTTGCCTCGGCCAACCTGTTGCTATCAAACAGCTTCTCTGAAAAAACAATCTTATAATGGGTTGACTGCGGATCGAGCACTTGCAGTAATGAATCGCGATAGGAAGCACTCTTTTCTAGATAACTACTGGTATGGATATTGTTTTGCGAATAATATCCGTATAACAGTTTATAGGTATCGTAATAACTAACGAGTAAATCAGGCTGAAGTTTCTTCGGATTAATGCTTTTCAGCAAATCGAGACCTTCAAAAAACATCCCGGCAACAGAATAGGTAGCGGCCAATATCAGTTTAGTTTCCAATTTGGCTTTCTCATCATTTAGCGATTCGGCTATTCTTAAATTTTCTACGGCATAAAAAATGGCCGAGTCGGAAATAAACGTTTTGTATTCATAATAAAGCTGTTTGTTTATTTCGTAAAGTTGTTTTTTACTAAGAGATGTGTTCTTCTTATGCTTTATTCTCGAAATTTCCTGTTCTTTTACCTGGGTATATATTCCTTTGTTCCGAATTAAAAAATCTAAGGTAGAATCGTCATCTTGCCTAGCAAATGAGGTCTGGGCAATAAACAAAATCAACAGACATACACAAAACGATTTTTTTTCCATCTTTAAATAAGGTGGGGATAAATATATTGATTTTTAAAGTAAATCTATTTATTTTGAAAACTACCATCATTTTGGATAGAGTTCATGCGTTTGCCCTTATGTCTGCTAACCAAAATCCGTTAGTCATCGTCCCTAACTATTTTTAACTGGCTACGTAAACGCGATTCGTCAAGGTCCATTTCTTTCTCCAATTTCCGAATATTTGCCGAACTGTAGGCCCCATCACGATATAACTTGAGCAATAGCTTTCGCTTAAAATCGGTTACTGCCAACTGCCCTTTAATAACCCGTTCCAAAAAGGTAGTATCATCGGCTTTATGCTGTATGTTTACGTCCTGTTTCTGAAAGTCTTTTCCGTTTAACCAGCCAATTCTCAACTCGTATAATTTTCTGATTTCCTGTATGACCTCTTCGTTTGGATCTTTACTTTTAAAAGTATCGTTAATATAATCTAATGAGCTATTGGCCACCAACAAGCGTAATTTCCGTTCTTCATCTTCTTGTTCTTTGCTTGAGCCAACACCAAGCATCTTAATTAGTACGGGCAGCGTTAGGCCCTGCCCTACTAAGGTTATCAGAATTACTCCGAAGGTAATAAATAGAATAACCTTACGCTGATGAAGCGGCGTTCCGTTTTCCATTACCAAGGGCAGGGCCATTGCCGTGGCCAAAGATAGTACACCCCTCATTCCCGACCATGAGAGTATGACCACGTTCTTCCAGGAAAACGTTTGTTCTTCTCGATGTATCTTATTGCCCAGCAGCGAAGGAAACCAGATGGCAGGAGCAATAAACAATATACGTGTAACAATGGCAACTACACTAATTAAAAGGCTATAAAGTACCAATTCGCTTATTTTATAACCTTCTATGGTAGCCACCACCTCTGATAGTTGCAGGCCGATAAGTATAAAGATAACGCCATTGAGCAGGAAAACAATCATATCCCATACGGCGTTAGATTGCGTGCGGCCCTGGTACGATATCACTTCAGAAGAACGCCAGGAGGTAACCAAGCCTGTACTTACCACGGCCAACACACCAGATACCCCAAACCGTTCTGCCAATGGATAAGAAACAAAGGGCACCAACAGTAAAAGTGTGGTTTCTACCGTAGGGTTATTTTGAATTCTTTTCAGGATCATGCAAAGCATATAGCCCAATACAAATCCAATTAGGACACCGCCCGAAGCTACCACCAAAAATTGAAGACCGGCTTTCCATAGCACAAAACTGCTGCTCACTACCGCAGCAATGGCATAACGGTAAACAATAAGTGCCGAGGCATCATTTACCAAACTTTCTCCCTCTAGTATGGTAACAATACGTCTGTTAAGCCCCATTCCATTAAGAATACTAGTGGCCGAAACCGCATCTGGCGGCGATACAATTGCACCTAGCACAAAAGCCACGGGCCAGCTCATTCCCGGAATAAAGTAATGCGCAACGACAGCTATAGAAATGGTGGTAAAAAGTACCAGACCTATCGCTAATCTAGAAATTGGTGCAATAGATGCCTGAAAATCTTTCCACGAAGTATTCCAACCTGCCCTGTATAATAAGGGCGGAAGAAAAAGCAGAAATACCATTTCGGGATCGAGACTAACCAAGGGAACACCCGGGATAAAACCAATAATTAGCCCGGCAAAAACTAGCAAAATGGGGTAGGGAATTTTTTTTATCCTACCGGCAATAGCCGAAAGGAATATCAGTGTAGTAACTATAAAAATAATTGGTGCCAGATTTATCATACCTGTTCATGTTAAAATGTTAGGGTCGTTATGTTTATGGTTACACTTCATACCAAAGATATAAATAGCAGGTAGTTTAGCGATTTTAAGGACAGAAAATTTTCTTTCCCAAATACGGGATATTAAGCTTCATTAGCCTGCTTTGCCAAAATATATTCCTATAAAAAACACAATTGCCCCACCAATAATAATTTCTACAATAGATTTAAGAAGCGGTGTTTTCATAAAACGATATTTGATGTACGCAATGGCCAATAGTTCAAATATCACTACGCCATAGGCAACTTTTAGCGCAATATGAATATCTGGTATTAGAAAGGGCAATGTATGAAACATACCGCCCAAGGTTGTTCCAAGGCCTGTTATTAATCCACGCAGCCAAGAAACGCCTCTTCCGGTTACCGAGCCATCGTCGGTAAGCGCCTCGGCCAACCCCATGCTAATACCAGCGCCCAATGAGGCCGCCAAGCCCACAAAAAATGCCGACATAGGTTTGCCCGTAAGACCTGCGGCAGCAAAAATTGGGGCCAAGGTAGATACCGAGCCATCCATAAAACCCAATAAGGCGGGCTGCACCTTCTGTATTACAAATTTATTTTGTTCCTTGATAGCGATGTCTTGCTGTTCCATAATGTCTTTATTTAAAAAATCGTCTTTTTCAGGTTAGCGTAGGCTTTGGTATTGTTGATGTAGATAGCGCAAAATTGGCCTAAATCAATCATGTTTTTTCGGGAGCAATTATTGTTCCTGTTCTCTTTTTTGGATTTTCACCTTTCCAACTTCCTTTTCACTAACCTGTTCTACAGTAAAAACCAGGTTATGAAGCTCTAGGCTAGCCCCATTATATAAATCTCCGTGCAACTCTCCTTCTAGTAATTCGGCCACCGTAACATATTTTGTTTCGTAGGCACGTATCCAATCTAGCGAAAGCTCTCTTCTAATTCGCTGCAGGTGTATAAAGCCTTCCGCCATCCACGTCTTATTGTCTAATTGGTAAAAATAGCTACGGTAGTCTTCTCTCTCTGGCATATCTCCAAAAACACTCTCCATAATATCCTGCATGGTTACAATACCTAAAAAATGTGTACCATCCTCTGTAACCATTCCAAAATCTGCATTAGCTTTTTTAAAGTGCTGGAAAATATCTCCCGTATCCATATTGGGGCTAAGGCGGCAAGGCTGTTGAATAAGTGCATGCCAATCTTCCTGCGGATTGATAAAAAAATCTTTAGTACTTAAAACGCCCTTGATTAGGCCTGTATTATTTTCTTTTATTGGAAAATAGGAATAGGGCCGTTTCTTGATTTGCTCTGCCACTACTGCCCTGCTACTTTCGAAATTTATCAGACTTACAATCTTTATCGGTTTCATGATCCTTTCTGCGGTAAGGTCATTATAAACAAAGATGTTTTCATGTAAAAAAAGTTCATCCTTTTCGAGTGTACCTTGCTTATGCGCCATGCTGAGCATACTTTTGATGTCGCTTTCCGTAATCTTCTCGTTCTCTGGCTTACGTATAGACAAGATATTAAGAAGAAACCGGGTGCTTAGGGTTAACAATTTTATAAACGGGAAAGCAATTTTAGAAAATATTGCTAGCGAAGGTGCAATGGAAACGGAAATTTTTAATGGTACCTGTAGGGCAATGGACTTTGGAAGCAGTTCTCCAATTACGATGGTAAGGTAGGTAATTAACCCTATGCCTAGAAACAACGATATTGCATGTGCCATGGTTGCAGAAAGCCCCGTATATTTTACTAAAAAAGGCTTTAGCATATTTGCCACCAATTCGCCACCGTATATGCCCTCAATAATACCTAGCAAGGTAATGCCCACCTGTACGGCACTTAAAAAAGCCTCGGGATCTTTGATTAGATCAAGGGCTTGCTGCGCCCCCTTGTTACCTTTCTGGGCCTCATCTTCTAACTGGCCTTTTTTTACTGCAATAAGAGCAATTTCTGCCAAAGAGAAATAAGCATTTAATAAAATCAGTATTGAAATAATAAAAATAACCATATACTACACTTAAGATGTTGACAACACAGAATTTTGTTAAATTTAGCTCATATTCGGCCAAAAAGCTAAGTATTATTGCAAATAAAATCGCAATTTTGTGATAAGGAATAGCGTGTTTTGATGGGTTTTCTTATACCCTACAAAGCACCCTGCATTTTATAGCTCTAGAACACCAAATAGCTAAATTATGGTTTGGTTATTGATAGTAATTCTATAGTACACGCATCATTAAATAAATTAAAACAAAGATATAGTTCATGGATTTTATTGATTACTATAAAGTTTTAGAAATAGATAAAAGCGCATCGGCGGATGACATTAAAAAGGCCTACCGTAAACTGGCCAGAAAACTACACCCCGATGTTAACCCTAATGATAAGGAGGCGCAGCACAAGTTTCAGCAGATTAACGAAGCCAACGAGGTATTAAGCGACCCAGAAAAAAGGAAGAAGTACGACCAATATGGCAAAGATTGGCAACATGCCGAGCAGTTTGAACAACAGCGCAACGCACAACAACAATCAAGACAGCAATACACCGGAGGTGGTGCCGAGCATTTCGCTTATGGCGATGAAGGAGATTTCTCAAGTTTCTTCGAATCGATGTTTGGTAACAGAGGGGCAAGAAGCAGCCAAACAAAATTTAGGGGACAGGATTATCATTCTGAACTGAAGCTGACATTGGCCGATGTGATGGAGACCAAAAAGCAGACCTTTACGGTAAACGGAAAGAATATTCGCATTACCATTCCGGCAGGTGTAGAAAACGGACAGGAAATTAAGTTAAAAGGATATGGTGCCCCAGGTGTTAACGGAGGGCCAGCCGGCGATTTGTACATTACCTTTGCTATTGAAAACGATCCGGCATTTAAGCGCCAGGGCAATGATTTGTACGCCAATGCCACCTTAGATTTGTACACGGCACTACTGGGCGGAGAAACTACTATAAGCACCATGACCGGAAAGATTAAGCTAAAGGTAAACCCCGAAACACAAAACGGCACTAAAGTAAGGTTAAAGGGTAAAGGAATGCCTGTTTATAAGAAGGAAGGAGAAACCGGTGACCTTTATATTACCTATGAAGTGAAATTACCGACCAACCTTACCGACCAGCAAAAAACGTTATTTACCGAATTGAGCAAACTTAAATAGAAATGATATGAAAAGTTTAGAAATGATACCGGCAGATGAATTTTGTTTGCACCATAATATTGAAATCTCATTCATTTACTCTTTAAGAGATTCGGGACTGATAGAAGTTGTTTTTACTGAAGAAAGGTTGTTTGTACCTATGGATCAGCTTGCCCATTTGGAAAAACTGGTACGCCTGCACTACAATTTAGATATTAACCTGGAGGGTTTAGAAACAATTAACCATCTATTGGGGCAAATTGATGAAATGCAGCAACGTATAATACAACTTTCAAACAGACTGGGTAGGTACGAAGATGCGTTCTGAGATAGGTTAGACTATCTAACGTGAGTTTTTGGTGTTTTTAATGATTATCAATCACTTATCTATTATCAGCTTAAAAATATCGTCATTGCAATGACGGATTAAGGCCCAAAACTCAGGTACCTTATTCTTCTGTTTTAGTCAGTTTTTCTGCTTCCCTTGCTTTTTCTAACGTTAGCAGTTGCTGCTCTACAAGTTCGGCCCTACGGGTTTGTACGGCAAAATAATTTTGGGCAAAAGCAATTTCCTCTTTCTTGCTGTCGCCGTTTTGGACAATAAGGTAACAGGCATAGCGGGTTAATGCCATATCTTCGAGCAATTTTGGGGCATCTTTGTTATTGCCAATCATTTTCTTTACTTCGGAAAAATGATTTTCAACCGGTTCGCCGGCATTTTTACAGGCTTCTTCCGCTTTTATAATTACCCTTTTAAAACTTTCCCAATTGCTGTAACCAAATAATTTTTGTAAACGCCTTGCACTCCAACATTCTACACCTTCAATTTCGGTTGCCGCAGCCTCAAATTCGTCTAAAAAATGTTTTATTTCTTCCGTTTTCATCTGTTCGTAAATAAGTTTTATCCCAATAATTAATGTTTGTGTTTGGTGAGCTTCTCTGCCAGTTCGGGTGTCATGTTTTCGGCATAGGCTCCGTAGGCATCAACTAAGATCCCTTTTTCTCCGGTATCTGAAGCTATGGCATACACTACACTGCTATCATCGGGGTTTGTTTCGCCCTCAAAACGGTAAAATTCATCCACATTAAAATGTTCGGGGTGCAACTGCAAATCTGAAGAAGTACAGCCCAGTGTTCCAGATTTAATCTCAAAGTCTTCAGTGTAACCTCTTTTTCTTAGGTCATCAATGGCTTCTATAAGGTTATCATAATTTCTCATGGTGTTTCAATTAAATAAGCTATTACCTGCGTAAAAAGTTAGAATCGAGTGTTTGCCATACTTCTCCCCCATCTCCATTCAATATCTGTTTCAGCATGTAAATTCCAAATCCTTTGGCCTGCGAAAGTTCTACTTTTGGCGGCATAGAAAGTTCGGTAGGATTAACCATCGCATTGATAATTACCGGACCGTTATGTGCTAAAGCTTTTTCAATGCCGGGAGCTACTTCTTCGGGGTTTTCTACCTTTATGCCCATCATGCCCATGGCTTGTGCCATTAATGCAAAATCTGGGTTATTAAGGTCGGTACCAAAGGGAGGTAGCCCGGCAACCTTCATTTCCATGGCTACAAAACCTAGTGAGGCATTATTAAATATCACTATTTTTATTGGCAGATTATATTGGCGTATGGTAAGGATATCGCCCATAAGCATCGCAAAGCCGCCATCGCCACAGAGGGCAATTACCTGCCTTTCGGGATATTCGAACTGTGCACCAATAGCCTGTGGCATGGCATTTGCCATTGAACCGTGGGAGAAAGAGCCCAACAGTCGCCTGCCTTCGGTCATTTTTAAATACCTTGCCGCCCATACGGTAGGTGTGCCTACATCAACCGTAAATATGGCATTTTCTGCCGCCTTTTCGTTAATTACTTTAGTTAAATACTCTGGATGAATAATTTTATCACCCGATTTTTTTGTAGCATCGGCATCTAGGTTTGCCCGGCTTTTATGGTATCGTTCTACGCATTTATCTAAAAACGAGCTATCGTTCTTTTGCTCAACCAGCGGCAACAAGGCTTTAAGGGTTTGGGCTACATCGCCCACTAATCCCAAATCTATCCTACATCTGCGCCCCAATCGTTCCGGCCGGATATCTATTTGTGCAATGGCCGATTTTGCGGGATACCAATCTTTGTAGGGGAAATCTGTCCCAAGCATAATCAGCAACTCGCTTTCTTCCATGGCATAGTAACCCGATGCAAAGCCTATAAGACCGGTCATGCCCACATCAAAAGGATTATTGTATTCTACATGCTCTTTTCCACGTAGTGCATGAACCATTGGCGATAGTATTTTTTGACCAAAAGCAATGAGTTCGCCATGTGCCCCGGCGCATCCGCTACCACATAATAAAGTTATTTTTGTGGCTTTGTTGATACTGTCTGCCAATTTATGCAGTTCTGGTTCTGCCGGTCTAACTACAGGTGTGTCTACCAGCAAATGTGGTAAGGGCACATCTTCAATTTTCTCCATGGCAACATCGCCCGATAGGCCAATTACCGCCACTCCTTTCATTCCGGTGGCATACTGTATGGCAATATGCGGTACACGTGGTACTTGGTTTGGCGAAGAAATCATTTCACAATAATGGCTACATTCCCTAAAAAGCAAATCGGGATGTGTTTCCTGAAAATATCCTGTGCCAATTTCGCCACTTGGAATATGGGCGGCTATGGCCAGTACGGGCGCCATGCTTCTATGGCAATCGTAAAGTCCGTTAATGAGGTGCAAGTTTCCGGGTCCGCAACTGCCGGCACATACTGCCAACTTTCCGGTTAGTTGTGCTTCGGCACCTGCGGCAAAGGCCGCGGCCTCTTCGTGGCGGTAGTGTATCCATTCTATATTGCTGTTGCGCCTTATTTCGTCAACAATACCATTAAGCGAATCGCCAACTACGCCGTGCACACGCTTTACACCTGCTTCTACAAGAATGCCGACCAATTTTTCTGCAATTGTTACTGCCATATTGTTATTTCATGGTGCCCCAAATCTTATTGGCTATACATTTGGAAGCCAGTTATCACGTAAATTATTATGCTTCTTGTTTTACCAACTGCACATCGGCATTAATGGTTACCGCTTCGCTAACCAATACGCCTCCAGTTTCTAGTGCAGTGTTCCAGTTAAGTCCCCAATCTTTACGGTTAATTTTTCCGGTTACAGAAAAACCTGCTTTTTCATTTCCCCACGGGTCTTTATTGATACCGCCAAATTCTACATCAAGATTAACTTCTTTACTGATGCCTTTAATGGTAAGCTGTCCTTTTAGTTGATAATTTTCTTCATCTACCTTAGTAAAAGAAATACTTTCAAAAGTAAGTTCCTTGTAGTTTTCTACATCAAAGAAATCGGCACTTTTTAAATGGGTATCACGCTGTTGATCGTTGGTAAAGATGGAAGCTGCATCAATGGTTACGGTAATTTTTGATGTTGTAAAGTCTTCGCCATCAACCTTGCCGCTAAATGTTTTGAATTCGCCTTTCACATTACTGATCATCATGTGCTTTACTTTGAAGGTGATTTCGCTATGGGCAGGATCTATTGCCCAAATGGTTGTGTTTGCCATATTTTTTTTATTTATAAAATGGAGGTAAAGGATTTAAAACTGTATTTTGCCTTTGGTGCCAATACGGATATATTGGCGGTATTTCGCTGGCTTCATCCAATTTTTTTAACTGGTCGGTGCTGAGCTGCCAACCTACCGCATCCAGATTTTGTAGCAGTTGCTCCTCGTTTCTGGCACCTACAATAATGCTCGAAACCGTTGGACGTTGCAACAGCCAATTAAGCGATACTTGCGCAACAGTTTTTCCGGTCTCGGCCGCAATGGCTTCCAGTGCATCGGTTATTTTGAAGAGGTGTTCTTTTTCTACCACATTTTCGGGGACGGGGCTACCGCCCTGCGCTACGCGACCGCTTTGTGGCCAAGGTTTGTTACGGCTAAATTTGCCGCCTAAACGGCCACCTGCCAAGGGGCTCCAAATAATGGCACCTATATTTTGATCTAAACCCAGCGGCATTAGTTCCCATTCATATTCTCTATTTACCAGCGAATAATAAACCTGGTGCACCACATATTTGTTCCAGCCGTATTTTTCTGAAATGCCCAAGGATTTCATGAGGTGCCAACCACTAAAATTAGAACAGGCTATGTAGCGTACCTTCCCGCTTTGCACCATGTCATCAAGTGTACGCAGGGTTTCTTCAACAGGGGTGTTACCATCAAAGCCGTGCATATGGTAAACATCTATATAATCTGTATTTAGCCGTTTAAGGCTACCTTCTAATTGCTTAATAAGATGAAAACGTGAAGAACCTTCGTTGTTGGGGCCTTCTTTTCCAAAAGTAAAGGTAGCTTTAGTAGATAATAGCAATTTGTCTCTTTTGCCAGCAATGGCCTTTCCTAAAATTTCTTCAGAAAGACCATCTGAATAGATATCTGCAGTATCAAACAAGTTTATGCCATGTTGCAGGCATAAATCTACCATTTTGGTAGCTTCTTTAGCTTCGGTACTGCCCCACGCTTTGAAGAAAGCGTTGCCACCACCAAAAGTGGCCGTCCCAAAACTAAGCACCGAAACCTTTAGTCCCGAATTACCTAATTGTCTGTATTCCATAAACTGGTTAGTTCTATTATATTAAACTTAAAACCAAGGTTAAAAGTTTTTATTTTTTGAAATGCGCCCTTAGCATCCATGCCATTTTTTCATGAGTTTCGATAAACCCAGTAATGTAATCGCTGGTACCTGCATCTTTATACTCATCGTTAATGGTATTGATACTTCCCCTAATAAACTCGATAATGGTCTCATGATCTGCCAAAAGATCTTTTATAAAGCCCAAGCTATCGTTTTTTCTTTCGCTGTATTCACTTAAATGCGTTAGCTCCAAAAATTCTTTCAAGGTAGCCGGGGCATAATGCCCAATGGTACGGACACGTTCTGCAACGCCGTCCATTAAATCTGCCAATTGTCCGTATTGGGTTTCAAAGAAAAGGTGCATGGAGTGAAAGTCGGGACCTTCTACGTTCCAGTGAGCGTTACGCGTTTTTGTGTAGAGTACAAATTCGTCTGCCAATAATTTTGATAAAATTTCGGCTACAGCCAATTTATTTTCGGTTTTAATTCCAATTGTTGCTTCCATGATTTTATAGGTTATAAATATTAACAATCCGTTACATGGTCATGCCACCATCTACGGCAATAGCTTGGCCGGTAATGTGAGGTGCAGATGCAATAAAAACAACCGCTTGGGCTATGTCATCGGCAGTTTGATCTACCCCCTGTGGTATGAGTGTTTTTTTATTTCGTTCCCAAGATTGTTCTTCGGTTTCTCCGGGCTGTTTCCAACGGTCGGCAATACCGCCCTCGCCACGCCACATACCGGTACCTATAATTCCCGGACAAATGGCATTAACGGTAATGCCCTCTGCGGCTACTTCTTTCGCTATGCTGTTTGTAAAACCAATTACGGCAAATTTAGAAGCCACATAATGTGAGAGATGTGCCATACCTATTTTTCCGGCTATAGATGCGGTGTTAATGATTGCTCCTTGTTTTTTAGGCTTCATCACTTCTAACTCGGCCTTGGTACATACAAAAACACCCTTAGCATTTACAGATAATACGCGGTCCCATTCTTGCTCGTCTATCTCTTCAATGCTTCCAATCCCTACAACCCCAGCATTGTTTATAGCTACATCTAGTGCCCCAAAAGTGGCAACAGCTTCTTCTACTGCCCCCTTTATTGAGGCATATTCGGCAACGTTGGCCGCTAACGAAAGTGCCTTTACTCCCAATGAAAGCACTTCTTCTGTTATGTCTTTTAGAAATTCCTTTTTTACATCTACAAGAACTAGGTTGGCTCCTTTTTTTGCAAACGCTACAGCAATGGCTTTTCCAATGCCTCCGCCTGCACCCGTAATAAGTACTGTTTTATTTTTCATTTGTTTAAAATTATTGATAATTTGTTCATTAATAATATTGTATCTATGAGCTTAAAAGCTCTATTTGTTTTTAATGGTACACAAGTGCTCTCTAGCTCTCGATTAAAGGCAGTTGGCCCCTACTGGGTGGAGTAGGCAGCATTAATATATCTTCATAGGTGTTAAACCTTCGGTGGGGAGTTCACGAGAACGCTTTGTTTAATTCATTATTTTTTGTGTGCGGTATATCTATGTTAACTTCAACAATATGTGATCTAATTTTTATTAAAGTTAGGAGGTATTATTCCAAATGTACTTGTAGATATACAACAAGTTGTTGTATAAAGAGCTTATCTAATTTTTTTTATGAACTTTACAAAAGTAAACCATACAAAGGTTTCTTAAAAAATCTGCTTTCTAATTTCTACTATGTATTAAGAGCCTGTTTAAAATTTATCTAATAACCTGAGTTCGATTATTAAATAGGCTAAAATAAGTCGTACAAGCTGATGCTGACCTGTAGCGAAGCGGAAAGCTATCTGTAAATTTATTTCAGGGTCTGCCATATTTAAACCAGTATATGTGACTAAAAATCAATAAAATAATAATCAAACTCAGGTTAATAATTTGTTTATGCTTCTTTTCGGCTGCAACTTTCCCAAAATTTCGGGACAAGCTGTTATGTTTTGTAAGGTAGAAGCCCGGCTATCTTTTCAAAACCGCAACGAAATGGAGCTTACCGAAGGTAAACAAGCCTTGTTTCGCCCTAAATAAGCTGTAAAAATTTTCACAACATAAATTAAATAGGCTCTATTTTTTTTAGATATTCATAAAATTAAGTATCCCACTCCAAAAAGCCGTACTAAGAAATCCAACCAATATACTTACCCCAATAATTAGGTTGATGAGACGTGAATTGAGGCGAAACTGCTCTGCAATAATGCTTGAAGTAATGAGCGTGGGCATTGCCGCTTCAAACACACTAATGCGGGCAATATTTCCTTTAATACCTATGGCAAGTGCAGCTATTAATACCAATGCCGGTGCAATCATTAATTTGTACAGCATGGTCATAGATATTTGAGATATTTCCTGTCTCCAGCCTTTAAACTTTAGCTGCAAGCCTACAGAAAAAAGTGCAAGAGGCCCCACGGTAGCTGCTAATTTATCAAAAAATGGTTCGGCAAAACTAAGGTCAAAAAAATGTGATAATATTAAAGCTAGGCTACAACCTATAAATGGTGGAAAAGTTAACAACCTCCTTAGAATTGTAGAGGCCTTTATACCTTCTGTTTCTTTCCTGTTTCCTTTTAACGCATTGATAATTCCCGCGGTAGAGAGCAGTACAAACATCATTTGATCGCAAATAATGGCTATACTTAAATCCTGTTCGCCAAAATAGGCTATAATTAGTGGAAAGCCGATAAAAGAAGTATTGCTATACCCACTTGCAAGTTCCAATGTGCTGCGTGAACGTTGTCCATATTTCTTATAACGGCAGTACAGTTCCATAAATATCCAGGCCCCTGCCCATACTATTACCGAAGAAACCGCTGGAAAAAGCATCTCGGTACTCCATTGTATTTTTGGGATGTACTTAAAAGATACCGCCGGCAAGGCCAGGTACAAAATCCAGGTATTTATTCCCCTATGAGCGTCTGTTGGAATTAGTTTTGTACTTCTGAATATTATTCCTGCAACGATGCAGAACGCGATCATAATAAAATTGACCATTATTTAAGGTATAAATTATTTTTTTTTAAAGGTAATGAAGCTATCCCGATTTTATCAGAATGGTTGTTTTCTTTAGTAGTTATTATATTTTAATTGCACAGGGTTTCATCGTTTTCTATGATATGGTACTATTACCGGCGATAAACTTCTGGATTAACAACATGGGGCATTTGTTCTCCTCTCAGTCCGGCAATAATATTTTTAGCCGCAATAACAGCCATGGCATTTCTAGTTTCTACGGTAGCCGAACCAATATGCGGCAATACACATACATTGCGTAGGCTTAAAAGTGGATTGTTACTGCTCATGGGTTCGGGATTAGTTACATCAAGCCCTGCGCCCCAAATTTTGCCCTGCTGTAATGCGGCCAAAAGATCTTCTTCATTGTGTATGGCACCTCTTGCGGTATTGATAAAAATAGCTGTGGATTTCATTTTTTCAAAAATCTCTTTACTAAAAAGCCCTCGTGTTTGTGCAGATAGGCCCGCATGTACCGATAGGACATCGCTTTTAGCAAGCAGCTCATCAAAAGTTACCAAGGTTGCACCTAATTCTTTTTCTACCGCCTCATTGCTATGCCTGTTATGGTAAATCAATTTCATTTGGTAGGCGGCACGGCATTTTTTTGCCAGTTCGAAACCAATTTTCCCCAAACCAAAAATACCCAGTGTTTTACCATAAAGCTCTATGCCAAGATTGGCTGTGGGCTCAAAAAAGCCCCATTCTCCTTTTGCGATGGTATTGTGCTGGTAAAAAGCATTTCTAGAAACAGCCAGCATTAATAAAAAAGCAATGTCTGATGTAGCCGCACTTAGCACCCCTGGCGTGTACCCAATAGCTATCCCCATTTGGTTGGCTGCCGAAACATCTACATTATCATAACCTGCCGAAAGCAACGATATGGCCTTTAGATGCCTACATTCGGTTAAAAAGTGCTCATCTATTTTGTTGGGGCCAACGCTAAGCAGTGCATCATAACGTTTACAGGCATATATTAGCTCTTTGGAGGTTAAATCTCGTTTTTCGGTGTATTGTGTTACCATACACCCCGCATCTTTCAAAATCTGTAAACCATTTTTAGGGATTAGCCTTGTTGTTAATACATCCATGCTAAAAGTTTTAATTATTCAATAGATCTTTCTTCATTAATTATTTTACCCACTTTAAATACCGTATTAATTTGCCTAGTATTTTAATATCGTTTAAAAGGTTGCCATTAAGGATAATAAATGACCGCCCTACCTTTTTTTCAAAGCTCCCAAGCAATCTTATTTCTTGCTATGGACCGTAAATAGTAACAAAGCTATATACCAACCCGAAAAAGTTATTTTTTTAGAGCCCACAATGAAATTGATTTGATAATTAAAATAACAATTATGCAGTTAACTGGTTTAATCATATCAAAGGCCAGAATAAGCCGTTGTTTCTTACTAACAAATTTAGCCAGATATATGTTGGCCCATTTTGTATAATTGGCATAGATATTTGTAGTTTTGTGTTACAGGTTTATTTTCATGATCATTTGTACCGCAATTGATTATTTAATAGAAGTTTTAGATATTCCTTTTGTAGGATGAGCCTTGTTGGGTTTAATCATCATAGACTTCATTTTATCACTAAAAAATGACAGATGAACTTTAACGCATTAAAGAATAAAGCAAACCCCAGCATTTTTACAAAAGCTTTGATTTTAACGATGGTTATCTTTATTTCCTATTTTTCGGGCACGGGGATTAACATGGTTCTTAAGCTGTCTGATAATTATCTTAGTGGTATTTGGTGCGCAGTTTCGGCAATTGTTGTTTTTGACGATTTGCCAGAAAATGCAAAAAAATTAATGAAAGACCGATTGCTGGGAACATTTGTAGGTGCTTTATTTACGGCATCAACTTTGTTTTTATCGGGCAACCTATTGCTATCTATCGCTATTTCCCTTTTTCTAACCTGCATATCGATTATTTTTTTTAAGTGGGATGGCGCATTAAAAATAGGATGTATTACGGTACTTATTGTGGGTATTACTTCGCATGGCAGTTACGTTAATGAGATTTGGCAATCGGGTCTGATGCGTTTTTTAGAATCGGTTGCCGGTGGGCTGATTTCACTTTTTGCCACCATAATTATCGATAAAGCAAAAAAAAGATACCTCGCGGATGCTCCACATTCCAAAAAAATGGACAACAGCAATTAAAGATTAAATTTTAAATTGATATATGCCAACATTAAAGCAGTTTAATACCCTGGTTATCCTTGAGTTTGAGGAAAAACACTTTCATTTACCAACACATAGCCATACCTATTATGAAATTGTATATATCTACAAGGGCAGCGGCATACATCAATTAAACCACAATTGCATTCCCTACAAAGCGGGCGATTTATTTGTTATCTCTCCCGAAGACGAACATTATTTTGACATCAAAAAAAGTACACATTTTGCCTATATCAAATTTACAGACAGCTATTTTAGCAGCAAAAATCATTTGGTTACCGATGAGTTTTTAGCAGCTAAACCGGAGAGCATTATGTGCAATAAGCTTTTGAAAGAAATGAAACTGGTACTTGATGAACCCTGCAAAACGATACTACGCAATACCGTGGATAATATAGTTGCCTATAACTGCCATAATAATGTGGCCTCATCTCCCTTGGTGTTTTATCAGATACTTTCAATTTTTGGATTGATCAAAGAGGCGGTTGCAAAAATGGATGTCCATATTGATCATGGGCTGGCAGACAAAGAACGGTTGATTTCTTATATTCACCAGCACATATACGAACCAGAACTTACGCAGATTAAACATATTTCAAACCATTTTAATATTGCCGTAAGTTATTTTAGTGCCTATTTCAAAAGAAACTTTGACATTAGCTACAGAGAGTATATCAATACCTACCGCACTGCCCTTATCGAAAAAAGACTGGCCTCGGGGCAGCTCACTCTGAAACAAATTGCACAAGAATTTGGCTTTACCGACGAAAGCCATTTGTCGCATTTCTTTAAGAACAGAAAAAAAATAAGTCCGGCATCTTATGCAAAAGATATTTCACCCTTACAAGAAACTGTAAATTAACGTGAATTATGGATAAGCTTAAATCCTAAAATGTCACCCCCTTCAGGGTTTTGTGGCAATTTACCCGTTTATTTTCTAACACAATTACACCACCTCGTAGTTATTTTTAAGCCCGAAGAGCCTGTTCCGATAAGTTGCAGACCGATATGATGCTAGAAAATTCATGAAATTAACGGTTTCAACCGCTAAGTGGTGATATATTTCATATCCCGAATTCATGTTATTTACTTCCTTGTCCACCATTTAAGAGGGAATTTTATTTCATCAACAGAACTGGCAATCATATCCGGTTTAAAAGCATAATGTCCTAAGCGCTCCTTGGTAGCAATGCCCGAAAGCACAAGAATTGTTTTATAGCCCATCTGTACACCTCCTTGTATATCTGTTTCCATTGTATCGCCAATAATTGTAGTTTCGGCAGTTTCCAAACCGAGGAATTTACGGGCAGAGCGCATCATTACCGGGCTTGGTTTTCCTGTAGAAAAGGCAACGCGACCGGTGGCCTCCTCTATCATTGCAGTTGTAGCGGCAATGCCTAAATTGTTCCAGCCGGGTTTTTTGGGAGACGGGTCTCTATTTGTGGTAATAAATTTAGCTCCGGCCAAAATCATGTCTACCGCACGCTGTACCATTTCTAATGAAAAGTTTCTTCCTTCTCCAAGTACCACAAATTCCGGGTCGGTATCTACCAGTTTTATCCCGTTTTCTTTTAAGCTATTCAATAAGCCGCCCTCGCCTAAAACGAAAGCGGTTCCTTCCGGATTTTGATCAGACAAGAACTTGGCAGTTGCCATTGCACTGGTATAGATGTGTTTTTCGTCAACCTTTATCCCCATTCCCTTTAGTTTTTTTATCACTTCGGCCGGTGTGCGTTGGCTATTGTTGGTCATAAAGGTAAAGGGTATGTTCTCTTCAAGCAAATATTTCACAAACCTATCAGCTCCCTGTATGAGTTCTTCCCCACTATAGATGACACCATCCATATCTATTAAAAGTCCCTGTTTCATTTTTTTCTTATTTGTAGCTCAAAAAGATAATAAATTATCCATGTATATACAAAGTATATACAAAGCTAATTCATTTACCGCATAGTTATGAAATTGTTCCAATGCTAAAGCCAATTCCTTTTTTTTAATCGGATCTTGGATGTCCATGAAATCGGCAACGCAATCGGCACCACCAAATTTGTGTTTTACCAAATCGATAAATTTAGGCAACTGGAATTTCACGGTTAGGTCTGCCTGTATAAAATATACGTTTTTCGGAGAAAATTGACCTGAAATCTCCTCAACTGATTGCCGTAGCTTTTCTCTATCCTTACCAACCAAAAGTACCTTATCGTAATCTTCCATGAGTTTCTTTGCTGCAAGCTTGCCCTTTTCAGAACTTCCATCTAATATTACGGCCAATGTATTTCTTCCTCTCATCATTTTTATGGCTATCTTAAAAATTAGCCACAAATTTAACACATACGCACTTATTGTGTTTTGTACACTAAGTATAAAAATAGGTACAATCATTATAATAACTCAAGAGGGTACACCAATGTGTTGCTTTTGATAGGCACCCGGAGAAATCATGTAATATCTTTTAAAAAAACGTGAGAGATGACTTTCGTCGGTAAAACCGAATTCTTCTACAACTTGTTTGATAGTGAATTGCCGTGAACTGATCCTTAAAGCAATTAGCGATGCCCTATATTTGTTAATATACTCGCTGTATCCAATGCCGTATACGCGTTTAAAATACGCACTGAAGTACTTTGGGGCAATATTAAAATGTGGAGCGATGACTTGTATCTTCAAATCAAACGGATTGTAGATATGTTGCATTTGAGGTATACAGGCCCAGCAAGACCATTGAGTGCAGCATGCAGAAAATCAGTGTCGTCTTCACAAGCCAGTCTGGCACCCAAGGCTTAAATACGCTCGGATTACTCATTCTTTCAGCGTTTATGGCCTGCGATTACGGTGACATTCATACCCGCTTTTAAAACCTGCGTATAGACTTCCGGGTCGATAAGTTTAATCCGGATAGGAATGCGCTGTTCAATCTTGATAAAATTCCCTGTAGCGTTATCCGCAGGCAACAAGGAGAACCTGCCTCCACTGGCAGGTGAAAAGGATTCAACAGTTCCATGATATTTACGCTCACCGGTCGCGTCTGCTTTAAATGTAACGGTCTGGTTGGCAATAATTTCACTTACCTGCGTTTCCTTGAAATTTGCGGTGACCCATTTCTCTTTACTTACTACCGAGGCCAATACCTGGCCCTCTTTTACCACTTGGCCCGGCTGTATCGTTTTTTTACCTATCCAGCCGTCGTATGGAGCAAGAATACAAGAATAGGAAAGAAACAATCGGGCATTATCCGATGCTGCTTGTTTCATTTGAATAACGGTATTTGCCTGAGGAATTCTTGCCCGCGACTCTGAAATTACTGCCGAAGTTGTATGCATGTTGCTTCTTATTTCTTTTACCTTCGCACGGGCTGCCTGATAGTTTGCCTTCATTTGCTCCACCTGCTGTTCTGTCGCAGCCTCTTCCTTTAACAAGGCCGTGTATCTTTGGTATTCCAGACCTGTTTTCCATACCTGAGTTTCCGCCGCCTCTAACTGTGACTGTTCAACCGCCATACTGCGGCTAACGGCAATGGCATTTTTTTCAGCAAGTATCACGTTCTGTTTAGCACTTTCAATATCGGCAAGTGCTGCCGCAAACTGTGTCTTATACTCCCTGTCGTCGAGGATAACCAATGTATCGCCTTTGTGTACATACTGGTTTTCCAGATATCTGATTTCTTTGACATAGCCAGTGATCCTTGTCACTATCGGGGTAACGTACTGCTCAACCTGGGCGTCGTTGGTTTCTTCATGGGTAGTGTGAAAAATGAAAGCCCAAATGCTCAATACTATTCCACCCAGGGCTATAACACTTGCAATGACCGTTATTGAGGCATGAAAAGGGCCATGCTCTGATTTTACTTTTATTTTCATCGGATCGCTTATGGGTTAAATGTGTTTAGTTTGGGGGCGTTTACAAAATTCCTGCCGCTCGTTGAAGCTCATAAAATTTCATCGCAGCATCTATTCTTAATGAAATAGTATTAAATTTGGCTTTCAGAAGTTCATTATCGGCATCTATCATTTCTGTTATTAAGGCCAGTTGATTTAAGTATTTTACGCGTACAATCCTATAGTTTTCATAGGCCTGCAATTCAGCCTGTTTGCTCAATGAAGTTTTCCCCTTGAAGTCTTCCAGCTCAGCAAAATGTTTAAAAATCCTATTAGATATCATGTTGCGTGTTATTTCCGTTTCTGCTTTTTGTTGTTGTATCCTTTTCTCTGCAATTTGCATCCTTGTTTTATTTTTATACAAATTGGCAACGTTAAACCTGGCTTCCAATCCAATCCTACCCAACGTATACAGATAAGGGCTCGGTGGGAAAAACATATAATTGGGATAATTGAGCCCATAGACTGAAAACAGGCTGATGGTCGGATAATAGGTGCTCTTTAGAATTCTTTTTTCCGTCAGACGAAGGAACTCTTGTTTTTGGGAAAGGAGCATTTCCTCATTTTCCATTGCAACTTGGAGATAGCCTTTATAACTTGTAAATGCCGGACTATCTTTAAGGACACTAACTGTATCTATTTCGAAACGTTCATCTTCAGGCAACTGGAGTAAGGTTCGAAGCTCATGATTGACGGTCGCAATATTAGTTTGATTGGTCATCAAAGCAAGCTGCATTTCTGAGCATTGCAGTTCTGCTCTCAAAATCTCATTATTAGTGACAGCGCCATGTGCCTTGAGGGATTTAACTTCTTTAAGCCTTTGGTTCTCCTCGGCGAGACTTTCTTTGATAAGTCTTGCCAGTTCAGTCATTTTGTAGATTCGCAGAAAAACATCGGCGACTTCGATTTTTACCTCCTGGCAAGCTTGTTCGAATTTCAATGCGGCAATATCATGCTCCGCCTGCGCTTTAATAATACTGTGTTTGATCTTTGATCCGGCATACAAAGGCAGGCTTGCTGAGGCCGTTAGATCGGCAATTGCTGGGATCGTCTTTGTTACATCTCGATCGGATAAACCGTGTCTGAATTCCGTAAGATTTGTTATCTGTGCATAGGCTCCGTGGATCTCTGCATCCGGAAGTCTTTGCTCTTGCTGTTCCTTGACCAGTTTTTCTGCTATTCCGCTTTCGATACGATATTTTTCTATAGTTTTATTGTTGTTTACTGCTAAGGTGAATGCCTGTTTTATTGACAAGCGAATGACTTTCTGTGCACCTGCTTCTTTAGAAAACATCCCCAGGCAACATAGAAATAAGGTCAATCGAAAACATACATGAGTATTGATAAGAGTTGCGTAATAAATCTGCTTCGGCAGCGCCTTGGACTTGATTCCATTGAGAAAGAAACTGCTCAATGCATATTTGGAATTCATTTTGATTAATTTTGTTTATGTTTTTGGAAATCCAGAGCAAAGATGACACCTTTACGCCAATTGCAATTATCGATTAAGGTCAAAATTTTATTAATTTGAGCCAATGAGTGATGTTGAGCAGTATTATCTGACAGGAGTAGACAAATTTAAAGAGACGGTATATTGCCTGCATGACAGGATTGGCGAAAATGAAATTCCTGATCATGCACATGAGAAAGGACAACTTATTTATACAGAAGGTGGTTTGGTCTATATAACCACTCCCGATAAAACCTTTTTTCTGCCGGCACGCCATTACATGTGGATTCCACCTCTCCTCTCCCACAGCATACATCCGGGTTCAGAGCATGTTGTCATGCGCAATCTTTACTTTCCGGTAAGCGTAAACGATGAGTCCTTCTTTTTCACTGTAGGCATTTACCCTGTGAACGATTTGCTTTTTGAGATGATCAACTTCACTAAAAGATGGAGTGGCGATGTTGATACGAAGGATAAATGTGCCGTTTTTTTTACTTTTGCGATTAAAGAGCTATTGCCTAAAATCAGTTCCTATAAATTACTCCTGGCACTTCCCTATTCAAATGATAAGAGACTTAAGGAAGTGGTGGATTACATGGGCGGGAACCTCGGTCAAGAGATTTCTTTCCCGGGAATCGCAGGAAAATTCGGCTTTAGTGAGCGCAGTCTATCACGGCTATTTCGTTATAATCTCGGGATGTCTTTTATTCAGTACCTTACTATACAGCGGATGATGTGTGCCCTTCAGCTTTTATTGCAGGATAATTGCGCGATAAAAGAAATTTCAGGTTTGGTTGGATATTCAAGTGTACCAACCTTTAGCAATACCTTTTATAAAATTACCGGATTCAGGCCATCGGAGTACGTCAAATTTAGCAGGAAGAGTTCACAGTAGCTTTTTCGCTCACCAGCTTCGACCTGTCATTTGAGCATTTTGAGGGTTCGGTTGCGAGAGCAGGTATGACAAACTTATGGAAGCAACAGTACGTCTTTTTTTGAAAGCATCTCGATTAAATCCATTTTTTTTTGTATCTTCATTATGCATGACAAAAAAACGGATCCTTGTAATTGAAGACAATCTGTCGAATTCGGAGATGATTGATGCAGTATTAACAGAAGACGGATATCTCACCAAGTGCCTTAGCAGTTCAGCAGGGCTAGCTGAAATGCTCACGGACTTCGTCCCCGATTTGGTATTGATGGACCTTCTCCTAGAAGGTGCCGATGGCAGGGAGCTTTGCAACTTCATAAAGGCCGAGGCAGATGAACCAAGACCAAAAGTAATATTGATGACCGCCGCACTGCTTCACCAAATACCTGAGATACCCTGTCATCCGGATGTGATTATTACAAAACCGTTTGACATCTTTTCACTTTCAGCAAATATCCGGCAACTGCTTATTTGTCAAGAAGATGCTGACGATCAGAGAGAAGATCAGGACCGACCATAAAGCTTAGCGCGACGGGAGAGGTTTGAGCAATTGCGAAGAGGTTTAAGTTTAGCCTACAATGGGAGGAGCAGCCATTTAAAGACCGGGATACTTGACTGAGGCGAGGATGGATGGCGTTATGAGCACAATTGGTATCAAAGAAAATAATTACTAGAGGTTTAAAAAAATTAAACCCCTCCAAATAGAGAAAAAATTAGCGATGAGTTGTAAAAAGGTGCTGTGCAACGTAGTCGTGGTCGGAAGATTTTCTTCCGACTTTTTGTTTTATAGCTAATCCATTTATCTTTATAAAGAGACATTACCAGATATTTAATTTTGTACTGCCCCCTTACCTGTTTATCTTATCGACTGACAATCAATTATTTGTTTAAGTTTTAAAAAAAACACAAAATCTCTTTTTAGCAAACTTTGGAGTTATTCCGATGGCTCTGCTGGACCATCTTTTAGCAAACCAGGAAGGTGGATTACCACAGGTGCATGGTGAAAAATGTTCTATCTGATCATGTTCTGTATTTTTGATAATGAAAAACTAAGTCAGAGAACCTTGTAAAATATTTTTATCAGCAACGGCTCAACGCTAGATTTGGAAAAGGCGAAGAAAAGATGAAGCCGTTCTGTCTATGAAAGGCTTTCTAAAATCGATCCCATTTATTTTAAGGAAATTCACGAGCGTTTTTTTAGTCTTTAGTATACAACAGAAATCAGGGAAATATAATTTGACAAAAATTGACAGTAAAATTGTTTCTAATGCATCAAAAGACAAGCATGAAGTAGAAGGATCGAAGTCTTTCTAGCCCTGAAAGCATTCAAAAGCGGGATGATTAGGACCCCATCAAGGATAGTATAGTGTAATATACTGGCAAAAGCAAATGATTTGAGATATAAACCAGCTAAAGACGCATCATAACGGAATTAAAAGATATGACAACAACCATTCTAGTTGTATTTGCTGGAAGAGATCCAAATAGAATATTTAAAACATAAAACATGGCCAAAAGAACTTCCGGCCACGACTACTATGCAATGGAGCTGGGTTTTTTAGAAGTTCTACCTTCTATCAAGTTGCCTATTTTTGCTGACGATAGGCCTGTGATCAATCAACTGCTAAAGGCGAATTACCTTTGAATTACGCAAGAGCCCCGCAAAAAACAATATTGCGAAGGCGAGCGAAACAAACCGAGATAGATGAGCTTTGCAGAATTTTTCCGGAGCCAGCCTCATTAATTTTGCCAACAATATTATTTTGAGCTGAAAGAGAAAAAGAGATTGCACACAATAGGCCCGTGCACAAAAGGGCAATAATTTGTAAGTATTTAGATTTCATTGAATAAAATTTGCGGCATGCACATGGCGCATGTCCCTTTGGAATGATAAAAAAATGGTGCGTACAATTATCCCGGCTTCTGTTGAAGATGAGAATTTATACACGGCATAGAAAAATTTAAACCAAAGGAGGCCTTTATTGCTGAAGCCATGAATTTCAGCATCTATTTTAAAGGGGAAAGGCGGGGAATAAATAGACTGCCCGAAACCCAAAACAAAAAATAATGAATCTGGTGGTAGACTTGAGTATAGCTATCGCTAAGCAAATCGCAGATTTCACAGCTCTTTTCCAAAGTGGTTACTTTGGCGTGCTCAATGGAAACTGCTTTTAGGGTAGAGCGTTTTGTAGAAGTATGGTGGTGAAAAATTGCAATAAACTGCGTGCTCGTTAGCACAAGCATCATCAAGGCGGCAAGCACGGGATTGAACATCATATTTTAATTTGTCGGACATAAAGATGCAACAAAGTTGCATTTAAAAACTAATATAAAAAGCAATTATATATAATCGAGCTGTTCCTTATTGTCAATGGGATAAAATTTATATTAAATCTGATAATACTCACAAGTTCAATATTTTGGTTTTATTCGTGGAAGAATAACTATTTTAGCACATGGGTTTGAAAAAGACATCGATTAGCGATATCGCAAAGCATCTGAAAGTGGCTAAATCCACCGTTTCCTTTATAATTAATGGAAAAGCAAAAGAACATCGGATCAGCTCTGATCTTGAGAAATATGTATTGGACTATGTCAATAAAATAGGCTACCGGCCGCATCACCTTGCCCAAAGTCTGGCGACAGGTAGATCAAACAGTATCGGACTCATCGTGGAGAATATTGCGGACTCGTTTTTCGGAACGATTGCAGTTGAGATTGAACAGAAAGCAAGGGACAGTGGTTATAGAATTGTCTACAGCAGTACTTTGGGCGATACCAAGGTTGCCAATTCCGCTATTGATTTTTTCCGGCAAACTCAGGTGGACGGTTATATCATCGCGCCCCCTGCCGGTGTGGAGGAGCAGGTTGAAAGCCTTATTGGTGAGGGTATTCCGGTTGTGATATTTGACAGAAAATTAAACGGAATTGACGCCGATTATGTTGGAACGAACAATATGGAAATCACCAAAACCGCTTGTGAGCATTTTGTGGAACAAGGTTTTAAAAACATTGCTTTTATTACCCTTGAATCTGAACAAAGCCAAATGGCTGAACGTCTATCTGGATATCAGAAGACCATGCGTATCAAAAATCTCCAGGAATGGGTTTTCAAGGTTCCTTATCTGGAGAACCGTGATGGCTATCATCAGTTGATCAAGAAGTACCTGCATGAGAATGAGGGAGTAGATGCTGTTTTTTTTGCAACCAATTACCTCTGTGTCAACGGGCTCCAGGCAATTCGGGAGCTAGGAAAATCAATTCCTGAAGATCTTGGGGTAATCGTTTTTGATGAAAATGACCTCTTCAGACTCTATACCCCCGGGATAACCTCTATCGAACAACCGCTAGATGAGTTGAGTGCGACAATAATTGATACGCTGTTAAAAAAAATTTCTCAGAAAAGTCCGAACACCACCCCTGTTACTACCGTAAAAGCCTCCAAACTGATTATCAGGGATTCAAGTAAAAAAAAGGCTTAAAAAATTTGCAAAACTGGTTTTCTAAGAATATATTTGAGGGATGTCGCCGAAGCGATTTTTTTTAGCTAATTTGCAAAACCGGTTTTGCAAACTTTAATTAACCATATACCAAATATAAATTTAACATGATTGTGAGCATCTAAGGCTTATTCCAAAAAGTGAACCGGATTTCTTTTGGAAGGGCAGGATTTGATTACATCATGCGAACCAACACAACTTATGAAAAAAAGAATCAGTCGAGTGGCCGTGCATGCCATGATTTTGTTGCTGCTCCAGTCTGCCTCGGTAAGCTTCGCGCAGAAAAAGGAAAATAGATTGCCTTCCTGGGCAATGGGTGGATTTGTCAGACCAAGAGCTGTTAACCCTGTAATATCGCCAATTGAAAAGACACGCTTTGATGATCCGATGTCGGGTGTTCCGGTCGCCTGGGAATCAAATGACACTTTTAATCCGGCAGCGGTGGTAAAGGGTAATGAGATTATCGTTCTCTATCGGGCAGAAGATAAATACGGAATTGGAATTGGCAAAAGAACCTCAAGGATTGGATATGCGTCGAGCAAGGATGGCCTGCATTTTAAACGCAGGGCGGCCCCTGTCCTTTACCCCGCGGCCGATGAGCAGAAGGAACTCGAATGGCCTGGCGGCACGGAGGACCCCCGCGTTGCGGTAACTGAAGGTGGTGAGTATGTTATATTTTATACGCAATGGAACAGAAAGGTGCCCCGTCTTGGCGTCGCCACTTCGAGGGATCTTCTGACCTGGAAAAAACACGGACCAATATTTGCAAAATCAACTGTCCTTCCTTCGCTGGTAAACCAGTCACATAAGTCTGCCTCCATTGTCACAAAGATTCAGAATGAAAAACAGGTGATCGCAAAGATTAATGGCAAATATTGGATGTACTGGGGAGAGCATGGGGTATATGGGGCTACGTCTGACAATTTAATAGACTGGGATCCTGTGGTTGACGAAAATGGAAAACTAAAGGCATTTATTTCCCCACGAGCGGGCTATTTTGATAGTTCTTTGACTGAGTGTGGCCCCCCGGCTATCCTGACCGAAAATGGGATTGTACTTTTATATAATGGAAAGAACGACCCCAAAAATGGCGACAAGCGTTTTAATCCGGGTACCTACAGTGCCGGACAGGTATTGTTCGACAAAAACGATCCTTCAAAACCTCTTGAAAGACTTGATGTCCCCTTTTTAAGACCTATGGAACCATTTGAAAAAAGCGGGCAATATATACAGGGAACAGTATTTATTGAGGGCATGGTGTATTTTAAGAAAAAATGGTATTTATACTATGGTTGTGCAGACTCCAAGGTTGGAGTAGCTGTCTATGACCCTGCCAAGAACGTAAATCCTGATCCGCTTCCATAAAAATGAAAATATTCAGAAACAACTCCGTTATTTTGTCGGCAGATATTGGGGGCTCGCATATCAGTGCTGCAATTGTCGATCCTTTTATCGCTGAAATCCTCCCCGGGTCATTATTGCGCAGGAGTGTCAATGCTCATTCTGAAGCACAGGATATACTTTTCACATGGACCTCTGCATTAAAATCAGTCATCGAAAACTCCGAAAAAAAACCAGATTACCTGTCTGTTAGTATGCCGGGACCTTTTGATTACAAAAATGGGATATCGTTGATAAAGGGAATGAACAAATATGAAAGTCTCTACGGTATTTCAATCAAACAGGTACTTGCCGAAGCCCTGGGGCTTTCATCCGATTCGATTAGCTTTACAAATGACGCCGAGGCCTTTCTCAAGGGAGAGGCAGAACACGGGGCAGGGAGAGGATTTGACCGTATCTTGGGTATCACCCTTGGCACCGGGCTCGGATCTGCGATATTCTGTGACGGTATTTCAGAGGATAAAAATCTTGGTTCATCTGCCTTCAATGGATGTATTGCAGAAGACTTCATCTCCACAAGGGGTTTGCTTAACTATTATAAAAGTCTTGGCGGCAATCGTGCCGAAGATATCAAAGCACTTGCAGAACTGGTATCCGAGGATCCCGCAGCAGGCAAGGCGTTTAATAAATTGGCAAGCTGGCTTTCGGACTTCTTCTCCCTCCATCTTCCACACTATCAGTCCGATCTGATCTTAATAGGTGGGAACATATCCAAAGCCAGTCATTTATTCCTGCCAAAACTGGAAAGGGACCTTGAAAATAAGGGTATTCATATCCCTATAAGAATTGCTGAACTTGGTGAAGTTGCCGCAAAGCTTGGCGCCGCCGCACATTTTAAAGATAAATCAATCAAATTCAATCCTGAACATGCAGATTAAGATAAACAAAAATTTTGCCACCTGGTTTGCGCTAATCGCGTCCCTGGGTGGATTTCTTTTCGGGTTTGAGACTGCTGTAATCTCTGGCGCGGAGAAAACGATCCAAAGGCTTTGGCATCTTGATGCATTTTGGCAGGGCTTCACGGTATCCTCATCCCTAATCGGAACGGTTCTTGGTGCACTGTTTGCCAGCAAACCGGCCCAGCGCTTTGGCCGTAAGAAAGTGTTACTTGCTGTAGCCATTTTCTACTTGTGCTCAGCTATTGGATGTGCCTACTCATTCAACTGGTATGCATTTATTTTTTTCCGTTTCATCGGCGGGCTCGCAGTGGGTGTTTCCTCTGTGGTAGGACCTATCTACATTGCCGAAATTGCTCCTGCCAAAAACAGAGGAAGGCTGACCGGGCTTTTCCAGTTCATGATCGTATTGGGAATCTTTTTGGCCTACCTGCATATACCAATAAATTTGACCCCCTTTCGCCAATTTCAAATTGACCCCCAGAGTTGTTGCTTGAAAAAAGCAGAAGTTGTTGTGCAAAAAGG
>NZ_JBIWEB010000014.1:0-121461 GCF_044762335.1 Pedobacter suwonensis | reverse complement strand
AGTAGGTCGGTGCCAGATCTTAAAGAGAAGCCCTTCAGCAGTAATGTTGAAGGGCTTTCTTGTTTTACGGGCAATGGGCACAGCGCAAAGTGCATCGCGCGGTTTCCCGGCATTAAGGTTAGGTCACTAAGCTGTGTGCCCCGCAGATTACACCGATCTCCGCTGAAAGCATTCTATCATCCGTTTTACATCTTCCATTTTACATCTTCTATTTTCTGTCCCGGGTTAAATAGCCCTGATGGTAGCGGCATCCCTTTTGGCTTAGAAAAATTGTTTAAAAATGATGTTTCCAAAAGGATAAAGCGCACAGCAGGACGGGACCCGGCCCAAGCGCACGGGACACTGCGCTCCAGGACCAAGAGGTATTTAAACCATTTAGGAATTGAGAAAAGTTAAGGTTGTACTCCCTCAGAAAACGCTGATCTCCGCAAAGAACATCCCATCATCCATTTTACATCTTCCCTTATATCCTGGGTTAAATAGCCCTGATGGGAGCGGCATCCCTTTTGGCTAAGAAAAATTATTTAAAAAATAAGATTTCCAAAAGGATAGAGCGTACAGCAGGACGGAACCCGGCCCAAACGCACGGGACACTGCGCTCCAGGACCAAGAGGTATTTAAACCATTAAGAAGTTGAGAAAAGTTAAGGTTGTACTCCCGCAGAAAACGCTGATCTCCGCAGAGACCATTCCATCATCCGTTCTACATCTTCCATCGAATGCCCCAGCTTAAATAGCCCTGATGGAAGCGGCATCCCTTTTGGCTAAGCAAAATTGTTTAAAAAATGATGTTTCCAAAAGGATAAAGCGGACAGCAGGACGGAACCTATCCCAAACGCACGGGACACTGCGCTCCAAGACCAAGAGGTATTTAACCCATTATTAAGTAGTTGAGAAAAGTTAAGGTCGTGCTCCCGCAGAAAACGCTGATCTCCGCAGAGACCATTCCATCATCCGTTTACATCTTCCATCTTTCCCATCAAAAAGAGAGCGGGACGCACAGTAAACTGCGCTCAAAAATGAAAGCGATTTATTGCAAATATGGTATTACCTCGCTTAGGCCTTCGCTTCTTCCTTAACCGCCAATTGCCCACAGGCAGCATCGATATCTTTACCTCGGCTACGGCGGATGTTGGTATTAATCCCCTGGCTTTTTAAATAATTAGAAAAAGCATCAATCTTATCGCCTTCAGCGTTGGTGAAATCAGCAAAAGATATTGGATTATATTCAATCAGGTTTACTTTACAGGGGATATGTTTACAGAATTTAGCCAAATCCATCGCATCAGAAATTTCATCGTTAAAATGATTAAAAACGATGTACTCGTAGGTTACCGGATTTTTGGTTTTGGCAAAATAATATTTTAAGGCCTCGGCAAGTGATTTTAATGAGTTGGCCTCATTTATGGGCATAATCTCATTACGCTTTTTATCATCAGCGGCATGTAGCGACAAGGCAAGGTTGAATTTTGCGCCATCATCTCCTAATTTTTTGATCATCTTGGCAATGCCGGCAGTAGAAACTGTAATCCGTTTGTAACTCATGTTTAGTCCGTCGGGTGCTGTAATGCGTTCGATAGACTTTAGTACATTGGCATAATTTAACAGCGGTTCTCCCATGCCCATGTACACAATATTGGTAAGGGGATTGTTATAATTCTGCCTGGCTTGTTTATCAATCAATACTACCTGGTCATAAATCTCGTCGGCATTTAAATTACGCTTACGTTCCATATAACCGGTTGCACAAAATTTACAGGTTAGGCTGCAGCCTACCTGCGAACTTACACAAGCAGTCATGCGATCTTCCAGCGGAATTAAAACACCCTCTACGATATTGCCATCTGCTAACTTAAACGTATTTTTGATGGTATGGTCGTTACTGAACTGTGAGTTGTTAACCTGAACGGCATTAATGGCAAAAGTTTCGTCCAATGCTTTACGAAGGTCTTTGGACAGATTACTCATCTGTTCAAAACTCGTTGCCGATTTTTCCCAAAGCCACTGGTAAATTTGCTTTGCCCTAAAAGCAGGCTGTTGCATTGCAGTAAGATGTTGTTGCAATTGTGGCAGATCTAACGCACGGATATCGGTTTTTTTTGCTGTTACCATTTGTTGCAAAGGTACTTAAAAAAGGTAGAAGGTTAAAAGGCGGAAGGTATAAGGTAGATCAATCAAGTTAAATTTTACAAATTTTTAGCTATCTTCCTCTACCTCTTGTGTTTGACTTACCTGAAGGTTTACCTTTTGTGGGTTTCGAATTCCTGTTACCGCTATTACTTTTGCCAGCAGGTTTTGTACCTGAATGACCAGCTGCTTTCTTAGCCGATGATTTTTGGTTAGATGGTTTAGGTCTGAATACCTTTTTGGGCGGTTCTTCTTTAAGTTCCGGAATTTCCTCCCACACGTTTGCCTTTTTCCGGACGGTGCTTTTTGTTTTAGCCCTGGCTTCTGACGACGAATTTTCTACACTTTTGGTAATGGCCTTCATTTCTTCATCAGTAAGCTCCCTAAACTCTCCTGTTGGAATACCTTTAAGGCTGATATTCATGATGCGTGTGCGCTCCAGTTTGGTTACTTCGTAGCCAAAATGCTCGCACATCCTTCTAATCTGCCGGTTTAAACCTTGAATTAAAATGATATTGAAAACAAAGGTACTGAGCTGTCTTACTTTGCATTTACGGGTATTTACGCCTAGGATGGGGACACCGTTACTCATTTCAAAGATAAAATCTTCGGTAATGGGTTTATTAACAGTGACTACGTATTCCTTCTCGTGCTTGTTCCCTGCACGCAGGATTTTATTAACGATATCACCATTGTTGGTGAGGAAGATCAGGCCAGATGAATCTTTGTCTAACCGGCCGATGGGAAATATTCTTTCACTGTAATTAATATAATCTACAATATTATCACGTACGGTGCCTTCGGTGGTACTGGTAATGCCAACAGGCTTATTGAAAGCAAGCAGGATAAAATTACTTTCTTCTTTGGGTTCGATATGATGGCCGTTAACCATCACTTTATCTCCTGCAAAAACCTGATCGCCTATCTTGGCTCTTTTTCCGTTGATGAAAACCGTTCCCTTTTCAATATATCGGTCTGCTTCACGGCGTGAACATAATCCACTTTCACTAATGAATTTATTTAAACGGGTGGCAGGATTATTGTTCATACTGCAATTTTACGGAAATAAATCGTGTTATCCATTCTCAACTGCGGCAACAAATGCTTTAACAGTAGATTTAAGTCCGGTTAATGTTTACTGATCTATAATTTCTGCATCAGGATTAATCTTTGCTTTTGCAAAGGGAATAAGCTTTGAAGAGATATTGGCCTCAAGTACCGTTAAAATATCTATTACGGATTGATAGGCTTTTTCACCCTGTGTAGAAGCTACGAGTGCAAAAACAGGTTTCCCTGAAAATGATGCTGAGCTTACCGTCCAATCGAGCAGGTTTTTAAGCGATCCTGGTAAACCCATGGCGTATTCAGGTGTAGAAATGATGATGCCGTCTGCTTCCTGGATGGTTTTACGAAGGTCATTAACAATCTTTGGTGGATCTGCTAAATCTAGATCTGGGTTGAAATGTGGAACATCTGCAATAGTTGGGAAGATACAGACCTCAAATTTTTTTCCTAGAAGCTGGCTAATGGCCGAAATATAAAGCCCATTGGTGGATGAAGTTTTGGTGCTTCCTGAAATGGCCAATATTTTTTTCATGACTAAATATAACAAAGTGGAAATAGAATAGCAATATGGCCTTGTAATTCGGCAGTCATTTCAACATGGCCATCGAAACGTGTCAGGTTTCGACAGCCTATTCCGAAATAATCAAAACTCAAAAGCTTTGATCATCCGCACTTGGGCCATAACTGCCTGGGATAGGAATATCCAGTAATCTTAAATAAACGCCCAGCTGTGCCCTGTGATGAGTAGTTTGGCTAAGGGAGTGGCGGATGGTTTCATATTTAGAATAATCAGCCAAAACTTGTTTGCCCGTCCTTAATATCCAAGGTCCATTCAAATCCTCTTCTGTTGCTTTTTTCAATTCTGTTTTCCCTTCGTTATAATTTTCTTCCAGAATTTTTACCAGATCACCAACATTTTCTATAGGTTTTTCTACATATGGTGCTGTTTCGAAATCCAGTCCATCGGTAGTTAAGGCTAAAGAAACCCAGCTCGGCAGATCAGCAATATGAACCGCTAATGATTTCAATTTCATGCTGTTTTCGTGTGGAGCCCAGTCAAATTTTTCTGCCGGAACAATCGCGAGGAATTTTTTTGTGATATTAAATTCGGCTTCTAATTCTTTCAATAATAAATTAATAATTTCCATGTTTTTGTGTTGTGTTTTTTCTGCTGCGTGTAATTCCATAAGTAGTAAATCAGCGATGCTCATGATTTTGATGTTTGTTTAAACAAAGAAAACGCCGGTCACTGACAACTATATGGCAGTCTGGAAAAAATGTTTTAATAATTTACGGGATTAGGCGCGCGTGCTCAATTAGTGACCTGTGATGTGTTTTTTGAAAGGGATGCCTAAATTCCTAAGACGGATGATCCCGGTATTCATGCTCTGGTATCTGATAACCGTTACGTACGCTCATATCGAACCTTTCTTCAATTTTTTCTACCGTAATGTATTTTCTGGATAAAGCAGGGTTAACATTCAGAAAGATGGTCGATACGCTTCATGGTTTGTTTTTTGGAGGCGATTAATTTAAAGTTCTTCAATCAATTTTTCTTGTGGTACGTTATTTGTAAATATAAATCCATATCAAATATTTAGGTTAAACCGTTATCATAATGGATAATCTAAACAATCAAAATCAATGGCGGCTGTTATTCAGAAAAGATTCTTCCGGGCAATCAAAAGTAAAGTGATCATAGGTTTTTTGTTCGCCTGTTTTGCGCTGCTTTTGGCATGGGGTATCAGTAAATTTGCCTTTACGCGGATGCTGGATACCGTTGAAGAAATTTCTGCACCAAACGACCGGTTGAGGATTGTTAACGACCTATCGCATAGGATAGCCAGGTTAGATCAGTTGCAGCGTGATGAGGCCTTTAACAAACAGGGCACCTATAGTTTTCTTAAAGAATCTCGGAGGTTAAGATCGGGTTTAGATACCCTGCGTAAATTATACCGAGGTGATTCTGCACAGTTGGCAAGGATAAAATCGATTAAAATTTTATTGTCAGAACGGGATAAACAATTTGTGAACTACCTTAAGGTGAGGGAAACACTGGTGAATACCAAATCTTTTTCGGAGGAGGTCAGGAAATTGAATGAACTGGTGGCTACACGTAGCAGGCAAGCTGACAGTGCGGTATTAACCACCGAAACGACCACATCAACGACTACGGTTGCACCTGAAGAAGAACAAAAATCGAGGGGTTTCCTGAGCAAACTTTTTGGCAAGAAAAAATCTGATGTTTATAAAATTATTAATGAGGAATTTAAAGTTAAGCGTGATACTTTAAATGCAAAGGCTGAAGATAGTATCATGAAAAGCATGACGGGTTCGTTAAAAAATATCGAACTGGAACAACGTCAGAAAAGCCAGAAATTTTTAAAGCGGGAAGCCGATTTGTCAAGTGCAAGCAATGCTTTAACCGCGAAGATACTACAGATTTTAAGAGAAGTTGAAGGGCAGGCTGTAGCTCAGGTCGATTTAAATGGTATCCAGGCTAAAGAAGTGGTTAATGATGGGATTACCCAGATTACCACCATTATCATTATCTTTTTTCTGTTAACGGTTATTCTGCTGTATTTAATTATGGCCGACATTACAAAAAGTAACAGATATAGAAAAGAATTGGAACTGGCTAAAGACGAGGCTGAATACCATGGTAAAGCGAAGCAACGGTTCCTGTCAAATATGAGCCATGAGATCAGAACGCCTTTACAGTCTATTTTAGGTTATGCCGAACTGATTACCCAGCAGGATACACCTAATAAGAAGGATGTTGATGCCATTTATCAATCTTCCATCCACCTACTTCAGATTGTTAACGAGGTTTTGGATTATAACAGGATTACGTCGGGTGAGTTTAGCTTCAACAACCAGGTATTTAATATCAAAAAAGCTTTGGACGAAGTGGTTTCGGTAATGCGGCCATTGGCAGAACAGAAGTTGCTCCGGTTAGATACGGCATTTGATCTTGCCGGTCTGGAGTTTGTAAAGGGAGATGTTTTCAGGCTAAAGCAAATTTTATTTAACCTATTGGGTAATGCAGTAAAATTTACTTTGAAAGGTGAAATTGAGCTGGCTGTATCTTACAAAAAGCAGGGAAATGATCTGCATTTCCATTTTACAGTAAAGGATACAGGAATCGGTTTTGAGGAAAAAGATATTCCGAAGATATTTAATGAATTTGAGCAGATCGAATCTCCTGAAAAATATTTGATTAATCCTGCAGGTACCGGTTTGGGCCTGCCTATTGTTAAATCTTTGATTGAAGCGCAGGGAGGAAGAATTTATGTGAAAAGTAAACCGGGCATGGGTACCATATTTAATATTTACATCAAATATGAAAATACCACAGAGCGTGTAAATGATGCCTTAGACTTAACGCATTATGCCATAGTAAATCCGGGAAGGGTTTGGGTAATCGACGATGATAAACTGATTCTCGATTTATGCGGGATGATTTTTCAGAGAAATAAAGTGCCTTACAGGAGTTTTACACACGTGGCAGACATTCTTCATACCGAGCCTGATGCGGATTTGAAGTATGTTTTGATAGATATGCGCATGCCTGAAATGACGGGTTTTGAACTCTGTCACTTATTGAAAAAGAAACTGCCGCAAAATGTTAAATTTTATGCCATTACCGCACAGGTTTTACCTGAAGAGCGCGAAATGGTTTTGAGTGAGGGTTTTGACGGATTAATTATGAAACCGTTTAGGGCTGTTGATATCTTGTCCATCTTTGATAGAACAGAGATATTGGCCAATCAACCTGAATTTGACTTTTCCTCAATCGAGAAAATGACTTTTGGTGATCAGGAATTGTTGGAAAAAATCCTTACCCGCTTCAGGCAAGATTCGATTGATGATTCAACCGAACTAAAAAAATACCTGGATGAAAACGATCAGGACAGGAGCAGGTTATTGGTTCACCGGCTTGCGGGACGCGTGGCCCAGATGGGCTCGAAGACATTGGCCAATGCTTTTAGAACCCTGGAAATGGAAATAGTGGAAAATGGCTTAACCGAAAATATTAAATCTGAGCTGTTACTACAGCTCAGCGCATTGGATAGTTTGATTGCCTTTATAGAAAAAATCGACTATGTTACTGTAGAATAGTTATTCTATACCGTAGCGTTCCATTTTAGCATACAACGTTTTGCGGTCGATATTTAAGATTTTTGCAGCTTTCGATTTGTTATATCTTACTTTGATCAGTGTTTCGGTAATCAATGCTTTTTCATTTTGTTCGTTAACAGCTTTCAGATCGGATGAATTGCCCGGAGCTGATTGCTGATGGACAGAAACCATCATTTCATCGGGTAATGCATTAATCTGTGCAACATCGCCCTGGCTCAATAAAACCATTCGTTTGATCACATTACTAAGCTCGCGGAGATTTCCCGGCCAGTCATAACTCAACAATAATGCTTTCGCTTCAGGAGAGATACTTTTCACATTACGACCTAAATTGCGGTTGGATAAAGTGATAAAGTGGTTGATAAATAATTCTAAATCCCCGCCCCTTTCGCGTAAAGGCGGAAGCTGGATTTTAAATTCATTTAAACGATGGTACAGATCTTCTCTGAATTCTCCCTGTTGCATGCTATTGGCCAGGTCATCATTGGTAGCCGTGATGATACGCACATTAACGGGAATCTGTTTGGTACTGCCCAAAGGCTGTATCACCCTTTCCTGTAAAGCCCTGAGCAACTTAATCTGCACCTCATAGCTTAGGTTGCCCACTTCATCTAAAAATAAAGTTCCTCCATCGGCAGCCTCAAACTGGCCTTTTTTATCATTTAGCGCCCCTGTAAATGCCCCTTTAACATGTCCGAATAATTCACTGGCGGCTAAATCTTTGGATAATGCACCACAATCGATAGCAACAAACGGTTGGTTGGCACGTTTACTCTGCTGATGCAGGGTTCTGGCTGCAAATTCTTTCCCTGTGCCGCTTTCGCCCTGTATGATTACCGACATGTCTGTAGGCGCGACCAAATTAATATGCTCATAGAGTTTATCGGCAATGGCACTTTTGCCCTTAATAAAATCGCTGTTTACCTCTTTTGGTTCAACACTTTTTAAGTCCTTTTTGCTTAGAGAACTTTTGATCACCATTAAAAGCTCATCTGGATTAACCGGCTTGGTGATGTAATCAAATGCACCCAATTGAATTGATTTGACTGCAGTACGAACATCGTTAAAGCTGGTCATGATGATGACCGGAATGGAAAGCCCCAAATCACGAAGATGGGTAAGCACTTCAAATCCGGTTCCATCCGGTAGGCGGTAATCGATTAAAAGTAAATCGAATGCATTGGTTTCAACTTGCTTAAATGATTGCTTTACTTGTGTTACGAGGGTAATCTCGTGACCATTTTTTGTTAAAAAACCATCAAGTATTTGGGCAAATGTGGTATCGTCTTCTAAAATCAGGATTCTCGCCATGTAACAAAAATAAGAAAAGCCAGACATAATCTGGCTTTCTTATCATAGGTAGATGTAATTATTTGGGTTTTATTGTACGGGCTTGCCATCTTTATCAATCTTAACAGAACCAGTTTCGGCTTCTTTTTTAACATTGATTAAATAGTATTCTTTCGTGCCTTCTTTTACCGACCACGCTTCGGTAGCGGTCCATCCTTTGTAAGCATCAGATTTTAATGCGGTGGTTACCGGCTCAGGAAGTTCTTCCAGTTTTACCGGAGTTTTCACTGCGCTATCCTGAACTGCAACAATTGCAGCGTTTTTGATGGTATTTACTTCACTTGCCTGTACTGCTGTGAATCCTGCGAATGCTAAAGTAGCGGCTAAAATGATCTTTTTCATAATATGATGTTTTAAATATGTTTTGTAACTATCGTTACGTTAAATACTTGTTAATTACAGAGCGCTAACTGTTTTTATTTATTGAACAGGTTTACCGTCTTTATCGATTTTAACGGATCCGGTTTCTGCTTCTTTTTTTACGTTAATTAAATAGTACTCTTTGGTACCTTCTTTAACTGACCATGCTTCGGTAGCGGTCCATCCTTTATAAGCATCAGATTTCAAAGCAGTGGTTACCGGCTCAGGCAGTTCTTCCAGTTTAACCGGAGTTTTCACTGCACTATCCTGAACTGCAACAATTGCAGCGTTTTTAATGGTATTTACTTCATTTGCCTGTACTGCTGTGAATCCTGCAAATGCTAAGGTGGCGGCTAAAATGATCTTTTTCATGATATGATGTTTAAATATGGTTTGTAACTATCGTTACGTTAAATACTTGTTAATTCCGGAGCGCTAACTTATATTATCTATTGAACGGGTTTACCGTCTTTGTCAATTTTAACAGAACCGGTTTCGGCTTCTTTTTTAACATTAATTAAATAATACTCTTTTGTACCTTCTTTTACCGACCAGGCTTCAGTAGCGGTCCATCCTTTGTAAGCATCAGATTTTAATGCGGTGGTTACCGGCTCAGGAAGCTCTTCCAGTTTAACCGGAGTTTTTACTGCGCTATCTTGAACTGTAACAATTGCAGTAGTTTTAAAATCTTTTACTTCACTTGCTTTTACTGTTGAGAATCCTGCTAATGCTAATACTGTAGCTGCTAAAACGAACTTTTTCATAGTATATATTTTTAAATTTAATTTGTGTAACAATACTTGCTTATGTTTCATAATGATGCCAAATGGATTAATTTAGTTAAGTGATTGGTTTTTAGATAATTATTTTTATGCCAAACTTTTAAGGCTGTGGAGTTTGTCTACACTTTGAGGTGAAGCACTACAAGTTTAGTGCTTGTTGCTGACGGCATGCTGGTTTAAACATGCACTACTAACCAAATGGTATTTATAAATAAATATTCAGGATAACCAGAAGCTATTCGCTACCTATAGTAGAAAAAATAATTTTCAATTTTTAAAAATGAAGATTTTTTTCTATCATTGCAGCCCGATTAAAGCCTCCTTAGCTCAGCTGGTAGAGCAACTGACTTGTAATCAGTAGGTCATTGGTTCGATTCCGATAGGAGGCTCTTTTTTCTTATTCTCATCCTTAGGGAAGCAATTTCAAAACTTAGTCATTACCAAAATAACGCAAACCAGGGAAATATTTTATTTGCTCCGATTATTCCATTAATTTGCCGTATGTTAAAATACTTTTCAGCTGATTGGGTCTTTCCTGTTTCTTCCCCGCCAATTAAAAACGGATTAGTAGCCGTAAATCCTGATGGCGAAATAAAAGAGGTTTTAGCCGAAGAAGATTGGGTGAACCTTGATTTGGATTTCATTAAATATAAAGGCGCAATTGTTCCGGGCTTTGTTAATACGCATTGTCATTTGGAGTTATCGCACATGTTGGATCAAATTCCTGAGCAAACAGGTTTGGTAGAATTTGTACAGCATGTTATTAAAAGGAGGCAAAGCGAACCTGACCAGATTGATCTGGCGATGCAAAAAGCCGATAAACAAATGTTCGATAATGGAATTGTTGCTGTTGGAGATATTTCCAACCAGATTTCCTCTAAAAAGGTAAAAGAAAGCAGTAAGGTTTATTATCATACTTTTATAGAAGCCCTAGGTTTTAACCCGGAACGTGCAGGTGCTATAATTGATCATTTGAGGGAAATTAAGCGTGATTTTGAACCTCTCCCCACAACCATAGTTCCGCACGCGCCTTACACCGTTTCGCCTGAACTATTTGAATTGATTAGACAAGAAGCCGAAAAATCAAATACATTTATTAGTGTACATAACCAGGAAACTGTTGATGAAAATGCTTTTTTTGAAAGTAAAACCGGTGGTTTTTTAAAGCTTTATAAGTTTTTAGGAATGGATCTTTCTTTTTTTGATCCAAAAAATAAAACCTCGTTAAAAACCTGGCTGCCTTATATCAAAAAACAAAAAACTTTACTCGTACATAATACGGTTACGAATAGAGCAGATATTGAATTTGCTAAACAAAGCAATCCCAATTTATATTGGTGTCTTTGTCCTCAGGCTAACTTATACATCGAAAATGCTTTACCCGATGTTGACCTGTTAATGGATGAAAATTTAAAAATCACGTTGGGAACAGATAGTTTAGCGAGTAACCATCAACTGAATATATTATCAGAAATGCTCACTTTACAGCAACGTAAGCAGGTTCCTTTTGAAAAACTGTTGAGCTGGGCAACCATAAACGGAGCAGAATTTTTGGAGCTTGATCAGCAAATGGGTACACTAGATGTTGGTAAAAAGCCAGGAGTAAATTTAATTCAGCTTTCTGCCAATTTTAAAATTGAAAGCGATAAGGTACAGCGGCTGATTTAAAGAAAATACTCATTCTTTAATCACCTTAAAAATCGCTTGTTTTGAAGAGTCATTTTATTTGGTCATAATTTTTAATGTCACTTAGACCTTATACATTAAAAATTAGTGTTTTTAATGTATAAGGGTATGATTTCAATTTATTTAATGCGATTTTGCTTATTCGCATTAAAAATGCGATTTTTTAATGTTAAAAAATTATATTTGAACATGGCAATTGTGATAAATCCGGATCGTACGAAACCATGGAACACCCTTCCTGAGCTCCCAATTGATCCAAATATCTATCTTGATATTGATATTCTGTTGCAACTTGGAGAAAGCAAAGCCGCCCTGGCACGTTTGCAGGGTAGAAGTATTGCGATTCCAAATCAAGGACTGCTTATTAATTCGATAAGTTTGCAAGAGGCCAAAGCATCAAGCGCAATTGAAAATATTTTCACTACTGATGATGAGCTTTATAAGGCATATAGTGAAGAAAATGTTGGACAGGTAAGTAGTCCTGCTAAAGAAATTCTGTACTATAGAGAAGCATTGTGGAAGGGCCATCAATATCTTCAAGAACATAAGGCTATAGATATAGGATATTTTGTGAAGATGTATCGTATTGTTAGCCAATTCAATGATGGTATTCGGCCTCCGGTGGCTCAGATTGTAATTAAAGAAGGTGGAAGCGGGCCTAATGCTGGAAAAGTATTTTATACTCCGCCAAGAGGCGCAGGAATAATTGAAGCCAAAATGGATAATTTAATCAAATTTCTTAATGATGAGGTTAGTTATCCATTGGATCCATTGCTTAAGATGGCCATAGCACATTATCAGTTCGAAGCTATACATCCATTTAGGGATGGTAATGGTAGAACTGGAAGGATTTTTAATATAAATTATTTAACAAAAAAAGGACTACTCGACTATCCTATACTTTTTCTGAGTAAATATATTATGCAAAATAAAGAAGAGTATTATGCAGGTCTTGCTGGTATTACTCAGCGTGGAAGTTGGAAAAACTGGTTACTTTATATGCTTAAAGCAATTGAATTAACGGCAAATATAACGTATGATAAGATCAACGATATTATTACTGCTAAGGAAGCAATTACAGAGTCGGTTTTGGTGAATACAGGTATTCAGCGACCGGATTCATTAATAAATTCAATATTTACTCAGCCTTTTACCAGGGTTCAGCATTTAGTTAATGCAGGCATTTACGCAGAAAATACCGCAAGAAAATATTTGGATCAGCTAACGGAGATGGGAATTCTTGAAAAAAGAAGTGTAGGTAAAGGACATTATTTCCTTAATTTAGAATTATATAGAATTCTTTCAGAATAAAGTGATTTCAATAATTTGCCCTATCATTTTGTAAAGTAAATTTGCCTCATGAATACAATCTGTAAACTTTTCAATATTAAATATCCCATTGTCCAGGCCGGCATGGTTTGGTGCAGTGGCTGGAGACTGGCTTCAGCAGTTTCTAATGCAGGAGGCCTGGGCATCATTGGAGCAGGTTCGATGTATCCTGAAGTTTTAAGATCACATATTCAAAAATGCAAATTAGCCACTCATCAGCCTTTTGGCGTTAATATTCCATTGCTTTACCCTAATATTCAGCAAATTATAGATGTTGTAATTGAAGAGCAGGTGAAAATTGTATTTTCTTCTGCTGGTAATCCAGCAACATGGACCAGTTTTTTAAAAGAAAGGGGTGTTACTGTTGTTCATGTGATTGCGAATACAAAATTTGCGATAAAAGCACAGGAAGCTGGTGTTGATGCCATTGTTGCCGAAGGTTTTGAAGCCGGAGGGCATAACGGGAGAGAAGAAACCACTACCATGTGTTTAATCCCGATGATTAAAGAGGTGGTTGATATTCCTGTAATCGCTGCCGGTGGCATTGGAAGTGGAAAGGCCATGTTGGCAGCGTTCGCGTTGGGTGCTGATGCCGTTCAGATCGGTTCGGCTTTTGCAGTAGCCGAAGAATCGTCTGCCCACGAAGCGTTTAAATATAAAATTATTGCTGCCAATGAAGGCGATACTAAGCTAGCGATGAAAAAACTGGTTCCGGTAAGGTTATTGAAGAATGAATTTGCAGATACTATTGTCCATGCTGAAGCTACAGGTGCAAGCCCGAAAGAACTGGCTGAACTTTTGGGGCACGCCAGGGCAAAACTGGGGATGTTTGAAGGTGATATAGAAAATGGAGAACTCGAAATCGGGCAGGTTTCGGCAATGCTGAAAAGTATCAAACCTGCGCGAGTTATCCTTGAGGAGATATGGCAGGAATTTAAAAATAAATTAGCGCAGTTTGCACAATTACAAAACGAATTGGATAGTTAGATCGACGTGTATATAAGAGACGCGGAATTTACTTTCGTATTTTCGATAACCCCAGTTCTCCATTTCAATCTATCAGATAATTCTTTTCACGCTTGGAATCATCAGCACAATGGAGCCCAATAAGAAACTTCCCATCACTACAAATGGAGCAAGTACTAAAAATTTGATTGCCGGATCTGCCAACCAGTATTTAAAAATAAGCGAAACGCCTGTAATGACCAATGGATGGAAAATATAAGTGGCAAAAGTACATCTAGATAGTTTATTCAGAAATGGCGATGATCTATTCCACGAATTTCTGCCCACGCTTAATAATGCAGTGAGAATTGAAATTCCTATGCATTGTTCCCAAACGGCATATAATAGAGATTGCCAGTGAAAACCACCCGAATACCATTCAATTGGGATATTAAGCTTAGCCTTGATCAGAAAGAACAAAGGAAAGAATATTAGACCTAACCAGGCAACCCGCCTGAGGCTTTTACCAAGTTTTAATGATAAGCCATCAAACCATTGATTCTTATAAGCCACTAAACCTATAATAAACATAACGATATATTGTGGAAAGTGACCTAACTGAAAACCAAACGGTTTAAGCACCCAACCCACCGGAAATGCGATCCTCACCAAAAAGGTGAGCACCCCCAGGAAAACAGCAAATAGCAAAATGATGCCAGTACCAGGTACTGAAATAGGATTTTTAAATTTGATGGTAATCAATGATTTTGCTACAACGTATAATAGCGTGAATAATAGCAGTGCTGCAACAAACCACAGTACGCCAAAATTAATCCAGGTGCGGTAACCTGAAAGATATTGTAGATAGCTAACGTGGCGGCCTTCCGCAAAATAATAAACGAGATAGCTTATTAATGGTGATAAAACGAAGGAGTAAAATAGCAGTGGGATACCAAGCCTGATGAGGCGATCTCCTAAAAATTGCCAGCTGCCTTTTCTATCATAAGATGGTGCAGTAAAGTATCCTGCCAAGAGGAAAAAAAAGCCCATAAAAAACGATTGGTTTAAGCTTACAAAAATTGTTGATGGTATAATGGCGGCCATTTGGGTTGTTTTTTCGGTATAGTACCATCCACCTGGAGCGCAATACACAATAATAGTATGATGTAGTACAACTAACATTGTTAGAAGGATCTTAAGATTATCAATATAAAATAGTTTATTGGCTTTGTTTGGAGTAATTTGTTGAAGTGATATTTTGGATGACATGGCAGATACGTTTTTAATTGTTAGGCTTGATTAAACCGATACTGCCGCAAACATAAAATGGAAATCCGGTTGTTTATTGCCAATGTTACCAGCAACAAATCTTTGTGATCAATAACTAGGTGATGAACTTTGGGTGAGGAGGAGTTCTTGATAAAGCGCATTGAATGCAACAAGCTGTGCCCTTGAAACGGGTACCTGATCAACTGTGTGATCAAATGAAAGTATATAGCCCTGCGAGTTTCCGGTTACGTTTTTTATGGCATGCATATTTACCAAAAATGCCCTATGGCAACGGAAAAAATTACGATCTGAAAGTAGCTGTGATTCAAATTGTGTTAGCGATATTCTTTTTAGCTCCAGATTTAGCTGGTTATTGTTACAGGTTGCTATCTCAATGTAATTTCCGTCTGCTTTGGCAAAAAGTAAATCGTTTAAAGTTAAAGTGAAATCGTCTTGCTTAACTTGGGTTTTGATATGAATTAATTTGTTTCCGGTATTATTTTCTGATTGAAGATTGATTGGAGTAAACTGGAAAATTAAGGAAGTATCTTTTTTTGATTCAAAATAGAACATCGCCATCCTCATCAAAAAATACAAAAGCATACCAGCTACAAAACAGTTTCTCACTTCTTCCCATAGATAGTGCCATGACCAATTATTTTGATTGAAATAAATGAAATCGCGGATCAGGAAGCTAACTATACCTGTGAAAAGAAGTGAAATGCCAACATGCGCGTATTCTGACGACAAAGACCAGCTTTTGTTTTCAGAATGTTTTGCCCGTAAATAATTTAATGCGGTAAAATAAAAATATAGGATTACTGCAGGTAACAAGGCATGGAGACAGCATATGAAAAAATAATTAACTTTCTGTTGCGATGTATTAACTTCAAAAGGCTTCAGGAGGATTAGAAATCCGAGAATAACACCAAAAATGATGGAAACGGTTTTAAAAAGATTTTTCTTGCGGTAACGATCTGGGTAATCAATTTCTTTAAATAAGTGTTTTCTGTTGAAATAAATCTTCATTGTTAAAGTCCGTTTTCAGACTCAACAAATTTATAGAATTTTATGTAAGTTAGATTTGAGGATGGATAAAGCTTAAATTGATGGAAGGTTTTTATCTCCTAAATGTAAATCTCTATTTTAGGGGAAATTAATGATTGGTGTTTTCATGAGTCATTTGAACGACTTTCCAAAATAATAACTTTCCACTTTCCAAATTAACGGTACTGGACTTTTTCAAGCAGAGAAACAGTATGCGAAAGGTTTTGGATGATTTTATCTTTAAGTTCGATCGTTTTGTTCTTCTCACTGAGCAGGCTTTTTAATCTTTTGATTTCTTCTGCTGATGCCTGTGTTTCCTTTTTACTGAACTCGGAAAATGCCTTGCCTTTTTCGTAATAACTAAAAAAATTGTAGCCGAGTACTTCACTCACATTGGCAAGTAGAGAAACATCTAAGGTAGGACTGTTAATAATTTCCTGCGCCTTGATTTTGCTAATGCCCAACTTTTTTGCAAATATGGAAATGGGAATCTCTTTGGTTTTCATTTCCTTCCAGATCATCAATCCGATATGTACACTCATTATTGTCTCCGTTTTTAAAACCCAAATTACCTAAATGTTAAGCTATTCCCGAAAAATTAGTGCTAATGATAACCAGTCTAATTATAGTTTTGTTTAATGGATCATAACCGTTTTTTGTTGTGGTTTTAATTGTTTAATACTTTTATCATAGTTCAGCCTGAAGATTATCGTTAATCAGTTATATACCTTCGGTAACAGGTGCTGAAGAATTGTGATAATTCATTTACCTTTACAGCGATATTCAACTTTACGACATTAAATGAAACACCTCAATATAAAAGTAACAGGTAAAGTGCAGGGCGTTGGTTTTAGAGAAACCACTAAAATGATTGCCAACCAGATGATGGTAAATGGTTTTGTAAGGAACGAAAAAGACGGATCGGTTTATATCGAAGCGGAAGGCGAAGATATTTTTCTGGAAGAATTTGTGAACTGGTGCCATGAAGGTCCTGACCGATCGCGTGTTGAAAATGTAGAGGTAAGCAATGGCGAAGTAAAAAACTATCGTAATTTTGAAGTCTTTAAAAAGTAACAGGTATTTTGTATCAAGTAGCAATATCGCTATCTGTGAATAATCTTGATACCTGATACCTCTATCTCGATACTAAATGTCTGTATATAAAAAATTTCTTGGACAAACCATGGTTTACGGTATCAGTACCGTTTTTTCCAGGCTGTTCAATTTCATTCTCACACCTATCTATACCGGTGTTTATCAAAAAGGTGTTTATGGCATTTTCACTAATATGTACGCCAATGCATCGTTGATTAATGCAGTTTTGGCCTTTGGTATGGAAAGTACCTATTTTAGGTATTTAAATAAGTTTGAAGATAAAAAGCAACAGGTATATAACAATTCATTTCTTTGCATTGCGTTTATTTCGACACTTTTCTTAGTTACAGGCTTAATTTTTTCCTCTTCGATTGCAGGTTACCTGGCAACAAAAGCATCTGAAATTGCTGATTATAAACAGTATGTAAGTTTCTTTTTATGGATACTTTTTATTGATGCTATTTGCGTAATCCCCTTTGCGAAATTGCGCGCAGATGGTCGGCCATTTAAATACAGTGTTGCCAAATTTTTAAATATTGGCTGCTTTGTTGGTTTTAACCTCGTATTTATTTACCTCATTCCTGCCATCATAAAACACAACTGGGTAGGTGCAGAATGGTTCACTTCATGGTACAGGAACCAATGGATCGGTTATGTTTTCGTAGCTAACCTTATCGCCTCTGTTGCTACCCTGATTTATTTGCTGCCGGAATTTATGAAATTACAATTACGTTTCGATAGTCAGCTTTTTAGAAATATGTTTTCTTACAGCTGGCCAATCTTAGTAGCAAATCTTTCATTTATCGTAAACGAGAATTTAGATAAGATAGTGCTTAAAAAGCTATTGCCGCCTGAAATAGCAGATGGAGAGGTTGGTATTTATGGTGCAGTATGTAAAATAGCAATATTCTTAAGTATTTTTATCACAGCTTTCAGACTGGGTGCCGAACCATTTTTCTTTAGCCATGCAAAAGAGAAAAACGCAAGAAATACCTATGCTACGATTTTGAAATATTTTGTAATTGCCCTATCTATTCTTTTTGTTGCCATAATGGCCAACATCGAACTACTTAAATTTTTCATTCGTAAACAAGAATATTGGGTAGGTTTACCGGCGGTACCGTGTTTGTTATTGGGATACGTTTGCCTGGGTATTTATATGAATCTTTCTATCTGGTACCGACTATCTGATCAAACCCGTTTCGGGCTATATATTTCTGTCGCCGGAGCAATCATTACAATCGTGCTTAATATTGTTCTCATTCCACGGTTTAGTTATATGGGGTCTGCATGGGTAAGTATGCTGGCTTATTTTGTAATGATGGTTTTATCTTATGTTCTCGGACAGAAGTATTATCCCATCCCTTATAACCTCAAAAAGATTTCAGCATATTTAATTATTTCAACAATAATTGTATTCTCTTCATTTTTTATCTTTAACCGGAACATTTATATCGGCAATGCCATGTTGATCGCTTTTGTTGCTGGTATTGCCTATTTTGAAAAGAATGATTTAATGAAAATACTAAAAAGGTAAACGAGGAAAAGGTTTAGGCTTTAAGGCTTCTGGTTTTGTCTAAAATCTGGCATCTCCAATCTCATATCTCAGAAAAAATGGAAATAAAAATCATCAATACATCCGGGCATCCGCTTCCACAATATGAAACTGCGCATGCGGCAGGAATGGATTTAAGAGCGGCAATAACCGAAGACATTATTTTAAAACCTTTACAACGGTTGCTGGTACCAACAGGCCTGTTTATCGAGCTGCCGGTTGGTTACGAAGCACAGATCAGACCGAGAAGTGGCCTGGCTTACAAATATGGCATCAGTATTGTAAATTCACCCGGTACAATAGATGCCGATTATCGTGGCGAAATAAAAGTTTTATTGGTAAATTTATCAGATACTGATTTTAAGATCGTTAATGGCGACAGGATTGCACAAATGGTAGTGGCCAAACACGAAACGGTGAGCTGGCAGCCGGTTACAGCATTGGGCGAAACGGCTCGCGGCGAAGGTGGTTACGGGCATACGGGGAGATAGTTGGGAGTTCTCAGTTGGGAGCTGTCAGTCAGAAGTTCTGAGGGGGAGTTAGGGGTTAATTTTTGGATAATATGAAGTATAAAGTGCATTTTCTTATCGGGATTGCTTTTTTTAGCTTTCAGGCTTTTGGGCAAGGGACGGCTGTACCAGGTGCCAGTCGCGACAGCAATATGGTAAAGCAATTGTTCTTTGCAGGTCTTCGGGAGAAAATGTCTGAAAATTATGTTCAGGCCGCTACCAATTTCAATAAAATCGTCGGGTTAGATCCTAATAACCATGCTGCTTATTTCGAACTGGCCAACGCAGACCTGCGTTTAGATAAGCTTTTGGAAGCTGAACAGCATATTAAACAGGCCATTAAAATAAATGACGGAAATTTATGGTACTGGCGTTTGTTGGGAGAGGTGTATAAACGCAGCAATAATATGCCCGAACTGATCGGGGTATTTAACCAACTCATCCGTCTCGATCCTGAAAACGATGCCTATTATTTTGATAAGGCCAATGCACAGTTTTTGGCCAATCAGCTGGATTCCGCCAAAAAGACCTATGAAGAAATTGAGGGTAAATTTGGTAATTCAAGAGATCTGGCAAATGCCAGAAAGCGCCTGCAATCTAACGGCAATGCCACAGAAAGTGATATTGTGAAGTTGTTGGAAGGTAACCAGGCGGATGTAAAGAACTATTTATACGCTGCAGGTTTGCTTTTACAAAAAGGGAACGACCCGGAAGCCTTAAAGGTATTAACCAGAGCACAGCAACTTGAACCGAATAATTTTGAAGTAAACCTGGCTTTGGCCGATATCTACCGTAAGCAAAAAAATGATGAAGCAGCCTTTTCATCCTTAAAACTGGCTTTTCAAAGCAATGAAATGCCGCTTGCAGAAAAGGTAAAGATCATTGCCGCACTTTTCCCTAAACTAAACCAGCCTATTGTGGCTAAAAATGCAGCTGAACTGAGTAAGCTGGTTGCAGAGAAAAACCCTACGGAAGCCAAAGCATTGGCCCTTTACGGCGATGTACTCTATCAGCAGAATAACTTGAAGGAGGCATTGCTACAATATCAGGCTGCGTTGAAACTTAACGAACAGATTTACATCGTATGGGAACAGGTGATTAATATCCAAACGTTGCTTGGACATTACGATGAAGCCCTAAAAGTTGGCGAAGAGGCTTTAAGCATTTATCCTAACCAGGCCAGTTTATATTATTATATGGCTTATGCAGCTTTTAAAACCGGTAAATATGAAGCTGCCCAAAGCAATTTAAAAACCTCGTCACAATTGGATGTAGAGAACAAAAGCCTCCAGGCGCAGATTTATGCACTTCAGGGCGATGTTTACCTCAACCAGAATAATTTTGCACAGGCTAAAACGGCTTTTGAAAAAGCGATTGCAACAGAGCCAGATAATTATCTGATCATGAATAATTATGCCTATTATCTGGCATTGAGAAATGATGAGTTGACAAAGGCGGCTAAATATGCTGAAACAGCTGCACATGCCATGCCGAATAATTCTTCTGTTGCAGATACTTATGCCTTCATTCTGTTTAAACAGCAAAAATACGATCTGGCGAAGATATGGATTGAAAAGGCTTTACAAAACAATAGCAGTAAAAACGGTGTTTACCTGGAGCGATATGGAGATATACTTTTTATGAAAGGGGAAAAAGATGCTGCATTAATCCAATGGCAAAAAGCAAAAGAGGCCGGAAACGGATCAGAAGTATTAATTAAGAAGATCAATGAAAAAAAATATTTTAAATAGTGTATTCCTATTAGGAGCGGTAATCTTTGTTTCAGCATGTAAACCTAAAAAAGAAATTGTAGTGGCTCCTCCTACCAAAACGGAAACCAAAACAGATAATACCAAAGCAGAAGCCTTAACCCTGTTGAATAGCAAACAGCTTAAATTTAATACGCTATCACTTAAAGCAAAAGCAACTTTGGATATTGCCGGTAATGCGAATGATGTAACCATGAATTTCAAAATGAAAGATAAGGAGACCATTTGGGTAAGCATTACGGCATTGGGTGGAATGGCAGAGGTGGCAAGAGCGTTAATTACGCCTGATAGCATCAAGATTATGAACCGGATGAAAAACGAGTACCTCAAAAAACCGTTCAGTTATGTTTACAATTTTACCAACAAACAGGTTAATTTTAACACCCTTCAGGCCATCTTAACAGGTAATGCCGTGGGCGAGTTTTTAGTTCCGGAATCGGATGTTAAACAGGAGAACGGGGTTTGGGTTGTTTCCGGAAGTAAATCGGAGTTAGATTACAGGTTGCTCTTTAATACACTTTTCAAAGTATCTGAAACCAATTTAAATGATGCTAAAAATGGGCAGGCATTGAAAGTTACGTATTCAGATTATCAAAAATTAAACGAATTTTTATTTCCTGGTGCGCTGAAGATCAAAACGCTATCTAAAGCGAAAACCATCAATATCGATCTTCAATATGTAAAAATTGACGGCAATGTTCCGGTCGATTTTCCGTTTAATGTACCAAAGAGGTTTACAGTTGTAAAATAATAGTAATTACAGTTAATTTTAATAGTTTGCCAAAAAACCTGCTGCTTGCATCAGGCAATTTGGCAATCTTTATATTGGATGAAGAATATGTGAAGAGGGTTCTGTAATAATTGATTATGACGTTAGTATCTCAATTTTAATGTTTTTTACTGTAAAAATTTTATACTTTTGGCTTAATGAAGCTACAAAAATTCCTATTTATCCTTTTTTTAAGCGTGTTAACACTTTCAGCGTTTGCACAAACTGAAAACCAGCTCAGAAGGAAAAAAGAAGCTATACAACGTGAAATAGAACAGCTCCAAAAGAATTTAAATAAAACTGCGAGTGGTAAAAAGCTTACCATACAGCAGATTAATGCCATAAATGCCCAGATTAGGTTGCGCCAGGATAAAATTGGTACCATTAACTCCGAAATAAAAAATCTGGATAACCAAATCTCTCAGAACACAAATACCGTACATACGTTGCAGGGTCAGCTAGGCGATCTTAAAAAGGAGTATGCGGGCATGATCCGATTTGCGCAGCGAAATAGAAATTCCTATGATAAGATGATGTTCATTTTTGCATCAAAGGATTTTAACCAGGCTTATAAACGGATCAAATACTTGCAGCAATTCAGTCAATACCGTAAAAAACAGGCTGGTTATATTGAGAGTACGCAACAAGACCTGAACGGAAAGATTAAAGTACTTGACAAAACGCTCAGAGAAAAAAGCGATCTACTGAAAGAGCAGGAGAAGGAACGTGAGCGTTTGGGAAAAGATAAAAATGAGCAATCTGTAGTTCTTAATAAATTAAGTAAGCAGGAACGACAGTTTAAACAAGATATTAACACCCGTATCAAACAACAGGCGCAGATTGATAAAGCGATCCGTTTAGCCATTCAACGCGCCATTGAAGAAGCAAGAAGAAAAGCAGCCGAAGAAGCGCGCATAGCAGCAGCTAAAGCTGCGGCAGAAGCTAAGGCAGCAGCGGCTAAGGCAAAGGCGGAAAACAAGCCTGTTCCTGCAGCGCCGCCGGCAGTTAAAGAAAAGAATACCAATGAACTGCTAACCAATAATGCCGGATCGGCAAAACTTGCTGCAGGGTTTGAAAATAACAGAGGCCGTTTGCCTTACCCGGTATCTGGTACGATTACCGAACATTTCGGTATACACAAGGTAGACCAGGCAAGTATGAATAACGAAGGGGTAAATATCACTGCAGCAGAAGGCGCTGCAGTAAAAGCGGTATTTGATGGGGAAGTTTTGGGGGTAAGCCTTATTTATGGTAAATATGTGGTGATATTGATGCATGGTAATTATTTTACCATTTACCAGAACCTTAAATCGGCAAGCGTAAGTAAAGGCGATAAGGTAAGTACCCACCAGACTATTGGGATTTTGGCCAATACCGGAGATGTTGCAGAACTCCATTTTGAAATTATGCGTGGGCAAACGAAATTGAATCCGGAAGCCTGGATCAGTAAATAAAAGAATAGTTTTTAAAATGTCTATATTTGTATAAATTATATTAGTGATGTATCAAGGCACGTTATTAGAGTTTTTAAACATGGGTGGATCGGAGATCGTGCTCATTTTGGTAGTAGTTCTGTTGTTGTTCGGGGGTAAAAAGTTACCTGAACTGGCAAGAGGACTGGGGAAGGGGATCAGGGAGTTTAAAGACGCCTCTGACGGTGTGAAGCGTGAAATCCATAGAAATATCAATGCCATGGACCTGGATAAAGAGGAAGCAGAAGAAACAGTACAAAATCATACTCAGCGCCATCATCCTACAGAAGCATCACCTGTTGATGATACGGTAAGCCCTGGCGCAGCGGATACTGAAGCCACTAAACCAGCTGAGGAGAAAATTACAACAGACAAAGAAAAAGTTTAAACAATAAGTTATGTTAAATACAACAATAGCAGCAATGCTTGGAACGCCAGAAATTATCATTATTGCGGTAGTGGTATTGTTATTATTTGGTGGTAAAAAAATTCCTGAACTGATGAGGGGTTTAGGTAAAGGTGTTAAAGAATTTAAAGATGGTAAAGATGGTGTTGATGGAGATCAGGTAGATCCGTCTAACCGTGATAAAACTGTTTAATTGCAATAAATTTTAGTTTTGAAGAAATACAGCTCTCTGAAAGAGATTCAGACACTCATTTCGCAAAAGCAATTAACTTTACCCGATTTATTGGCTTATTATTTTAAGCAAATTAAAAATAATGAACACCTCAATGCATTTAATGAGGTGTTTTTTTTATCGGCCGAAGTTCAGGCGAAAGCGGTACAGCAAAAGATAGAAAATGGGACTGCAGGTAAACTTGCAGGGATGGTAATTGGTATTAAAGATAATATCTGTTATGAAGGCCATATCGTTACGGCATCATCAAAAATGCTTGAAGGCTTTGTATCTCCATATTCTTCTACCGTTGTGCAACGTTTATTACAGGAAGATGCCGTTATTATAGGCCGTTTAAACTGCGATGAATTTGCGATGGGCGGTTCTAATGAAACATCCTACTTTGGACCGGCTAAAAATGCAGCAAACCCCGAGCTTGTTCCGGGTGGATCTTCAGGTGGCTCGGCGGTAGCCGTTCAGGCTGATATGTGTTTAGCTGCACTGGGTACCGATACGGGTGGATCTGTAAGGCAGCCAGCGGCATTTTGCGGACAGATTGGTCTTAAACCTACATATGGCCGTATTTCGAGATATGGGGTGATTGCTTACGCTTCTTCCTTTGATCAGGTTGGCCCCATTACCTCTTCAGTAGAAGATGCAGCATTGCTTTTACAGGTTTTAGCAGGTGCGGATGAATATGATTCTACGGTTTCCCCTATGTCTGTACCTGATTATCCCGTTCAGTTGAAAAAACATCATAGATACAAAATAGCAGTATTAAAGGAAACTATGGAGAGCGAAGCCCTTGATCCTGAAATCAAATCTGCTATTTTAAAATCAATTGAGCAGCTCAAAGCTGATGGACATACGGTATCGTATGTTTCTTTTGATCTGCTGGATTATCTGGTGCCGGCATATTATATTTTAACAACTGCCGAAGCTTCATCAAATCTTTCGCGTTACGACGGCGTTCATTACGGACACCGTAACATGGAAGCAAAATCCCTAAATGAACTTTATAAATTATCCCGGGCCGAAGGCTTTGGCAAAGAAGTTAAACGTCGTATCCTTTTAGGTACTTTTGTTTTAAGTGCAGGGTATTACGATGCTTATTATCAAAAAGCACAGCAGGTACGTCGGCTGATCAGAGAAAAAATGGATGTTTTATTTCAGGATTATGACCTGATTCTTTCTCCTGTGGCTCCAACAGCAGCTTTTAAAATAGGTGATCACCTACAGGATGCACTGGTGATGTACATGGCCGATATTTTTACAGTGCTTCCATCTTTAAGCGGAAATCCGGCGATTGCTTTGCCAATAGGCAATAATGAGGCAGGTTTACCGTTAAGTATACAATTTACAGCCAAACATTTTGAGGAAGATAAGCTTCTGGCTTTTTCTCAGGCATTTTTATCATAGTTTTATTGTCATTGAAATTACGCACAATTTTTAATGCAAACAGCATTATAATCAAGTATGGCAATGACATTTTATTAACTGCTTTCCGGGTATAGTCTGGAAAGTGCGCAGTTTTCTCTCAATCTTTTTTATTGGAAAGAAGAAAGAATCTGCATAAAGGTTTTGTAGGAATGCAAGCCATGGTTAATGAAAATTTGAACCAATAGCCCATGATTAAAAAATTACTTTTTGCTTCAATTTGTGCTTGTTTAGGATTTATTTCTTCCTCTTCTGCGCAGCAAACGCTCAAGCTGGATAGCCTGCCAAAGATTCGTAACAATATCTTTATCAATACTGATACCGTAGCGGTACCGGCTGTTTCCGAAAACCCATTGACTATGGGGCAGAACTTTATTTATAAGCTCCGGCTCGATTCTATTGCTAAAACAGTACCTCTTCCCTATAACGAATACGTTCAGCAATATATTGATATTTATGCCAAACGTAAAGACATGTTTGGTAAAATGATGGGCTTATCAAGTTATTACTTCCCCATTTTTGATAAAGCATTAAAGGATTACAATATTCCGCAGGAAATAAAATACCTTACCATAGTAGAATCGCAGATGAATCCGCATGCGATTTCCAGAGTGGGCGCTACAGGTATCTGGCAGTTTATGTTCGGCACAGGCAAGGCTTACGGCTTAAAGATGGATAATTTTGTTGATGAACGGAAAGATCCTATACAGGCCAGTTATGCTGCGGCAGCTTATTTTAGAGATGCTTTTGAAGAACTTGGCGATTGGCTGCTGGCCATTGCCGCCTATAATTGCGGAAAGGGAAATGTGAACCGGGCCATCGATAAAGCAGGATCAAGGGATTTTTGGGTAATCAGACAGTTTTTGCCCAAAGAAACCAGAAATTATGTGCCAGCCTTTATTGCTGCGGTTTATGTAATGAACTATTCTCACAAACACCAGATTACGGCACAGGCCTCGAATATGTTCCTCAAAACGGATACCGTACAAACTACGCGGTTTGTATCCCTGTCTACCCTGGCCAGGGTGCTTAATATTGAAGAATCTGCTATGATGGCTTTAAATCCATCGTATAAGAAGAAGATTGTTAATGGCACCGATGATGAACCAAAGCGTATTGTAATGCCAAAGTTGAGGGATATCGATTATGCAGGTATTTATGATGTGCTTAACAACCAGGAAGTAGAGGTTGACATGAAAGTGGTGGCTGCCGGTACCGATGATGTCCGGGATTTGAGAAAGCAAAAGAATAAAAGCGTGACTACATCAGCTGTAGTTTATCATAAAGTTGCCTCAGGACAAAGTTTAACCACAATTGCTGATAAATTTGGTGTAGAAGTACAAGATTTAAGGGTTTGGAACGGTTTAAAAAGCAAAACGCTCGTGCCTGGCCAAAGGTTGAAGATCTATGCCAAAAACCATAAACCATTAAAAGCGCCATCATCGTTTTTCAGTTATAAAGTGAAAATGGGCGATACCTTATCGGAAATTGCAGAGCGATTTGACGGGGCAACCGTACAAAGTATCAGAAGAGATAATAATTTGTCAAAAGCTGGTTTACAAGCTGGGATGATCCTGAAAATCAGCAAAGGATAATTCACAGCCTATCTGGTATCTGATATTTATATCTAAAGAAATAGCGATGAAATTTCTTTGGCGCAATATTACTGCCATAACGGAGTCCATCGGTAAAGGAAGTTAGGCCGCTTGCTTTTCTCATTTAATTCAGAAACTAAACTTCAGTCTCTTACCTGCCCATTTACTTTTTTTGAACGGCTTTTTATTTTAAGCCTCATAAAAAGAATTGTACCTTTGCGCCGTCACTAATAAGTTACTTAATGAGTAATACGAATAGAAAGCAAGATGCGTTGGATTACCACTCGCAAGGCCGTCCGGGAAAGATACAAGTAGTACCTACTAAGCCAACAACATCACAAAGGGATTTAACCCTGGCATACTCTCCAGGAGTTGCAGAACCTTGTTTAAAGATAGCAAACAATACAGAGGATGTTTACAAATATACCGCTAAAGGTAATTTAGTTGCAGTAATCAGTAACGGAACAGCTGTTTTAGGGCTGGGCAATATCGGTCCCGAAGCGGGTAAGCCGGTAATGGAAGGCAAAGGTCTTTTATTTAAAATATTCTCCGACATCGATGTTTTTGACCTGGAGCTGGATACTGAAAATGTAGATGATTTTGTAAAAATCGTTAAAGCTTTGGAGCCAACCTTTGGAGGGATCAATCTGGAAGATATCAAGGCGCCTGAATGTTTCGAGATTGAGCGACGTTTAAAGCAGGAGATGAATATCCCTGTAATGCATGATGATCAGCATGGAACGGCCATTATTTCTGGTGCAGCATTATTGAATGCCTGCGAAATCCAGAAAAAGAAAATAGATAAAATTAAGGTTGTGGTAAGTGGCGCAGGTGCTGCCGCAGTTTCCTGCTCTAAAATGTACCTGAGCTTAGGCGTTAAAAAAGAGAACCTGGTGATGTTCGATATCAATGGATTGATTGATATCCACCGTACCGACCTGGATGATATCCGAATGGGCTTCGCTACCACAAGGAAGGATATTGCCAATATCGGAGAAGCCATGAAAGGGGCAGATGTTTTTATCGGACTTTCGGCAGCAAACGTTATATCTCCGGACATGTTGATGGGGATGGCCAAAAACCCGATCGTTTTCGCAATGGCGAATCCAAATCCTGAGATTGCCTATGACCTGGCCATCAAAACCCGTAAAGATCTGATCATGGCTACAGGCCGTTCTGACTATCCGAACCAGGTAAATAACGTTTTAGGTTTCCCTTATATTTTCCGAGGAGCGCTCGATGTTCGCGCAACCAGCATTAATGAAGCCATGAAAATTGCTGCGGTTAAGGCAATTGCCGAATTGGCTAAAAAATCAGTTCCTGAAGCTGTTAACCTGGCCTACAATGCACGAAACTTAAAATTCGGACGCGATTATATTATTCCAAAGCCTGTTGATTTTAGGTTAATTACCGAAGTGTCAACGGCTGTGGCAAAAGCTGCAATTGAAAGCGGCGTAGCCAGAAAAATTATTACCGATTGGGATGCCTATAATGAAGAACTCAGGAAACGTTTAGGTTTGGATGATGCCATTATGAGGGCAGTTATAACCAAAGCGAAAATGGATCCTAAACGGGTGGTGTTTGCAGAGGCTGATAATTATAAAATTTTAAAAGCTGCCCAGATCGTCAAAGATGAAAATATTGCCATTCCGATCCTGTTGGGTAACCGCGAAAAAATACAGGCGATAATTGATGAGCATGCTTTGGAACTCGGGGGCGTAGAGATCATCGATCAGATGCAGAATCCTGAAAAAACCAAACAATATGCAGAAGCACTTTTCAAAAAACGCCAGCGCAAGGGGGTTTCTTCTATGCGCGACGCTACAAAGCTATTGAGAGACCGTAATTACTATGGTGCTTCGATGGTTGAATTTGGAGAGGCTGATGCAATGATTTCGGGTTTAACTAAAAATTACGGCGCTACCATTAAACCGGCCCTTCAGGTAATCGGTGTGGAACCAGGTGTTAAACGCGTTGCCGGTATGTACATGATGATGACCAAAAAAGGTCCTGTTTTTTTTGGCGATACGACTGTAAACGTAGATCCAACGGCGGAGGAATTGGTAGATATCACTTTGCTGATCGATAAATCGGTTAAACAGTTTAACATTAAACCGCGCATTGCTTTATTATCGTATTCAAATTTTGGTTCTAACGATGGGATAACTCCAAATAAAGTTAGGGAAACCGTAAGGCTTCTTCATAAAAACTATCCCGAAATTGTAGTGGATGGAGAAATGCAGGGGAATTTTGCCATCAACAATGAATTGCTGCAGGATAATTTTCCATTTAGCACTTTGGCAGATGCCCCGGCCAATACTTTAGTATTCCCAAATCTGGAATCCGGAAACATTGCATACAAATTGTTACAAGAGCTTGGTGGTGCCGAAGCAGTGGGTCCAATCCTGTTAGGACTGAATAAACCTGTTCATATTGTTCAATTAGGTAGTTCTGTACGCGAAATTGTTAATATGGTTACCATAGCTGTTGTAGATGTGCAGGGAAAAGAAGAAATTGCAACATCGAAACGAAAAGGTATATTTGGGAAAACAACTAAAAAGTAATATTACATGTACGCCTATATTGATGGTAGATTGACATTCAAGAACCCGGCTTATGTTGTGGTTGAAGCCGGAGGTATAGGCTATCATATAAATATCTCATTAAACACATACAGCGCTTTGGGCGATGCAGAAAGGTGCAAATTATATACCTGGCTGCATGTAAAAGAAGATGCACATACATTATACGGCTTCGCTGATGAGGGCGAACGCCGTTTATTTTTACATTTAATTTCGGTATCGGGCATCGGTCCAAACACCGGGAGGATGATTTTGTCCTCCATCACACCAATAGAGATTCAAACTGCAATTGTTAAAGCAGACTTGCCACTGATACAGCGGATAAAAGGCTTGGGTGCAAAAACCGCACAACGCCTGGTTTTAGAACTACAGGATAAATTAAAAAAAGAAGGGGCAGATTCATTAATTTCTATGCCTCAACACAATACTGTTAAAGATGAAGCGTTATCAGCATTGGTAATGCTCGGATTCGCCAAACAAACTGCCGAAAAAACTATAGACCAAATATTAAAAGTGACAGAAGGAAGCCTTTCGGTAGAGCAACTAATTAAACAAGCTTTGAAAACTTTATAGATTAACGCCTTTGAAGAGAATATCTACATTTCTTTTTCTCATTTCTCTCTTTTTAATTGCTTCTCAAACTACTTACTCTCAAGTTGTTGCAGGCAAAACGGATACTGTTAAGCCTAAAAATAACTTCAGCCTGCGTGAAAAAGAACAATTAGGGATTGGTTCGGCAGTTCATCCATTTTATCCATCTCCGAGTAATTTAAAACGAGTTGTAGAATACGACGCGAAGAATAAACGTTATGTGGTTAAGGAACTGATAGGAGAAAAATTTGTCATTAATACCCAGTATTTAACCATTGATGAGTACCAGCGCCTGGTAAACAGTGAAATCAAAAGGGGAAACTGGCGTAGTATTTCCAATGCTGAAGTAAGCGATTACAGAACTACTGGCATTATTCCGAAAATCCAGGTAAACAGTAAAGCTTTTGAAAAACTATTCGGAGGTACAACAATTGATATTCAGCCCCGTGGCGAGGCCGAACTTACTTTTTTGGGCAGGATAAATAAAAACGAAAACCCACTTTTTAACGAAAGGCAAAGGGTACAGACCAATTTCGATTTTAACCAGAGGATCCAGATGGACCTTGTTGGAAATATCGGTACCAAGCTTAAAATTAAAAGTAATTACAATACCGAAGCACAGTTTGATTTTGAAAATCAAATCAAACTGGATTATACAGGAGGCGTAGATGATATTATTCAGAAAATAGAAGCAGGTAACGTAAGTTTGCCTTTAAATACCTCATTGATTACCGGAACACAGGCGCTTTTTGGTATAAAAACGCAACTTAAATTTGGGCGTTTAAACGTAACCAGTGTTTATACTCAACAAAAATCGCAATCGAGAGAGATTAAAATTACCAATGGCGCACAGCAAAATACCACGACATTAAGCATTGATAGCTACGAAGCCAATAAACACTATTTCCTATCGCAATATTTCAGAAATAACTATAACAGGAACCTGGCCAACGCACCCATTATCACTTCACCTATCCAGATCACTAAAATTGAAGTTTGGATTACCAATAAGGCAGGGAGTACAACCGACTCCAGGGATGTATTGGGCTTAATGGACCTGGGTGAAAATGTTCCTTTTAACAATGTGTTAATTACAGGTGGAACCTCAGGCTTACCGGCAGGAACTACCGCTACTGGTTTCGCACAACAATCAAACAACCTGATCTCGCAGTTAAACACTTATCAGGGCGGAGCAATCAGGCAAACAAATTCTAATGCAGTCCTTTCTTTCTTCCAAACAACGCCAGCTAACAGTAGCAATACCGATAACTTTGCCAAACTGGTTTATGCCAGAAAGTTAACAGAGCGCGAATTTACCTTTCAGCCACAGTTGGGGTATTTATCATTAAACAACCCGCTAAATGCCGATGAGGTTTTAGCTGTTGCCTACCGCTATACCTATAATGGTGTAGAATATCAGGTAGGTGAGTTTTCTACCGATGTTCCTTTTGATGCGGCTAATCCAAAAATGCTTTATGCCAAATTGTTAAAGAACGAAACGACCAAGATACAGCTGCCAACCTGGGATCTGATGATGAAAAATATTTACTCCATTGGCGGGTACCAGATCAGCAGTCAAAATTTTAAACTTGATATTTATCGTATTGATAATGAAACAGGAGTGGATAATCCGGTCATGACCGAAGGTCAGAATACGGCTAACAAGCAGTGGATTAACCTAACTGAATTTGATCGTCTGAATCAGCAGAACGAACGGAAACCTGATGGAGTTTTCGATTTTGTGGCAGCAAACAATGCTTTTGGATCTTATTCTACAGCAAGTAATGCCAATCAGGCCAGTATGTTCGGTGTAGGCAGCAACGGACAGACCTCATTAGTTACCAATACCAATTCAGGTTATATTACCATTGATCCGGCAAATGGAAGAATTATTTTTCCGGTAATTGAACCCTTTGGTAAAGATCTGGCTGCAAAGTTTTTGCCGAGTGAACAGGCGCTGATTAATAAATATACATTTACGGCACTATACGATTCAACACAAACCATTGCAAGGCAACTATTTCAAAACCAGAACAGGTATACCATCAGGGTAAATTACCAGTCTGACATTTCTTCTGAATTCAGCTTAAATGCCATCAACGTTCCGGAAGGCTCGGTAAAGGTTTTTGCAGGAACGATGCCACTAACAGAGGGCGTAGATTTTACAGTCGATTATCAGGGTGGCCGGGTAAGCATCATCAATCAGGCACTTCTGGTATCCGGTCAACCGATCAGGATTACCACAGAAAACAGCGAAACCTTTGGTTTGCAGCAACGGTCACTTTTCGGAACCCGTTTAGATTATCGTGTAAATAATAAATTAAATCTCGGCGGTACAATAATGAACCTGACCGAAAAACCTTTAACCCAGAAGGTAAACATTGGAGAAGAGCCTATTTCCAATACCATTTGGGGAGCAGATATTAATTATAGTTCACCGTCAAGATTTTTAACAAAACTGGTCGATAAACTTCCGTTCATTTCAACCAAAGCACCATCAAGTGTAACATTTTATGGTGAATTTGCGCAACTGATTCCCGGTCATCCGAGAGCGCTGAATTTTGCAGGCAGTAAAAACGGGGTAAGTTATCTAGATGATTTCGAAGCTTCAAGATCGGTAATCGATTTAAAGAGTGCTATTTCCTGGCAACTATCCGGTACACCACAGCTTTTTCCGGAATTTAATAAATCCAACGATTTATCATACGGTTATAACCGGGCGAGGATCGCGTTTTACAATATCGATCCAACTTTTTACAATTCAGCCGCTTCTACTACACCTGCCAATATCAGGGGCAACCGGACCGAACTTTCCAATCACTATGTAAGAGAGGTAATTGAACAGGAGGTTTTTCCATTTAAGGAAACCGCAACAGGGCAGGCTTTAAATATTACCACTTTGGATGTAGCCTTTTATCCAACTGTTAGGGGGCCATATAATTTCCGTACTACTGATTTCAGGCCAGATGGAAGTTTGTTGCAGCCTAGGAACAGTTGGGGCGGTTTTCAGCGTAAAATCGAAACCAATGATTTTGAAGCCTTAAATGTTGGCTTTATCGAATTTTGGGTAATGGATCCATTTATTTATAAACCGAATTCGGCCGGAGGTGATATTTATTTCAACCTCGGAAACATATCAGAAGATATTCTGAAAGACGGTAGAAAATCTTTGGAAAATGGTTTGCCTGCTACAAACGATCCAAGCAAATATGATGAAACCGTTTGGGGGCGTGTGCCGAAACTACAACCCGTAGTGCAGGCTTTCGATAATGATCCAAATTCGCGTAGGGCTCAGGATGTAGGTTTGGATGGATTATCAGATGCTGATGAGAAAGTAAAATTTGCTGCGGCAATTACCCAGATCAAATCGCAACTGAATGCAACAGCTTCGGCCGCAATTGATGCCGATCCATCATCAGATAACTACACCTATTTTAGGGGACCGGCATTAGATCAGATCAATGCAGGTATTCTTAAGCGTTATGAAAAATACAACGGAACAGAAGGAAACTCTAAAACATCACAGCAGTCGCAGGAAGAATTAGGCCTTGAAAACTCAGCATCCACTTCATTACCGGACGGGGAAGACATCAACCGCGATAATAACATGACGCAAAGCGATGAGTATTTTCAATATAAGGTTTCGATGCGTCCGGGTGATTTAAATGTTGGACAGAACTTCATTACTGATAAGGTCACCTCGCAGGTGAGACTGGCCAATGGAAATACGCAGGCCGTTTCATGGTATCAATTCAGAATCCCGATCAGCCAGTATCAAGATCGTGTGGGCGGTATCCAGGATTTTAAATCTATCCGTTTCTTTAGGATGTTTATGACCAATTTTGCGGACACGGCCGTAATGCGTTTTGCGAAGTTACAGTTGATTCGTGGGGAGTGGAGGGAGTTTAATGCTGCTAACCAGGCATCACAGGTGATTGTAGACCCATCTTTACCAGCACTTACTCCTGATAATTCTACCATTGAAGTTTCGACGGTAAACATTGAAGAGAACGGCAAACGTTCACCAATTCCATATGTAACGCCTCCCGGTATTCTTCGCGAGCGAGACTATAGCAATTACCGGGGCGATACACGTTTAAATGAGCAATCGTTATCGGTTACCGTAAAATCGTTAAGAGATGGTTACGGTAGAGCCGCATTTAAAACAGCTTACAGTGATTTTAGGTCTTATAAACATCTGGAAATGTTTATTCATGCTGAAGCGGTTAATAACCAGGTTTTAAATGATAATGATGTTGCAGCGTTTTTGCGGATCGGTACCGACAATCAAGACAACTATTATGAATATGTAATTCCATTAAAGGTTACTAACCCCGGTACAAGAGATGCCGATGCCATTTGGCCTGAAGCCAATAGAATGGATATTAACTTAACGCTTTTTCAGAATGCTAAGTTAGCCCGTAACGTTGCCAAACAAGCGAACGGGCAGCCATGGCCTGCAAATGTTCCCTTTACCTATACCGACGGAACAAGGACAATCATTGTTAAAGGGCAGCCGGATATGAGCAAGGTTCGGGTGTATATGGTGGGTGTTAAAAATCCGCTCCGCGCCGCCAATGATGAGCAGAATGATGATGGTCTTGATAAAAATGCACTGGTTTGGTTTAATGAATTAAGGTTAACTGAATTTGATGAAAGAGGTGGTTGGGCAGCCACAGGAAGACTGAACCTGAAACTGGCCGATTTTGCAGATGTAAATATTTCAGGAAGTAAATCGACCATTGGTTTTGGATCTATTGATTCGAAAGTGAGCGAGCGGAACCGTGCAGACAATGTGTTGCTTGATGTTTCTTCAGCTATGGAATTGGGTAAATTTCTGCCACAGAAATCGGGTGTGAAAATACCGATGTTCGTGAATTACTCTAAACAGGTTTCTACGCCGCAATTCAATCCAAGGACACCAGATATTGAGCTCAAAAATGCATTATCACAATCTACCAAGGAACAAAAAGATTCGATTTTAAATTTCGCACAGGACTATACCATTAGAAGGGGGATCAACTTCACCAATGTTAGGAAGGAACGTACCAATACCAGTAAACCTGCCCAACTCTGGGATATTGAAAATTTTGCAGCAAGTTATGCTTATACCCAATATAATCATCGTGATTTTATTAATCAAAACAGCATTCAGAATACATACAGGGCATCGTTACAGTACAGTTATTCAAAAGAAGCCAAAACAATAGCCCCTTTTGAAAAGATTATAAAATCGAACATGCTGGCTTTGTTAAGGGATTTTAACTTTAGTATTTTTCCTAGTGCCATTAATTTCAGAATTGATGTAGACCGTTTATATTCAGAAAATACCTTGCGGAATAACGATCCGAACAATACCATTGGGCTTTACCAGAGCGGATACGGCACTACCTTTAACAAAAACTTTACCATGAGCCGTGTTTATGGTATTGCGTGGAACCTTACACGTTCATTACAGCTGGATTTTAATGCCACAAATTATTCGATTATAGATGAACCGGATGGCAGAATTGATGGCATTAAACGTGATACCGTTTGGCAGAACCTAAAGCGCTTAGGACGTACAACCGATTATAACCACAACTTAAACGTTACCTATAATTTACCGATTGATAAAATACCGGGACTAAACTGGGTGACCGTAAAAACCCGTTATGGAACCAACTTTAACTGGCAAACGGAGCCGCTATCTACCTTACGCGATCCGAATATAAACTTAGGTAACACGGTACAAAACAGCAGAACCGTTCAGGTGAACCCAACGTTAAACCTGACTGCGCTATACAACAAATTTGGTTTTATCAGAAATGCCGGGAATGATCAGGATGGGAGCAAAGCGAAGAACTTTTTTATCAATATCTTAACCAGCTTAAAAAATGTTAATGCCAGTTTTGTGCAGACAAAAGGTATTTTTCTTCCAGGTTATATGCCAACAACACAGTTTTTTGGTATCGACAGGGCTACAGGTGCGCCTGGTTTGGGGTTCGTTTTTGGTAGTCAGCGCGATATCCGTGAGATGGCGCTTGGCAATGGCTGGTTAACAACCGATACCTTACAGAACCAGTTATATGTTAATACCTTGCGCGAAGATTTTCAGTTTACAGGTTTGGTTGAACCGTTTAAAGATTTACGGATTACTTTAAAAGCAAATAAAGCACAAACCAGAAATTTCAGTACCAATTTTAGGTATGTGGCCAGTGCATCATCATTTGAGAATCTGAGTGCAATTACTACGGGCGATTATAGTGTGTCATACATTGCTTTGGGTACGGCATTTAAAGAAAGCAACTCCACTATTGTCTCTGAATTATTCAATCAGTTTATGGCTAACCGGATAATTATTTCGAGAAGGCTGGGCGCGCAAAACCCAAATTCGGCTGGCATTAGTGGAGGGTACGCAGATGGATACGGCAAGGAAAGCCAGGATGTAATTATCTCTGCTTTTATGGCTGCCTATTCTGGCAAGGATGCCGGCAGAACAAAAATGAATGCTTTCCCTAAAATACCACTTCCAAACTGGACCCTGACGTATAGTGGTTTAACCCGTATTCCGTTTATTGCAGATCAGTTTTCATCTGTCGATATCCGTCATGGCTATCGCTCGGCTTATAATATTAATGGATTTAATACCTTGTTGCGTTATCAGGAAATGAACGGCGCCGTTAGCAGTAGAGATGTGAATAATAATTTTTTGCCTGAATACCAGTTTGCTCAGGTAACCATTTCTGAGTATTTTTCTCCATTGGTTGGTGTGGATACCAGATTTAAAAATAACCTCACTGCTTCTTTCGAATTAAACCGGTCGCGTTTGCTGGGGCTTAGCCTGGCGAACAGTCAATTGGCGCAGTTGTCTGAAAATAATATGGTATTGGGCCTCGGCTATCGCACCAATAAATTCCGCTTTCCGTTTGGATGGTTTAAAAGCCTCAAAATGGATAACAATATGGATTTTAAATTGGATGTGGCCATCCGTGATAACAAAACGGTGATCTATCGTGCCGATGTCACTGAAGCAGAAGTATCTTCGGGAGCCAAGAATATTACCTTAAGGCCAAGTGTAGATTATGTGTTAAATCAGAAATTCAATATCAAGTTATTTTACGATTCGAATATTACAAAACCTTATACTTCGCAAACCTTTAATACCTCTTTCAGTAATTTTGGTTTTAGCTTAAGGTTTACATTGAATTAATGATGTTTGATATTATTAAGCAGTAACATTCTATATCATTACCTGATGCTGCATTTGCATCTCCTTTAAACTGCGGTGTTATACACAAATTCCTGCAAGCATTGTTGTTTTTTTACAAGTTGGATGATCGCAAAGACATATTTTTTTACACACACGGTTAACTAACCCGTTTTGTATATCAGGCAGCTTAAGGATTATAGTCTGAAATTTCTCTCCTTCTTTGTTAGGGCAACAGATGATGAATAGGGGGCTTTGTTTAGCGAAGAGCGGAAATTAAGCCGTTTCGGCATAGGAAACCCATATTCCTGAAAAGGTTTCCTATGGCTAAAGCTTTATTCTATGTTTTTTGCATACCTGGTATTCAGCCAAAATACAATGCTGGTTAATACGATAAAAATAGCCAGGATTATAGGCTTTACGATCAGCAGAACTGCCCAAAATAAGGTGAAAAAAATAATTGCAACAATGATTAGCTTACTCATAATTAGTTTTTGGTTAGGTATTGTGTATGGTTAGATTTACATAGATACGTAATTTTTCATTTAAAAGATTTGAATTCCAACAGAAAAGGTATTCCTAATATGTTTGTGTATATTCAGGTATTTCTTAATTTGCTAGCAATCAAATCATTAATATTTTTACGATGCGATGTTTTCTGTATATATAAACAGGCAGGGTTGAAAAAAAAATACTCATTTGTAGGATAAAATATCTTCTTATGGTTTGAATTGTAGCCACTTTATCCTCCAGTTATCAGCCAAATGCTTGCAACTGACCATATTTTTCCTGTATAGGCTTAATATCAACCCTAATCTGGCGATGCGGATTTGCTGAACTACATTTATTTTTTTCATAAATTTGCATGTCTTTAAATAATCAGATGATGAAAAAGCAATTCACAATTGACTGGATGTTAATCTTATTATTAGTTTGTGCCTTAGTGATGATTTTAGTCGATAAGGCAAGCCAGAACAAACAATTCCATAGAAATAGTCATGCCTTTAACGGTTTCTATAGCAGGTAATTTAACCGGATTGCTTAAATAATATACCGCTTCACGCTAAATAGCATTAATGCATTTTTATTATCTAAAGATGCATTTTTCGTTAATCATAACCATAAATATGCATTATTGCGTTACACTAAGTTTTTTACTATGTTTGCATTCTAACCAACTATTTTTTATGAGAGACCGTCCAACGGTGGACTGGCTACTGATCACTTTATTGATTTTGGCATTTATGCTAATGGTAGTCGATTTTCAGTGTCAGAAGAAACGCAATCAATTTAGGAAGAAGCAGATCATGATACTACATCGTCACTAATTTTGTAATTATTGAATGTGTTTGTTATGTTCCTGAAATTTTTAATTAAGCGAGCAAACTTCCGATTGAAACCAGTATAGTCATCCTTGAAAGATTAAAGCTATACTGTTGCTGCTTGCATAAGTTCTAAATGTTATCTTTTACATGTTTTCAGCGTGAATGAAACATGCTTACCCTAGCCTTATTCATAATTGTGTTCGCTTTGAAAGTTCCTAAAAATTTTTAATACAAAAAAAGGATAACTATAGCTTAAAGATCTATTCCTTTTTATACTGAGATGGATAAAAAAACTATGGTTGAACACTTCGGAAACGTTTAGAATTTACTGAATGTGCAGATTTTTTTTCGTAAAATAAAAAGATCAGGAAACCATTTGGTGAAACATTTCGTATACAAGTGTTACAAATCAAATGTTTATGAGCAAATTTGACATAATAGGATCCATATTTACGCTATTATTTATTATATCATTACTGGTCTGGATAATTACTTTGGATTAAAGTACGATATGAGGGTCACATGATTTTGAACTATTCAGTATCAATTATTGATAGGTTGAATCTAATATCGTAATTTAAGGTTGACTGGTTGCGGGCAGCAGCCATCATCATGCCATATGCCTGATGTTTAATAGTTTCTATTTATTCACTGCCATCGCTGCGGTAGGGAAAGAATCACAAGCTGGGGTTTTAATACCCGCGCATAACATCGTCGAAACCGCATCCTAACAAAATAGATGTTTGTTAAATTGATAAATGTTACCAAATATTAGCTTAGTGCTGATAAATTAATATTTAAGTTAATGGGTTAGGCATTGCGATATGTGAAAGTAAATTGTATTTTTGGAGTGTAAATATCAGGAAGCTTTAAAATGGTTGCAGCTATGTTTGCAAACCCTGACAGAGCAACAACGTAGATAACTTATTTTCAAAATATAAAAATAATGAATTTTCCATCAGAATTAAAGTATACCAAAGACCACGAGTGGGTTAGAGTTGAAGGTAATGAAGCTTATATCGGCGTAACCGATTTTGCACAACGTGAATTGGGTGATATCGTTTATGTTGATATTAACACTGTAGGTAGTGAGGTTGCTAAAGAAGAAGTTTTTGGTACTGTAGAAGCGGTTAAAACTGTATCTGATTTGTATATGCCTGTTACCGGAACGGTGTTGGAAGTTAATGCTGAATTAAATGATAACCCTGAATTGGTTAATTCTGATCCTTATGGACAAGGCTGGATGGTTAAAGTATCATTGGCGGATGCAGCTGAATTAGATAGTTTATTAACAGCAGAAGCTTACCAGGAACTGGTAGGAGCTTAATTTCTGATATTTTGTACAAAGCACTAAAACAGCAAAAATGGGCCCTTCTCTGGACGCTTGTTGTTTTGGTGTTTTGTAATATGCACATTTCCGATTCAGTTGGGAAAAGTGGCTTTTTCTTTGAAGGTTTTGACAAAATGACCCATATGGGCTTCTTTTTCGTCTTATCTGTCCTGCTCTTTTTTGGTAAAATTAAATATCAGCATACCTACGCTTTCAGAACATTTACCATCTTTAAAATTTTGCTCATTAATGCCATTATTGGTGGTGGAATAGAATTGCTGCAATGGAAGGTTTTTACCTACCGCTCTGCAGAATGGTGGGATTTTGGCTGTGATATGTTAGGCGCATCAATGGCCGTTTTTAGTTATGTATTGCTCCATAAATTAAATTTCAATGAGAAGGAACGTTAGTATTCTATATGTAATCGTAGTAGTATGTTTAAGCGGCTGTAGTATCTTTAAAAAAGACTGTAACTGCCCAAAAGTATATTACCAGAGTTATCCTTCATCTCAAAAATAACCTTCCTTCAGACCACTTTTTCTTCTGGCCTGAATATCTTCTCTAGGGTGTATTTAAAATGTTACCAAGCTTTTAACACACCTTAACAAACCTTTGGACTTTTCTTTAGTCTGATAGCTTAGTTTTATAATATAATACCTAACTTTTTAATGAAAAGAAACGTTCAGCGGGCAATATTCATTATGCTCCTATTTTGTGGATATCTTGCCCAGGCTCAAAATACTGGCTCAATAAGTGGTAAAGTGGTTAACGCGAAAGATAAAAAACCGGTTGACTTTGCTACCATAGCAGTTAAAAACCTGAAAGATTCGAGCGTGGTGGCTTCCGGTCAAACCAATCCTGACGGAAGTTTTACTTTTAAAGCTATAGCCCCGGGTAAGTATAGGATTTATGCTGCCTTTTTGGGTTTAAAAACAACGACCAAGGATATAGAAGTTGCCAAAGCAGCAGTAAACGCCGGTGAAATAGCGATGAGCGATGATGGTGTTGATTTGAAAACCGTTAATGTTACCGCTACCATTCCTATTGTGGTGAAAAAGGACACCCTGGAGTTTGATGCCAAATCAATTAAAGTACGTGAAAACGCCGTGGTAGAAGATCTCCTGAAAAAGGTTCCAGGGGTGGAGGTAGCAAAAGACGGGAGTGTAAAAGCCCAGGGCGAAACCATTACCAAAGTAAAGGTTGATGGTAAAGAATTTTTTGGCAATGATCCATTACTGGCAACCAAAAACCTTCCTGCCGACATGGTAGATAAGATTCAGGTAATTGACGAACTATCTGAACAGGCACAGTTTACCGGCATTGATGACGGAACAAGAAACAAGATTTTGAACATCACTACAAAAAATGGTATGAAACACGGTTACTTCGGTAACAGTACAGTCGGTTATGGTTCAAACGACCGTTATGATGCAAGCCTTAACGTAAACAAATTTGACGATGACAGGCAGATTAGTTTTATCGGTCAGTTTAACAATGTAAACAAGCAGAATTTTGGACAGGGCGGAGGTGTAGGCAATGGTTTTGGGGGCTTCGGTGGTGGACGTGGTGGTTTTGGTGGCGGAAGTAATGGCGGCGGAAGTGGCGGAATTACCACTACAAACGCAGCAGGTTTAAACTTTGCCGATACCTATAAAGATGGAACCCAGTTTCAGGCCAGCTATTTCTTTAATAAGGCGAAATCGGAACTTATCCAGAATTCCAATACCCAGAACCTCGCTGGCGGTACCAACAACATTGATGAAGCGATAAATAATACCTCTGACAGGATTAACCACCGTTTCAATTTTATGGTCGATACCAAAATTAACCCATCTTTATCTGTTAAAATACAGCCCAACCTCGCCTATACCGAAACCGATGGTAACAATTTTAACAGCTATACCAGAATACTTGATGATGGCTCAACAATCGGTTCGCAGCGAAACACTACAACTACAGCAACACCTAGCATTGGTAACAATCTATTGATCCGCAAGAGCTTTAAACGGAGAGGCCGCACGTTATCCTTAAATGTAAATACCAGCATTAACGATAATGACGGGACGAACCTTAACTATAGAAATGACAAAATTACAAAAGGAACAGTAGCAAGAGATACCATTACCAATCAGTTAAACAATACCAGCAGTCATTCCATAAACAATACCACAAGAGTGGTTTATACTGAACCGTTAAACAAGACGTTAAGTGTGGAGGTTAATTATCAGAACGGTTATTCAAATAGCGATTCGCAAAGAGATGTATTTAATTACAATCCATTAACGCTACAATTTGACCTTGTAGATAATACATTTTCCAATATCTATAATAACCGTACGCTAACTAATGCGGCAGGTTTAAGTTTAACTACAACCGAGAAAAAATACAACTGGAATATTGGCGTAGCTGCGCAACAGACCAATAGGGTAAATACCAATTTAACAACAGGTTTAAGGCGGACCCAGAATTTTATCAATATTACGCCGTCAGCACAGTTCAGGTATAATTTTAGTAACCGCAAGCGTTTATTCATCAATTACCGTGGCTCAACCAATCAGCCAACTATTGATCAGATCCAACCGATACCTGACAATACAAACGCTCAAACCATTTATTTGGGTAATCCTGAATTAAAACCTGCGTTTAATAACCAGTTAAGAATTAACTTTAATAATTTTAATATCGAAACTGGTCGTTTTTTCTTTGCCGGTTTAAATCTCACGCAAACGTTTAACGCCATCGGAAACACGGTTGTACCTTTGTCAGGAGGTGTTCAGCAGGTAGGTTATATTAATGTTGACGGCGTTTATGCAGGTAATGCCAATGCTACCTGGTCTCTGCCCTTGATGGCAGAGCGTAAGCTAACGCTGAATATTTCCGGCAACGGCTCTTATAACAGAAATGTGAATTTTATTGCAGATCAGGTGAGCAACGCGCTGATAAAGAATGTAACCAATAGTTACACCATTTCAAATGGTTATAAATTGGTTACCAATGTAGATAAATTTGATTTAACAGGAGGTATAACGGGAAGTTATACGAACTCTACATTTTCTGCCAGGCCATCATCCAATACACAGTATTATACCATCAATCCTAGTTTTGATGTCAGTTATGTATTGCCAGCCAATATCCGGTTAGCCATTGATATCGATTACTATAGGAATTTTGGCGGCGGTGATTTGTTTAACCAGGAATACACCATTCTTAATCCTTACATCAGCCGTCAGTTTTTTAAAAATAGGGGAACATTCAAGTTTTCTATAAATGATGCACTTAACCAGAACACCGGTGTGAGCAGAACCGCTACGGGAACTTCAATTGTTGATTTAACTTCTAATGTGTTAAGACGTTATTATATGTTCTCCTTCACCTACTCATTAACGCGCATTGGGGGTAGAAACATGAGCAGCGATATGCAGATGCCAGGTCAGCGTGGTGGTGGCGGTGGTGGAGGCCGCATGAGGATGTAACTCAACCTTAACAACCATTGCCCGAAAATGCAATCCTGTTGATATTAGTTCGTTTTTAAACACAAATAAAAGTTCCGGTCTGATTCGGGACTTTTATATTTTAAGAGATCTGACCATATTAAATGTACAATTAACATTTATGTATTTCAATTGTTACTCAAAACAAAATAAACCTTTATAACAGCCTGCTGTCTTTATGCTATAAGCCGAAGTAACCGAATGAAACAAATTTTTACCTTTCTACTTATTTTATCATCTTTTTATGTGTACGCCCAGAAAACGGGTTCTGTTAGCGGAAGGATTATCCAATCGACAGATAAAAAACCAATTGATTATGCTTCTTTGGCGCTTAAAAATCTGGCAGACTCAAGTACAGTAGGTGCTGCAAATACCACAGAAGATGGGAAGTTTGTTTTTAAAAATTTAAAGCCAGGTAAATACAGATTATATGCAGCGTATCTGGGTTTAAAAAATGCCACTAAAGATTTTACCATTACTTTAGATCAAGGAGATATCACCCTCGCTGATATTGTTTTGGAAGGAGGGGCGATTGATCTTCAAACGGTTGATATTAAAGCCGAAATCCCGCCAATTGTAGTAAAAAAGGATACGCTTGAGTTTAATGCGAGCTCGTTTAAAGTGGTGGAGAATGCTGTAGTAGAAGATCTGTTAAAGAAATTGCCAGGATTAGAGGTCGATAAAGCCGGAACAGTGAAGGCCCAGGGCGAAACCATTACCAAGGTAAGGGTTGATGGTAAAGAATTTTTTGGCAATGATCCATTGCTGGCCACTAAAAACCTTCCCGCCGATATGATCGATAAAATTCAGATTATTGATGAACTTTCAGATCAGGCACAGTTTACCGGAATTGATGATGGTTCAAGAACCAAAATCATTAATATTACCACAAAGAAGGAGAAAAAAAATGGCTATTTCGGGAATAGCACCGGTGGTTATGGTTCTGATGACCGTTACGATGTGAATGCGAATATCAACCATTTCGATCAGGATAAGCGATTGAGTGTAGTGGCTCAGTTTAATAATGTGAACAGGCAAAATTTTGGCGGTGGCCTGGGTGGCAGCGGCGGACGTAGCGGTATTACCGATACCAAAGCCGGTGGGGTCAATTTTTCGGATGTGTATGCCGATCAAACTGAAATTAATTTTAGTTATTTCGTCAATAAATCTGATAACCTGATTTTAAGGAACAGTGTTACCCAAAATCTTTTGGGTAATGTAACTACAGTTTTCAACAACAGCCAAAATAATACTGCAGACCGTTTGAACCACCGTTTAAATTTTATGGTCGATACGAAACTAGATTCGCTCACTTCCTTGCGCATACAGCCGAATTTAAGCTATACCAATAATGAAAGTGTGAACAGCAGTACTTATACCCGCGATTTTGGTACCTATACTACAGATGGCGCTCAGCGGTTAACTAACCATAATACATCGCCAGCTGTCAGCAACAATATTTTATTGCGCAAAAAGTTTATGCGCCGCGGCAGGACTTTGTCTCTGAATCTTAATACCAATATCAACAATAACGACGCCGACAATTATAATTACAATCCTGAAACGCGCGAAAAAGATAATGTTAAAACAGAGAAGATTATTAACCAGCTTAATGATCAGGAAAGCGAGTCTATTAACCAAAATACCCGTTTGGTATATACAGAACCATTAAATAAAACATTAAGCATTGAGTTTAACTACCAGAACGGCTATAATCATAATACCTCTGAGCGCTTTACCTACGATTTTAATCCGGCTACACTAAATTATGATTTGCTGAATGATTCTTTAAGTAACGTTTATGAAAACACGATTTTAACCAATACGGCTGGTTTCAGTTTTAATAAAATGGCTAAAAAATACAACTGGAATGTGGGGATGGCCGTTCAGAATACCGATCGGAAAAACGATAACATTACCAGAGGATTTATACTAAAACAGAACGTATTTAATTATACCCCTTCTGCCATGTTTCGGTATAATTTCAGCAACAGCAAGCGATTGGTTTTTAATTACAGGGGCAGCACCAGTCAGCCCTCCATACAGCAATTGCAGCCTATTCCAAACAATACCAATACGCAAAGTATACCGTTGGGAAATCCTGATTTGAAGCCTGAGTTCAACAATACGTTGCGCATTGCCTATAACACATTTACGCCCGGTAAAAACAGGTCGTTATTTATAAATATAAACCTTACCCAAACCTCGAACAAAATTGCCAATAGCAGCAGTTTGATCGAGAGTGGGGCTAACCAGGGTAAATTTGCTGTTTTGCCTGTAAACGTAAGTGGCGTTTATTCAGGTTCATTGTCTTCCTCATTAAGTTTACCCATCATGACAGAAAATAAACTTAATTTCCATATCAACGTTAATGGCAACTACGGCAGGGATGTAAACTTTACCAATACGTTAAAGAACATCACCAATAGCTGGTCGATTAATAATGGTTACCGTTTAGTTTCCAACCTGGATAAACTTGATCTGACCGCAGGTGTTAACGGTTCAATAAACAGGGCTACCTATTCCGTTCAATCCGGTTCCAATACACGATATTATACTTTTAGCCCCAATATCAGTGTAAGCTATCTGTTTCCAGGTGATATCCGATGGTCAGTTGATGCAGACTATAACCAAAATACAGGCAGGGGAGAGGGTTTTGATACCCGCTTTACTTTAGTAAATTCTTACATAAGCAAGCAGTTTTTCAAAAACAGAGGTACTTTTAAAGCGGCAGTAAATGATTTGCTAAATGAAAATCAAGGTGTAAGCCGCACGGCCAATAATAATACCATACGTGATGAGAGCTACAATGTCTTGCGGCGTTATTTCATGTTTTCATTTACCTATTCCTTAAATCGTATGGGAGGAAAAAACATGATTAGGGCAGGCGGAGATGGTGGTAGAGGCCGTGGTGGCAATGTTGGAGGTGGCTTTGGAGGAGGAAGGCAGCGGGATTAAATCATTTTACGGTAAAGCTGTATAATTTATCGTCCCCACCGCATTATCTTATTTGGAATAAATCTAAAGAAAGGCTAACTTGCGACAAATTTAGCACATGAAACTGTCGCACCTAAAAGTTGGAGAAAAGGGAACAATTGTAGCCTTTACAGATTTGGATATGTCTGTAAAGTTGATGGAGATGGGCTGCTTACCGGGTGAGGTAGTAGAGGTGGAACGTTTTGCTCCTCTGGGCGATCCTATGGCGATCCGTGTGGCTGGTTATCAGCTTTGTTTGCGTAAAAGTGAAGCTGATGTTATTATTATTCAATAAAAAAGCTGGGTTTGGATATTAAAGTTGCATTAGTTGGTAATCCCAATACAGGTAAATCTACTTTATTTAATCGTTTAACAGGGTTAAATCAAAAAATTGGAAACTTTCCGGGTATCACTGTTGATAAAAAAACGGGTTTTACAAAACTCGAAAATGGTAAAGAAGCTGAGGTTATTGATTTACCGGGAACATATAGCTTATATCCAAAGAGTACTGATGAAAGTATCGTTTTTCAGGTACTTGCCGATAAAAAGAACAATAGTCATCCTGATGTGATTGTACTTATTGCCGATGCTTCGAATTTAAAGCGTAACATGCTTTTATATTCTCAAGTGGCAGATTTGGGTATCCCAATCATTTTGGCGCTTAATATGATCGATCTTTCCGCCAAGCAGGGGATTGAAATCAATCTGGATAAACTATCCGAAAAATTGGGTATCCAGGTAGTTTCCATTTCGGCAAGAAATAATATCGGGATTGACAGGCTAAAACAGGCTATTGCCAATACCAATAAAATTGCCACGCAGTATCAGGATATAGACGTGAACTTCCTTGCTCCGGAGGCCATTAATGCCATAAAGACGAAGCTGAATTCAGACAATGATTATTATGCACTGCAGGTATTACATCAGCATGAACATTTAACCTTCTTCACCGAAAAAGAACAGGAAGAAATTGAACATATTGAACAGTCTCACCATTTCGAATCTTCTAAAATTCAGGCTGCGGAAACCATTGCCAGATATAAATATCTCGGCACTGTTTTATCTGATGTGGTTATTGATAAAGGCACCGAAAAGAAATTTTCTTTTAGTAATAAGCTAGACGCTGTTTTAACCCATAAAGTCTGGGGATTTGCCATTTTTATGCTTATCCTTTTTGTAATTTTCAATGCAATATTTGCCTGGTCATCCTATCCGATGGAGTGGATCGAAACTGGTTTTGGATTTATAACCAGCATAGGGCATGAATACTTGCCGGAAGGCATGCTTACCGATTTGTTGTTGGATGGTGTAATTGCCGGTTTGGGTGGCATTTTTGTTTTCATTCCACAAATTGCTATTCTTTTCGCATTCATATCTGTTTTGGAAGATACGGGTTATATGGCTCGTGTTACCTTTATGATGGATAAAGTGATGAGCAAGGTTGGACTCAACGGCAAATCTGTTGTACCGATGATTGGCGGTTTAGCCTGTGCTGTACCTTCTATTATGGCTGCCCGAAATATTGAAAATTGGAAAGATAGAATGATTACCATCATGGTTACGCCACTGGTAAGTTGTTCGGCAAGACTCCCGGTATATATTTTAATCATTTCATTAATTATTCCATCAAAAACCGTTCTTGGCATTTTTAACCTGCAAGGCCTGGCGCTGATGGTTATGTATCTGGTAGGGATTATTGCTGCGGTATTGGTAGCATGGGTAATGAAATTTATCATTAAAACGAAAGAAAGGTCTTATTTTATCATGGAGCTGCCGGTTTACCGTATGCCAAGATGGAAAAACGTGTTTTACACCATGTATGAAAAATCAAAAACTTTTGTGTTCGAGGCCGGTAAGGTAATCATTGCCATTTCCATCATCCTTTGGGTAATGGCTTCTTTCGGACCGGGCAACCGCTTTGAAAACATTGATAAAAAATACGAATTGGCCCTGGCTGATACGACAAAAAATACCGATCACATTAAAACCCTGGTGGCAACCGAAAAATTGGAAAACTCCTATGTAGGTATTCTTGGACACTGGATAGAGCCTGTTATCCGTCCGTTGGGTTATGACTGGAAAATTGGCATAGGTTTAATTACTTCATTTGCCGCCCGTGAAGCGTTTGTTGGTACAATGGCTACCATTTATAGTGTTGATGGTGGTGATGAAGATACCTCAACTATAAGGGAGCGCATGTCTGCCTCGGTAAACAGCCGTACGGGCTTGCCAATTTATACTTTTGCTACTGGTATTTCGCTGATGCTTTTTTATGCTTTTGCCATGCAGTGTATGAGCACAGTTGCTATTGTTTACCGCGAAACCAAGGGTTGGAAGTGGCCGGTAATCCAGCTGGCCTATATGACGGCTATGGCATATATTGCTGCCCTGGTTGCTTACCAGTTGCTGAAATAAATAAGTGCGTCCTTTCGAACGATGATTTGTTGTGCATAAAAATTAATGTAGATAATAGGAGAATTTATCGTTACAGATCTCCTGAATAAATTGTCAATATAAGAAGGCTTTTCAGTCGACGTAGCAAGCTTTACAGTAAGGTTCGTTTGCCGGGAAAGATTGCTTCGTCGTTCCTTCTCGCAATGACGATATTTTTTGATCTGTTTTTGATAGAGAGCAGTCAAAGGGCATTATCAAAAAAAATATGATCATGATTTGGATTTGGAGCGCAGGCGCTGTGCATTATTAAAGTTTCTCCCCGCTTTTCTTTTTATCACGATGAAAAAATCGTGATGTTCACTCCAATCAGGTCCAGGCGGTCCGTTAAGTAGTGCTATTTTGGGCTGGGTGCTTATCTGCACAAATCTTTGTTCCTAAACCCGGTAGTAGCGGCAGCTCCCGATTTTTTCATCGGGACTATAGCGGATAACGGGACTGCAGTTTCCGAAGCCACACTGAGCATTAATTTCCAATAAGCATCACGAAAACCCAAAGCATTACTACCATTTAAGATAGATAAGGTTTAAAGTATGTTGTTCTTAATGAAGCCTTTTTACTTTAGTCTATCCGCTTACCCCAATTCGATCTGCCGCTTAATGCTTTCCTCCAATGATATTAAAGTTTCTGTACGTTGTATGCCGTTTACCGCCTGTATTTCTTCATTTAAAACATGGCGCAAGTGATTGGTGTCTCTGCAGATAATTTTGGCGAACATACTGTATGCTCCGGTAGTGTAATGTAATTCTACCACCTCCTTAATTTTGCTTAGCTGTGCAACTGCATCTTTATACTGGATTCCTTTTTCGAGATAAATACCCAGAAATGCACAAATATCATATCCTGCCTTTTGCGGATCAATGATGAGGTGGGATCCTTTTATAATGCCCATTTCTTGCAGTTTCTTCATCCTAACATGGATCGTTCCGCCGGAAACGATAAGATCTTTGGCAATTTCTGTATACGGTTTAGTGGCATCCTGCATCAATTGCTTCAATATATCGATATCGAGGTTGTCAATTTCTAAATTGGAATTGTCTTTTTTAAGCATATTTTTGAATTATGATAAGCGAAATTACAAATATTTATTAATATTATAAAAATAAAATTAAATGTTTAAAATATTTGCAAGGTATTGGTTGTTCCTTTACATTTGTATCAAGCAATTAACAAAAAGGAAACGTTCTTTCAAAATTGTTAAACATAATGTAGGGTGGTGAAACAGGCAGACACACCTCCTTGTCTCGGTGGCGGAGAATAATGGGAATATACCAGTTTTGGTACCAACCACTCCTTGAAGGTTCGATTCCTTCCCCTACAGCTGCTTTAGTCCTAAGTCAAGAGTCTATAGTCTTTAGTAGACTTACGACTGCAGACTTTGGACTACAGACTAAAATGTTGGGTGGTGAAATTGGCAGACACGCCTCCTTGTCTCGGTGGTGGGGAATAATGGGACAAACGCAGTTTATTGGGTTGACCACAAATTAATTTTTTGAACTGTAGCTAACTACCCCTTGAAGGTTCGACTCCTTCCCCAACAGCATTTTTTATGAATAATAAGTTAGTTAATCGAGCAATCCTGGATAGGTTGCTCTTTTTTATTTTTAGGTCATTTCATCATATCATTCTATATTTATATGATATATTGTTATATTAACAATCAAATTTATTCGCTTAATGCCTGTGATAAAGAAACGCATTTCAATTAAAGACATTGCTAAACAGTTAAATATCTCCATCACAACTGTTTCTTTTGTGATTAATGGGAAAGCAAGGGAAAAAAACATCAGTGAATCGCTCACTAAAAAGGTCTTAGACCTGGTGGCCGAACTAAATTATCATCCCAATGCCCTCGCAACAAGTTTAAGAACAGGCAAAACGAAAATTATAGGTTTCCTGGTTGATGATATTTCTGAGCCTTTTTTTGCCGGGATAGCACGCAGGATTGATGAAATTGCTTCGAGCCTGGGATATAAAATCTTATTTAGCAGTACCAGAAACGATACTGAAAAGGCGATTGAACTGCTCCATATTTTTAAAGACAGGCATGTTGACGGCTACATTATGGCTTTACCTGAAGGGTTGGAAGAAGAGGTGAAAAAACTGATCCAGACAGATGCTCCGGTAGTGTTGTTTGATCGGTATGTACAGGATGTTAAAACCGATTATGTCATTATTGATAACGAGAACAGCACCTACAATGCCATTGAACACCTTATTAAAAACCACTATAAAAATATCGGTTTTGTAACCATTGATACCGTTCAGCAACAGATGGTTGATCGTTTGGCTGGTTACGAAAAGGCTGTTGAGAAATACAACCTGCCTGCAATTGTCAAGAAGATCAATTATGTAAACTCTGCTGAATCGATTAAGGAAATGATCGATTTTTTTAAGGCCGAGAAGCAACTTGACGCCGTGTTATTTGCCGCTAACTATATTTGCCTGGATGGTTTGAGAACGTTTAGGAAACTAGGTATTCAGATTCATCAGGACATTGCTGTTGTTTCCTTTGATGATTTTGAAATTTTGGAATTTTGTGAACCCCCGGTTACAGCGATTGCTCAACCTCTTGAAGCCATTGCAGAAAACGTAATGAAGATTCTATTGAAAAAACTTAAAAAGGGCAGTAAGTCTGCCGAAAAGATAACGCAGGTTTCATTGCCCACCATATTAAATGTTAGGGGTTCCAGCGCTAAAAAATAGGGGCATAAAAAAGGGAATAGTTTAAGTCTATTCCCAATTCTTTATTTTTGTAAAGATTAAACGGTCATTACATCTTTTTCTTTAGCTTCGGCATGTTTATCAACTTTGATGATGTAGGCATCAGTTAATTTTTGTACCTCTCCCTCTCCTGTTTTAATTTCGTCATCAGATACGCCTTCACCCTTTAATTTCTGAATTTTGGTATTGGCATCTTTGCGGATATTGCGAACGGTAATACGACCTCTTTCGGCTTCTTCTTTCACCTTTTTTACCAATTCTTTTCTGCGCTCTTCAGTTAACGGTGGAACAACCAGGCGGATAACGATACCATCATTTTGCGGGTTGATGCCAATATTGGCTATCTGGATAGCTTTTTCAATCGCTGTTAAAAGCGATTTTTCCCAGGGTTGGATGACGATGGTCCTGGCATCAGGCGTATTGATACTCGCTACCTGTGACAATGCTGTAGCTGCACCATAATAATCTACGAAAATACCATCCAACATTCCAGCTGATGCTTTACCAGCCCTGATTTTAGTTAATTCAGATTCACAATGATCGATGGCCCTTTCCATTGCAGATTGAGCATCCATTAATTGTAATTGTATGAGGTCGTTCATAATTGTGTCTATTTCTACGAAAATAATATTTTTATACCTTATTTAACCAGTGTTCCAATCGGTTCGCCACTAGCGATTTTCATAAAATTGCCATGTTTGTTCATATCAAACACAATAATTGGCAATTGGTTTTCTTCGCAAAGGGTGAAAGCTGTCATATCCATAACATTAAGGCCTTTATTGTAAACTTCTCTAAAAGAAATTTCTTCGTATTTAGTAGCCAATGGATCTTTTTCAGGATCTGCAGTATAAATACCGTCTACACGTGTTCCTTTTAGCACAACATCGGCTTTGATTTCTATAGCACGTAAAGCGGCAGCAGAATCTGTTGTAAAGTATGGGTTGCCGGTTCCTGCACCAAAAATAACCACACGGCCTTTCTCTAAATGCCGAACAGCTCTTCTGCGGATAAATGGTTCGCAAATCTGCTCCATTTTAATGGCAGTAAGTAAACGTGTCTTGATACCAACTTTCTCTAAAGCATCTTGCAAGGCCATAGAGTTGATTACTGTAGCCAACATACCCATATAATCTGCCTGTGCCCTGTCCATCCCACTTTTTTCGGCGCTCAGGCCTCGAAAAATATTTCCTCCTCCAATAACGATTGCGATTTCTAAACCTTTATCGTGTACAGCCTTGATATCTTCAGCATATTGTTTAACGCGTTCATTATCAATTCCATATTGTTTTGTGCCCATTAGTGATTCTCCACTAAGCTTAAGTAGGATGCGTTTATATTTCATGGCCCCAAAAATATTAACATTTTTTTAATACCTGGCTATGGTTTTTAATAATTGATGTAAATATTTAAATAGAAATATTGATTTTAAAAGAAAAGGGCAATACCATCAAATAGTGCTCCTGTTTTAATTGATTTTTAAGCGCCTCCCTTGTTCGGGGAAGATTAATTTTAAATGCTTTTTGTTGCCGGAAATCAATTGTTGCTTTACTTTTTCTGCTGTTTGCAGAGGGGGTTTGATATGCGTGATAACAAAAGAAACTTTTCTAAATACTTTTTCATTGGTTAAAGCTTCAAGGTTGGATAGTTCAGCAAAAAAAAGTTCTGGCGTAAGGTGTCCGAACAATTGTTTGTCGGGCTGTTCATTTGGGAAAGAAACTTCGAGGAATATTGCTTTTAACTGTCCGGAATTGACCAGTGGTGCTACTGCCTGCCACAATTTAAAGAGTTTATCCGATTGCTCAATTTTGTCGGCACCGGTATCTCCAAGGTAAAGTACATAGCTATTACCATGGCTAATGAGAAAAGCAGTACTTTTATAAGGATTACCATGGCTCAGTTCAAAAGCTTTCACTTTCATTTCTGTACCTTCCAGCGGATAGGTATTGCCTTCCATCAGGGGGAAATAAGTATACTTTTTTAACTGTGGTTTTTCGCCTTCGTTGGCAAAATTGGCCCAGGCATCCCATGTAAAATATTTATCACTTAAAATGCCAAGCACGGAAGGAATTCCATAAATCTTTTTTGCAGTATCAGCAGGTGAGTTGATTATTAAACCTGCCACATGGTCTAAATGCGCATGCGAAATCAAATACCCTTTAATCAGTTTACGCTGAGTTTCTTCGCTGGTGCCGTTAAGCGACCTACGATTAATTGCCTTTTGAATACCTGCATTGACGGTGCCTGCATCAAGGCAGACATAGTTATTGCTGCCTTCTGGCGCAATCATATAGCAGGATAAATTGCTCTCGTCATCGCCACCCTTTACGCCAAGTGGTATTATGGAAAAAGCGGTATTTGTTTGTTGCCCCCAGGAATTAACGGCGCAAATTGACAAGAATAAAAATGTCGCAGCTATTTTTTTTACCATATTGAATGCTTTATACCGTTTTACCATGAAATATGACCTCTTTTAAATTAAAATGATCATCAATGAGTAAGAGGTTTGCCTGTTGCCCGACACTTATACATGAGGTGAATTTGTCAATGCCAATTAATTTCGCAGGATACAGGGTTCCCATTTTTATTGCCTCATTCAAACTGATATCGCAATGTGATACACAATTTTTAACGGCTTCTAACATGGTTAGCGACGAACCCGATAGTGTGCCATCGGGCATCACAAATTTGTTCCCTTTTTCGACGTGTTGATATGGTCCGGTAGAACAGGATGTAACGGCATCAGTAATAAGAAACAAACGTTCTTTTAATATTTTCTGCGCAAATTTAATCACTTCGAAATCTACGTGTTGTCCATCAGCAATAATACTGGCCATAGCCTTATCATGACTGAACACTGCTGTTGGTATCCCGGGCTCGCGATGATGGATGGGACTCATGGCATTAAACAGGTGGGTTGTGGTTTGGATGCCTTTATTATAAGCGGCTGTAGCCTCTTCAAAAGTCGCATTACTATGGCCAAGCGAAACCACCACTCCATGATCAAGCAGGTATTGAATTACCTCATCATCCTGCAATTCTGGTGCAATGGTCATCATTTTAATCACACCATCCCCAAAATCGATTAATTTTTTAATCTCATCAAGCGAGGCCTTCCTGACAAACGCAGGTACATGTGCACCTAAACGTTTTGGATTCAAAAATGGTCCTTCCAGATGTAATCCTAAGCAATTTTTTGCTGTTGATCGATGTGCTTTGGCTGCTTTGATGCACTCATTAAAAACTTCCTGAGAATTTGTTGCCATACAGGCTAAGAAACCGGTTGTACCTTTTTTAAGCAGGTCATCTTCCATTATGGTTAATGATTCGACAGTTGGATCGGCAGAGAATAACCTTTCGCCTGCACCATAAATCTGTAAGTCAATAAAACCAGGCACAACCAGCGAAGATCCGTTTTTCTCATTGCTGCTTTCGATAAGGCCTGAAATGATCGTGCCATCAATTACGATGTCCTGGTTCTCTATTAAAATGTCGTCCTGAAAATAAGAAGTATTGGATATTACTTTATGCATATCGAAATGTTTAAGTAGGTTTAGCTTATAGATTTCAAAGTTAAATATTGTAGCTATATCGTGGTACTTTAATTCAAGGTTTGGAATTGCAATGCAAAAAAAAAGCCTCAATTTCTTGAGGCTTCTAAATATATTTTTATAAATGCTTATGCACCTAATTGTACGCGTTTGAAAGCAGATACAGTTAAACCTTTAGCAGTATTATCTAAAAATTTACGCACATCCATAGAGCTATCTTTAACAAACTCCTGGTTTAATAAAGTGCTGTCTTTGTAGAACTTGTTCAATTTACCGGCAGCAATTTTTTCTACCATTTCTTCTGGTTTGCCTTCCTGACGGATAACATCTTTCGCAATCTCGATTTCGCGTTCGATAGTAGCCGGATCAACACCATCCTTGTCAACAGCAACTGGGTTCATTGCAGCAATTTGCATCGCAACATCTTTACCAGCTTCAGTAATATCTGCGCCATTAGCACCTTCAAATACTACTAAAACACCCATTTTACCATTAGAGTGGATATAAGAAACGATTTTTTCGCCAGAGATATTTGCATATTCCTGAATAACAATTTTCTCTCCGATTTTACCGGTTAATTCAGTAATGGTTTCAGCAACTGTACGTCCATCTTCCAAAGTAATTGCTGATAATTCTTCAGTAGTAGCAGGATTGTTTGCAACTGCGGCAGCTAAAACAGCCTGAGCTAAATTACGGAAATCTTCAACTTTAGAAACTGGTTCAGTTTCACAAGCCAAAGCAACTAATTTACCATTAGTACCATCTGCTGAAACAGCAATTGACACTAAGCCTTCAGAAGTAGCATTACCTGAACGGGCAGCAGATACTTTTTGACCTTTTTTACGTAATAAATCAACAGCAGCTTCGAAATCGCCATTAGCTTCTAATAAAGCTTTTTTGCAATCCATCATACCAGCACCAGTTTGTTGGCGTAGTTTATTTACATCTGCGGCAGTAATTTGTACTGTAGACATTTTATTTCCTCTTTTAAATTTTACAATCTTATTATAACAATTACAGGTTACAAGTTACAAGCGCCAAGTTAAACTCATGTTAAGCCAACTTAAAACCTGAAACCAGTAACCTGCAATTAAAAAATATTACTATTCTTCTGTTTTAGTTTCTTCTGATGCTGACGCTTCAACTTCTGCCTCAGCAGCTTTTTTACGTCTAGGCTCTTTTGATTCAGGAGCATCAGCTGCTGCTTTAGCGGCTACAGCTTCTTTCTCTGCCTCATCATCTTTTTCGCGTTTACGTTCTTCCAAACCTTCTTCAATCGCTTTGATGATTACATCAGTGATTAAAGAGATAGATTTTGTAGCATCATCATTTGCCGGAATCGGGAAATCGATATTAGAAGGGTCAGAGTTAGTATCAACCATCGCAAAAGTAGGGATGTTTAATTTTAACGCTTCAGTTACCGCGATGTGTTCTTTCTTAACGTCGATTAAGAATAAAGCAGCAGGTAAACGGTTTAAATCAGCAATACCACCTAAAAGTGATTCTAATTTAATACGCTCACGTTGAATCATTAAACGCTCTTTTTTAGATAAGATCGAATAAGTACCGTCTTTAGTCATTTTATCGATGTTAGACATCTTTTTGATTGACTTGCGAACAGTAGCAAAGTTAGTTAACATACCACCTAACCAACGCTCGGTTACGAAAGGCATGTTTACTTTTTTAGCTTGTTCAGCTACGATTCCCTTTGCTTGTTTTTTTGTTGAAACAAATAATACTTTACGACCTGATTTTACGATTTGTTTGATCGCAGCCGCAGCCTCTTCAGTTTTAGTTAAAGTTTTATTTAAATCTATAATGTGAATGCCATTACGCTCCATGAAAATGTAAGGAGCCATTTTTGGATTCCATTTACGGGTAAGGTGACCAAAGTGTACACCTGCATCCAATAAGTCTTGATAAGTTGTTCTTGCCATTGTTGTTGCCTCCTGTGATTAACGTTTACTGAATTGGAATTTCTTACGGGCTTTAGCACGTCCTGGTTTTTTACGCTCAACCATACGCATATCACGCGTCATCAGGCCTTTAGCACGTAATGCAGGTTTTTTCTCCGCATCTAGTTCAACAATCGCTTTAGCAATAGCTAAACGAACAGCTTCTGCTTGTCCTTTTACTCCACCACCTTGTACGTTTACAGTAATATCATAACGGCCAGCAAGTTCAGCAACTTCTAAACTTTGGTTTACGATATATTGTAAAGGTAAAGTAGGGAAATATTCTTTGTGATCTTTACCGTTAACGGTAATTGCGCCAGCACCATCTTTTAAGTAGATACGTGCAACAGCTGTTTTTCTTCTTCCTGAAGTGTTAGTAACTGACATTTCTTAAAGTTTAATGGTTTTTGGAGATTGAGCTGCATGAGGGTGGTTTGCACCAGCATACACAAAAAGATTGGTGTATAATTTTTTACCCAATTTAGTTTTCGGTAACATACCACGTACCGCTTTCTCGATTACACGTTGAGGGTGTTTCGCCATTAATTCCTTAGGAGAAATAAAACGTTGACCACCTGGATAACCAGTGTAAGAAACATATTGCTTTTCGCTGAATTTGTTTCCTGTCAATTTAACCTTGTCTGCATTAATAACAATAACGTTATCACCGCAGTCTACGTGTGGGGTGTACTCAGGCTTGTTTTTACCACGGATGATCATAGCGATCTTCGATGACAAGCGCCCCAAAATCTCGCCTTCCGCATCAACAACAATCCACTGTTTGTTTACAGTTTTAGCATTGGCCGAGACAGTTTTGTAACTTAACGTATTCACTTGCTTGTATTTAATTTATTAAACAATTTATTATTCCCATTAAATTTGGGACTGCAAAGATAGATAGAATACTTTTATTATCAAATAGTTGGAAGGAAAATTTTTGATATAAAATATCTTTACTGTGAATAACGCAGCGATAAAAAATGCAATAGTTTTTCTGTTAAAGCAAAACCACAGCTTTTCTGGTTGCTTCCATCGGGTTTACGCCAATCTTAATTTGCTGCCTGCTGAGCTTTAAAACAACTGTTCATCATTTACTGATGCTTCGTGTCTCCGAATGACATCGTGAATAAGCTAATGCATATTACCAGGATATCATTGCAATCCTGCTTAGCAAATATTACCGGATTATATGCGGCTATTACAGATCATCAGGCATATATCCAATTCTTTTCCTTGGTTCGATTTTCTTATCAATGAGTTTATCCAGATAGGTAAAAACCAGTTCGATGTTTTTATCCTGATTGCTTACTTTTTGCTTAATTTCTTCGATTTCAAGTTTAAGTTCACCGCTGTCAATAATAAATTGCCGTATTCGGGAGAAAATCCTGACAATCTGGATATTTACCTGGATAGCCTGCTTGCTGTTTAATACGCTTGACAGCATCAGTATGCCATGTTCGGTAAAAACAAAAGGAAGTTTTCTTCTACCGCCCCAACTTGAAGTCGCAATTTGCGACTTCAAGTTTAACCACTCTTCATCAGTCAGTTGAAACATGAAATCTTCTGGGAACCGATCAGGATTTCTACCAACCTGCTCATTGACACGTTTAGTCTCTACGCCATACAACTCCGCCAGATCACTATCCAGCATCACTTTTAGGCCTCTTAACCCGTAAATTTTATTAACTACTATATTATCAGGGATGATAGGAAGCATCTGTTTCGCTGTCATATCATTTTAGGATTTAAGTTAAAGATAAAAAAATGTTTTGTAAGTCGAAATCAGATCTATAAATCTTCAGTATTCGATATTGTTTTACTGTAACCCTTGTATTCCTTAATCCAGTTCCATAAGGCAAAGCCTGCAATAATGGTAAAGATGATATATTCAATTCCCATAAATTTAATCCCTTTTAGGAAATAGAGATAGGTAGCAACAATATCAATTATCAGCCAGATGATCCAACATTCTACTCTTTTTTGGATCATTAGGAAAGTGGTGATTACACTCATTACAAAAATAAATGAATCAATAAAAGGGTAAGCACTGGGCAAATTAAATAATAGGGGCAGCCAATTGTGGAGCTGGCCAGCCAAAGTGCCTATTAATAATGTGCCAAAAATGCCAACGGACAATAAATACATAAATTGCCGTAGTGGCATAAAGCTGATTTTAAGCTCCTTGTTTCTATCTTCTTCTTCGGGTTTTGGGTTTGTCCATCGCCACCAGCCCATTATGTTGGTTACAAAAAAGAAAACCATTAGAAACATATCAGGATAAAGCTGACTTTGATAATATAAAAAGGCGGATAAAAATACATTTATAATGCCTACGGGCCAGCTCCAGACACTGGCTTTTGCTGACAGGACAACAGAAACGATTCCCGTAATTACAGCGAAAAATTCCAGATAGCTCAATTTATAGCCAAAAACTGTGAAAAATATACTGTGGGCATCGAAGAAATTCATGTTTATCTTTTGAGGATGTATAAAATGCTAATGTAGATAATTTATTTGCGGCTAATGGTTTTGTATTGACAAACAATCCAAAAATCTGGCTGTTATAAACAATGTCAAATGGCTTACCGCCACATTTATTAACCAGCAAATTTCGTTTATGCAGTATCTCGACAAGCTTTTCGGTTTCCCTATTCCTTTGTTTTTCAAGAACCTCATTATTGGTTTTATAGCGGTATTTCTTGGTATTTTAATCAGGTTTATTATTCATAAAACTTTTATCCTGCTTTCTCGCTGGTGGGATTTTATTATTATTAAATCTACAGTAAAGCATTTGAAGAGGCCTATTGCTTTTTTTATTCCTTTACTGTTCCTCAATTTTTCCTTAACGCTGATGGAGATGTCGCCGGCCTACCGCCTTCCAATGAGCAAGGCATTGGAGATCGCCCTCACGATTATTTTTGCGCTGATTTTGGTGCGGGCCATTAACGTTTTAGAAGACTATTTTTACCTGAAATATGATCTAAACAAAGAAAATAATTTAAAAGAGCGTAAAATAAGAACACAGTTGCAGTTTGTGCGAAAGTTTATTGTTTCACTTATTATTTTGGTTACTATTGCTATCATTCTGTTGAGTTTTGAAAGCATGCGAAAAATCGGGGCGGGGCTGCTTACAGGCGTTGGTATAGGAGGGATTATCATCGGTTTTGCAGCACAGAAATCGCTTGGTAATTTATTGGCCGGTTTTCAGATTGCCTTTACCCAGCCGATAAGAATCGATGATGTGTTGATTGTGGAAGGGGAGTGGGGTAAGGTAGAAGAAATTACATTAACCTATGTAGTCGTTAATATCTGGGACCAAAGACGTTTAATCCTGCCAATTACCTATTTTATCGAAAAGCCATTCCAAAACTGGACACGTGTTTCGGCTGATCTGCTCGGAACAGTTTTTTTATATCTTGATTATACAATTCCGATTGAACCAATGCGACAGGAATTAACAAGATTGCTGAATGAAAATCCTTTGTGGGATAAAAGGGTAAATGTTGTACAGGTTACCGACAGTATTAAAGACGGAACCATCGAGGTTCGTTTTTTGATGAGCGCTTCGAATTCATCGAGGGCTTTTGATTTAAGGTGCTATGTAAGGGAAGCAATGATTGCTTTTATTCAGCAAAACTATCCTGATAGTTTACCTAAAAAAAGATTTGAGCTTCGGGATAAGTTTGCGGGGTTGTAGTTTCAAAATCAAACAGAACGGGTAATTATTCAATTCGCATGGCAGATTTAAACCTTTTAGCAGCTGTTGAGTCCGTGTTAGTGATTGTAAATCTGTTTTTCGCAACTGTAATTTTAGGACATTGTATGTCATAATAAACATTAAATAATAAGATGTTATCGAAAAACTACCTAAAAACAGGTAGTTCCGATTACCGGGAACATAGTATTTTAATTATAGTAATTAGTCTTGGCACTTAATTGGCATAATCGCTAAGAAAAAGACTAAAAACCTATGAAAAAAATTTCAACATTATTATCTCTTGCTCTTGTTTTTTCGCTACTGTTTTCTTGTAAAAAGGATTCAGAAACAACTCCTTCAAAAAGTGGTAAAACTGCAAAATTTACCATTACTGCAAACGGTGTGAATGCAACAGACGATTACGTTTCTTTCGTAATTGTAGGCGGTGATACTAAAGGCACTAAAACCATCTGGAAGGTAAATGGCGTGACCAGAAACAATGAGGCTGCTATTTCTTTAGGTAAAGACGATTTTACGGGGAGTACCAAAACCTATGTAATAGAGACCATATTGCCAGTTGATGTGATTAGTGCAAGTGCGCAGTGTATTAATTTTAATGCCAGTTATCAGATCAGTTATAAAGCGGAGATCGATGGCAAAGTGGTCACCAATGATGATGGGGTTACCGTTGATGTTAATAAAGATTATACCCACCAGTTCGATTATTAATTGCGCTCCAGTAATTCTCTAACTGAAGCGGCACAAGCTTACCTGTGCCGCTCAGTAACTAAATTATTTGAACATCCCTTTCAGTTTTGCCAATTTTTCCTGTAAATCACCATCAGCATCTTTTGGTTCATTACGCGGCTTGAAGTTTGGTTTGTTATTATTATTAGATTTGAAATTCTGCTTAGGTTTCTGCTCCTTCGGCTGCCGATTCCGGACTTCTGACTTCGGATTAGCTTCAGTCTTCATTGACAACGAAATCCTTTTACGGGCTACGTCAACTTCCATCACCGTAACTTCGACTTTTTGGTGCACTTTTAATACGTCATTTGGATTAGCGACAAAACGGTTTGCCAGCTGACTGGTGTGTACCAAGCCATCCTGGTGTACGCCAATATCAACAAAAGCTCCAAAATTGGTAATGTTGGTTACAATGCCTGGAAGTTTCATCCCTACTTTCAAATCAGAAATCTCATTCACTCCATCGGTAAAATTAAAAGCCTCAAACTGTTTGCGTGGATCACGACCGGGCTTTGCCAATTCTTTTAAAATATCTGTTAATGTTGGTAAACCGATTTCGGTTGTAACATATTGCTGTAGTTTAATCTGTTTTTGCAATTGCGCATCTTTCATTAAAGCAGACACCGTAGTGCCAAGGTCTTTAGCCATTTGATCTACTACTGCATAACGTTCGGGGTGCACACCGCTGGTATCCAAAACATTTTCGGCATTGCGGATACGTAAGAAACCCGCTGCCTGCTCATAAGCTTTATCACCTAACCGCGGTACCTTTTTTAAACTTTCGCGGTTTTTAAAAGCACCATGGGTGTTCCTATAATCAACAATGTTTTTTGCTAAAGCTGGCCCTAAGCCGGAAACGTATGCTAAGATCTGTTTTGAAGCGGTATTTAATTCTACTCCCACCGCATTTACCGCACTAATTACGGTATCATCTAAACTTGCCTGCAATTTATTCTGATCAACATCGTGCTGATATTGGCCAACACCTATGGATTTTGGATCAATTTTAACCAGTTCGGCCAACGGATCCATTAAACGGCGACCAATTGAAACGGCTCCACGAACAGTAATGTCATGCGTAGGGAACTCTTCTCTGGCCACTTCTGATGCCGAATAAATTGAAGCACCACTTTCGTTAACCATCACTATGGTAATATTAGGTAGATTTAATGTTCTGACAAAAGCTTCAGTTTCCCTTCCGGCAGTGCCGTTACCAATCGCTATAGCTTCAATATTATGCTTTTCGCAAAGTTGCCGGATAGTAAATTCGGCGTTTTTCACATTTCCCTGTCCGGTATGCGGATAAATTGCTGTATTCTCTAACAACTGACCTTGTTTATCTAGGCAAACCACCTTACAACCGGTACGGAATCCCGGATCGATAGCCATAACATTTTTTTGTCCCATCGGAGCTGCCAATAACAATTGGCGTGCATTTTCGGCAAAAACGCGGATGGCTTCTTCATCTGCTTTTTGTTTGGTAAAAACACGCAATTCTGTTTCCATGGCAGGCTCAAGTAAGCGCTTGTAGCCATCTTCTAAAGCTTGCTGTACCTGTTTGGAAGCCGCATTATTGCCTGCAATAAACTGGTTTTCGAGGATAGAGATGGCCTCTTCAACCGGCGGAAGTGCATCTAGTCTTAAAATCAGCTCTTTTTCGCCCCGGCGCATGGCCAAAACACGGTGGGATGCGGCTGTTTTAACCGGCTCACTCCATTCAAAGTAATCCTTATATTTAATACCCTCCTCTTCTTTACCTTTGATTACTTCTGATTTAAAAACAGCCTTTTCCTGGAAATAAGTCCGCATTTTGTCGCGCGCCTCTGCATTTTCAGCGATCATCTCGGCAATAATATCTCTTGCGCCAGCTAAAGCTTCATCAAGCGAATTCACCGCTTTTTCGGGATCGACAAATTTATTGGCTTCAGCAGCAAGGTCAAAGTCGCGCTGTTCGAGAATTTGTAAAGCCAAAGGTTCTAATCCTTTTTCTCTAGCAACCGATGCACGTGTCTTACGTTTCGGCTTATAAGGCAGGTAAATATCTTCAAGAAGTGAAATGGTTTCCGCCTGGTTAATCTGTTCCTCAAGTTCGGGTGTTAACTTGCCTAGCTCGGTCATCGATTTTAAAATCGCTTCGCGGCGTTTGTCCAAATCACGTAATTGCAAAACCCGATCGCGGATTGCGGCCACTTCGACCTCATCTAAGCTGCCGGTCGCCTCTTTACGGTAACGGGAAATAAACGGAACAGTTGCGCCTTCATCTAATAGATTTACGGTTGCAGTTATTTGTTTTTCTGCAACTTTTAATTCGGCTGCAATTATTTTATGGTGAGTTAACATATCCTAAATTAAGGTAGCAAAGCTAATCAGGATTTGCGGGATTTTTGAGACCAATTTTTCCACGAATAGTAGTGGAAAAGTTCAGTTGTATAAAAAACAGTTGAGATAGATATGATTAAGATCCTTTAACGTGATTCTACTATTGGCACAGTATTTGTCTTTCTAAATCGGGCTAACCGAATACATAACTTTAAAAATTGATGTCTAATTTATATCCCCGATGTTGGAAATGCAACACACCATATCACTATCAAATACCTAGGCCTTGGTTGATAAAAAATCTACTTTTTTTCCTCCCTATAAAAAAATACTTTTGCCCTCATTGCGTGACTGCCAGATATGCCTGGATAAAGTCGGAAACAGGAAAAGATTATTTAGATGGTGAAAATCCTATGAAGACTAACGATAAGAAAAATAGGCGAAAAAAATAAAAGATATTTTTCGGGGAATCAATATTTCAATATGATGTTATCGTCGAAAGGGAAGATGTTAAGAATAATAATTTTAATGTGATTAATATTCTATCATGATCGTCATCCTGTATATATTTCAGCGCCTTAAACATAGTACCATCGTGCTAACAGGTCGCTAGCCAATTCGCTAATAAGGTAGCCTATCATTTGATGATTTTATTTTTTTACTTTTTCCAAATCTTTTTCCGCTTTAAATTTTGTGATTCTGGTAATTAAGTCTAGAGGTAAAGGCTCGTTCAAAGGAAACTGAACAGCACCTTTACTCCATTTAAATTCGGAAAATTCAGCTTTAAAGGCCTCGATTCCATCGCCGGTGGGATAAAAGCCAATATGTTTTTCATAAGCAGCGAAATATACCAAAACCTTGTTTTGCTTAAAGGCCGGCATTTTGTAGCTGATTGTTTCCACTGCATCCGGTGCTGCATTTTGTATGCTTTTTCGAATCTGCTGTAACATTTCCTGCGTTTTTATTGGAAATAGTGCAATATATTCGTCGATGGTTTTTGGTTCTGTTTTCTCCATCATCCTGTAGGTGATTTTATTTAAACCCTGTTCAATTTAAAGATATAGTATCCATTTTTTATATAAATCTTCACAAACTTTAATAGCGTTTGGCGTGGGGGTTGGAGAAAAAGATTGCGTGCTGTGATTTTTATCGGTCCATTCCCAATCAAATTTTGCACGCTTTTTGTCGAAACTGGCCATGTCGGGTTCATTTCCTGATTTAATAGTCGTTCTTAATTCATCGAAAAATAGTTCCCACCTTGGTTTATAGTAAGTGGCTATTAAACCTGACCAATCTTTTGCAGCATAATCTGTAATTCCATTTCCTTCGCCACCCCAGGTTGTAATGAGTACCCTTGCACTTTTTTCGTAGTAATTTTTCTCTTCATCAGTTTTTCCAAAGCTCCTGGCATCGTCTATCCATTTTCCAAGCATTAATTCACTTTGCGTTGCCGTTAAGCTATTCACATCATCACATAGGGATAAAAAATGTTGTGTGTATTGGTTAAATAATTTTTCGTCTTTTGCGTAGTATGCCTTTGCAATGGTATCTCTAAATGATAATGCTAAATTTACCAGTACCTGTTTTTCTAGCATAACTAAATCACGTTCAAAGCGAGCGTTCCTATTCGACTCTTCATTCGCTTTTAGGAAAACAGGTAAAATTGAGGCTAGTGCTAAATAATCATAACTGCTTAAAGAAGAGTATGAACCATTTCTTTTTAACATCGGTTTCGATTGGATGATATTGCCCAGACCAACTCCAGATACCTGGCTGTTGTAAATCAATGGAAGTAATTTAGCCCAACCTGCTTCAATAATTTCATCTTTATTTCCAGTGCGGCTGTTTGCGTAATCTTTAATCCACTTTGTAGTATTTTCTGCATTAGCATTCCATGCATAGTCAAATAACCATTCAAACATAAAATCGTTCACTCCGAAACCTTCAAGTGTTGTTCCAATACCTGTCATCTGTCTTTTGTTTGGATCTTTTTCGGCAGCTGGAAGAAGCTTTGATACTTTCAATAATGGAGCTGCTAACTGAGTATTTCCGCCGAAATTTCCCAGATAACACCAAATATAAGGAGCATCAAAAAAGGCATCTGTTGTTCTCCATAACTCTGCTTTCTCTCCAAAATATTCTAAAATTATCATTTTGTTCTTCGGTACCGCCTTTATCATAGCTTCTAAAGTAGGATTGTTCCAATGCTTTCGGTCATAATAAAAAGTCCAACCCATTTGGATCCAAACCGCATCTTTATCAACCGCTTTCATTCCACTATAGATGGTTCTTGCAACATTTGCTAAATAGCCTGGTTTCCAGCTAGGCGGATCCATCTCATTAAACGGATCAGCACCGTAAAAGTGGTCAGTTCCGAATAACTTCTGTTGTTCTGTCAGGTATGCTTTCTGTATCTTAATAAACAACGGATCCATCGGATCTAGAAAATAAGCATCATTTTGTTTCCCTGTATCGTACGAACCCAGGTTTGTTAACTTGATATTAGGGAACTTTTGTTTTAAGTCAAATGGAACATGGCCCGCGAAAGCAGGAAGAACTGGTTTCATTCCGAAGCTGCGCTCTCTTTTCAAGATCTGTTTCTGAAGCTCAAATTGATTATCGATAAAACTTTGTGGCAATGGGCCTAACCATCTGTCCAGGTTGCCCATTCTTTGCCATGCCAAGTGAGATGGACCAGTAAAAAATGCCCTGCTTTGGGCCTCCGTCATGCCAAATTTCTTCCATACCTTCTGCCAGACATATTCTTGTCCGGTTATCGCAAGGGGCATGTTTATACCGTTCAGTGCCATCCAGTCAATTAGTCTCTCCCAATCTCTCCATTTCCACCATAAAGTGGTATAGCCGAATGTGCAATAATTTAAGAAAAACCGATTTTCGAATCTACAAACTTCGGCAACCGGACTTGAAACTTTTGGGAATTGTTTTGGAATCTCGATTTTATCATTCGCATACCATGTTATTGATGTATGACAATATGTTTTAAGATAATGGTTTAAGCCCTTAGCTATCGATAGAGTATTAGTTCCTTTAATTAAAATTTTATCATTCTGACTAGCTAAATAGAAACTATCAACCCCTTTCTTATCAGCAATAGTTTCGATTAGGAAGGAGTTTGAATGACCAGGCAAAATACGTTCTATAAGGGAATAGACTTCAGAAGCTTGCGTATTGGAAAAACGATTTACTAATTGGTTAACAGCAAATAGATTTTCATTGATAGTTAGGATGAATAAACAAAGTGCAACACAAATTTTAATAGTTTTCATTAGAGCTTTTTTGGTTACACAAATAAATCATTTTTTTTTAAACGCAAAGAATTATTCCTTAAACTGGTTAATAAGTTGGGATGATTTGATATTTTAATGTTACTGTAAAAAAAAATCCCCCAAGTTGCTTGGAGGATTTATATCTAAATAGGTTCTTCGTTATGCTCAGAACCAATAAACTATCGGATGATATTCTACTTTTTAACGTACATTACTTCTTTTACCGCTTTAACAACACGTTCAGCATTTGGTAGACTCGCTGCAATTAAAGTTGGTGAATATGGAAGTGGAACATCTGCACAGGTAATACGTAGAACTGGTGCATCTAAATAATCGAATGCATGTTTTTGTACCATGAAGGCAATCTCACCGGAAAGCGACGCTAACGGCCAAGCCTCTTCCACCACAACCAAACGGTTTGTTTTTTTAACCGATTCGATAATGGTTGCATAATCAATAGGACGTACTGTACGTAAATCAATCACTTCAACGTTAATTCCTTCTTTGGCTAACTCTTCTACAGCAGGATTTACCACACGTGTTAACATTTTACCAAAAGTTACAATGGTTACATCCGTGCCTTCTTTGGTTACTTTAGCTTTACCAAGTTCGATATAGTATTCTTCTGCAGGAACATCGCCTTTATCGCCATACATCACTTCTGATTCCATAAAAATAACCGGATCCGGATCAAGGATGGATTGTTTTAATAAACCTTTTGCATCATAAGGAGTAGCCGGAACCACCACTTTTAAACCTGGTGTGTTAGCATACCAGTTCTCGAAATTTTGAGAGTGTTGTGCACCTAACTGACCTGCGTTACCGGTTGGACCACGGAAAACCATAGGGCATGAAAACTGACCACCGCTCATTGATAAGATTTTAGCCGCTCCGTTGATGATCTGATCGATTGCAACTAAAGAGAAGTTAAATGTCATGAACTCTACAATTGGAATAAGGCCAGCTGTAGCTGCACCAGTTGCAATACCTGCGAAACCTAATTCGGCAATCGGGGTATCGATAATTCGTTTTGCGCCAAATTCATCAAGCATACCCTGACTTACTTTGTATGCACCGTTATATTCTGCTACTTCTTCACCTAATAAAAAAACGCGGTCATCTTTACGCATTTCTTCGCTCATGGCTTCGCGAAGTGCTTCTCTAAATTGGATTTCTCTCATTGTAAATTTTAATAACGGTGGCAAATATAATTATTAATCGCTTTGAAACCAAAGGCTAAAATGCCTATGTTTTGTAATAATTATAAGTGTTTTGTCTAATTAGTTAATGTTTTTTTAACCGATTTTTTTAATAATTCCAGTAATGAGGAAATATTATTGGGCAATTCCGTTTTTGTTGGGCTTTTTTGTATTAATATTGGTGCTTTTTACGAAATAACTACCTCTCGCACTGCAGTTATTTGGAGCGGATTGCAATGAGGTAGCGAACCATGAAGTGGGCAGCGAAGCTAAAGTTATTTAGAGGCCTTCATTTCAGCCATGATGACGACTACATTATTTAGCATTAGTGGTTTGGATTCAATAATCCATAAATTTCACTATCAAGAAACCGGCCTCTGAAATAATAATCTTGTTTAAAATGTGCTTCCTTTTTAAAGCCATGTTTGATCAGCATCTGTCTGGAAGCATCGTTTTCTACATTAATATTTGCACTGATGGTATGCAGGTTAACTTCATTAAATCCAAAATCGATGGTTCGTTTCAAGGCTTCAGAGATAATTCCTTGCCGCCAATAATCAGGATGTAGCATATAACCAATCTCTGCCCTATGGTTGGCGAAGTCGGTACGCCAATATCCTATAGAACCAATCATTTGCCCCGGCTCATCTTTTAAGGCTATCACCCAGGCCAGATTATCCCCATTTTCGTAGCCATTTCTAAAACGGGAAATAAAATCTTTTATTTCAAAAATATCGTTTGGTCTTTCCCTATCAATATACTTCATTACGGTCTCATTGGTACGCATGTTAAACAGAGTCTCTGCATCGTTAAGGTCATGTTCGCGAAGAATTAGGCGCTCGGTTTCGAGTATAGGAAAATTGGTGAAATTTAAGGTTAGCATTTTTAAATTTAAGAGATTACTGCAAAGCACGCAAAGTTTTTTGCAAAGCATGCAAAGTTTTGTTCTTCCACGGGAACAGAAAGATCTACCCAGAGGGCACAAAGCTGATGTTTTTCAATCAGGCTCTGTGTGTTCTGTGTCTTTTACCCGATTTGTCCTGTGGTTATTTTAGCAAGGGATTGGTGCCTTTTGCAGTTTACTTGCTTCTTTGCGATTATAACTACTTTCCAAATAAAGTTTTATAAATAGAATATTTGTAGTTTTCCTCAACTTTGCTGGCCACAAAATAGGGAGCTTCGAAGAGTTCGGTCAGCTTTTTTCTTAATTCGTCAAGAAATTCCGGTTTAATCTTTTCCAAATAAGCTCCTGATAGCGTTTGCCTGCCCGATTTAAACCATACACCGTCTACACTCATGGTTTTTACCACATACAGATTTGGTTCTACAAAACTTTTGCCCGAGAACTGTTCGTAAGCATAGGTGTATAATAAGGTCTGGATCAGTGCTTTATTGATATTTTTGCCATCAGAGTTGAACAACTCGGGAATATCTTTAAACGTCAGCTTGTCGCTGCCAGTTTTATAGTCTATAATTTTCGTCACGCCATTTTTAACATCCACACGATCGATAAAGCCAAAGATTTTGATACTGGCTTCTTTTCCTCGCAACGGGAAACTGATCTCGGCCTCCACCTTTTGTTCCAGACTAATGATCGTGAATGGGGTTTGGGCTTCGTCCTGATTTAAAATGATATTTACATAAGCCTCTACAATAGATAAAATAACCTTTTGCATGCCTTTGTATTCCATGATCATGTCAGGGTTTTTGAACATGACAGCATTGAATCCTTTTTGGATCAATGCTGGCACTTGTTTACGTTTCTCTTCAATATGCGCTGCAGTAATTTCAGCAGACCTTAGATCCTCGTAAAAATACTCCATCACTTTGTGCAGAATGGAACCGATTTCGTTGGCTTCTACCACTGCACTGATTTCTTTAGGTTCTTTAATACCCGCAATGTAATTGAAAAAGAAATCTATGGGATTAGAAATGTATTGGGTAAGTGCAGAAGGGGATAGCACCTTCTTTTTATCCAGGTATTTTTGAAGTGTTTCCTGAATAAAGGCGTTATTGGTTTTCTCGATTTTTACTTCCTTAAAAGGCTCGGTTTTTACTTCCAGATTAAGTTCATTATAGGTAAAATCGAAGCCACTTTCGTACTCCAGTTGCTTTAAAATTCTGCTGGCTTCACCTGAAGTAGATTCGTCAGTTAAACTATTATAGACAAAATTGATATTCTTTGCACGTTGTAATAGACGGTAGACCATATAGGCTGAAATGGCATCAAGATTTTCAAGAACAGGCAGGCCATAAACACGACGTATCGAATCTGGAATAAAGCTATTGCCAATGGATGATTTAGGAATGATTCCTTCATTAAAACCCAAAATTACCACTTTATCGAAATTCAGGTTCCTGGTTTCAAGCAGTCCCATTACCTGTATGCCATTTAAAGGATCGCCTGAAAGTGGTACTGCGATAGCCTGTAGTGATTTTTGTACAAGGTAAATTACAAAAGGAATTTCTTCTTTACCGATGTGGTTGCTAAAAGTATCGTGAAGCCTGTTCAATTCCTGAATGGTTTTTACAAACAGTTCTGCATCGATTTTTTTGAGCGTTTTTGCATTTGATAATCGGGTGAGCACATAATCCAATACATCCAATAGGTTGATAACCACATGTTTTGGATCATCGATTTTCTTATAAAAAGCTTCGAACAGCCCACTTTGACGTAAAAGGCGTTTATGATCGATCTCTACCTGATTTTCTTCCAATAATGCGGTTAAAATTTTATCGCGCATTTTTTGGCTAAGGCCCGTTAGTGGATGTGTTAAAAAAGCTTCTACATTTTTGTAACTTACTTTATCCCGCTGTAAAATCTCCAGCTGACTCATCAACCACAAATCAACCAAACCAAAAATACTTGAAGTTGATAACGCAAAACCCATAGTTACGTTGAGGTCAATCGCTTTTCCATTCAGGTTAGTGGGGATCGTTTGCAGTGTGGGGATCAACAGGCCTTCATCTGCTAAAACCACTACTGTTTTTCCAACCGTTTCCGCGCTGGTATAATCTTCTTCTAAAATATTATTTAGTATTTTAGCCTGCGCAGATTGCCCCTGAACCTTAAAAACATTTACCTGGTGCGGAGCAGATTTCATTAAACTTTCCTGATTGGCAAACTCATCCTTCAGGCCAAGTTGATTGATGTTTTTACGAAGAAACAAGCCTGCTTCCTGCGAAATATCATCTAAATAATACGTATCAGCATCGAAATAAAATAGCGCTTTACCTGCTTCCTGTAACTGGGTAAATATTTTGGCTTCGGCACTGCTCAAAGCGTTAAATCCAATGAAAATGATCTTGCCTTTATCGAAATTAGAGATGAATTCCTGATGACGGGTAATATCATCAGCCAGATACCTGTAAACAGAACCATTGGTTAAATAACCTTGCTCTTTAAGTGTTGCGTGGTATTTATGGTAAAGTTTCGGCATCCTGCGCCACATCTTGATAAACAGTTCCTGCTGCTTTTTATGTTTTCCTTCGGAATAAGACGTCCAGAATTGGGCAAGAAACTCATATTGCTCCGGGCTTAAATAATCGAAATCTTTATTGATAACTGATATATCTTCCAGATCGCGGTATAATTTTTCTGCATCAACCAAATCGGCATCAATCTGGTTAAAATCGCTTAAAATGATTTTTGCTAAAGGAAAAAACTTATGACTGGAAATAGTTTCCAGTTTTTCTTCTGCAAGCAGTTGATTATAGATGCGGTGTAGCGTAAAAAACTGCAGGTAAAAATCGGCTATTTTATAACTCGTAGAACTGGCAAAAAACTCCTGTATGTTAAAAAAAGACGGACTAAAAAATGGTTTGCCGATAATATCTGCAAAGTGTTTTTGTAAATAAGCCGATGGTCGTTTATTATTGAAAACGATGGCGCAGTTTTCCAGCTGATTTCCAAACCGGGCAACTAAATCTTCGGCAACTTCCTGTAAAAATGGTTTCATCTGCATACTATACTAATTTCAATTTGCCTTTAACTGCATAGAAAAGATAGGTTTTGATATTCTGGTAACCCATTTCAGTAAGTAAAACCTTATAATTATTGACTTGTTCAATATGTTTATCGCTTTCTTCCAGGGTAAATTTATAATCAAGGATAATCACCTCGTCGTTGTTGATCAAAACCCGGTCAGGGCGGTGCAGTTTCCCATTGGTATCGATAATGTTTTTTTCTACAATGCTTTCGCTTGCATTACCCAAGATCTCTTTGAGCTCAGGGTGTTCCAATACTTCAAGTGCGGATGAGATTAATTTCTGTTTTTCTTCTTCTTTGATAATTCCCTGCAAAACAAGGTTGGCCGTATAATCATCAACTTCTTTCTGTGTGTTGGCGCTGGCCAGGATATCGTGCAGCAAAGAACCTTTTCTTCCTGATTTTTCAATATTTACCAAATGTTTTAAGTGTTTGTCTTCAGATGGGATGTAAAGTTCTGATAGGCGCGTCGTGGTTGGATAACTATTCAGGTTGATGAAATTAGAGGCTTCCACCTTACTTTCAACAGTTACAGGCTCTACAATTTCGTACACGCCGTTTTCATCAAACTGCTCATCAAAAGTGAAATTGATGGCATCGCCCATATTGGATAATTTCAATTCCTTTTTAGCCATCGTAGCAATGTAAAGATAATCTTTGGATCGTGTAGTGGCTACATAAAGCATATTCAACGCATCCATGTTGTTGTAAAGCAGCTCTTCGTAATAGGCTTTCGCAATTGCCGAATCAGCCAGCGCTTCATTGTATTTTAGTGGAATGCCTTTTAGGTCCTTGTAAACCGTCTCTTCTGAAGATACCCAGAAATTGCCATTGGCTTTGCCCTTGATTTCCCAATTGCAAAAAGGTACAAAAACTGCCCTAAAAGCCAGGCCTTTCGATTTGTGGATGGTAATGATCTGTATGGCATCAGCCCCATCCGGAGAAGGCAATGATTTTTTAATGCCATCTTCTTCCCACCAGGTTAAAAATGAAAGAATACCTTTTTCACCAAGTTTTGCGGCTGAGGCGGTTAAATCTCTAAACGCAAGTAAGTAAGGTAGGTTGGTGGTGAGATTTTTTAAGCCATAACTTTCAATTAAAATCTCTACCAGTTCAGGCAGGGGTAGCTGTAACCAGCTTTGCCAGTTTTCGCATAAAGCAACCGGTAAAACCGTGGTAAGCGTGCTTAAAGGTTTATTGGTAAGGTTGAGGTAGTAAGTGGCATCAATCTCCTTTTCATGTAGGGCATGGTAAAGTGCTATACAGTTGGCTTTGTATAATGCTGTTTGTGCTTCTAAACCAATTAATACTTTTAGTGTATTGATAATGAGCTGTATGGCCGAATTGTTGGAAATCAATAAGGCATCTCCTGACAAAACAGGTAAGTTATGCTCCATTAATTTTTTAACAGTAAGTAGTGCTTCGCTGTTCGATCGAACTAAAATGGCAATATCTTTTAATGCATATTGCTGTTGGTTTTTGAGATCATTTATTTCTTCAACAATATCATTTAATGCAATATCCCTAAAAACAGTTTCTGTAAAACGCGGTTCATTGGGTGCATGGTCTTTGCCAAACTTTTTAATCTTAATTGTTCCACCTTTTAAGGTGTTCGTAGCAAAGTTCTGGGTAGAGCCGCTATAAATATCGGTTATAATCTGCTGGTAATTTTGTTCTTGCCACCAGTTGGCAATGCTTTCAGGTTTGGTGGCCAGATTTTCATTCAGTTCATTCTGCAGGGTTATGGGAATGGCCTTGTAAAGGAAATTATTAAATGTAATGATATTTTCGGCACTCCGGTAATTTTCAGCTAAGCTTTCTTCCAGTACATTTTCTGCACCAACATCTAATCTAGCATGTTTGTGCAAGATGTTCCAATCGCCGTTGCGCCAGCGGTAAATAGATTGTTTGGTGTCGCCAACTATCAGGTGATCGATCAGATCCTGGCTCGGTGTAGCCATAGCATTTGTCAGCAGGGATTTAAAGCTTCCCCACTGACTGGTAGAAGTATCCTGAAATTCATCGAACAGAAAATTACGGTAACGGTTACCTACTTTTTCCCAGATAAAGGATGGATTATCTCCGGCATCTTCTGTAATTCCAGAAATCAGTTTTTGTGCATCGCTGATCAGCAGGTTATCGTTTTCGGCCCTGTATTCTTTTAAAAGCATGGCAATTTCCTGCATTAACCTTAAATAATAAAGGTTTTTATTAAAGGCAATCGCCAGACTGTAGTTTGGTAAATGGGTTAAATAATGCGTTTTTAACTTTTTTAATATTGGATTTACCGTATCATAGGCTTCAGGGAAATTTGCATTTTTCTGAAACCATTCATCAGGCTCATCAATGAGGTTAAAAAGTGGCTCGATCTTCGAAAAATCGCCCCTGACAACAAGAATAATTTTAGCCAGCGGACTTCTCGATTTTCCCTTTAGGTGCTCGGTTTCCACCCCGATTACGTTCAGAGCTTCGTTTGCCTCTGTTGCCAGCGAAACCAATTCTTCTTCAAAGTTCTTTATCTCTGCCTTGGTAATGCTGATGTATTTTTTAAATAATTCGTCAATGTTTTCCAGACCAAGCGTGTTTACCGCATCTTCAAAAATCTGGAAACGTTCGGAGAAAATTTCACCAATCAGATTGTAAAGTTCGAATTTATAGTTCCAGCTCTTGTTATCGCTAATGCGCTCAATGGCGAGGTCGATAATCCATTGTAACAGCTGTTTGTTATGATCTAAAGCTTCATCCAGTTTGTTTACCAGATCATCTTTTACCTTGTCATAATTCATTTCTAAATTATAATCGGCATTTAAGCCCAGCTCAAATGCAAAACCCCTGATTACTTTTTGAACAAAACCATCAATGGTACTTACCGAGAAACGGCTATAGTCATGCAGGATTTTACGGTATATTTTATCTGCCTTGATCTGTAACTCTTGTGGACTTAATATCGGATAGGCTTGTAAAATAAGTTTCCGATAGTCATCAGTTTTTTTTGATGAGTCGCCTTTTGCCAGTCCAAGCAGCACTTCCAGTATCCTGGTTTTCATTTCTTCTGTAGCCTTATTGGTGAAGGTTACGGCCAAAATTTCTCGATATTTATTCTCACTGCTAAAAAGCAGGGTAAGATAATGCGCGGTTAAACTGAACGTTTTACCGGAACCTGCAGAGGCTTGAAGAATTTTGAGGGGCTGGGGCATAATGTGATATTTCTCGGAAATTTAAACTTACAACAATTTAAAATTTTTCCGAAATCATGATATCAACAATGCGCCCATTTACGGTTTTTTCTTCTTTTTGGCTAATGTTTTATGGCTGATCCTCGCAGGTCGTTCGGCCATTTCAATTGGGAGGCCAAGCAAATCGCGGATTACTACCGAAGCACATGCACCACCAAATGCTGCAGGCAGGTAAGAAACTGTTCCATAAGCAGAGCGTTTAAAATTGCTCCCATCAGTCATAATCATAGAATTTTTATCCATTTCTTCGGTAGAGAAAACAGCTTTTATTTTTGCCGCGTTGGCAAGTTTATTCAGCCGCTTACGCACATAACTGGCAAAAACACATTGGTAAGTATCAGGAAGCAGTGTAATTCTTAAACGGGTAGGATCCATTTTACCACCAGCGCCCATTGAACTTACAATGGGAATATTTTTTTCCAAAGCGGTTCCTAATAATGTAATTTTAGGCATCACACTATCAATACAATCCATAATGTAATCGAAATCGGCTTCTAAAATTTCCCTGCATTTCTCTGGCGTAAGAAAAGTATTAACCACATGCAGTTTTAATTCAGGATTTATGGACAATAAACGTTCATGCATAATGGCAGCCTTGCTTATTCCATGATTGGTAGCCAGAGCAGGTAATTGCCTGTTTCGGTTGGTGGGGTCAACCACATCACCATCAACAATCGTCATTTCTCCAATTCCGGAACGGCAGATGAATTCGGCGGCAAAAGAACCCACGCCACCTAAGCCGATTACCAGAACATGTTTTGATTGAAGTTTATCTATCCCATCATTACCTACAAGCAGGGCAGAGCGCGAAAGCCAGCTAACGTCAGACATATTTGTGTATTTAGCTGTATTCTTCGACAGGCTCAGAATGACAGCGCTATATTAAATTTAGTTTATTCCAGTCTGTAAAAATACGAGCTTTGAGTTCATCTACAGTACATTTTTTTAAAATGGCTGCTGTCCGGTAAATTTCCTCAATCGAAATATCAGCATCATCCGTTTCCAGGAAAAAATTATTGGTGGTTTGAATCAGTTTCGCTGCACCGGAGTTTTCTTTCAGGATAGTCAAACCAAAAGAAAGTATAAATCCTTTATCCAGCAGTTGCTTGCCAAGTTCCTCGTTTTTATTAAAGCCATGGATAATCATAGGTACTTTAACCCTTAAGCGGTCTTTAATCGCTATTAATTCAGCGAAACATTTAACACAATGCAAAATCAAAGGTTTTCTGATCTTTTCTGCCAATTCGATCTGTTTTTCCAGAATTATAATCTGATTCTCCAGGTTTTCGCCTCTTAACCGATCCAAGCCACACTCACCAATCTGTTTTACATTTGCTTGATTGGCTACGACAATTAGATATTTCATCTGCGGGTCAAGATGTTCAATTTTAGCAAACCATGGATGTAAACCAACCGAAATAGGTTTCGTTTTAGGCATGGCTAAAAAGATATCCTGGGTTAGTGACAGGCTTTGAATGCTGACTACCCCATTTTGAGTGGCAACTTTATGGGTATGTATATCTAGGAAATCCATTTCTAATGCAAAGATAGTTAAATGTAAATTGGACGATGTAAAAGGATTAATGGAAAAATGCGAATGGTTTTTAACCTTTCCGCAACACCAGGTTCTGTTAATGACCAATGACCAATGACCAATAATGTTGCTTCTCTGTAAAGAATTTGCGAATAATCTATTAAAATTATAGACTTTATTATCTTTGCTTATTATTCTAAAAATCATGAAAAAATTAGTTATTTTATTAACGACAATATTGATTTCGACTGTGGCTTTTAGCCAGGCAACAAAGGAAAATGTTCACATCTATAACCCGCAGGCAGATGCTAAAGTGGATATTGCTGCTGCGGTTGCAAAAGCATCCAAAGCAAATAAGCATGTTTTGTTACAGGTTGGTGGTAACTGGTGCAGCTGGTGTATCGCATTTCATAACCTGATTGATACCACAGCAACGCTAAAAAAATACATCAACGATAATTTCGAGACGGTACTGGTTAACTATAGTCCTGAAAATAAAAATGAAAGTGTTCTGGCTGGTTTAGGTTATCCTCAACGTTTTGGTTTTCCGGTATTCGTAATTCTTGATGGAAAAGGCAAAGTATTGCACATCGAAAATTCATCTTATTTAGAAACGGAAGAAGTTGACGCTAACGGTAAAAAGAAAGTAGGACATGATGTAAAGAAAATTACCTCATTTTTGAAAGGGTGGACAAGAGCAGCAGTTGATCCTGAAACTTATAAAGCTAAGTAGTGGTTTCAGGTAAAGGCTGAACTATAACATCGAGCCTGAATATTTAAAAAGCCTTTCGGATTTTCGCATCTGAAAGGCTTTTTGTTAATCTTCTAGTTCATCTTCATCCACCTCATCATCTAGGTTCAACTCATAAGAGGCTCTTGAAGCTTCATCGGCTTGTTCCAGCAAATCTTTATCGTGTTCAATGCTGGTATCATCACCGCTAATTTCATTGATATTTTCTACATCATCCTCTCTGCGTAAAGCATCGTTAGGATCGTTTGAATAATTATCGTTTTCTGGGTCTATCATAACTTTAAGATTTTATATAAGATAATCGTTTTGATAGTGAAATTGTTTTGGAGAAAGCCTTAAAGAACAACAAAAACGTATTCGGTAAGTTTGCCTTTCCCTGATTAGCCTAGCGATCCTTTTTAGATTCTTTGCTGTGGAAATCTTAAAGCGCTTACATTAAGATTATTGATGAGTGGTTTTTTATTCAGGGGCATTCATGAGCTCTATGTGGTTCCCAATCAAGTTGGGAATGACGATTGATCGAAGTATACTACAAAATAAAATCTATCTGTCACTTATTTGATTTTTATAAAATATATTCTTTTTAAGAATAACAAAGTTTTAATCCTTTTTCTTAGGCTCTTCCAAATATCCATTAAAATAGATGGGCTGTTTATTTATACTGCTGGCCGTTAATGAAGCATATCCGTTGGTAGAAATATTGATTGTAAACCGATAATTCTCTCTTATTACATCTTTTGTTTCAATTTGAATGGTGTACATGCCTTTTTTATTTTTGGATTCTTTATAGGTGAAATTTTTTGAAGTAAATTTGATTCCGCCTTGTGTAGGATCCATCGGAGCAGAAAAAGACCTGCCAAAATAAGGTAGATAAGCCACAATACTGTCTTTGGTAACCTTAACATCGTATTGAGACCCGGTTAGGTTTATTGAAGAACCTGCCTGACTGCCTGGCATTGCTGCCAATATTCTGTTAATGTCATTGTTGGCCATTGGCGTGGCTGTGTTAGCTATAAAGTTGTAATTTTTATCTGCTACAATTTTAATTGTGGTTTCTTTGTCGGTTTGGGCGAAAGATTGAAATCCGATCGAAAGAAATGCAAAGCTCAATATTAAATTTAAACGTTTCATCGTGTGTTTTTTAAATGTGTCACAATTTAAAGATGCAGAGATTTGAAAGATTCCATAATAGTGCCAAAAATAGAACGAAACTTAAATCAAATGCTTTTAGTTTTTTACTAAGGATTCATCTTTTCCGAATGATTTGATTTATATAAGGAATTATTTTTTTCGGTTTCGGAAGCCCCCGTGGCAGTGAATTTATAGGTGCCGGGAGGCATGTTATTCAGTTCTATTTCGCCATTTTCGTTTGTAATTAGGGTGATTAAATTTCCTCCAGGATTTTTACCGCCTTTAACAATAATACCGCCAATTGGTGATCCGGCTACCCGCGATCTGGGATTATTTGAAGGAACCATAATAATAAATTTATAATTCCCCGCGATGGCGTTGTTAAATTCTATTTCTCCATTTTGATTAGTTACAAGGTTAGTTGCCTCACCTGCCGGGATGTTAACTGCTTTTACCACTATGCCACCAATAGGTTGCCCGGCTACAAAACTGATTTCTCCGCTTGTTACATCTAGTTTGCCTTTAATGGATTTCATGATGCATGGGAAATGCGATTCAGGATAACTCAGTTTGCAATAATCACAATAATGCCCCTCAGGTTCCTGCGCCTTTAATTGTTGTGTATTTGTTGCTTTGATTGCAGGTGATACGATGGTTTTTTTAATTTGAGCCAGAGCAATTAATGAGATAAATAGCAGAAATACCGCTAGAGCAGCTCCTTTTTTCATAAAATTTGATTAGAAAAGTAAAATTAATCAAAAAATACGGTTTAATATAAATTAGTTGTTTTGGTAAATCTTTAGGCTTTACACTCATTATTTCTTTTTTGACGCTTTTGCAAAGGGGTTAAAATCGAGGGCAAGTTTAACCCAGAAATCAAGTTCATCATTTCTGACTAAAACATTTTCTGATACCGAAATATAACCCTTCATCGGTCTGCCACCCATTACCATTTGTTCCCAGCCATCTTTATGTGATAAGTTTTCTAAAGCATTTGGATCGATCCGAACCATCATACCGGCTTTGGAAACACCGATGCACATTTTGCCATTTACCATAAACACCAATCCTGAAAACATCAGTTTTTCTTCTATATCAGGTATATGCATCAGTCTTTCAGCCACACGGAGGGCAAGGTTTTCGTTGTATCTCACGGTTTAATTTATTCAGTCAGTTTAGTTGTGCCATATTTAATGCCATTATTTCGGAAATATTTCCTGATCAGATCATATTTCTCTGTGCAAAATTTTCCAATATTCATTTTTTCAGAGCTTTCTCTTCTGCGATGGCATTCAAAACAGATTTCTATGTATTCTGCAATCAATCCATTTTCATCTAAAAATACGATTCCATTTCGTGGCTCATAACAGCTATATCCATCTGACTCTGCTATCAGTAATCCTTTATAGCTTTTGGTAGAGGTATAACTAAAGTTATAGAGGATATCAGTAAGTTTATTTAATTCCAAAGCTGACAACACCTTTTTTTCTTTCAATCTTTTTAGATCTAGTTTTTGTTTTTTTTGTAGCAATGCATCATGAACTTCGTTCTTAACCTCGGTATTGATTGTATCTTTAAAGGTATCTTTATAAATAATCTCGGCGCTGATATCGGGCGGTTCAAAAGAGATTAGCATAACCGTTTTATTTTGGTTAAAAGGAAAGAACTTTAATCGCTCGATGGAAGAATATTTATTACGGTACAAACAAGCCATGCGTTTTTCTAAAACAGTATAATCTGCTTCTGATGGAGGTTCAATCGGTGGTGGAGCGGGAGTTGCATGTTTTTTCTTTTGCGCAAAACACGTAAAACATAACAGGCAAAAAATAAGAGTTAATTTAATGATACGCATTGTAAATCCTTTATCTTTAAAATTAATGTTTAAAAGATGTTGAACAAAATAATTTTCTTACTATCGCTATTTCAGTAAATTTGCAACATGTTGTTAAACTGCTATCAGGAAGAATTACTAGAGGCCGGGTGTGACGAAGCGGGAAGAGGTTGCCTTGCAGGCCCTGTTTTTGCAGCTGCGGTGATATTGCCTAAGGGTTTTGTTCTGGAGGGTTTAAACGACTCCAAACAGCTCTCTCATGAACAAAGGGCGCTGTTAAGGCCAATTATCGAACAGGAAGCGCTGGCATGGGCAGTAGCCTCTTGCGATCATGAAGAAATAGACCGCATCAATATTTTAAATGCATCATTTCTGGCCATGCACAGGGCCATTGAAAAATTGCAAACGCCACCACAATACCTGGTTATTGATGGAAACCGTTTTAAGACCTATCCTCAGATTCCTCATAGCTGTATTGTTAAAGGCGATGGTAAATACCTCAATATTGCAGCGGCCTCCATATTGGCCAAAACACATCGGGATGAATATATGACCAACCTGCATGTAGGTTACCCTCATTATAATTGGCAGCAAAATAAAGGTTATCCAACCATTGCACACCGTAAAGCTGTACTCGAAATAGGCTTATCGCCTTTTCACCGCAAAACTTTTAATGTGAGCGCCCCTCAGTTGGAACTGTTTTCAAAAAACGCCTAAAATTTCGTATTTTCACCACGTTGTGAAAATTTTGTTAATTACTAAGCGGATTCCCTTTCCGCCAAACAGTGGTTATCCGATTGTGGTATACAATACCATAAAAGGTTTGCTGCAACTTGGCGCAGATATTACATTGTTTAGCCTTAACCCAACAAAAGGGCGTATTGATATTGAAGATATTTATGACCCTGTTTTTGAAGAGATTAAATACCATACCTGCGATTTAGATACAGATGTAAATGTATGGTCTGCTTTTTTTAATATTTTCACTAACGAATCTTATAATGTTTCCCGGTACTACAGTGAAGATGCTGCCCGGCAGCTGGAAAATCTTTTAAGGGAAAATGCATTCGATATCATTCAGTTTGAAGGCCTGTTTGTGGTACCCTATCTGGACGTGGTTAAGGCAAATAGTAATGCTAAGCTGATTTACCGGGCGCATAATATCGAGTTTACGTTATGGGAACGCCTTTCGCATTCAGAAAAGTTTCTTATTCGGCGCAAATACCTGGCTTTTTTAGCACAACGGCTTAAAGCTTATGAAACTGATCAGATTAATCGCTTTCACCACATTTTTGCTATTTCCGAACCCGATCGCCAAAGCATATTGAGGTTTGGTTGCGAAGTTCCGATGTCGGTTTTTCCGGTAGCCATCGATTTGGAAAAATATAAGGTAGACAAGACCAAAACCAGTTTTCCTACGCTGTTTCATTTAGGGGCAATGGATTGGCGGCCCAATCAGGAAGGATTAGAGTGGTTTTTAGATGATATCTGGCCAGATATTGAGAAGTTGAATAAGGATCTCCGGTTTTATATCGCCGGGAAAAACATGCAGAAACATTTTTTTGAATACGATTCTGAGAACCTGATAGTAGAGGGAGAGGTGTTTGATGCCGTAGAGTTTATGAACTCCAAGGCCATTATGATCGTGCCACTAATTTCTGGTACCGGCATGCGGGTTAAGATTATTGAAGGTATGGCAATGAAAAAATGCATCATTGCCACAACCACGGCAGCCGAGGGGATTAACTGCAGGCACGGACATGATATCTTAATTGCTGATTCTGCGGATGAATTTTACCGTTCCATCTTACAATGTGTTATCAATCCTAAACGGTGGGTAGAAATAGGAGAGAATGCACGGAAAACAGTTGAAAATGATCATGGCGTTCAATTAATTTCCGGTAAAATGTTAAAAATTTATGAGGAATTGGTTAGTGCATAACAAGATTTGTATCCCTTGGGTTGTTGTTTATACTGAGCAACCGAAATCATTCTATCGAATAGCTTTGATCGGATTAAGTGGTGTCTGCTTCTAAGTCCTGCAACCTTAAAAATGAAACGCTGTATTGGGTTTCCAGCCCCGGTTGAAGCGTTACCCTGCAGCAACGAGGCACGAGGAAGCGAAGCGAAAAACGGGATGAAATTTATGGCTTTACACGGACTTTGCGCTCCAAATCAAATTTTGTATTTCTCCGCCCTAAGCATAGCGGCACTTCGTTTGCTTGTACTACATTTTCTTTGTTATTATTGTCAATTGTTCTTCGGTGAAGTAATATCATTTTGTAAGGCTGAAGTTTTTCATCAAATCAGTTTTCAGCCTGAAAAACGCCTATAAAATTAACCTCAAAATTTTGTCTTTTTCTTAGTAGTTTTGCCCCGCGAAGAATAAGCATAAAATCGCCATAATTGGGGTTGAAATTGTAATCGCTTCATTATTCATAAAAAATAAAATTTACGGATGAAAAATACCGCATTAACAGAAAAACACATCGCTTTAGGCGCTAAAATGGTTCCATTTGCAGGTTATAATATGCCTGTTACTTATGAAGGTATTAATGCCGAACATGCAACAGTTCGTAATGGAGTAGGTGTTTTTGATGTGAGCCACATGGGTGAATTTATTCTTAAAGGTGAAAATGCACTAGACCTTATTCAAAGAGTAACCAGTAACAATGCCGCTAAGTTATATGACGGAAAAGTGCAGTACTCTTGCTTGCCCAATAAAGATGGTGGTATTGTTGACGACCTTTTGGTTTACAAGATAGATAATAAAACCTATATGTTGGTGGTAAATGCATCGAACATTGAAAAAGATTGGAACTGGATACAACAGTTTAATACAGAAGGCGTAGAAATGCACAACATTTCTGATCAAACTTCTCTGTTAGCCATTCAAGGACCAAAGGCAGCTGATGCGTTACAAAGTTTAACTGAAGTTGATTTGGCATCAATGGAATATTATACTTTCGTAAAAGGCACTTTTGCCGGAGTTGATAATGTGGTGATTTCTGCAACAGGTTACACTGGCGCTGGTGGCTTTGAGATTTATTTCGAAAACCAATATGCCGATCAGATTTGGGATGCCATTTTTGAAGCGGGTGCGGCATACAATATTAAGCCAATTGGTTTAGGTGCCCGTGATACTTTACGTTTAGAAATGGGTTTTTGTTTATACGGAAATGATATTGATGATACAACTTCGCCAATTGAAGCAGGATTAGGTTGGATTACCAAATTTTCTAAACAGTTTACTAATTCTGAAGCTTTATTGGCACAAAAAGAGGCCGGTATTGAAAAGAAATTAGTTGGTTTTGAAATGATTGATCGAGGTATTCCACGCCATGATTATCAAATTGCTGATGCTGAAGGAAATGTCATTGGTAAAGTAACTTCCGGTACCCAGGCACCTTCTTTGCAAAAAGCAATCGGCATGGGTTACGTTGCAAAAGATTTCGCTAAAGAAGGAACTGAAGTTTTTATTTTGATCCGCAATACGCCAATTAAAGCTAAAGTGGTTAAGTTTCCTTTTTATAAATAGGATTTGAGACAATAGATATGAGATTTGAGACGACACACCGTCTCAAATCTCATATCTCATATCTCAAGACTCATATCTCCTCAAATGTCAAAAAAAATAGAAGTTTGTTTAACGCCAGCCTTGATCGATTTATACGATATTGAGCAGAGCATTGTAGTGGTGATCGATATTTTGAGGGCTACCTCTTCCATTACCTATGGAATAGATAACGGAGCTGAAGCAATTATTCCCGTAGCTCAGGTAGAGGATTGTTTAAATTATCGTGATAGTGGATTTTTATTGGCAGCCGAACGAAACGGAGAGGTAGTTGCAGGCTATGATTTCGGGAATTCGCCATTCTCTTATACTCACGAGAAAGTAAACGGGAAAACAGTTGTTTTAACCACTACCAATGGAACTAAGGCCTTACATTTGGCACAGAAAAGGGCCTTTCAGGTTGTAATAGGATCTTTCTTAAATTTAGATTCTCTTTGTAGTTATTTGAAAAGTCAGGATAAAAATGTGCTTTTGCTTTGTGCAGGCTGGAAAGATCAGTTCAATTTAGAGGATACCCTTTTTGCAGGCGCAGTGGTCACTAATCTTCGTCAAAATTTCGAGCATTTCGATGATTCGAGTGTGGCAGCCGAAGATCTGTATGCTATAGCTAAAGGAGATTTAAGGAAATACCTTCATAAATCATCACATAGCCATCGACTGGCTCAGTTGAATATAGAAGAAGATGTTGTTTTTTGTTTGCAGCTAAACGTTTGTGAAGCCATTCCCGTTTTAAAAGGAGAGCGATTGATAAAATTAGTTTCTTAACTATCTGTTCACAGCAATAAAAATACATCCAACTAAGCTTGAAATTATTATTGCAATTACAAGTAAATATATTTCGCTAAGCTGCTCATTTTTATAAACCTGAATTTTTTCCCAATGAGGGACTAGAATGTAGTTTTGTTTAGATGCATTTGGGCTTCCGTACAATAGTTGGTTTGCTATTCTATCATTAAAGTTGTTTTTATAAAAAACTGGTGCAGTATTAAAGAGGTATTCAAATTCAGTTTTTGTTTTATTATGAAAGTGCTGAATGAGATTAGTCTTCAATTCTGCACCCAAATCTTTTCTGATTTTCTGCTTGAAAGTTTTTACCAACCATATATTATATCTTCCGTTGACACGGATGGAATCCAAGCTCGCCAAAGGCGTGGCAAAATAGTGTGTAACGCTAAATGTCCTTTCCCTTTGGTTACTATTTCCAGAAATTATGTATGTAGAAATGTCAATTATTTTAGGATTAATTACGGTTTGATCAAATTGGTAAAATGAATACGGTCTTTTTGCAATGAGCTCATGAGGTTTTTTGAATGAAATTGGTTTGCTTCTTATCTCTTCAGTTTTCCAGCAGATTATAATAGCTAATAAAGGTGCCAGATAAATAAATAGATTAGGGAAATGGTAAAATGACCCAAACCTGAAAAGCGCTTTTTTAATTGGCTTTCGAATTATAAATAACCACACGGTTACATTAAATCAGACGCAAAAGATAAAGGTGAATAAGTTTGAAAACTTAACATACTCAACTATGCTAAACGCAAAAGCTATTGTTATGAATAAAAAAAAGCAACTTTTTTGATCGCAAAGGCAAATGCTGATAAAAAATTAGGATATTTTGGGTGAGTATCCTTTGTCAGCTTATTCAAAAATGTAGAAAGATATGCTTCTAGTTCAATGGCTTCCTCATACTTCCGCACAGAGAATTTATGATAATCTGAATTAGTCAAATAAATAATTATACCATAGCTACCCCTGGTGATTTGTTCCAGTCCGAAACCTCTTACATCTGCTAATGGAATATAAAGCATACGGTAAATGTTCAGGTTTCTGGCGAATAAAGTAACCTCTAATGATTGTTCGTCATGTGTAAAGTTAGCCTCTGCACCAGAAATCCAAATGGCCAGATAATAACTGCCAAAGCATAAGGTAGTTAATAAAACCGCTGAGTACGGATTAGGTTTAGGAAATAAACAAAAACCGATTATGAATAAAATTGAAGCAATTAATATAAAAAAAACCAGATGGTAATCGTTTAGAAATGTTTTTAAGCTTTGTCGAGGCATTAATTTTTTAGCAATTATTTTTTAATCAAATCCCTTATTATTGGCGTATTCCTGATCGTAATCAACGCCTCTTCATGCGCCAGCCAGTAAATATCTTCTGCGCGTTTCATGTCGAAAGTACTGATTGCCCCTAAACCTTTTGGCTCGATTAATACATTACAGAATTTAGCTTTTCTTTCCATATCATGGTTAATAGACATAATACCTGCGCGCCCCATTAAATTGGTGATACCTGTAATTTTATCAACTGGTTTGAGGTGGTTACAGGATGAGCCTATAATAAAATCGCAGTTTTCCATTAAAGGTTCAACCGGAAAATTGTTTAAAATGCCACCATCTACATACATTTGGCCATCAATCATGATGGGTTTAAAAATACCGGGTATACAGCTTGAGGCATGGACAGCCCTGATGAGTGGCCCTTTTGTAAAGTAAACCAACCGGCCTTCACTAAAGTTTACGGCAGCAATGGTTAAAGGTATCTTTAGCTTTTCTATAGAATCTTCAGGAAAATATTCCTTCAGAATCAAAGCGGTATTTTCAATATTAATCAGTCCTAGCGAACCTACCGCCGGACGTACAAAGCGCCAAAGCTTTGTTTTAAGGAAAATATTTAACCCTTCTTCGGGATCTATGCCGGCAGCAAAAAAAGATCCCGCTATGGCGCCTGCACTTGTTCCGCTAATGTGGCTAAAAGTAATCCCTAAATTACTGAAGGCCTTCAAAACACCTAAATGCGCGATTCCCCTAATACCCCCGCCCGATAATACAATGCCGACTTTCATTTTTTCCTTTAGGTTAATATTTGAACTGATTTTGATATAACTGGTTTCTGCTAACGGTAAACTACCTCTGTTGCTTTGGTTTATACTTCGACTGATTTAAAATTTTCTGTACATCGTTATCACCCATTAACTGTTGCAAAGTAACATCTGGATGCGTACTCATATATTTCCTCACAATCTGCCAGCCTATCCATACGCCCAATTTTGGTGCCGATTCTCTATTTTCGCCTAAACCTGGGGTAAAAGGTCCTTCTGATAAAAATACCTGGATTTTTTGATAGTCGGTTTCGAAAAGATAATTATTCTCCAGAAAATATGCCCAAATGTCCCCTTCAAAGTTTTGCGCCCAGTCTAATTGCTGTTGGGTATATCCGATTTTGGTCGAATCACCTACATTTTCGGGTAAAACCTGATCAAGAAAGTATAAAATCTTTCCCTGAAAAATCATTTTAGATAATAAAGTCCTGTTATCATCAGGCTCCGCAAAAAGTTCTTCATGGACATAAGTTTCGGCAACACGGGGCACAATATATTCAGGCGTGAACCTCCTCGAAAGGTAAAGAGGTACACTTTGCACAATAGCCCTGTAGAATTTGCTGTCTTTACCCAGAAACATGTCTAAACCGATGCCCAGATAATTATCTCCAACAGGCATCTGGTAAGCAAAACCTGAGGCAAAAGAAATGAATTTTGGAATCTTCGCTTTTGGATAATAATATTTAATGTATTTAAAAGTCTGGTTTAATCCATCTTCCTGTACTTTTAAATCTGGAAAAACACTATCCACTTCCTTGCTTAAATCGGTATAGGCCTGATCATGGTATAAATTGGTCAACGATTCGGTGTTGGAAAATTTACTGTCTAAAATCCGATGGATAAAATCGTCGTAAAACACACCATACTTTGAAGCAAGTTGGTTATTTACTTCAAGTACATTTTTGTTTTTTCCTTTAAAAAGTTCCTGATCAAATCTTTCAATTTTGATGTTTACCTCTATATTACTAACATCGGGCCGGTTGCTATGTTTGCAGGAAATAAATATGATGGCAAAAAGAAAAATTAGATAAATTTGCCAGTGTTTTACGTTATACATCATGTAACACAAATATATAAACACCTGTAGCATGAAAAAAATATCAACCATTTTAATTTTATCTGTTTTAAGTTTCGGCGCATGGGCACAAAATTCGCCCTTAACCAGTTACGGTTTTAGGTTAGGATTAACCGCGAGTCCAACTTTTGGCTGGATTAAACCTGAGCAGGGAAAAACTGAGGGAGTAGCCCTGGGCTTTTCATATGGATTGATTGGTGACTTTAATTTTGCTCCAAATTATAGTTTTTCTACGGCCTTAACTATTACTTCTGTTAATGGTAAAAGCACAGAGGCCAATGTTTCACCTTATTATGCAGCAAGTGGCAATACAGCACCAAAAGCTTACGATTTAAAATATAAGCTACAATACGTAGAGCTGCCTTTAACTGTTAAGCTTAAGACTGTGAAAACTGATGGAAAACGCTGGTATGGTCAGTTTGGACTGTCTAATTCAATTAATATTAGTGCAAAACAAAATGCGGTTACTGATGGTATGGTTGTTGGCGATAATTTAAATGTGTCTGATCACATCAAATTTTATCGCGCCGGATTAATTATTGGTGGCGGTGGGGAATTTGATATTTCGGGCAATACCAGTATAGTGGCCGGGTTAACTTTTAATAACGGTTTCACTAATATTGTAACCGATAAAACCAGAGATGTTAGAAATCACTATTTAGCACTTAATTTCGGCGTATTCTTTTAATCCAGATAGCTGTCTTGATACTCAATACGCACTACTTGATACCAGATACTTACTACTTGATACTCACAACCTGATAAATTTAACATGAAAATAGCACTGGCACAACTTAATTACCACATCGGGAACTTTGAGGCCAACACCAGAAAAATAACTGAAAATATTCAATTGGCAAAAGACAAAGGGGCAGATCTGGTGGTTTTTGCCGAATTGGCTATTTGCGGTTATCCTCCAAGGGATTTTCTGGAGTTTGATGAATTTATTGGGTTGTGTGAAACCGCGGCCCATGAAATAGCAAAGTCCTGTACCGATATTGCCTGTATTGTTGGGCTCCCTGTTAAAAATGAGCTATTGCAGGGGAAAGACCTTTATAACGCAGCTTATTTCATTGATGATGGAAAAGTTAAGGCAGTGGTGAGAAAAGCATTGTTGCCAACTTATGATGTGTTTGATGAATATCGCTATTTTGAACCGGCCACACAATTTAACTGTATCGATTTTAAAGGTAAAAAAATTGCCTTGACCATTTGTGAAGACCTTTGGAATATTAACGATAATCCATTGTATATATCAAATCCAATGGATGAGTTGATTAAGGAGCAGCCAGATGTAATGATTAATATCGCAGCATCACCTTTCTCTTATACCCATGATGATGAACGTATTAAAGTACTGGCCGATAATGCAAAAAAGTACAGCCTGCCAGTTTTCTATGTAAACCAGGTTGGGGCGCAGACGGAGATTATTTTTGATGGCGGTTCTTTGGTTTTTGATGCTGATGGAGCCATGAAAGCAGAGATGAAATATTTTGAAGAGGATCTTCAGGTATTTGATCTTGAAGAGATTGAAAATGTACGCAATAAGTATCCGCAATCGGAAAGATTAACAGATATTGAACAGATTCATGATGCACTGGTTTTAGGCATAAAAGATTATTTTGGGAAGTCTGGATTTAGTAAAGCCGTTTTAGGTTTGTCTGGCGGAATTGATTCGGCGGTGGTTTGCGCCCTGGCTTGTCGCGCATTAGGCCCCGGGAATGTAATGGCCGTTTTAATGCCTTCTAAATATTCATCCGACCATTCTGTTCAGGACGCTTTGGATTTGGTGAACAATATTGGTTGTATGCACGAAATTGTGCCTATTAAAGACGTTGCCGAAGCTTTTGACAACATATTGGCGCCAACGTTCAAAGGTTTGCCTTTTAACCTTACTGAAGAGAATATCCAGGCGCGGATCCGCGGCATTATCAACATGGCAATGAGCAATAAATTTGGTTATATTTTATTAAATACATCTAATAAAAGCGAATGTGCAGTAGGTTATGGTACCCTGTATGGCGATATGTGTGGTGCAATTGGCGTGATTGGTGATGTGTATAAGATGCAGGTTTTTGAGCTGGCGAAGTACATCAATAAGGAAAGGGAAATTATACCGGTTAATACCATTGTTAAACCACCATCAGCAGAATTAAGGCCCGATCAGAAAGATTCTGATTCTTTGCCTGAATATGAAATTCTCGATAAAATATTATACCAGCACATCGAAAAGAAACAAGGCTCAAAAGCCATTATTGCTCAGGGTTTTGATGAAGCGTTGGTGTTACGTATCTTAAAGATGGTTAATGTTGCCGAATTTAAACGTTACCAAACGCCGCCTATTTTAAGGGTATCGCCCAAAGCCTTCGGCATGGGCAGAAGAATGCCAATTGTAGGGAAATATATGGTTTAGGTTGTTTAACTGATCAATTGCTGAGATTGTTAAAATGTGGATTACAAACTGAAAACTGTTAACTGGTAGTTGTTGAAACCGTGAATTGTAGAAAGGTCGTCTCGACTGAAGCGTAGCGGAATGGAGAGATCTTTTAAATAGATTTCTCCATTCCGCTCGAAATGACGATTACCGTTTCACCGTTACGTTTTAAGCTAAAGTAGCATCAAATGTAATGGTTGTATTCAATAATTTAGAGATTGGACAGTTTTTCTCTGCATCTGCTACCAATTCGTCGAATTTTTCTTTTGTTAAATCAGGAACAGAAGCTGTTAAAGTTAAATGCGATTCAACAATTTCACCTTTTGACGGATCAAGGTTGATTTCACATTTTGTTTCCAGTTTATCGGCGGTAAATCCTGCTTCAGTTAAGTTAGCAGATAGTTTCATGGTAAAACATCCTGCGTGTGCAGCAGCAATCAATTCTTCTGGATTTGTACCCACACCATCTGCAAAGCGGGTATTGAAAGAATATTGTGTATTATTTAAAGTAGTACTTTGTGTAGTGATGTTACCACTACCTTCTTTAATAGAACCTTGCCATACGGCTGTTGCATTTCTTTTCATGATCGGATTTTATTTTAGATTGTTTAACACCTAAAGATAAAAATATGTTTGTGTAAAGCTGGCAATTCTTTGTTAAGAAATCATGTGATTATCCGGCCTCATCCATTGGTTCTTCCTGAACCATCTTACCTCTTAACGATTGAAAAAGCAATATACTTATACCTGTCATAATCGAAATATCGGCAAAATTAAAAACACCTGTTTGGAAGAGGTAAAAATCCATGTGCATAAAATCGGTAACCGATCCATGCAAAATCCGATCATATAAATTGCCTACACCACCGCCGATCAGAAAACACAAAGCAATTTGCATGGTCATTGGCAAGTTGCGTTTGGTAAATAGAAAATATAAACCGTAGAGCAAAAATAATAGGGGTAAACCTGTTAAAATAATGAGCCTGAAAATGTAGGGCATGTTATCGCCCAGGCTCAAAAATGCACCCGTGTTTTCTACCTTTGTTAAGGTGAAACGGTCTTTAATTATGCTTATGTTTTCGTAATCGCTGATCTCGTTACGAACAATTCTTTTAGAAATCTGGTCGCAGCCAAAATTTAAGGTTAACAATAAGAGTAATACCGACCAGCGGAGGTTTTCTATTTTTTGCATAATTTTATCTGATAATATCGGCATCCACAGGTGTGTAGCCTAAATGCCGGCTTAATGACATAATTTGCCCTTTGTGATGAAACTCATGTGTAATGACATGGGTAAACAACTGTAAAGGATTTACGATTAAAATCGCTCCGTTTCTTTGTAATTCCATTTCCTTTAACTCATTCCCCTTAATTTTTTCTGCAAATAATGAAATGTATCCATCCACGCGGTTGAAGTAAGTTCGGCAGTCTTGTAACGTCTGGTAATTTTCGAAAGCTAGAAACTCCTGTTCAATGCCTAAAGCCCTTTCGCCAATCCATGCGCAATAGGTTTGGCAAATATGAACCAACAAATTTCTGATGGAACCTCTGCCGAACGAACTGTTATCAGTTAAGAAGTGCTGTTCAGAAACACTCCCGATATAATTTAAAAGGGTATTCCTGGATGATAAAACGAAATCGTATTGTTGTTTAAGCATGGCCCGTTTTCCTGATCCATTTTCTAAACGGAATAATCAAAGCCAATAGAATGGTGGTAATGCACAATAATTTTGCGATTAGATCTCCGCTTTTTACATAAAAGGTAATCTCGTCATTCAGGTTGATGTTGGCCTTCAGGGCAGTTCTGGTCCACCATTTGGTGCTTTGTGTTATATCGCCACGTTGATTGATGAAGCACGAAATTCCCGTATTGGCCGAGCGGGCTACATCGCGATGGGTTTCAATGGCTCTCAGTTTGGCATACATCATATGCTGGTCTTTTCCTGAGGTATTTCCCCACCATCCATCGTTGGTAATAATCGCAATAAACTGTGCCCCGTCTTTAACCTGCTCACCGATCCAGTCGCCCCATAAACTTTCATAACAAACCACAGGCGCAACCCCAATGCCGCTCTGGGCGTAAAGCACACTCGGCTTATCTTGCCAGCCCCATCCTCCAACAGTTCCACCCAACTGAGCAAAAACGCCGTCTAAAAACGAAAATACTTTTGGAAAGGGCATTTTTTCTACCCCGGGAACCAGTTTGGATTTGTGGTAAAACTGAACATTAGCAGAATTTTCTACCTGCATGGCGGTGTTAAAATTATCAAAATAAATACCCCGTTGGTTATCAAACTTTGAGGTTATAGTTTTTTTATCCTGATAAATTTTAATACTTTCTATACCTGTAATTAATGTTCCGTTTTTGTACTTTGATAAAAAGCTTTGCAGGGTGATGAAATCACTATTGCCTCTGATTTTATCTTCATCTGCGTAATTTGGAATGGCAGTTTCCGGCCAGATAAAGTACTCGGTATTGGTTTGCCCAATAGAGTCTGATAGGTGTGTCAATATCCTGATCTGTTCAGCTGGTTGGATATTTTCCAGTTTTTGGTAGGGATCTATATTAGGCTGAACCACCACCACATTACTTGGTGTACCCTTTTGTACTGCCGTAAAGTATTTGGTTAATGAAATGCTGATAGGAATAATCACTACCAAAGCCCAGATACCCGCTGTTCTAAACCCTAAATAGCCGGTTTGTGATCTGAATTTCTGATAAGCTTCAAAAGCCAGGATATTGCTCAATAAAATCCATAGCGAACCACCATAAACACCGGTATAATCATACCATTGGGCTAATTGGTGCATACCTGCCAGGCCATTACCCAAGGTCATCCAGGGGAAAGCCAAATCCCAGGTTTGCTGCAGGTATTCTAGAGCGATGTAAAAGGAAATCAAGCCGAAATAAGCCATCTTTTTATTTACATACTTGCCTAATCTATAGTATAACCAAAAAGCAAAAGTCATTAACAATGCACCTAATCCAAATGGAATTAATGAGACCGGTAGGGCTACAAGCGGTCCATTATAAGCACTGATCGCATTATAAACCCAATAAATTGATGTTGTATTCCAGACCAAAAAAGTTAAACCTGCCGTCAGGAAAATTCTTTTACCCTGTTTCTTTCCGGAATCGTTTGAAATGGCATTTAGTGCAATGAACAAAGGCACCAGGCCAATTAATAACAGCGGTGTGGTAAAAGGCATTGGTGGCCAGGCCAGCCAAAGTAAGAATGCACTTAAGAGAGCGAGGAGATAGGTTTGTTTAGATTTCATTACTTAGCGGTAAAATCGTCATGCTGAATTTATTTTACAAGTAGCAACAGTGCTTTCAGTTGCCTTGTAGCTACTCCGTGGTCAGCATCTTAAATGCTGTTTTATTGTAAGGATTTAAGGGTGTGAAGCAGTTAATATATAAACACATCCGGCTCTTTCCATCTTTTACAATCAATTAAGACCCTGAATTTATTCAGGGTGACGGATTTCTACAAACTATCTAAAATATTTGCTTTTTTAGCCTCATATTCTTCCTGGGTAATCAGGTGTTTATCGTATAAAGTTTTTAGCTTCCGCAACTTTAACGTAGTTTCGTCTTCCGGCTCTTCTACCACCTCGGCAATTTGGATTACTGGTTGTGCAGGCTCTGGCGCGGGTTCATAAGTAGGTATTTCGGCAATAGGCTGGGCAGTTAAATTAATGGGAGAGGCTGTTGCGCGGTTTTCTTCCAGTTTTTGCTGGCGCAGCATTTCTTTATACTCTTCTAGTTGCTGATTGGCGGCCTGATGTAATTTACGTGCCTGTACTTTTGGGATAAATTCGGTTACGATGTTTTCGCCATGTTGTGGTACACAGATAAATTTAGAACCAAAAAATTCTTCTTTAAAGGAAACCTCTTTAATGCTTTTCCACGAAATATCTTTGAAATTCATCGTTAAGCCCAGATTACCAGGCTCGCAATAGAAAATGCGCTTATTTGAAATGGCAATGCTATCGGGTAGTAAATTTACCGCTGGTTTTTTCTGTACGGCTAAATATAAAAGTTCTTCGCCTGTGGTTAGCAGGTCGTTTAATTTTCCAATAACTTTTTCAACCGCTTTTGGGTCTTGTTCGTCACTCAGAAATCTATCTATACTCATCATGATATTTTTAAAATTGTACTGTGGTTTAGATTTTTGATGCTAATCTTCAGCACCTTCATATTTGTTTTTGTTTTTAATATTGGGTTTCCCCGCTATGCAAATTACAAATTCTCCTTTTAAAGTATTGTTTTCAAAGTGTGATTTTATTTCAGTCAAGGTTCCGCGAACAGTTTCTTCGAACATTTTGGTGAGTTCTCTACTAACCGACGCCTGTCTATCGGTACCCAAATACTGGGCAAACTCTTCTAAAGTTTTTAATAAACGATGTGGACTTTCGTAAAGTATAATGGTGCGTTCTTCTTCGGCCAGTTTTTTAAATTTGGTTTGCCTGCCTTTTTTCACCGGCAAAAAACCTTCGAAACAAAATGCATCAGCAGGTAAACCCGAGTTAACCAAAGCAGGTACAAAAGCCGTTGCGCCAGGTAAACACTCTACAGCAATATCATTTTTAATGGCCTCGCGTACCAGGAAAAAACCAGGATCGGAAATGGCGGGGGTTCCGGCATCAGATATCAGGGCAATTTTTTGTCCTTCGTTTAAAAACTTAATGATTTCTGAAGTGGCCTTATGCTCATTGTGCTGGTGGTGCGAGAAAACTCTTTTATCAATCCCAAAATGTTTGAGCATCGGAGCACTGGTGCGGGTATCTTCAGCGAGGATCAGGTCGCATTCTTTTAATATACGGATTGCCCTAAAGGTCATATCCTCCAGATTGCCTATGGGCGTTGGTACGAGAAAGAGTTTGCCATCCATATTTTTCTGTGTCCGTCATTGCGAAAAGGAACGACGAAGCAATCTTTTTGTGTAGAGATTGCCGCACTACGTTCGCAATGACGACTTAATTATTATCTTTGCTTAAAAAATTAAATAATGCTGCAAGTTAACTATATCCGCGAAAATAGAGAGAAAGTTTTAGAACGTTTAAGTATCCGTAATTTTAAACAGCCAGAACTGGTAGACGAAATCATTAAGATTGATGAAGAACGTCGTTCCACTCAAACCTCGTTGGATAGCATTTCTGCTGAAGCTAACGCAGCTGCCAAGCAGATTGGCGATTTAATGCGTACGGGTAAAAAAGAAGAAGCGGAGGCCATTAAGGCACAAACGGCTTCTCACAAGGAAAATATTAAAAACCTGAGTGATCAATTGAATGAGTTGGAAACTGCTCAGCACAATTTGATTGTTCAATTGCCTAATTTACCCTATCACCTGGTAAAAAAGGGATCTACTGCAGAAGAAAACGAGGTTATTTTAACACATGGCGAGCCTGCTCAGTTACCAAGCAAAGCGTTACCACATTGGGAGCTTGCTGCGAAATATGATATCATCGATTTCGAATTAGGCGTAAAAATCACTGGTGCTGGTTTTCCTGTTTATAAAGGAAAAGGAGCGAGGTTACAGCGGGCACTGGTCAATTTCTTTCTAGATCATGCAACAGCTGCGGGTTATAAAGAAATGCAGGTGCCGCATTTGGTTAATGCAGCTTCAGGCTTTGGTACTGGCCAGTTACCAGATAAGGAAGGGCAAATGTACCATTCAACTGTTGATGATTTATATTTAATCCCGACAGCAGAAGTTCCGGTAACCAATTTGTACCGTGATGTCATTCTTAAAGAAGAAGATTTACCAATTAAAAATACAGCTTATACGCCTTGCTTCCGTAGGGAAGCAGGCTCATACGGTGCTCATGTACGTGGTTTAAACCGTTTACACCAGTTTGATAAGGTTGAGGTGGTTCAGGTTACCCATCCGGATAAATCTTATGAAACTTTAGAAGAGATGAGCCAATATGTGCAATCTTTATTGAAAGAACTGGGATTACACTACCGCGTTTTGCGTTTATGTGGTGGTGATATGGGCTTTACTTCTGCCATGACCTACGACATGGAGGTATGGAGTGCTGCCCAGGAACGCTGGCTGGAGGTTTCTTCTGTGTCAAACTTTGAAACCTACCAGAGTAACCGTTTGAAACTACGTTTTAAAGGCAAAGAGGGAAAAGCGCAGTTGGCACACTCATTAAACGGAAGTGCACTGGCCTTGCCTCGCATCGTGGCGTCTATTTTAGAAAATTATCAAACTGAAAACGGAATTAAAATTCCAGAAGCTTTGGTGAAGTACACCGGGTTTAACATAATTGATTAATCGCGGAAACTAATGGAGTTTTAGTGGGCTTGTGCGCAGTGAACTTCGTTAGTTTTGCTTAGGCCTCGCGGAGACTTGTGAAGTTCTCTTTTGCACAGAGCTGAGCAAACTTCACAAGACGGGCATAAAAAAAGCTTTGCAACGTTGCAAAGCTTTTTGTTTTTATAGATAGATGTGTTTCTTGAGATTATAAAATCAGGATCAATAACAAAATAATGATGATGATTGCGCCAACTGAAAGGTAAACACCACCAGAAATGGCCCGGGCCTGACCTTTTAATTCTTTTAACTCGCTACGTAAAGCCTTACGCTCTGCTCTGGTTAAGTTCGATTTGTCCATGTCTCTGATTTCTTCAACACGGGTTTTAATTTTTTCCAGTTTCACTGCTTGTTCTGCAGATAATTCTGTTGGGTTTTTCGCAGGTTTGTCAGCTGCCTGAGCTGAATTAAAGCTAATACCTAAAGCAAATACCAGCGCAAGTGTGTAGATGAATTTTTTCATAATATCTAATTTTTTAGTGTTCAATCTCTAGGTAACAAAAAACCTACCAAAATGTTCTGGTAGGTTTTAAAAGCATTAATTTATTATTGAAATTCTTATTTGATCTCGAAAACCGCATTTACTGTAAAATTCAGTTTAATTTTCTTGAAATCAATTTCAGGTGCGCTGGAAGCGTCGGCCATTTCAGCTTTCATTGCATAATTTCTGTAAACAGGTTGCATTACATTGTCCCCGCCATCTTGTATCTCGATTACACTACCTAATTTGTCGCCTAGTGCCTCTACCATATATGCTGCTTTCTCTTTTGCGGCCAATAAGGCTTTAACTTTAAGCTCTTTTTTTAAGGTTTCGATTTTAGAATAATCGTAACTTTCAATATTCGTATTGTCAATTCCTTTAGCATCTAAAGATTCTAATATAAGGTTGAATTTGTTTAGATCGCTGACTTTTAAACGGTACTGTTTACTGGCCAGGAAATCAGGATTTTTTTTCTTTTCCGTAGTATAATTCCAGCTACTTAAGTTGCTAATGGTTAGATTTTCTTTGGCAATACCTGCTTTTTGTACTGCGGCATACAATTGTTTTTCCAACTCTGTGATATCAACTTTTTTCTTTCCGTTTAAATATTCTTTAAGTGAAATACCGATGTAGATGATATCGGGGGTAACTTCTGTTTCTGAGGTACCGCTTACGCTTATTTTTCTACGTAAATCTACTTGTTGGGCCATTGCTGAGGATAAACCTAAAAATGCAATCAGGGCTAGTGCTATTAACTTTTTCATAATTTGTAGTGTTTTTTAACTGTTATGAAGCTTGCATAAGCTTTTTTATATTTAGCTTTTGTGCTTATGCAGGTTTCATATCTATTTTTCTTTGTGTGTACTGTAATGATGTAAACGATGTGCAAATTCCACACCGAGATTATGTTTTTTTTTATTTTTATAAACGATAGGCGCTTTATAAAAGCTACAATTCGCTAAATAATAATCCTATGTAGTTTACATACAGTAAGATAAATTAAGTATTAATAGCCCGGATAAAAAATAGAATTATATAATACAAGTTGCCCACTTAAATATTCAGGCTAATGCACAAGCTAAAATGTTTTGATAGAAATATATCGGGATGATCTTATAAAAAGGATTTCAGAAAATAAGTTGATGAATAAAATTATGCGCAAGGTTTTATGCTCAAATAGACGGAATTATAAAGTGGTTATAAAACCTGGCGCAGCAGAGTTTTCTGCAAAATTTTAATCATGTTTTTGCAATTAGAGTTGCAAAGGGAATAGCGTGTTAGCGGTTAAACTTTCGATACTTTAACTGCCGTTGGTCCTTTTTGGCCCATTTCTACTTCAAACGTAACTTTATCACCTTCTTTAATCTGGGTGATTAAACCGTTTGCATGAACGAAAATACTGTCTTGTGTTTCAGTGTTTTTAATAAAACCGTAGCCTTTGCTGTCGTTAAAGAAAGTGACTGTTCCTTTTTTTACCGGGTTTTCATCAACGATGTCTTCTTGTCTAGAAATGCCGATCTGAATATCTTCTGTATTAATAATTTTCTTTTTCTTCGGATCTGGCGGGGTAGAAGAGATGTTCCCGTTTTCATCAACGTACGCCATCATATCTTCAAGTGTTAAGCCTTTTTTAGCATTAGCCTGACGTTCTTCTTTTTTTTCTTGTTTGTCTTTTTGTTTTTTTAATCGTTTTTTTTCGTTCTCTTTTTTACTGTATGTTGCCTGAGATTTAGCCATATTTTATTTAATTGTTTTGTTTTTGAAGGGTGAGTGGAAAGGAGAATTATACAAAGATAACAATACTAAAGTAGAAACACGATTTTATTCGGTGTTGCGCTCTATTTAGAGTTAACAACACATGATTAGAGCAAGATGTTTTGCCGAGTTGGCGTGAGGGTAAGTATTGTTAACTGCAGTTTCTTTTATATATTAAACGCTATGGCTAAAATATTATTGCAACGTCTCCCAGTATAGCTTGTCGATCTGGTATACGTAATTCCATTTTATTGGCTCTCCGTAATAGGCTACCTCTATTTCAGCGATTTTCACACCTCCTAACTTTTCAATTGATTTTTGCGAACGAAAGTTAGTCGCACCGATATGTAATACTACTTTATCTATAAATTGAAAAGCATGATTGAACATTAACGTTTTTAAAGCCTTATTATGTCCCTTGCCCCAAAACTCACGCGCAATAAAAGTGTAGCCAACGGCAACTGAATGGTCATTTTCATCTAAATCGTAGTACCTGGAACTGCCCACAATTTTATCGGTTTCGTTTTCATAAATGATAAAGGCACCTTTTGATGCTATAGCCCCTTTAAAGAAATTTGCGAATACCGCTCTTTTGTACCGGTCTTTATTGGGGTGCTGCTCCCAAATTAAAGGATCCGAAGCTACAGCAAAAAGCGCTTCAAAATCAGATTCCTTTAATGGAACTACCTTGATTAAATCTTGTTCCAGCGTAGGCTGTAAATCGAAACTCATTTTATTTGTACTGAAAACGGCCGGCTTTTCGGCCAGCCGTTTGTGATTGTGTTTTTAAAATTAGTCATTTCCATGCACCTGGAAATCTTAAATCCTGGCATTATGATTCCCAATTAGGTTGGGAATGACGCATCTCTATGAATCAGTTATTTAATTTACTAAACCTTCAATTTCTACTACTTCCTGGGCATCTTTTTGATAATCAACCTGATCAATTTCGAAACCAAATAAACTTAAGAAATCAGATCTGTAACCAGGTAAATCGCCTATTGCAGGCAAGGTTTCAGTAGTAGCTTCTTCCCAAAGTTTAGCCACTTCAGCCTGAATATCCTCACGCATTTCCCAATCGTCAATTCTGATTCTTCCTTTTTCATCAACAGGAACGGCGTTGCCTGTGTATAACCGGTCAGCATATAATCGTTGGATTTGCTCAATTGTACCTTCGTGAACGCCTTCTGCTTTCATCACTTTATACAACAATGAAATATATAACGGAATAACCGGAATTGCAGAACTTGCCTGCGTTACCAATGCTTTATTAACCGATACATAGGCTTTGCCCTCAATATCTTTTAATTTATCAGCTATTTTAAATGCAGTTGCTTCTAAATCATCTTTGGCTCTTCCAATTGTCCCTTTTCGGTATACCGGTTCGGTTAAAGCAGGACCTATATACGAATAAGCTACGGTGGTTGCACCTTCGGCAAGCAGATTTTCAGCTTTTAAGGCATCAATCCACATGGCCCAATCCTCGCCGCCCATTACGGCAACGGTATTGGCAATATCTTCTTCCGTAGCTGGCTCAATGGATATCTCGCTCACCTTACCGGTGTGGAAGTCGACAGTCTTATTGGTATAGGTACCACCGATAGGTTTTAAGGTAGAGCGGTGTAATACTTCGGTATCAGGGTGTTTTCTTACAGGCGAAGCCAGGCTATAAATAATAAGATCCACCTGACCAAGGTCAGCTTTGATGAGCTCGATGGTTTTGTCTTTAATTTCTTTAGAGAAAGCATCGCCATTGATACTTTTGGCATACAAACCTGCAGCATGAGCTTCTTTTTCGAAGGCTGCAGTGTTATACCAGCCTGGTGATGCTGTTTTACCTTCTGAAGGTGCTTTTTCAAAAAATACGCCAATGGTAGAAGCGCCAGAGCCATAAGCAGCAGTAATACGCGATGCTAAACCGAAACCTGTTGATGCGCCAATAACCAATACTTTTTTCGGGCCGTTGATCGCGCCTTTAGATTTTACATATTCAATTTGATTCTTTACGTTTTGCGCGCAGCCATCAGGATGTGCGGTTAAACAGATAAAGCCCCTCATTCTAGGTTCAATAATCATTTTTGTTCTTTTTTACGTTTTGTAATGTTAAAATAAGCGCAGTTTTAAGGTCATATAAAATGCCTTAATGCCCAAATCTTTAACGAAGATATATTTTTAATTGTTTAACATTAAATGAATTTTAAATTTAGGCGATCAGACTTCTGACCCCGGACCCCCGACTTCCGACTTTTTTTAACCGCAAAGTGAGCAGAGGTCTTCGCGAAGAACGCCAAGCTGAAGGTATAATTCAGGCAATTGGACTTCTGATGCTGGTCCCCTGACTCCCGAATTTTTTTTAACCGCAAAGTGAGCAGAGGTTTCACAGAGAGCGCAGAGCTGGAGGTGTAATTCAGGCGATCAGACTTCTGATACGGACCCCTGACTTCGGACTCTCATATATTTCTACTAATTTAGCGGCACACAGGTAAAACCGGTTTATCTATTATGAAAAAAATGCTATTATCTGCCGTGATGGTACTCATCATGGCTTCAGGAAAGCTATATGCGCAAACCCAACATCAAAATTCGGGTTGGTTTATGTTTTTAAATAACACCAGATTTAATGATAAATGGGGATTGCAATTTGATTTTCAGGCCCGTTCAGCCGATGATTGGGGCTATGTGCGGAATACTTTGGTAAGGCCTGCGTTGCAGTATTTCATCAGTAACAAAAGTAATGTTGCATTAGGGTATCTGTGGCAGACCACCACAACAGAAATGACGGGAAGTGCCGATCTTACCCTTCACGAACACCGTATTTTTGAACAATACATTTACAATCATAAACTCAGTTCGGTATTTGCAAGTCATAGGTTTAGGGTGGAGCAACGTTTTATCGGCAGAACCGGAGAGGATGTATTTTCGCAGCGGTTCCGTTATTTTGTGAGGTTGATCCAGCCCTTAAAGAAAACGCAGCCTGCTTTTACAAAGGGCGCTTTTGTGGCTTTGCAAAACGAAGTTTTTTTAAATCTTCAGAACAAAAGCAAAATCAATAACAGTGTGTTTGATCAGAACAGGTTGTACCTTGCCGCAGGTTATCGTTTTTCGAAGCAACTCGATCTGGAAGCTGGTTATATGAACCAGGCTACACATGGCCTTTCAAACAATACGGTCAATAACATTATTCAGTTGGCCATATACACCAGGTTTTAATGTTTTAAAGTCATTTTTTACCTGACAAGCCCCTGCGAAGTGTTAAACCTGTTGTAAATGATTCGTCTTTTTGCTCAATTTGCCAAGTGAAAAAAATAACCATTCTTTTTTTGGCATTCTTGTTTGGCAAGCGGATGCAGGCACAAGAAATTCAAAGCGTTACAACAGACCGTATATCAACTTCTAAAAGCTTATTTAACCCTATGCATAGAAGAAATTTTTCGCGTAAAGGCGATTTCTTTTTCAACTGGGGTTATAATAGCTCCTGGTACGGCAAGAGCGATATCAGGTTTCAGGGGCCTAATTATGATTTTACTTTAAAAGATGTTGTTGCACACGATCGACAATCGAAATTGAGCTGGAGTTATTTAAATCCGGGTTTAATTACTGTGCCACAGTATGATATACGCGTTGGATATTTTCTAAAAGATAATTACAGCATTTCAATAGGTTGGGATCACATGAAATATGTGATGGATATTCCGCAAACCGTTACGATTGATGGTCATATTGGTTCCAATATTTCGCCTACAAACACACCCACCGGAAGCCTGGCTGGCGATTATAACGGGCAAAGTATTAATGTGAAAGAGAATATGCTCACTTATGAGCATACTGATGGCTTTAACTATGCCAATATTGAAATTGAGCGTTATGATGATATCTGGGTTGCACCCGGAGGCAATACTTCCTTGACTTTAGAGACAGGTTTGGGCGGCGGACTAATGGTACCACGATCAGATGTACGCCTTTTTGGCCAGGGTAGAAATAATCATTTCAGCATTTCAGGTTATGGCGTTTCGGCAAAACTTGGGCTTAAATTTTATATCTGGAGAAATGTTTACCTGCAGAATACGACAAAATTTGGTGCCACGAATTTAACGAACGTACATACCACAGGTTGGGATGAATATGATCATGCAAGTCAGAAGATTAATTATATCGAAAATATTTGGCTGTTCGGGGTCCAGTTTTAAAGATGTACAAATCATAAACAGAATTTAATTTCTAAGACTTCTAAAGGATAAAAAAGCGACGATTTCAAACTAAAAATTATAGCTTTTTATCGGCAAATTAGGGATTGTCTTAAATTTAATTTGCCATATTAATCTCAAAAATGACTTTTGATACTGAATTTTCTACTCGATTTGCGCTAAAATTTAAAGTGTTTTATGCCGTTAGAATCTAAAATAAATGAGGCGAATTGAGTACTTAATGTCGTATCTGTGTTCGAGTTATTTATCAATTCTGAAGCATTGCCCTTAACAGTTATTACATTAGAGCTGGCATCAGTTTTAATTAATTTAGTCGTATAACCTATATCAATTGCTGCTGGTAGTAGCGTTAAAGTAAATGGAGCCCCCGTAGCATCCAAATATACTGTAGCCATTCCATTCGCTCCATAATCAGATAGTTGCATTGTGTAATTGCTGACCTTGTTAACTATGGCTCCTTTAACCTCTTTAATGTCCTGCCAAGATCCCAATACCGAATCATATCTTTGAATTCTATTCAATGATAGATTTTCAATCATCAGCCCCTGTGATGGATTAGCGATCGCATCCCTTTGAGTAGTATTCATCCTTGGGAAAGGTAATGATCCTTTGGTAACAGAATTAACAGAAAAAATAGATGTCAATATATCATTAGCAATATCTCCTATATGCCAATTCATCGTTGCTCTATAAATTCTACTAACTATACCCAATAGTCCTCCCGCATCATTTCTAGCTATTAGTTCATAATCACTGCCTGAATTATTTCCGGATTCGGCTGTAGAATTAACTCTTTCAATCCATCTAGGAATTCCAGATGTTCGAAAATTAAAATCTCTGCTACTGCCTGATGGACCACTAATCGATAAACTATTTGGGGTAGTTGTTGCTCCAACAGTTTTGCTCACTTCGTACCACTTATCTGATCTTTTCTGTAAAGTCATAGTAGTATATCTATTTATTACAGTATTTGTGTTAAATGCCAATTGAATATTGGCATTATTTTCAATGGTAATAGACAATTCATTTCTATTATAAAGCATCACGACGTCACCAACTTTTGCATTTATTATATCAGTTATAAGGGGTGTTCCTGTAGCTATATCAAGTATAATATTATTTTTACCATTAGTATTAACTCTCCCCGAATCTAATGATGTTATCGTATTTGATTGACTTTCAAATTGTCCTCCATTTCCAGCATTATTATAGTGTATTAGTAATTCTCTATTAGGAATAGCTAAAGATTCGTCAAATCCAAATAAAAACCCCGCGTTGTCATCAGTATTATCGTGTACTGAGCACCATCTTACATCAGGATGGGTTTCAACACAATTATGTGCAACTGAGCTTACTAATGGGGTATTGTTTGGATCGCCTGCAGGTAATCCGCTTGGATATATACTTGTTCCGTAGTAAAAACTTCCATTTCCTGTTGCAGTTCCTTTAATTCCATGAACAATAACTCTTTGACAACCTTCATCTAATTTAATTACAGTACCTGGACATCTATCACATATTATATCAGAAATTACGCTAGTAGTATAATTGACATCAGTATAACCCTTCCCCGTTAGTCTTATTCCGTAGGCATAATTAACATCTCTTTGTCCAGGCCATGCTATTTGTAAACCTGTAGCTATGATATTTCTACATCTTTCAAATAAAATGCTTTCCAAACCTGACTCAAATAAACTTTCTCCAATAATTCTTATAAAATTAGATCCTACTAATCGTATGTTTTGATTTTTTATCTGACTTCTATAGAAATTAGATGTCATAAAGTGAGTGTTTCCAGAAGATAAAATGCCATCTATGCCAAAGCCTAAAATATTGCAAATTTTACATTCTAGTGCAAAATTCCCTGTTATTTCGATATCTCCTAAAGTCATTTTTATACCTGTGTATGGAGCAACATTTATCGGATTATCGGCAAATAAAAGATAATCGGCAAAACCACTCGACGCTTTTATACAGCATCTATTAACATGTTGAATTTTATCTAATGGTTGTATGTACGCTATGGCTTCTGAGCCCGTATTCCATGAACCTATAGCTTTTATTTTTTCTAGAGAGAAATTTTGACAGTTCACAAATTCAAAGCAATTTTTTTTGTCAAGTGTATGATCAAAAATTAAACCTTCAGCACTAAAATTATATGGGAAAACTGGTGCCGATAAATTCGAATTTCCGACAACAATAGTGCCAGTGAAAATAGTACCAATTCCTATCAGGCTAATGAATTTTTTTTCCTTTAAAAATACTCTGTCAAACTTACATGTACCTGTATCAAAAAGTATTGAAGAGTTGTCTTCAATTATTTGAAACATATAATTAAAGGCATCCGTGTCATCAGTTATGCCGTCAAGTTTCAAACCAAACCACCTAGGGTCAATATATCCTTCATAGTACCTCTTAGCGTATCCGCCACCTAGATCGGTCGATACTTTAAAGTAAATAACATTATCTACTTTTGAATCATCCATAGCAGTACCATCATGCCATGTAGTTATCTTGATAGCATTAAATGGAATTCCTGTAAATCTATCATAGTAATTTAAAAATTTTGTTTGATATGGTGATAGTTCTATCATGATTTAAAGATGTTTGGTTAGCGGCGTAGGAATATTTATTTGATATTTAATAAAAAAAATAAATAAAGAATCTCAAAAAGTGTGAAGATGCTATATGATTGAAATTCAATTCATAATAGTGAAAATCCTAACTTTTTAACTGCAATTTTAGGAATTAAATTTTAAGATATTGTTAATGTATTAAAATGATTTAATCTTTTATTTATGATCAAAATGACGCTGTTAATGCTGTCTCTGTCGGTATTCTTTGAAAAATCCCGATTCCCATCTTCGAGCGGGTTGATCCGGATAGATCCCTTCATGTCTCACCCTTGCCTTTATTACACATCCAGCAACCTCCGGTGGTAATTAATCTGCCCCAGGTGATAAGTTAAATGTGTGCTGAGGTGAACGAGAAAAAATTTGGTAGAGGTTTTTTCCTCTAATACCAGTATCGGATATTCTTTATCCATCTGCTCCTGTTTTACCCGATCTAAAGTTTCGCTAACCATGGAGATGGTTGCTTCGATCATGCTGATTAATTCCTGCTTTGGCAAATCTTTTAGGGAAAATTCCAGTTCGCGGTTCCTGACATAATCGGTGCCACCTAAAGTAGCGCCGATGTAAGTATTCAGGTTGCCCACGAGGTGGAGGCAGAGGTTCCCCGCGGAATTTGCAATTCCATGGCCTATCCGCCAAAGATTTTCCTCGCTTTGGTAAGCTTCAATTTCGAATTTCAGCTTGCTAAGATCCCGGTTAAAAAGTTTTTTTAGTGTTTCGGTAAGCATTTATTGCAATAAAGGGTTGATTTTTTTTGCTGGTTGAGATAATATTTCTTTTCCCACCCTTGTAATAACGAGTTGTGCGGGAGGAGCACCTTTTTCGCCCATTACAATGATCAAGCAGGTGTATATATAGTCGCCGCTTTTAAATTGGTAATTGTGGTTGCCGGCACTGCCGTCAGGCTTAAATTTGCCATTGGTCAAAATTAATTTAGGCTTATCGCTCATTTTACTTTTTATTGACCATGAGGCATATCGGTAGTTGTCGTTGCCCAGATCATCAATCCTGATCCGGTACTGAGCAGTTTCGAAAACAAGTACAGGTTGTTCAAAATTGCCAATTGACGGATGAACGCTGCTTTTTTCTACATTGATTAATCTGGCTTGTTCTTCTGCTTCCAGCTTCGATTGATGGTTAACAGCAATTAATTTTCCATCGGTATCAAGCCATAATTCGCCGCGTAGCAACATAATGCCACGCCAACCCACGTCACTCCAATCGGTTTCGGGTTTACTATTAACGATCTTTTTAGCCAGATTATCATCAAATATTTCTTTGTAACGTTTTACAAATTCCTGTTTGTTTTTAATCGGCGGAATAGGGTAAGCTCTATTTAAGGGATACTTAATTTTGCTGCTCAGTTTCTCTACATCCCCACTTTTAACAGCATTGATGAAAGAAATAACTATAGAGCGGTATTTTTTATTGAGTGTTTCTTCCTGCGAACAGGCAAGGTAGGTGATGCTGACAAATAAAAGCGCTAATGATATTTTTTTCATAGTAAGGAAGTGATAAGCAAATATAATTTTTTTGAATTGAGTACCACTTTGTATCATGTGTTTTTGCATCATGATAAATGTTTTTGGTATGCCGTAGCGACATTTGATTTTGTTGAAAATACAATTTTGGAAAGCATGTTCCTGTGTCCATCGGTTCCGAAAGTCCTGCCATCCGCTTTACTTCTCTGCGTTCGTGCCCGCTCCTGTCAGGTTTAACTTACTTGGGCAGACCTTTTTATCCTAAACCCGACAGCAGCGGCAGCCCCTGATTCTTTACCGATGAATCGGCACTAAAGTAGCATCAGGGCTAAAGCAAATGGCGGGACTGCTGTAACCCAAGGGCTTCTGTATTTGCTTTCCAGAAGAAAAAAAATCTGTAAAGAATAAAAAACGCCCCAAATTTCTCCGGGGCGTTCCTTCTATCATGAATCTGATCTTATACTTTTCTTACGCTACCCGAGCCAATAACTGTTTTGTCTACAGTGGGATTACCAGTATAGTTAACGCTTCCTGATCCGCTAATTACAGCCCTGATGCTTTCGCTAACTGCAATGTTCACCGTTCCTGAACCGCTAATGGTACTGGTTAATGTTTTTGTAGAAAAAGATTTACCGGCAAAAGTGCCGGAGCTGCTGATGACTACTTTTGAGTGGTCTGCACCACCTGTAATATTGATTGATCCTGAGCCGCTGATTACACCACTATAGTTACCTACATCTGCTGTTGCCTTAATATTTCCAGAACCACTAACGGTTGTTGTTAGGCTTCCTGTGCTGATTTTCCCATTTACGACTAAACTTCCATCACCGCTAACCGTTAAACTTGCTAATTCTTTTGCTGATACATAAGCCGTTATTTTTTTGCCTTCGTATTTTCTAGACCAACTGGTGATGCTGGTTTGCGGACGGATAACCAAAATATTGCTTTTAACTTCGGTAACAATTGTGGCCAGTGCTTCCGCATCGCCTTCTAAACGGCAGCTTTCGTTGTTCCCGAAAGTTACAATTACATTGATAGGGCCTGCCACAGCAACACCATTAAAATTTTTCACAACTCTTTCGTCGCTATTATTTTTAGAAGCGTTGATGCTGATCTGATCTTTTGCAATGGCATTAAGGCTAAAGCTTAATGTTAAAGAGGCTAATAATATGGCGAATACTTTTTTCATGGTTATAGATTTTGTTTTCTTAGATAAATAATGAGCTTTTTATATAAGACGTTGGTTTTTTCAAAAAGTTGCGTAACACGAAATTTAATTCTTTCTATCAGGAAGTTCTATTTTGCCTGCTTTTAAGGTTTAACCCGATTTTTTTGTGTTGATATAAAACAATGGATCGTGTTTAAAATTATCTGCATTTATGCCGGCATCTGCGTTAATGGTTTGCCAATCATTGGTTGGTTTAATTAAAGTATACGCACCTGCTTTTAAGGTTACACGTACGGGCATATCGAAGCCCTTAACATCAGTTAACCAACGATAGGACAGGACACCATTACTGATTTTATATTCCAAAACAGGTGGCTTGGTATGGCGAAGATACTGGTCAAAAATTTTATCTAATTTTAAGCCGCTCTGTTTGGCAATGTAATTTTCAACCTGCGCAGTAGTTACCGTCTGATGATAAAAGGTTTTGTTCAACCCGCGGAGAATCTGTCTGAATTTTTCATCATTATTAATAAGCTGGCGGATGATACTTACCAGATTTGCACCTTTCGGATACATATCGCCTGAACCTTCTTTGTTTACATTATAAGGACCGATTAAAGGTATATCATTCTGAATAATTTTCTGGAGCCCGATTACATATTCTTCAGCAGCAGCTTTACTTTCGGTACATTCTGTAAACAATACTTCCGAATAATTGGTAAAACCTTCGTGGATCCACATATCGGCGATATCTTTTGCAGTAATATTATTCCCGAACCACTCGTGGCCGCTCTCATGAATGGTGATAAAATCCCATTTCAGGCCATGTCCGGTGCCGCTTAAATCTTTACCTAAATAACCTGGTTTAAACTGATTGCCGTAAGCAACCGCACTTTGATGTTCCATGCCTAAATGCGGTGCCTGAACCAGTTTGTAGCCATCTTTATACCATGGATAGGGACCAAACCAATATTCGAAACATTTAAGCATCGGTTTAACATCGGCGTTCCAATGAGGGCGTGCTTTGGCGCTGTCTGTTTGTAGTGCCCAATAGTCAATGCTGAGTTTTCCATTTTCGCCATCATAACTATCTTGCCAGTGGGCATATTTACCAATGTAAAACGTAACATCGTAGTTGTTGATGGGGTTAGAAACAAACCAATTGTATTGTTTGTAACCATCGGGTAGATTTACCGTATTTCTTAATCTTCCGTTGGATATTTCCTGTAAAGTTTTAGGAACAGTAATGCTGATGAGCATACTGTCTACCTCATCACTCTGGTGGTCTTTATTGGGCCACCATACGCTTGCGCCTAAACCCTGGCAGGCTACAGAAACGAAAGGATTGCCAGCAGCATCTTTTTTAAAGATAAAACCACCATCCCAGGGCGGCGTTTTTGCTACTAATGGATTACCGGAATAGAAAACGGTAAATTTATCTTTGCTTCCTTTCTTTACCGGTTTAGGAAAGGTTACAAAAACAGCATTGTATTCTCGGGTAAAAGGTAAATCAGCACCCTTATACACAACTTTGTCTACTTTGAGGTTATCAAAAAGATCAAACTGCAGTTTAGTGAAATCCTGTGTAGCAGTAAATGCAAATTCGTTGCTTCCGACAATTGATTTCTGATCGATATCGATTTTTACGTCCAGGTGGTAATAGTTGATATCGTAACAAGTGCGTAAAGGAGTAAGTGTTCCACGCAGACTATCGGCCCTTGAATTGACTTGATTTTTGCCCAGCATTTGTGCCTGCACAACCGGAATGCTGAATGCCACTGCAAAAAAGATAAATAGTTTTTTCATTATTGTTGTTTGACTAATGCTTTAGGCACGTAGCGATACGAACGGAAGCAGTAAAAATTTTTATTAATTGTTAAAAACGAAAGGCTATCACACGCCCGTCAGATACGAGCGTGAGCTTATTTAATGACATCAACTTCGATAAAACTATCATTAAAAACAGTTTGCGTGGCTTTAATATAGTCTGCTTCGGTTGCCTTGTAAGGATTTTCTACAAATTTTTGCGGATTACGGGCAAATAATGGAAAAGCGGTACTTTGCACCTGGATCATAATCCGATGGCCTTTCTTAAAGGTATGCAACACATCCTGCAATTGAAAGTTTACAGCTGTTTTTTGATTGGCTACCAGGGCTTCTGGTTTTTCAAAGCTGTTGCGGAAACGGGCGGGCATCACTTCCGAACGTACCATTTGCCAATAATTGCTCAGGGTGATATTTTTATTTGGCATATAAGGATTGTTTGGCTCATCGGCCGGATATACATCGATCAGTTTTACGATAAAATCTGCATCGGTACCAGTAGTGGCTATTTTAAGGTGCGACATGATTTCGCCACCCAAAGTAATGTCGTTATCTAATATATCGGTTTGGTAAACCAGTACATCTGGTCTCCTGCCTGCAAAACGCTGGTCTTCACTCATGTAATTATGCGGCGTAAAACCTAGTGTAGTGGTCAAGTCTTCCGTGTAAGGAACTGGTTTTAAAGGATCGCTGATGTAATTTACTGAGCCGGGCGCTTGGGGAGCGGTCATACTTAATTTTCCATCTGCACCTAAGTATAATTTTTGTTTGCTTGCTTTTTCCGTTGGCCATTGATCAAAGGTTTCCCATTGTTTTTTACCGGTATCGAACATATAAGCTTCAGGCAAACCGCTGTTTTTATCACCATTGCCTTTTAAGAAGTGATTAAAAAATTTGGCTTCAATTTCTTTCTGGTAAAAAGTAGCAATGCTATCGCCAAAATATACGTTGCTATGCATGGTGTGGCCAGTTTCGCGGCTCCATCTGCCATGTCCGAATGGCCCCATCACGATGGTATTATAAGCATTTGGACTTTTCTTTTCGATGGTTTTATATATGTTCAAAGGCCCTGATAAATCTTCCGCATCGTACCAGCCGCCCACTACCATCACCGCCGGTTTAATGGCACCATAATGTTTTAGCAGACCACGTTTTTGCCAAAATTCATCATAGTTTGGATGGTTAACGGTTTCCTGCCAGAAGAAATTGTTTTTATAATACTTATCTGCATTAGTTAATGGTCCGAGATCCAGCGCAAATTGATAGCCATCTTTGGTTTTTGGTAAAATCATCTGGTTATTGTACCAGGGTTTTGAGGTTGTATCTGTTTTCTGTACACCAAATACCGGGAAAGTAAAGAAGTAGCTTTGTAAAAATGATCCATTATGGTGAAAATCATCAAAAAAGAAATCGGAAATGGGCGCCTGCGGTGATGATGCCTTTAACGCAGGGTGATTACTTAAAATCCCCGCTGCGGTATAAAAGCCAGGATAAGAAATACCCCATTGGCCCACTTTACCATTATTATTAGCCACATTTTTAACCAACCAATCAATGGTATCATAAGTATCAGAACCTTCATCCACATCTTTTTTCGATTTTTTATTGTCTATAACCGGCGTCATATTGGTCCAGGTGCCTTCACTTTTCCAGCGGCCGCGTACATCCTGCATCACTACAATATAACCTTCTTTCATCATCAGATCGGATGGTCCTAAACGTGCCGGGAATTTATCTTCGCCATAAGGGGCAACACTGTAGCAGGTACGCTGCATAATCATCGGATACTTTTTATCCTTTGATGCATCTTTTGGCGTATAAACGGCTGTAAAAAGTTTAGTGCCATCGCGCATAGGGATATACACCTCTTTTTTTGTATAGTTTGTTTTTGGGTATCCTGTATCGCTTTGTGCGAAAGCTGTGGATGCCGAAAGCAGGATAAGGATTAGTTTTAAGTATTTCATTTTTTAGGATAAGTAAGTTGTTTTGTATTTCGTTTTATGGCGCACGAACCAAGGCAATGGTGATACGTAACGGCTTTATTTTAATACAGAAACGGTAAGGAAAGAACTGTTATGTACATCGTGATAAATTCTATGTGTTGCTTTTTGAAAGTCCTGTGGTTCGGCCTGATAAATATCCATAAATTTCTGCGGATTCCGATCGGCCAGAGGAAACCATGAATTTTGGATCTGGATCATAATTTTATGTCCTTTTTTAAAGGTATGCGCGATATCTGGCAGTGGATAATTTACTTTTGTAATCTGGCCGGGAACAAATGCTTCAGGTTGTTCAAAACTGTTTCGGTATTTTCCGCGCATAATTTCTCCGCGCACCAGCATTTCGTAACCGCCCATAATTAAGTTTTTGGGATTCGGTACCGGGTTTGGTGCATCTTCAGGATAAACATCAATCAATTTAACAACATAATCCGCATCGGTACCGGTAGTAGAAACCACCAGATTGGCCAGCACGGGGCCGGTTAGGGTAATATCTGCTGCTAAGGCATCAGTCTGGTAAGTTTTAACATCTGGGCGGCGGGCTGCAAAACGCTGATCGTCTATCATGTACTCCCGGGTACGTCTGGCCTGAATACCATCCTGGTAAGGAACAGGATGATTTGGATCGCTCACATATTCATCCCAGCTATCGGTTCTGCCTACTTTATCGAAACTGAGCTTTCCGTTGGGCTGTAAATACAGATTCCTGCTTTCTACTTCCTGTGGCGGCCACTTGCTGAATTTTTTCCATTCGTTACTGCCGGTTACAAAAATATTGGCTTCTGCCGCATTAAAATCTCCCTCTCCTTTTAAATAACGTTTAAAAAAAGGTAATTCATACTGTTGTTGATAATCAATACTGGTGGTTTTGCCAAAGTTGATATCGCCCAAAAAAGAGCCGTCACTACGTACCCAGCCGCCATGGAACCAGGGCCCCGCGACAAGGATATTGTTGGCGCCCGGGTTTTGTTTTTCAATAGCTTTGTAAGTGTCAAAAGTGCCATAAGCATCTTCGGCATCGAAAAAGCCCCCCACTACCATTACTGCAGGTTTAACCTGAGTTAAGTGAGGTGTAATTAAACGTGCTTTCCAGAAGGTATCTAAATTTGGATGTTTAAATAAATCGTTCCAGAATCTGATACTGTCTGCAAAATAACGTTCTTTTAAATTTTTGACAGATCCGGCTTCTAAATAAAAGCGATAGTTATCCTGAATGGGAAACTGAAAACCTTTGGGGCCTTTATCTGGTGTAATGGGTTTAGGCCTCGGCACGCCAAAACTGCTCATAAAACTGAAGGCATCCATCAAAAACAACGTGCCGCGGTGGTGGAAATCATCACCCATAAACCAATCTGTAACCGGTGCCTGCGGAGAAACGGCCTTTAATGCCGGATGAGCATTTGGCAATGAGGTGGTAGAATAAAAGCCAGGATACGAAATGCCGTAGATGCCAGCTTTTCCATTATTTCCTTTTACATTTTTAATCAGCCAATCTATAGTATCGTAAGTGTCCGTACTCTCATCAATTGCGGATTTAGATTTTTTACCTGTTAGTTGTGGACGGATGTCGGCAAAAGTACCCTCACTCATCCATCGGCCTCGCACATCCTGGTAAACAAAAATAAATCCTTCGCGCATCATGGCCGGGAAATTCCCCAGGCTAAGCTTATATTTATCTTCGCCATATGGGGCAACAGTATAAGGTGTACGGTTGATCAGAAATGGGTATTTTTTGGATTGGTTTTTCGGTATGTATATCGAGGTGAATAGCTTTACCCCATCTCGCATGGGGATCTGGCGTTCTATTTTGGTATAGTTTTCTCTCACATAAGCCGAATCGGTTTGTTGAGCCATTAATGCATTAGAAATAAACAGACAAAATAGCAGACTGAAAATTCTGTTAAGGTTCATTGAAGCTGGTTTTTAGGAATAAAATTTAAATATAGGTGATTAGTGATTGATAAGAAAAATATAGCGCGTAAAAGGTTTGTTAGTATGAAGGATGATGGAAGACGTGGGATGGATGATGTGTGATGGAAAATTCTGAAAACCATGGTCAGAATTCCGGTGTGCAAAAGGAAGTTGATGTATTACCTGTAAGTAATAGCAATGAGAAATTGATGGGATATTGATTTACTATTTGAATGTTTTTATCCGGCTTAATCCGCTATTCGTCATTGCTTTATCAAAATTTAGTTAAATTTTGTTAAGGCATAATCTTTTAAGCTTTTTTACCGTCTGATAGATAATTGATATAAACACAAAGTAATGAATAGGTTATTCAATAAAGGACTGGTTGTTTTCGCTGCAGCAGCGATGATAGCAACCTTGAGTATTGAAAGTGTTTCTGCTCAACGGCCAAGCAGGAGTGGAAGCGGTGCTTCTTTCGGCGGTGGCAGATCCGGCTCAGTTGGCTCATCAAGAGGTGGTGGATTTTCCCATCAGCCTACTTTGCGCGGACCAGGCAGAGGTGGTTTTTCTACCAGTGCCCGTTCTGGCAGATCAAGTTATAGTTATTACCGACCTGGTTATCGGATGGGATATGGAAGGCCATATTATGGTTATAGAGTAGGTTTTGGGAGATCTTATTACAGACCATACTATAATTATTACAGTTTTTACAGACCGTTTTTAGGTGTGAGGATTAATATATTACCCTATGGTTATTATCCTTTCTGGTATGGGCCAACCCAATTCTATTATTCCGGTGGATTGTTTTATCAGCAAAATAATGATCAATACGAAGTGGTCACACCGCCAGTTGGTGCCGAAGTTCCAAATTTGCCGTCGGATGCAAACAGGGTAACTATTAACGGGGTTGATTATTACGAATACAAAGGAGTTTATTACACCCAAAAAGAAAATGCTGAAGGTAAAACCGTATATGTTGTGGCTGGCAAAGATGGCGTTTTAAATACCGCAGATGGTTCGGCAAATGTGCATAACATTGGTGATATTATTGACCAATTGCCCGAAGGTTACAGAGAGGTGACCATTAAAAATGAAAAATATTTTGTCTCGCCTGATGATGTGTATTATGAAGAGGTAGTTGATGGAAATAACATTACTTACCGCGTAATCGGAAAGTTATTTTAGCAGTTCAGAGTTGTCAACTTTCCGTCTGGCCGGCTATTAAAGTTGACAACTCTTTGGTTTTGCAAGTATTTAATGTGCACTCGGATGTTACCATCCGATTGTTTTTGTTTTAAAAAGATGGCTTAATTGCAAGTTTTTATCATTATATTGATGTGTGTCAGCTGATAAGCTAACACCACAAGATAGATTATTCGGTACCCATCTTGGCCTCCGTGGCAAAAATTATAAATTGTTGCACCTAAAAAACCATATTTTTGCAACCTAAACATTTCGATTTGAAATTCATACAGCCATACTTCATCATCTATGCTCTTGTTGCTATTATTCTCTCTTCCTGTTCGGTAACCAAGCATGTTAAAATTAAACAGGATGAGGCTAATATTTCAGCTGTAAAGTTTTTGGATGAATATGTCATGCCCTTAAACCCTATTTTTCAAAATACGGTTGTTGGTGGTTTATCGGGTATTGATTATGATGTAAAACAGAACCAATATTACATGATCAGTGATGATCCGTCGCAATTTAGTCCAGCGAGGATTTACACCGCAAAGATCGATCTCAAAGAAAATAAAATAGATACCATCCGGATTACGGGAGTTAATTTTCTTTTACAGGAAAATGGGAGCCAATACCCTAAATACGGCCTAGATAAAAGCGTGAAGCCAGATGGAGAAGCTGTTCGTTATAATCCGGTTGCGAAACAACTGATCTGGAGCAGTGAAGGCGAAAGATTGTTTAAAAATGGTGATACGACCATTGTTCAGCCCGGTTTAACTTTTATTTCTACAGCCGGTAAATTTTTGGATACCCTTCCGTTGCCGGAAGGTTTTCATTTTACAAAAATGCAGAGTGGCCCACGGAAAAATGCTTTGTTTGAAGGCCTGACTTATGCGGATGATTACAGAACTTTATATGCCAGTTTAGAAGAACCACTTTACCAGGATGGTCCTCAGGCCGCTTTTGAATATGATAAGGCTTTAACAAGGATTTTAAAGTTTGATATGGCGACTAAAAAGAATGTTGCGCAATATGCCTACAACCTTGGCGCTTTACCTGTTAAGCCTACTGTAGATAACGATTGGAATGTGAACGGGATTTCCGAAATACTGGCCGTTAACCATCATACGCTTCTGGTATTGGAGAGGGCCTGGGCAAAAGGCCATGACGATCACACTTTTTTAAAACTTTACCTGGTTGATCTGAATGGTGCAGAAAATGAAATTAATAATCCATCTTTTGCAAAAAATCCACCTAAGTCGCTCAGCAAAAAACTACTTTTCGATTTTGATAGCTTAAATATGCACATTGATAATGTTGAAGGGGTAACTTTTGGGCCGAAACTCGCAAACGGACACCGTTCTTTGATATTTTGTGTAGATAATAATTTCAGTAAAACACAGTTACAACAGTTTTTCCTTTTCGAGATTATCCCATAAACCAATTCAGTTAAAATTTATAATGAGTAAAATAAAAGCGCTGCTTTTCGATTTAGATGGTACATTGATTGATTCCGAAAAGTTTCATTTTGATTGCTGGAATACCTTTTTAGAACCCTATAATGTACATATCGAATTTAAAGATTGGCTAAGTAATTATGCTGGGATTCCGCTGCCGAAAAATGCAAAAACGATTGTAGATCGCTATAAAATTGATGAAGATTTAGCCAGCTTTATTGAAAGAAGAGAAAAGATAACCTTTGATGGTTTTAGAACAACCGATATAGCCTTAATGCCTTATGCCTTAGAGTTTGTGCAATTTGCTTACGAGAAAGGACTTACGCTTGCAGTGGTTACGGCCAGTCCGAAGATTGATGTGGAAGCTGTTTTCGAGCGCAATGGTTTGGCCAAATATTTTAGTCTGTTTATCACCCGAACAGATGTAAGCAAATCTAAACCCGATCCCGAAAGTTATAATCTTTGTGTGGAACGCCTGGGCTTAGCTAAAGAAGAATGCATCGTCTTTGAAGATACCTTAAATGGGGTTAAATCGGCCATGGCTGCCGGTATTACCTGTTATGCTATACAAAATAATGTGCGTGCACATCAAAAACTAAAAATAGCCGATGAGCTTTTTCTCAGTTTTGCGAATGCCAAAGCATTTATGTTACATAAGGAATTAATCTAGTTCTCTAAAATTAACTAGCTTAGTAATAAGCAACGGGATTTAATATGGTTAAAAAAGGGTTATGGATTTTATTTGCAACTTTCGCATTACTGATAGGATTCTATCCAACGATTTACTTCTTGATTGATAGGAAGTTTGGCCTTTTGAATTCAAAGTCTGCCGAGTTATTAAGTAATACTTTCTGGAACATTGGTTTTTATACGCATATTATTTTAGGAGGAGTAGCTTTATTGATCGGCTGGATACAATTTAGTCCAAAAATGAGAAATAAGCGAATGGCGTTACACCGGAAACTGGGTAAAGCTTACGTGGTTTCGGTGCTGCTTAGCGCCTTGGGAGGCATTTATATCGGCTTTTTTGCAACAGGCGGGTGGGTTTCTTCCGCAGGATTTATCTGTTTAGGCGTCGTTTGGTTTTATACTACGTTAAAGGCTTATTTATATATTAAAAACGCCGAAATCGTGAAACATCAAAAAATGATGGTTTTCAGTTATGCGGCGTGTTTTGCTGCGGTAACTTAAGGATCTGGCTGCCAATTTTGACCATTATGTTTGGTGATTTTTTTAAAGCCTACCTGGTTGTTGCCTGGTTATGCTGGATTCCGAATTTAATCGTTGCTTATCTAATCACCAGTAAAGCCACTAATCAATAAATTGTCTGGTCGCTCCATCCGTTCAAATAAATTTTATATGATATCAGCTCAGGAAATTTTATCTGGTGTCGGCTCATTTTCATCCTATGATCTGCTTCTTTTTGAAGAAAAAGCCACGCGAAAGATATTCAGGAAAAACGAAATGGTATTGCGCCAGGGTGAGATTTGCCAATCTGTTTATTTCATCCTGTCCGGATCTTTTGTTCAGTTTCAATCTGACAATGAAACCGAAACAATCATTGATCTTCATCTACCCAAAGAATGGATGTTTAATCACCCGAGTTTGATTGATCAAACGCCGTCGGTTACAACGATTAAAGCATTTGAGGATGCTGAGGTAATGGAATTGAAATTAATTAGCCTGCACGAGTTGATTGGCATGTCGCAATCTTTTTTAAACCTGGGCAGAATTTTTGACCAGGCTAACCACAGGACTTATCTATTCGATAATGCGTTAAGTCCAGCAGAAAAGTACCAATACATTAAAAAGTCCAAGCCACTTATTGTACAGGTGTTTCCGGTTAAAATGATTGCTTCCTATCTAAAAATAACTCCAGAAACATTAAGCAGGGTCAGAGCGAACTATTGAATTTCCTGATTTCGATCAAGTTCCGGTTTTGAGAAAATTGCTCATTTTTGAAATAAAAAAAATATGCTGACAGAAATCAACCCAAAACTCCCAATGCGTGATAAAGAAGTCACCAAAGATTTTTATTTGAATAAATTAGGCTTTGAAGACATTGGCGCAGACAATTTCAGGGATTACCTTATGGTTAAAAAAGACCATATTCAGATTCACTTTTTTTTATTCGAAGCACTTGATCCCAAAGAAAACTATGGTCAGGTTTATCTGCGCACAGATGATATCGAAGCTTTGTACCAATGGATGCTGAATACTAACCAAAGCATTCACCCTAATGGACATTTGCAAACAAAACCATGGGGGCAGAAAGAGTTTTCTATGCTCGATCCGGATAACAATTTACTTACATTCGGTCAGGAGGCTTAAGGGGTTATTGGTCAATAGTTTATCGGTCAATAGTTAGTAGTATTGGTTTGTGGTCAATTTTATTGTTAATAACGCAAAACAGAATAGATTTTATCCCGGTTGATCTGCTCTTTTGTCGGGCACTTCAAATATTTGATAGTCTTAAAGTAAATGCTTTTTATGCTCAGCAACTTGTAGGCATTGAACTTTGTGGGAATATGCTATTTAGTCTTGGGTAGCGCAGCATTGGGTCTGGTGAGGGCTCATGAACGATATTGCACGTTATAATTACAATACTATTGCCCATTCAACTTTCAGCTTTCCGCCTTTTTTCCATACATTTGGCTAATTAAAATACTCAAGAAATTATGCAATACGATGTCGTTGTTATCGGTTCAGGGCCGGGCGGTTATGTAGGCGCAATCCGTTGTGCTCAGTTAGGTTTAAAAACTGCAGTAGTAGAAAAATATAAAACTTTTGGAGGAACTTGCTTAAACGTTGGTTGTATTCCATCTAAGGCTTTGTTAGACTCATCGGAGCATTATCACAACGCTGCTCATACATTTACTACTCACGGTATCGATTTGAAAAGCCTAAAAGTAAATATGCCGCAAATGATCGCACGTAAAGACGATGTTGTTGCGCAAAATACGGCCGGTATCACGTATCTGTTCAAAAAAAACAAAATTGATTCTTTCGAAGGTGTAGGCTCTTTTATAGATAAAAATACCATCCTGGTAACAAAAGCTGATGGTACTACGGAAACCCTGACTGCTAAAAATGTAATCATTGCTACGGGTTCTAAACCTACAGCTTTACCATTTTTACCGATCGATAAAAAACGGATCATCACTTCAACAGAGGCTTTAAATATTAAAGAAGTTCCAAAGTCGATGGTTGTAATTGGTGGCGGAGTGATCGGTTTGGAGTTAGGTTCTGTTTACGCCCGTTTAGGTACAAAAGTTTCAGTAATTGAGTTTTTGCCATCCATCATTGCAACAATGGATGCAAGTTTAGGTAAAGAACTTCAACGCGTATTAAAGAAAAACCTGGGCATGGAATTCTTTATGAATCATAAAGTTACCGGTGCTACAAATAATGGTAAAACAGTAACGGTTACTGCAGAAAATGCAAAGGGCGAAGCCGTAAATTTTGATGCTGATTATTGCATCGTGGCTGTTGGCCGTACTGCTTACAGCGAAGGTTTAGGTTTGGATAAAATTGGGATTACCGTTGAAGAAAGAGGTAAAAAAATTCCGGTTAATGAGCATTTAGAAACTTCGGTTCCCGGTGTTTATGCCATTGGAGATGTAATTACAGGTGCGATGTTGGCACACAAAGCGGAGGATGAAGGGATTTATGTTGCCGAAACTATTGCCGGTCAGAAACCACATATTAATTATAACTTAATTCCTGGAGTAGTTTATACCTGGCCGGAAGTTGCTTCTGTAGGTTTAACCGAAGAGCAGTTAAAGGAAAAAGGTATAAAATATAAAGCAGGTTCGTTCCCTTTCAAAGCCAGCGGACGTGCAAAAGCCAGCATGGATACCGACGGTTTCATCAAAGTTTTAGCCGATGCGGCAACTGATGAGGTTTTAGGCGTACACATGATTGGCCCACGTGCTGCAGATATGATTGCTGAAGCGGTTATCGCGATGGAATTCCGCGCATCTGCTGAGGATATTGCCCGTACCTGCCACGCGCATCCAACTTTTACAGAGGCGTTAAAAGAGGCGGCACTTGCTGCAACTGATAACAGAGCGATACATATTTAATTATTTATCGGTCGTCATACTGAACTTGTTTCAGTATCTGTTTTTAAAATGATTAGTAATCCCGGGTATTTTTGCCGGGATTTTTTTGTTTGGTGCGCCGGGCATGGCAATCGACTATAGGGTTAGAGTCCCGAACACGCTCTGCAGTAGGAAGTGCTAGCCAGAGACAAGGGTGTCGCGGGTG
>NZ_JBIWEB010000013.1:0-164747 GCF_044762335.1 Pedobacter suwonensis | reverse complement strand
TTTTGCACAACAACTTCTGCTTTTTTCAAGCAACAACTCTGGGGGTCAATTTGAAATTGGCGAAAGGGGGTCAAATTTATTGGTATATGCACTCATAGTTTAAATCCATGATTGGTTAAAGAGATATGTAGGCTTCCAAATTTTTCGATATCTACATATCTCAATATGCTTATTTCTCAACCTTGGCTGTTTCACACCACCAGACCAAACTCCCCTTCTTTGGATGATAGGAAGGCTTATATTGGATATAACCATAAGCAATAAGCTGTTGCATGCACTTATGGTAGGTCGCAATTGAGGCAACTTTCGAGAATGCCATCAGTTTTCTCCTTGTAACTGAAAATGGCTCCCGATACTGATTATTCTGCCAGCATAGACAGATTGCTGTCAGCATACTGATATGAGTTGGAAGCAATCTGCCGTCCAATTCTAATCGTAAAACAATGACCTCAAAACCTCCCCTTAGGTGGGTTTCATCGTTAATCATTGATTTCCCTCAAGCAGCTTTGTGATATCCTCCATTTTGTAATACATCATTCCTCCAATCTTGGTGTAATGCAGCGTTCCGTTGATTCGCAGATTCTGCAATGTACCAGGCGAGATACCCAGCAGTTTACGTACATCAGCGCTCTTTAACCATTGTTTGTTTTCGGGTTGTCCGGGCTTCAGGAGCTGCCTAATCTCGCTGAGCATTTCGGTTTTCAGATTTTTTAGATCATCCTTTGTGATTAATTCTACATTCATTTTCCTTGATTTATTTTATCATAACACTATTTGTCAGCTCACAATACCACTAAGAAGGCCCTTTATTGAAAAGGCAAACTCAAACTTCCGTAGCTGTATTTTTTGAGCTGGGACAAAGAAAAATAAAGGAAATTGCATTTCGCTACCATACAAAATTGTATGGTAATGGATTGGTTAATAATAAAATGTATTATTCAGGAATTGGATAAGTATCGAATGATATTCTTATCAATCTTTTGGATGTATTTGTAGATTTTTAGCTATCGCTATTTTCTTATAATGCTCTTAATCTCGAAAAGATGTTGGTCCGCCGGAATGGATGAAGAGCGGGTACCTGGATTGCGCCTGTCCTTGGGGAAATATCTCCGAACACGGTTAAAGTCAATTTCTTTGTTGTCTTCCCGGAAATATTTGCAAATCATTTTTACCCACACAATTTGGAATTCCGCAAAAACTAGTTGTTTGTCAGAAGGTAATTTTATCTCTTCCATTTGGATAACTAAATCTACAAAGCTTAGAAACCCTCCTTTAGGAATATTGATGAATTGAGTAGTTTCTAATTCGGTTGCATTCTTAAGTTCAGCCTTAAGTGAATTTATTTGTCGCTTAAGCGTTAAAATATGAGATTCCTGATTGGCAACTATGTCATCGAAGGATTTATGAATATTCCATCTATCAAACGATACAAGCAGAATTTTTAGCTGTGAAAGATGAGCAATTTCACGCTGCGTTTTGGGATGGTTTTTGGCGTAAACATCCCTGCTATTTAGTACTTTTAATTGTCTATCGACTATCTCGAAAAGGTTTTTGAAGAATAATTTTTCAGTACTATCGATAACATTTTTTTGGTAGTAATCCCAATGATGTCTATAGAATTCCTCAAATCTTGTTGGTGGTATTGCGAAAATTCTTTTAAAGAGATGCTTTAAAAAGTGTGATTGGTTCCATGTTATTGGGTTTCCAATATCCAAAGTACTGAGAGAAAAATCAAAGCGATCACGGGGCTTGAAATAAATGATGCTCATAATGTATCGATTTAATCAAAGATAACATTTCCATTCGATAGTTTAATTTGATAATAAATAAGACATGAAGTTGAATAAGGAGGGGCAATTGAAATAGATGGCTGGGACGGGCCTACAATGCATACAAAATTTATAACTTGATGCGATCACCTTCTGAAATGCCAGCGGTTCAGATGTTGGGTCATAACTCCTTTAATTTAATTCTATTGATGATGTCTTGTCTAAGATATATTAATACGCGATTTTGGTAAAATATTGTTACAAAGCTCTTTACAACAAATTTAAGTTTGGTTAAACCAATTTTCGCCTTTACGATGATAGCAAAGAGCACAAAATCGTAGAGCTAACCTAAAAAAATCTTATGAGAAAACTGTTATTATCCCTGGCGGTCATGGCCATAATTGCCTCAAACGCCTGTAAACAAGAGCAGATCAACCCAGAGCCCGCTCTAACTAATCAAAAAACCGAGGTCAACCAGCAAAACACCTCCGCTGCTTTAGTCACCAACCCAACAGTGACCATTGGGGGCAACAAATTTTATGTCGAAGGCAAAGAAATCTTTTTCAACGGCATTAACACGGCATGGCAAAAGCAGGCCGATTACACTCTGGACTTCCTCGGTCGTAACTTTGACCGAAACTGGTGGATAAATGAATTCCAGCGATATAAAGATAACCGTATCAACCTGGCCCGTGTCTGGATACATGGTGCAGGTGAATACAGCCCAAGCCTCAATGGCGGTGGTGTTACTACAGGTGCAAGTCCGCAATTCTGGAAAGATATGGACAGTCTGGTAGCCATCGCCACCCGCAAAAAGATCTACATTATGCCAACCCTGTGGTCATTTGACATGGTCAAAGACAACCACCCCAAATACAATCAATATCGACAGATTATCAATGATGTTAATAAGACCCAGTGGTATACAGAATATTTCTTAATCCCATTTGTGCAACGATACGCCAATAGTCCTTATGTGATGGGTTACGACATTTGCAATGAGCCGGAACATATGTGGCGGGATGCCAATTGCGGCAACTTATCAAGGAATAACGTTGTTCGGTTCGTAGCCTGGTGCGCAGCTGCCATAAATCAATATACCTCAAAACCCGTTACTCTAGGTTCTATGTGGATAATTTTCAACAGTAACCGTTTCCCTGGATGGGATACCAACGCAGGTAATAACTACAGTGACGCTTCGCTCCAGACCCAGTATAATAACAGCAATGCCAAACTGGATTTTTATTCCCCGCATTGGTACCAATGGCAAACCTCCGGTGGTCCTTTTAATACGTCCATCGGATACTGGCTAGACAATGGCAATAAACCCGCTCTAATCGGCGAAACTTACGGAGGCAACGTAACCGGATCCAGCTCAGCTAATAATATCACCATGGAAAACTTTTACAAAAATTCCTACCTTAATGGTTATGCTGGTGTCTGCGCTTGGAAAAACCCGCGGGAGAATGACGGTTACGGAACTTTCAACGGTATTATCCAAGGAACAAATGCTTTTTACAATGCTTATCCAAATTTGGTGTACCCGTAAATTCGTTATTGCCCAAATAAAGCTAGACCGTGGATTCTACTCCATACGCGAATTTCCTTTTTTCAAAGGGAGCGGTCTTGCGGAATAGTGATGATATACTAAGCAAATTGATTTGCCTGCTATTCACCTTGGAAGCAAGGCTGTTCGCCTTTTTTATGCCCTTGCGCTATATTTAATAATATAGCCAACATATTCTAATCTACTAGAGATCAGTATCTTTATTCTTTCTATTCACAAAATAATATATATTCGAAAGATTCATCTACAAAACTAACCAAACCGCGTGTACTGCAGCAGTTGTGAAAAAGTACTCAATTAAAAAGAATGAGGGCAGCTACTAACAACGTCTGTCTCAGATGGCCACAGCAAGTATATAATTTTGGTAAAATAATATTGATGAGAGTAACATTCCCTACCAACATATTATTCAGTTTGTTAAAATACCATAGCCTGAATAAATCCCAGGAATATGAGTTTTTGCATCTTGTATGCATCTTATTTCCGTAGCCGTAAAGTATAAGTATGCTTTTAAAATACAAGCATTAGATAAAATAGTATTAACATACTATTCTTTTCAAGACTACTTTTGATACATAAACAAGCAGTAACGAATCTTATATTCGCCATGTACTAACCAACCATTATATGAGACACATTCCAGTTTTAATTGAGGACTGTTTTAATCTTCAATTTCCAATATCAACCCTAATTACCCTAACTAAACAAGCGATAAACGACTAAGATGAAGCTGCACCTAATCGATATTTTAATCTTGGTCTTTTATTTAATCATGATGGTCTTCATTGGCTGGTATTACCGCAATAAAGCCCGTTTAAATAAAGAAAGCTACCTGATGGGCGGCAAAAAATTGCCATGGTATATGCTCGGCTTAAGTGATGCTTCAGACATGTTCGATATCAGCGGAACCATGTGGATGGTATCGCTTTGCTTTGTGTATGGACTCAAAAGCATCTGGATTCCGTGGTTATGGCCTGTTTTCAATCAGGTTTTCAACATGATGTTTCTTGCAAAATGGTTAAGACGATCAAATGCTGATACTGGTGCGGAATGGTTGGCCACACGTTTTGGTTTAAAGGGCCGCGGTGTTAAGGCATCACATAACGTTACGGTCGTTTTCGCTCTAATCGGTTGCTTGGGGTTTTTAGCATACGGTTTCATTGGTCTTGGTAAATTTGTCGAAATTTTCATACCATGGAATATAGTAGAGCCCTACGTACCCTTTAATGTCAGCACACAATATGTTCCTCATTTTTATGGTATTTTGTTCACCTTATTTGCAACTTTTTATTCCATACTCGGGGGAATGCATAGTATTGTACTGGGAGATGTTATCAAATACATCATCATGACCATAGGCTGTATTGCCATTGGTTATATAGCCTTTACTCACCTGCAAAGCCAGTCCATCCAGACTCCGAAAGGTTGGGCGAATCCTTTTTTTGGATGGAAACTTGAGCTGGACTGGTCAAATATTGTGGCTGATGCCAATAAAAAGATTGCCGATGACGGTTATGGTTTATTTGGCTTATTCTTTATGATGATGCTATTTAAAGGTGTCTTTGCAAGTCTGGCCGGGCCCGCACCAAACTATGACATGCAAAAAGTACTTTCAACCAGCTCTCCCAAAGACGCCTCGAAAATGACAGGTTTCGTTTCTATAATACTTCTTCCTGTCCGATATACTATGGTTATTGGGCTCACAGTGCTAGCACTTTTATATTACAAACAACTGGACTTAAGTTCACCAACAGGAACTGATTTTGAGCGCATACTGCCAGCAGCCATCAATTCATTTTTGCCAGTAGGCGTGTTGGGTATTGTACTTACAGGTCTTATGGGGGCCTTTATGGGGACTTTCTCAGGAACTTTAAATGCCGCCCAAGCTTACATCGTAAACGACATTTACCTAAAATATGTAAGGCCTGAAGCTTCGACTAAGCAAATCATGACTATGAATTATTTAACAGGACTAGTGGTGGTTGTGGTTGGTGTTTTTTTGGGTTTTTTTGCCAAAGATGTCAACAGCATTTTGCAATGGATAGTCTCAGGGCTATATGGCGGTTATATCGCGGCGAATATGTTAAAATGGTATTGGTGGAGATTCAATGCAAACGGCTTTTTCTGGGGGATGCTTTCAGGTATCGCTGGTGCCTTGGTCTTTTCGCACTTCTTTAGTGGTATTGAATTTCTTTACTATTTTCCCGTGCTATTTATCATCTCCATCGTCGGCGCCCTTGCGGGCACCTATAGCGCTCCTCCAACGGATGAGCAGGTTCTGAAAAGCTTCTACCGCACCGTTAGGCCTTGGGGGTTTTGGAAACCGATTCATGAACTGGTTTTAATAGAAAGCCCTGATTTTAAAGGTAACAAGCGCTTCAAGCTCGACATGTTCAACGTGGCTCTGGGCATTGTAGCCCAGCTCTGCCTGACTGTCCTTCCTATGTATTTTATCCTTTGGATGAAAACGCCATTAATCATCACCATTGTTCTTATTGTCCTAATTGCGGCGATATTAAAACGCACCTGGTGGAATAAATTAGAAAATTAGATTTTTAGACTTTAACATAAAATGAATTTTAACAGCAGACTGGAAAAAATAATAGCGCAATATGAATCGCTCATCCGTCAAAAAAACGAAGCAATAGATTACACCAATGGTATTTTTCAGCGTTACCTAAATCCAGTGCTTACCGCCGGCCACGCGCCTTATAAATGGAAGTATGATTTGGATGAGAACAGTAACCCGCTTTTATTGGAAAGGATCGGCATCAACGCGGTATTCAACTCCGCGGCCATCAAATTTGAAGGGAAATACATTCTTATGGCCAGAGTAGAAGGCGGCGATAGGAAATCTTTTTTTGCCATCGCAGAAAGTGATAACGGTATTGATAACTTTAGATTTTGGGACAAACCAGCTATCATTCCACACCTTGAAGGGGAAACAAATCTATATGATATGCGCCTTGTTCAGCACGAAGATGGATGGATTTACGGTGTGTTTTGTACCGAAAGCCGCGATGCTTCGGCGCCTGAAGCGGACCAGTCTTCTGCTGTTGCGCAATGTGGGATCGTTCGTACCAAGGACCTTATTCATTGGGATAGATTAGCGGATTTCAAAACCCACTCCGCCCAGCAGCGAAATGTAGTTTTGCATCCGGAATTTGTGGATGGCAAATATGCATTCTATACCCGTCCACAGGACAGTTTCATTGAGGCAGGTAAGGGTGGAGGTATTGCATTTGGGCTTGCAGATGATATTGAGCATGCAACAGTAGATGTGGAAACTGTCATCGATAAGAGAATATACCATACAATTTATGAGGCTAAAAATGGTCTTGGCCCCGCTCCGATAAAAACTGAAAAGGGCTGGTTGCAGATGGCCCACGGGGTGCGTAATACTGCCGCCGGTCTTCGTTATGTTTTGTATTTATTTTTGAGCGATGCAAATGATCTCACCAAAGTCACTCACAAGCCTGCAGGTTATTTTCTTGCACCAGAGGGCGAGGAGCGGGTGGGTGATGTATCAAATGTTGTTTTTTGCAACGGCTGGATAGCAGATAATGACGGAAAGGTATTTATTTATTACGCATCTTCAGATACAAGAATGCATGTGGCAACCTCCAGCATTGATAGCTTATTGGATTACACCATGAATAGTCCACAGGATGGATTTAACAGCGCCGCATCAGTACAGCAAATTTGCAAAATGGTTGAAAAAAATGACCAATTGGAATTAATTGAAAAGCGTTAGGAAGCTAGTTAATCTATATCTAATTCGTTATTAAAACATTAAATTAGGTTAAAATACTATTAGCCTTATGTTAACTTGCAAAAGCTGTTAGCGAATTAGCCGAAATGAATTTTCTAATTGGTTTAGCGGTTGGAGGGCCCTTAATAAAGTGGGTCCTCTTTCTTTTTTTTTCGCAAATTACCATTTAAATTATAGGTGGTATAAACGATGTTTATCAGTCTAAAATTGTGTCTATGAGGCTGAGACTTCTCATCATCTAAAAAAAAATATTTTACCATATTCTGCAATAAAACACCTAGCCATCAGTGATGCTGAAATCGATTCATGCCACTAAAGAAATAATGCTGGAAAGCGTTTGACTTCGCGTATTATCTATACGAATTATACCATATTTTGTTAAAATACCATTAATTAACAGGCAATATTTTAACTAATATTGCTTATACAATTTGCACCCTGCAAATCAACTAACCAAAATAATCTTTATGAAAAGTTTTTTACACACAACAGCGGTGTGCCTAATCTTTTTACTAGCCTTTACTTACCAACTCTTTGCCCAGCAAAGAAACATAAAAGGCGTAGTCAACGACGATAGTGGACAACCCCTGCCTGGCGTTTCGGTGATGATAAAAGGTACCCAGCAAGGCACCTCGACTAACGGGGAAGGGCAATATTCCCTAAATGTATCTTCATCTTCTGCTATTCTGATTTTTAGGGCAGTGGGTTACGCAACACGTGAACTAGAAGCCAGCAGTTCAACAATCAATGTATCACTAAAATCAACCACAGGCGATTTGGATGAAGTTGTGGTAAAAGGATTTGGAGCCCAGCAGAAAAAAATTACCGTAACGGGTTCGGTCTCTACCATTGGCGGAAAAGAACTGGTATCTACCTCTGTATCCAATATATCCAATATGCTTATCGGTAATGCTCCAGGAGTTTCAGGTTTGCAACAAAGTGGAGAGCCTGGTCGAAATAATGCAGCCATTAACATCCGCGGAGTATCCACTTATGCTGGGTCAACAGATCCGCTTATCGTTATCGACGGAGTGCCAGAACCGCCTGAGCAGACCTACTCGAGGTTAAACTCAATGGATGCCAATGAAATTGAAAGTATTAATATTCTCAAAGATGCATCTTCCACTGCAGTTTATGGCGTAAGGGGTGCAAACGGTGTTATTATCGTGACCACAAAAAGAGGTAAACTTGGTAAGCCTGTTTTAAGCGCATCAACAAATTTCGGATTCACCACAGCAGCCAACTTGCCGAAGAATGTAAGCTCCTATGATTTCGCTTTAATGCGCAATGAGGCGATTCGCACCGAGCAGAGCACTTATGGCGTGTCTGCTTACAATGATTACCTTTTCGATAGCAACGATTTATGGAAGTTTGCCAACAACCGCGACTATACCCCGGCTGAAGTCGCGAATTATCCAGGGCTCACCAGTGCCCAGAGGGATGCGCTAAACGCCAGTCCTGCGCTGTATTATTCCAGCCGCGATCTCTTTAAAGATCAGTTTGGTGGTAAGGGTCCACAGCAGCAGTTTAACTTAAACATTGCGGGGGGTACTGAAAAAGTAAAGTATTATACCTCATTAGGCTATTTTTCCCAAGGCTCCATCCTTCAGAATACAGATTACTATGGCGCAAATACAAAATCAACCTACGACCGGTACAACTTTTTATCCAACTTTGACATCAACGCTGTAAAAAACCTGGCCATCTCGGTTAATCTATCCGGACAGTTCGGCACCATCGTTGGACCTGGTATCGATGGCGGAACTTCGCTCACTGACCGCTACAAAATTATTATGCAATACCTTTATGATACCAATGCCATGATGGCGCCAGGTATTATAGACAATAAACTCATCAACAGTATTGCAGGTAACCCAGGTACCGCATCGAATCCACTGGGACGTAAAATTGGAAGTTTACTGGGTAACCAGAATTCCATCAGAAATTTACTTGCCAGCGGAACAGAAACCACATACGATTCAAGATTAACCGGACGCATCGGGGCCAAATATACTATGGACTATTTAACTAAGGGTCTATCCCTTAGAGCTAATGTGAATTATGAAAACAATTATTCAAAAGCAACGACTTACCGGGTAACTCTTCCGGAGTTTTCTGTCCGCCGAAATCCAATTGATCCAAATATACTTGATTTTTTTGGTGGGGAGCGTACCTCTTCAGGTACGTTTAATCCTAATCCCAATCATAATAGTGTGAACCGTACTTTTTACGTGGACGCAGGTATTGACTATGCACGTACCTTTGGTAACCATAGCGTTACCGCCCTTGTGCTTGCAAATGCACAAAAATATTATCTGCCTATAGATAACTTCAACACGCCGTCAGGAAATATGGGACTTGTAGGTAATGTGGCCTATAACTACAAAGAGCGTTACCTGGCAGAAATCAGCGTTGGGTACAATGGTACTGAACAGTTCGCTGAAGATAAAAGGTTTGGCCTTTTTCCTGCATATTCAGTGGGATGGGTCGCTTCAAATGAATCCTTCTTTCCTAAGAATGACTGGATAACTTTCTTAAAATTCCGGGGCTCATATGGACTGAGCGGGTATGATAAAATTGGTGGCGACCGCTATGTATATCTTCCCAGTACTTTTGTGATCAATCAGCCAGGGTATTATTTTGGCAATAGTGACGGGTCAACCCCAAATACGCTAACTACTGGAACAAATGAAAGTAAACTTGGTAACCCGGCGGTAACCTGGGAAGAGGAAACCAAAAGAAACATAGGCCTGGAGGCAAAATTTTTCAAAAATAAACTCTCGTTAATCATTGAAGGGTTTAAAAATGACAGGACCAATATTTTCACCCAGCCTGGTACCATCCCGGCAAGTTATGGAGTGGCAGCAGCGAACGTACCCAGAGCAAACCTGGGCATCATGAACAACAAAGGTTATGAAGTAAGCTTAGGCTGGTCAGAAACCAGGGGACAGGTTGGTTATAACATCAACGCTTACCTGAGTTATGCAAAAAATAAAATTGTTTACAATGCCGAGGCCCTCAACCCATACCCTTGGATGAATACCTCCGGTTATAGTTTTGGTCAGTACAAAGGCTTTGTTTCGGATGGTTTTTATAATACCCAGGCAGAACTTAACAACCGTCCTGTATTAACCTATAATGGCAATCAGGCTGCCCTTGGAGATATCCGCTATAAAGACATTAATGGTGATGGTCTAATAGATGCATCAGATAGGGTGCCTATAGGATACACCAACCGGGCATTATATGATTTTAGCCTGAAGACCGGCATCAATTATAAGGGCTTTGATTTAAACGTACTTTTCATTGGCAAAAGCAAAGGTTCATTTAACATCAATAATGGCATGAATCACCCATTTGTAAAAAATGCAGGAAACGCATTCCAATGGCAGTTTGACGGTCGATGGACACCAGAGAAGGTAGCCAATGGGGAGAAGATAACTTTTCCAAGAGCTACCATCGCAGGTTCAGCCAGTGAGGCAAATAATTATCAGAATTCTGATTTCTGGTTAGTCTCTACAGCTTTCAAGAAGTTAAAAAATATAGAACTCGGTTATACTTTCAATACTTACGGATTCATGAAAAAAGCGCGCATCAGTTCCCTTAGGATTTATGCAAATGGCAATAACCTTTTCACTTGGGACAATGATTTTGATGAGATTGACCCTGAGCAAACCGATAGCGGAACTTCTTACCTTTTCCCGCTAACCAGGGCTTTCGTTTTCGGCGCCAATATTCGTTTTTAAACCTGATTATCAAAAAATATGAAAAAGATAATTTACTTCATCTCCGCAATAATAGGCGCAACTGGCCTTTATTCTTGCCAGAAAGAATTTTTAGAAAAACCTGAAACTACAGGGAACACGACTATAGAGACGGTTTTCGCCTCCTCTGTTGAGTCTACCAAGGCGCTCGCCAATGCCTACAGGACTTCTCTTTGTCAGGGTCTTTTTGATAATGGTGGCACCAATATCGGAAACGGCACACTGTCTGGCATTTCTGGCGAAGCGATGCCTGGAGAAAGCTGGGCAGATATTTATGCTGCTTATAGTTTAGCAGGACTTACCTCAGAACGCAGTACCGATAACTTTGCGAATAACTTTGTAGCCATCAGGCGTAACTATATCATTTCTGAAAACATTGATAAAGTGCCCGATATGGATGGCGCCACAAAAGCTTACGTAAAAGCCGAAATGGCTGGCTTAACCGCCTACCGTTATATGGGCATGTTCATCCGTTATGGCGGTGTGCCGATTGTGAATAAAACTTTTATCTCTTCAGATGATTTAGCTGTTCCCCGCGCTACCCTGCAGGCAACCCTTGATAACATTATTCAGCTAAGCGATGCCGCTTATGCCGGGCTTCCAGATAGCTGGCCGGATAAGTCTGTGGGCAGGTTGACTAAAGGCGCCGCACTGGCGATAAAAGCCAGAGCATTGCAATATGCTGCAAGACCCTTATTTAATTCGGCAACACCTTATTTAAGTTTAGGTGCAAACAACAATATGATATGTTTTGGTAATGTAAGCCAGCAAAGGTGGACGGATGCAGTGACCGCCAACGAAGCGGTCATTGCCTGGGGAAAAAGCCATGCTACCGACATCATCAATAGCGGAGGCGGTGCAAATACCCCTAATCCTAACGCACTTGATGACTACGGGACTGCAACCTCAACACCCAATAATAAAGAAGTATTACTGGCCTATAAAGTGGATAATAATGCCAATAACGTTAAAATGTTCAAATTCTATATTCCTGTCCGAGGATCTTCAGGAAGAGGGGGCAATGACATTAACAACGAAAGATACCTCACTGATAATGCAGGGATGATCACAAATTTTCTTCGCATTTATTATAAAGCAGATGGTACTGATCAGGACTGGCCAAAGGTAGGAGATCCGGCAAGACCATATACTGACTATAATACGCGCATGCAGCAGATGGAGCCAAGATTTAAGGCAGACAACTATGCGCATGGAATTGATGCATGGAATAACCCTGGGAACTCAGTCTGGTCATATGATAACATCAATTCAGGTGTGAATATCTCAGGATCTGGAAAAGGCGATGCACAAAGCACTAAATTTTATTACAAGGCCGGCACCCGTTCCTGGTTTGAATGGCCACTGTTCCGTATGTCTGAATTCTACCTGAATTTAGCTGAAGCCTATAACGAACTGGGCAATACGGCCAAAGCGCTTCAAAACTTAAATATTGTGCACAATAGAGCAGGTCTTCCAAGTATTACCGAAAGCGAGCAGTCAAGGCTTCGCCTGTTAATACAGCGGGAATGGAGCATCGAGTTTTATAAAGAAAACCGCAGGTATTTCGATGTTAAACATTGGAAACGTTCTGATATCGCCAGCGGTGTGATCGGCGGGCAGTATGAGGAGTTCAGGTTTACTTTCGCACCTGGCAAAAGCAATCCTGCCATAACCTCTGATATATCATCCTACACCAATAACAATACTTTGAGTCCGTACTGGAATGCAAAGATGTATTTAGAACCCATTCCACTTTCGGAGATTAATAAACGCATACTGGTGCAAAACCCAGGTTATTAAACGCTGAAAACAAACTAAGTAATTACAGGAAATATGACTAACCAATATATAAAAAGCACTGTTCTTTCCGCCTGTCTGCTTTTGGGCCTGGCGATGAATGTTGCCGCACAAAATAAGAGCCTAAGTGATAGCGCGGCAAGGGATACCGCGCGTATAGAGCCGGGGAGACTGCTTAATATCAAAAAAATTAACTCGACAGCTGCCATCTCCTCCGTGAGCGGTGAGGCTTTGTATCAAACGCCGACCATGAATTTAACCAATACTTTATACGGCAGATTGAATGGCCTGAGTGTCAACCTTGGCTCAGGTGAGCCAGGTTATGATAATGCAGCGCTTGGGATCAGAGGCGTGGGATCGCTATCCTCGACCTCTGCTGGTGGCTATAATACCTACAAAGTATTTGTTGACGGCTTTGAAACCAATCTCAATTACCTCGCTTACCTCTCCGCTGCAGAGATTGAAAGCATCTCTATTTTAAAAGATGCTGCAGCGCTCGCCACCTTCGGGATGCGCGGGGCCAATGGGGTGATTTATGTAACCACAAAGAGAGGAAAAATTGGTAAGCCGACCATTTCTTTTCAGGTAAGGACCGGCATTCAGAAAGCTATCAATATCAATAAACCCCTTGATGCTTTCGGCTATGCTAGCATGTATAATCAGGCCATCAGTAATGACAGGGGCAGGGTCTGGTCCCCTCTTTATTCGCCTGCACAGTTGCAGGGCTACAGAAACGGCACTGGAACCAATGTTGATTGGTTTGCTGAGGTGTTAAAAAACCATGCGCCATATACTGATGGTGACCTGAGTTTTACCGGCGGGGATGATAATGCCAGGTACAATATTGTGCTGGATTACGCCAGGCAACAAGCTTTATATAATGTCAAGCAAACCGATGCCACTTCGAATTCGATGGTGAAACGTTACAACCTTAGGTCAAACCTGGACTTTAAAATGTTTGACATATTTGAAGCGAAGGTAGACATTGGCGCTAGGATTGAAGACCGTAAAGCGCCAAACTATAGCGGAGCCAACCTTTGGCAAAACCTTTCGCGGTATCCATCCAATATTTATCAGGTAAGGGATGCCGCTACCGGAAACTACTCTGGTACTTCGCTTTTTCCCGATAACCCCGTAGCATCTATCAATTCGCTGGGCTGGTTTTCTTCCCACAGGCGCATCCTTCAGGGAAATTTTACACTCAAAGAGCGTCTGGATGAGCTCACACCAGGCTTATATTTAAGCCAGGCATATTCCTTCAATAGCTATTCGCAAAGTAATTACTCTAAAACGGCAGATTATCCCCGCTTCTTTAATGGTCAGCCCGGCGGCCCGACAAATGTACTCACTCCGCTCCGGGCAACGGGCATGATTCCCGGAGGACAGGAAGACTGGAAACAGCTAATGGGTACAATCGGTTATGAGAGAAGTTTTGGAAAACACCAGATTTTATCTGCACTAAATTACCATCAGTCTGATTTTAAAACCGATGGCGGCGCCAATGCTTATATTTACCGTTACCAAAATATAAGTGGACGGGCTAACTATAGCTATGATAACCGTTATGTTGCTGAACTTGGTTTTTCTTATTTCGGCGCTGATGGTTATGCGCCTGGTAACCGGTGGGGATTTTATCCCGCGATTTCTGCCAGCTGGATAGTTTCCAATGAGGCATTCTTAAAAGATAGCAAATCCATCACGCTGTTGAAATTACGCGCATCTGCCGGAAAGACCGGAAGCATGGATTCAGAAACCCAGAATAGCGGACGCTTTCTCTATCAGCAGTACTATAATAACAGTGGAACTTTTTACACCGGAAACTCCAGCATCACGGGTAACTCAGGCCTGAATCAGAACATTTTAGCCAATCCCGATATTTTTGCTGAACAAAGCCTAAAATACAACATTGGGGCAGAAGTGAATTTCTTTAAAAAACTAAGCCTGTCTGCAGATGTATTTTTAGATAAGCGTAGTGGAATCCTTACCCGGGACAATACCATTACCGGAATTTATGGCACTATAAATAGCTTTGCCAATCTTGGAAAAGTAACCAATAAAGGCTTTGAACTTTCCGCCAATTTCTCAGATAAAAAAGGAGATTTTGGTTATGGCATTTGGGGACAGGTGGCTTACAATAAAAACAAAATCGACTATTTTGCTGAAATTCCCCAGCCATATGAATACAACCAGCAAACCGGGCGATCAATAGCCCAGAATTATGGCCTTGTTTCAAAGGGATTTTATCAACTCGAAGATTTCAATGCCAATGGTACTTTAAAAGGTGGCGCGCTCCCTGCCTTTGGGCTTGTTCAGCCTGGAGACTTAAAATACCAGGATTTAAACGGAGATAATATTATTGATGAAAAGGACATTACCTCAGTGGGCAAATCCCTATTTCCGGAAATGACCTATTCTTTTGGTGCAAACTTTAGCTATAAAGGTTTTGACTTAAGTGCACTATTCCAAGGTATTGGCGGTTCATCAGTGAACATTTTAAGTGCTGCCCCTAATCAGATTCAAGCCTTCGTTGGCAATGGAAATGTATTTCCTGTTGCACAAAATGCATGGGCTTATTACCCGGACCAGGGCATTGATACCAGGGCTAGCGCGAATTATCCACGCTTAACCACCGCTGCGAACAATAATAATTACCGCTCGAGTGACTTTTGGGTGAAAAGCAGGGATTTCCTTCGCCTGCGTAACGTAGAATTAGGATATACTTTTAGTCCGGCTTTTGTTAAAAAGCTTTCGCTTTCTAACCTTCGCTTTTATGTAAATGCTGTCAATCCATTAACCTGGAGCAGGCTGGAAAAAGACTACGGATTAGACCCAGAAACGCTAAGCGCTTATCCAGGCATTAAATCATTCAATACCGGACTGTCGGTTACTTTTTAATTCTAAAAATAAAATGATGAAAATCAGAGCACCATATTTGACCCTCTTTTTCGCTGGCCTGCTGCTAATCAGTGCCTGTAAAAAAGATTTTTTGGATACCAGGATGGATACACTTCCAACGCCTGAAACCATTCAGACCACCAGAAGCTCACTGACCGGCTTTGCGAATGCATTTTATGCACCGATTAGTTTTGCTATAGGATTTACTACTTTAGACAATAGCTTTTTTGAAGCTGCCAGCGATGATGCCCAGCAAACCCTAACCTTCGCGCAAGGGGTAATTCCTTTTAATCAGGCGACTTTGAGTGAGGCTAATCCTTCGACAGAGGCTAACAAGTATTATGCCTGCTATGAAGGCATCCGCGCGGCGAATTTCTTTTTGGATTATTCTAAAAACTGGAAAGCAATGATCAGCCAGAATCGCGATACCCTGACGGACGTGACGAATTATAACCGCGATAAACTATTCATCAGTGCTTACCGTGGTGAGGCGCATGTGGCAAGGGCCTATTATTATTCTGAACTTATTAAACGCTATGGCGGGGTACCTATTGTTACCAAAACGCTGCAGCAGGCTGGTGGAGACTTAGCAGTGGCAAAGTCCAGTTATGATCAGGTGGTTGATTATATTGTTTCGGAAATCGACACCTACAAAGACTCTTTGGTTGTGAGCTGGAAAACTAACGGTTTTTCAGACCAGGACGGACGTTTCTCTAAAGGCTCAGCGCTGGCGATAAAAGCACGTGTACTTCTATACGCGGCAAGTCCTTTACATAACCCATCGAATGATCCCGCCAAATGGGCCAGGGCAGCGGCCGCCGCTAGGGAAATTATCAGTACCCCTGCATTTGGTTACGCGCTTCATACCGGTGGTTATGGGAATTATTTTCAGGGAAATAATTCACTTAACAGCGCCGAAACTATTCTTGCTATTCGCAGGCCTGCATCTAATGATTTGGAGCGAGCCAATTATCCCATTACAACTACTGGTGGCGCAAGTGGGGTGACCCCATCGCATAATCTTGTGGCCGAGTATGAACTCAAAGGCAGCGCCGATGCTGCCAACATTTATGCGAACCGCGACCCAAGACTTTCAGAAACGGTGGTATTAAACGGCAGTAGTTGGAACGGTCGTACCATTGATCAGTCCCCGGGTGCTGGTGATGATATGGCTAAAACCAATACTTCTCGCACAGGCTATTATTTAAAAAAATTCCTGGCGCCAAATCTGGATTTAGTAAACAATGCCACCGCCCAACATCAGTGGGTAGCCATTCGTTACGCTGAGGTGTTGCTTAATTACGCCGAGGCGATGAATGAGGCTTACGGTCCGGATGGCACAGCACCTGATGCGCCATCAGCGATGACCTCCAGAACAGCACTCAATATGGTGCGTTCAAGGGTAGGAGTGGCGATGCCAGCAGTTTCGACAGGCGGAAAAGATGCTTTCCGCGCAGCAATCAAACATGAACGCAGAATTGAGCTGGCCTTTGAAGATCACCGCTACTGGGATCTGCTTCGATGGAACGATGCCGCCACATTATTAAATCAGCCTATCAAGGGGGTTAATGTAAGTAAAAATGCAAATGGCAGCTTCAATTATACCATTGTTGATGTTGCTACACGGACCTTCAGGGCTCCGGCGATGTATTACTTGCCATTTCCAAGAGCGGAAGTTGTGCGCTCAAACGGATCAATTACCCAAAACCCAGGTTATTAACTCTAAAAGCAATGAAAAAAATATTTTATAATTCCGCCATTGTGCTTGCGCTGTGCGCCGTGGCGCTTTTGATATCCTGCGAAAAAAACGATCAGGACTTAGATTATGGTGATGCTAAAATTTATATCCCCCAGGGTTTAAGTTCAAACCTTAATTACCTGGTGCCAAAGGGCCTGGATTCTGCTTCTAGGAACTACACTTTGGATACAAAGACTAACCAGCTCAAGGTGATACTCGGTGTGGCTAGAAGTGGAAAGACCACTGATGAGGGCTACTCGGTAAATATCAGCACCAGGGCAGATACCATCAACACTTTGATAGCATCAAACCTGCTAACTAATACAGTACTCCTCCCGGACGGACTCTACAGGCTTCCTGGAAGTATTTCCGTGCCTGAGGGGCAGAGCGCAGGCACCTTTTTGCTGAGTATTGATGCCGCGCAGCTTAAATCGGGCTATACCGGAAAAAAAGTAGCGCTTGCGGTAGCGATTTCCTCGCCAAGTAAATTTTCATTAAGTGCAGTGAACAACAAGGTTATCGTAATTATCGACGTGAATGCGTTGAAACTTTGATAAAAGACTCGCTTACATCCCTAAAAATTGAGTAAAAACAAAATAAATATAATGATTATCACCATTGCGCTTTTTAGCGCGATGGTTTTTTATATCCTTGGTAAATCAAACCTTAAAACTCCGAAACAAAACTTAAATTTTAGTACAGCAGATGAGCAGCGTGGTGAGTTGCTGGCTAAAAGATACTGCAGCTCCTGCCATCAATTTCCCGAGCCTGCCCTGCTGCCGAAAAACAGCTGGCGAGCTGCGGTACTTCCCGCAATGGGCATGTTTTTAGGAGTGGAAACCCCAAGCGTTTCGCTAAAGGCAGAGGGAGGGAATCTCATTCCCTCCACACCGCTATTATCCATAAAGGAGTGGCAGGCTATCAAAGGGTATTATATTGATTCCGCCCCGGAAAGATTTGCTGAAGAGGAAAGAGAGGAAATTACGTTTGGCCTTCCATCTTTTGAAGTACTCTTGCCAAAGCAAGATATTTTCTATAGTAATCTTGCTTTAGCAACTTACGTGAAAATTAGTCCGGAATCCAACCATTGTCTGCTTATCCAAAACGGCATATCAAACCAGTTGTACCAAATCAATGCCCGGCTAGATACTTTGAAATCTTCAAAGCTGCCAGGAACCTTAGTGGATATGGATTTATCTGCCAGGCCTAATCTTGCCACTTTCATTGGGGAAAATTATATGGCTAGCCAAAGCAGTGGCGGGCGCGTTTACGAGCTCAGCCCTGCTGCACTTCATCAGCTTTCAGGCAGGAAACCGATATTTTCTTCACTTTCAAGGCCAGTTAAAAGTCTCAAAGCGGACTTAAATGGCGACGGGTTAAAAGATATTTTAATAGGTGAGTTTGGAAGACTCACTGGTCAGCTCTCATGGGCGCAGGCGAGTAAGAATGGTACTTACAAAAAGCACATTTTGAGGCCGATGCCTGGCATAATAGATTTTATGATAACCGACGTGAATGGTGATAATAAAGCGGACATTTATGCTTTATTTGCGCAAGGCGATGAAGGGATTTTTCTGTTTAGAAATCTTGGCAACGGTAAATTCGATACTGAAAAAGTATTAAGCTTCCCCCCGGTTTATGGATCGAGCAGTTTTGAACTCGTTGATTTTAACCAGGACGGCTTTAAAGACCTTTTGTATACCTGCGGGGATAACGCAGACCTCTCTCCGGTACTAAAACCCTACCATGGCATTTATATTTTTTTCGGTGATGAAAAAGGGAAGTTTAGAAAATCATTTTTTTATCCAATGAACGGCTGCTATAAAGCTATTGCCCACGATTTCGATTTAGACGGGGACTTGGATATAGCTTCTATCAGCGCATTTCCTGCCGCATCGAGCCCTTGGGAAGCGTTCATCTATCTCCAAAATCAAGGCAATCTATCCTTTAAGGGATTTACTTTAGCTAAAAACGTCCCTTTTCAAAAAGGACTAACGATGGATAGTGGAGATTTTAACGGGGATGGTAAAATAGACCTTTTAATTGGGAACAAATATTACAGCTCGGATAAAACTGCTGAAAGTCAGCCCTTATTTATGCTACTAAGAAATACTTCATCGGTAACTAAAAAGACCAAATGAAAACCAACCAGAATTTTTTAAAGTCAGCCAGTTTATCTATAAACCTCAGCGCAGTGGAGACTTGTGCACATGCGCTGGGTAATACTTTCAAATGGCTTATAAAGCGCATTTAAGCTGAAGACCGGCACATTACAATCCATGAAGATGAGGCCAGGATTTTATCGGAAAACATTTTTTATACTAAACAACTTTAAATACAGATATGAAAAATATATTTACTTTACTCCTTTGCATTAGCCTGAGTTTATTAGCCAGCGCCCAGAAAAGAGTATTGATCTTTTCAAAAACAGCGCGTTACCACCATGAATCAATTGATGCAGGTATCAAAGCGATAAAAAAACTTGGCCTGTTAAACCATTTTTCTGTAGATCAGACTACAGATTCCTGCGCACTAAACGAGAAAAATCTAAAGCAATACGCTGCTATAATCTTTTTAAGCCCCTCTGGAAATATTATCGACAGCGCAGGAAAAGCAGCAATCCAGAAATTTATTCGTTCGGGCAAAGGATTAGTCGGTATTCACGCGGCTTCCACGATAGAGAAAAACTGGAGTTGGTATGGAAAGCTTGTTGGCGGGGTATTCACCGGTCACCCCGAGCCTCAAACTGCAACCCTTCACCTAGAGGATAGCAACCATCCCGCTACTAAATTTTTTCCGCCTTCCTTCTCCAGAAGAGATGAGTGGTATAACTTTCGGGACTTGCAACGGGGGCTGCACGTATTGCTCAGCGTAGATGAAAAAAGCTATAAGGGAGGCGAAAATGGCCCCCATCATCCTATCGCCTGGTACCATGACTTTGAAGGGGGAAGGAGTTTTTATACTGCGCTTGGCCATTTCCCGGAACATTATAAAGACCCTTTATTTTTAAAACACCTGCTCGCTGGTATACAGTATGCCTTGCGGGATTAATCCAGTTGGTACGATAAAACTTCAATGATGAACAATTCACTACAAATAAAATATTTTACGCTTCTAATAAGCCTGCTCCTTTTTTTTGTTGAGGCCTTTCAGGCGCCAAAGTCAAAACCAGCCTTGCTTATTTTTTCTAAAACTGCTGGCTGGCACCACAGCTCGATTGCTTCAGCAATCGCTGCAATAAAAAAGATAGCGAACCAAAAAGGATATAGCGTAGATACTACGACGAACGCAGCTTATTTTAATGAGCAAAAGCTCTCTGCTTACAACGCTGTAATTTTTAACTCTACAACTGGCAATGTGCTTAACTCAGAACAGCAAACGGCCTTCGAACGCTACATTCAGGCCGGCGGAGGCTATGTAGGCATCCACTCCGCGGCTGATACCGAATACGATTGGAGCTGGTATGGACAACTCATCGGCGCTTACTTTGATTCCCATCCGCATAATCCAAATGTGCGTGAAGCTTCAATCCGGGTCAGCGATAAAAGCCATCCGGCAAGCAGCAACTTGCCGGAAAGCTGGACAAGAAGCGATGAGTGGTATAACTACAGGTCTTTCTATCCCGGCATCAAGGTCCTGGCGAGCCTGGATGAGGATAGTTACGATGGAGGAACAAATGGCACCGGACACCCTATCATCTGGTATCATGAATATGATGGCGGACGTGCTTTTTACACCGGTTTGGGGCATACCGAAGAAAGTTATTCAGAACCTTTATTTTTAGCTCAGCTTGCCGGCGGCATTGAGTATGCGCTTGGAAATGGGGCAAAGTTAGACTATGCTAAAGCCTATGCCAAACCAATCCCGGAGCAAAACCGCTTTACCAAGACTATCCTGTCTACCAACCTAAATTCCCCGATGGAACTCGCTGTGAGCGAAGATGGCCGGATATTCTACACTGAACTTTTTGGTAACCTGTATCTCTATGATACCAGAAAACATAAAAACACCCTGGTTGAAAAATTAGCGACCACCAATATCGGGGGTACCGGGCTCATTGGCATAACGCTCGATCCTGACTTTGATAAAAATAACTTTATCTATCTTTATTATGCGCCAGCAGGTCAGAGCCAGGAACCACTTTATTTTAACCTATCCAGGTTTAGCTTATCAAAAATGAGTGTCTTGGACTTATCGAGTGAAAAAATACTACTGCGTGTTCCGGTTGAAAAAAACAGCGGCTCCCACCATGGCGGCTCGCTCGCCTTCGATAAGGAGGGAAATTTATACCTTTCAACGGGTGATAGCAGCAGCCCTTTTTCTTCCGAAGGTTACGCTCCGCTGGATGAGCGCCCGGGTGAAGTTAATTTTAGCGGCGATGCTCAACGCAGCGCCGGGAATACCAATGATTTCAAGGGAAAAATTTTGCGCATACATCCCGAGGCTGATGGAACCTATAGCATTCCACAAGGTAATTTATTCAAGCCAGGGACACCAAAAACAAAGCCTGAAATTTACGTGATGGGAACCAGGAACCCCTACCGGATTGCTCTGAATCCAAAATCCTCGACCCTTTATTGGGGCGACATTGGCCCGGATGCGGGGCAGGAAAGCGAGCGGGGTCCAATGGGCTTTGATGAGGTGAACCAGGCTAAGTCCGCGGGCAACTACGGATGGCCCTATTTTGCTGGCGATAATCAGGCCTATGCGCATTGGGACTTTGCAAAAAAGACCGCCGGAGGCAAATTTTATCCTGAAAAACCAGTGAACCATTCGCCAAACAATACCGGGTTAAGCCAGCTGCCGCCGGCCAGGCCTGCGATGATCTGGTATCCTTACCTTGCTTCCAAGGAATTTCCTGAACTTGGGCTTGGAGGCAGATGCATCATAGGCGGAACTTTCTATAGCTATAAGCAAACTGGCGCTGTAAACCGCTTTCCGGAGTATTATGATGGCAAATTTTTTATTGCCGACTGGATGCGGAACTGGGTATTCGCCTTGAGTTTTGATGAAAAAGAAAACTATGTGCGAAATGAGCCTTTCATGGCGGCCAATGGAAATTTCAAAAGGCCCATTGATATGGCTTTTTCCAGCGATGGTATACTCTACATGCTCGAATATGGCTCTGTATATGGAGCGGCCAATGCGGATGCTTCCCTTGTGAAAATTGAATATAACACCGGAAACCGAGCACCTGTTGCCAAAGCAGAAATTATAAATGAAAAAGAACACCAGCGGTTGGACAAAACAGTATTTTTAACTTCAGAGCGAAAAAATTTCCCTTCCCATCGGAGCATTGCAGGTAAAGCGCCACTACTGGTAAACTTTCGTGGGCAAAAAAGCTATGATTTAGATGACGATGAGCAGCTCAGCTACCAGTGGCAATTCGAGGGCAAGGTTTTTGCGTCCAATAAAATTAACCCTGTATATACCTATAAAAAGCCGGGAACTTATAAGTCGATTTTAACGGTACGTGATAAAAGCGGCGCCAGCGCAAAAGACACTTTAATCATAAAAGTCGGTAATACCCCGCCAGTGGTCTCTATTTCTAGCGCTGAGAATAAATCATTTTTCTGGACTGATAAACCCTTTACTTATGCGGTCCAGGCCAGTGATAAGGAAGATCTAAAAATTGTACCTAAGCGCTTGAAGGCTTTTTACACATACCTTTCGGCTGGTCAAAAAAATCAATCACAGCAGGCCAGTTATTCAGGTAAAGCGCTAATGGCGGCCAGCGACTGTAAATCCTGCCATCTGGCGAATGCTAAGGCCATAGGACCAAGTTACTTTGATATCGCAGCGCGCTACAGTTCCCAAAACGGCACAATAGAAAAACTTGCGGAAAAAATTATCAAAGGGGGTGGGGGAAGCTGGGGGCAAACAAGCGTGATGAGCGCCCATCCGCAACTTTCCACCAGCGATGCAAAAGAAATCGTAAACTATATTTTCTCCATGCCGCTGGAGAAAACCGCCCAGCGCATCGCGCTTGCCAAAACCGGCACACTGAAGTTAAATTCAATTAAAGATGAGCCTGAAGGTGGATACCTGTTTCAAGTAAGCTATACCGATGGCGGAAGAAAGCCTATTGGGCCGCTTTCCAGTACCGAAGAATTTTTCTTAAGAAGCCCGGTTATTAACCCCGCGCTGGCGGACGCCCACAAGGGTTTTGAGCGCTTCCGAAATAGCCTATCTGAAGGAGATAATAAGGCTTATATTTTATTAAAACAGACGGACCTAAATGGCATTAAAAATTTCACATTTAACTATGCCTCCACCATGGATGGAGAAATCGAGGTTAGGCGGGATTCGCGTGCAGGACCCTTAATCTCAAAAATTAGCTACAATTCAACCGGCTCGTTTGATAAATATGCCGATATCCTCAGTCCAGTCAACTCTCCCATCAAAGGCAGGCATGATTTGTATTTTATTATGCGGCGCAGACAAAGTCCGTATAAAGGCATTATAAAGCTTGGCAGGATAACTTTTGGAAGATAATCCTTTTTGTTGTATCATTTATGTGAAGAAAATTTGAGTACAGGATTTTGTTAAAATACTATTAACGCTTAATACATCCACTCTTGTAGATTTGAATCTAACACTAATGCTAACCAAATCCAATTTCCGGGGAAATTCCCGAATGAAACCTATGAAAAAAAATATCTCTTTTTGTTTTGCCTTTGTTATTTTGATGAGTTTCTCTGTGCAGGCGCAAAATCCTATTATAAAAACAACCCAGATTAATCCGGTTGTGAAAACCTATCAAAAAGCAGAATGGACCATCGAATTGCAGGCAGATTTTGATAATCCATATTTTCAGGAAGATTTAGCCCTTGACATGCAGCTTACTTCTCCTACTGGTAAAAAAATTAACCTGCCATGTTACTATGAATCCGGGCAAACTGGAAAGCGCTCGCTTTGGAAGGCGCGCTTCAGTGCCCAGGAAAGTGGAAGCTATAAGTACAGGTTCGCACTGCGGAAAAACAGCAAAGAGGTTGCTTTAAGCAAACCCTCTTCATTTAAAGTGTCAGCATCTAGGCTTAAAGGCATTTTGCATAAGGGCAATGACTGGACATTCAGGTTCGATAATGGAGATGCTTTCAGGGGCATCGGAGAAAATATTTGCTGGGAATCAAGAGATGATGATGATTCAAAATATTTTAAAGCCCTTCATGAAAATCCGAAGTATAACTATGAGTACATGCTCCCTTCGCTGGCTAAACATGGCGGAAATTATTTTCGAACCTGGATTTGTTCGTGGAATTTGCCATTAGACTGGAAAAGTGGAATAAATAACAGGCGATACAGCAATTCCCCGGCCTACTTTAATCCAAGCGCAATAGAAAAAATGGACCGAATGGTTAATTTATCTGATTCACTGGGCCTGTACATTATGCTCACTTTAGGTCCGGGATCTCATGATGGTAAAAACGGGCGTTATGGGGTTTCTTCTGCCAATTTTTTTATAGACGCGAAGGCTAAGGAGGAATACCGAAACCGCCTGAGGTTCATTATTGCGCGCTGGGGTTACAGCAGCGCGATAGGAGCATGGGAGTTTTTTAACGAAATAGACAATGTTCAGTTCAGGGATAAAAACAATCCAATCCCAGCTGAACATATCGTGCAATGGCACCAGGAAATGGCGGACTACGTCAAAAAAATAGACCCCTTTAAACACCTGGTGACCACAAGCATTTCTCACCGGGATTTAAAGGGACTTAATTCTATTGATGCCATAGATTTTAACCAAAAACACATCTACAAAAATAACCGCGCCCTGCCTACCACCATTGTAAGCTATACCAAAACCTATGGTAAACCATATGTGATTGGCGAATATGGCTATGAGTATGACTGGTCTAAAAACTTCGATGATTTCGCTGAGGGCATGGATTCAGATTTTAAACGTGGATTGTGGTATGGCCTTTTCTCGCCGACCCCCATCTTGCCGCTTTCCTGGTGGTGGGAGTATTTTGATAACCGTGGCACAGATAAATATATTGCCAATGTTCGCCGCATCCAGGACGAAATGATGCAGTCTGGAAAAGGCAGTTTTGATAGCCTGAGGGTCAAGAGTTCTAACACGGCTATTGAAGTATTTAGCGTAAAATGCGGGGCTGATATTTTTATCTACCTGTATAACCCTAAAGCTGAAATCCAGAAAACTGATATTAGCTTACCTGTTACCTTGTCAAATTACAAGCTTACTAGATATAACTGTGAAACGCAGCGTTTTGATGCAGATCTGAAATTTGCGGCAAAAGGTGATAGCCTGGACATCAATAGCTTAGCGCTTGCCCCTAATACAGATTTTGTTTACATTTTAAAGAAACCTTAAAGATGAAAAATAGCCGATACGGTTTAATTTTAATAATGCTTTTTAGCTTTAGCCATTCCGCTTTCGCGCAAAATCTTGCTCCGCAGCAAGGGAAGAAAGACGTAAAAACGACTAAAGTTCCCACCCGGTTTAAATCACTGAATTACCTTTACTCGGTATTGGGAAGATATACCATTTCTGGTATACATAATCGGGAGCCAAATGCAGAACCAAAAAAATGGACGCAGGAAGTATTCAACACGACCGGGAAATATCCTGGGCTTTGGAGCGGGGATTTTCTATTCCAGTCTGAAAATATTCAAAACAGACAAACGATGATAAATGAAGCTGCGGAGCAGTGGAGGAAAGGAAGTCTTATCAATATCATGTGGCACGCATGTAATCCTGCGCTGGAGCAGCCATGCGGCTGGGATAAGCAAGGGGTCTTGAGTAAATTAAGTGATCAGCAGTGGAAGGAGCTTTTGACCGATGGAACTTTGATAAATACCAGGTGGAAGTCAATGATGGATGAGATCGCTTTATATTTAAGCCAACTCAAAGAAAAAAATGTGGAAGTGCTGTTCAGACCTTTGCATGAAATGAACCAGGGCGTTTTCTGGTGGGGCGGCAGGCCTGGTGCGGCGGGTACCAGAAAACTCTATCAGCTGACCCACGATTACTTAAGCAAAACCAAAAAGCTAGATAACCTGATTTGGGTATGGGACATACAGGATTTTAAAACCCTGGAAAAAGATGCAGTGGATTATAATCCCGGTGATGGTTACTGGGACGTTGCTGCGCTGGATATTTATGATGATAAAACAGGATTCAGCCAGCAAAAATATGATATCATGGTAAAAGCTGGTGGCAAAAAGCCTATAGCCATTGGTGAATGTCAGGTGCTTCCTACTGCCCAGATAATGGCAAAACAGCCAAAATGGACTTTTTTTATGGGGTGGTCAGAATTAGTATTCTCTCATAATACCCCTGCTCAATTAAACGCTTTAATGAAAGCTGAAAACATCATCTCTTTGGATGAGATGCATGGCTGGTAAAATATACATATGATGAAAAAAATTCTCTTTCTTCTTTTAAGCCTGGTTTCTTGCTCAATCCTGGCGCAAAAACCTACTAATACTTACAGCGTTCAGGGATGGTGGGGTCCGGCATCTCCGCCATATTCTCCGGTAGTGGAAAATGATAAAAGCATTGTTTTCAGGTTTAAAGCGAAATCTGCCAAATCGGTTAAACTGCTTTTTGGTGAATGGGACATTAAGCCTATAGAGATGCAAAAAGACACTGCAGGAAATTGGGAAATTAAGATTGGCCCGCAAAAGCCCGGGATTTATTCCTATGTGTTTTCTGTAGATGGAATTCAGACGCTCGATCCTAAAAACCCAGTTGTAAAATCCGGTACTGAGCTTTACGGGAGTATCGTGGAAGTGCCTGGTGATAGGGCAAGGTTTGATGAGCATCAAAACGTCCCACATGGAATTTTGCAATCCATTAAATATCAGTCTTCGGCTTTAGGTAAACCTAGAGGGATGTGCATTTTTCTGCCTGCAGAATACCAGACTAGTCCAAAGCAAATTTTCCCTGTTTTATACCTGCGCCACGGTGGGGGAGACAATGAAAACAGCTGGACGCAGAGCGCGGGGAAAGCGGATGTAATTTTAGAAAACCTTATCGCTGAAAATAAAGCAAAACCGATGCTTATTGTGATGACCAACGGACTCACAGACGGCAGCTGGGCAGGAGGGAGCAGCAAAGAAGGAGTCGAGCAGTTGGAACAGGAACTTTTAAAGGACGTCATTCCATATGTAGAAAAAAATTACCGTGTCATAGCGGATAGAAAATCCAGAGCCATCGCAGGGCTTTCTATGGGCGGCGGGCAGGCTTACTTGATTGGGCTCAAAAACCCTGATAAATTCAGCTACATTGGCGAATTTAGTGCCGGTTTGTTAAGTGATGCTAAATTTGATATCAATGAACGGGTACCTGGAGCTTTTGCTAATCCAGCTAAACTGAACAAAGAAATTAGCCTGCTTTACCTCGCCTGCGGAAAAGAGGACCCAAGATACCAGGGACACCTGGCGTTAGATTATGATCTAAAAACGAAGGGAATCAACCATGAATTTCACGATAGTTCAGGCGGACATGAATGGAGATTCTGGCGCGAGCAGCTACATAGTTTCATGCAAAAAATCTTTTAACTTAAATAAATACGCGCTTGCCTACATAGTTTTCTCGGAACTCTTTTGGCGTGCAGCCTTTTTTATTTTTGAAGGTCCGGTTAAAGTTGGCCATATTATTAAAGCCGCAAATAAAGGCAATTTCAGCAACAGACTGGGTCGTGTCAATAAGCATTCTGCTGACATGCCCCAGTCTGATTTCGTTCAGCGAATCAATAAAATTATAACCGGTGCGTTTTTTAATAAACCGGCTGAAGGATGCTTCTGGCATGTTGGCTATCTTTGCTACTTCAGACAGGGTGATAAGCCTGTTGAAGTTATTATTCATATACTCAAATACCTTTTCAATCCGTCTGCTATTATAATTATAATCTTCCTTAGTAAAACTGGAATCCGAAAGCAGTTTGGTATCCCTGGATATCGAGAGATCATGCAATATCGATAGTAGCTCTAATATCGAATCAAAGCCACTTTTCTTACTCAAAGCCAAAAGACGCGGAGAAATGCGTTCAATGGTTTCCTTAGAAAAAAGCACTCCACGCTTACTTTGCTCAAACATATTACGAATGAAAGACAGCTGATTGCGCTTTAAAAACTTTTCATCCAATAAGTCCTTATGGAACTGAATAGTGACCTCTCTAATGTCCTCACTTACGCAATTATGAGTAAACCAGCCGTGCGATAAATTGGAGCCTACCAGCACGAGTTCCTGCTGCTCTATTTCTGCTATGTGATCACCCACAATCCGTTTCGCCCCGGCCGCATTGAGCACTAAGTTGAGCTCCATGTCCTCATGGTTGTGCAGCGGGAAATCAAATTCTTGCTTAGTTCTGGAAAAAATGGTAAAACAGTCGTTCGGCGTCAAAGGGGTGATTTCCCTGATTACATTTTTAGACATATCATATTTGGTTATAGAGGACAATATAGTTAAAAAAACACTACATGTTTAGCTCTCACGCTTAGCTGATATTTTCATTAAAATTCGGAGAAAAGCTTAAACGAGGGCTATAGAGGCATACAGCTATACTTTTCTAGGAAAATCCTGCAACTTGATTTACTTAAAGTGGTAAAATAATATCAAAAAATGCTCAAATAGTACAAGCGCTGTAGCCATAATGCGTTAGTACCAGTTTATGTTAAAAAAATATTAGTTTTATCAGCTCAGTCCAGTTAGTTTTAGCCAAATTAAAATTTTCAGATTATGCCAGCTACATCCCTTCCAAGCGCTTCAGAAATTGAGGTCGAACTACAAGCCATACTCCGTTACTGGAAACAGCGCAGCATAGATAATGAGTATGGTGGTTTTGTCGGGCAGATTGATGAATCAGAGCAGATTATCTCTAGGGCTGATAAAGGTTCAGTTTTAAATGCAAGGATTCTCTGGAGTTTTTCTGCCGCCTATTTAAGGACCAGCTCAAAGGAGGATTTAGAAGTCGCTGAGCGGAGCTACCTATACATAAAAAACCATTTCATTGATTACAGTTTTGGCGGGGTGTACTGGACAGTTGATTTTAAGGGAAACTCGAAAGATAAAAAAAAACAAATCTATGCCATTGCATTTACCATTTATGGCCTTGCCGCCTATTCTAAGGCCAGTGGTGATGAAAATGCTTTGACTCTCGCTAAATCCTTATATGCTGATATCGAAAAATATAGTTATGATATAAATGAGCTGGGATATTTTGAAGCTTTTGCCAGGGACTGGACGCAGTTAGATGATCTGCGCCTGAGTGATAAGGATGCGAATGAAAAAAAAACAATGAACACCCATCTGCATATTCTGGAGGCCTACAGTTTGCTATATACCTTGTGGCCTGACGAAGGCCTTAAAATAAAGATCATAAAGCTACTGGAGGTTTTTCGCAGGCATATTTTAAAACCTAACGGCCATTTAGGACTGTTCTTCAATGAATATTGGGAGTCTAAGTCCGAGGCTATTTCTTACGGGCATGATATTGAAGCTTCCTGGTTATTGCTCGAAGCAGCTGAAGCGATAAAAGAGGTTGAACTTATTACCGAATTTGAGCAGTTGGCCCTTAAAATCAGTACAGCAGCGATAGAGGGTATTGATAAAGATGCTATGGTATATGAATTTAATCCAGAAAGCCATCACCTGATTGCAGAAAAACATTGGTGGGTACAAGCCGAAGCCATGGTAGGGTTATATAACGCTTTCCAGATTTCTAAAGATGAAAGATTTCTTGAGCATTTTAATAAAATCTGGAACTATACCACTACTCACCTCATCGATAAAACCAACGGCGAATGGTTTTGGGGCAGAAAAGAAGATGGCAGTTTGATGGCTGGAGAAGACAAAGCCGGATTATGGAAATGCCCATATCATAATAGCAGGGCCTGTTTAGAGCTGCTCAATAGATTTGAAATGATAGCTTAAGTTCGATGAGGGCGGCCAGAGAAAAATAATAATTGCATCAGGCTAATTGCTAAATTCAAATATGCAGGGGCGCAGTTTAATTAGGTCCTTGAGAGTGAGTGTATATTAAAAAGTTAATCCCAGCTGAAACAATCTAAGCTCGGCCTTAAGAGAGAACTAATTGTCAAGGCTTATCCTGGAAATCCCGGAACTGGAAAGTTTGCAAAAGGAATAACCGTTTTGATGATTACTAAGGGGTTAGGATTTGTTGGTTAAATTGGTGGTCTTCGGACTCAAAACATTATAAATTGTTAAAATCCTATTAAAAAAAGGATAACCTGGAGCTTAAATTTGTGTAAACCAAGTATACCTTTATGTCCAGATACCCCCAGTCTATTAATGCGTTTAAGCTTGCGCTTCTTCTAATTTTAATCAATACTTTTCCCTTTTTGCTTCATGCACAACTCAAAGCCGAAGGTTGGGAGACCAGCAATGATAAAATGATGCTGTTATCAAAAATGAACAATTTTGAGCGAGGAGCTGGGCAAGCAGAAATCATTAACATCAATGCAGCAAAAAAATATCAATCTGTTGATGGGTTTGGTTTTGCGCTGACAGGTGGTAGTGCGCAGCACATCATTCGCATGTCTGCTCCGCAAAGAAAGAAGCTTCTCAGTGAACTTTTTGGAAATGGACCTGGGCAGGTGGGGATTAGTTATCTTCGAGTGAGCATCGGGGCATCAGATCTGAATGAATATGTCTTTTCCTACGATGACCTCAAAGTAGGGGAAACTGATGCGGAGTTAAAGCATTTTTCCTTGTCGCAGGATGAAAAAGATGTAGTGCCTGTCTTAAAGGAAATTTTAGCGATATCCCCAAAAATAAAAATTATGGGTTCTCCATGGTCCGCCCCGGTATGGATGAAGTCAAACCAGAATGTTCAGGGTGGAAGATTAATGGATAAGTATTATAGCACTTATGCTAATTACTTTGTGAAATACATCCAGGCGATGAAAAGCCACGGAATTGCGATTGACGCGGTGACCATTCAAAATGAACCATTCAATGATGGCAATACCCCCAGTATGCAGTTTTTGGCCAAAGAAGCGCTTCGTTTTATCCGCGATCATCTTGGACCTGCCTTTAAACGAGCAGGTATAAAAACTAAAATTGTTCTTTACGACCATAATTGTGATGCCCCGGAATATCCCATTTCAATATTGGCAGACAGACAAGCAGCAAGCTACATTGATGGTTCAGGATTTCATTTATATGCCGGTCAGACTTCTGCGATGGGCAAAGTACATGATGCCTTCCCCGATAAAAACATATATTTTACTGAAATGATGGCTGTAAGCAAGGATGGTGGTTTCAATACCGCTTATCCTGTTGGAAGGATCCTCATCGGTGCTTTACGGAATTGGAGTAAAAATGTGATTCTTTGGAACCTCGCGGCGGATCCTAAATATAACCCGCATACAGACAATGGCGGCTGTTCAATATGTCAGGGAGCGGTGACCATAGATGGAGATAAAGTCGAGCGGAACCTTGCCTATTATGTTATTGCGCATGCATCCAAATTTATTCCCTTTGGATCATCGAGAATCGAGAGCACCCTAACCTCAAAGGTTAGTAATGTAGCCTTTTTAACCCCGGAGGGAAAACGGGTGCTTATCGTCTCTAACAATTCGACTGAACCACAAACGGTCAAAGTCGTTGAGGGAGGTCAGTCTTTTTCTTACACTGTAAATAAAGGGTCTTCAACGACCCATATCTGGTGATTATGATTACAATAAAAAAATATACTACGCTGCTGCTGCTCTTATTTTCAGTAAGCCACGCTTTCGCTCAGAGCAAAATTGTAAAAGGTGATGAAACTTTGGTCACCCTTAAGGAAGGGAAAATCAGGGGCGCTATTTTGTCCGGCTCTGTGGTAGCTTTCAAGGGTATTCCTTACGCCGAAGCCCCCCTTGGTGGGCTCAGATGGCGTTCACCAGTTCCAAAAAAGAAGTGGGACGGGATAAAAAACGCGGTGGCTTTTGGTTCCAGGTCTCCTCAGCGCAACAGTTATGATGACATGGTTTTTAGAAGCGCCGAAGAAAGTGAAGATTGCCTGTATCTTAATATCTGGAAACCTCAGGTAGCGGATGGTAAGTCCTTGCCAATAGTGGTGTACTTTCATGGAGGAGGGTTTTCCAGCGGGGATGGATCAGAGCCTAGGTATGATGGAGAAAGCATGGCGAGCAAGGGAGTTATTTTTATCACTATAAATTACAGGTTAAGTGTTTTTGGATTCTTAGCGCATCCCAGCCTGTCCAAAGAAAGTAAACGAGGAAGCTCTGGTAACTACGGTTTGCAGGATCAGAATGAAGCGCTGCGCTGGGTGAAGCGCAATATTTCAGCTTTTGGAGGAAATCCAGATCAGATCACCATTGCTGGAGAATCTGCGGGTTCTATGTCGGTTTCTGCCCAAATGTGTTCACCACTTTCAAAAGGACTTTTTCATGGGGCAATAGGACAAAGCGGGTCAGTGTTAGGGTTTGAGCCACCTGTGAGTTTAGCAAATGCGGAGAAGATAGGGGAGGAATTCGCCAAAGCTTGCGGAGCAAGTAGCATTGATGAGTTGCGAAAAATTCCCACTAATGAGCTTTTAAAGCGCTCAAAAGATTACTGGTTTCCCCTAACAATAGACGGTTACTTTTTTGTAGAACAACCACTTATTACCTACAGCTACGGTCGTCAGATGGATGTACCACTTCTGGCTGGATGGAATACAGCAGAGCGAAGTATGAATACTATTCTTTCCAATCAGAAACCTACAGCTGAAAATTATAAGGCCGGAGTGGAAAAGCTCTTTACTTCCAAGAGCAAAGAAATAGTGGCACTGTATCCGGCAACTGCAGATGAACAGGTCGCACAGTTGGCGACTGAACTTGCTAGTGATCGCTTTATTTCCTATTCTACATGGAAATGGATTGATGTGCATAGTAAAACAAACGGGTATCCTGTTTATCGATATTTGTTCTCTAGAAAACGTCCAACTTTTATCGGACAGGGGGCTCACAATGCAGATGTCATGGGCGCGGTACATGCTTCGGATATTGAGTATGCCCTTGGAAATCTCAATCTAAATAAGAGTTATAAATGGGAGAGTGAAGATTTTGAAACTTCAAAAGTCTTTCAGTCTTACCTGGTAAACTTTATAAAAAGCGGTAATCCAAATGGAGACGGTCTTCCCAGGTGGTTTGGCCTTCAAAGCAGTATTCCCAAAGTTATGGTTATTGATAATGATAGTAAATCTATACCTGAAAAGAACGGGAAAAGGTACATGCAGCTAGACGGTATAATAAATCCTTAGTGTGATTTTTTTTCCTCTGGATACCATTAAGGCAATGCAATACAAATATTGTTAGGGTTGGGTTGGTCGATCTATTTACTAAAAAGCAAATATTGTCAGTGGATAAACCAGAATAGACTGACAGTTTAGCTAATGAGATACAAGGTCAATTAATTATAGTGCTATGAGAGCATGAACTACCAACATCCTAATTTTATTTACCTCCTATAAAAGCGATAACACTATTGCACCACATATGCAACTAAAATTTTGTTGAACCAAAATGCATTAAGAATATTACAGTAGAGCAAAATTGCAGAACGATTAAATTTGCGTTATACCTTAAAGCAGAGTTTTGAGGGCTGTGAATTAAATTGTTAAAATCATAAAGGCCTTTTGCATCAACCTTTAAAGTTTTTGCTTAGGTCGCCACATTGGATAACCAGCCTAGAATGGCCCCGTTCCAGCGGAAATAAAATTGTTGTGAAGTTTGCTTGTTTTTATTTAGTGAATTGGCGGAAGCGTTCAAATGAATTGGTTTGTGCACCAGTGATGGGAATGAAATTCTGGAACTTTAAGAGCACTCCAACATTAGTCCAAACGTATATCTTACCGATTTGAGAATGCCTAATATGCATGGACTTCAACTCACGGTTGAAATCAGTATGAGATAGTTAGAGGTTGTTATTTTTTCTTTGGAAGTTGAATTGTTTTATATTGGGGAGTTTAAAAGAGCGGGAGCGTTCGCGGTTTTGCATATAATATAATAATAGATCATAATTACCTTGTGGAAGCATTTATCGACATTGCCAAACAGGAACGACTAATCACGGAGGTTTTAAAAAAACTGGGATTCGAGTCGGAACCCAACTTCCTTTAGGCAGAGGGTAAAAATTAATCTTTCGTGCAATACCGGCCTATCAAGTCGATATCACAAAATATTTTGCAAAGTTTGCATAAAATTTGCACATTAATCATCTGTTAAATTAGTTAATTTTAGTAGCACCTTATGATTATATATTTATATAGTTCTTATATTTGATTGTCAATTACAGTCAAATAGTTGCAAAATATTGGTGAGCATTTAGTGAGCTAGCTGTTGTTAAATTTTTTAAAAACCTTATTATCAAAGATATATGGCAGGTTTTCGAGTCCCGTCCATTCCGCAAAAAAAAAAGTTTATTCAAGTAAAGCCTGTAAATTAAATGTTTACAGGCTTTTTCATTTTCTGGAAAGCTCAAAATTGGCATATTAAAAAAAAGATGACGGATAAGAATTTAGGAATAGCATTCAATAGTGCGCTCTATAAGACCGTCAAACATCGTTCACCTGCTTGCTGCTTTCTTTTTTAACAATTCCTCGTATGCAGGGCTGTTCTGTTTTTCCATTGCATTAGAAATCTTGATGCCGGCTTTTTCAAACTCGCCGATCAATCTTTTGTCGAAATCGGCGATGTATAATGCAAATGATAAAGAATCCTTTTCTTCAGGGATGGCTTTAAAAGGAATATCCGGTTCTTTAAATCGGTGCAAAACGGCTTGCGTGCCATCATTTCCATCTAAAAGAAGAGAGTCGCCATAATTTGTAATCTTGGCTTCATAATCTTTGGTAAGGTATTTTAAAGAATCATTTTCTATTTTATAAGGAAGCTTGAAGCGGCCAACTTTCTGGTTATAGAAAACTACAGATTGCGAATCGATATCAAATTCACTATAGCCATTCGCGGTCGAAAACCGATGCCATTTTCCGTTTATTGAATTTTTATTTCCATTCCCACTTTTAGGTTTTGACGAATTGCAGGCGGATAGGATGGAAATGCAGACAGCAAAGCAAAGTATGGTTCTCATGATAATCTTTGTTAAATAATATTTAAGCGTCATCAATCCACGTAAGTGGACAAAAATAGCTGTACAATATACTGCCCGATTTACAGTCGGGCAGTATGTTACATAAAGTGATTAAACAAATATTTTATTGTGCCCAAATGGTGCAATTAATGTTACCATTTGTATTTGAGCCCCATGTTTCCGAAACCATAATAGCTGGAATGTTTAACTGACCAAGGGTATATCCTAAACTTTGCCATTTGTTATAGTGATTGGCAAAAGTAATGGTATGATTTTGTCCGGTAGATGTCTTTGTAACCCTTGAGCTGTAAATCTGCCTGAAACCGTCGCCACCGTCGATATTTTTACCTGTCATCCATCTGGTCCATACGTTATAACCTGCACCATCCGTTTCAAATGTGCCTAAATAAGTACCATCGTGTGGTGAAACTGCACCCCAGGTTTCATTTACATAATACTCATAATAAGGGCTTCTGCTCCATCCGTACCAGCCAAAAGTGCCGCCACCCGAATTTGAATAGGCGCCCAGGTTATATCCTATCTTGTAGGTTGGCGATCCTACTGAATAACCTTTACCGCAGGTAAAATTACCGTTAAATCCATTCCAGTTCACACTGTAATTTCCACCGCTACCATTGGCATAGTTAACGGTGCCGGTTGCGCCGTCACTCTTCCAAAGAGACCAGAAAAAGCCGTTATTTGTGCCTGATTGATAGGATTCTACCGTGGTGACAGCTTTATTTGAAGGAGGTAAAGCACTGACAGCCTCTGGCTCCATCTTTTCATTTTTTTTACAGCCTGTTAAACCTGCAATGCCTGCAAACAACAAGGTTGCAGCTGCAATAAAAGTAACCTTCCTGGTTACACCTGTTAATGAATTTTGTTTTTTCATAATGAAATATATATTGGTTAGGAAAGCAAAATAAGTGTATCCAGATGCGATAGATAGCTAATAATCAGCAAATTTATTATACAAATGTTTATACTTGTTTGTATTCTTAGTTTTGTGTTTTTGTAGTTTTTAATTGTGTTGCTGTTTCTTTTTGTATATGCTCATCCTAACGTACCCTGTAGCGTTTTAATAAGTTTTGTCGTTTTTGCTTAAAAAAATATATGATGAAAAAAATAATGCTCGTATTGTTGGTAAGCATTGCCTTACTAAACTGTAAAAAAAATAAAGCAACATCTGATTATGGGTCTAAAATCTGTACTGAGGAATTTGTTTCGGTAATGATTAAATTTGTAGATAATAAAGGTGCTGGTGCTGAGGTAAAGGATTTCAATGTAATCAACCAGCGAACAGGAAAGCGGATAACGGCTAATTCTAGTATCTCCACGAGCACTACGAAAGGTGTATTTATTGTTGTCGATGACTTAAATAAACCTGACTTATCTGAACAGGGCGATGATTTAAAAATAACAGGTACTTCTGTAGATACTCAGCAAACAAAATCTGTTGTTATTAAAGTAACTGGAGGTAAATGTGCATGTCATATTGGTAAAATCTCAGGGGCAGATCAAGTTGCTTTCGATTAGGCCTGCTGAGTTTAAGTCAATAAAAAAGCTGTACCCAATTTAAGGGGTACAGCTCCGTTCTAAAATTTACTCCGAGAAATATTTTAATCCAGCAATGTCCAGGTTTTTCTGGCCTGTACCTGTTGTACCACTTGCTGTTCGGCAACCACGATATTTTCCTTACGCTGGCCAATGTATTCTAATCCACTTAATTTATTCCAAAGTGCTACCAATACGTTCATAAACTCGCTAACCATTACCATGCTGTTGTTAATCTGTTTGTGATCATAAACCAACTCGATGGTTTTGGCCAAAAGCTCTTCAAAATTTCCAGGCGTAACATCTTTCCACTCGTAAAAATATTTGAGCAGTTCTTCCCGTTCACGCGGATCAATCAGTTTGATGGCGGTAAAAAAGATATGTGCCAGACTGGAGAAATAACCGGTTAAAACAACGGGCGATTCACGGTGTGCAATGTTTCTGTATTCGTAAAATAAGCCGGCAATGTAATCCACAATTTTTTCAGAAATCAGACGGATGTTTTTGCCCAGCGGAGTAATATTATCACGCCCTCCTGTCTTGTCGACAATTTTGAAAGCCGCCAGCTGCAGATCGTTTAATAAAACACTGAAAGATTCGTAATATCGAATTAATGCCGGGTGACTGGTTATGGTTGAGCTCGGCGGGATATAACTATTATTGATGGACAATCTTCCATTCTCGTAATAAACCTGACCGATCGTTAAAAAATAGCTGTCGGCGGTTTGCGAACGCACTTCGCTTTCTGGTAAAACGGTAATCGAATAACTTTTAGTAAGCTCCGGATAGCGGATCGGGCTTTCTTCAGGGTTTGGCGTGCCTGTTGGTACCCGGTTAAAAGGACTCACAACCAACAGAATAACATAGTTGCGTGGTTCTGACTGGCCAAAATAATGGTTGTGCACCAGCGTATCCATATTATCAGATTGTGTAATATCAATGTGGCAGCCCTCGGGGGTAACCGCATTACAATACCTCACTCTGATTTCGATATGATTGGTTGCTTTTTCGATAATTTCGATGTCGTGCGAACTTTTATAACCAGCAAATGGAGGTAAAAATCCGTAATTGCTGTTATTGAGCTGTAGCGATACGGCATCTCTCACAAAATCCTGCAAATAGAGATCACTTACTGTAAAATGATCACTGGACAGCTTCATGCCATTAATCCAGTTGATGGATTTATATTTAAGCGGCTTTATCATGGTAGATGTTTTTTATAGATTAGATAAAGATAGCACTTTCGCCAACTTCGTTAGGCTTATTTACGTTTTCTGATACGCGTTTAGCGTAAATGGTCATTTTCTCTGTAATGCCGTTTTCAATGATATCCAGATCGGGATCTATGAAGATATTGCGTTTAAAAAAGGAAGTTTTAATAAAAAAAATCCATTTATAATTCTCCTGGTCTTCGCTTCTGAACTCCACCGGACTTTTGGCAAACTTCAGGTTGTAATCGTCAATAAACTTATGAAACCAGATGCCAAAGTTCATGTTTTCTACAGCTTTAACCTTCACTTTTAATGGTTCAGGATCGGTGCTTCTTTTATAGAGCTCTAACTCCAGCACCAAAAGTCTGTTGAAATCTACATGGTCCATATTGATGTCCAGCGGGGTATCAGGATACTTCCATATTTTGTAGATTTCTGAAGGAATGCTCAACAGCGAAACATAGGCCCACCAGAAAAGAAGCGGTACAAAGAAACAGGCAATGCTGCCCGCACCAAACCAGCCAAAATTTACTGAGCTTAACCAATTAAAGGCGAGCTGATATAAATAGACTGATAAAATGGCCGCAACCAAGGTGGCGAAAAAGATAAATAATTTACGTTCCAGCAAATCCTTCGGATAATACTTCGTCAGTAAATAAACAAACACTACACCCATTAAAATATAGAAAATGCAGCATATAATGTAGCCCCAGGGCATAAAATTAAAATTGAGGAAGCCCAAAAAGCCCGGAATGGCTAAAATAATGCCGATGATCAGAACACTTACAATGAGTTTTTTGTTATTTAGAAACTGGTTCTTTTTGTTGATGACAGAGAGTACCGCCGTTGAGACCATAAAGATCAGCGGAAACAGAAGAAAGCGAATAAAAAATGATTTAACGTCCATTAATTTTTTATAGATGTGATGTACTACAAATATAGTATCTTTCGTATTTGATATGGTTCTTATTTTTTTCGATACTAAAAATCAATCCTATAACAAAACTGCAAGCTTAAAGTTTACATGAAAAACGAAACTTTTATTAATAACGAACTCTTTACGGATTACAAGGCGGTGGCTCATGCCGCCGATTTGATAGAACGTGATGTTATTGCAGCCGATCGTCTTGAAATTATCCCCTTAGGACCTGATAAACGGGCTTTTGCAAAAGACATTGAAAATACCAGCGTTTATTATTCCGAAAAAAGAAGGCAAGATCGTATCCGTATCAGCACCAATAGGGAAGGTTTATACGATATGCTTCCCGAAGGGCTTTTCCACCGGCCGCCAACGGGTAGTGCGGGTATGGATGAAGAATCCATGATTAAGGATATCAGAGAACGGAGGGAGGAAGAAAAACAGGCACGGTTATTTTTTACGCCATTTGATGCCGAAATTAACCATGTAAGAATCATGACCGAGCTGTATGAAAACATGCTCGATAAAAAAACAACCTATTCTGATTTAAGCCGGATCTTTGAATTCGGATGGGACGAATTTAACCTGCTAAACAAGGAGCAGAGCATCATTTGGATGCACCTGTTGCCTGAAATTCAACAGAAGAGAAACGATATCGATTTTGTTTCCAAGGTGCTTACCGCATTATTTAATTTGCCAATCGCTATTGTAAATGCCACAGCTCATGTTAAGCCGATAAAAATTGCAGACCACCTACAGGTTGAATTGGGTTCGGGGGCATTGGGTATCGATACCATTATAGGAGATAGTTTTACGCCGGAAAATGAATCTTTTAATATTAATATCGGCCCAACTTCTCCACAAGAGTTGGTCAGTTTTATTCCAGGACAAAAAAACAGGGCCATTTTGGATATGGCCATAAGCTATTTAATGCCTGTAGATGCTGAGGTTGATGTTGAACTCCTTACTGCACCTGATTTACAGGAAACGGTATTGAGTGCAGATGGTGAACGTGCTTATTTAGGTTACACGGTTTATCTTTAAAAATATATTAAAACTGCCGGAGGTCGTCATTGATGAGTACAAAGCCGTTCTATACGATCGATGCCTTCGCAATGCATAAATATCAAGTGGGATGTAATTCGGAAGCGAGATCCATCTATGCAAACCTCTCCGTTACACGGCGTTCAATCCGATTGCAATCGGATAGAAATGTGGCACCTATTATTACAACGCCCTATACAATGCCGGCTTCAACATTAACCGATAATGCACATTCATCGTACTTCTTAATTTTAATTTCGCCAGGGTAAGACTTAAAAGTTCGTCCCAATCTTGTGTACTAAGTTGAAGGTTGTCTGCAGGTTCGATGATAATATCTGTCGTTTTAATAAAGCCTGCATTTGGCTTGTTATCCATAATAATGCCTTTAGCCAGGGTAACGGCTTTTAACTTATTGCCCAGTTCGTAACGGCAAAAATTAATCACATCTGCTTTCGTAATAATCCGGTCTGCCGTGGTTAACCCGTATTTATAGGCCTGCACGCTGTTCGTGGCATTTAACTTCGATCGGCCTCCTTTGGTCTGACTCAGCAAAAAAATACTTTCTGCATTTACCTTATTGTTTTCGTATAGTGCTAGTCGGCTGCCAGCATTGATGTGGTTGGCTTCTTCCGCCTGTGTTACCCATATATCCAGAAATAAAATATCGGCATCGTCAATTGGTTTTAATACAATATAGCTAGGTAACTCTTTGATGTCTTTTAAAGCCGAACGGCTCTTTTGTTCGATAAGGGCTATATTTTGTTCTAAATTTTTAAGAATTGTACTTAAAAAATCAGGTCCATAGGCAGAGAATGAGGCTTTCTCATCCCGGAGCAGTTCAAACAGATAATCGACCAGTTCTTTTGCATTTCTGGTATCGAAACGCTCCGTGCCGCCGTATCTGATCGAGAACGAACCATCCCCCTTATCATTCTCATTGGTGTAAGGGATTTCATTATAGCTTTTGCCTTTGTTGTCTTTCAGATTTTCTACGGCAAGCATCTGGTCCATTGCCTCGGTTTTAATCGGAATGATATTATTCATGGTTTTAAGCCGGTGTTTAATCTGGCTTAGCTTTTTATTCACCACCGGAAAAGCATTAATATAGATATGAAGTTCGTTCAGCATTTCCTGGTTAATGCCGGCGGGGAAAACCACCTTTAGCCATTTCACTTTTGGGTCAATCTGGTTTAGCGCATTTGGTTGAAAAACGTGTGAAAAAGCAACTGGTAATTCCTGGCTGTCATCAATATTGAAATCATTAAGATCGCCAAGCGTAATAAATCTATTGTTGTAAAACTGTAAAACATCTGCCTTAACCAGATTAAGCAACTGTTTGTGATGAAATGGTGCTTCTATTTTACCTGTTAAAGGCTCATCCATAAACCTTTCCGTATAAGCCGTAATTTCGTTGTCTTTATAGAACCATTTACCCAGCGATAACAGGTCGTAAGTGTTTTCTGGTACTGAATAATTCTTCCAATCGAAAAATAAGTTCAGTTTATTAAAATCCATCCAGTTCTTTATCCCGGTAAAACCAATGTACAGGGTATTTTTTTCTAATGAAAAACCAGGCAATGTATTGAGCACAGGCTGTTTGCTCATGTGTTCTACATTAAAGAGTGTAGTTCCGGTGGCAATGTATTTTATAGCTGCATTTTTAACTTTTACAGTGTGTAAAGGGCTAAAGAAAATATCTGTTTTTTTAGCCTTATCGTTTTCCTGCAGGATATTTTTCTTAAAAGCAAACTGGGTATATGGCGATAGATAGTCCTCTTCTTCAATAGCACGGGCATGGATGATGGCATGGGCGGGTAACGATGAGGTTAAATGATCCGGCGCAAGGATGCGGCTAATTTTATCGAAGATTCTATTCTCCAGGTTTTTTACATCATTGGATACATTAAAAAGCTCATTGCTTAGGGCATCAATGATCAGCTTTACAAGTGGATCAAAATCGTTACTGTCTTTAACATTCCAAAAATCTTCGGCATTTTTTAGAATTCTATTCCTGATTTCATCTTTTGATGAATAAAAAACTGGTTTCATGTGTAGAATATTTTGAGCGTTTTAATTTTAGGTTGATAATGGACTAAGAAATAAAGCGGTATTAAAAAAGTATTTTTCTCCAGTGGTTTTTATTAGTGCCCTTACACTAATATCTACTTTCTTTTTGATCTCGGTTATCTTACGTAACGGATATACATTTTCTACCTCGGTAATGTGCACTTCAACGGAAGTGTTATATATTCTAAACTCATAGTCGGTAATCGATTTTAGTAACGATTTGCGGAATTTTTCCTCCCAGATACTTTCGCTTACAATTAATTCAAAGTCAAGGTCCCATATCTCGCACCCAAAATCGTTGTTGAACCTATGTTCTCCAAACCGAGTAAAAATAATTAGCTCTATGTGGTTAGAAATCGATTTACCCAGGTCGGTTGGCTGAAGGCCACTGCCCGAAAAAACGGACTTAAATCTGAAGGGTTTGTGATAAAAATTTTCAGACATAGACGATTTGGCTTAAAGTTTGTTAAAAATAAAAGAAATAAAATCGTTTTTATTACCAAACAACGAATATTGAAAATTGTTATAGTACGGTGATAATTTGAGAAGAAATGTGTGATTTTAAGTGAATTTGATGTCAGATTAATCATTAGACTATTGTTATGCGAAACTATTAACCTTCTATGAAACCTATTAACGCCGTCGAAATTAGGAGTGCTTATACGAAGTTTATCTTAGACTTTGTGCTACTTGCATTATTCTCAATATTGTGTGTCTATCTTTTCTTTGCAGCTTCTGATTACGAGTACAGTTTACTCGATAAAAAGGTAAAAGAAACCGATAAACTCTCTTACTTAAGAAAAGATATAAATACAAATTTTGATCTTATTCAGGTTCGTTTTAAGGAGCTTGCACAATATCGCGACTATAATGCAAACGAAATGAGCAAGCAAAGTATCCTGCTTAGTGATATCCAGAGCGCCAATAACCGGATCAAAGAATTGATTTCCAAAAAAACTGAATCCAGTCCGAGTTTTGATCTGTATGAGAAATTAAACAAAAATGTTGGTGCAATGGCCGATCTGCAGGATTCGCTCTTCCAATCAAGGAGCGATATACAGCGGTATAAAGAGCGGATAAACGAATGCCAAAGGGCAAATCAATCTGCGGCACAAAAAATAAGAAGTGGTAGATACGGCAGGTAATTAATACGATATGATAAAATTAAGCATAAAAGAAAGGCGCGAACAATTCCTGTTTTTTACAGCGTTGTTCGTTTTTACGGTAGGGCTTTTAAGCTTCGGGATTTTCTATAGCGATAAATCGCGGTATGAAATTTCTAAAGAAGAACTCGAAGTAAAGATTAATGAGAACGAGGCCTTCGAAAATATGGTTAAGGAAACCATGCCTACTATTGATACTACTTTTAAACAAATTACCCGTTATAACCCGAATGTACAGGCCGTTTTTCTAAAAAATGATATCCAGCTTTCATTAGGTTCAATCAAAGCTGCATTTGACCGTAAGGCATCAGATTCCCGCTATAAAATCTTTGTCCATACTGCACAGTTATACGACAGATTATTTTACGATAGACAGGAACAAAACAGAAATATTTCAGATATCGAGCTGCATAAAAGACAGTTAGATGATTGTATCACCAACAGACGTCAATTACAGCAAACCATATCTGCAAGATAAACATCACCAAAAACAACCTATAAAAACGCTACCTATGTCTGAAACAAACACCAAGCAAGTTAATTCAAATTCGCAGGGCTATGTTATTCTCTACATCCTGTTGGCTGTACTGCTCTTAACAGGCCTGATTTTCTTATTTAAGAGCTCATTGTTCGAAAAAAGGACAATTGATGCGAGAATCCTGAAGGATGAAATTTATTTAAATGAAGATCTGGTTTTCACCGATAATACCCCAAAGGCCTCCAAATGGTTATGGGAGTTTGGTAATGGAGAAAAAGCGACAACAAAAACAGGAACTTACCATTATACCAAGCCCGACACCTATATTGTGCGCTTAACCGTTGACGGTGAACTCCGTCAGGAATTTCCGGTTACCGTGCGCGATACCGTGCATACACCTGTTTTGGATAGTATACTTACCATTAGCGGGCCAACAGCCGGTTTGGTTAATGAAGAGATCAGGCTTGAAGGCGATGGCCCCGGAAAAGATTTTGAATGGTCTTTTGGCGAAACCGGCCGTGTTGACGTTAAGGGGAAAACAGCCTTGTATACCTACCGTAGCCCCGGAAAATATGTAGTCCGTCTTCGGTCAGATAAAACCCGTAAGCCTGCCTTTCTAACCGTTTTAATTACCGATCCAAATGCCGAAATCGTTGAAGATTTAGTTGCACCTGGTGATGGAGAACGTAAAACCATTGATGATATCAGGGCCCGCTTACAAGCCATAGCCAACGGTGCAGATTTTAATTCAAACTATTACTACCTCATTAACAAATACATGTGCAACAACGAAAAAGTAACGGTAAATGTTGAAATGAATGGTAAGAAAAAACAGACTGATATTTATTCGTACTGTATGGGCTTAACATTTGGAGGCGAAATAGCGGTGGATGAGGCGCAGTTAACGATTAAGCCAAACTCTACCTGTGCGAGTTTATTAAATATTAAACAACACTCGGCAACGGCCCAGCCCGCAACAACAGCAACCACTGATGCTCAGCCGGCAAAAACGAAATAGATTAACATCTTCACCTAATTTTAAGCTCATCTACATAGAATATGAAAAAATATTATGCCTTAACCATCCTATTTTTAGGAATATCGTTTGCCTATGCACAATCACCGGCATCCTTTGGCAAAAAAGTAAAATATATGCCTAAATCTTACGAGAGGCCGGCAGAAACCATAGATATTAACGATAATACCGGCAGAAGCAGCCTACCATGGATTGTTTTTTCCGACCGTGAAGATAATTATACCACAACGGCGCCTGGTGGAAGCCTTATCATGAAAAAAATCAGCTTTATGGAACCTTTTTATGTTTCTAAAGAAGAGAATGGCTATTTGAAACTGATCAAATATAAACCGGGCATGATCAGGGGGAGGAAAATCAATGATAAAAAGAGCGCCATCAGCTACGGATGGATAGCAAAATCAAAATTGCTTTTATGGCAACGTGCATTCTCTAACCAAAAAACAGGTTATGCTGAGAAAGCCATTGGTATTGTAAATGGCAAAAATGCCTTAACCGAACCAAAATTTTATTTCGATACTACCGATTCCATTTTGGTTTACAATACGCCTGAACTTAAAGACAGAAGAGCAAAAGTGAGGTTGCACGAAATTGCCTACATCTATAAAAAATCAGAAGATGGTAAAAAATACCTGATCGGTTCTGATGACCAGTTGGTTGCAGATAGTGCGCTGAAAAGTGTTTATGGATGGGTTTCAGCTGAGGCAGTACACCACTGGGGCGATCGTTTATACATCACCTCCATTAAACCTGGCGATTACGACAAGGATGATTCTACCTCAATGGCCATTAAAAACGGAATCGATAACGGAACTGCTTTTGTAATAGACCCCTTATTACCAAGAGAAAACCTGATTCTGCGTAGTGTACCTGTTGTTTCAAATGATGATGGCGCAAACACAGTTGGCATTGCCACCGATGTTTACAACAAAAAAGATAATAAGCTATTAACCATTAACGGTTCATCCCTTTCTTATCAGGATTATTTGAATCTGCGCAAAAATCGAACAAAGGTAAATGTTGTTTTTGTAGTGGATGGAGGAAGTCCAATGACCAAATATCTTTCCGGGATGACCAATACCATTGGTTCATTCGAAAACCTTATGGGCGATTTTGGTAAGGGTACAAAGGTAAACTATGGCGGTGTAGTGTACCGGGGCGAAACCGGCTGTGGACAGCAGGGTATTTTTGTTAGTCCCATTCAGGATGATTACAGGAAATTCATGAACTTCCTGTCAAACCAGGCAAAAAATACCATGAGGTGTAACGGAGAGATTACTGAAAGCCCTGTTTTTAGCGCTTTAAAAGCAGGAATAAATCTATTTAAAGCGAAAAAGAACGAAACCAACTTAATTATTTTAGTGGGCAGTACCGGAAACACAGGCGGGACCAATAATTACCTCATCAATGAGTTGAGTGAGCAGGTGGCCCTTGCCGATGCCCGAATTTTAGCCTTACAGGTATATAGCGATTTCAACCAGTCGTTTAACGATTTTGTTATCCAGTCTCGCAAACTGGTTTCAGAATCAGCCATCCGTGCGGCCGAGTACAGAAAAAATACTATGGTTAAAGGAGAAGGATTGAAAAGCTTTCAGCCTTACAACACCAGCCTGCAAGACTCTATTTCATACTATCTGGACTATCCTAAAAATAGTTTGATACAAGGCGGTGTGGTTTTCCCGACCAAAGGATCGGTAAACTCAAACCAGAGTATGACGATTGCCTTGCGTCGTTTTATAAAAGAAACCAATATGGATATCGTAAACCAGATCAGCTCTTTAGATAGTGCTTTCCGTTTAACAGGTATTTCACGTAAAAACCTGTCAGCCGATGTGGAAGCTTTATTACCTCAGCCTGTCGGTATGGAAGTGGCCGATCGCATGCCGCACAATGCTTTTAAATATTATACCACTGCCAGTATATCTGCTGATGTAGTAAAAAATAATCCGACCACTTTACAATATGCAATTGTACTGAACAATATGGAGTACAAACAGATTGTAGATGTTTTTTCGATTATGTTAGGGCAAAACCTGCAGGCAGATCAATCTTCTTTCAGGAGAAAGCTGGTTAAAAACTATGTAAGGATGCCTAAGCAGTTGTTGGGTATGAAGATGTCATCGGGTGATATCAAGGCCATGACGCTAACAAACTACATTAAGTTGGTTACAGGTTTACCTCTAAAAAATGAGTTTTTATCGAAATATACGGTAAGCGATTTAAAGAATACCTCTAAAATGCCGCTTGATCAGTTTGAAGCCTATATTAAATTATTGGATCAGTCGGTTCAGCAGATTAAAAGAGCTACGCAGATTGAACAACAGTTCATTTCGAACGGCAAAATCTACTATTACATTACCGAAAATAATTTTAACCCGGCAGTATTGCCTGCAACCAACTAAAGGCTATGGCAGTTATAAATTTAAGTGAATCGGTAAAAACAGCGTTGCATATTGCGCAGTCGCTGGCAAAGGAATACAGAAACGAAGTGTTTTCTGCAGCTCATTTGTTAAAGGGATTAATGCATAAAGATGTAGGTTTAAGATCGTTTATCACTTCCATCGGTAAAGATGAGGAGTATATCAGCGAATGGGCTGAAGTTCGGATAGATGAACAACCAAAAGCGGCAAGCCTTAGTGATACCGTTAGCGGTGCCCCGGAAATTGCGGTGATTTTTGAAGAAGCCGATAATGTGCGTATTAAACTCGGATTAGATTTAATTACTCCGGTTTGTGTATTAACCGCACTGGCAAAACCGGGCATCGGCTTTCAGCCCGATCAGTTAAAATCATTTCCGGTCAAAGAACGCGAAATTTTGGATCTCTATGTAAAGGATGAAGAAATTTCGAAGGTAGTTTCGCCGGATAAAACAACTGCTGGTCCGGAAAATAAAAGTACAGGCAATGCGCTATATAAATATTGCTTGGACCGCTTGCAAATGGTTAGAGATGGCAAAACAGACCCCATAATTGGTCGTGACAAGGAAACCCGGCAAATGATGGAAATTCTTTGCCGCAGAACCAAGCCTAATGTAATTTTAACTGGCGATGCCGGTGTGGGCAAAACCGCTCTGGTAGATGGATTTGCGATTGATATTGTAAACCAGAACGTGCCTGATCGTCTAAAACCGGTTCAGCTTTTCGAATTGGATTTAGGATCGTTAATTGCAGGTGCATCTTATAAAGGAGAAATTGAGGACCGTTTAAAAAACATCATTAAAGAAATAAAACAGTTTGAAAAAGCGGTACTCTTTATTGATGAAATCCATACCTTATTAGATAGTAAAGGTCCTTTGGGGGCTGGGATTGGTAATTTACTGAAACCAGAACTTGCCCGTGGCGAAATTACTGTGATCGGGGCGACCACTATTGATGAATATCGTAAGATTATCGAGCCTGAGCAGGCTTTTAGCAGGCGTTTTGAAGTGCTTCAGGTAAATGAACCAAATGAAGAAACTACCATAAAAATGTTGCAGAGACTGGCTGTTAAATATGAAGAACACCATGATTTAACCATTGAGCCGGATGCTCTGGGCGAATGTGTACGGCTGGCCAAACGTTATATGAAAGACAGAAGGCTACCTGATTCGGCTTTTGATCTGTTAGACAGGACTATGGCGGCCATGAAAATGATGAACGATACCTCCGATCAGGCCATTGATAGTTTAGAAACGGAACTGGAAACCTTGAATGCAGATACGGAGCAATCTGAAGCTGATCAATTTGCAGATTATAAATGGCTTTATTCATTACTCCAAAATAAACTAAGTCCGGTTTTATTGGGGCGTTTAACGGATGAAACACAGACTGACGCCTTTGAAACCGCTGATGAATACCAGGGTTATATCAACAGCAGCCTACAAGAATTAAAAAAATATGCTGCAGAAAAAAGTGACCGCATCTCTAAACAGGATATCGCTTCGATAGTGGCCTATAAAACAGGCATCCCAATGGGAAAACTGCAGGCTGGTGAAAAAGAAAAACTGCTCAATATGGAACAATACCTTAAAAAACGGGTAGTAGGTCAGGATCAGGCTTTAAAAGCTGTTTCTGATGCCATATTGGAATCGCGTAGTGGCTTAAACAAAAAAGGACAGCCAATTGGGTCTTTCTTTTTATTGGGCCCAACGGGTACAGGTAAAACCGAACTGGCCAAATCAATTGCTGAGTTTTTATTTAATGATGAAAAGGCAATGATCAGGTTCGATATGTCAGAATTTAAAGAAGAACACAGTGCCGCCCTGCTTTATGGCGCGCCCCCGGGCTATGTGGGCTATGAAGAAGGTGGTTTGTTGGTGAATAAGATCAGGCAGCAGCCTTACTCGGTACTATTGTTCGATGAGATTGAAAAAGCACACCCTTCGGTTTTCGATACTTTTCTGCAGATTCTGGATGAAGGCCATATGCACGATCGTTTAGGTAAAGAGGGAGATTTTAGTAATTCGCTTATTCTTTTTACCTCAAATATTGGCAGCGAATGGATCGCAGAACAGATAGGAAAAGGCGTGGTTCCGGCTTCAAACCAATTAATGGAGGTTATGGCCGGGCATTTCCGTCCTGAATTTTTAGCGCGGATCTCTGAAATTGTTCCGTTTGCACCAATTAGCGAAAGTAATGTGGTGCGCATTTTTGAAATTCAGTTAAACAGTTTGGTACAGTCGCTGAACAAAATGGGTATCGAATTTGAAATAGCAGAAGATGCGAAGAAAATGATTGCTTTAGATGGCTTTACGCCCAAATATGGAGCAAGACAATTATCAGCAGTGATCAGAAATCTATTGCGCAGGCCGATTTCCAAATACATCATTTCTGGCGAGCTTAAAAAAGGATCGAAGATTAAAGTAAGCAAACATGCTGAAGAAGATAAAATAGAGTGGAATATTATTCAGCCATAAGCCATTATATTGGAACAAAAATTGAGTTAAAATGTTAACTATTATATTATTAGTATAAATTAATCGTAAATCTAAATCTACATATTATGTTTAACTATGAAATTGGAGGTAACGAGCGGAAAATTGATACCTCAGAAGCCTTCGCAGAGATTGCCCATAATAAAACGCTTTTTGTACAAAAACTTACCGATAACGAACCTATAAAACCAGAAAAGGTAGAAGGACTAAAAACCGTTAAGGAAGTATTTGCCCATTATAAACCAAATGTAAAAGTAGCTTTTGAAAAGCAGGATGGATCTACCGTTGGCGAAACCTTAAATTTTAATGATCTGAGCGATTTCGGCGTCAAAAATATCATCAATCAAAGCAACTACCTCACCAATGTGAACATTGAGCGGGAGATGTCGCTTAATGTGATTAAACAGTTAAAATCGAACAAAACCTTAAAAGCTACATTGGATGATGAAGAAACTAAATCGGCCTTCATCAGTGCTTTGAAGAACTTTGTTGATGAATTGGAGCAAAATAAATAATCTTAACGCTGAGAAAACATGTCAAATCCTCAAGAATTAAAAGCAGACCAAAATATATCCGAAGCAGGTTTTAAACCCGCAGAAGGTAATACCATAGAAAAAACATCACTTAAAGATAACTTAGAAAAACTGGCCAGGGTTGGCGGTTTCGATTTGTTGGAAGCAACAGTTGATGGCCTTCAGAATTTAAATCCGGAAAGAAAAGCACGGAAACAGATTTTTTTAACCGGCGACGAAAAGAAGAAAGAACGCGAAGAGCTGAAAAAGAAAATCCAGCTTTGGATAGAAGTTCTTGAGTCTTCCGGCTCGGTGGCCGATATGGTTGAAAGAAGTACTGAAAAACTGAACGCTGCAGAAGAAAACTTAAATAAGAACATTGCTACTGCGTTAGAAAGTACTAGGGAACTGGAACAGGCTTATCGTTCGGTGCATTTATTTTATAAAAATACCGAGTCAGACAAACTGAAAAACGTGGTATTGTTAAACGCTTCAATGGATCAGATCAAAGATCTTGACAATCCGCGTTTCATAGAATATGTAGATGATGAATTAAAGCAGAATTACGATCGTTTGGATCTTCGTAATAACTATTCATTGATGGTTGTTCCGGGGTATATGGGGTCTAATAAAGTACTGGAAAGATGGGCTAAGATCGCACACAACAATAAAGCGATGCTGGTAACTGATTTTGCCGATTTGGATCAGCCGGATGATGTGCTTGATTTATTTACCGCCGCCAACTTCACTGGCGGAGATGCCTTTAGATCGAACGTAATCATGACCTGTAACTGGCTGGTAGGCCGTGGTAAAGTAGCTGAGGTAGGAGAGGAAGATGATCTTACCGTGCCAGGATCGGCAGCTTTAGCCGGTAAAATGTACTATACCCTGATGTCGCAGGTTACTGCGGGTAAAAAACATGGTGCTATCAATGAAGTTGATGGTGTGAAATTCGATTTAAAGAAAAGTGAAATCTCTCATTTAGAGCGGGTAGGTTTAGTGCCAATGGTTAATGAGTACGGTAAAGTAATGGCTTTCTCAGCTAAAACACTATTCAACGGCGATAATATTGGTTTACAAACCTATTCAGTAGTGCGTGTATTCGATTATATTACCAAAGTATTGTTTGATTTCCTGAACAGAAGGGCTTTCGAAAACTGGACTTCCAAAACCGAACAGGATCTTCGCGGACAGATTGTCAAATTTTTGGATGGTATCCAGGGTGCCGACCGCTTGATTGAGCGTTTCAAGATTATGCGTTTTGAACGGGATGAGCAGCAAAAAGACAGGATCCACCTTGATATCCACATTACACCATATTTCCCGGCCAAAAGTTTTGTGGTAAAACTAGACGGACACAAAGGTGAAGATGAAAGTACCACCTGGAGTTCAGAATATAATCAGCAATAGTTTTTGATAGCTGAAATAAAAACCCAACCCTGGCGTTGGGTTTTTTTATGGGGTATGCATAACACTTAACAAATTCTTTATAATTTTGTAATGCATCAGCCCAATCAGATTAATCAAAAAAAATGAAGCAAGTACTTATCCTGAATGGGGATATCGAAAAAAACGCGTCTACAAATTTCCTGATTAACGCTTATAAGCAAGGTGCAGAAAGTGCTGGTGCTACCGTTAGGGAATTGGCCATTATCGATCTGATATTTAACTCGAACAAGCTATTTAACAATAGACAGATTGCCGAGCTAGAGCCTGATTTGCAGAGAGCCTTAACCTCAATCAGGCAAAGCAACCATATTGTACTTTTTTGTCCGGTGTATGTGGATCATATTCCGGCAAAGATTAAAGGCTTTTTTGACCGTTTGTTTATGCCTGATCAGGTTTTTGCTACGCAGCAACAAAACGTAAATAATAACTTCAGTGGCCGCTCGGCGAGAATTGTATCCATTTTAGATGAAGCCACTTTTAAGGAGTGGAAAGCAAATAAAAAAACTACTTACCTTTCTATCAAAAAAGTGGTTTTTGAAAAATGCAAAATGAGTCCGGTATTGACCAATACTATAGGCGAACTACATTCGCTTGAAAATCACTACAGCCAGAAATGGTTGGCTAAAATGGAGAAATTTGGGTCGCAGCTGATTTAAGAATACTACAGTCTATTTCTAATAAGTTTAGCCTTTCATTTTGGCAACAACTTGTCCTAAAATGCTACACTTTGTGTATAATCGCTACATTTTTGTTGTGCGTTTAACTACTCTAATGTATTTGTTACAATAGATATAGTTTAGGTTTTTCCATAGTTTTTCCACAAAACACGATTCATAACTGCGTTTTTAGGCGATAAACGCCAATCCGGTATGTTAAAAACTTTGCTTGCTTATAACTGATAGGCAATATATGGCACGTTTGGCCTGATATTTGGTTAATATTAAACAGTAGCGGAGGCTGCTGATAATCAAATTTTTAACCTTTAAATTTTAAAACTATGGCTTTCAAAGCTAGATTAAATTTTTCGGGCAAGGAGTACGATGTGCTTCACTGTGCCTATGCGTTAAACCGTGATGTAGATGCAAAAGGAAGACCCTCTTCCGGAGTTTACGGCGGTACCATCGACATTGAGATCGAATCAACCGAAGACACCTCAATTATCGAGGCGATGGTGAACAACCAGTACAAACCTATTACAGGAACCCTTCTGATCAAGAAAACAGAGGAAGATGCCAAAATGAAAGAAGTTCATTTCGAAGATGGCTACATTGTTAAATATTCCGAAGGGATAAACATTGTGGGCGATCATCCGATGACGCTTAAGTTCCAGATTTCGGCCCGCAAGCTAAAATTAGGAAATGCAGAACACCTTAACGACTGGCCGAAGGCCTAATTGAGGTTGAGGGTAGGAAGGTAGAAGGTGTAAGGTTTAAACGCCTAACGCCATGCTCTTTGCTCCACGCCAACCACTCAGCGCAATTCATTCATTTTAAAACATTTAAATTTTACTACAATGGCATTCAAAACCCGTTTAAACTTAGGATCAAAAGAATTTGATGTACTACAGTGCAGCTTTTCATTAAATAGAGATGTGGACGCAAAAGGCCGTCCATCGTCAGGTGTTTATGGTGGTACCATCCACATCGAAATCGAATCTACCGAAGATACTTCAGTAATAGAATCGATGGTGAACAACCAGTACAAGCCGCTTTCAGGCAATATCATTTTCAAAAAAGGAGAAGAAGATGCAAAAATGAAGGAACTGTCTTTCGAAGATGGTTACATCATTCAATATAACGAGGGTATTGCGGTAAACGACAATACACCGATGACTTTAAGTTTTGTGGTATCGGCACGTAAGCTAAAACTAGGCAACGCCGAACACGAAAATGATTGGCCAAAGGCATAATCATTTTATGTATATCAATTAAATTGATGCGCCCCGTTTTTGTCGGGGCGTATTAGTTCACTAGCGCTTCATCTGCTATAGCAATCTAAATTATCATCGCAAGGTTGTAGGGTTATCCCGTCAGCTATTTTTACATTAAAGCTCAATGATGTCTGGCCAACGCAAAAATATTGCAGTAAAAAACACTCGCCACCCCGGTAAAATGTTTGGTTTGGCATCCGCACACAAAGATCATCAAAACAGTCCCGTTATAAAAATGGAATCATTTTTATTAGGAAAGTTATGCACTAAAACCCGGCAGCCGGATTTAGCTTAGGGTAATTTTTGTGATCAAGATTAATCAATATGGAAAAGAAACTCATTGCAGAAATCAATATAGAGGATAAGGAAATTACCCATTTTGCTTCCTTTAGTCTCACACAGGCTTTTAACGAACACCATTATTTTGAGCTGCGTTTCAACCACGATCAGATGGGCGCACCCGGGCTGATCACTTTGGATGATAGTCGCGATTTTGTGGGTAAAACTTTAACTGCATCTTTTGGCCATTCGCCAGAAAGTATGCAGAATTTTAAAGGTTTGGTTTCTAAAGTCGAACTATCACAAAACCATGGTTACCATGGTGTTTTAATCGTTAGTGGTTATAGCCCGACTATTTTAATTGATCGTGGACCCGATCTGGGTTCTTATCTGGATAAAGATCTGAATGAGATTGTAAAACTGGCAACTAAAGATACGCCTGCAAATGATTTAAAAGTAGTGGCAAACGCTGCCAGGAGTACATCTATTGACTATATTATTCAATATAGGGAAAGCGATTTTGCTTTTTTAAACCGTCTTTCTGCCGAATACCATGAGTGGTTTTTTTACGATGGTAAACAGCTTAATTTTGGTAAACCCAACATTCAGAAAGAAATATCGCTTTTTTATGGTAGGGACGTGCAGGAAATGCAGTATGCCATGGAAATTGCACCGATAAAAAATAAACGGTTTTCCTACAATCCTAAGCAGAACGAAATGCTGCAAAGCGAGAGTACAGGAAAGGTAGAAGGGCCCCCTGATCTGTCACATGCGGTTAAAGCTTCCAACTTAACTTTTAGCAAAACTTTTAATCAACCTGCTTTAATCCGGGTTGACAATAACAACGATATCAAAAACCTGGTTGAAAATGAAGAAAAGGCTAATACCAGTGAACTTTTAAAAGTTACGGCCCGGGGTGATAATGCAGGATTGAGCATCGGAAGTATCGCTGAAATTACGATGAGCCTTAGAAAGGAGATGGCGTTCACTACCGAAAGTTTAGGTAAGTTTCTGATTACCAGTATTAAGCATCACATCGATGAGAATGGTAAATACCATAATAATTTTGAGGGAAGAATATCCACTACCGAACGTATCCTGGTAAAAAGCTTTGAAAAACCGCAGCCCGATATGCAGTTGGCAGACGTAATCGATAATAATGATCCACAGGGCCAGGGCCGGATAAAAGTGAAATTTAAATGGGAATGTTTAACCAATGATGTTACGGAATGGCTGCGTGTAGTTACTCCAAGTGCAGGTATCGGAGATAGGGGCAATAACAGGGGTTACTTCGCCATCCCGGAAATAGATGATCAGGTGATGATTGCTTTCGAAGAAGGCAATATTGCGCGGCCGGTAGTAATGGGAAGTGTTTACCATAGTTCCAGCGTAGACAGTAGCCCTTTAATTAAAAACCACCTTAAAAGCATTATTACCCGAAGCGGTCACCTGGTTGAGTTTGATGATGATGCAGCCACACAGGGGATAAAAATTACCGATATCCATAATAACATCATCCATATCGATACCAAAGGCAATAATATCACCATTACTGCATTGGAGAACATGACCCTGAACTGTAAAAATATGCAGATTAATGTAGGGGAGAATATGGATGTGAGCGTTGGACAAGATCAGAGTATAAGTGTTGGGAATAATCAAAGTACTTCAGTTAATAAGGATATTTCAACTGTTGCAGGAAGTAATTATTTACTGAGCGCTACTGGCGAAATCCGTGAAAACTCAGATGTCCGCTCAGAATTTGTTACCAAAGATTTTATCAGACAGGCGGAAACATCTAATGAGCTTGCTGGGGAGATTACGTTATTTAGCCAGAAAGAAAACATGACATTACAAAGTGCTAAAACAGTTGAAGTTAACAGTGCAGAGAAATCAAAACTATTTTAAGCGATGGCAATTAAAAAACAATGCACCAGTATGAGGATTTATGTAAGCACAAATTATAATCTTTTAGTGGGAAGTAGCTTTAAAAAAATTGCTGACAGGATAAATGTTGAAGCAAAAAGTAATAACCTTTTTCTTGTAAGTAATAAAAAAGTAGTTGGCGAGGGGGGTAAATCAAGTTAATTATGGCAAACGTCACATTTGGAAACTATAACCCACAGGAAGATCCTAAGGATGCCTTACGATACGTTTATTATACACGTGAGGGAGAGTACCTTGGTGGGATTACAGGAAGTGCGAAAATATTTACGACAACCAAAGACAAATATGATCAGGCTGTAGCTGCAAAAAATTGGGAGTCTTTAAATGTGGATGCAAACCTGGTTAAATATGATGGTAAAGCTCTCTCACATTCAGATTTCCGCTACATTGCCTACATTGTGAGTCATGAATCTGGTAATGCTGATATTAAGGAACTCAGGTGTGTAGCCTTTACTAGTCGAAATAGGGCTGTTTCCACAAAAAAAACTTGGCGATCACTACTCGCTTCAGGTTACTCTTCCGTGCCTAATAAGAAAGAGCTACCTGATAAAAATGATGAAAAGTCAAAACTCGCCAGATATGCAGTGCTAGATGTTTGTTTCGGTGTAAAGGATATTACAGACGGAGCCGAATTTTGGGATGGAACAGACTTTCTTGCTTGGGGCAATTCTGAAACAAACCCTTACAATAAATTGGGGCAAAATAAATTTGATGAATATAAATTCGTCGAAATTCCAAAAGCCATTTACGATGATTTTGTTGCTGCTAATGGTACTTCAGCCAGATATAAGGATAAAGGTAACCATGATGCCAATACAGACCAGGGTACACATGAGCATTTGAAAAAGAAAGTTAAAAAACCGGTACTAGGTCCGGATGGCAAGCAGATAAAAGGACCTGATGGCAAACCACAATTTAAAGAAGTTGAAGTGCCTGACAGAATTAAATATGCCGTTCCATCAGCCGATTTTCAAGATCAGCAATACTGGACGAGTGGAAATTTTTATTACGAAACTAATGTAAAGGCTACAAACGGTATTTCTGCTACCATTACTGCCGGGAAAAGTATATTCTGGAAATTAACACCTAACCGTTTAACTGCTGAAACTGCAAAATAAAATATGAATAATATTATATTAGTATTTATACTCCATTTTTTTATTGTTTTTTCTGTAACTGCACAGCAATCACAGAAGAAAGAAAATTCCTATGATGGAACTTTATTAACGCGAGTAACAGAAGTTAAATCTGAGCAAAGCAATGAAAGGGATACCACTAAAATATTATACCTTCAAAACAGTTCAAAAGACAGTCTTTTTGTTTATAAAATTGCTGAAGGTGTAATCTCGGAAGCCACGGCTTATATTTTAACAGGTAATAGTAAAGGCCTTTATTTAACTGCTACGCCTATTTTTGGTGATGCAGAAACCCTTAATAAGCTGCAAATTAAGTTCTCTGACACTGAACATGTTGTTCTCATCAATCAACAAGATAAATATCTATTATATCCGAAGTTTTATGCTTCGGCTAAACAGGAAATAAATACCAAACATGCTGTTATTGGTTTATTTGATCTTTTAGAAGACTATCTTGAGGATTATTCTATTCTTGATATTTATCCGATCTTATTGTCTGAAAATAAGGCAAGATGGAGTAAAATTATTCAGCATGCGAAAATTATAACCCAGCGGAGCCAATCAGACTTAAAAGATACCTGGGATTCAAGATATCAATACAACAGCCAAGGCAAACTGCTATCGGTTGAAGCTACCTCAGCAGAGGAAATTCATTTTAGTAAGAAAATGAGTTATATCAACCCAAGCACAATCAAAATGGATATTTATAGGAATACAGAAGATCGTCAGATTTTATCTAGAAAGGTTATCTATAATCCTTTGAAAAATAACCGGCTTAATATTACCGATCAGGTTGAAGAAACAGGTCAGAATAAAGAAACAATACTGATCACGAATATTCATAAAAAAAACATAGGAAAAGTAAAATCGCTATACCTATCTCAGTTAGAGATAAAGAAGTTAATAAAGCAATTAAAATAAATGTAAATGATTTGATGTAAGTAATCTGCGGCTAGAATTTGCTTCAATTAATTAACATTTCTTTTAAATCTAATCAGTTTATAACGGCGACAATATGGACATCTCAAATAAAAAAATATATTACTCAGGTGTAAATGCGCTTCGTTTAGAGTGGCCTGTCGATTTGTCTGCACATTATGGTGTTGTGATCGCCTTCAACGAAAGGGAGGAAAATGCTAATGAAGTAAAGTATGAATTAAGGGTAACTCGGCTAAAACCAGGTAATGCAGGGCAGCCGTTGTTTCAGATTGAAAGAATAAGTGACGTTTTTATTAATGAAATACCACCTGACCTCATAGCCGATAAGTTGGCATATGCTCTGGGAAAAGTATTTTATCCTTTGGTGATAGCAGTTGATTATAATGGAGGCTTCCAGAGCGTTTACAACCATGATGAAATTTTAAAAAGATGGCAATTGGTTAAAAAAAACGTGCTTGATAATTTTGAAGGTCATCTGGTAGATGATTATATCTGCCGTATGGAAAAACAGCTTTCCAATCCTGATCAAATTACCCTTGCGTTTTATAATAACGATTGGTTTGTACATACTTTTTTTAAACCTATTTATAAAGAATATGGACCCAACTATGCTACAGAAAGCTTGTTTAAGTTTCCGATAGCAAGAGATTTTATTGTAGAGGGTTATTTAACTCAAGAGAAAATAAGCAGCGAGACTAACCATTTTGGTGCAATAGAACTAACGCACAATGGTAAGGTAATGTCTGTAGCCGATGAAATGGCTATAGCCAGTAGCAAAGAAGGAAATTACGAGGGATATTATCTTTTACATCCTAAATTTAAGCGGATCCTGTCGGTTGTTTCTGATTTTAGTTATGAACAGAAGAAAGTAAAAGTGAAAATAACACTTATTCCAGAAAAAGGGCAGGAATTTGACCACGATTTTGAGCTTGATCGTCATGTTAAAGGTATTCCGGTAACAGAAATGGTTATCATTGACGGCTATACTAAAAAGAAGTTTTGGAATCGCATATTAAATAAGTAAAGATGGCAGAGAAACATGTAGTAGTTCAAGGTGCGCAATGTTTGTGCAAATTTGGATCAGCTCCAGATAAGTTAAAGGTGCTGACGCATACTAAAGAATATGCCAATGATAAAGACGGAAGTCAAAAAATGATCGCTACCACTATGGATATCGGTTCTACTTTTGAGAAAAACATGTTCGGATCTTGCTCAAAAATGAACAACAAACCATGCAATGCAATAGTAACGAAATGGTCGGGTTTTTATGAAGATACGGTATTGACAAATGGTGGGAAAATTTTGCTCGAAGATAGTAAAGCGACCTGTCCGATAGGAGGCGCCGATTGCATTGAGATTATCCAACACGGTCAAAAGGCAGAGGCCTCAAAACAGAACTTTGATAATGCAAATAAAGATGTACAATCACAGCTCAACCCTTTGTCAGAATCTTTAAATGAATCTGCAGATAATTTTAACGGTTTAGAAGCGAGTGTTAAAGCATAACTTATGGCAAAGGGAATAAAGAAAATTGTTTGGACCGGCGAAGGTAAAGTATATAATGCCAAGAAAGGATCTATACCCGGTCAGTTAATGGTAGTAGCCCCTAGTGAGCGTATTTGGTTTAAAATTGGCGAATGGGAGGCTGGAACAACAGAGCAGGATAAAAAGAAAGATATAAAATGGGGAATTTTTAATCAAAAAGGAGTTATTGATTTTCAAAAAACAATTCCCAGCCATTTTAAATATGGCTTTAAAATTCCCAGAAAACTCTGCGGTCCTTATTTATGGTATGTTGAAGCAAGCTGGAGTGGAAACTTTGATGGCAAATCAGGGCTGAAAGTCAGGGGCGAATCACCGGCAAAAATAGTAGACAGTAGATGGAGCCAGAATGAAGGCGGACCTGATGTACGCAAAACTTACCAGTTTTCTTATGGAGAACTTATTTGGCTCCGGCTTTTCACCGAAGGTTTAAACGGCTATGACAACGTAGAACTAAGGGTTTTCAGAAGGTTGAGGTCGGCAATGGGTTTATGGCCAAAAGATGATGAAGTAACCCGTAAAATTTACAGGGTTAGTGTAATTAATGGCGAAATTAATTTGAAAATTCCTAATACTTATTCATGGTACCAGTCTATGAACGACAGGGCTGAAGTGGAGGAATTTTATGTTCGTGTGGTACATCCGGTAACTGGTAAATATATTGAAGATACCAGAAAGGAACCCGATACGGCCCATGCCCGTTTTTTAAGGATAAAAGACAAGGTGAAATCGCAGGTAGTGGAAAAGCCTCAAAACAGAACACCTGTTACCATTTACCAACCGGATAAAAATGAAGCAAGGTTTGAATTATGTAAGTTTGAGCAGATCCTTTTAACCGAAGAGGGAGGGAAACCTGAACTTATTTTTGATAATGGAAAAGGAATTAAGAATACTGTCGATAGAAGAGAAAAAATAGTTGAATCTATTCATTTTAAGTTTGATAGTACAGAATTATTACCTGAAAGTTTAAAACAGCTCAATAACATTTTGAGGTTTTTATTGGAGCATCGTCATAGCACCATTCATCTCGATGGTTTTGCCTGTGTAATTGGGAAACAAAATCACAATAATGTATTGTCGCAGAATAGAGCAATAACCGTTAGGGAATTTTTTGTAAAGGGAAAGTTAGATGCTAACCGGATTAAAACCACTGGCCATGGAGAGGTTAGTCCTACTGATGATAAAATGGGTCGGGATAATATCAAATATAAAAATGAATACGAATACGTAAATAACAGACGGGTAGATATTGCATTTGAATATTACGGTCATAATGCCGAAACTATTATTTACGAAACAATAGCGGGCAATAAACCCAAAAAAATTACAATAGAACCAATAAATTTTGATACCAAAGCTTGTTTCGAACGCAAAAAACATAGCAAAACCATCAAGTTGATCAATGTTGATGTAAATGCTGAAAGCGAAGGTAAAATTACGGTGCCGTCAGTATCTACAATGAGTAAATTTAACGTTGTACCTTTGAATTATATCTGGCCGAGACGGGATGGTATAATGAATATCTATTCCGTTCATATTCATACCTGCAGATATTATTCTGTGTTAAATAACGCAACACTTGCCATACATGTTTACTCAGACATTAAATGGACGTTAGAATTTAAATGGTCTCATACGCAGCCTTTCGCCTATTCATATGGTAATAAACTATACGGTTATGAGTTAAAAAATGCCCAAGATAAAGCCATTGGTTCTGCTATTGATGCAGAGTGGTCTAAACGATACGGGGAAATGGCGCAAAAGTTTGAGTTATCTCTAATAGGAGAATGGACTTCGGCAAGTGGCAGCAAACAGAAGATAGAATTTGGGAAGGAGTGGGCAGAGCGTATTGCAAAAACATTGAAAGTTATCAATCAGGTTAAGCAGATGGCTGATCGTGTATCAAATTCCAGTTTAGCCAAAGGACGTTTTATGTTTGAAGTTAAAGCACCTGTTTTGGCCGTTTCTGCTCAGTGGTACCTTAAAAAAGCAAATCGTGTCGTCGGCGAGATCGTTGAGATTGGAGCAGATACTAGTCCTTTGATTGAGGCAGATATAAGTATCGATCTCATAGATATTGTGCTTAAATATGGTGGTAATGCAATATGCCCGGGAGCTGGAGAAGTGCTGGCATGGGTAAAAGATAAAATGAACAAATATGTCAAAATTACGTTTATAGTAACACTTGGCGGTGCAATTAACGTTTCGGGCAAGACGATAATTAATATCCGGTTTCCAAAAGAAACAACTGGTGAAGTAAAAATCACTGGCGAAATAAAAGTGAGTATTGAATTTAAAGCTACTGCAAAAGCCGAAACAGCAAGTATGGGTATTTCAGGAATTTTAAAGGCTGATGCTAAAACCAGTGTTACTGGTGGTGTAAAAGTTGGCGCAGATAATGATGGTGTATATGTTGCTCCTGTAGCAGAATTTGGAGGGATCAAAGCAACTTTTGTTGCTGCGACAACTATTAAGTTTGGCTTTATTAAGCGAACTTTCAGTTATGATGGAGAAGCAGTGCTTGTAGAAAAGGATGAGGTTAATTTTAAAAAGCATTATCTAATTTAATTTTTATTTATGAAAAAAAATACGGTCATTTTATTTTGTTTGGCTCTGTGGAGTTGTAGTCAAAAGAAAATCGATTTAAAAGATCTTATAGTAGGTCAAAAGCCAAATATTGATCTTTCAGCTTTTACCGATAATATCAAAGAACAGCGTGGACGTTTTGAAATGCCAACAGAAAATGGTGTTCAACTAGTTGATAAAGGCGAAAAAGTAGTATATTATTATTTTGCAGGTAAAAAAAACATAACTTTCTATAAGGCTAAAATTGCAGATGTTTTAGAAACCAAAGTTGTGACCTATAATGGTTTAGTGAGCTTTATAAGCGTGCATCCAGATAACAGAGATGCTGTAAGTTTGCTTAAAGATTTGCTTAAAACTTACGGCGCCCCCGATTCGATTTCCTATGATACAAGAAAATTCATAGGCTCAGATAGCGAAACCGCTAATGTTTTAAAAAATGCATTACCACGCTATGTAAAGGAGGTAGCAGATGAATTTGATAATAAGTCAACACAATATCCTCAGCAGTTTTTTTGGAGCAAAAATGATATACTTACCCACATAACAATAGATCCGACAAATGCAAATCTCAATATGTCTGTTAAGATTGTAACCAAACGAGCTTATATGGACCACATTGTTCAAGAATATGCAAAACCACTATTAAAAGAATATGATAGTCCCTTTGCCCACCTTTTTAAAAAATAGTGGATCACCCAATTTGGGTATCCGACGAACAAAGACTAATAGTTAGTTTGTACATAAATTACTAATGATGAAAGAACCTTATTACTTAGTAGACTTTAATGTCTCACTAGCAAATTTTGATATTTTGATCAATGATGTGCTTGCCTTTTCTTATAACGATGGGGGAGGCATTTACTCAAATTATCCTATTAACCATTTTATCCTAAGCAGTGGTGTACAGCAGGTTAAAGTGAGGTTCAAACCTTTAAAAAATTCACAAACCATACATCATGAAGCCGAAGCCATTATCAAAATCCAATACCTTGATGCTTCTACAATGGATCAGGAGCAGCTGACAACCGTATATGAGTATAAAATGCCAAAGGCTAAAAGGGATACATTACCGATGTTAGAATCAACAGGCGAATTTAAGGCAGAAGTACCCTACCGGTTAATAGGCTGGAGTGATGCCGGTATAATCGATATTAAAAATGAAGCTGCTCTTGAACGGATACATAACTATTACCGCCGTATTTATACACTTTTTAAAGATAAGGATGTAAACAGTCTTACCTTGCTCTTAAAAAAAAGATATGAAGAAACAGATGCATCCATGTACCTCGACGAAGATAATATAGCTGGATTAAATAATATCTTTAAGATGCTGGAAGCTGAGGGCTATATCATGCAGGATTTTCCTGAAACGCCACAGATATCTTGGTATGCGAAAAATAGAATAGTGAATTTAGTTAGGGAGAATACATCACCTGTTATTTTTTATCTAAAAAAGGAGACGAATGAAGAATTTGGGTTTCCTTTCTACATTCATCTGCCTAAAGGCAAAAATTCTTTTGAAATTATCCGATAGATAGCTTGTATTAACGCATATCCAGCGTATAAAACGTCGTTTGTAGTTGATGAGAAAGATGTTAACTGGAAAATTTTGGGCTGGAGCAAAAGTAAAAAGTTAAATAACGATCCAAACCTTCGCAAAGAAGTTGATGAATTTTATAACAATTACAAAAAGGTATTGGAAGAGGGTGATAGAAATAAATTTCTTTCATTAGTAAGAACTGAAATTGATGAAGAAGCAGCATCAAAACCCTTGGACAAAGAGATTGAAAATCAGCTTACCAAGAATATGATTGATTATGCTGCTGAAAAAAGAAATTTTATATATCCCTGTACAAAAGCAGAATTAAAATTTTTTGGAGATGGGAGAGTGGTAACTTTGGTATGTGCAGATACACTTACATTCGGATATGCTCCGCTGATTTCTAAGACTGCTAAAAGTATGGTGCCAAAATCTCACACCTTTTATCTTCACAAACCAGCAGGTACCAATAAACTCGAAATTATCAGATGATAAAAGAAAGGTTGTTTTATCTTTTTCTTAAAATAGGCCCTTAACTTTTTATTTCTGGTATCGAACTTAAATAATAAGACTTTGGAAGCACTTTTAATAAGATAATTTATATTGTAAAATATGTTTTATAAAATCTATTTAGAAAATAACGAGCTGATTATTCAAACATTCTTTTTAAAGGAGAAAATTGCTATTGATTCAATTGATGACATCATTATTTTCTATAATCGAAGTTTTAATAAGCATAAACTATTTACTTACTTTAATAAGCCAGTACAATATGAACTAACCAGGAAATCCTGGTTTTATCAAATGTTATTTCAAATATTTTTAGTTTTTAATACAGAAAAGTTTAGAATTTACCGGGTTTATGAAAACGAAATCATTACCCTAATGTTAAGCTTGTTAAAGCCGTACTTTCCTACGCTCATTGAAACCAAAGATCTGGATTTAGACAATAGTTTTATATGGATGACTGAGGATGAGGGTGGCCACTTTAAGAAAACGAAACTTGTTTATAGTAGGGAAGGCTTAGGTTTAAAAAGAGTAATGTTGAAGCATAAGATATTGACGCAGAAATAGCTAAGTATTATCTTTCAACAGCAATTTAATCACATTTTTTAAAGCAGGGTTTCGGTTAGATTCTTTCCAGATCATATACAGCTCTGTCCGCTGCGGAATATGGGTGAGTTCTACAAATTTTACGTTTTCCTGGTAGCCATATTGCAGGCCGGTAGGCACAATGGCGATACCCAAACCTTCTTCTACCAGTTTGAAAATGGTTAACGCATTAACCGATTTATGATAGGTTTTAGGTTTAAAGCCATGATCTTCGCAAATGCTCATCATCAGGTCGTAATAAAATGGACTATCGTCACTCGAGAAAAAGATAAAAGGTTCATCGCCCAGCTTTTTTACCGCTTCGGAACTGGCCTTTTTCATCGGGTGACTCTTAGGCAATACCAGCGAAAAGGTATCCTGATGGATCATGTGTTTAGAAGTGCCAGGATTAAACTGCTGCATTCTTACAAAACCGATGTCGAGCATATCTTTTTCCAGTAATTCGATCTGTAACTTGTTGGGCATTTCATCCAGATTAGTGCTGATTTCCGGAAAATCTTTGTTCAGTTTAAAAATCACTTCAGGAACAATTTTTTGCGCTGCAGACCCTAAAAAGCCGATGCGAAGTTCGCCCTGTTTACCCTCATTAATATTGCTGATCTGTTTTTTAATGTTTTCGATATGGCTGAATAGAAAATCTACCTCCGCTTTAAGGTAAACACCTGCTTCGGTTAGGGTTACTTTTTTCTTGTTCCGGTCAAATAGCGGTGCATTAAAAATCTCTTCCATTTGCTTAATCTGCCGGCTTAGTCCAGGTTGCGAAATAAATAAGCGGTCTGCAGCCTTTCTAAACTTCAGTTCCTCAGCCAAAACCTGAAAATATTTCAAATGCCTAAGCTCTATCTGATAACTCATGGTTATTACATGATGATGTAATTGGTATTTATAGGTATCAAATATAGCGCTTATTTTTGTTTAAAGCCTTCATCGTTATGACCCAACAAGAGATTTTTAATTATGGAACCGATCATTTAACCGCTAAATTGGCTTTAGCCATCAGTAAGGGTGAGGTAAAAGGCATATTAAGCGAAAGCACAAAGGAGAGAGTGCTTAAAAGCAGCGAAGTGGTTGAGCGGATTGCGGGTTCCGGGCAGGCTGTTTATGGTATCAATACAGGTTTTGGTCCGCTTTGTACTTCCATGATCTCGGCTGTTAATACGCGAAAGCTACAGGAAAATATCCTGAAAAGCCATGCTGTGGGTGTTGGTGAACCGATAGATGATGAAATATCAAAGCTAATGCTGGTATTAAAATTACAAGCACTGGCTCAAGGTTGTTCGGGCATTAAGATCGAAACGCTTGAACGAATGATCTGGTTTCTGGAAACCGGTGCCATACCTCTAGTTCCCAAGCAAGGCTCTGTTGGTGCTTCGGGCGATCTTGCCCCTCTTTCTCATCTCTTTTTGCCTTTGATTGGTTTGGGTAAGGTTCATTATAAAGGAGAAACTAAAGCTACAGCTGAACTTTTAAAGGAACACCAGATGCAGCCTTTACAATTAGGACCCAAAGAAGGCCTGGCTTTAATTAATGGTACACAGTTTATTGCTGCGCATGCCGTTAAAGTAGTGCAACGTTTAGAGAATGTGCTGGCATCAGCAGATATTATAGCGGCAATGATGATTGAGGGCTTACAGGGCTCACAAAAACCTTTTCATGCAGAGCTCCATGAGCTGAGGCCATATCCTGCAAATATTTTCGTGGCAGAACAGGTGCGCAAACTCCTGGAGGGATCTGAAATTATGAAATCGCATGCCGACTGTGCTAAAGTACAGGATCCGTATTCTTTAAGATGCATTCCGCAGGTACACGGCGCTTCCAGAACGGCCTGGTTACATTTAAAGGAGGCCTTAGAAATCGAACTGAATTCGGTAACCGATAACCCTGTGATATTTAATGATGATTTAACGATTAGTGGAGGCAATTTTCATGGTCAGCCATTGGCTTTACCGCTTGATTATGCTTGTTTAGCTGCTGCTGAAATCGGAAATATAAGCGACCGGAGAATTTATCTCTCGCTTGAGGGAAATACTCCCGGTGTGCCGAAATTGCTGATGAAAGAGACCGGATTAAATTCGGGTTTCATGATTGTCCAATATACTTCCGCAGCTTTGGCCAGCGAGAATAAAGGTCTCTGTTTCCCGGCCAGTGCGGATAGCATCCCAACTTCTTTAGGTCAGGAGGATCACGTGAGTATGGGTTCGATCAGCGGACGTAAAGCGCTTCAGGTGATCGAGAACGTGGAGAAAATTTTGGGTATAGAATTATTTTGTGCTGCACAGGCTGTTGACTACCACGATCCACTAAAGCCTGGTAAAATATTGGCTGCGGTACATGATTTCGTGCGTGCTGAAATTGATCATTTTGAAGAAGACCAAATCATGTATGATAGGATGGAAAATGCCATCGAAATGGTGCAGAAGGGTAAAATTGTAGCCATTGCCAATAAAGACGCATCTATATTGAATTAACAATTTAATTTTCAGATTATGGATTTTAAAGCACAGCTATTAGCTGGTATTCCTGCTACCTTGCCAGCAAAAAAGAATCGGAATCCGGTATTGAACCATGCTCCCGTAAGGAGAGCTGTCTTAAATACTGAAGAGAAAAAGCTAAGCATTAAAAATGCTTTACGTTATTTTCCAGAGGCATGGCATCTGGAACTGGCACAGGACTTTTTGGGCGAGCTGGAAAGTTACGGGCATATTTATATGTATCGTTTTATGCCCGATTATGCCATTTACGCCAGACCAATAAGCGAATATCCCTACCGTACACTACATGCAGCCGCAATTATGCTTATGATCCAGAATAACTTAGATCCGGCAATAGCGCAGCATCCTGAAGAGTTGATTACTTATGGGGGTAATGGCAGCGTGTTCCAAAACTGGGCCCAATATCTTTTAACCATGCAGTACCTCGCCACCATGACCGATCAGCAAACGCTTAATATCTATAGTGGGCATCCGCAGGGGTTATTTCCATCTAATGCCGCGGCGCCCCGTGTTGTGGTGACGAATGGCATGATGATTCCTAATTATTCCTCACCGGAAGATTTTGAAAAGTTTAATGCCTTGGGGGTTACGCAATATGGTCAAATGACTGCGGGTTCATATATGTATATCGGTCCTCAGGGTATTGTACATGGTACGGCCATTACCCTAATGAATGCTTTCCGTAAACAGGGATTTTTTGGAAAAGAGGTGGCAGGTAAAATCTTTTTAACGGCCGGTTTGGGCGGCATGAGCGGAGCCCAAACCAAAGCCGGGAATATTGTTGGTTGTATCACAGTGTGTGCCGAAGTCAACCCAAAGGCCGCAATTAAAAGACATCAACAAGGCTGGGTAGATGAGCTTTTTGAACATTTGGATGAACTGGTGAAAAGGGTTCTATTGGCCCAAAACGAAAAACAAGCGGTTTCATTGACTTATATTGGTAATGTAGTGGATGTTTGGGAACGCTTTGATCAGGATAATATTGAAGTTGCGATCGGTTCTGACCAAACTTCGCTGCATAATCCATACGCCGGGGGGTATTATCCGGTAGGTTTCAACTTTACCAAGGCTAATGAAATGATGGCTGAAGCGCCGGATCAATTTAGAGTTTATGTACAGGAATCGTTAAAAAGACAGGCAAAAAGCATTAACAACCATACAGCTAAAGGAACTTATTTTTTTGACTATGGAAATGCCTTTTTGTTGGAGTGCAACAGGGCAGGTGCCGATGTAATGGCTCCAAATGGTATAGATTTCAGGTATCCATCCTATGTGGAAGATATTTTAGGTCCCCTTTGTTTCGATTATGGCTTTGGCCCGTTTAGATGGGTTTGTACTTCAGGAAATGAAAAGGATCTGGATTTAACTGACTGTATGGCTCAAGAAGTAATGGAAGAGCTAAAGCGAAATGCTCCGGAAGAAATACAACGACAATTGCAGGATAATATCAACTGGATTACTGCCGCCAAAGCAAACAGGTTAGTAGTCGGTTCAAAAGCCCGAATTTTATATGCCGATGCTGAAGGCAGAGCAAAAATTGCGTTGAGATTTAATGAGGCCATTAAAACAGGTAAATTATCAGCGCCCGTAATTTTGGGAAGAGATCATCACGATGTAAGCGGAACGGATTCGCCTTTTCGCGAAACCAGCAATATCTACGACGGAAGCAGGTTTACGGCCGATATGGCCATTCATAACGTGATTGGCGACAGCTTTAGGGGTGCCACCTGGGTTTCGATCCATAATGGCGGCGGTGTAGGCTGGGGCGAAGTAATAAACGGCGGTTTTGGGTTGGTACTGGATGGAACCGAACAGGCTGCCGAAAAATTGCAGAACATGCTCTTTTACGATGTAAACAATGGAATTGCCAGAAGGAGCTGGGCCCGTAATAAAGAAGCCCGCTTTGCTATTGAACGTGAGATGGCACGAACGGCTAATTTGAAGATTACTTTGCCAAATCTGGTTGATGAAGAGATTTTAAACGGGTTAGAAATCTGTTAAATTTTTGTCGGCAAGAAATACACCATATCATCTGAACGCAGTGAAGAATCTTTCAAGCCTATAGAGAAAGATTCTTCGTTTCACTCAAAATGACAACTCTGTAAACGCTGCGCCTCTGCGAAAACCTTCGCGTCCTTCGCGGTAAAAAAGCACCTACTTCAATGGCAAAGTAAAATGGAAAACCGAACCCTTACCTTCTTCACTTTCAGCCCATATTCTGCCACCATGCCTCTCTACAATTTCTGCACTTAGGTAAAGCCCAATACCAAAACCCGAAATGGTGTGATTGCCCTGTACCCGGTAATAACGTTCAAAAAGTTTTTCAATGTCTTCAGGCCTTATCCCTATGCCTTCATCTTTAATCTGAACTTCAACCTCTGTGTCACTTAAATTACAGCTTATTTCGATCGATGTACCATTGTCGGAATATTTTATTCCGTTACTGATCAGGTTAGAAATTACGTTGCCGATTTTATCCCTATCTGCATAAATGTCGACCCCACAGGTAGGGTGTAAGATAATCTGATGAGAAGATTGTGAAATATAAGTTTCCTCAATGGTTTCTTTCAACAGGTCATCTAAATTAAAGTTTGTTTTTTCGATCAGTAGTTTGCTGGATTCCAAACGCGATACATTCAAGAAGCCGTTGATCATGGTTGTCATTTTTCTGATCTGGCTGTTTGTTTTTTCCAAAGCCACTATCGCATAATTGTCTTCATCTTTTTTAGCCTTGCGTTGCAAAACCTGTACAAAGCCGTTAATGGCTGTTAATGGAGTTTTTAGTTCATGACTAACCATTCCGATGAAATCATTCTTTCTGAGTTCATCCAATTTTTGCTCCGTGATATCGATAAAGAGTCCGGAATATTCTGTTATATGGCCATGCTGATCTACAAATACCCTTCCTGTTGTCCTAATCCATTTTTCTTCGCCTGTAGTTAAATTGGTTATCGGATATTCATTGTCGCTTGAAGAATGAGTGTTTAATGCATTTGCAAAAGACTTTTTCAATTCATTATGATAGTCGGCATGGATTGCGCTCATAATGTCGCTCGTTTTAGCAGGCTCATCAAGTGGTAGGCCGAGCAGGCTTTTCACAAATCCCGATACCGTAATTTCAAGTGTTTTAGGATCGATGCTCCAGGTACCCATTTTTCCGGTATCAATGGCTTGAAGCAACCGTTCCTCGCTATCGGCTAATTTTTGGGTATATTGAATCAGGTCTTCATGTGTTTGTGCGAGTTCTTCATTGGTTGCTGCCAATTCCTCATTTGCCGCTGCCATTTCGATGTTGATATCCTGCAGCTCTTCCTGATGGAGTTTTCGTTCGGTAATATCCGGACTTACCGTAGCAATCGCCGTTATTTGACCTGTTTCCTGATCTTTTATGGCAAAACCACTCCATTCAATCCAAAAAGGATTTCCTGTTATTTCGTTCCAGAAGCGGATTTCCTGTTTAAAATCAATTCCTTGTAAAACTCCCGATAAAAGTTCTTCAGCTGTGGGGCTGTCAGCAGGGAAAATAACCTCAAGCATATTTCGGTTGGTAATGTTTGCCCAACCTAACTTTCTTAATCCTGCAGGATTTAAGTATTGGATAGACATATCTAAACCAATCAAAGCGATAAATTCTGAACTGGCTTCGATGAGTTTATTCAAATTTAAACGCTCCAGTTCGATTAATTTTCTTTCTGTAATATCAATACACGAACTGATATAACCTGCAAAAGATCCATCGGCGTGGAAACGTGGTGGACCACTGGTAAGCAGCCATCGGTAATCGCCTTTTTGAGTCAGGACCCTAAACTCTCCGGTAAACGGCTTTTTATCGCGAAGGGCTGAAAGATAAATATCTAGATACCGGTCACGATCTTCGGGATGGATCAGGTCAGCCCAGCCAAAGGCGAGCAGCGCCTCCATCGATCTACCGGTTAAGTTTGTCCAGGGTTTGTTAAAATAGACCGCATTACCAAACTCATCACCAACAGTGATGAAAATATCGGTTCCCTCTGCCATGGTTTTGAAGCGTTTTTCGCTTTCAGACAGTTGGTTAAACCTTTCTGCAACCCTTAATTCCAGTTCGTTATTTAACGCATGTAATGTTTCCTGTGTTTCCTGTAACTCTTCGTTTGTGGCTACCAGTTCTTCATTGGTTGCCGCGAGTTCTTCTACTGTGGCCGCAAGCTCCTCGTTTAGCACCTGTTCCCGCTGCAAGGCTTCTTCTTTCTCCTGCTCTCGTTCTATGGCTTCACGCCTTAATACCCGCTCACTTACATCAACCGCGGTATGTAGAATACAGATGGTCCTGCCTTCGTCATTTTTGATAGCACGGTATTCAAAATCAAAATAAAAGGTCTTTAACTCCCCGTCAATAACCAGGTCTGCAGCAGTATCCTTCCCCGAAATCACAAGGCCTTCCAGCCAAACTTTCCTGAACATCTCAATAAAAGGCTGCCCCTTTAATTCTGGCAGGGCATCTTCAAGCGATCTGCCGATTACGCTCCTATCTTTACCCCAAATTCTGAGCATTGCATCATTTGCAGTCTGTATGATGGCTGTTTCGCCAATGTGAATTGCGGTCGCGGTATGAGTGTAATTAAAAACTTCTACTAATTGATCATTACTTAAAAAAGGACTGGACGGGCTCATTCTGAATTTTTACGGAGTGATCTAAAATAATTATTATACTTAAGTTTCAAAATAAAGGAACTAAGTAAAATTTCTTTAATACAAACTATATACTAACCATAACCTCTTTAAAAAGGTTTTTGATTAGGTGAATTTCTGACGCATATTGCGTGTTTTTTCTGCAGCCAAAGTACAACGTGTTGGTGAGCTTTGAAGTGCCCTCCCAAATTAACTTTATTTTTTCATCCTCAACTTCTTTTTTGCAGAGAAAATCGGGAATAATAGCCAGGCCTTTTCCTGCTGATAAGCAACGTACTATCGAATTGAGATTAGGTACAATGTAGTTTGGTCTAAAATCGGCATGTTTGCCAAAGTTAAGTTGCCAAAAACGTAACAGATGCTCCATATCACCCGCGGTTCCATACCATTTTTGCTGTTTTAACCAGGTCTCCATTGCTGAAACATCTTTATTTTTAACCAGCGTATCAAAAAACCGCGTATCGGTTTCTATTCCACCTACCAAAACAATGGTTTCAGAAGAAAAAGCTTCATGCGCTATATTCGGCGAATTTCCTTTTTGAGGGGTAATAATGAGGTCTAAAATCCCTTTATCCAATTGATCTAACATCTCTGGATACTCCCCAAAACGGATGATAACATTGAAAGGCAGGGTTGAGATATATTGCTCAAGCGTAATCTGGAAAGTTTCAAAACACATGCCTACACTAATGGTTGGGGTATGTTTCTCCGTACTTTTCTGGAAATGCTTTTCTGCGTCTTCGAGTTTGGTCAAAGGATCTACAATAAAATTGTACAATACCTTTCCTTTTTCCGTAGGAATCATTCTCCTTGCCGTCCGCTCGAAAAGCTTATAGCCCACGTAGCTTTCCAACGAACTCAAATGTAAACTTACTCCGGGCTGAGAAATGAAAAGGCTTTCTGCTGCACCAGTCAATGTTCCGGTTTTATATACCGCTTTAAAACTTCTGTACCACTCAAGGTTAACCATTAATTATTATAATTATAATACAAAGCTATAATTTAAATTATTTTAATGATACTTTATATTGTGATAATTTTGTGTCAGTAAATAGCAAAGACAAAATGACAAAAATATTCATCATCAACGGCGGACAAAAATTTGGTCATTCCGGTGGCAGATTTAACGAAACGGTAGCCAATGCTACTGCAGATTTCTTCTCTTTACAAGAGGGATTTGAAATCAAAACAACCAATATTAATAATGAGTATAATCCGAAAGAAGAAGTAGCGAAGTATGTTTGGGCAGACACTGTAATTTATCACACCCCAATCTGGTGGTTCCAGTTGCCGCATGGGTTTAAAAAATACATCGATGTGGTATTTACCGAAGGGCATAAAAATGGGATTTACAATAGTGACGGACGCAAAGCTGATCATCCAACCCGCAATTATGGAACCGGTGGCACGTTGCTCGGCCGGAAATACATGGTTACATCATCATGGAATGCGCCCAAGGAAGCATTTACCTTGCCCGGAGAATTTTTTAAGGAAACGAGTGTGGATGATGGTGTCTTGTTCGGTTTTCACAGGATGAATGCCTTTACCGGGATGGAACAAATACCAGGAATTCATTTTCATGATGTAGAAAAGAATGCAGATATTAGGACTGCACTTAAATTGTACCAGGAACATTTAAATCAGATTTTTTAAATACAGTAATATATGAGCATTTATTTAACAGCGATAGTTAAAAGCAAAAAAGAAACCGTGGATGAACTAAGAGCTATGCTGCTGAATATGGTTGCAAATTCGCGTACCGAGGAAGCTTGCATTCAGTACGACCTGCATGAGGCAGGAGATACTAATACGTTTATTTTTCAGGAGGAATGGAAAGACCAGGCAGGTTTGGATCTGCATAATAAGCAGCCTTACCTCTTAGGTTTTGTCGCGCAAGCCAGTTGGTTAACCGATGATATTGTGATCTATAAAACAGAAAAATTAGCCTGATTATCTTTTACTATACTTAGTAGTTAAGGAAGAGCCTACGGAAGCAATTACAACAAAAGCAACAGCAAAACACTCTTTTAAGCTGAGGTATTCCTGTAAAAATACCAGTGCTGCTAAAGAGGCCATAGCAGGTTCAACACTCATTAAAATACTAAAAGTGCGAGGCGGAAGCTGCTTAAATGCTTTCATTTCTAAGGTGAAGGGTATGGCGCTTGAAAGTAATGCAAGTGCCGCTCCCAACCCAATTAATTTAGGATTTAGCGTGCTCAAACCACCGCCATAAATGCCGAAAGGCAAAATGACCAGGGTAGCAAACAACATCCCGATAGCAACGGCATCGCCTCCTTTCATCATTTTGGAAATTCTACCGCCCAAAATGATATAAAACGCCCAGAAAACACCAGCCAAAAGCGCCAGCAGTACGCCCGCTAAATTAAGTCCTGTGCCCGTCCATGGGGTGATTAATACAATGCCTGTTGCAGCAAGTACCACCCATAGAAAATCAATAGGTTTTTTCGAACCAAAAATAGCAAGTCCCAGTGGGCCAACAAATTCTAAAGTTACCCCTAAACCGATCGGAATCCGGGCGATGGCCATATAAAAAACCATATTCATTACCCCTAAACAAACACCATATAGGATCACGTATTTCCATTGTTTAGCATTAAGTTTAAATAGGTTTGGCCTAAAGGCAATTATTAAGATTACAGCTGATAAGCCGATCCGTAAAGATGCTGTTGCAGCTGCCCCGATTTGTGGAAAAAGCCCTTTTGCAATTGCCGCCCCACATTGCACACTAATAATGGATAGTAAAACAGCAGGTATGGGCGGAATATTAATTTTGCTTTTCATCTGGGGCTCGTAAATGAGGCGCAAAATTAGGGAATTATAGACCGATACTCATTTAAAATAAAAAAAGGAGAATCAGATTACGCTGCTTCTCCTTTATATTATAAGCTGAGGTTATTAAGAGAACAGTTCCTGTTCGTCCCTGTTTTCTGTTGGAATTTTCTTTAAAAAATCATCAAATGCCGGACCTTCATTATCAGAATATGTTCCGTAAGCATCTAATACATATCCAATATTTTTTTCTTTATCTTCTATCAGATACAATACTGAATTGTCTGCAGGGTCTGAATCTCCTTCAAAGCGGTAGGTTTTAACAATAGTTAAATCCTCTGGTTTGTAAATCTTACCCAACGATTTACTTTGCATCTTACCGTGATCAGATATTTTTAGTTCGTTATCTTTTCCTTTCAGCCTCAATTTTTCTAAAATTTGACTTAAAGTGTTCATTTCATTTGGCTGTTCCATAGTTGTACTATTTTATAGTGATTAAACAAGTGGCGTGCAAAATGGTTTTGCCATCATTCTTTTTAAACCAAACTAAATGATGGCCCGTCTGTTCTTCATTAAACTAAAATCTAATCATATGAAAAAATACTTTTTAAGCTTAGCGATTGCTGGTATTGCGATTGTAGGTGCTTGTACTAAAACCGATAAAGAAATTGCCCGGGCCACCTTGACTGAAACAGCAGACAATACGAAAACCATCGGAACAGCAAAGTTTTATGAATTGAGCGATGGGAAAATTAAGATGGATATTGAAATGAATTTTGCGGCACGCGCCGACAGCAATGTGGCGGTACACTTTCACGAACATGGCGATTGTGGCAACATGGGCGAAAATACACACGGCCACTGGAACCCAACTAAAGAGGCCCACGGCAAATGGGGATCGGCAGCGTACCACAGTGGCGATATTGGCAACATCAAGTTAGACGGTAAAGGCCATGCCACACTTTCGGTTACTACGGATAGATGGAGTATTAAAGATGGCGATATTAAAAATATTATTGGCAGGGGAATTATCGTGCATGGGGGTACGGATGATTATACCACGCAACCAACGGGTAACTCAGGACCACGGGTGGGCTGTGGGGTTATCGAAGCGGTGAAATAATTTGCGTTAAAAAATCGGTCATTACTGACCTTTCTCAAGCGGTTAAATTTTTAGCCGCTTTTTTTGTGCAATTTGGCGAGCCTTGTCATCATTATTAAAAAACCTAAATCATATGGCAACGCTAAACGAATCTCAAAGCGGCAAGGCTGCAAAAGGAAGAACCAAAAAAGTAACACCAAGGGTAGATCTTACAGCAATGGTAGATCTCATGTTTTTATTGACCACATTTTTTATGCTCACCACAACGCTGAGCCAGTTAAATGCTGCCGATATTGCTAAGCCAGATAAGACGGATATTAATATCAAAGCAAATTTTCCTGAATCGCGCACCATGACTATTGTATTGGGTAAAGGTAATAGGGCCATTTCTTACATGGGTACTATTGAAAAGGCCAATATGAAAGTAATGCCTGTTGCAGATCTACCAAAGGAAATTATGGCGAATAAGCTATTGGTTGCAGCTACCCATCAGAACAATCCATCGAAGCATATGATCGTAATCATCAAACCAGGTAAAACTGCCAGATTTCAAAATTTTGTTGATGCAGTTGATGAGATGAAAATCGCAGATATTAAATCATATAGTATTGATGATGAGCATTTCGATGATAAAGAGTTATTGTTTATGAAAAATAATGGACTTTAATGTTTTAGCGTAGTTTTGGATATTTGTGGCGTTGGATGTGGCCATCCGACCCAAAATCGGCATAGTAAAGGGAAAAAGTTAAATGTTGTTTGTTGATTTTTGGAAAGCAATTGCAGTGAATCTTATTAATGTCCGTCCTGCTTTTTGCTTGTAGTCCCGATTAGAAAAAAATCGGGAGCTACCCGCTTCAATCAGGTTTGGATAAGTCAGATTTTTGCAAGTATTATTTGGTGTTGGATGTTGGCATCCGACCCAAGATCGGCATAGTAAAGAGAAAAAGTTACATATTGTATGTTGGTTTTTGGAAAGCAATTGCAGTAGCTTTTTTAATGTCCGTCCTGCTTTTTGCTTCAATCTTTTTTCCCTTCACTTTAACTGCGGTAAAAGCTAATTGTGGGTGGCAAAAAAGGATTTTCGTGTCAATCAGGTTTAGATCGGTGATTTTTTTGCTCCTATTGTCGGAAAGCTTCAGTGCTCCAGGTATCTACTTGTGAGGGGAGATTTCTTCCTAAGAACCACCTGCCTAACTTAACTAAACCTGACAGGAGCAGGCATCCCGACTTAAAGTCGGGATAAAGCGGGTGGCAGGACTTTCGGAACCGATAGATGCGGAACCCTGCTTTTCCAAAAAAAACATAGTGGTTTTTCTACTGTTTGATGGACCACCAAACAGGAAAACAAAAAAGGCGTTCTGCAATGTCGCAAAAACGCCTTTTTATATCATTTTATTAGAAGGATTAAATACCGAAAGCAGCTTTAACCTGATCTACGTAATCTAATTTCTCCCAGGTAAACAACTCAACTGATACGGTTTTTTCTTCGCCGTTTGGTGTTCTGAAAGTTTTGGTAACCGTTTCTGGCGTACGGCCCATGTGTCCGTAAGCTGCGGTTTCGCTATAAATCGGGTTTCTTAATTTTAAACGTTGCTCAATAAAGTAAGGACGCATATCAAAAATCGACTCCACGATTTTAGCAATTTCACCGTCGGTTTTACCTACTTTACCCGTTCCGTAAGTATTGATATAAATACCCATTGGCTTAGCCACACCGATTGCGTAAGATACCTGAACTAAAATTTCATCAGCAATGCCGGCAGCCACTAAATTTTTAGCAATATGGCGGGTAGCATAAGCCGCACTTCGATCTACTTTACTTGGATCTTTACCCGAGAAAGCCCCACCTCCATGTGCACCTTTACCGCCGTAAGTATCAACGATGATTTTTCTACCGGTTAAACCCGTATCCCCATGCGGACCACCAATTACAAATTTACCGGTTGGGTTAATATGGTACTCAATCTGATCATTAAATAAATGCGCATACTGCGGATTGTTTTTGATGATGCGCGGAATTAAAATATTAACCAGGTCAGTTTTGATTTTGGCCAGCATGCTTGCTTCTTCATCAAAATCATCATGTTGTGTAGAGATTACAATGGCATCAATGCGAACAGGTTTATTGTTATCATCGTATTCTAAAGTCACCTGACTTTTTGCATCCGGGCGTAAATAAGTGATTTCATTATTTTCGCGGCGTAAAACAGCAAGTTCCTGTAATAATTTATGAGAAAGGTTTAATGCCAAAGGCATATAATCTTCAGTTTCGTTGGTTGCATAACCAAACATCATACCCTGATCGCCCGCGCCCTGTTCTTCTTTGCTGCTTCTATCTACACCCTGGTTGATATCTTGCGACTGCTCGTGTATGGCAGATAAAATACCGCAGGAGTTGGCCTCGAACATGTATTCGCTTTTGGTGTAACCAATTTTCTTGATTACATCGCGCGCAATCTGCTGTACATCTAAATATGTTTTAGATTTCACCTCACCCGCCAAAATAACCTGACCCGTAGTAACCAAAGTTTCGCAAGCTACTTTTGATTCTGGATCGAAAGCCAGAAAGTTGTCAATTAACGCATCCGAAATTTGATCGGCGATTTTATCTGGGTGACCTTCAGAAACAGATTCTGATGTAAATAAATATGACATTTATTAAATAATTAATGATAAATAAACAAATTTATGATTGCCAAACCCCTTGGAAACAGGTGTTGAAATGATTGAAAGGAGGCATTAGCAATTTTTTTAAGTGGTTGCAATCCGGTCCCGCGGTATCGGGATAGCAAATCAATCCACTTTTTACTGTGGCAAAATTAGCATATTTTCTTTATTTCAAAAATTATAGATTATTTTGTGCACTCAATCTTACACTTTGCACACAAAGATCAATATTCTCTTTATCATAAACCCTATCTCCGGTGGGAGAGGGAAACGGCGTATCCCCGATTTTATAGATAAATATTTAAATAAGGAAAAGTTTAGTCCAAACTTCGTTTTTAGTGAATATGTGGGGCATGCCAGCGAATTGGCAGATGAAGCGGCTACCAAAAACTTTGATGTAATTGTTGCTGCGGGTGGCGATGGTACCATAAATGAAGTGGCTACAAAAGTATTAAAGCACCAGAAAATTTTAGGAATTTTACCGCTGGGATCAGGCAATGGCCTTGCCCGCTTTCTGAATATTTCCAAAAACTTAAGGTACGCGCTTTCCATCATCAATGATTTTAAGATCGATAAAATTGATACGGCCGAGTTTAATAAAAAATGTTTTTTCAACCTGGCCGGAATGGGATTTGATGCTCACCTGAGTGCTGTTTTTTCGAAGGATAAAAAACGCGGTTTATCAGGCTATGTAAAACTGGGCTTTAAGGAGGTTTTCAATTATAAACCGCAAATTTATCAGCTGGATATTGATGATAAAACTTATACCCGGAAAGCCTTTGCTATTAGTATTGCCAATTCATCTCAATATGGAAATGATGTGTACATCGCACCAAATGCATCGGTAAAAGATGGATTATTGGATGTTTGCATTATCAAACCTTTCCCCATAATAAAATTACCATTATTGGGTTATGTAATGTTAAATGGGAAAGCCGAAACATCTGATATGATCGAGATTATTAAAGGGAAAAACATTAAAATCATAAGAGAAATGGCCGGTGCGGTGCATGTTGACGGGGAGCCTTTGCAGATGGGCGCTGAGATTGAAGCGGTGGTTAAGCCACTTTCTTTAAAAGTGATCGTTCCGTAGTTAAGTTTGGAGCTTGGAGTTGCGAGTTAATTAACCGATTAAAACAATTAACCATCTATCATCATCCATTTTACATCTCCCATATTACAATTATAACCATGAAATCGAAGAAAAATAGTTTAAGCGACCTTGGTGGAATTATGTATTCTACCAATCCGGAGTTCGAATACGAAGAAGAAGTTGATGATACCGTTACTTTGCCAAACAATCAGCAGGATTTAAGGGTGATGCTGGATAAAAAGAACCGTGGAGGTAAGGCCGTAACGTTAATTACCGGTTTTCGAGGGCGTTCAGAAGATTTAGAGGTGTTGGGCAAAATGCTGAAGACCAAATGTGGTGTAGGCGGATCGGTTAAAGATGGCGAAATCATGATTCAGGGTGATGTTCGCGATAAGGTGATGGGTATTTTGCAAAAAGATGGTTATAAAGTGAAAAAGGCCGGGGGATAACAGAAAAAGCTGTCATCCTGAGGATAATTTATTGGATAAAATCGATATGATTGACAGTAATTAATCTTCATTTAAAAATTCCCTCGTGTTACTTTCATTTCGAGCGCAGTACAACGCAGTCGAGAACCCGAAGGCTCTGCGAAGCAAAATCTAACTAAATAGATCTCTCCACTTCCCGTAGCTCCGGTCACGATGACGACCACTCTATTGGAGTCTGTCAATGGTAGTGCAACGAAGGATCTTTTTTAGCTAGACATTGGATTCTTCGACTATGCTCAGAGGACGATGCTTTTAATCTTTTGTGTCATTCCCAACACTATTTCGAATCGTAATCTCTTATTGGAGTCTTTATCTTGCATTAAGATCCCCGCCTGCGCGGGAATGACGACCGTTCTTTTGAATCTTTTTATATGGATATTATGGTTTACAATTCTATCATTAAATGTGGCGCTCAGATTTAAATACTGGTTCAACAAACTCTTTTACTAGTTCATCCAGACTATATCCTGTTTTAATATTTCTTAAGCAGATTTTTTGCAAGATGTTTATGAAAAATTAAACGCATGAAAAAGATAATCTTTTCCCTTTCGCTAATACTACTGGCCATTGTAGCCCATGCACAGAAAAGTAAATATTTGGTTGATGAGTATGGTAATCCAATGCACTATTCAGTTGCGGCAAAATTTTCTAAATGCAATGTATTTCTTGTAGTAGATAGTGGTACGAAAAAAGTTACACCCTTTGAATATTTGAATTCTGCTTTAAACAATATTGTTTTATTGAATGGGGCAACATCAATTGAGCTTGAAAGTAGAATACAAAAGGATAGTCTAAGTTTTTATAGATATTCAATTATAGAAAATGACTCAATAATACTTAAAAAAGATGCTATTCCAATAAAAGTAAAATATAAGTGGGGCCGGGGCAGTATATTACCAAATTATGTTGCTGTTGATTTAGGTGTATTTAATATTGTAAATAAGAAAATTGAAATCCAAATTTTCAATATTGTTGGAAAAAAAAGAGTCAGTTCAGTAATCATATATAATAAATCGCTTGTAGCACCAAGATCACTATCCTTTGAATTATTACGTGGAAATTCATCCGAAAAAATTAAAGCCAACAGGCATCTAATTATTGATGAAAACCTAAAAGGCATGAGGATTTCCATGAAAAACACAGATTTTAATATTCTATATGCTGTAGATGTTGATCATATTGACACTCACTCGTCTGCTTTGCTCGAGCCTAAATGGAAATTGATTGAGGGTACTGATATGATAATTGGAGATGTTGATGTTGCAAACTTTGTTAAACCCGGCAAATACGTGGTTTCGGTATATCCAAAAACTAAAGCGTTTGGTTATTGGAAAAATAAGGCATTAACGCAAAGTCTTCGATTCATAGTAGAAAAACCAAAAGAAAGTTTCTTCACGTCAAAAGACTTTTTAAAGGGGGGGATTATAGGTGGTTTCTGCGGGCTCATATTGGTTTTAATTCTCAATAACCGTAAAAAAAGAGCTGCCAAAATAATTGCTCAGAAATTGCAGGAAAAAGAAATTGCCAAACTCCAGTTAGATTCTGTTCGTTCGCAGTTAAACCCACACTTTTTGTTTAATGCACTTGCTGGCATCCAAAACCTGATGAACAAAAATGAAATCGACAATGCCAACCGTTACCTTAGCAAATTTGCCCGATTAACGCGTAATGTTTTAGACCATAAGGAACTCATCAGCTTAACAGCAGAAAAAACGTTATTAGATGATTACCTGCAGATGGAGCAGTTACGTTTTGGCTGTCAGTATATTATCACTGCTTCGTCTGATCTGGATGTGGAGAATATCGAAATTCCGGCGATGCTTTTACAGCCTTTTGTAGAAAATGCGGTGAAACATGGCATTGCCGGAAAAGGGAATGACGGAAAGATTGAAATCAGTTTTATAAAACAAGAAACGGATTTGATATTAAGTGTAAAAGATAACGGCAATGGTTTCGATGTAGAAAAAGATTATGCCGGCTTGGGTTTGGCTTTGACCAAAAACAGAATATCTTTACTGAATTCGATTTACAAAGAAACCACCTTTTTGTTGGAGATGAAAGCAGATGCAAATGGAACTTTAATCCGGATCACAATTAATCAATGGTTATAAAATGCGGACAATTTTAGTAGATGATGAAGTCGCCAATTTAGAAAATCTAAAGATTTTACTGGATAAACACTGTCCCGATATCAAAGTGGTAGCCAGTGCATCCAATATTGACAATGCTTTTGCACAGGTTAACCTGCATCATCCTGATCTGCTTTTCCTGGATATCCAGATGGGTAAAACAACAGGTTTTGATCTGTTGAACCTGCTCAATGAGAAAACTTTTGAGGTTGTTTTTGTAACCGCTTACGATCATTATGGCATCCAGGCAGTAAAATTTGCGGCCCTTGATTATCTGCTTAAACCAGTTGATCCTGAAGAGCTGAAAGCTGCGGTAGAAAAGGCTGAAATCAGGTTCAGGAATAAAATAAATGGTGAGCAGCTTAATTTTTTGTTGAGCCAGATTAAAAAAAGTGAATCGAGCAGCCCGAAAATTGCCTTGCCTCAACAGCACGAAATCCGGTATGTTCCTGTTGATAATATTATCCGTTGCGTAGCCGATAATACCTATACTTTTTTCTTTTTAAGCAATGGTGATAAAATCCTGATCTCGAAACCACTGAAGGAGTATTCAGATCTACTAAAACCGCATGGCTTTGTACGGGCGCACCAAAGTCACCTGGTAAATCCAAAATTTGTTAAAAGCTGGTTAAAAGAAGATGGCGGAACGCTATTGATGAATAATGGCGATAAAATCCCGGTATCTAAACCGAACAGGGAAATGGTGAAAGAAGTATTGGGGAAATGATTTTTCAGACCTCGCAGGTTTTAAAAACCTGCGAGGTTTAGACATTACCTTACATTTTTGTACTTTTGCGGCTATGTCAGTTATTAAACCCTCATTAGCAAAAGGTACCCGCGATTTTTCTCCGGTTGAAATGGTTAAACGCAACTTTATTTATGATACCATTAAAACGGTTTTCAGGAAATATGGTTATGCCGAAATCCAGACACCAAGTTTCGAAAACCTGTCTACCCTGACTGGCAAATATGGCGATGAAGGGGATAAGCTGATTTTTAAAATTTTAAACAGCGGGGATTATCTTAAAGATCCGAAAAAAAAAGCGTTCGATTTTACTGAAGAAGATAATAGTAACAAGCTGATTCCTTTAATCTCCGAAAAAGCATTACGTTACGATTTAACTGTACCTTTTGCCCGTTATGTGGTGATGCACCAGCACGAAATTACCTTGCCTTTTAAACGCTTTCAGGTACAGCCGGTTTGGCGTGCCGATCGTCCCCAAAAAGGCAGGTACCGTGAGTTTTACCAGTGTGATGTGGATGTGGTAGGTTCTGAAAGTTTATTGAACGAAGCCGAATTTATTTTGATTTACAATGAGGCCTTAAGCAAATTGGGCTTGAAAGATTTCACCGTCAAGATTAATAACCGTAAAATTTTATCAGGTATTGCCGAAATTATCGGTAAGCCGGAATTGATCATTGATATGACGGTAGCCATCGATAAGCTGGATAAAATTGGCCTAGATGGTGTAAGTAAAGAATTGTTAGAACGGGGTTTTACAGAACAGGATTTGGAAAAACTCCGTCCGGTAATTTTGTTAGAAGGTTTTAATGAGGAGAAACTGGCCAGCCTGAAAGAAGTTTTAGCTGAATCTGAAACCGGTTTAAAAGGTATTGCAGAAATAGAACAGGTTTTTGACTATGTAGAGAGCCTTATTGCTTATGGTTTACCTTTAACTGCGAAATTAGAATTAGACATTACTTTAGCCCGTGGATTAAATTATTATACGGGTTGTATTTTCGAAGTTAAAACCAACGAAGTGGCCATGGGCAGCATTGGTGGCGGTGGCAGATATGATGATTTAACCGGTATGTTTGGCTTGAAAGGTTTAACCGGCGTAGGTGTTTCTTTTGGCGCAGACCGCATTTATGATGTACTGGAAGAACTGAACCTTTTCCCTGCCTCAGCAGAAGTGGGAACGAAAGTTTTGATCAGCAATTTCGATGAAGCAGCGGAGAAATATGCCTTGCCGATTGTTCAGCAGCTTAGAAATGCCGGAATTGCAGCAGAGTTATACCCAAGTTCAGCGAAGCTCAAAAAACAAATGGCTTATGCCGATGCCAAAAACATACCTTATGTTATTTTAGTTGGTGGAGATGAAATTTCCAGCGGAGAGCTGACCTTAAAAGATATGCAAAGCGGCGAACAGAAAAAACTGACAGTTTTAGGTATACTGGAGTTGTTGAAATAGAAGTTTAATTAACCACAGAGATCTCTGAGTTTTCACAGAGTAAACAGAGCAACTTTAGTCGCTTAAAAATTTACTCAGTGTGCTCTGTGCCTTTTCTCTGTTGACTCTGTGGTTAAATTTATCGCCCAACCCGCAATAAAATCGGGAAATGGACATCCTTTTCTGCATCATCCCCCCAGGCTTCTTTTAGTTCGGTAAACATGTACTCTAATGGATTGCGTTCGTTAGCTTTTTTATAATGTTGTAATGCAGACCAGGTATTCAAATAACCGATTAACTGTTTAAAATTCCAGGTAGTTTTGATCTGGAAATGCGGCGCAATAATTTCTTCGAAAGGAAATGGAATGGTTTTATAACCTTCTTCAATATAACGGCGTTCACTATCCCAGTATTTTCCCAAAATATCTTCATATAGCTTATGGACTGCTGCATCTACTTTTTTATCAATAACCATTAAACCATAACCTATTACCGCGAAAAGACCATCTGGCTTTAGTGTTCTTTTTACTTCCCCATAAAACGCTTCGAAATTAAACCAATGGATGGCCTGCGCCACCGTAATTAAATCGAAGCTATTATTCTCCACCGAGATTTGTTCTGCTGGTTCTACTTTATAAGTAATGTTGGGCAGCTTTAAAGCATTTTTTAACTGATTTTCGCTAATGTCTGTGGCATAAACCGCATCAAAGTGCTGTGCCAGTACCCGTGCAACCTGGCCATTTCCTGTAGCACAATCCCATGCCGTTTCCTTATTTTTTACCATGTCGAACAAATAATCATATAACGCTTGTGGATAAGTGGGCCGGTAAATGGCATAATCGGCAGATTGGGTTGAAAAATTATCTTTCATTGTTATTATGATTCAATTTTGAACGATGAAGGAGTGAAAGGGTAAGGGCGGATATGACTTCGCACTTTCTTTATAAAATTATTATATTTTTGATAAACAAGTGTTATTAATTTAAGTTTCATATTCGGCAATTACTCATTCAAAATTCTCTCAATCAATCATTTTATTGCTCATTCATTCAATAATTCTACACCATGGAAAAAACAGTACAAAAAGACGAAATTAAGGATGTAGAATACCGGTTAAAATCTATATTTGGTGGTTCGGTAGGGAACCTGGTTGAATGGTACGACTGGTATACCTACTCTGCTTTTGCATTATATTTTTCTCCTGCCTTTTTCCCGAACAGCAATCCCACGGCACAATTGTTAAACACGGCTGGAATTTTCGCGGTAGGGTTTTTAATGCGCCCTATTGGTGGCTGGTTATTTGGAAGTATTGCCGATAAACTGGGCAGAAAACGTTCCATGACACTTTCTGTGCTGATTATGGCTATAGGGTCTTTAATTATCGGTTTAACTCCTGGCTACAAAAGGATCGGCATCGCTGCTCCGTTATTGCTTGTTTTTGCCAGATTGATTCAGGGTTTGAGTACCGGAGGCGAATATGGAACTTCCGCTACCTATCTGAGCGAAATGGCCACCAAAAAACACCGTGGATTTTATTCAAGCTTTCAATATGTAACGTTAATTGGCGGACAGTTGCTGGCTTTAGGCATCCAGCTGATCCTGCAGAACTGGTTGCTTAGTCCTGAAGAATTACATGCATGGGGTTGGCGGATTCCCTTTTTTATAGGTGCTGTCCTCTCGTTTTTTGCACTGTATCTGCGGAGGCATATTGATGAAACGGCTGCTTTTAAAAGTAAGAATACCGGAGGCAAAAAAGGCGGAATGGCTGCGCTGTTAAAGTATCCGAAAGAGGTTTTTACCGTAGTGGGCCTAACATTGGGCGGAACCATCGCTTTTTATACCTTTAGTACCTATATGCAAAAGTTTCTCGTGAACACGGTTCACCTGAGTAAAGAAACTTCTACAACTTTATCCTTTGTTTCGTTGTTTGTTTTTGCCATTATGCAGCCTTTATTCGGCTTGCTGTCTGATAAAATCGGGAGAAAGCCGCTCTTAATCGGGTTTGGGATATTGGGTACCTTATTTACCTATCCTATATTAACGGGCTTAGCCGGCGAGACCAACACGACCATCATCTTTTTATTGATGATTGGAGCATTAATTATCGTCAGCGGGTATACGAGTATTAATGCGGTAGTGAAAGCTGAATTATTCCCCGCTGAAATCAGGGCTTTGGGTGTGGGTTTACCTTATGCTTTAACCGTTGCTGTTTTCGGTGGAACGGCAGAATATTTTGCACTTTGGTTTAAAAATATCGGTCACGAAAATTATTTTTATTGGTATGTAACCGGATGTATTTTAATCTCGCTGATTTTATACGCTACGATGAAAGATACCAAGCATCACTCCAGGATAGAGGATTAGACTTTAGCTCTTTTTGATATGCGATCGTCACCCTGATATTTATCTCAAATGGTCCTCATTTGTAATGAGGATTATTGAGATTTTGCATTTATAATGCAGATAAATAAAACTTGGCGATACAATCGCCGCTCTCTATTGTCCGCGTTACAAACGCGGAAGAAACACTTTTACTGATAAGTTACCTCTTTATTAATCTATGACTCTGTAGCAAACTTATGCCGCTCCTGTTTGGTTGGTAAATTATCGGCAAACAAAATATTCAATTTTTATATATTTACCATTATGCAAAACCTACCTCCTTTAGCCGAACGTATGCGTCCTCAAAACCTCAATGAATATGTTGGCCAGCGGCATTTGGTAGGAGAGGGGGCAGTATTGCGCAAAGCGATTGAAAGTGGTCAGCTGCCATCCATGATTTTCTGGGGGCCGCCCGGAGTTGGTAAAACCACATTGGCCTATATTATTTCGCAAGCTTTAGACCGGCCTTTTTTTAATTTGAGTGCCATAAACAGCGGCGTGAAAGATATTCGTGAGGTGATTGACCGTGCCGCACAGTTAAAAGATAGCTTTTTGGGTTTGCCTATTTTGTTTATTGATGAGATTCACCGTTTCAGTAAGTCGCAGCAAGATAGTTTGTTGGGAGCTGTAGAGCGGGGCCTAGTTACTTTGATTGGCGCTACGACAGAAAATCCATCTTTCGAAGTTATTTCCGCTTTACTTTCCCGTTGTCAGGTTTACATTTTGAAATCACTTACTGAAGAGGAATTGGTGGGCTTATTGCAAACAGCCATTAAAAAAGATACTGTTCTTGTAGAGAAGAAAATTTCGATTAAAGCACATGAGGCTTTAATCCGTTTATCAGGTGGTGATGCAAGGAAATTATTAAACGTACTCGAAATTGCCATCAATGGTATAGGCGGTGATAAAATTGTGCTCACCAATGAGAATGTTCTGGCTCATGCGCAACAGAACCTGGCACTTTATGATAAAGCCGGAGAACAGCATTACGATATCATTTCGGCATTCATTAAATCAATCCGTGGCAGCGATCCGAATGCGGCAGTTTATTGGTTGGCCAGGATGATAGAAGGTGGAGAAGATCCATTGTTCATCGCCCGCAGGTTGTTGATTTTATCTTCAGAAGATATCGGCAATGCCAATCCAAATGCACTGTTATTGGCGAATAATTGTTTCACGGCTGTCAATGTAATCGGCTATCCGGAGGCACGGATTATTTTATCGCAATGTGTAACCTATCTGGCCAGTTCGCCAAAAAGTAATGCGGCTTACGAAGCCATTAACAAGGCACAAGCTTTGGTTAAGCAAACGGGTAATCTGCCTGTGCCGTTACACATCCGCAATGCACCTACCAAACTGATGAAAAATATCGGCTATGGTAAAGATTACCAATATTCGCATGGATATGAAGGTAATTTTTCGCCACAGGAATACTTTCCTGAAGAATTAAGCGGCACAAAACTCTACGATCCGGGTAAAAACCCCGCAGAAGATAAACTGCGCGAAAAGCTTAGGCAAAACTGGAGAGACAAATACAGATATTAGTGTAACATTTTGTACCTAATGTATACTAATAGATAAACTGACTAAAATCAAACACCTAAACTAAATATGCTGAGTACTTTTTTAAGCCATCAAAGAAAATCTTTCTGGCGTTCGCGGAACCGGGGCAGTAGTATTGCCGGCCAGATTGTTTTGGGTTTCTTTATGTTGTACTTTTTTACGCTGGCCCTGGGAGCCGGACTAGGTATGTCTCATTTATTGACCTACTTTTTTCCAAATCAGGATGTAGTTAAAAGTTTCAACGGCATCATTCTTTATTATTTCGCATTCGATTTTATCATGCGTCTGCAGTTTCAGGAGCTCCCGACCTTAAGCATCATCCCTTATTTGCATTTAAGGATTTCCAGAAGCCAGATCATTAGGTTTTTAAATGTAAAAGCATTGTTTTCAGCATTTAACCTTTGGCCGTTTTTTATTTTTCTGCCCTTCTGTTTTATTAAAATAGCCCCCACACTAGGTGCCATTACCACCATTATGTATATGGTTTCGATATTTTCAATGATGGTTTTTAACAATTACCTGGTGTTATACATTAAGCGAAAATCCATTACCAATACACTTTATACCTTTATCGGATTAGTGATCATTGCAGCATTTGCCGCTTTGGAATATTATAAGGTTATTTCAATTATGGCCGGCTCCGATTTTGTGTTCCGTGCCATTGCTGCCCATCCTTATTATGCGTTCGCATTTACCTTTGCGGCGATAGCTATATTTTATTTCAACTCCGGTTTCCTGCGTAAAAACCTTTACGTGGAAGAGTTAAGCAGTAAACAAGAGAAAAAGGGCAGTACCGATTATGCTTTCCTTAACCGCTTTGGAAAAGTTGGCGAGCTGGCTGCTTTAGAGTTAAAATTAATTCTCCGTCATAAACGTCCACGCTCTGCAGTAATTATGGGCTTTTTTTTTCTTTTTTATGGATTTATTTTTTATAAGGAAAAAGCGATAAATAGCGATGCTTTTGGCCAGATGATGTTTGGCGCCATATTTATGACCGGTATTTCGATCATTATTTATGGGCAGTTTATGTTTGCCTGGCAAAGCGCCCAATTTGATGGTATATTGGCCAATAAAATCAATTTTAGAGATTATATAAAGGCCAAATTTTTGCTTTTCACTATTGGTTGTACCATTATTACGGTGTTGGCAAGTTTTTATGGGTTTTTGAGCCCAAAATTATTGCTGCTGCATTTGGCTGCCTATTTTTATAACATCGGGTTTGGAACAGTGGTAGTGCTTTACCTGGCTACCTTAAATTATAAAAGATTAGATATTACCAAAGCCGCAAGTTTTAACTACCAGGGAACCGGTGCTACGCAATGGCTTTTAATGTTCCCTTACGCACTTACCCCCATTATCATGTACGTTCCATTTGGCATATTAAATAAACCTTACTGGGGATTGGCCGTGGTGGGTGTATTTGGTTTAGCCATGCTCTTGTTAAGAGGCTTTTGGGTAAATTACATTGCAAAACGACTTGAAAAACAACGATATAAAATAGCCGAAGGCTTTAGAGAATAATTATGATTTTAGAAGTTAAGAAATTACAAAAAGTTTATGGCGATAAAACCGTTGTAAACATCGAAGATCTGCAGATTGCGGCCGGCGAAACCGTTGGTTTAGTAGGGAATAACGGTGCTGGTAAAACTACTTTCTTTAGGATGCTTTTAGATCTTATCCGCCCAACTTCAGGCGAGGTTTTATCCAAAGGCGAAAATGTAATGCAAAACGATAACTGGAAAAATTATACCGCATCTTTTTTGGATGAAGGTTTCCTGATCGATTATTTGACACCTGAAGAGTATTTTATTTTTATCGGAAGTTTACACAATTTAAGTGTTGCCGATGTTTCTGCATACCTTAACCAATATAGTGAGTTTTTTAATGGTGAAATCCTGAACAGTGGTAAGTACATCCGTGATTTCAGTAAGGGAAACCAGGTAAAAGTAGGTATTGCTGCTGCCTTGATGCAAAAGCCCGAAATATTGATTTTGGATGAACCTTTTGCCAACCTTGATCCAACCACCCAAATTCGTTTGAAGAACTTGTTAAAGGCACAGGCGGGTAACATGACAACCTTTATCTCTAGTCACGATTTAAATCACGTTACCGATGTCTGTAATCGCATCGTGTTGGTAGAAAAAGGGCAGGTAATTAAAGATTTTAAAACAGACGAAAACACGTTAAAAGAGCTGGAGAGTTATTTCTCTGCTTAGTTTTGTACTAAGATTGATACAATGTATGCCAAGAGTCCTGATTTATCAGGACTCTTTTTTTGTGAAAAGAATTGCGGTTTATCAGGGGTAGTGGTAAAAATGTATTGAAAACCGGGCGTTATATATTTTTGGCATTGTGTTTGAATATATTGGTGGAAATTATAAATCTAGCATATCATGAGTATTTCAAAAGTAAGAATAGCCACATTAAGTATAGGATTAGCCGTAGGATCGATAGCATTCCAAAGTTGTGATAGTTTAACTAAAACACAAAAAGGTGCTGGTATTGGCGCAGCGGCCGGCGGTGTAGTTGGCGCATTAATCGGTAAAAAAGCTGGTAATACAGCAGTTGGTGCTTTAATCGGTGGGGCAATAGGTGGTACAGCCGGAGCTTTTATCGGTCGCAGAATGGACAGACAGGCTGCTGAAATTCAAAAAGCTATTCCTAATGCAGAGGTGATCCGTGAGGGGGAAGGTATCATCGTAAAATTTGATAGTGGTATTTTATTCGATTTTGATAAAACTGCTTTAAAAGACGCAGCGAAAACCAATATTCAGAGTTTAGCTTCTTCGTTAAACCAATACCCTGATACAGATATCAAAATTATTGGCCATACCGATAGCCGTGGTACCGAACAATATAACATGGGGCTTTCAGAGAGAAGAGCGGCTGCAGTTAAAGCTTATGCGGTTTCTCAAGGTGTTCCATCTTCACGATTAGTTACCATTGGTAAAGGTTTTTCTGAGCCAATTGCAGATAACAGCACTGATGCAGGCCGTGCAGCTAACCGTCGTGTAGAAATCGTAATTGTTGCAAATGATGCCTTAAAATCTACCGCACAAAAACAAGGTTAATATCAAAAATTCCCTCTACCTATGAGGTCAATATATATTCACCCCAGTGTACAACCACTGGGGTTTTTTCATTTAGGGACGCTTATCTCAGGTTACCTAGGCGATGTCTGATGTTGCCATCTAACTAAGTAGATCTGTGTCATGTAGAAATATCTGACACCACGGATAAGTTTTCTAGCACACCCTGCAACCCTAAATAGTTGTACGAACAAATGTTCTTAAACGGGATTAAAGCGGCATCCTCTGATCTGATTTTACATCAGCATCGGAGATATAGCGAGCCCGACTGACATTAAAAAATGCAGATGGCCTTGCTTTCCAAGTTTTTAATAAGCTTGTTCCGGATGGTAAAATCCAGCACCACGATGCATGCTGCGCAGTCTGATGTTAGCTTTTGGTTGAGTAAAACAGTGTCAGATAGAAATATCTGACACCACGGAGTTCCAAGTTTTTAATAAGCTTGTTCCGGATGGGAACATCCAACACCACTATAAATTAATCTGCAGGATAAATATCCTCAAAATAACTTACGATCAAGGATTTCATCAACATTTCCTGCTCCAGCATGGTGTAGGGCGGAATGGCTTTAATTAATTTCCAGTGTGGCCAGCCATCCTGGTCTAAGCCCTCGAGTTCATAAAATCCCATTTCGCTTAGTAAACGACAGGTGGCAATATGCATCAGTTCTTCTTTCTGGCGCTTACTGTATTTCTTCGGGCCTTTGCCCAGTTCCTGAACGCCGATTAGAAAAAGCATCACCTTTAAATCAGGAAAATCTGATTCAAATTCAGTTGAAATTCTTTCCTGTAAAACTTTCCACTTGGCATTAATCTCCGATGGCTTCATAAGCGCAAAGATAGTGCAAAAACGTGTAAGCCTTAAGTAAAACGTTTAGGCTTTTTAACACGGGGGCTTGAATGGTAACGGTATTTTTGGTTACATTTATAACCTATGGATACAAATAGCAACAAAACAATTAGTGCGGGTTTATTAGCTTATGGCATGTCGGGTAAAGTGTTTCATGCCCCTTTTTTGCAGGCACACAGCGGCTTTACCTTAAGGGCTGTAGTAGAACGCAGCCATAAAAACGCAGTAAATGAATATCCGGCTATTATAAGCTACAATAGTGTTGAGGAACTATTAAATGATGACGAAATAGAACTGGTGGTAGTTAATACCCCAAACAATCTTCATTACGAACATTCAAAAGCAGCTTTAACTAAACACAAACATATTTTGGTGGAGAAGCCTTTCACTGCAACAACGGCACAGGCACAGGAACTTTTCGAGCTGGCTGATAGCGTAGGCAAACAGATATTCTTTTACCAGAACCGCCGCTGGGACAGCGATTTTACATCCGTACGTAAGGTGATAGAAAGTGGTAAGCTGGGTAAGCTGGTCGAAATGCATTTACGTTACGATCGTTACCGCAACGTAATCGGGCCAAAGAAATTTAAAGAGAACCCCGTTGAGGCCAGCGGACTCCTATATGATTTAGGTCCTCATCTTTTAGATCAGGTAATCAGCCTGTTTGGCAAACCTTTAAATTACCATAAAATTTTGGGTAAAAACAGGGAAGGTACTTTGGTAGATGATTACTTTTCAATTCAGCTGACTTACCCTGATAGCCAGCATGTTTTTGTTACTTCGAGCATGTTGGTGGTAAACCCACAGCCAGGATTTGTTTTACATGGCGTAAACGGCAGCTTCATTAAACAAAGAACCGATATTCAGGAAGAACAGTTGCTGGCAGGCATGAAATTAACTGATCCGGGTTATGGTATTGAGCCTGCAAATAAAGATGGTTTATTAACGACCATTGATACTGATGGAAAGAAAACCGAGGAGAACATTCCATCGGAGGTAGGGAGTTATCTACCACTTTTCGAAGCCATTTATCAGGGTATAATCAATAATAAACGCTACCCGGTAACAAGAGCGGACGTTTTAACGCAAATTGAAATTATAGAAAGTCCGGCAACAGCATAATCCTGATCATGAATTCTCTCCCTTTTATATACCTGATTCCAATTTTTCTGATTGCCCTGTATTTAATCCTGAAGAAAAAAAAGATAGCGGTAACGCCTCTAACCGATGTAGACAAGAAAATACTGGATGATTATGTGGGTTATTACCATAACCTTGATTCGACAGATAAACTTAGGTTTGAAGAAAAGGTAGCTACGTTTTTCAGTACGGTTAAAATCGAACCGGTTGGTCTAGAAATGACCACATTAGATGAATTGCTGATTGCTTCTAGTGCAGTAATCCCCATTTTTGGTTTTGACGATTGGCAATACAAAAACCTAACCAGCGTTTTGTTGTATCCGGATACGTTTAATAAGGATTTTCAGTTTGATAGTGGCGAAAGAAATATCATGGGCATGGTGGGTACAGGTTATATGAACGGACAGATGATTTTATCGCGTTCGGCATTGCGCCATGGTTTTTCTAAAAGTGCAGGCAAAGAAAATACTGCCATACACGAATTTGTACACCTTTTGGATAAATCTGATGGGGCAACAGATGGTGTTCCGGAAAATTTACTGGCACATGAGTACACTTTACCGTGGATTAAAATGATGCATGAGGAAATGGAAAAGATTGAAGATAATAAGTCAGATATTAATCCTTACGCCATCACCAACCAGGCAGAATTTTTTGCGGTGGTATCGGAATATTTCTTCGAAAAACCCGAGCAGCTAAAAGATAAACACCCTGAATTGTATTTTCAGTTAAGTCGCATTTTTGCCCAGCAACCTGCCGGATAGTTTGATCAATAAAAAAGATGAAAATAATATTCACTTTACTCTTCAGTTTAACTTCGCTCGTTGTATGCGCGCAAAAAACCTATGTGCTTAAGCAGAATTATCCGGTAGGTAACAGGTATGATTTTTCGTTTGTTTCAGATCAGATTATCAATCAAAAAATTACCGGGAAAAGCATTAATTCCACACAAACCATCGGCACAGATTACATTTTTGATATTACTGCGGGACATAATGGCGATAAAGATCTAAAGGTAACCTATAACAGGCTGTATATGAAGTCGAATGCAATGGGGAATGCCATGACATTAAGCTCTGATGATCAGGATAGCACAAAAAAGAATTCTTTTAGCGGTTTGAAAGGGGCGTCATTTTATATGACGATCAGCCCAATCGGTACTATTAAAACTGTTGCTGGCATCGATCAGATGTTGGATAATATGGCAATAAGGATGACTAACGATACCAGCCAGGTTAAGCAAATTAAAAATGCGCTGGGTAAACAGTTTAGCAATGAAATTGTGAAGCAAACGATGGAATCGTCATTTAAAATTTATCCTGATAAGGCAGTTAAAATAGGCGATAGCTGGACCGTTGACACTAAAATGCAAATGAGTATGCCTATTGAAACGATTACGCAATACACGCTGAAAGAAGTGAAAAACGGCATTGCCATCCTCAGCGTAAAAGGAACATTGGTTTCAAAAGGTAATTTTGAAGCAATGGGGAACAAAATGGAAACAGATTTACAAGGAACCAATTCCGGAGAGGCCTCTTTAGATATCAAAACCGGTATTGTGTTGAACAGCCACCTGCGTGTGGAATTGTATGGAAAGATGAAATCGATGGGTCAGGATATCGATTTTGAAATGCAGGGCATTAATAAAATTACCGGGAAAGAGATTAATTAATTTATTCAGACCTCGCAGGTTTCAAAAACCTGCGAGGTCTTTTAAAGACTATAAACTACCCGTTAGCGCCACCAAAAACTCCGTAGGAATCTCGATATGAGGGATATGCCCACAAGCATCAAACTCAATAATTTTAGCGCCGATAATTTTGGCTGCGGTTTGCTTCCCTAAAAACTTATATTGCCCGTGTAAAGCTTGTTGATCTGGTGTAAGTAAGCTTTTTCCCACAATGGTTTTGTCTTCCTTACCGATGAATAGAACAGTGGGCACTTTTAAATTCTGAAATTCATATACCACAGGTTGCTCATAAATCATCGTGTAAGTCAATGCAGCAACTTTAGCCCAGCGTGGATAATCTGAACTATTGGTAACTCCGCCGGCAATGCTGACCAAATATTCATATTCTGGTTTCCAGTAAGTAAAATAAGAACCCTGATAATATTTTCTAACACTTTCTGCTGTAGTTTTAAGCTCGGTTTGATATTGTTGTGCTGTGGTAATGTAGGGGATAAAAGTTTTATAATCCTCTAATCCGATCGGATTTTCAAGTAAAAGCTTTTCTGTTCTTTCAGGATACATTAGAGCGAAACGGGTAGCCAGCATACCGCCCATACTGTGGCCTAAAACTACGGTTTTTTGGACGCCCAGCTTATCTAAAAGCCTTTTGTTCCAGGTAGCCATTTGATGGAAACTGTAATGGATAAATGCTTTTGATGATTTACCAAAGCCAATCTGATCAGGAACAATTACCCGATAGCCGATATTAGTGAGGGCTTTGATGACGTTGGTCCAATAGTAGCCGCCAAAATTTTTTCCATGAAAAAGGATAGCTGTTTTGCCATTGGCATTTGAAGTGGGGGCAACATCCATATATGCCATTTTAATATCCTGTCCTTCGGTATTGATCGGGAAATATTTAACCGGATAGGGATATTTTACATTATCCAGTGTGATGGATAATGTATCTGTTTTTTGTGCTTTAAGCTGGCCAAAAACGAATAAAAAAATGGCAAATAAAAGGAAAAACTTCTTCACAGGTCTGGTTTTGATCTAAAAACTAAACTAATTGGCCCAAGTTAAACTTTTGCCAATTAGTTAGCTTAAAAATCATGTCTTTTTTACATGTGCTAAATAAAAAGTAGGGAGATCAGGATGATTACTTAAAAAGCTGTTTAAGCAGTGGCGTCGGGATTTGTAATGTGGTCGCGTCGGAAAAATTAGCTGAAAAACTTTTTAAACTGACATTCTGCAGTTTTACACTTGAAGTATCTGTTGTTTTAATATTCAGGAGATCGAATGAGAAAGGTTTTTGATTATTCTCATCCATATTTCCAATTTCAATTTCTGATTTATTAGCAGTAAGATTAAGCTCCTTAAAGCCATTGGTAAAGCCACTAAACTTAGCTTTGTTCAGGGTAAGATAAAGTTTTCCAATTTGGGTTGGAGTAACTTCCGTTGTTTTTCCTGTTGCATCAGTGTTGGTAATGGCTCCACTTAAAAATAGATCCTCTGCATGATCCACATTTAATGTTATAGAATCGGCATGGACACTAAACTCAAAAATACCCAAATTTGATGCTGAAACCTGGCTAATCTTCGGGCAATAAACCACTACTGGAATTTTTTCTGTCATTGTGCCTGATTCTGCATTAACGATAATTTGGAGCACCCCGTTTGCATCAACTTCAAATTTCAAACCGTTCTTAGCATTTTCCGGGATTTTAAGGCCATAATTATTTTCCTTTTTAACAAAAAGCTGTATACTAAAACCTTTAGCGTCTTTAATCTGTATGGCGTGAAACGGCGATTGCAATGGAATGGTTATTCTGCCTTTTGATTTCTGCTCAAAAGTTTCATTATTGATCACCTGTGTCCCTAAATACGAATCTTCGATCCCTCTATCTTTAAAATTTATCTTTGCGTTTATCGCTACCGCTATAATTGGTATAGCGATAAGAAGTATCGCTAAGCTTATCAATAATTTATTGCTTGTTTTCATGTCTTTAAGCGTTAAAATTTTCCTTTACAAATGTGTGATATTTTTGTTCCAGTTCATCAAATCCAATATTCAGTAAGTAGACATTTCTAAATACCACTGGAAGTTCATCTTCCATAAATATGGCTTTTCTATAGTTTTTTATTTGAGCTGTCGCGTCATCGGTGATGAAAAATCCGATGCCCCTTTTATTGTTAATGATGTTTTTGTTTTGTAACAATTCGTAGGTACGCATTACCGTGTTGGGGTTTACTTCCATTTCTACAGCCAGTTCCCTTACCGAAGGGACTTTCTTATCAGCCTTCCATTTTCCGAGCAAAATGTTTTCACAAACATATTCTGCTATTTGAAGGTATATCGCCTTATTATCTCTAAATTCCATATGAATACCTTTAAAACTTTAAACTTCTTTTTCTTTAAGACGCAGATAGGTAATCGTCCATACAATGATCGTTACGACGCTTGTTATCAGCAAAAGCAGGAGTAAGACCCAGTCTTTTTCGTGGTTTTGTCCAATATGGTGGTAAGGTACTTTGTCCTTCATAATCCACATCGAAAATTTGACTACCATATAGACAGTAAGACCGATAAATATCATCACAGAAAGCGCGGTTTTAATGTAATGAAAGCGGTTAAAGTAGATTGATCCCAGTAAAAATATACTGGTGATCAGGAAAGGAAAGGCGAAAAAGTAGCCACAATATTTTCGATAGCCTTCATCAGTAAATACCTCGTAGGTAATAGATTCCACTTTCCTAATGTCTTGATGGTTAAAAGCATTGAGATGGCCATTTAGGTATTTTACGAAGGTAAGGTCTGTCAGATAAAAGATTAATAGATAGCTAAACAGACTTATTAGTGCCGTATAAATTACCCCCGCCAGAAATTTTTCAAATACCGATGCGGGCGTCATTAGCTCTAAAATGGCCCTTGATTTATGTGCTAGAATATTGAAATAGCTGCTAGCCACTATACTGATAAACACAAATCCCAAAATCAGGAAAAGTGGATAACGGAAACGCATATCAAGGTTTCCGTTATAGTCAAAATTACTTTCTTTAAATGGCGAAGGTATATTGTAACTATAAAATCCTACTACAATTCCCAACAGTACCACCAGACTGATTAGGTAAATTTTTCCAAATTCCAGCCATTGTCTTTTAAGCAATAAGCCAAATCGATTCATATTAAAAGTGTTGTTCATCGCTTAACTGAATAAAGGTTTAAATTTGATTTTTTCTGCGAGTATGGCATTAAAAAGTAGCTCCATATCTAATTTGCTTTCTTCCTGGTGGTAATTTGGCATCACGGCATTGTAACCAGAGAGGGATGGCTCAGCATAAAAGATGCTGTCATCAACCTCCTTTACTTTTTTAAAGGTCAGTTTTTCAGTAATTTCTTCTACTGTGGCTTTAAGGGCGATATCGTTTTCATCCAGCATGATCACTGTGTCGATCAGGTTATCCAAGTCTCTAACCTGGTGGGTAGATATGATGATGCAACGCTCATCCGTCATGGCTGATGCCATAATTTTCCTGAACTGCGCCTTTGATGGAATATCCAGGCCATTGGTAGGCTCATCCATAATCACCAGTTTGGCCTGTGTAGCCAATCCAAAAGCAATAATTACTTTTTTCTTTTGGCCGTAACTCATATGGATGAGTTTCTGTTCAACCGGAATATCAAATTCTTTGATCAGATCATTGAAATAACCATGATCGAAGTTTTTGTAGAAAGGAGCGTTGGCTTTTAGGTAGGTACCAATTTTTACCGAAGGCAGGTAAAATTCTTCTGGTATAAAACAGATCTGTTCCAATAGTGCGGGCTGCCTTTTTGCCGGATCGTAACCCATCACATCCAGGGTGCCACCCTGTGCGTATACCAAACCTGCAAGATTTTTTAATAAAGTTGATTTGCCGGCGCCATTTTTACCCAGCAAACCATAAATATGGCCATTGCTTAACCGCATGCTCATATTTTTAAATAATGGCTTATGCTTATTATAGCCAAAATTAAGATTGTTAATATTGATCATATCTACTGTATTAGTTAAATAATACACTAAATTATCATCTTGTTTTGTCATCTCCAAATTTTTGGAGAAAAAGTTTAACGCTGAGCGAACGGCGTGGACGTTTTAGTCGTAAGTTCCACGGCTCCGCTTATCACCTTTCCCTTGGGCTCCGCCATTGAAAGGTAAAATATTAGTTTAATCATTGAGGCAATAAAACATCCTTAAGACCGAGATTGTATGTTTGTAGTACATCAATGTTGTATGGATAAAAAATGGGCATATCTGCTTGGTCGATTAGCAATCGGTTTAAGTTTTTTCGGACATGGTTTGGTTCGCTTACCAAAACTTGCCGGTTTTAGCCATTGGATGGTAGGGCAATTTTCTAGATCATATTTGCCCGATGCACTCGTTGTTCCCTTTAGTTATATTTTGCCGTTTGCAGAATTGATAGCAGGACTGATGATTTTAATGGGTTTATTTACCAGGCAAGGGCTATTATTGGCAGGAGCAGTTTCATTGATGTTGATTTTCGGAACCACCCTCATTGAAAACTGGGAAGCTTTGCCTTCGCAACTTATTCATGTGGCGTTTTTATCCGTACTACTCGTTTACTTACCGTATAATAGTTGTGCGGTGGATCAAATCATTAAAAAATAATTATGGAATACAGAAAAATTGGAAATTCAGATTTATCATTATCAGTAATCACGTTTGGTGCATGGGCCGCTGGGGGCTGGATGTGGGGAAGCACAGACAGAAACGATGCAGTTAATGCCATTAAAGCCAGTTATGATTTAGGAGTTACTTCAATTGATACCGCACCCATTTATGGTCAGGGAGATAGTGAAGAAATTGTAGGTGATGCCATAAAAGGCATTTCACGCGATAAACTGCAAGTGGTAACTAAATTCGGGATGCGTTGGGATTTAACCAAAGGCGATTTTGGTTTTAAGAGTAAAAACAATGATGGCGCAGCCATTGATATTTATAAATATGCCGGAAAAGAAAGTGTAATTTATGAGTGCGAACAATCTTTAAAGCGTTTGGGTACCGATTATATAGATCTTTACCAGATCCACTGGCCAGACTCTACTACCCCGATCAGCGAAACTTTCGAAGCGGTGAGCAGGTTAATTGAGCAGGGTAAGGTTCGCTACGCAGGGGTGTGCAATTATGATATAGCGCAACTAAAAGAGGCAGATCAGACCCTGGAAATTATTTCCAACCAAATTCCATTTAGCATGGTAAACCGTAGTGTTGAAGAGGAAACGGTTCCATATTGCATCGAAAATAATAAATCTGTTTTGGCGTACAGCCCAATGGAGCGAGGTTTATTAACCGGGAAAATGACCGCTGATTACAAGTTTGAAGAGGGCGATCATCGTCAGGGGAATAAATTTTTCTCACCTGAAAGTATCGAAAAAACGAATGCATTTCTGGCCAAAATAAAGCCGTTGGCTGATGAAAAAAATGCGACCTTATCTCAGTTGGTTTTGCGTTGGACGATTGAACGCCCGGGTATCACCATTGCGTTAGTTGGTGCAAGAAATGAAAAACAGGCTGTACAAAACGCAAAAGCGGTAAACGTAAAATTAAACGCTGAGGAAATTCAGTTCATCAATACCGAATTAGAGAAAGCTGGTTTTTAACTTCAACCGCAAAGAAAAGAAGGAATACGCAAAGGATACAGAGGTTAATCCTTTTGATTTCTTTGCGAGAAAACTTTGCGTCCTTTGCGGTTAAACAAAAAAAGATATGTCGAAATTATTTTCTCCTTTTACTATAAAGGATGTAACCTTAAAAAATAGAATTGTGATTTCGCCGATGTGCCAATATTCTGCTGTTGATGGCTTTGCGAACGATTGGCATCTGGTACATTTAGGGAGCCGAGCCGTTGGCGGTGCCGGATTGATAATCCAGGAAGCTTCTGCGGTTACTGCCGATGGAAGAATTACTTATGCCGATTTAGGCATCTGGAAAGATGAACATGTAGAAAAACTGAAGCAGATTGTCTCCTTTATTCATGATCATGGTGCTGTTGCAGGCATCCAGTTGGCGCATGCCGGCAGAAAAGCCAGCTGTGAGGTTCCGTGGGATGGTGGTGAGCAAATTGCTGCTGGTGAAAATAGCTGGAAACCGGTTGGGCCTTCGCCAATTCCTTTTAAATCCGGCCAGGTGGAGCCACACGAATTAAGCATTTCAGAAATTCAGGATATTGTTTTTGCTTTCAGGGCAGCTGCGAAACGTGCACTTGATGCGGGCTATAAAGTTGTAGAAATACATGCTGCACATGGTTATTTATTGCACCAGTTTTTTAGTCCGCTGAGCAATAAACGTACGGATGTTTACGGGGGAAGTTTCGAAAACCGTATTCGTTTGGTTATTGATGTGGTTGAAGCCGTACAGTCGGTATGGCCAGCTAAGCTACCGTTATTCGTCCGAATTTCGGCAACGGATTGGACAGAGGGCGGCTGGAATGAAAATGATTCTTTGCAGTTGGCTGCGGTGCTAAAAGATCGTGGCGTGGATTTAATTGATACTTCATCTGGTGGAAATGTACCTGATGCCTTTATCCCAGCCGGACCAAATTATCAGGTTCCTTTTGCTGATAAAATCAGGAATGAGATCGGTATTTATACCGGTGCAGTTGGGGTGATTGTTGAAGCCCGCCAGGCTGAAGAGATTTTGGAACAGGGAAAAGCCGATTTGATTTTTATTGCGCGTGAATCATTACGTGATCCTTATTTCCCAACGCATGCTGCACAGGTTCTCGGAGATGACGTGGAATGGCCAAACCAGTATGTGAGGGCGAAAAGGGAAAAGTTTAAGAAGTAGTTTGAGGTGGCAATACTCTCCCTCAGTTACCGTCATTTCGGGCGGAGTGACGATTCATCTTAAATGTAATAAATAAAAAGCGGAGTGATCTCATCGATCAACTCCGCTTTTTGTCTTTAGTGATGATTATCTACTTAGCCACCGTAAAAGGAATATACAATCCGAAAGTAATGTTTCTACCTGGGTTGTAAACACCTAAATTAAGGTTTTCCGAATCTAAACGGCCCGGTTTTAATCTGCTCAGTGCATCGTAATACTTATGATCTAACAAGTTATTTGCAGAAACTGAAAGTTTAACTGGTTGTTTGCCCAGGTTAAAAGTTGCTCCTATTCCTGCGTTTAATAAAGTATAGCCGCTGGTTGGCGTTTCAAAAACTTCATCTACACGGGTTTGTTTAAATGCTGAATTAATTCCTACAGAAAGGTATGCATCATTTGTACCTTTAAGTTTGGGTTCAAAACGCAGTTCATTTCTCAATGTTCCGGCAGGTATGAAAGCAAGTGGCCTATCTAAGCTATTGTTGTGTGCATGAACATAGCCAAAAGTATTTTCAAAATGGATAAACGGAACAGGGTGGATGGTTAAGCTGGCTTCGGCTCCATAAAGATTGGCATTTACCTGTCCATAACGGTAAACCGGATAATTACTACCTTCAGCATCTATTCTTTCTCCATTTGTTGATGCATAAATAAAGTTGTGTACATAATTATTATATACACTTGCGCTGGCACTCACAATTTTGCCTTCGTATTCTAAGGCCGCATCTACCTGGTAACTGCGTTCCGGGCTTAAATTAGGATTGCCTATTTCATAACGGAATGTTCCTTCATGTACACCATTTGAAGCTAATTCAGCAGGGTTTGGCGCACGGAAAGCAGAACCTGCATTGGCTTTAAAGTTTAATTCTTCATTAAATTGATGAGTAAAACCTAATGCACCACTCACGTTAGAAAATTTATTCTCAAAAGGTGCGAACTGTTCTTCATTATCTACAAATAATTGTTTTCCATTATTCTTTCTGTAATCATAACGCGCACCAATACTAAAAGTGCTATTATCCAAGTTTTTCTTGGCATAAGCAAAAACACCAATACCATAAGTATCATAATCCGGGATTAAAAACTCATCATTTGCCCTGTTTTCGCTGTGACCTGCATCAGCGCTTACGCCAAATACAGGTTGCCATCCGTTTGTTTCATGGATGTAGTATTTTAAATCAGCATTATAAGTTTTAAGATCAAAAAATAGTGATGGATCCGGGCCGTCTTCCAGTTCGCGGCGCTGATTCTGTTGATAACCAAAATCGGCCTTTAAGTTGCCGTTACCGATAATGAAATTGTTATTTAAGGCGATTTTGAAGTGCCTGATGTCCTGGCGTGGATATTCTAAGCTACGGCTTTTATAGTCATCGTTAGTGAAAGCACTACCATCTTCTCTTACAAAATTCCCGTTGTCATCTAAATGAGGATCATAAAAACCGATGTTATTGTGAAAATTGGAAACATTTAAATGAGTATAACCCCAGCTTTTGTTTAAACCGATCATTCCGCTTAAATCAGTTTCGTTAAAACCCGAATTAGCGAAATAACCTGTAGGTGTTTTAAAAGAATAAGCATTTTTATAGGTTCCACGGGCTCTCCAAACAAAGCCGTTTTCGTTACCGTTCAACATTAATGAGTTGGCGGTAAGTCCGTTGTTGGTAGCGTAGTTGGTGATGAATTCTCCTTTTACCTGGCCCTCAGGTGCCGTAGTCGGCTCTAGCAGATTAATTACACCTCCAAGTGCATCAGAACCGTACATTAGCGATGCGGCGCCACGTAAGATCTCCACTCGGTCTGATTTAAACTGGTCAATTTCGATACCGTGCTCATCGCCCCATTGCTGGCCCTGTTGTTTAATACCATCATCTAAAGTTACAATTCTGTTATAACCTAAGCCTCTAATTACTGGTTTTGAAATAGATGGGCCGGTAGTGATCTGAGATACACCAGGTACTTTAGCCAATGCGTCGATTAAGTTGGTGGAAGGCTGCAATAACTGATCCTTACCTACTATGGCTGATGAAGCACTATTCCGCTTACTTGTGCTGCTGATTAAACTTCCGGTAATTACGATTTCCTTTGTTTCTATAGCGGTGGGTTGTAAGGCAAATTCCAACCCGGCTGCGTTGGCAAGATTGACAACTTGTACAGCCGTTTTATAGCCCACATAATGTACCTCAATTAGGTAACTTCCTCTAGCGGGCAGGTTATTTAATGTGAATTCTCCATCGTTATTGGTTACTGACGAAACCTTTAAATCAGGAATAAAAATAGTAGCACCTGGTAATGTCTGTTTTGTACTGGCATCAATAACCTTACCTTTTATATCTTTAAGTAGGGCAGCAAAAGCGGTATTGCTTAATAATGTATATAGAATTACCAGGCCAATAAGCTGTAATTTTTTCATGTGTTGTGTGTAATAAAATGAACGAAACGCCAAAACAATAGCTTAAATGAAGCCGGTTTTAGTTTGTCGGATAAATAATTTGACTAGTGCGAATGCGCTATAAGAAAAAATTAAGCCAAAGGGGGGCCACGTAAACAAGTGCGCTTTACTTCGGTAAAGGCATTCTTGAATGTGGGTTCGGTACGGTTGAAAATTTTGGCTGATAAAAAGATTCTGTAAATGTGATGCGTTTGCACATAGTTTTTTTCAAAACTTGCGTTACAGATCAAACAAGTATCGCCATGGGCTTGAACGTGACTAACATGTTTGCAATTAACTTCCTTTTCAACAACAGGAAGTGGATTATGATGGTGAAGCACGCTCCACGGAGTTAAAGCAATAGCAAATACGATCAGCATGAATACTGATAGATATTGATGAATGTTTTGTCTATGCTTTTTCAACGGGTCAAAAATAATAATTCCGAAGCAATTAAATGTATTTGAACGGTAAGATTGTTTTTATATGTTTTTGACTGGATATTTGATCATTGGTTTAATGTAATTATCTATTTTCCAGTGTGGTAATAAGTTTAATGCGGTAAAGGCGAGATTTTTCAAAAAGTAATATTTTAGTGATTTTGCCGTCGGTCGATTGAGTTGGACAGCGCTTAACACGATGTTTTGTATTTACGGCTGATGTTTTGAAAAATTATTTTGTAGGTTAAATGCGCGTATATTTATAATAAAAAGCCCAGTTTACATCCGGAAGTTTTCCTTTGTCCATTTTAGCTGATTGTATCCCCTCAAAAATTTCAGTCTCAATTCTAACAGTTTTTCTTGAACTTCGATAAGCTTGGTCTCCCGGGCGTTGATCAGGAAAAGCGAACTTTCCCCGTTATTATATTTCGTTTGTTCCGCCTGGAGTAGCCGCTGGTAATTACCGGTATTTTGAAATGCAAGACTGATTTGCTGGTTATAGTTAATGACCAGATATTTATAGCTATTGATTTTTGTGTTTATTTCTTGCTTTTTATAATCAGTATCAAGCTGGTTTTGCCGGATCTTGAATTTAGCTATTCGGTAATCTGCCCTTGCTTGTCTCAAAAAAATCGGAATCTCCAGCTTTAACCCATATTGATAATTGTTTTGAAACAAGGGTAAAAAATTGGAAGCGTATTTTTCTTTGTTGAGGAAGTTATAGGTGAGGTCTATTTTAGGCAAAAGGCTCTGAAATTTTAGCCTGCGTTCACTCTCCAATATGTTTAGCTTGCTTGAATACATCAAAATGGATGCATGGTTAGACAAAGATAAATCATCTATTTCTTTAATGAGCGACAGATAGTTTTGGTAAGCTGCATTGTCAGTAAGAGACTCTTTAGGAATAATCAGTTGCGATATATCGTAGGGCTGTTGGTTTTCCTGCCAAAGAAATAAAACTAATTGTTGATTGGCTTTTACAAATTCCAGGTAGGCATCTTTTTGTTTAACCTGGAAACTCTGTAGCTGCGAGAGTGCTTCAGTTGTATCAATCGCTGCTTTTTCGCCATACTGATATGTTTTTTTGATCAGCGACAGCCTGTCTTCGTTGATTTTTATTGCCTTGTTTTGCAAATTTAATACCTCATGCGCTTTAACCAGTTCCCAATAGGTATTTTCGGCATCCAGCATTAAGTCATTCGTAAGCAGTATTTGTTCTGCTTCTGTTAACTGAGTGGCAAACCTGGCTTGTTCCAGTAAGGCCCTGCGTTTATCGTAAAGTAAGTTTTTGGCCAGCGGTAAAGTAATACCGAATTGATATAGTCCACCCGGTGTCTGGCTATTGTTTAATTTCTGTCCTTCAAGGTAATTATAGCTCCCGTTAAATGATATTCCATACCAGGTTGGTATGTCGAGTTCAACAGTACTTTCTTTATAATATTCTGTTCCATTTATGGTTTTCAAGCCATTTTTCGCTGCCAAAACGGGGTCGAAATTACCTCTTGCACCTTGAACCTCTGCTTTTGCAATTTGATTTTGTAAGCGGTAGCGAAAAGCCAGTGGGTGATATTTTTTTACCACTGCTATAAATTCCTGATGCGAGAGTTTTAGTGTGTCCTGCGCCCTGGCAAATTGTACCAGACCAGCGAGCATCAGCAATAAAACAAGGCTACTTAGTCTTTTCATCACTTTTTGAAGTTTTAACTGTATAATAATCAGGAGGGAAACCATTTATATTCCGCCATAATTCATACCAAACAGGTACATCGTTTAAAATGGCTATGCCCTGAACGCCAGTACCCATTTTGATCTGCGGAGGCCAGGGCCTGTCTGCCGAATCTTCGATTACTAATGCTTTAAAAAGACCGTTTGAACTAATATTGCTTTCGACTGCAACCACTTTGCCCTTAAATGTTCCATAGCTGGAATTTGGCCACCCAGAAAATATGATTGCTGGAAAGCCGTCGAAGATGCACATAACATTCTGGCCTTCTTTGATCAGTGGGAGATCAACGGGTTTTATATATATTTCCACGGCATATTTTACTTTATTTGGCACGATGGTTCCTATGCTTTCTGTATCTTTAAGAATCTCGCCAATACCAGCTTTATTTAATGACACGACTTGGCCATCCTGGGAGGCCAGGACAAAGTATAGTCCCTGCCGTGCTTTGTAATTCGCTATCTGGTTTTGCAGTTTGGCAATATCACCGTTGCTGCCCTCTATTTGTCCCAGATTTTGAAAGCGTTCGCCTTCAGTTTTACTTACTTTTTCCGCATAGTCCTGTATCGCCGCATCCTGCTCAATATTTACCGTTCTGATTTCTTGCCGTGTTTGAGCCAGCTTATTTTCTATGACAGTTTTTTTAGCCAATACATTTTGAAACGATACGCTTCGTTGTTGAAACTGTGTAAGCGAGACCAAGCCATCGTCGTACATCTTCTTCTGGCGGTTATACTGGTCTTCGCTTAGCTTTAATTCATTGTTTGCCGCTGCAAGTTCTGCTTCTTCGGCAGCAAGCTTATTGTTTAACTGGCCAATTTTTACCTTTAGCTGGGTTAACTTTAGCACTCTGGAAGCATTTAACGCGTTGAGTTGACTGTTGGTGGTGCCCACCTTGGCCTGATAATAATCACGCACTCCGATTTTTGCCTGTACTTGCTGTTGGGTACGCTCAACTAATAGCGGGTCCAGGTAATCTTCTTTCACCTCAGCCAATTGAAGAAGCGTATCTCCTTTTTTTACATAGTCGCCGTTTTTGACGTACCACTTTAAAATTCTACCGGGAATAGGTGAATTAAGTTGCTGGGGGCGTTGGCCTTGATAAAGTGTGCTTACCGTGCCCCTTGCTTTAATATTTTGAGTCCAGGGTAACAACAATACGATGAAACAAAGGCCTATGAAAATGAAAAACCAACGTTTTACACGAGAGTCTCTGTGGATGTGATAAATATGGTCTACTGATTTAAGCTTCATTACTTACGAAATTAGATTTTTTGAATGGTACCATTATCAAGATGTAATTGCTGATCTGCAATTTGCGTAAGCTCTGGCGCATCTGATACAATTACTATTGTAACGCGCGCCTTAAGTTTCTGTAAATGTTCTGCCATTTTGGTGCGGAAATCGGCATTCATCCCGTCCAATGGATCTTCCAGCAATAATAGACGGTTATCTCCAAGTAATGCCCTGAGCAGCAGGATTTTCTTTTTAGAACTAAATGAAATCTCGGTATCCGTTTCGCTCAATTGGGTGTTGAAGCCATTGGTGAAATTTCCCGATAAATTATCTATGCCGATGGCTTCAGAAAGTTCAAGTATATCTTCGGTGCCCTTATTTTCTCTGCCTAACAAGATATTCTCTTGTAGTGTACCTTTAATGATTTGCATATCATCCATGTACATTCCGAAGTGCTCTCTTAAAGATGTCTTTTCCAGATTCTTTAATGGGATTTTGTCGAAAAATACAGTTCCGCCCGTGGGTTCGTAAAACCCTGCAATCATGTTCATGAGCAAAGATTTGCCGGCACCAAGGCTCCCCGTAATGAGGGTAATGGTATTTGGCCGGACGTTAAAGTTGATGTTCGACAGAATCGGCTTTTGGTCCCCGAATGAAAACACCACATCTTTAAAGCTGATCTCCATTCCGTCCGGCTTGGGTTCCAATGCCAGGTTTTCGGTAGGCTCTTCTGCCAGATCGGTAACTTTTTCGAGCTTTACCAGCGCCGCGACTACATCATAATAGCTTTCAAGACTTTTAATCAGTTTTTCAACGGCGGCCATGATGGTTAATACTACGATTTCGGTAGCAATAAAAGCGCCGATATTCAGTTTCTGGTTCACTAGAAGATAAGTGCCAATCGCAAGCATTACTAAAGTAATAACAACTTTAAAGCCGATAATGGCCTTGTACTGGAATACCAGTACTTTAAAATGTTCGGTCCTGCTATCCAGATATTCTACTACACGTTCGTCTGTACCCGAAAGGTGCATTTCGGTTTTAGAGTTGATCTTGAAGGTTTTAATCGATCCTGCAATGTCTTCAAGCCAGGAAGCTACGTTATATTTATGGGTACTTTCGTCGAGGCTGGATTGAATGCCGGAAGCCATGGTAAACCGAAAGATGATGATCACGATCACGACCACGATTGATCCAAATACCAGAAACCAGGGATGGTAAAAAGAAAGCAGCAGTATCCCAAAAAGAATCTGGATCAACGCAGTGGGAATTTCGAGCAGAATCTTTGAAATACCCTTTTGGAGATTCTGGGTGTCAAAAAACCTATTCACCAGTTCTGGCAAATAATACTTCTTATTGGCCGATAGGTCAACCTTGGGAAGTTTTTCGGCAAATGCAAGCGAATATTCCACAAAAATCTTCTGCTGGATTTTTTCAATAATCTGCATCACTTTCAACCTGAAAAAGCCTGCAAGAAAAGTACCAAGCACTACAAAGCCAATAAGTATGTATAACGATGTCACCATGGTGGCACCCATTACAAAACCTACAATGGCCTGAATACCTAAAGGAATGCTCAGCTGTACCAAGCCACTTAGTATAGCATAGATATAAATCGCCGTTACGTCCTTTTTTTCTTTTGTAATATATTTAAATAGTGCTCGACTACTTTTGGTATAATCCTGATCGTGTGCCATTATTGATAAGAGTTAATTGCAGAAAATGCCAGAAAATTCAAATAATTTAATACATATTTCTTGTGCGTAATTTTCGATTTGTTATCTGCGAGTTTGGGAAGGTGCTCACTAAAAAAATGCTGATCATGGGCTGTTTCCAATAACGTACTTGCCAATGCATTTGGATAGGCAAATTTTGGATTGACCTGTAAGATGATCTGCCCTACAAACTGGCAGAAACTTTTTAACGGACTAAATACAAGCTCCTGGTTGATCTCATCAACCTCTTTGACCAGATAGGCCTTACTGCTTTCGGAAATTACGATGCCATGGAGCTTTTCCAGGTCATAATCTACAATCTGAGAGTCGCTGTCGAAGTTATGGGTAATGATTTCCAAAATCAGCTTGAGTTTCTGGGTGGAATCGCCTAATTCTTGTAAACTCATCTTTGACACGAACTCCAGGTAACACCAATACCAATTCAATATATAGATTAATAATCGATACTTGGAAGCAAAGTACCGATAGATGGTCGCTTCCGTTGAATTTATCTTTTCAGCAAGTTTTTTAAATGTAAAGTGCTCAAATCCTACTTCACGGATCAGATCGATCCCTTTTTCTACGATCAGTTTTCCAACCTCGCTGGATTCTGGATCACGAAGAAACAGGCTTTCATTAATTTTAAACTTCAATAGGATTTGCATATAGGTATTTTGGATAAAGTCTTTTCGTATACAATTATATGTAAAACATTGATGGGTAATAGTCATTATAAAGTAAATAATTGTTTTGCAATCTACAAAGATAGTATTACTATTATTTGTTTAAATTTTACTTTTTTATGGTGATGGATATTAATGGGGTATAAAAAGTATTTCTGAAAGGAATAGCAGAAGCCTGATATAGAGAATGTAGATGGCTTAGCTAAAGATGCAGTATTTATTCCCGAAAGTGTTTGGCTCATACAAATTGCGGTTTAGAATGCCTGCCTAAATGTATCGTAAAGGTAGATGGCTACTTGTAAAATTTATTTTCATTATCATTGTTGCATTTGAAATAAAATCAATGAAATTTATCCAAAAAAATATATTCAATGCACTATTGATCATTCTCCTTTTGTTAATTGTTCTTGTGCCTGACACAAAGGCATTTTTTATCAAAGGCTTAATGGAGATCGATTTTTACAAACCCAATGTTGAGATACCAAAAGAAAATGTTGATGGTCTCAAGGGAATCAGGTTTAAAGATGTTAACGGAAATCTGGTTGATCTTGGGGATTTAAAGGGGAAAGTTATTTTTCTAAACTTTTGGGCAACCTGGTGTCCGCCATGTAGAGCCGAAATGCCTTCGATCAATAAGTTATACGATCAATTTAAAATTGACAAGGATATCATTTTCATTTTTGCAGATGCTGATGGCGAACTTACTAAATCATCCCGGTTTATGGCTGACCGTAAATATACCCTGCCAGTTTATAAAGTAGAAAGTAACATTCCCGAGCAGCTATTTCCGGGTGCGTTACCTACCACTGTTATTTTCGATAAGCAGGGCCGGCTGTCCTTCAGACATGAAGGTGTGGCCAATTATGCCGATCAAAAGATTGTTAATTTCTTAAATCAGTTAAAAAGCGCAAACTAACTCAAAGCCAGAAGCAACCGAATGCTGGTCCCAAGTAAAAGAAAATTGAAATGGAGACAAGAAAGGATGACGAATTTTGGAGATGGGGTAACCAATGATTTTGCTATTTTTGCGCCTATGATTTCATTTTTCGAGGCTTCTCTTAAGCAAATTTCCATCCATCATACGGGTAATAAACTGGTTGAAGAATATTATAAACTATCAGATGCACCGTTGAAGATAGATGATGAATTGTTGGGAAACCTGTTGCTGCAGTATTTCTTAAAACCTTTCGAAAAGGTGAATGAAGTTTACCGCTTTTACCATCCTAACGATAATTTGGAATTGAACGAAGTATTCCATTTCGTCCATGAAATTTTCGAAAATAACGAACTTTTTCACGAAGATTCGCAGCAACTGGCCAAACATTTATATGATGTGGTCAATCATCCAAAAATTAAATCCGGAGAATTGTATGTTGCCTATTTTGAAAAAGTGCAGATAGAGGGTGAACAATTGGATGTAGTTGGGGTTTTTAAATCTGAAACGAAAGATACTTACCTAAAAGTGTATCCGGAGCAGGATGGCTTTAATGTAAGTTATGAACAGGAAGCGATTAACATTAATAAGTTGGATAAAGGCTGTTTGATTTTTAATGTAGAAAGAGAAGAAGGTTATAAGGTTGTGGTATTGGATCAATCTAAAAGTAGCAACGATTCTGCCGTTTATTGGAAAGATGAATTCTTAAAGCTGAAAATCAGGAATGATAGCTATAACCAGACCAATAATGTTTTAGGCGTTTATAAAAATTTTGTCACGCAGAAGCTTGATGATGAGTATGAAATCAGCAAAGCAGATAAGATTGATCTCTTAAACCGCTCTATGAAGTATTTCAAAGAAAAAGAAACCTTTGATATGGAGGAGTTTGGAAATGAGGTGATTGGCAATGCCGAAGGAATAGAGTCATTCAAAAACTATAAGAAAAACTACGAAGAAGAGTATGAAAGTCCGATAGCTGATCATTTTGAGATTGCAGAATCAGCCGTAAAAAAGCAGGCAAGAGCCTATAAAAGTGTGTTAAAACTGGACAAAAATTTCCATATCTACATTCACGGTAATAAAGACATGATCGAGAAAGGTTACGACGATGATAAATCGATGAACTTCTATAAGGTATATTTTAGAGAAGAAGAGTAGGGGTAGTCCTAAGTCTTTAGTCAAATTCCTCGGTCTGTGTCCTCACAGACCGAAATAAAAGATTTAGCCGTTAAATATAACAGTACATTGGTCTGTGGGGACACAGACCAAGGATAATATAGCATGATTAAATTAAGGCTAATTTTCTAATTCCTCGGTATGTGTCCTCACAGATCGAAACAAAGATTTTAGCTCAATAAATCTTAAAGTAAATTGGCCTGTGAGGCCAGCGCTCAAGGCTCTTATTTAGTAATTATACATCCAAACTCACAACTGTTAACCTCAAACTAGATCTAATTCCTCGGTCTGTGTCCTCACAGACCGAAACAAAAGATTTAGTCGTTAAATCTAACAGTACATTGGTCTGTGGAGACACAGACCAAGGATAATATGGTATGATTAAATTACGCTGAGGTTAATTTTCTAATTCCTCGGTCTGTGTCCTCACAGACCGAAACAAAAGAATTTAGCCATTAAATATAACAGTACCTTAGTCTGTGGGGACACAGGCCAAGGATAATATAGCATGTTTAAATTACATTGAGGTTAATTTTCTATTTTTAATAATGGAAAATAATCTATTCAGACAAGATCGTAATTCAAAAATGCTTTTAGGTGAAGTATATTTTTGGACAGACACAGTTAAGGATTGGAACCAAGTATTTTCTTCCGAAAAGTATAAACACATTATCATTAAAACCTTAGAAGAATTGGTTAAGAGAAAAAAGATTGAGGTTTATGCTTTTGTGATTATGCCAAATCACCTGCACTTAGTATGGCAAATGATTGAGGTAAATGGAAAAGAGATGCCTCATGCAAGCTTTAATAAATTTACTTCCCATCAGATTTTTCAGGATATCAAACTTCAGCATCCAGAGAAACTATCAGATTTTAAAGTAACAGATACAGAAAGAAATTTTCGTTTATGGCAACGGGATCCCTTAGCCATTCTTATGGATACGCAAGATAAACTTGAACAGAAAATAGACTACATCCATCTCAACCCTTTACAAGAAAGATGGCAATTATGCGAAAAACCTGAAGATTATGATTGGTCATCAGCCAGATTTTATGAAACGGGGACAGATAATTTTGGATTTTTAACCGATTATAGAAATCTTTTGTAATGTTTTGGACTGTGCACAGACCAAGGATGCCGTGATAAGTCGACTACATACTTTAGACTGCAGACTCAGGACTAAATCCGCTGTTGTGACTTTAGTGCGAGATATTGATTAATTACATTTACGCTAAGCTTCTGTGGTGGGGTAAGAATAGCCAAAATGCCATGTTTGTTCAATTCTTTAACCATCAGCTTTTTCTCGTAGATGAATTTCTCTGCGATGGTTTTGTGATAAATGCCTTCTACATCTTTAGCCGGTTCTGTACTTAATCCTTTTAATTCGGTATTTTCGAAAAATACAACCAGCAATAAGTGGTATTTAGCAATTCTTTTTAAAAAAGGTAACTGACGTTGCAAGGCTGATAAACTCTCAAAATTGGTAAAGAAGACCAGAAGACCACGCTGTTTTACAACAGAACGGACTGTAGTGTACAGGGCTTCGAGATTGCTTTCAAGATACCTTGTTTTTTCTTTATAAAGTACATTCATAATGTTGCCCAGCTGCGAGGCCTTTCGGTCAGCTTGTACGATCGATCCGATCGTTTCGGATAAGGTAATCAGGCCAGCTTTATCTTCTTTAAGCATGGCTACTTTCGAAAGCGCCACGGTAGCATTGATAGCATAATCAAGTAAGCTTAATCCTTCAAAAGGCATGCGCATCACACGCGATTTATCAATGATACAATAAATATGTTGTGATTTTTCATCGACATAGGTGTTCACCATCAAACTGCTTTTTCTTGCAGTGGCTTTCCAGTTAATAGTACGGATATCGTCGCCCCCAACGTAATTTTTAATTTGATCAAATTCACTGCTTTGCCCGATCTTTCTGATCTTTTTAATCCCAAATTCAGTTAAATAACGAGAGGCTGCCATTAGTTCGTATTGGCCGAGGTTGATAAACGATGGAAAAACAGGTAAAATCCTGGCGCCATCAAAATTGTAACGCCTGCTAATCAAACCTAACGGCGAACTGATATAGGCCCTGATAAATCCGAAATCATATTCACCACGTTTAGTTGGACGTAAATTATAGTGGATTGATTTTACTTCTGCAGGTTTTAAATGGAGCTTAAAATCTTTATCACGGATCTGGAACTGAAAAGGTATCTCGTCAATTACCCTTGCATTTACCACAAAGCCATAATCATTTTTTATTTCGATCTGTATCGGGTTTTCATCGCCGTTACTTAACCGTTTAGAAGTTAGTCTTCTGGCTTCAATGCCAATGTTATTACGGTATAGAATAAAAATATCAATAAAAAATAATAGGATAACCGCACCTGTTGCAATTTCAGGAATATCGCCTAGCCACTGAAAAAAGAACTTCAACAAAAAAAGTAAAATGCAGCATCCTAAAGCCGCGAATAAACGATCGGTCAGGAATAGGTTGCTATAATATCGCTGAAAGAATTTTTTCAATGTTGTTTAGTCGGTAAATTGTTTAAATCGGTTAACTGTAAACTGGCAACTGCAAACTGGCCTACCTCGGTACTTCAATCTTTTTAATGATCTGATGTATAATGTCGCTTGTTGTTAATCCCTCCATTTCCTTTTCGGGCGATAATAATACCCTGTGCGCCAATACGGGGATAGCAACAGCAATGATATCATCAGGTGTAATAAAATCGCGGCCCTGGATAGCAGCAAAAGCTTTTGCGCTATATACGATGGCTAATGATGCCCTGGGCGAAGCACCTAAGTAAAGCGATGAGTTGTTACGGGTTTCGCTTACAATTCTGGCAATAAATTCCAGTAACTTTGGTTCTACAAACAAACTGCGGATTACGCTTCTGGCTTCCAGTATCTGCTGAATCGACAATACCGGTTTTACTTCATTCAGCAATGTTTTATTAACCAGGCTATGTTGTGCCATTAAAATTTCGGTTTCTTCTTCCAGTGAAGGATATTTGACTTCAATTTTAAATAAAAACCGATCTAATTGCGCTTCGGGTAAACGGTAAGTGCCTTCCTGCTCAATAGGATTTTGGGTAGCCAAAACCATAAAAGGCTCATCCATAAGGTAGGTTTCTCCATCAATAGTTACCTGGCGTTCTTCCATCACTTCGAAAAGTGCAGACTGGGTTTTGGCCGGTGCACGGTTAATCTCATCAACCAAAATAATATTACCGAAAATCGGCCCTTTTCTAAATTCAAAATCTCCTGTTTTGGTATTAAATATCGGAGTTCCTAAAACGTCAGAAGGCATTAAATCAGGGGTAAACTGTACCCTCGAAAATTGTGCTTCTATGGATTTGGCAAGCAATTTTGCACTAAGTGTTTTCGCTACTCCGGGTACGCCTTCAATTAAGATGTGCCCGTCGGCAAGCAAACCAACAATTAAGAAATCAATAACTTGTTTTTGTCCGATAATGATATTTCCAAGTACATTTCTGATCTGATTTACCGCTTCATTTAAGGCGCTTAAATCGGTACGTGGGTTAAACTGTTCTTGTTCCATTGCTTTGCGTATTTTTATAAAACTGTTCTATGCTTTCGTTTAAATAAATCAATTGGGTATCACTTAAGTTGCCCATGGTTGGTGTCTTTGCAATATGATTGGTAATGGTTTTGGCCAATGCTTCGTTAATACCTGTTTTTTCCATTAGTATTTGCACAAATTTGCCGTCAATTTCGTTGGTTTTTATATGATATCTGGTTCTTAAATATTCCAGAAAATAGTTAATCTTTTTTAAGGCGATATCGAGGTTGTTGCGTTCGTGGTAATAAACGCTGCCTACTACATGAACAAAAGCCAATGAAGAATTGGTAAGCGGATCGGCAATTGGAATTATTCTCTGACGGCGCTTCATATCGTAAAGCACGAAGATGATCAGGCTGAATATGGCCAGGTAGTAGGCATATTTGAGCTCAGGATGTTGGAAAAATACCCTGAGCATATCGGTAGTGGTGGTTTTTTGTGCGGTGAAATACTCATCAATAATGAGCTGCTGAGTTCCTTGTAAATAACTTAAGGTTTTAGCGGCATATTCTGCACCGTATTTATCCAGCAGATTAAAATTAGTGTAAAAACCTGGCTCCGCAATCAGGTACAGACTTCCTTTACCATAGCTGTAACGGACAAAGTTGGGATTGCCATCTCCGTTCACACCGAGTACAGTAGCCTTATTGGTATCGATTTTATCATAATATTGGCTGCCAATTCCTCTTGCAAAGCCATAGTTTGCCTCCGTTTTTAGGTTTTGATTGGTGAAGTTCAGCGTGCGGCCCTCTGCTGACATAGCGCTAAGTGCTTGAAGCTTTAGGTTTTTTGCTGTTTTTCCCAGGTCATAGCTGGCGATAAAAACGTCATTACCGGTCTGCATGTATTTAACCAGCTGATCGAAATCTGTTTTGTTGATTTCTGTTTGTTGTGCAATAATTAAATATGCGGTTTTGTTAAAATTTTTGCCTTTTAATGTATTGTAAATAGCAGTTTTAGATCGCTTTATTGTTGCCTTTGGTAAAATATCTTTTATCCGGTGGTATAAAATGTAGGTTCCATAAGGAATTTTATCCTTTACAGCATAGGTTGGAGCCCAGTTTGTTGGGGTGGGTTTGTTGTATTGGGCAACCAGGTACAAGAGGATCAGTATGGAACCAATAATCAGATATATTTTATAACCTTTCATTTGATCTGGCTGTTAAACTGATTAAACGATCGGTTAATAGGCTCAAATTTTACTTCATCAATAGGGAAATCGCCATACCAGATGTAATCAAACTGTATGGTGAGTTTACTAAAATCATTTCTTAGTTCGGGCTTATCGATTTCCATTAAATAATGGTAATTGGTTTTATCAGGCTGCCAATGGATAATTTCGGCATCACTCAGTTTTTTTAATGCCCTTAAATATAGAAGCCTAACTGCCAGGCGGAATTTTCTCTCTGCAACCAGCCTTTGCAATTCCTGTTCATAATCTATGTCATGGATATTTTCGGTAATTACATCGTACGGAAGGATTGTGGCTTTAGATTTTTTCCTGAATATGTTCTCGGCCCCGATGGTTTTGATTACGATAAACAAAATAAGTGCTACCCCTAATCCGATAAAAATATACCTCGAAATTAAATTAGAGGTTGCACCCTGAATAAATGAGCCAATCAAATGCCAGAACCACATCCAGAATTTATCCCACCACGACAATTGCTGTTCGCCGATTTCATCATATTGAAATTCTTTCTGTTCTTTATAACTACCAATGGAATCTTTATCGAATTTTAGAGGAGTAAGTTGAGTACTATCTATCCTGATCTCTTTAACAATAGATTTAGGCTTAACGGTTTGCGCTTTGCTGATTACCGGAATAAAGAACAAAAGTGAAGCGAGAAGGTATCGGAGTATTACGCGTTGCATTCTAATATTCTTCAGGTCTGGTATCAATAGGTTTTTCGGTATCGCCGAAATTAGAAATCCTTTCCATTAAGCCGGTACTTTCTTTTTGTTCAACCAAACTGAAATAGGACAATGATATGGTAATAATGGGGATAATGGTAAACACCTGGCATAATGACTGCAGAACTGTTGTGATCATGGTAAGTGTTAACGACATGTGCGGGCTTTCATGCGTAAACATCCCAATCATATTAAATAGGCTGGTAGGTAAAATAATCATGCTCATACAGGCATAAACAATAATCCATACCACGATCAGCGTGCCAAACGTAACCCAGAAATTGTCTTTAATGATATTGAAACTTCTACCGAAGGAATAGCCCAGTGAACCATTTTCAATCACCATTATGGGAAACATCATGGCCACATATGGGAATAACCAAAAGCCGGGCACGAGGCAAAATACAAAAGCGATGATCAACATCATGATTAACAAAAAAGAACTGCCAAAAATCCTGAAGAAGTAATATTTAAAGTAACCCCATACCTCATCAATAGTAGGTGTTTGGTTGCCTTTTTTTACATAAATGGCTATATAGGAAAGTATGGCAACGCTCATACTGGTATAAGAGGCCAGAGAAAATAAAATAGAAAGAAAATACTCTATTCCGTATAATCCAGAAAAGCCTAAGCCATTGCTGTTTCTTCCATTGCCAATAGTATTGATAATATTAACCATTTTATATTGCTGCAATAACATGGTTAACATGCTGGCCAATACAAACAGACCACAAAAGGTAAAGTATATTTTAATGAGTGGCTTAAAATTTTGGCGTATAAAGGTAAAAGTATCATTGATCACTTGTCCGAAATCCCTTCTTTTCTTAAATTCAATTTTCCCTAGCATATTAATATTGCTTATTATGATGGATTTTAATGGGGTAAATAAATATATACCAGATAATAAAAGCTGCAGAAGACAGTAAAATCAGTACACTTAACCATAAAGGCATCCCGGTATGTCGGGTAACGAAGCTTTCAAAAAACGCAGCCACGAAAAAAACGGGAATCAGGCCTATTACGATTTTTAACCCATCTTTTGCACCTTTTAATACAGAAGCCATTCGGGTATAGGTTTTTGGGAACAAAAGACTGTTGCCTAAAACTAAACCTGCTGCACCTGCCAAAACAATAGCCGAAATTTCCAATGTCCCATGAATCCAGATCACCAGAACTGATTGAAAGCCCAGGCCTTTGCTAAAAAAGAAATATTGGAACGAGCCGAGCATGATACCATTTCTGAATAGGGAAACAACAGATCCGAAAGAAAATATGATACCCAAAACAAAAGTGTATAGTGCAACAAAAATATTGTTAAACCCAATTTGCATAAACATCATGAATTCATTACTCTGCTTATACACGCCAAAAGGATCACCTTTTGCAATATTCTCGTTCGTCATATTTACATAGGCATCGCCCATAATCAAACGAACAAAAGTATCGTCGTATTTAGCCGATAAGGCGCCAATGGCGCAGGAAACCAAGAAAAATACCAGGGCATAAAGTACCTGTTTTCGATGTTCGAAGAATATTAAGGGAAGTTCGGTTTTCCAGAAATGGATAAAGCGGTTCGATTTTTCTTTTTTATTTTTATAAACAGATTGGTGTAATTTCGAAGCCAGGCCATTGAGGTAGGCCGTAGTTTTCGAATTTGGATAAAACGTTTTTGAGTAAGCCAGATCATTGGTAATCTCGATAAACTGATTGGCCACTTCATCAGGACTTGCCTGTTGCAACGAATCGTAATGCTGCCACTTCTTCGAATTTTGTTTAACAAATAATGCTTCTCTCATTTAAAGGCGTTACCAAATCTTGGGTTAAAATAGCTAAATTTTTATGGAAATAAAACCCGATTTATTTCCATATGTTTTACCCAGCAAATAAATATACATAGCTAAACCAGCGCTATTGAAAATATAATAAATCTTTAGTTTCAAAAAATAAAGATTTCCCTGCAGCTATTATCTTAAAAAAAATTATGTTTGAATATGGATACCATCAGAATTAGCACGGCTCAGAATGTTGATATTGATTACGAGATTGCCGGCCTTGGAGAACGTATAGCTGCAAGGTGTATAGACTTGGCCGGATTTGCAATTCTTGCTGTAATTACCCTGGTAGTTATGGGCGCTGCCCAGATGGCGATGTCTGGAATTGCTGCAATAATTATCTTTTTTATTTTCCTGGCCATTTTTGTTTTTTACGATCTGGTTTGCGAAATCACCATGGATGGACAAACTTTTGGAAAAAAAGCGCTAAAGATCAAGGTGATCAGCATAGACGGTACACAGCCAACCTTGGGGCAGTATATTTTTAGGTGGTTATTCCGGATGATTGATTTTGGCTTTCCTTTTGGCTGGGGTGTCGTTGCGCTGGTATCGGTAGCAGTAACTAAAAATCACCAGCGATTGGGAGATTTACTGGCTAAAACCACATTAATTAAAACCAAACCACGCACCGAATTGACCAATGTAGCATTCAGCTTTAGTCTGCCTGAAGAATATGAACCGCATTTTAAAGAAGTACTGCATTTAAATGATCGGGATATAGAGCTTGTTCATGAAGTATTAACCAGCTATTATCAAACAGGGAATGCCGATTTAATTTATGCCATGGCGGCAAAAACCAAAGCCCATATTTTGGTAAACATTCCGGCAGGAATGAACGAATTGCAGTTTTTAGAAACGGTATTAAAGGATTATAACCACCTTACAGCTAATATAAGTGTTTAGCTAAAAAACATTTCTTGCAAATAGCAGATCATTACAAAATTACCGACAAGGATAACCAATATTTGAAAGATAAAGGAACGTTGTCTAAACTGAAATTTATACAATAATGCAGTTGAGATAAATAAAAACAGTAAAGGAATAGTAGGTGGATAAAGCGACCAGCTTTTGGATAAATCGCCTTGGATCAGTGCAATAAAAGATCTTTGAAAGCCACAACCCGGACAATCGATTCCTGTTAAAGCTTTAAAAGGACAGGGGATTAAATGATTTTGCAGCCAATCAACCAGGTTGATTAAGCTGCAAAATATAAATATGATAAACATCCTAAAATTATACTACTGGTGGAGTATCATTGGGGTTATTTTGATGATCAGTTGGTTTGTTGAAAGGATTGTTTGTGCTGTTAAAAGGGTTATTTGGATTGTTAAAAGGATTATTTCCAAAACCTCCATTTTGTGCTTCTGCCGCTGACGGGCCTAAGTATTTAGCATCTCCAAAACCTAAGATTGGCCAGAAAATGTAGGGGAAAATAACCATACCAACCGTAAAACCTTCTGATTTTCCAAAACTTTTGCTAACTAAGTTGTAAAGCCAGATGGCAAATACAACGTTAACGCAAGGAATGATCAACCATAAAATCCAAATCATGGGTTTGCCAACAATTTCTAATAAAATAATTAAATTGTAGATAGGGATAATAGCTGCCCAGCCTGGTTTGCCCGCTTTTTCGAACACTTTCCACATGCCCACAATCATTACTACGATTATTGCAAGATATAAGATTGCAATACCGCCTCCAATGCCCGCGGCTACTCCGCTTGATTCATACTCATTCATAGATTTCTGTTTTTAATAGGTGATTAATTTAAATTGTCGAACTAAAATAAATTTTTTAATTTAAAAACAGTATAAATGAGCGTTGAATTATTTCAACACAGCAGATACTTTGGGGAATAAAGCGCTAGCCCATTCGGCATACATTTTACCGCTTGGGTGCAATCCATCGTCTGCTACCAGCGATGGATCAGTCGATGCATTTCTGGATGCAGGTGTGATATTGGTGTAGCTCACGCCGGCTGCAAGTGTTATTTCCTGATTGGCGGCGTTAAAACTATCAATTTCGCTTGCAATGGTTTGTGTACTTCTTCCGGAGTTTTTGCCAAAAGGGGTAGCACCCCAATCGGGTATGGAAACCACAAAAACCCTAGATTTATTCCCCCCTGCATAAGTAATTGCCGTTTGTAATAATTCTGAAAATTCCTTTTTATAGGTATTTAACGGGTAGCCCCGGTACTGATTGTTTACACCAATTAAAAGCGTAACAAAACTAAAGGTACCAGTTAAATTTTCGCTTTTAATGGCCGCCTGAAGCTCATTGGTGGTCCAGCCTGTAACCGCAATAATTTTAGGATTGGCTACAGTGAGGTTTTGAGCCCGTAATAAACCCTGAAGCTGATAAGGAAATGATTCTGCTTGCTTCACCGATTCGCCGATTGTATAAGAATCACCGAGGGCTAAATAAGTAAAATTTCCTGTTCCTTTTGAAGGATTTGTAGCTGGATTAGTTGTTGGCTCGTTAATCATCGGGGCTTTTTTAGTACAGCCCGAAGTTAAGAAAGAAAATAAAATAGCGCTTAATAAAATCTTCATCACTTGATTTACGAAGTAACCTCCAACTTGGTTTTATCGCTACTAAACCAGCTTCATCTTAAATAATTTAGCAATATGGTTTTTCAGTTTGCCTTTCACTTCTTCCATATCCAGCTGATATCCTAATTCTTTGGCCAAAGAGGTTACCGCTTTATCATCAATGCCACAGGGGACAATATTTTTGAAATAATCTAAATCTACATTTACATTAAAGGCAAACCCATGCATGGTCACCCAGCGGCTGCAACGCACGCCCATAGCACATATCTTGCGTGCCTTTTCATTGTCCGCATCTAACCAGACCCCCGTAAAGCCAGGATAACGACCCGCTTCTATTCCATAATCTTTTAAGGTAAGGATAACGGCTTCCTCCAGGGTGCGCAGATATAAATGGATATCGGTAAAGAAGTTATCAAGATCAAGGATCGGGTAGCCTACAATCTGCCCTGGCCCATGGTAAGTAATGTCGCCACCCCGGTTTATTTTATAGTAGGTGGCTTGTTTATCTTTTAATCCCTGTTCATCCAATAGCAAGTTTTCGGGATGCCCGCTTTTGCCTAACGTATAAACATGTGGATGCTCGCAAAATATAAGATGGTTTGGCGTAGGCTTATTGGTGTTGTTTATCCGGTTTTCTGTTTTAATGGCCACTGTTTTATTGAGCAGATCTTCCTGTTTATCCCATGCCTGCTGGTAGTCTGTTAAGCCCCAGTCTGCAAAAATGGTTGGTTTTAAATCCTTGGCAATTGCTTTATCTGCTATCTCATTCATCTCTATGTATATTAAGAATTGCCGGCTACATAGCCCAACATGTATCCGTCTTTTGTTTTAAAGTAATTAATGGTCAACTCCCGCATACCCGAAGGCAGTTCTACAAGTGCATTTAATGAGCCTTCGTTTTTTAGCTTAAAAGGTTTAATATGGATATGTTGCTTAAATTCCAGTCCTTTTTTTCCATGCCACTTATAAATAGCCTCTTTGGCACACCAGGCTACATATAAGCCATCTGTGTTATCGCCAATCTGTTTTTGGGCAAGCTCCAAATCGCTTAAAAACTTGTGTTTAATGCTTTTTATTTTGTGTTTAATAAGTTCAATATCAATACCAACAGGGTGGTCCTTGCTAATCATTACGGCAGCATAATCATACGAATGGCTTAACGAAATATGGTAGTCAAAATTAACCAGATAAGGTTTACCATGTTCATCAAACTGGCAGTCGATATATTCTGTTGTATTCAACATGGTTCTCAAAAGCAACCTCGTGCTTAACCAGTGCAATAGCCTTTTGCCACTGTTTAGCGATGAAATAATATCATGTTCATGCTGCTTAAGCTGCAGTCCGGCCAACAACTCTTCTTCTGTTTCCTCAATTTTCCAAATGGCTAAAACAGAATGCTGATCAATTTTTTTGTGGTAAATTATTGGCATTGATTAAATTGGAGATTACATGCAAAATTATCTTAAATAAATGATAATTTAGGCCAAAAATACGTATAAAAATGATATTATCTGATAGCAGGATATTAGAAGAAATGGAGAAGGGAACAATCATCATTGAGCCTTTTAAACGCGAGTGTTTAGGAACCAACTCATATGATGTGCATTTAGGGAAATATCTGGCTACCTATAAAAGTCGCGTGCTTGATGCGAAGGCGCATAACGAAATCGAACATTTCGAAATTCCTAAAGATGGTTACGTTCTTTACCCGGGTACCTTATACCTTGGTGTTACGGTAGAATATACCGAAACGCATGTGCATGTACCTTTTTTAGAAGGGAAAAGCAGTACCGGGCGATTAGGTATTGATATCCATGCCACAGCAGGGAAGGGAGATGTTGGATTTTGCAATACCTGGACATTGGAAATATCGGTAGCACAACCGGTAAAAGTTTATGCCGGGATGCCTATTGGCCAATTGATTTATTTTGTTGTTGAAGGTAATATTGAAACCATGTACAACTCAAAGGGTAACGCGAAATATAATAATAAAACCACCAGGCCGGTAGAAAGCATGATGTGGAAGAATAAATTCTAAACTATATTCGAATAAAATACTTAATGTAAAAGCGGAAAACTTTAATGCAAAAAGCAGACTTTAAACGAGTGGTCTTAAGCGGGATTGAAGCTGCCATGCAACACTGCATGTTCATTTCCTAAAAATAACATTTCTATTAAAGGGAGCGCAGAGCTTGTACAAAACACAAATTTCTTCCCGTTTTCCGCTTATACGCTTCGCTGCCTCGTGCCTCGTTGCCGCAGGGTACCGCTGCAACCGGGTCTATTTGGCTACACCCGTATTTCATTTTGAGGGTTGCCAGTTGCACAAACCTTTGTTCCTAAACCCTATTGAGCGGAATAGCCCGGAGCGCAGCGAGGATATAAGCGAAGCGGGACTAGCGTCTCCTGGGAATCAGGAACCGCTCGTTTCCTAATAAAAAAATGCAGCATTTTTTGGAGCGTAGGTTTAGTACAAAACACTGAGTTTCCTCCCGTTTTCCGCTTCGCTGCCTCGTGCCTCGTTGCTGTAGGGTACCGCTGCAACCGGGGCTATATTTCATTTGTAGGAGCCCGAGGACTTAAAATGTGCTGGATTACCTGCCGCCAAAGATCACTGAATGTTCATTTCCTAATCCTGTTTTACGCTGTGAGAACCAACCGATATGATATGTCTGGTAATCCTGCTATTTGATAAATAAAGCAATCAACTAAAAAATTAGAAGTAAAACTAAATTTCATGCTTACTTCATAAAAGTATGCCTTAGGTTTTGTACCTTGACACGTATTTAATTGTACCCTAACCACATGAAACTCAAAATTACTCTCGCCATTAGTTTTCTATCTCTGCTTATCGTTTTTGGCGCATTTAAAATGGATGATGATCCGTTTAGTCAGCTTTTAAAGAAACTGGATGATTACACTTCTAAATATCCTCAGGAAAAAGTCCATCTTCATTTAGATAAGCCCTATTATGCCATTGGAGATGATATCTGGTTTAAGGCTTATGTGGTCAATACCAAAACTTCGACTCCTTCTGACATCAGCAAAATCCTGTATGTAGAGCTGATTAATGAAAAAGATTCGTTAAAAAAACAGGTTAAATTACCGATCATGGGTGGTATCACATGGGGCGATTTTAAGTTAACAGATTCACTTGCTGAAGGGAATTACAGAATCAGGGCCTACACTAACTACATGCGAAATTTTGGCACCGAATTCTTTTATGATAAGACCATTAAGATTGGAAATAGCTGGGCTAACAAAGTTTTTACAAAAACAGCTTACAATTTTACGAAAGAGAACAACGCAGATAAGGTTACCGCAACCATTCATTTTGAAGATAAAAATGGTATTGCTTATAGCCAGAACGAAGTAAGTTATGATGTGCAGTTAGATTACCGCTCAGTTAGCAAAGGTAAAGTTAAAACCAATTTAACGGGGGATGCTGTAATTAATTTCACCAATAACCAGCCTTTTCAAAATAAATCAGGAAAAATTATCGCGACCATAACGCTCGATAATAAACAAAAAGTAATTAAATCTATCCCGATTACTTCAACCTCTAACGATGTAGATGTACAGTTTATGCCCGAAGGAGGTACGCTTGTTGAAGAGTTGCCGCAAAAGGTAGCCATCAAAGCGATTGGCTCCAATGGCCGTGGTGAGGATGCTCAAGGTAGTATTATAGATGAAACGGGAAATGAAGTGACCACTTTTTCTACCGATTTCCTGGGTATGGGAAATTTCGTGTTCAATAGTCAGCCAGGCAGATCATATTCTGCAAAAGTTAAGTTTAAAGACGGTTCAGAGAAAATAATCAAACTTCCGGTAGCGGTTAAGAGCGGTTATGCACTTTCGGTAAATGCTTTAGATACGGGTAAAGTAGTGGTTAAGATTATGGCTAGTGCCGATCTTACTAATGGGACTGAATTAAAAGTTGTTGCCCAGCAAGGCGGAAATGTATGTTATGGCTCCAAAGCCAAAATGGATAAACAAGTTCTGATGGCGAGTATCCCAAAAAAGAATCTGCCAACAGGAATTGTTCAGTTTACTTTGTTTTCAGGCAGCAATCAGCCTTTAGCAGAACGTTTGGTATTTATCAATAACAAGTCGGAGTTAATAGATGTATCGCTTAATTCATCCGGTGTATCAAGCTCAAAAAGAGGAAAAGCAGCTTTTACTTTCAATGCAGATAATGATCATAAGCCTGTGTTAGGCAGCTTTTCGGTAGCCGTTACCAATGCCACAAAGGTTGCACCAGATGAAAACAACGAATCAAATATTCTTGCGTCATTGTTACTGACCTCTGATTTGACAGGATATGTAGAGCAGCCCAACCATTATTTCTTAAAAGATGATCTTCAAACACAAAAAGAACTCGATAACCTAATGCTTACGCAGGGCTGGAGAAGGTTTCTTTGGAAAAATATCATCAATAATGTTGGTCCGAATATTACCTATAAGCCTGAACAGTCTATCACCATCAGTGGAACGGTGACGAAAGGCAATAAGCCTGTGCCTGGTGGTAAGGTAATGCTCATGGCCACAAAAGGAACGATGTACATTTTGGACACGGTAACCAATGCCGAAGGAAAATTTGTTTTTGACAATTTAAGTTTTGGCGATAGTACAAAGTTTGTGGTGCAGGCCAGAACGAAAACAGAACGGAAATTTGTAGACATTAATCTTGATATTGTTCCCGGGCAGATTGTGACGAAGAATAAAAATGGCGCAGATGTCGACATCAACGTAAACAATACTTTAATGAAGTATATTAAAGAAAGTGATAACTATTTTAATGAGATGACCCGTTTGGGCCTGCTGGAGCGGACCATTAAACTTGAGGAGGTAACCATTACAGAAAAGAAAAATCCGGCTAAAAATTCATCCAACCTCAATGGAGCCGGCAGAGCAGATTTTATCATGACGGCCGACCAGTTGTCTACATGTGTTACCTTATCCCAATGTTTGCAGGGACGTTTGCCAGGGGTAATATTTAAAGGGAATGTGCCATACCTGATGCGTAGTCAGGATACGCCTATGGGAATTATTGTTGATGGAATGCAAATGGAGGCCGATTTCCTGGATAATGTTGTGCCTATGGACGTAGAATCTATCGAGTTGCTGAAAAGTATTGGCAATACGGCTATCTACGGTTCACGAGGGGGAGGAGGTTTAATTATTATCACCACTAAACGTGGTGACGGAGGCAGAAGTGTAAATAAATATGCACCAGGCATTCTAACGCTTAATCCTAAGGGATTTACGGTTTCAAGAGAATTTTACTCGCCAAAATACGATACTGCAAGCCCTGAAAACAAGCCCGATTTAAGAACAACTATTTATTGGAACCCACAGGTTGTTACAGATAAAGATGGAAAAGCACAATTTGATTTTTATAATGCGGATGAGCCTGGAACCTATCGCGTATTAATAGAAGGAATAGATGCGGCGGGGCATTTGGCCAGAAAAGTTTATACTTATGATGTTAAATAGAGAAAAATAGATAAATTTGAATTAGTATGCATGCATAGTTTATGCCGAGATATTTGTCTTGATACTGGATTCTTAAATCTTGATACTATTTAAATATGAATACAATAAAAGTAAGTGTTAAAGATCGCCTGGCAACCATCACATTAGATAGAGGGAAATCAAATGCCTTAAACCGGGAGTTGATTACTGAGTTAAATGATATGCTTAAAAATATTTCAGCTGATGATAATGTTGGCGGGGTAATATTAACCGGTACGGCACCTTTTTTTTCTGCCGGATTGGATCTGGTAGAACTTTATCACTATAACGAAGAAGAGGCTAAATCTTTCTGGCAGTTGTTTTTGGATTTTACGGCAAATATGGTCTCATTTAAAAAACCAATGGTTGCTGCCATTAGCGGACATAGTCCGGCCGGCGGTTGCGTAATGGCATTGGCATGCGATTACCGGGTAATGGCAGAAGGGCAATACATTATTGGCTTAAATGAAGTGCCGGTAGGTATCATCGTACCTAATAGTATTTTCCAGTTATATGCTTTTTGGATCGGTAAAGCCGAAGCCACCCGCAGTTTACTTTCTGGTAAGTTGTATAATCCGGAAGAAGCCTTAAAAGTTGGCCTGGTAGATGAATTGGTGAAAAACGAGAGTTTATTAACAGCAGCCGAACGTAAGATTAAAAAATACATGGAGCTTGAAAGCAATACCTGGTCGCAAAGTAAAGTAAATATCCGTGAAGAACTGATTGCTGCGGTATCTGCCGACCAATCGGCCACTTTAGAAAAAGTGCTGGCACAATGGTGGTCGCCTGCAACGCGCCATATTTTAAAAACCATTTTAGCTAACTTGCAAAGGAAATAGTTTTCAATTTACGGGTGGGAGTTTCCAGTTGGCGACCTGCTGTATACAGTTACTGGTTTCAACAAAATAATCCTTCCGGCAATTAACCGATTTAAACAGTTAACCAATTAACCAAATTAATGATGTTCAATTATAATTCACCAATGCTCAGAGAAGATGCTTTAAAAGGAAAAACTATCGTGATTACAGGTGGCGGAACTGGACTTGGGAAAGCGATGGGTGTTTATTTTTTGAAATTAGGGGCTAATCTGGTTATTACCAGCCGTAAGCAGGATGTATTACAAAAAACTGCCGATGAAATGGAAGAAAAAACCGGTGGCAAAGTTTTGGCGGTAGCTTGCGATGTGCGGGAAATTGAACAGGTAGAAAACGTACTGGCAAAAACCTTGGAGCGCTTTGGCACTGTTGATATATTATTGAACAATGCCGCAGGTAATTTTATCTCACCCACAGAACGGTTATCAGCCAATGCCTTTTCGTCCATTATCGATATCGTTTTAAAAGGAACGGTTAATTGTACACTTACCTTTGGTAAACATTGGATTAAGGAAAAGCAGCCAGCAACAGTTTTAAATATAATCACCACCTATGCTTTTACAGGTTCAGCTTATGTTGTCCCATCAGCTTGTGCAAAAGGTGGGGTGTTAGCATTAACGAGATCTTTAGCTGTGGAATGGGGTAAATATGGAATTCGAACCAATGCCATTGCGCCTGGTCCATTTCCCACTAAAGGTGCATGGGAGCGTTTGTTACCAGGCGATTTGGCCAAAAAATTCGATTTTAAAAACCGGGTTCCCCTAAAAAGAGTAGGTGATCATCAGGAACTGGCCAACCTGGCCGCATTTCTGGTAAGCGATTTTTCTGGCTATATTAATGGTGAAGTGATTACCATTGATGGTGGTGAGTGGTTGCAGGGTGCAGGCCAGATGAATGGTTTAGAAGCAATCCCGAATGAAATGTGGGAGATGCTGGAGCAAATGACAAGAAACGCGAAGTAAGATAAGATATGAAATGGATAATGTTAGATGTATAATGTAGGCCTGGAATAGAGCGACTGCTCAGTACATCATCCATCTTACCTTTTCCATCTTACATTTTTATTTATCTTTGCCGGTATGAATATCTTACTTTTAGGTTCAGGCGGCAGAGAAAGCGCATTCGCTTGGAAATTAAGCCAGTCTTCGCACTGCGATAAACTAATTATTGCCCCAGGTAACGGTGGTACAGGGGCTTATGGTACGAACATCAACATCAGTGTAAACGATTTTGATGCCATAAAAAAAGTAGTGCTTACCGAAAACATCGGACTCGTTGTTGTGGGCCCTGAAGAACCTTTGGTAAATGGTATTCATGATTTTTTCCTCGCTGATCAAGCCATTGCCCAAATTCCCGTTATAGGACCTAAAAAAGAAGGAGCCATTTTAGAAGGGAGTAAAGATTTCTCTAAACAATTTATGGAGCGTCATGGTATTCCTACCGCGGCTTCAAAATCTTTCACGCCCGAAACTTTGGAAGATGGATTGGCTTACCTGCAAAACCATGCTTTGCCAGTTGTTTTAAAAGCAGATGGTTTGGCAGCTGGTAAAGGAGTATTGATTTGCACCGAGACTATCGAAGCTCAGGAAGAATTAAAACTGATGCTTGGCGGTAAATTTGGTGCAGCCGGCGCAACAGTTGTTATCGAAGAATTTTTAAGCGGAATAGAACTTTCAGTGTTTATTTTAACTGATGGTGAAAACTACATTACACTGCCTTCTGCTAAAGATTATAAAAGAATTGGTCAGGGCGATACTGGCTTAAATACGGGCGGTATGGGTTCCGTTTCTCCGGTTCCGTTTGCCACACCAGAATTTTTGACCAAAGTAGAAGAACGTATCATTAAACCAACGGTTGAAGGTTTAAAGAAAGATAGTATAGATTATACAGGTTTTATCTTTTTCGGACTGATTAAAGTAGGGGAAGAGCCATTTGTAATTGAGTATAACGCACGGATGGGCGATCCTGAAACAGAGAGCGTCATTCCTAGAATTGAAAATGATTTGGTAGAACTGTTTTTAGCTACCGCTAACAAACAATTAAACGAGGTTAATCTGGTTATTTCAGAACAAACAGCTGCTACTGTAATGATTGTTGCAGGTGGCTATCCAGGCGATTACCTGAAAGGTAAAGCCATTACCGGAATCGAAAATCTCCGCCATTCCAATGCATTCCATGCCGGTACCTTGTTAGAAAATGATGTAGTGAAAACAAATGGAGGCAGGGTAATTGCCATTACCAGCTTACAAAAAGATTTGTTTACTGCTTTACAATCGGCAACTGCTGATGCTGGCCGGATTTATTTCGATGGGAAATATTTCAGGGAAGATATCGGGTTCGATTTGATTTAATAGAAGATGAGTTGGAAAAAAATATGAATAAGTTGAGTTCAGTTTTTTCCAATAAAATAAAGAAAGTCCCAATTTTTAGTTGGGACTTTCTCATTTAAGGCATATTTCTTATTTCGATTTACTTCCTAATAATTCCTGAAGTTTATCTTGTAAAGCCTGTTCTCTTAAGCCTTTTGCAATAATTTTACCTGTTGGATCAATTAAGAAATTGGCCGGGATTGATTGGATGCCATACATTTGAGCCACTTCGTTATTCCAGCCGTTCAAATCAGATACATGTGTCCAGGTTAACTTGTCGGCGTCAATGGCTTTTTGCCATGCTGCTTTAGTTGTTTTAGTATTTCCTCCATCCAACGAAACACCCAATACCGTAAAACCCTTATCTTTAAATTTGTTGTAGGCGGCTACCACATTTGGGTTTTCCTGACGGCATGGGCCACACCATGATGCCCAAAAATCAACCAAAACATATTTACCTTTAAAATCAGATAATTTAACTGGTTTCCCAGCAGTATCAGCCTGTGTAAAATCCATCGCCATTGCACCTACAGCAGTCTTTCTTCCTGCTTCAAATATCTGCGCAATTTTTTTACCTGTGTAAGTCGCCTTAAGCTCAGGTGACAGTGCTTCAAAAGCTTTCTGCGCTGCGGCTGCCTGGTCAGGATCTGAAGCCAGCTGGTTTATTGAATTAAGGCTTACAAATGATTTAGGATTGCTATTGGCAAACTGTAATAGTAATGGAGGCATCGCTGCAGCTTCTTTTTCATAACGTGCACTTAAAGCTTCCATTACTGCTTTGTCTTGTTTTTGCTCTGGTGTATAACCAGCATATTCAGCATTAATTGCCGCAAGTTTGTCTGCTACAGGTTTAGTTAATGTTCTTAACTTTTTCGCATCATCATTAACAGGAGAACCCGTAATTGTTGCTTTCTTTAAAGAATCTGCCGCAGCCAGTTTTATATTTCCAGGCTCCACATAAAGTGATAAGGCATCTATTTTCTCACCCTGTGCCGGGCGGTTTACATAAGGGTTTTTGTTTAAGAAAAGACTTCCCCCGGTTGGGCTCGCCAGCGTTCCTTTAAAAGTAAAAGCACCGTTTGTTACAATTGCCGAGTCGGTAATGTTTTTACCATCTGTTTGATAGATAAGGTAAATCTTATCTCCGGTTTTTAGGCCTTTTATGTCGCCATTAACCGTAAATGGCTTCTGCGCCATTGCTGCAAATGGCAATAAAGCCATTGCTGATAATAATATTTTTTTCATGAAGTTGGTTTATTCCTATTCAAATATAGAAATCTGTATCGCTAAAACGTAAATAGCTGTGTAAAATTATGGTATACTGTTTGTAATGGCTTAAACGTCTACTTTATCTATTGGCAACTTAATACTTTACACTGGCTGCGTTTTTGGTTTTCCGATCCTCCGTAAATTAACGTTTTTTCCACTTTTTGAGAACTTGCCGTAACTTCAAACTTATTCAGATTTTTAAAAAGATCAGGAGTAAAACACTAAAGCCCCCCCCTGTTGGTTGAAGTAGATCTATTTCATATCTGTAATTACTAAATAAATTCTTTAGCAATGTAGTTTTTCCCGATTGCCTTGGGCCAGTAATGGCGATAATAGGAAATTTATTTGATGTTCTAATGTTTACTTATATGCCTTTTAACTAACTGTTGCATAGTTGCTTGTTTTAGTCAAAAGTACTAAAAAAGATAAGGGTATACGACTTCCACTTTGAAATTACACAGCTTCTACTTTGAAATTACACAGTTCCAACTTTGAAATTACACAACTTCTAATTCAGCTTTTGATAGGTCCTCCACCACAAATCGGGCATCTCGCCATTAACCGCAATCTGGTAATCATCATATCTGCAGGGTACCAAATGGTAACGCTCGTTTTTGGATTGGCCCGACGGATAAGGAACCTGCATCCACCAACGGTCTGATTTTTTACTTTTTACAAAAGTCATTTCTCCCGAACCGTCTTTTAAACTGGTTCTATAGATGATGTACTGCGATTTCGGTGTGAGCGGGAAATCCTTTTTACGTGCGTAATATCCATCCACAAAATACCATACCATTTGGGCAAGTAAGAAGGCTGTTTGTCCGTTATTGTCGTAAGCTGGGTTAAACTCATAAAATCCTATTGACGTTAATTTATCGTTCATACCGGCGTATCGGGCAATCCGACAGGCCTCTTCACCGTCAAAACCATTTGGAGTGGTATTGGCATTTGCTGCAGCATCAGCTGAGCGGATAGCACTGATATCAAAACTAATCATGTTGGCATTGCGGATGATAGGCTCAGTTAGCGTAATATCCTGAGCAAATTCACCTAACCGGTGTACGTCAAAATACAACTTGTCCATTACGCTCAAACTTTCCTGATTCACAAAATAAGTTTGATAACCCAAATTGCTGAAATTGAACAGGTAATTGGGTTGATGTAAGAAAATTTTATTCAGGTAACAATCCGATCGGGTGGCAATTCCCTCATGGTCATCATCGCCAATATCGAATTGGTTATCAATAATCACCAGATCAACTTTTTGCTCCAAGTCTTCATAACCCAGGTATTGGCCATAGGTTAAGTCTTGTCCGCCGCCAATAATAATTGGAATAATGTCTTTTTTAATCAACTCAGATACCGCCATTTTGATGGCGATATAGGTATCAGCAATGGTTGCACCATGTTTAATGTTACCTAAATCAACAATCCGGCTTTTAAAAGCACCTTCATTCAATCTGTAAAATTTCTCTCTGAAATAGTCGGGAGCCAGGGCACAGCCTTCATTATTAATGGCGCCTCTTCCATCAAGTACCCCAAAAATGGCCAGGTCGTAGGTCTGTTCCTCAAAATCCGGAAAAGATTCGGTATAGATCTGCGCTTTTAAACCTAACTGACTTGTAAAAAAACCTTGTTTGGGCGTAAAACTTTCGGGGTTGATGGGTGAAAAGAAATCCGTTAATGACATATATTTAAAACTCTCGGCTCAAATATCTATTTTTGAATGCGTATTTTCACATATAGCCCGAAAAAAATAAAATGATACTGGTAACCGGAGGAACTGGATTTTTAGGATCTGAATTGATTAAGCAGTTAACCAACGGTGGTTTATCTGTTCGGGCGCTCAAACGAGAACAATCTAAAATACCCGCATTGCTTGAAAACATTCGTTTAATTGAATGGTTTGAAGCCGATATTAATGATCCTGCTACTTTAGAGGACGCTTTTACAGGTGTTACCAAAGTTTATCATTGCGCTGCATTCGTATCCTTTAACCCTAAAGATAAAAAACAGCTTTTTCATGTAAATATTAAAGGTACATCGAACATGGTTAACCTTTGCGCCGAAAATAATTGCAGGCTATTGCATGTCAGTTCGGTTGCCGCACTGGGCAATGCAAAAAAGGGTCATAAAATTACCGAAACAGATTTTTGGGAGTATGATGCAAAAGCGCATGCTTACGGTTTGTCCAAATACGAAGGAGAAATGGAGGTTTGGCGGGGAATTAATGAAGGGGTGGATGCTGTTATTGTTAACCCCTCTGTAATTATTGGTAAAAATGCCGGATTCGAAGGAAGTGGCGCAATTTTTAAATTGGTAAAGGATGGTTTTCCGTTTTATACCAACGGAGCTTCGGGTTTTGTAGATGTTGAAGATGTGGCCAAAGCAATGATAATGTTAATGGATGCCGAAGTATCAGGAGAACGATATATTATTTCTGCAGATGACTACCATTATAAAGAATTGTTTGGTGATATTGCTAAAGGCTTCGGTGTTAAAGCACCATCAAAGGAAGCAAAACCATGGATGCTTGGAATAGCCTGGAGGGCACTAAAATTGATATCTATATTTACTGGTAAACAGCCGTCAATCACTAAGGATGCTGCCAAAAGCAGTTTAACCCTAAGTTATTATAATAATGATAAAGTAAAGACGGTAACAGGCATTAGTTTTAAGCCAGTTGCCGAAAGTATAAAAGAAATTACCCAACATTTAAGATAATGCCCAAACAAAAAGCTTATTACATCATCGATTTTGATAGTACCTTTACGCAGGTAGAAGCCCTTGATGAACTTGCCCGGATTTCGCTAAAGAACCACCCAGATAAAGAAGCGATTTTTCAAAAGATTGAAGATTATACCAATTTTGCCATGGAAGGAAAACTTTCCTTCTCCGAAAGTTTAGCACAACGTGTTAAGCTGCTCGAAGCGAATGAAGATCATTTAAAGCAGCTCATTAAACATTTAAAAAAGAAAGTATCTACATCTTTTTCACGTAATGCCGAATTTTTTAAAAAGCATGCAGATGACGTTTTGATTGTTTCCGGAGGTTTTAAGGAATTTATTACCCCGGTGGTTAGCCAGTACCATATTAAAAAGGAAAATATTTATGCCAATACTTTTGTAACCACGGGTGATGGCAAAATTATAGATTACGATCATGCCAATCCTTTGAGCGAAGAAGGTGGCAAAGTAAAATTGCTTCAGCATTTGAAGCTGGAAGGCGAGTTATTTGGTATAGGTGATGGTTATTCTGATTTCCAGTTACGCGAAAGCGGGATCATTAATAAGTTTTTTGCCTTTACAGAAAATATTGCCCGTGAAAGTATTGTTTCCAAAGCAGACCATGTTACACCAAGTTTCGACGAGTTTCTTTACGTAAATGATCTGCCGCGTGCAATTTCCTATCCTAAAAATAGAATCCTATGCCTGGTGATTGGTGAGGTTGACCCCTTAACAATTTCCATTCTAAAAAATGATGGTCTATCCATCAGGCACAAAGCTTCATTTGAAGATAAATATGTAAAAGACGTTGGAATTATCGTTTTGGCAGATGGTGAAAAAATCAGCAAAGAGCAAATAAAAAACGCCGCTAAGCTAAAAACTATCGGATATCTGGGAAGCGCAAAAAACAAATTAGATTTAGGTTTGTGTACCAAACAAGGTATTGTGGTTTTTGACGATCCAAAAAACAACCCTCGTAACATTAGTTTTATCCCGAAAAGAGTGGCCGATTTTATGAACACAGGTGCAACCTATTTAAGTGCTAATTTTCCAAATCTGCAATTGCCGAAAATCGATAAATCGCACCGTTTAATTCATATCCACAAAAACGTTCCGGGCATCATGGCCAAAATCAATACCGTTTTTGCCAAACACGATATTAATATTGTGAGCCAGTTTTTAATGACTAATCCTGAAATCGGATATGCCATTACAGATATTAATACAGAATACGACAAGCAATTGTTTAAATCGCTTAAAAAGATTGAACAAACGATAAAATTTAGGGTGCTGTATTAGATGTAAAAGGGATGATGGAATACCTAAAAATCGTCATTTCGAGCGTAGTGCAACGAATTCTGGAAATCTGCTTGACGGATCTCTCTGTTTCGAGGAGCTTCAGTCTAGAGGACGATTTTTTTTTATTTTCAATATGCTAAAGGCTGTGAAGTGTAAAGCAGCCACTAACACGATCGTCCGGTGAAGCAGGCACTATGCTTAAAGATATCTTTGTTTTACCGCTCTTAGTCAATATAGATTTTATAGCATTCTGTCATTCTGAGCAACGAAGAATTTTTAACTTTCTTCTGTTTACATTGAAATGTTTCCTCGGTCAGTATCTTGTGAGTAAGATTTGCTTCGCAGAGCATCCGCGTTCTTCACCGCGTTCACAATTACAGGATATGGCGCCCTACGCTCCACGCTCTCTGCTACCTCAAAAACTGATGCCTTTTCAACAACAAATGCTTTGGCGCTCCGATTGTCTGCGATTTATAAATACCGGTATGGCCAGAAAATAGGTAAGCCGTAATGCAGGCCAGGGCAATATAATTTCCCGATGACGCACCAAATAATTCTATTCCCATAAAAATACAGGACAAAGGTGTGTTCGCTGCCCCCGCAAAAACAGCCACGAAACCCATACCTGCCAGCAGGCTAATCGGTAAGGGGATAAAAAAACTTAAAAAGCTACCCAGTGTGGCGCCTATAAAGAACAGTGGCGTAACCTCGCCGCCCTTAAACCCTGCACTTAATGTAAATGCAGTTAAAAATAACTTGATTGCAAAGGTGTAATAGGCTTCTTGCTTTATAAAGGATTCTGAAATAACCGGAATGCCCAAACCAATATATCGTGTATTCCCAATGAGGTATACAATTCCAATCAAAATGATGCCCCCGATAAAAGGCCGTAAGGGCGGATAGTTAATTTTAGCGAAAAGACGAGATAGCCCATGGTTTAAGGTAGAGAAAGTTCTTGCTGCAAGGCCAAATAATATCCCTGCACCTAAAGATAACAATAGGTTTATCGAATCTATTTCGGGTACAGCAGCTATGGAGTAATGGGTATGCCCAACACCCCAGGCTTTACAGGCATAATCAGCAATAATTGCCGTGACAAATGAAGGAAGGATTGAGCTGTAACTTAAGCTTCCAATTACAAAAACCTCTAATCCGAATACTGCACCTGCCAGCGGAGTTCCAAAAACAGAGGCAAAACCAGCACTGATACCACAGATGAGAATCACTTTGCGGTCTCTTGCTTTAAGCTTAAACAGTTTCGTAAACTGGTCTGCAAAGGCTCCGCCAATTTGTACAGCTGTACCCTCTCTGCCAGCTGATCCGCCAAATAAATGGGTGATAATCGTACCTGCAAAAATAAGCGGCGCCATAATCAGCGGAATTATATTTTTTGGTGATTGTAACTCCTCAATCAAAAGATTGTTTCCTTTAACAACCTTTGCGCCCCAGTAATGGTACGAAAGGCCAATAACTAAACCAGCGACGGGTAAAAGGGCAATCATCCACAGGTTTTGTTCACGGTAATTGGTTGCCCAGTTCAATGTTTCTAAAAACAGGGCAGAGGCAGAGCCGATAACTACACCCAGTATGGAAGAGATGAACAGCCATTTTACGGTACTCGTTAAGAGTAATCCGAAGTCGAGTTTAATAAAGTTTTTGGTAGACAGAAGAAATCCTTCTGTTAGTTTTTTAACAGGCATTTGTATTCAATTTTATCTAAAATCGTAGGAGTCATCAGCCTGTTTGGGCGGTTTTGGCGGTACCCCATCGCCATGTTTCAAATGTATAAAATTTAGTTATTTGTTGCAAAATCTTTATCACCTTTGTGCAACTAACTTTAAACCATGGATTTTACACCCGAAATAAAAGACAAACTACACCGCCTACAGGAAAAATACACGGCAATGGGTCAGGATATGGCATCGTATCTTGATGGACTTCTATATGCTGATTTCCTGACCTATTGGGATTACATCCACTTAGATACGCTGCTAAGCCTGCAGAACCCCAAAACACCAATTCCTGATGAAGAGATTTTCATCATGTACCACCAGATTACCGAACTCTATTTTAAACTTGCCCTGCACGAGTGCCGGCAGATTGCGGAACATGAGAATTTAACCGTCGAATTTTTTACGGCGCGCGTAAAACGGATCAATGCTTATTTTAATGCCTTAACCAGTTCATTTGAGGTGATGGTTGACGGTATGGAAAAAGAACAGTTTTTGAAATTCCGGATGTCATTATTACCAGCAAGTGGATTCCAATCTGGCCAGTACCGGATGATCGAAATCTGCGCTACGGATTTTATCCGACTCGTAGATAAATCCAAACGTGAAGAACTAAGCACTGCAACAATAGAAGAACAGTTTGAAAATATTTATTGGAAATTCGGTGCAACGGAACTGGCGTCAGGTAAACAGACCTTAACTTTAAAGCAATTTATCGATAAGTACGCGGTTCAGTTTTTGCAATTGGCCAAAAACCGCACTTCAACTAATTTCTCAGCGCTATACCACAAATTGCAGGCTAATGGAGCGGATGTTTCTGCACTTGCTGATGAATTGCGTAAACTCGACCTGTATGTTAATGTAGAATGGCCTCTGTCACATTATAAATCGGCTGTACGTTATTTGGAGAAAGACCCGGTTGATATTGCGGCAACTGGTGGAACCAACTGGCAAAAGTATCTACCGCCGCGTTTTCAGAAGCGAATCTTTTATCCGTTTTTATGGAGTGATGAGCAAACGGAAGAGTGGGGTAAAAGTTGGGTACTTAGTGTACTTAAAACACTCAAAAACAAAGATTAATATTGCAAAAAGCTATTAAAAAAGGCTGTTTTTTCTTAATTTGCGCAAATAATTAATGATTGAATTAGAGAATGATAGAATGATGAATTGCAAGATACACTCATTCAACCCATTCAAAAATCACTCATTCAAAATTCAATAATATGACCGAGACATTAGATATAAAAATCACCAAAACAGATCAAACAAGATTAACGGTTACTGATTTTTCACAATTACCTTTCGGTAAGGTTTTTACCGATCACATGTTTACTGCCGATTACGAAGATGGCGAATGGAAGAACTTGCAAATTCTTCCTTATGGCCCCATCCCGATGAGCCCTGCAATTTCTGCCCTTCATTATGGGCAAGCAATTTTTGAAGGATTAAAGGCTTATCGTCAACCAGACGGGAAAATCAGTGTGTTTCGTGCCGATAAAAATTTCGAACGCTTTAACAAATCAGCAGCAAGAATGTCGATGCCGGCTGTTCCTGAAGAAATTTTTATGCAGGGTTTGGCTGCGTTGATCAATGTTGATGAAAAGTGGGTGCCAAATCAGGAAGATTACGCTTTATATATCCGTCCGGTAATGTTCGCCATGGATCCTTATCTGGGTGTTAAGGCTTCAGATACCTATAAATTCGTTCTGTTAACCACACCAACAGGTCCATATTATAGCAATGCATTAAAAGTTAAAGTTGAAACTGAATTTACACGCGCAGACGAAGGTGGTGTTGGCTTTGCCAAAACAGCCGGAAATTATGCCCGTTCATTATATCCTTTTGAGCAAGCTAAAAAAGAAGGTTACGATCAATTGATCTGGACAGATTCGGTAACGCATGAGTTTATTGAAGAAGCTGGAACCGCCAATTTGCTTTTTGTAATTAATGGTAAATTGGTTACGCCATCAGTACGCAGTACCGTTTTAGATGGTGTAACGCGTGATACAATTATTAAGCTGGCTAAAGAGGCCGGAGTAGAGGTTGAAGAACGTAGGGTTTCTGTTAAGGAAGTGATTGAAGGAATAGAAAACGGAAGCTTAACTGAAGCATTTGCTGCCGGAACTGCGGCTACCGTAACACACGTGGGCGAAATGGGCTATAATGGACAGATTTATAAATTAACTGATCCTGCTACTAGACATATTTCAAATGGCATTGCTAAAAAACTAAATGATATTCGTTATGGTTTAGCGCCTGATGAGTTTGGCTGGAACTGGGTTTTGTAAGCCGAAATCCCATTAAAGATAAAACCCCGATGCAGCATCTGCATCGGGGTTTCTTGTTTTCTATTATCGTCATGCTGAATTTATTTTATAAGTATAGATAGTATTTCAATTATCTTGTCGCTACTACGTGGTCAGCATCTTTATGCTATAAATATCCTGAAATGAAATACTTCGGTGAGCTCGGTAAAGCTCGGTTCAAGGTGACGAACAGATATAAAAGGATGTTCTTATTTATCTAAAATCACTACCCCTTTAGCTTCAAAAGCCAGTTCTTTTTTAGGATCAGTAATTTTTGCTACTTCTTCAGGAGATTTTTTAGCATCTTCCGCATAATGGCGCAAGGTTTCTACTGAGATAGTCTGTTTCTTCGCCAGGCCATCTAAAACTACTTTTTTGCCTACGATGTCCATTGGCATAAAGAAAGCGTAATCTTTAAAAGTTACCCGCATAGGATCGCCATTAGGCATTTCCAATGTGATCCAGCAGCCCTTTTTCTTACATACATCTACCACTTTGCCTTCGATTTTCATATCAACCGTTTTTTCGTCGCCCATTGCTGCTTCCATCTTGGCGGCCGGTTTTACGTTCCCTGGTTTAACTTCTTCTCCAAATTTTTGACCGTTATATGCTGTTTGAGCAAATGTCAATACTGTAAATAAGCAAAAACTTAAGCTTAGGATAATTTTTTTCATGGTTTTGTAATTGATTTGGTTATAGCCTAGTCAAAGTTATCTAAATTTTTTCTAAATATTGAAAACAAAAACACCCCGCTAACATCCGTTAGCGGGGAAAATCATCCCTAATATTATGTAAATCAAACGCTATGATTTACTTGTATTATTTTTTAAGGCAAACTAACAACCAAAACTTTAGTTTTCGTGATTATTTACTATAACGATATTATATTCAGGTAGTTATATTTTTGGATTTGTATCTATTATTCGTTGCTATAAGTACAAAATGTGGAAAATTATCTCCTATATGAGGAATGTTGTTGAGTTATTTCCACAATACTATTTTTTACCCAAAAACCAGACTGAACACCTCTTCTATTTTAGAAACAGCCTTAATCTCCATGTTATATTTTTCTATTGAAATCCCTTTCAAATTGTATTTAGAGATATAAATGGTTTCGAAGCCCAGTTTGTCTGCTTCGGCAATGCGTTGTTCTATACGGTTAACGGCCCTGATTTCGCCTGATAGTCCCACTTCTGCAGCAAAACAAATTTTTGAAGAAACGGAAATATCCTGCTGAGATGATATGATGGCAATCAATACCGCCAGGTCTATCGCCGGATCTTCAACTCTTATTCCGCCCGCGATATTCAAGAAAACATCCTGTGTACTTAACCTAAAGCCACAGCGTTTTTCTAAAACAGCTAAGAGCATATTCATTCTTTTGGTGTCGAAACCTGTTGCGGAACGTTGTGGAGTTCCATATGCTGCCGAACTTACCAGGGCCTGCGTTTCAATCAGCATCGGTCTGGCGCCTTCTAATGTTGCAGCTATAGCTATTCCGCTCAGCTCTTCATCACGCTGTGATAATAAAATTTCAGAAGGATTGGAAACTTCTCTTAATCCACTTCCCTGCATTTCATATATCCCCAGTTCTGCAGCTGCTCCAAAGCGGTTTTTGATGGATCTCAGAATACGATAAACGTGATGCCTGTCGCCTTCGAACTGCAAAACCGTATCAACCATATGTTCGAGTATTTTAGGTCCTGCAATGGCGCCGTCTTTAGTAATGTGGCCAATAAGGAAAACGGGTACACCGGTTTCTTTTGCAAAACGTAATAGCTCAGCAGTACATTCCCTCACCTGTGATACACTGCCGGGAGTGGAATCGATATGAGCTGAATGGAGTGTTTGGATAGAATCGACCACCAGGATCTCCGGTTCTAAAATTTCGATTTGTTTAAAGATATTTTGCGTTGATGTCTCGGTCAGGATGTAACAGTTAGACGATGGGCTTTTCTGAATCCTTTCTGCCCGCATTTTTATCTGCTGTTCGCTTTCTTCTCCGGATATGTAAAGTAATTTTTTACCTTCTAAATTTAAGGCCAGTTGCAGCATCAGGGTCGATTTCCCGATGCCTGGTTCGCCACCGATTAATACCAATGAGCCTTCTACCACGCCACCTCCCAATACGCGATCCAATTCTTTATCACCCGTAAATATCCTACGCTCCGTTGACGATTGTATTTCGCTGACTTTGCTCGGCTTGCTTAGTTTGCGACTTGCGGTATCACTTTTCCAGGTTGGAACTGATGGCGGACTTTTTTCTACAATTTCTTCTACAAAGGTATTCCATTGATTGCAGGAAGGACATTTGCCTAGCCATTTTGCTGATTCGTATCCACAGCTCTGACAGAAGTATGCGGTTTTTGATTTTGCCAATTGATTAAAATTTAGATTACGAATTTAGTTTTTCTCGTTGAGGTTTGAATACCACTGGTCGAGATTTATCTCAACCATATGAATGATGGATTTACAATCAACCAAAGCATCCGTTATTTTGAAATGGGGAATACAAATCGCTACCGTTAAAAACAAAAAAGCCTGGATTTGACCCAGGCTTTCAGTTAATTTTTTCAGTTACAATTTGATCTCTTCGTCTTTAGCAGAGATAAAGTGAAACTCAGTTAAGTGATACGATGATTGCGCTTTAACTTTAATCCACTGGCCGTATTTAAAGAACCAGCGGCGTTGAAGGTTGAAAATGCCTTTTGTAATATAAGCTTCAATGTAAGGGTGCACACAAAGCGTTACCCCTTTTTCATTCTGTTCTCTTAAAATATAATTAAGGTTGTTTTCAATATCATCCATTAAAACGATACTCGCTTTAATTTCCCCGGTCCCATCGCAGGTCGGGCATTTTTCTACCGTAACAATATTCATTTCCGGACGAACACGCTGTCTGGTAATTTGTACCAAACCAAATTTGCTTGGAGGCAAGATAGTGTGTTTGGCTCTATCCAATAACATCAGCTCACGCAAATAGTCGAATAGTATTTTACGGTTTGTTGGTTTGTGCATGTCGATAAAATCGATTACCACAATACCGCCCATATCGCGCAAGCGCAATTGACGGGCAATTTCTTTAGCCGCCTCTTTATTTACCTGTAAAGCATTTTCTTCTTGATTTTCTTTACTGGCAGTACGGTTTCCACTGTTCACGTCTATTACGTGGAGTGCTTCAGTATGCTCAACAACCAGGTAGGCACCACCCGGCAAGTTTACTGTTTTTCCGAAAGCATTTTTAATCTGCTTTTCTATACCAAAATGATCAAATATCGGTTCTTTCTGTTTGTAAAGTTTTACGATTTTTTCCATTTCAGGAGAAATATCGTGAACATAAGAACGGATATCATCGTACAGATCAGGAGTACTAACATAAACGTTTGTAAAATCAGGATTCAGAATATCACGGATTAACGTTGATGATCTGTCCATTTCTCCCCAAACTCTTTTTGAAGGTTCGGTAGATGGCATCTTTTTAACGAAGTTTTCCCACTTGGCAATTAAATCTAAAAGATCTTTTTGCATTTCGGCAACCCCTCTGCCCTCAGAAACGGTCCTGATAATGACCCCAAAATTTTGAGGTTTAATACTTTCGATAATCTTTTTTAAACGATTACGTTCGGTATTACTTTTAATTTTTTTTGATACGGATATGGTATTGGAGAATGGCACCAGTACCACATACCTGCCGGCAATCGAAATGTCGGAACTTAAACGCGGACCTTTTGTAGAAATTGGTTCTTTAGCAATTTGTACAGGTAGGAGCATGTTTTTACTCAGCACATCAGAAATTTTGCCTGCCTTATTAATATCGGCTTCCAGCTTTAAATTATCTAATAATGTGCCTGTAACCGAGCCATTACGCTTGATCTTCGTTAGCTTAATTAAAGATTGCACCTGAGGGCCCAAATCAAAGTAATGCAAAAAAGCATCTTTTTCATAACCAACATCCACGAAAGCAGCATTCAGGCCCGGCATAATTTTTTTAATGCGGCCTAAATAAATATCGCCTACGGCGTAATTAGTATTGATTTGTTCTTTGTGAAGCTCAACAAGTTGTTTGTCTTCAATCAACGCTATGGTAACTCCGGCAGGAGTCGAATTGATAATTAATTCTTTTACCAACAGCTACAGATTTAAGGCTTTCGCCCATTAACAAATGGATAGTAAATAAAAACAGTGACGTAGCCAGAAAGATATACAATTTAAAAATCATATAAATTGTTTAAACCTCATAGCGTTTGCTATGAGGTTTAACTGGCTCAATCAAAATAAGAAACTATTTTTTCTTATGTCTGTTTTTTCTTAAACGTTTTTTACGTTTGTGGGTAGCCATTTTATGTCTTTTTCTTTTTTTACCGCTTGGCATAGTTTTAAGTTTTAAATGTTTTTATTAATCTGTTAATTAATTTTTATTCTTTAGTTCAGCCACCTTCTTATCAATAAAAGAAGATAAGGTTGGGTTAGCCGCTAATTTTTTGCTTGATAGGTAAGCATCAACTGCTTCTTTATTTCTGCCTAAATTTTCTAAAGCTGTTCCTAAATAAAAATAGGCTTCAGGGGTCGGAGCTGTAGCAATTACCGTATTAAAACGGGGAATTGCTTTGTCAAACTGACCTGATTTTATCGAGAACAACCCTAAATTCATATTGGCCTTTACATTTTTAGGTTCTTTAGCCACAACTTCCAACAACATTGCAATACCTTGCATTGGTGCGCCCAAGCCGTTTACTATGGTTACACCTAAGCCTGTTTTAGCTTCAATGTTTGTAGAGTCCTTTTCTAATGCTTTTTTGTAAGACATATTCGCTTTTTGCAGTAAAGCAGGCTGCGCTAAGCTGTCTTGTGTGCTCTCAAAAGCTTTTATAAATTGATTTCCGGCAGCTAACCACGATTTTGTGGATGGTTCGCCTTCGGCTACAACTTCTAAATACAGGGCAGATGGGGTAATTTGTTCAACATCGTCCCATTTCTGGGCCAATTGTTTGGCAAATTGAATCTTTTCTGTGCCATTTGCGCCTTTGTAGCTGTTTTCTAAAGCTGTAATATCTGTAGCCAAATTTTTATTGATTACATTCTTTGCAGCTGTAGAGGAAGTTTCGAGGTTTAGTACCGATGCTGATGGAGATGCCGCTCCGGCCATTTGGCCACTTGAAGGCATTTTTCCATTTTCTTCCGTTGGTTTAACCAAACCCTTAATGTCTCTGGTAAATAAGAACGCAACAAGCAATACAATCGCTCCAATAACAATGGTTTGTTTTGATCTGATGTTGCTATTCATATATTAAGACTTAGGCTTCTACTTTAATTTTTTTTGAATTACTTTTCACTTTATCAACAAATACTTTTGCTGGTTTAAAGCTAGGAACGAAGTGTTCAGGGATGATTATTGCAGTGTTTTTTGAGATATTTCTCGCAGTTTTTTGCGCTCTCTTTTTAACAACAAAGCTCCCGAAGCCTCTAACGTATACATTTTCACCGCCAATCATGCTGGTTTTGATAACCTTGAAAAATGCCTCAACTGTTTCCTGTACATCAACCTTCTCAATTCCGGTTTTTGTTGATATTTCTGAAATAATATCTGCCTTAGTCATATTTTATTATTTATTATATATTATGTTTTAATATTACTACTGTTTTGGGGTTGCAAAAGTATTGCTTTTTAATGAGATAGGGAAATAAAAGATGATTTTTTTATCGGCAGACTTATCAGGCTATTGCAAGTTTTTTTTTAATTGGATAAATAGACCGTAATTTGCGGTAATGACATTTCAAAATGAACTCATCAATTGGTACCTGATCAATAAAAGGGACCTGCCATGGCGGCACACTAATGATGCTTATACCATCTGGTTATCAGAGGTTATATTACAACAAACCAGAGTAGAGCAGGGGCTTCCATACTTCAATCGGTTTTTGGAAAATTTCCCTACAGTTACCGACTTTGCCCATGCAACAGAAGCCAAAGTTCTAAAGCTTTGGCAGGGTTTGGGTTATTATTCCAGAGGAAGGAATATGCATGCAACAGCCCGTATTGTGGTGCAGGATTATGGTGGAATCTTCCCGAATCTGCATGATGAGCTCATAAAATTGAAAGGAATTGGTGAGTATACTGCTGCAGCAATCTCTTCATTTTCCTCAGGAGAAGCACGGGCTGTGGTAGATGGAAATGTGTTTAGGGTGCTGTCCAGGTTTTATGGTTTGGCTACTCCAATAAATAGCCCTTCAGGTAAAAAAGAGTTTTATGCTTTGGCGAACGATTTGTTATATAGAGAAGATCCTGCCCTTTACAACCAGGCTATTATGGAGTTTGGGGCAATACAGTGTAAACCAAAATCGCCCAATTGTGGCATTTGTCCCCTCAGTCAGGATTGTTATGCTTTCAATTATGATCAGGTAAATGCGTTACCGGTTAAAATCCGTAAAGCCGCACAGAAACATCGATACATCAATTATTTTATTTGTTTTGAAGACGATAGGGTGTTGATCAGAGAGAGGCAGGCGGGTGATGTTTGGCAGCATTTATATGATTTCCCAAGTATAGAAACGACTCAACAATATGAATGGAAAGATTCATTATTCATTGATCAGGTAAAATCGGTATTTGGCAATCATGCCGAATTTAGTTTGATAAGTGCTAAAAAACACGTTTTAACACACCAAATAATCCATGTGCAATTTTTTGCATTAAAAAATTATATATTTAACTTTAATAAACAAAAGGAACTTAATTGGGTTTCTTTGAATAAATTAGATGAGTTGCCGCAGCCAAAAGTAATCCATGATTTTGTTCAGGAATATTTTTATAAGGACAAAATGGAATAATAACCATTTTACATGGCGCATTTGTAAAAGAAAACAACTAACCAAAAATATTTATGTCTGGGATTAACAAAGTTATTTTAGTAGGCCATTTAGGCAAAGACCCTGAAGTACGGCATTTAGACGGTGGCGTAACAGTAGCCAGCTTTCCATTAGCTACATCGGAAACATACAACAAAGACGGTAAGAGAGTAGAGCAAACAGAATGGCACAATATTGTATTATGGCGTGGATTGGCCGAGGTCGCCTCCAAATACCTGCAAAAAGGCAAACTGGTTTACATAGAGGGCAAACTAAGAACACGATCCTTTGAAGATAAAGAAAAGGTAAAAAAATATGTAACTGAAATCGTTGCAGAGAACTTTACCATGTTGGGTAGAAAAAGCGATTTTGAGCAAAATCCGACAACGCCTGCCCATCAACACACTGAAACTAAAATTGATGATGAATTTACAATTGGCCCTTCAGATGAAAACGGTGATCTTCCGTTTTAATCAGGAATTTAAAGTGATTTTTAAAGGCTACCTGATGAGAGGTAGCTTTTTTTATGCGCTTAATTTTAATTTAAAACAAAAAAACTCCTGCCGGTTTACAGACAGGAGTTCTGATGATCTCATGAAAATTATCAATTAATCTTAGTATAATAAATATTTAACTTGATCTTATTTGGGGTTGTACTGCCAGCACCTATAACCGATCTTTCAGCAGATGTGGCACTTGGCACAATCTGAAAATCAGTATAAGATGTAGGCGCCAGGAATGTGCCATAGTCTTCCATGTTTTTGTCGATCAGGCTTTGTACGTAACTGGTTACAATAAAGATGTAACGTTTCTTTAACGAATCGAAATAACCTCCAAAAAGTGCAGCACCGCCAGAAGTGCTACTTGAAAATGTTGTGTAATCAGGTATGTTCGCAGGCTGCTGTGCAATGTCCCAACGGTATAAAGAAAGCCGTTGTGCTGCATTAAAAGGATATGCAGGTGCACTCTCTCCAATTTCTACAACCAATTCTGCCTTATTGATAACTGCTTTCCCGTAAGTACCCCTAAAGTTTGCCAGTTCAGGGAAATTCAATTTGGTTTTTACACCAACTAAGCCCTGTAAATAAGTGACATTATATTGCTGTTTTGGATCAGTTGGAGTTGGGATAGCAATTTGTTTCTCTATTTCTGTGCCTGTATAATCGTGTTTAATATTGGCGGCTATACCCGAAATAAAAGAACCACCAGTACCGTTTGAAACCATTTTTCCAATAGGGAAATTTACAGTTGCAGTATCTACGCCATTGGAAGTATTCGTCTTTTTCCAAACCAGTTGCAGGTACGAGTCAGTTCCCGAAAAGTTAAAGAATGCAATCCCGCCAACGCCTGTAGAAGATGTTTTATTAACCTGTGCATACAAACCTTTAAAAGATTCTATAAACTTGCTTTCTGTCGCTGTTCCTGCGGTACCCTGATTAAGTATGGCGTTTTGTATAAATGCCTTGTTTAGCGGTATTCTGATCTGAGCTGGTACGGTTTTTAAAGTATCGGCTTTGCCGCTAACAATATCATATACCTTTCGTTTTGTATTTGGAGCCAGTTTGCCGGTAAAATTGCCTAATAAAGTATTATTGATAGACTGAACATCAGAACTTTTATAATTGGTTATCTTATTGGCCAATTGGAATACATCTATGCTATATTTAGAATTTGTGGTGTCACCATAAAATTTGGTCACCGTGCTCGTTTCGTCAAACTTTAATACTAAAACGGCTGAGTCAAGTTGAGGTGCCGTTCCAAAATCATAACTAGTGCTTGCCGGATAAACAGTCATCGCTATACCTGCCTCTGTTTTACCAAAAACAGGATCGGTCATGTAACCTAACGGATAGCGGTTCAGCCCTGAAGTATTAGCGGCCGCTTCTGGTACAAGTTGTGTGGTAATAGGAGATACTACCAAAGTTCCGGTAATAGCCGTATTAGGGTCAACATCTAAGCCAACGCCATCTGGGTTTTTACATGATGCAAAAAGAAAAAGACTTATCAACAGGGTTAATAAGTCTTGTTTTGTAAATTTCATATTTAAAATAATAATACCTGATTAAGCTACTGAAACCAATTCATCATTTGAAATCTCTTCATAGAAGTTATAGAAGTTTTCAAAATTCTCGGTTAAGTTAAAAGCTAATGTTGGCTTATTGGAATCTTTAACAAATTTTAACACATCCTGGTTTAGGTTTTCGTCTCCTAAAACCACTGCATCTGAGTGGGTTATAGCACCGATGTGCATGCTGTCACAGTCAGATGGCAAAAATGCTTTAGTGTCATCTTCCGTCATATTGGCCATCACTGCTTTGGTAGCAAAATTTGCATTCAATTTTTCTGTAAAACCATCCTCATAAACAGAATAAACTACTTTTGAATTCTTAAAGGTAGGATCGTTTTTGTAAGTGGTTTTAATGTAAGCAGGAACCAAAGCACTCATCCAGCCATGGCAGTGAACAATATCTGGTGCCCAACCTAATTTTTTAACCGTCTCTAATGCGCCTTTGCAGAAGAAAATCGTGCGTTCATCATTGTCATCGAAAAATTTTCCGCTGGCATCTCTGAATACCTGTTTGCGTTGGAAATATTCTTCGTTGTCTAAGAAATAAACCTGCATGCGTGCAGCGGGGATGGAGGCTACCTTGATGATTAAAGGGTTATCGTTGTCATCAATAATGATGTTCATTCCCGATAAGCGGATTACTTCGTGTAAACGATTTCTTCTTTCGTTGATATTACCGAATTTTGGCATCAAGATGCGGATTTCGAATCCTTTTTCTTGCATAGCCTGTGGCAATTGGCGCGTAATTTCAGAAATTTTAGTAAGCTCGAGGAAAGGCGACATCTCGTGTGTAACAATCAGCAGCTTCGTTTTTGCCATCTCCATATTTTAAGAAAATATTAAGTTAAATAAAAGATAATGAGCTGCAAAGGTAAGCATAATAATACTATTTATCAATATAGCAAGCATTTGTTTGGTTTCATTTAGATTAATTTACACCTTTACAGCTTTAATTTAGATTGTCCAAAATTGGAAATATTTAAAACCAAAGCAGCGCTTAAGGCTTTTTTGCAGCCATTAAAAGCTTCAGCTAAAAAAATAGCGTTGGTGCCCACCATGGGCGCTCTGCACAACGGCCATATCTCACTGATCAAACTGGCCCAGCAAAATGCAGATGTTATCATCTGCAGTATTTTTGTAAATCCTACACAGTTTACCGATCCTAAAGATCTGGAAAAATACCCACGGCCGATCGAGCATGATCTGGCGATGCTGGCCGATGCCGGCTGTAACGCTGTGTTTATGCCAAATGTTGAAGAGATGTATCCGAATGGTGCTGATGAGGCATGGCATATAGATTTAGGTAAAGCCGAATTTTTATTGGAAGGCGAGTTTAGAAAAGGCCATTACCAGGGCGTAACGCAGATTGTAAAAAAATTGTTTGATGCGGTAGAACCCGATGTGGCAATGTTCGGACAAAAAGATTTCCAGCAGGTATTGATGATTAAAAATATGCTGTCTTATTTTAAATTGCCTATTACCATTATTACCTGTCCTATTATCCGCGAAGATGATGGTTTAGCGATGAGCAGCAGGAATATCCATTTATCAACCGATGAACGCCTGCATTCACTTGTCTTGAGTAAATCGCTGCAGTTCGTTGTTGATCATTTTGATGAATATCCACTTGCAGAACTGGTAGATAAGGCAAAAGCATGCTATCAGGGCATAGAAGTGGTTGAACTCGATTATTTTACCATTGCCGATGGCAATACACTGGAGCCGGCCAAATCAAAAGATGAAGATAACTTGGTCGCCCTGGTTGCTGCAAAGGTGGGTTCAACGAGATTGATTGATAATATGATTATAAAGTGATGGAAAATAGGCGCGGTAAGATGAAAGAGGTGTAAGATAATTGCTCATCGTCTTATGGTTAACGGCAGGGGCCCTGAAGCTATTTACTATGAACGATCATGTATGACTCTTTTCATGACGTATATAACCAACCATCATCCATTTTCCATATTACGTCTTCCTTTAGTGTGAAACTCCAAACTGATTACTAACTTTGCCAAATGGTTATCACAATATTAAAATCGAAAATACACCGTGTTAGGGTAACACAAGCCGAATTGAATTATGTAGGCAGTATTACGATAGATGAGGATTTGATGGATGCGGCTAACATTATTGCTAATGAAAAGGTGCAGATTGTAAATAATAATAATGGTGCACGTTTCGAAACTTACGTAATAAAAGGTGAGCGCGGAACGGGAACCATTTGTTTAAATGGTGCAACAGCCCGTTTGGCTCAACTAGGTGATGTGCTCATTATTATGTCATACGGTGCATTGCCAATAGAAGAGGCCAAAAAATATAATCCAATATTGGTTTTCCCTGATGATAATAATCATTTGCTAAAATAACCTTGTGACATTCGACCTTAAAACAGCGCTAAAATTTATCATCCTGTTTTTAATAGGAATAGGGGTGTTGTATTTAGCTTTTCGGGGTCAGGATTTAGAAAAGATTTGGCAGGAAATTAAAACAGCTAATTACTTTTGGGTAATTATTTCTGCCATTGCGGTTTTAATTGCCCACGTGTTGCGGGCTTTGCGCTGGCAAATGTTATATCAATCTATTCATTATAATGTAGGCTTTTGGCATGCGTACCACGCAGTAATGATCGGTTACCTGGCCAATCTGGCTTTGCCGCGTTTTGGCGAAATTGGTCGCTGTTCCGTTATTCGTAAAGCAGCAAAGGTACCTATGTTTGCCTCTATTGGAACTGTAATTACCGAGCGGCTGTTTGATGTAGTGATGCTTTTTCTGACTAGTTTGGCGATGCTGATCTTTCAATATGATATCGTAGCCGACTTCCTTTATCAAACCATATATCTCAATCTGGCTAAAAAATTAAATGCGGTTAACTATTGGTGGTTGGTTGGTTTTAGTGCCGTTATATTGCTGCTCATTGTTATTTCAATCTATTTTCTCCGTCAAAAATTTGGTAAAAAATTCTTACGCATTTTTGTAAATCTTCGTCAGGGTTTTGGCTCTTACAGCAAGTTGAAAAAAAAAGGTTTGTTCCTAACCTACACCCTTGGTATTTGGGCTTTCTACTTGCTTTCTATGTATTTTGCTTTTTCTTCCATTCCAAGTACTTCAGATTTACATTTAAATGCTGCATTTACAGCAATTGTATTTTCTGGTTTTGCTATGGCGGCACCTGTTCAAGGCGGTATCGGTGTTTTTCATTGGATGGTTGCCCAGTCACTGGTATTGTATGGCATATCTTTTAAAGATGGCTTAGCTTACTCAACCATTATTCATTCCTCACAGTTTTTGCTAATTCTGGTTTTAGGGAGTTTAAGTTTGTTTTTCATCTTAACCAAAAGGGATGCCGTTTCCCTTGTGAACGCAGTCCATAACACTAAATAAAAAACAAATCTTTTATTGCTGCTATATGGTTTTCGTTGGCTTAATAGTACAGCTGCCTTTTTGTTAATAAACCTGACCGGCAGCGTTGTCCCGGTTTATGCACTATTCTTTTACTTTTTTGTGTGCATGTTTGTTTCACAGGTTTCACCGGTAAAGCAAAGGGAAGGGCTATCGGAGCCCCTTAATTCCTGCTCTTGCTTTTCAAAAAATAAAAGAAACATCTGGTTAAAGCAATAGATCTTTACTAATATACCATTACAACATCCAATGAGTTTAAAAATAAATTACTATGCAGCCATAGTAATTTCAATCAGAAATGCTACATTTGATTTACTAACCTTTTATACATAAATGTTATGCATTTTGAATTAAGTGAAGAGCAATTAATGATTCAGCAAGCTGCCCGCGATTTTGCGCAGCAAGAATTAAAGCCTGGCGTAATTGAAAGAGATGAGCATCAGAAATTTCCGGCCGAGCAGATAAAAAAACTTGGAGAACTCGGCTTCTTAGGGATGATGGTGAATGAAAAATATAACGGAAGCGGACTTGATGCCATTTCTTACGTGCTGGTTATGGAAGAGCTTTCAAAAATAGATGCGTCTGCATCTGTTGTGGTTTCGGTAAATAATTCATTGGTTTGTTACGGTTTAGAAGCCTACGGTACTGAAGCCCAAAAGGAAAAATATCTAAAGCCGCTGGCTGCCGGCGAAAAAATAGGCGCTTTTTGCTTGTCAGAGCCCGAAGCCGGATCTGATGCCACATCGCAACGTACAACAGCCGAAGATAAAGGAGATTATTATCTGCTTAATGGTACCAAAAACTGGATCACAAACGGAAGTACCGCATCAACTTACCTGGTTATTGCACAAACCCATCCCGAATTAAGACATAAAGGTATAAATGCTTTTATCGTAGAAAAAGGAATGGAGGGGTTTACTGTTGGGCCAAAGGAGAATAAGCTGGGCATCCGTGGCTCTGATACGCATTCGTTGATGTTTAACGATGTTAAAGTGCCAAAAGAAAATAGAATTGGTGACGACGGTTTTGGGTTCAAATTTGCCATGAAAACATTAGAAGGAGGAAGGATTGGTATTGCGGCCCAGGCTTTGGGTATTGCACAAGGCGCTTTCGAATTGGCAACGCAGTATGCAAAAGAGCGTAAATCATTTGGGAAACCCATTGCTGAGCATCAGGCTATTGCTTTTAAACTTGCTGATATGGCGACGCAGATTGAAGCCGCCAGGTTGTTGGTTTATAAGGCTGCCTGGCTAAAAGATCAGGGTTTGCCCTATACACAGGAGGGGTCCATGGCGAAGTTGTTTGCTTCGAAAGTGGCTATGGATGTAACTGTAGAAGCTGTACAGGTATACGGCGGTTATGGTTTTGTTAAAGAATATCACGTAGAACGGTTGATGCGAGACGCAAAAATTACCCAGATTTACGAAGGTACCTCTGAGATCCAGAAAATGGTGATATCAAGAGAGGTTATTCGTTAGTTTTGAGTTTGAGGTTGGGAGCTTGGAGTTACTTGTCCAAACTCTCAACTCCAAACTCTCAACTTATTCCTTCTCTCCCGCAATGGCACTAAATACAGCCTTAATCAAAGCAACCACAACCGCTAAAAATGCTGCAGCAATAAAGCCTGATGTATTGAAAGAGGTCATCATGTTATCAACCAGTAAAATCATTAAAACGGTGATGATAAATGATACCAATCCCAGGGTTAAAAAATTGATTGGGAAAGTTAATAGCCTTAGGATGAACCCAATTGTTGCATTTGCAAGTGCAATCAGCACTGAAGCGATAATGGCATTTCCGAAGCCATCAATACTTACCCCCGGCACTAGTTTTGCGCCTATAAAAAACGCCAGTCCTGTTAGCAGGATTTCAATAATAAATCTCATAATTGTTATTTTTGTAAATGTATAAACGCTATTTTACCTATTCGGCTATACTTTGGGTTTCCATATCCCTGTTTTCATGTTCGAATAGAAACAATAAACCGGTGATTAAGTTTTCTGGAGATAGCACTTCGATCATCATTAAGAATATTGATGAGGCGAGCCTTTTGCAGGTTAGAAATGCTTATAGGAGCAAAACTGATACCGTCAATTTGATCTCGGTTTTGATCAGGCCAGGCGATCTGGATAGTATTCAGGATGAGCGGGAAGTGCCTGGAGAGATCAGAATATTAGGCGATTCGCTTGTGTTTAGTCCTGACCGGCCTTTTTCAAAGGGTAAGGAGTACCTGGTAGAAAGTTACATTGGGGTAAAATTTGCGACTGTTAGCGATCTTATTAAGGGAAAGGGTAAGCAGAACTTAAAAGCACAGCAGCAAACACTTAAACGGTAATAATCAGCATAATAATTCGTGCAGGTGTTTGATTTTTTACAAAAAATTACTACATTTGCATCGTAATCGAAGAAAAGAGAAGGGGACAATGTCCCCTTTTTCTATGAAATCAGGTTGAAATATGCAGGTAGAAAAGAGAGTTGCAGCCCTCGTAGAGGAAAAAATTGCAGATCGGCCAGAACTGTTTTTGGTTGATGTGAAAATGTTGCCAAACAATAAATTGATTATTCATGTTGATGGCGACGAAGGTATTAGCATACAGGATTGTGTAGCCATAAGCAGGCATGTTGGTTTTCATCTCGAAGAAGAGAATGCAATAGAGCAGGCTTATAATTTAGAAGTTTCTTCCCCGGGCGTTGGCGAGCCTTTAAAATTAATCCGTCAGTACAATAAAAATGTTGGCCGTACAGTAAGTATTAAGTTTAAAGAAGGGTCAAAAAAAGAAGGGAAACTGCTAGTGGTTACAGAAAATAATCTGCTGATTGAAGAATCGGTTAAAGAAAAAGGGAAAAAGGCGGTAGCAATTCAGACAGATGTTCCGTTTAATGATATATTAGAAACAAGTGTGTTAATTTCATTTAAGTAAAATGAGTACTACAACAATTAATTTGATCGACTCTTTTCAAGAGTTCAAAGATTTCAAAAATATAGATCGCCCAACGGTGATCAGTGTGCTGGAAGAAGTTTTTCGTAGCATGTTGCGTAAAAAATACGGAACAGACGAGAACTGTGATGTAATTGTGAATCCTGATAACGGGGATTTGGAGATCTGGAGAACGAGAAAAGTAATGGAGGATGGATTTTCTGAGGATGATGATTTAGAGATCGAACTTGCTGATGTACACAAACTTGATCCGACCTTAGAAGTTGGCGATGATTATATTGAGCAGATTACGCTGGAAAGCTTCGGTCGCAGAGCGATTTTAGCTGCACGCCAAACACTCGTTTCTAAAGTTTTGGAATTAGAGAAAGATGAAATTTTCAAGAAATATAAAGATCGTGTTGGTGAAATTGTAACCGGCGAGGTTTATCAGGTTTGGAAAAAAGAAACTTTGGTTTTAGATGATGAAGGTAACGAACTTTTAATGCCTAAAACCGAGCAGATTCCTGCTGATTATTTCAAAAAAGGTGATTCTGTAAGAGCAGTGATTTCTAAAGTTGAAATGATCAATGCCAATCCAAAAATTATTATTTCGAGAACGGCACCAGAATTTTTACAACGCTTGTTCGAGCAGGAAGTTCCGGAAATTTTCGATGGTTTGATTACCATCAAGAAAATTGTTCGTGAACCGGGAGAGCGTGCTAAAGTTGCGGTTGAATCGTACGATGACCGTATTGATCCGGTTGGAGCATGCGTGGGTATGAAAGGATCACGTATCCACGGGATCGTTCGGGAGTTGAAAAACGAAAATATTGACGTGATTAACTTCACTAATAATATTTCATTATACATTACCCGTGCTTTAAGCCCGGCTAAAATCACATCTATCAAATTGGATGATGAAACCAAACATGCATCGGTTTACTTAAAACCAGATCAGGTTTCATTGGCCATCGGACGTGGCGGACATAACATTAAACTGGCGGGTAAATTAACTGGTTATGAAATTGATGTTTACCGTGAAGCAGGTGAAGAAAGTGACGAGGATGTGGATTTAGAAGAATTCTCAGATGAGATTGATAGCTGGATCATTGATGAATTAAAGGCTATCGGGTGCGATACTGCTAAGAGTGTTTTAGCACTTACAGTAGAAGATTTGGTAAAACGCACCGACTTAGAAGAAGAAACCATTAAAGAAGTGGTTCAGATTTTACAGTCAGAATTTGAATAAGTGGTGTAATTGCCAAATAAACACTACTTTTGTTTTATTATAAAAAATAACAGGAGCTAAATGTCAGACGACAAACCAATCATTTTAATTAAAGCTATTAAAGAACTTAATATAGGCATGGGTACAGCCGTTGAGTTTTTAAACAAAAAAGGCTTCTCTGCCGAGAAGAGCCCTATGTTTAAACTTACGGGTGAGATGTATAATGCCTTATTGAAAGAGTATCAGGGAGATAAGATCGTAAGAGAAGAAGCCAAACAAATAGTGATTGGTAAAATACGTCGCGACGAGCCTGAAACTGAGAAGCCAGTAGAAGCGCCGAAAAAAAATGCCGATTTTGAGAAAAATGAGGAGATTTTAATTAAAAATGCTCAATCATTTACCCCGCCGGTAGAAAAACCTAAGGCGGTAGAAACGCCTAAAGCTGAAGCGCCAACACCAGCACCTGCGGCAGCAGTAGAACCAGTAAAAGAAAATAAAGCTGAAGAAACCGGATTACCTGGGGTTAAAATTGTAGGAAAGATCGATTTAAATGATCTTAACCCAAAAACACGCCCGGCTAAAAAAGATGAAACACCTGTTGCATCACCGCCTGTTGCAGAACAAGCAGCAGTTAAAGCGCCAGAACCTGTAAAGCCGGTTGAACAACCCAAAGTGGAAGAAAAACCAGTTGAGGTTAAAAAAGAAGAAGCTCCTGTTGTATCAGCACCAGTTGCGGAAACACCAGTAGCCAAAGCAGCTGAGCCTGTGAAACCGGTTGAACAGCCTAAAGCCGAGGAGAAACCAGCTGAAGCAAAACCGGTAAGCAACGAGCCTGAAGTAATTAAAGCACGTACTGTTAAATTAACAGGTCCGAATATTATTGGTAAAATTGTTTTACCAACAACGCCGGATAGGAGAAACGGTCCGGTAGCATCATCTAGTGATAGTGAAGCTGCTAAACGTAAGCGTAAACGTAAGAAAACCCCGGGAGCACCCGGACAACCAGGTCAACAAGGTGGTCAGGGCCAGCAAGGCCAGCATAACCCTGCAGGTCAGGGGGGGGCACCAGGTCAGCCTCGCCAGCCTTATCAGGGCAACAGGCAAGGTGGCGGTACACCGTACCAGGGTAACAGACCAGCCGGACAGGGTGGAACGCCTTATCAGGGAAATAGAAATAACAATAACAGACCAGGTTTCCAAAATAGAAACGCTACACCAAGCGGGCCTAAAGAAGAACCTACTGAGAAAGAAATTCAAGATCAGATCAAAGCAACTCTTGCCCGTTTAAGTGGTGCGGGTAAATCTGGTAAATTTGCACAACGTGCTAAATTGCGTCGTCAGAAACGTGATGACGTAGCATTTAATGCAGAGGAAGCGGCAAATGAGCTTGAATCGCAGTCGAAAATATTAAAAGTAACAGAGTTTGTTACAGCTAATGAGTTAGCGAACATGATGGATGTACCGGTTACCAAAATTATTGGTACTTGTATGAGTCTTGGTATGTTTGTTTCCATTAATCAACGCTTAGATGCTGAAACCTTAACCATCGTGGCCGATGAGTTTGGTTATGAAATTCAATTCATAAAACCAGATGAAGAGGAGGACAATGTAATTGAGGAAGAAGATAATGAGGCCGATTTAATTGAAAGAGCTCCGGTTGTAACGATTATGGGGCACGTCGATCACGGTAAAACTTCATTGCTGGATTATATCCGTAAAGCAAATGTGGTGGCTGGTGAGGCCGGTGGTATCACCCAGCACATTGGTGCTTACATGGTAACTACACCTTCAGGTAAAAAAGTAACTTTTCTGGATACTCCGGGTCACGAAGCCTTTACGGCGATGCGTGCACGTGGTGCCAAGGCAGCCGATATTGCCATTATTGTTATTGCAGCGGATGATGCAGTGATGCCTCAAACAAAAGAGGCTATCAACCACGCACAGGCAGCGGGCGTACCATTGGTATTTGCTTTCACAAAAGTAGACAAACCAGGTGCCAATGCAGATAAGGTACGTGAGCAATTATCGGTGATGAATATCCTGGTTGAGGATTGGGGTGGTAAGTATCAATCGCAGGAAATCTCAAGCAAAAGCGGCTTAAATGTCGATTTGCTTTTAGATAAGGTCTTATTAGAAGCTGAGTTATTAGAGCTGAAAGCCAATCCGAATAAACGTGCTACAGGTACGGTAATCGAATCGGCCTTAGATAAAGGACGTGGTATTGTAACTACCGTATTGGTTCAGGGCGGTACCTTAAAAGTTGGAGATCCAATCTTAGCAGGTAGCTACAGTGGACGTGTAAAAGCGTTAACCAATGAACGTGGTGCTAAGGTTCATTCAGCAGGTCCATCACAACCGGTACAGGTTTTGGGTATGCAGGGTGCGCCTACAGCAGGTGATCGTTTCAATGCTTTAGAAAGTGAAACCGAAGCACGTGATATTGCAAACAAACGGATGCAGTTACAGCGTGAGCAGGGCTTACGTACGCAGAAACACATTACTTTGGATGAGATTGGTCGTCGTTTAGCAATCGGTAACTTTAAAGAACTTAATATCATTGTTAAAGGTGATGTGGATGGTTCTATCGAGGCGTTATCAGATTCATTACTGAAATTATCTACAGAGCAGATCCAGATCAATATCATCAGTAAAGGTGTTGGTCAGATTTCAGAATCTGATGTATTGCTGGCTTCCGCTTCAGATGCAATTATTATCGGTTTCCAGGTTCGTCCGTCAACAGGTGCACGTAAACTGGCTGAGGCTGAACAGATAGATATCCGCTTATATTCTATCATTTACGATGCGATCAATGAGATTAAATCGGCAATGGAAGGTATGTTGGATCCAGAATTTGAAGAGAAAATTGTGGCTAACGTGGAGATTCGCGAAACATTCAAAATTACAAAAGTCGGTACCATTGCAGGTTGTATGGTATTGGATGGTAAGATTACCCGTAACAGCAAAATCCGTATCGTTAGAGATGGTGTTGTAGTGTATACAGGTGAGTTGGCATCTTTAAAACGCTATAAGGATGATGTGAAAGAAGTATCTAAAGGATATGAGTGTGGTTTAAATATTCAAAACTTTAATAACATCGAAGTTGGTGATATTGTAGAAGCTTACGAACAAGTTGAAGTAGCAAGAAAGCTTTAATTAGTTTAAAACATATGATTTAAAGTGGCCTCAAAAGGGCCACTTTTTTTATGCTAACAAATTAATTAACTTAAAAATATCGGATAATTTTTAGTTTTCAACTTAAAAATATCGTATAATTTTAATTTGTTATCTTAAAATTATCGATATTTGTATTTTTGATATTTATCATTATGGAGAGATCAGCGGCTTTAAAATCGTTAAAAAATCACTTAGTCAAACCTCAGCATACCATTATTATAGGTTCAAGGCAGATAGGGAAGACTACACTTGTTAAGCAATTGGCAGAACAGCTAGAAAGAGATAAAGAAGTGGTTTATTTTCTTACATTTGAAGATCCTACCATTTTAGAGGCTGTAAATCAGCATGCCGAAAATATTTTTAACTATACACTGTTACCAGCTGATTTACCAGCAGATAAACGATTGTATATTATTATTGATGAAGTTCAGTATGCAAAAGACCCCAGTAAATTTTTAAAGCTTTTATACGATAAATACTCGCCAAAATTAAAAATCATTGCGACGGGAAGTAGCGCCTTTTACATTGATAAAAGTTTTAAAGATAGCCTGGCCGGTAGGAAAAAAGTATTCGAATTTTTTCCTTTGGCCTTTGATGAGTTTCTCCATTTTAAAGGTGAAGATGGATTAATTACTGAGTGGGAACAAATGAAAAAACGAGTTACTTACCAGGGACTACAGCGTAGCCGTATAAATGCGCTTTTCGATGAATATTTGATTTACGGTGGTTATCCGGCTGTTGTTTTGGCTGATACAGAACAAGAAAAGCAGGAAATGCTTAAAGAGCTCGTAAACAGTTATATGAAAAAAGATGCTTTGGAAGCAGGAATCAAGGAAGAACTCAAGTTTTTTCAGCTGGCAAGGTTGTTAGCCGATCAAACCGGCAATTTGGTGAATAACCATGAGTTGGGTAATACCCTGCAGATGGCAAGTTCTACGGCAGAGAATTACATTTACCTGATGCAAAAAACGTTTATTGTTCGGTTGCTTTCTCCATTTTACGGCAATGTGCGGAAAGAACTAACCAAAATGCCAAAGGTTTATTTTAACGATAACGGCTTGCGTAATGCCTTGTTAAATAATTTTTCGAAGTTAAACGATAGGTCTGATAAAGGTGAATTGCTGGAAAATTATGTTTATTGCAGGTTAAGGCAATTGTATGATGCCGATCATCTGCATTTCTGGCGCACGGCTGATGGTAATGAAGTAGATTTTGTGGTAGAAGAGCAGCTCAACAAAGGATTGGCCTATGAAGTAAAATACAACGATGTAAAGTTTAAGCCTAATAAGTATAAGAAATTTTTAGAAGCATATTGCGACTTCAATTTGGCTTGTGTTTGTAAACTGATTACCAAAGATGATTCAATAGAAGCGATTCGATTATAACTCGCTGACCTTAAAGTGAAATGCTATATCAAAAATATTGGTGCGCTTTCTTTTTTTGGGAAATTACTCTAGCCTTTTTAAATCCTGATTGGATGATAATATCCTGAATGGAAATTTCATAAAGTTCGGCTATTTTACCAAGCTGTGAAAGAGAAAAATCAACTTCATTGTTTTCCCATTTTCTGTAAGCAACCCTGCTTATTCCGATTACATCAGCTGCGCATTGCTGTGTGTACTTATATTTATTTCTATACTTTCTTAAAGTAATCCCTATATCCAACATCCCTGAGAAGCAGTAATAAACTGTATTTTTACTTGATATAATTATTATGTATTAATAAATACATTGTGATAATACAGGATTGTCAAAATTAACAAATTAAATATGTTTATTTGCCTTGGATTTAATTTATGGAAAAAAAATAATGTTTCTTATAAATGGTTTTAATTTATTCAAATCTCGCGCTTATAAAATTGAAAACTTATAATAATAAACATCCATTTTTTAGGATATCAATAAAATTCATCATCTTTTTATTAATGGTGTCATTTTATTCCTCTTGCAAAAAGGAATTAGCTACTGTTAAAAACGAAGATGAGATTGTGTCTCCAACTACTGGGACAAGAACAGAGTTTACACTCGATTCTATTTTTTTGTACGCTAAACAGATTTATTTATGGAATGACGCACTGCCCGATTACACTACTTTTAGGCCAAGAGAAAGGTATAACGATGTACAATCTGAAATAAGTGCATTTAGAAGCGAACTTTACGATATTTCCCAATTTAAAATTAATCAGGCAACAGGTAAGCCATTTGAACTTTCGACTTATAATAAATTACCGAAATACTCATACCTCCAGCCAGGTAGAACGACTGGCGGAGGGAATCGGGGCGGGTTAATAAATGGAGAAGCCGTTTTAGCTAAACGTCTTATTCATTTAAACGAAAAAGTAATTGCTTATGTAGCCTTAGGTTCATTCCCATCTTTAAGCAATGCCGAATCCAAATTAGATCAGGTCTTTGATGAAATAGCTACGGATAAGCCAAAATACCTGGTTTTAGATTTACGTGCTAATGGCGGCGGCTATGTAGAAACAGCGGAGTATGTTGCTAATTTAATCGCTCCCATTACATTAAATGGTAAAGTAATGTATTCAGAACAGTTTAATCAAACACTCCAAAGTGCGAAGGCAACAATTCTTCGTCATCAGCCTTATCTGGATGAAAACGGAAGAACCGTTATACATAATGGTCGCCTGGCAACACTTGCCGACGTTGATTATACAGAAAGTGGCAATACGTATAAATTCAGTAAAAAAGGAAGTTTGCAATCAATACAAGAAGTGTATATTATCGTGTCCGGTCAGACAGCTTCAGCCAGCGAATTATTGATCAGTTGTCTTAAACCTTATTTCAACGTTAGGTTAATAGGTGAAAAGACATACGGAAAACCAGTTGGCTTCTTTGCAGTTAATATTGATCAATATAATGTTTACCTAAGTAGCTTTCTCATTAAAAATGCCCAGGGATGGTCTGATTACTTTAATGGAATGGAACCTGATCTCAATATTATTATGCCTGACAATCCGATATTAGGTGATACGGAAGAACCCTGTTTAAAGGCCACAATTGCTTTGATTAATGGAAAAATCCAAGCGCAGTCTCAGAAAAGTGCCAGTATCTTAAAACAGAGATTAAATGCAATGCCAGTATTAATTAATCGGAAGGATTCTATTGGAATGATCGAAAATAGGCTGAAGTTAAGGTATTAATGTCTTTTTAGATTTGATGATATATAATCATATGTTTTATGCTCCAGACTATTTAATTCTATTCTAAAATAATAATAATTGGAAATATGATAATCTGGCCTTATCATAATTGATTTTTCTTGTCGGTAGTTTTGTAAAAAAAAATAACAAATACTTACATGAAAAACAATTACAAATTAAAGGCTATTTGCATGCTGTGTGTGATTACAGCGGCATTTAGCAGTTGCAAGAAAAATGAACTTGCCGAAGAGAAAGGGCTAAAAAATAATCACGGCAAAATAGCATATTCAGGTGATAAAAAATATGATGTTTTAGGATATGGTTATGATGTAACTGATCTGTTTGCGGAAAAAGAATCGACAAGATTTCAGGTTATTGACATTGAAAAATTTGTGGCTCAGGATCCAGGCAGTTATTTACCTAAACTGGGTGTAGTTGATTATTATGATTATACATTTGGAGAAAATGGTTCCAGTTATTCAAAGAGGTTATCACAAAAATATTCTGCTTCACCAGACGTTTTTGGATTATTCAAAGGAGAATTAAACTTATCTTTTGCTGGAAAAGATAGCTCTTCATCTAAATATATTTATGCTTCAGCTAGAAAAATAATTGAACAAAAGAGTATGCAGATATTCTCGACGGCTGCTAATATAAGAGAAAATTATCTTACAGACAAGTTTAAATCAGACGTATCTAGCCTATCTGCTCAACAATTGATCGCGAAATATGGTACCCATGTACTAACGGATATTACCCTTGGTGCCAGATTTGATTTTAACTACCAAAGTCAAACAAATAATTCAAAAAGAGAGGAAGCTTCCAAAGCCGGTCTAAAATATAATGGATTATTATCTATTGTTAATGTTACAGCGGATATTGAAGTTAATAAGGTTGAAGCAAATTCTAATTTTAATCAAACTGTACATTATAGATCTATTGGGGGTGATGGAACAAAAGGTTTGATCGGCGATATTACATTAGATAATTCACCTCAAAAGTTAACAGTTGCTGCTTGGCAGAGTAGTTGCAATATTGATAATGCTGTATTAATTAAAATTGGGAAAAATGGTTTAATACCTATAGAAGATTTAATTGGTGATCCAGTTAAAAAGGCAGAGGTTAAGAATTATATTGCCCAATATTATATTGAACATGAATATAAGTTAACACCAGATCCTGTAACTGTATTTTATAGTGCTAAAGATAATAATCATGTTTATACCATTAATAAAAATGATTATCCTTACGCTCAAAACGGCTTTTCTGATTTTGGTACAGGTTTTCGTGCATTTACCTCTCAAGTTCCTGGTTCATTGCCTGTTCATGTATTTTATCATTCTGTTAATAGAAATCATACTTATACAATTAATCGCTATGATTACCCTTATGAACAAAACGGATATACATATTTAGGTGTAAACTTTTACGCATACCCTTCTCAGGTAGCGGGCTCTTCACCTGTTCATGTATATTATACCAACGCTGGTGGTGGAGATCACGTATATACTATTAACAAAAATGATTATCCTTACTTACAGCATGGATTTTCATATCTTGGAGTTAATTTTTATGCAATCAAATAATAATAATTAAGTGATTTCTGAATCTTAAATGATGAAGTTACTATTATAATGTTTATATATAAGTTAAAGGGGGTGTCTAAAAAGGCTCCCTCTTTTTGTTTATAGCAAAAGTTGATTTTTTTCAGCTTCTTATGAATAGCTTTAATTTATGCTTATTTA
>NZ_JBIWEB010000012.1:0-168337 GCF_044762335.1 Pedobacter suwonensis | reverse complement strand
GCCTTTTTGCACAACAACTTCTGCTTTTTTCAAGCAACAACTCTGGGGGTCAATTTGAAATTGGCGAAAGGGGGTCAAATTTATTGGTATATGCATGCTGGGCTCTTAATAGAATTCTCAGATCCAATAAATAATATCTTTTCATTTCCGCGAACACCTCTGGTCATAATGTCTTCCAAGGGTTCTCCAGGCGGAGCATCTTTTACCCAGAAAAATGACCGAATGCCTTTGTCAGTCAGCACCTGATGAAGTCTTTTGGCAAACTTTAAGTCTTTAAAACTAAACGATATAAATACATTTTTATATTCCACTTTGGTTGTTATTAGGTTTACAGTATCTTTTATCTTTGGATCATTGATGTTGAAATAACTGCTAAGGATAGCCGGATTGATCGGGTCACTTTTTAAAATCGTTTGAAAGTCAATAAAGGCATTACTTTCGAATTTCAGTTTCTCTGAAACTAAGATGGTATCTTCTGACATCTCACAGTCAACGAAAGATGTATTAAACATCATGGTGTTTAAAATGATACTGTTTCTTAAATCAACACCACTAAAATTACCTGATTCAAAACTGCAGCCATCGAAATAGAAGTCCGGATAGTCGGGATCGACCTGATCGTTCTCCAAAAGATATAAGACAGAAGATATTTTAAAATTCTGAATTTGACACTTTATGAAGAACACGGTTTCGATCCATTGAAAATCAAACATGTAAAACATTTCAAAGGTGCATTCACTAAAGGTTACATTGAATAACATGCCCTCATCAAGTTGCACTCCTTTAAAAAAACAAGCCTCGAAAATCAAATTTTTCCAGTCAAATTCGATGTGCGAAAACCTAAGGTTAAAAAAAGTAGTTTTTTTAAACGTACAGTTATTAAATACGCAGAAAAACCCGAAAAGATGTTCAAAACGACAGTCAACAAACTTGCAATTTTTAAAGAAAATACTGCTAAACTGCCCCCTGAAGGTGTAATTTCTGAAAACCTTATTATTTATGGTGAGGTATGTACCGCTTTTTTCAAATTCAGATGGATTCAGCCGTTTTGGAAAGTCTTGTAGGATATGTTCAAAAAGCGCATCACTCCCGTTAATTTCTATTCCTGTCATTACTATTTTAAAAGCTGAACCGGTACGTCAAAATTCCAATTTGCAACGCGGATAATACTATGGTTAAAAACCCAGACCGTACCGCCAGGAGAACAGGGACTATTTAGTCCATCGGTTTGCCGCCATTTCTGTCCATTCCGAAGCTCAAATACCTTTCCGTATTCAAAGCCATCAAATTCATCAACTGTACTTTTAATGATATCCGCAGGCTCAAGTCTCGCAAATGTTCCGCTTTGTAATTCAAATAGAATCACTTGTCCTCCTTTATTGTACCACCTGGTCTGCTGGTTGTAATGATTTGGAAATATGCTACTGCTATGCGCCGAATAAAAGTTTCCATTAATTTCCAATATCTGGTGATTAGCGATGATTTTCGAATCAGCAATGACTACCAATGACCACGGTAAGGAAGTGAGTTCGTTATGGGTTAACATATAGTTGCGTTTAGATTAGTAAAAGTAAGTTATTCAAGTAATATTAATGAATCCTACCGCAAAACTTACCTAATTCACAACGACATTGAAACTTAAATCATTAGGTTGCGGCATTTTTCATCTTATCAATGAGTCCGAAAAGATATGTTTGAAGTTCTTCAAAATCTTTAAATGCATTGTTGGCTCCACCTGTTTGAATAAATTCTTTACCGGTTAATCTAAAGAATAACTGCAAACCGACGCATAGGTGTGCGTTTAACTGTATCTGGTTAGCTTCGGTTGGCAACTCAGCATGCTGAAGGATTGCCCTTAAGCGGACATCGTGATCTGGGTGAGTGCCACCCCGAGTGTTGGGTGTATCCAGCATGTAAAAATTTGACAATTGGGCTAGCACAGCCCCCAGATACTTCACCATTCTTACATCTTCACGTTTAGAGTTTCCCATTAGACAATTAAGTGCAAAATGATCAGCTTCAAGCTAAGCATCGTAAATTTGCTTTTTGTCCTCAAGCGTTAACTCGTAAAACGGATTCATTCTTCTGGTAGCCAAATCCAGCAAGTGTTGATGCATCACCACATGACCAATTTCGTGAAATAGTACGTATGCTACACAGGCTGATAAAGATTGGTTGCACCCTCAGTCCAATTATCTCTTACATCGGGCCTGCCAGCATTTTTAGGCCAAGGGGAAATATCCTGCTTCAGAGATCTTGCCCATTTCAGTGTAAGATCAACCTTTTCAAAGTCCTGGAGGTTATTAAAAACAACAACATCTGTATTCAGTTGAGCTTTCTGATAATACATGCTGTTCAAGGCCACTGTGATATAACTGAAGCACCATAAGAATGACATGTGGGTATCCTGAAGCAAGATCCGATGGGTTTTAAGTTCTCCTTTTGGCGTTTTGATGGGCAAAAGGCTATTGTCATAAACAAATTGGATATTTGTATTGCTGATTTCTTGTTGTAATGCCAAATTTAGCCCACTGCTCAGATGATTCATCAGCGAATGAATTCCAGGCTTTAATTGTTCAATAGGATTATACCACTTCTTTGCGTCCATAACATAAGAATAAACTTTAACCTGCTCTTTCTCCAATACCACTCATTGCTTAAATGAAACAGGCATTTCCTCAAAAACCTGTATGTGTAATTAATTGTCGATTTTATAAATCCATTCGAGCATTTGATGAATTGCGAGATCATCGAATAAATAATCAGCACCCGTCATCGCATCCATTTGCGCATTAAATCCACCATGTTCTTTCAGTGCGGCCTTAAATTGCGCTAAAAGTTCCTCTACCGGCTTATTCATTAAAGGAAGAATAAAAGCAAACGTCCGTTCAGTTAGCCCTGTGTTCAAAACAAATATCGGCAAAATCCCCTCTAATCCTTTTCCAGTGATAAATGGAATACCTTGGTACGCTTTATAGTATTCAGCATGAAACCAAGACTCTAAAGGGTAGACTTCTACTTCAGGAGCTCGGAGCTGTTCCCGAAGTCTATTATAAACATCGTGTAGAAGAAATGAATATCCAAATTTTTCAAATGTCAGAAGATATGCTACTTTTAGCAATGCCAGCTGTAATCGAAAAATATCTACTTTGCTATCTCGGAATTTGATATTGATTAAATCTTCGGCACCGGTAGATGCTACATATTTATTTAATTTTACAGGGTCATTTTTCTTTTTAACATGGTTCGCAGTAATCTCACCCTCCTCACTAACCTTTATAGCACCTTGCACAATAAGTCCATCATTATCAAATTCAGGATAAAACTCAACTCCTGGCACAAAACCGTATTGATCCAGCTCATTCATACGTGCTGTTAAATGCCAGTCAATCTTCTGTCCCGCGACGTTGTTGCACTCCCTGCAGGTCAATACATTCGCTTTTCCTCCTAATGATTTTGGCGGCGCATCTTCGAGGGTTAACGGATTTTCTGATGTTTGAACTAAAGCGTCCTCACTAAACTGCCGAACACAAAGGGGACAAATGTAAGTCTCCGGGTATTGAATATCTATGACAAGTAGGCCATTATCCCTCAGAAATTGGAGATGAGCTGCATATTTTTTAAAAATCCCTAAGCGCTTGTTGTCATTATCAGTCATAAATTATAGTATTTGGTTAAATATCTAAACACAGCAAAAATCAAAGATGAGAGCGCGTTAATTTAAAGCTAGATTGGCCTTCCATATCTTTCCCGCTTTTTCATGTCAATACCTTTTGAAAGTATAATCGTCATTGTCCTATTCCTTAAGTCGATTTTGTGCATTTTTTATAATCCCTCCGTATTTGGCAAGCTTGATATAAGCGAACAACAACAGGTTGGACATCTTAACGGTATAATCATTTTCCCGGTAGAAGGCGTGAGCGACATTGTTACGAATGTTATAGCCACAGCCAGTAAAGGTATATTGCCACAAATCAACGTCCTTCCTGTCAAAAGACTTTGCGAGCTCTTTACTTTGCAACAATTCATTAATGTCCATGGCAACGGTCTGATTTTCTCTGACCTTGGTTGTGGTAATCTCTGCAATCACACAAAGGTCTCTGAACAAGCCCTCGAACTTGACGGATAACTGATCGAAAGCCATCTGCTCTTCCACGCTCAGTATATACCCCTCATTCTTGACATTGATTTTCAATAAGCGTTCCAGCGCAGGCTTCAAAGAAGTCATCCATCTGAACGGCCGGGGGTCTTCGCTTAAAATAAACTGGCTTATCTCAGACTGAAACCAGGTCTTTTCAAAATACTCAAATCCTTCTTTTACAAAATCTCGGTTTATTTCCTGCATTTGCTTTACTATTTCTTTAAATAACATCGGAATCGTCAGTTCCAGACCTGACTTAACATAAGTAAACGAATCCCGCCTTTTTTTCTCAAATTCACTCAAAATCTGTGTATTTCCATTGATATCATATACAGACAGTTTGCACATATTCAGGAAATCATTTTGACGATCGGGTTTATACGCTTCCAGATCCGGCATGAGCCTTTGTGAAACCCCTATCCCTAGAAAAACTGTCACTGTATACGTATTGAGCATCCATGCTGCAATCTCAGTAATAGAGTCAATCAATATCTTGCTGTTCCTGGCGCTCATGGGCACACTCACCAGACTCAGTTTGATATTCTTTTTATGTTCCTGCATCACACGCAACACCGCGTTTGACTTTTCTTTTTCGTTAGCGAGCTTATAATATTTACCAGCACTGAGGTAACAATCAGCGACAATAATCCCAGAAGTATCATCATTATGGTCCATAGCGATGTCAAGTTGATTTTCGGCCATCAGCATATAAACTGGCTTTAGGTCAACCCTTTCCTTTTGAGCCACAGCAAGGCATACCTTCAGATAATCCTCCAGGTAAGAGTTTTTACTATCCTTCTTAATGTGACCAAGAGCACTAGCAGTGCATCCGGCCAAGTGCTTTTGCTGGAACAACTTTGACTCGGCAAAAAAGTCAAGAAACATTTGATAATAAAAAAGTTCCTGATCCCCTAAACTATACCAATTCAGTACCTGCTCACGACAATGATCTACCTCATGTTTAATCGCAAGTGAAAGCAGCCCATATGCCTTGACCACATTGATAAAATCTAAAATATTCTTACCCTCGGTCGGAAGTTGCCCCAAATATTGAATGGCCAAATCATGATAAGCAGGAATCGCTTTTTTCGCAAGCCTGTTGTCTCTGAATTTTTTGAATAGCACATGTGCATATCTGGACACTAAAAATGGCTCGGTCTCGGTATCGAGACGGCTTTTGATGTAACTTACCTCATCATCAGTTAATAAACTGATATCCGTATCCTTATAATCTCCCACCTGGAAAAATGGTTCCAGATCTCCATCAGTCAGTAATAACTTGAAACACTTGACCTCTATAGCCAAATAAGCCCTGTCCGGCTCAGTAAATTCCCCGATCCGTGCCTCAATCTCAGTCGAGAGGTAATCCGGATCTCCGATATGGCTGTATACAACGTCAAGATAACCCATGTCTATATTAGCTTTTTAATGGATCCAGAAAATGTTCATCGAATTCTTTTTCGAAATATTTAATGTAGGGAAAATCCCGCAGTACTTCTTCAGTGATCTCATGGTTTCTGCGCTTCTCAAAAAAACGGTGAAACCCCATATCGAACATCAACTGCACATCATACTCAAATGAAGCAATAGAATAAACCTTGTATTTATGTTCCTCTACCAGTGTATCGGAAAGACCATTTTCCAGCAACAGGCGCTTCACCTCTTCCTCAATCCTATCATCCATACCGGGGCCACCTGCATACCATTCTTCAAGGGTCACCACAATCGGCGTGAACTTTAATTGAGGATCAAATGGCAGACCTGTTATTAAGTTTTTGGAATAATGAACATAAACTTTATACAACTGCAGAACCGCAGTAGCTATAGAATTCCGGTCTTCATCCAGCGTCACCTCTATTGACTGTATTCGTTTGGAAGGCAACCTAAGGCGTTTTGTTTTGCATTCGATAAATACCAGTTCCTCAGCTGAAGAGATGATCCAGTCCGAAGTCTTAAGATTTCTGTTCCCGATTTTATATACAATCTCCTCCTGCACATTAAAACTCAGTTCCCGGTTTATCTTGTTCAGGATAAGCCCAACATAATTTTCAAATGCCTTTCCAAATGCATCTGACAGACCGTAGGCAGGTTCATAGATCTGGGTAATGTAATAGATGCCTCCGGTAAACTGCTGCAATAACTGATCAGGATACATGCAATACAAGTTATCGCCTTTTGTAAAAACAGGATGGGTCAAGTGCGCATGTCCGTGAAAGATAAATAAATTATGATCATAAGTGACCTCAGTTTTCAATATAGCCTTCAATTCGTCCAATGGTTTAGCCAGCAACTCTAATGTCCTATTCATATTTTCAGGAGAAAACACAGAATTTTTATTCCGATCTACAAAATTGGCTCTCTTTTGCGCGAAGTTTTGCCCGAACTTAGCATGCAGCCAAAACGCACACATAAAAAAATCTTTATACGGCATCCCAATTTTCGACTCGATATGAGCGGCAATCTTAGGCATGGAAAAAATGAAATAGTACTTGTACAAAGCGCTGAACAAATTTTGATGAGATGCTTTCAATTGATTCAGCATAAGCGTATGCAAAAACCGCCAGACACTAAAATCTATACTCTGGGCAGCATTCATATTGTCAAGTTCAACCACGTCGTTTAAAATCTCCTGTAAATATCTTTGGGCATTTTTATGTGCAGGTAAATCTTCCTGCGCATAGAGCAGCAGATTGACATAGAAAAACTCGGCCACCTCAGGCAGCATTCCTTTTTTCGAGTTCAGCAGGGCATGCAGCTTAGCCAGGGTCTCAAAAAGATTGAGCTTCTTGATCTTATTTCGTATTGGTTTAAAATGTTCAAAGTAGTTTATCGATTGCGCCAATATAATGTCTGGTTAAAATTAGTTCAACTGAATCTGATCGTAGGCCTCTGCCATTCTACTTAATTTTGGGATCCTCCTATTTTTAAATCCATTTGCCGTGTAAAAATCCAGCTCTGTTCTGATAGACTTCAGCGCAATTCGGGCTTCTGCTACAGCAAAATACTCCGTACCGAATTCTTTTCTGTCTGCGGCACTACTTTTCAAATACCAGAAGAACAGTTTAAGTTCGTCCGCGGTAACATGCGAAGTTCCGAACGCCGTTCTGCCCAATCTTCCTTCATAAAAAACAAAGTTGATGTAGTCAAAGAGGATTTTTGATTTAGAGGTCTTTGAAATCCTGAATTCCTTTTTCCCTTTGATTCTGTCCCTTTCAGAAGTGGTTTCTATAAAACCCTGCTTTTCTAAAATCAGCTGCAATTCCTGATTGCATTCATACGTCACATTTTGATCATCCATATCTTGTAGTTTATGTTCGTTATTTTTTAAATGCTTAAGCTGGAATAAGGTCGCGGTAGCGTCTACTGAAATCATACTTTTGGTGGTATTTCAAACGCTGGTAGCCCAGTTTAGTCAACACGTCCAGCCCCATATCAATCGTCGTATATGAATCGTTCAAACCTGAATCTGTAGCATCAGGATTTGGAGTAGCGACATTAATCTGCTCGAATAACCTTGAAAGTTTACCATTAATGCAACTGTAGATCACTTTTCTTAGTTCAAGATTTAGATCTGCCGATCCCTTGCCCACAATTTCCAAAGCCATTAAGGTATGCTTATGCCTCTTCTTGTTCTTAATGTTTCCAGAGCTAAAAAACACAAGCCGCTCTTTCAAAAGATCTACCAGCCAGCTTAATTCAGCTTCACTAAATATTATACTTTTCATACCAGCTTATTTATGGAATTAATGAAAGTCTAAATTAGTGAATCTTTATGTGGCAGTTGAATAGTAACACATACATTTTATCAACAACGTTTTTCGCTAATACAGCAGATGCCGATAAGGTTTTAAAATCAATTATTAAAAATATTAAATACCAGCTTTTGATTATAAAGCAAAAAAAGCCATCCAAAACATTATCAAAAAATTTAACAAATACCCAGAAGAACTAGGTTTTCTAGAAGACTTTGACAAAACCGTAAAGGCACCCAACTTTTGGCAAAAATTAGGTGCCTGGTTTTTGAATCCTTTTGGATGAGACATCGCATCATCATTCACAAAATGTTACCCTTAATTGCTAACTTAGCATAGCAAGCGCAAAAATTAAATTTAGCTTAAATGGGAATTCAATATGCAAAACGATGTTGTAAGGAATAAATTATCTAAGAAGATAGGGGCATTAAGTCTTGATAAAGATGACTTGAGAAAGCTTTTGGATATTTTGCAACAGCGAGCCAAAACTGCCAGCGAAATTGAGTATAAGCGGTTTGAAGAAAAAAAAGTTGAAAATTTAGAACAGGTGAAACATAATGTGGAGATATGTTCGATGTTAAAAATTACCGTTGTTGGCTTCAAAAGCGAGGAGTTATTCGGAACTATTGAAGATGTATACGGTTCCGTTTCTTTTCCAGACAGCGTAAAAACCATTTACGTGAACAGTGATGTTGTTTACCGAGCCAATTTCAACTATTACCCGAGTAATCATTTTCAATTATACATCGATTTTTCAAAACCTAAAGTCTTTGATTTTTCCTTTCAACCAAGCGACCGAACACCAAACGATTCAGAATTTATTGTTCAAGGAGACGATAGCATGTGGGTAAATGGGGTATTCCACGAAATTGATGCATTTGTAAAAGACCGACCATCTAAGGCCCCAAAAATTCATCGAGGAAGTGTGTATGACATTTTGGTTTGGCTGGTTGGACTTCCATTAGGTTTTTATGTCTGCAATAAGTACCAGCAGTCGCCCTTTGTGGCTTCTCAGGAAAGCTCATTTCTGAATAACCTGGCAATGACGTATTTTTTCTTCTTAAGCTTATTCCTGTTGAGAGTCTTATTCCATTATTTCAGATGGGTATACCCAATGATTGAATATAAGAGTAAATGGGACCGGTCTGCAGCGCATCAGGCTGCCGTGTTGTCCATTACTTTAGGTATTCTTGGAAAAGTCTTGTATGACGTTTTTCAAAATATCCTTAGGTAACTTGAACATGGCGCAGGCATGATTTTTCCTATATAAATGAAACTTTCCCCTCGAAGCTAAAGGCACAAGACAATTACCTACATTGGATTTAGAATTAAAATTAGAACTAAATCCAATTCGGTACCTACTGCCGGTGCGGAATGGCACAATGATTAGTAAATTAATTCCTTTTTAACTGTTAAAGAAAATGATTATATTTACATATAGCAATTGCAGCTAAAACGTATTAAAAAAATAGTGAGTAATTCAATGAGTAGAATTACAAAACAGCCATAAATACTATTTAATCGCTGATTTTAGCACTAGGTGCAAATCCCAGCGGGATCACACCAAAGACTATCAAAACGTATAAAACCCTGCAATCGCATGATTAGCAGGGTTTTTGCTTTTAGGGATTTGCCAAAAATCGCATGAATTCGGATCAAGCGGAAAAGTTGGGGGATTTTTTAGGCATATATTTTCGATAATCTAAATAAGAAGAATTTAATATCCCTGACGCCTCTTGAAGTTGCCCTAAAAGCTTTGATCTTTGCATTGAAAGATTCTGCAGAGGCATTCGTGGATCTGTTAATAAAGAAGTTAAGGATGTATTATTTCAAAGAATTATCACTTTTTCCGGTTTCGGAAGAGTATTAAACATTACAACGAGTTTATAATTTTTTACGGCACTTGACCTATGTTTATCAATCTGCCCCCATTTATTTTTGCTACTCATTTTTGAAGGGCTTCTTTGTGGGTTGTCAAATGGCCCAACTAGCTATATTTACCGTGAAAGCTTTGCAAACACTGCAACTCTCAAAAAAGGCATTCTGATAGAAACCGTTAAGCTGTAGTTAGCTCATCAACCTCTCGACGCAAAACAGACGTGTTAAATATCAGATTGGTAAAAAATCAGCTATACATCAGTAGCTACAATTAACATTTGGTCCAAATATGTTCGAACAAAAATACAATAAAACTAGGTTATAAAACTGGAAAATCCAAGAGTGGTTATAGCCGAGATATCTAACAATTTATTCTAAATACCCATGAAACCAATTAAAGAAACGAGGGTTTAAAACGTCTAAATCTCAAGATTCAGCGCTTTAACCTTGATGTTATTTCTTTATACAAGATTAAAAAAATACCCGTAAGCACTCCCAAAAGACGTTTTGCGCACAACAAATCATCCTCTAAAATCAATCTTGTTTCCCCTATTTCCCTTTCCCGAAAATACGAGGATAATAAGCTAATGTCACCATAAAATATTGCTGCATAACATTTGTGAATCCGGTTGTCAAAGTATTAACTGCCGTATAGTTTATAACGCCCTTGTTTTGATGGAGAATATCTAACGCGGCAATTTTTAACTCTGCCTGGTTCCCTTTTAAAAATCGATAAGTAAGATTAGTATTCCACAACGTAAAAGAATACGATTTGCTATAGGGTACAGAATTTATGTTATATGTGATATTTGTGTTTAGATTTAAACTTTTGGTGAAATTCAGACTGGCACAAAATCGGGTACCAATCAACGAACTTTTAAAGGCTATATTACCATTGGCCTCCTTAATTCTATTGCTCATGTATTGTTGGCTGAGTTCAACCTGTAAGATGTCTTTAAGGAGATAAGATACTGTCAAATTATTGCTAGTCTCTAATAAATTTGTTCTGTTGTACAAACCATTGATGAAAGTTGGTTGGATAGATTGATCTATTGAGGGCTTCAAAATAAATTGAAGTAGATTGCCCCTTAATTTAAAAGCTTTCCTAAATTCACCATATAATGAAATATATTTTGTTCCATTTATGTTGATGAATTTTCCAGTACCTCTTCCAAGACTATCATAAACAACGCTATTGGTAATCGCATTATTTATAGAACTGAGCTTGATCCGTAGTTGATAGCTATCAGTGGAATTTTTCTTGTTGTAATCTTCCAGCCTATATGATAGAGATAAATCTTTCCTGTAGGATGGGATCAGAGAACCATTCCCAATTTGTCTGAAATAAAAATTAGCGCTGTCTACAAGTGGTGCTATCTGATCTATGGTTGGGTACGATCTTGAGGAATTATAATTTATTTCATACGATGATTTGTACCTTGTTAGGTCGCTGTAATAATTGTATCGCAATGTTGCAGCTGGTAGAAAACTCAAATATGTATCGTCAAACTGTTGATAATCTTTTTGGGACCTACTTGATTGACTATACACCTGCCCCATCAGATCTAACCCCATGTACAACTGGCTGCTGAATCTATTCAAAAGGCTCTTCTCGATCACTTTCTCGACCTTTATCGTAGGCTTATCATCAATAGTCCTAAAAGTATTCACATTGGTAAGATAGGTATTGTTGACTTTTGATTTAATATTATCTTTTAAATCATCAACGCGATTGTCGGTTTTATCAGACCCAAAAGAAATACTGTTTTCAAAACTCATTCTTGCAATTTTATCCAAGCCCAAATAGCTATCTAACCTTTCAAGTTTTAATAGTAAGGAATTGGCTGAATGTTTGATATTCTGATCATAATATCTCTCAAGTCGGGTAGGCCGTTCTATCGAACTAAATGATTGAAAACTAGATCTATCAAGCCTCAAATTGCTTCGGTTGTCTAGACTAGATGAGGAAGCTAAAGAAAAGCCATGCGTTTTATTCCTATAGAAAATGTTGACAGAATACTTTTGAGCGGATAAATCATCATCAACGTATTTTGACGAAGAGCTTTGCATGACACCGCCGTCATTCAATGACGCAGTATTAAAATCAGATGTATTTTTAGATCTTGAAATTTGAATTTCAGGTATGATCCTGAACTTTGTAGATTCATTTTCGAAATTGTATACATTATTGAAATTATGCTTAAGAATAGAGCCAGTTCTTTTTTCATCAGATTTTTGATACAAATTACTGTCAGCCTTGATGTTTATAGTGGAAAGCGTATTCCTGATGGCATCGGTAGTGCGGTTGGAAAGAAAATAATCACTTTCAAGTTTGTTCGCTCTCTTATCAAAAACCGCTTCTGTAAAATCATGCGATAGACTAAAACCTCCCGATGTAGACCGGTTCAATCCTTCTGTGAAGAAATCAGGTTGCAAGTCCAGGTCTACACCAGTGCCTTTAAAAGATGAATTTTTGATAACTTCACCAATATTATTAACCAAAACATTGTTGTTGTTGGAAGCGAAACCTGCGGCAAACTGAGTTCTAGGGGAGAAAGTATTTAATGAAATTTGGGAATTGTATCGGTTATCTGTACCATATCCTTGAGAAATTTTCCCAAATATCCCTGATTTCCATCCCTTCTTCAGTTTAATATTCATATTGAGAGATGAATCGAGCTTAGCATTCCAATCATTTGAGGATTTATATAACTGGACCTTATCAACAGCCTCTTTAGGCAGGTTCTGGATGGCAACCTTAGTGTCACCACCAAAGAATGGCTTACCTTCCACCAAAACTTTTTTAACAGTTTTGCCATTAACGGTAATAAGACCATCCCCCCATACAATTACGCCGGGCATTTTCTTTAGCAAGTCTTCAACTACTGCATTCTTGGCTGTTTTGAAAGCATCTGCATTAAACTCCAACGTATCCCCCCGCATCTCTACAGGTGGCCTATATCGCCTAATTTCGACTGTGTTAAGTTCAACAGCTTCAGCATCCATCAATATTTCTTTAAAATCGTATGAACTGCTTCCGATAGGGATTGAAAATTGTTTTTTGTAAGTCCTGTAACCAATAAAACTAACTATGAGCTGCAGATTTGTACCTGTCGGTATTTTACTAAACTTAAAATTGCCCAAATTCCCTGAAAGCTGATAAGCAACCAGCATCGTGTCCAAAGATTTGTATATCGAGACTGTTGCTGAACGCAATGGCATTTTTTGTGTTGAATCCTTCAAAACCCCGAAGACAATACCCGTAGAAGGCTGTGCAACTTCCTGTCCATATGATTTTAGGAAAGATATCATTACAATTACAAAGATCGGAAATATCGCTTTCATATAACTCAAAAACTACCTTTTGGCCTGATCTGAACAATTATCGGGTTGTCCGTTTTATTTGCTTTTTTTAGATATTGCACTAATGCTTGTGGATAATCAGGCGTTAGCATATTTTTCTTATTGGCGTCTTCTTGACTTAGAAAGCTAACGGATGATATAGCAGTATAAAAATATTCGCCATCACAACATATTATACCTTCGTCAGGTGATCCTTTAAGCTCTTTGCCATCATTTACAGGCAAGTTGAAGCTTTTTTCACCTGGTATGATATTCTGAAAAGGACACAGTGTCTGGGTTTGAATATTATATAGAAAAGGTCCGAATGATTTACTAACTGAATTCAAGTTAAAAGACAGGACCTCTCCTAGTTTGTAAATATGTGATATTCTTGAAACTAGTTGAGGATGGGCTCGAAAGTATTTTCGCGCGTCTATCTTAAAGACCGGATCATAAAAATCCTTTCGATTAAATGAGTTTACGTTGGGAAAAACGAAGTTATACTTTTCTATTAAACTCGAAGGCGTTAGTTCGTATACTGTATAGTCGTATGGCCTGGCAAAATAAACCCAGTTTAAATTTCCGCTTGTGAAAAATGGCCCCTGCTCTCGATTTGGTAAATTGTTAAGCGTTAATGCTTCATTTTTCATGTTATAAGGCAAAAACTCCGCAAATACCTTATTGTTTTTTACAAGAAATATTTCGTGGTTTACCGTGTCTTTAAATAACTTATCATTAACGATGTAAGCAGAATAGGCAATAACACTATCGGAGAAAAATGTTAAGTTTTCTGTAAAACCCAATTTGCTAAGTCTCTTTTGACGAAGTTTTTTTCCTTCATAACTGAAATATTGGTATTCATCATTGCCAATGATAAACACTATCTCCCTATTTTGCTGATCGACCCAAAATATCTTGCGTTCAATTGGCAATCGAATAATCTTGGCTACGAATTTTCCAGTTTTCAAAAATATGAAAATGTTATTGGTTTCCTGGTCAGCTAGTATAAAGCGGTCAGAAGTGACTACCAATTGTTGAATAGCACCAAATATGCTTTTCTTATTGGTTTCCAAGGGTATATAATCAACCGAGTCAAAAACTTCATCTGCCAGTATATCACCCGACGTTATTGAGGGATCAATTCTTATTGTTGTATAATTAATTATTTGTTGGGCACTAACTTGGCAAACGTTCGTGCAATAAATCAGGATAACTGATATTAGGGTGATTCTGCGCATTTTAGATCGTATTTTTCGGCGGGAAATAAATCAATTTCAATTTTTCTGGTCGTTGAGTTTCTGGAGAATTATATCCAGGTACTTTTTCGTTTTTTCCTGCCCCTTTAGTTCTGGGAAATAAATAGACGAGACGGTGTTGTATGTTGTGTCTAATAAAAAGAAATAAGGTTTGTTAATCTTATCACATTCCAAATTTGACAACATATTCCTACTGATTGTTTTAATGGTTAATTTATTCTTCACTTTATACCAAGGCCTTGATAAGGCGGTTTGTTCAATATCCGGGTTGTCCAACCATACCTGTAAATTAATTTTTTTTGACCATGCTTCATTTGCCAATTGATAAATTACTTGATCAACACAGGTTTCACAGTTTGTAATAGAACCTTTAAATACTAAAGTAAACCTATGTTGTGATTTGCTAGGATTTATGATTTTTTTGCCCTCGTCAAGGTAGGTAGTGAATAATAAATCGTCACGCTCTTCCAATTTCTTGTTTATGTTATCTACGGCGTCCTTTATTACCTCATTATTCAAGTCAAAATCCTGACTTTTATGTTGACCACACCCAATAATAGTAAAAGAATATATTATTAGGAGGGGTATTCTGATTTTCAAAAGCATATTATTTAATATTGTATAAAATAGCAATAGGGTTATCATCACGGAGGGCTTGTTCTAAATTAAATTTTTTAGCAAGTTCATGATAGGGGCCTTTACCGTTATGGACTGCTGTTTCATAACTTAGTTCATGGCGGAAATCAGAAGGGTTGATGTAGCTCCCTAATTTTCCATCGGTATCCATAAATTGCGGAATTGCTGTTGAATTGAAATTGATCCTGACATTATTGATATCAACTGGAATATAATCTCCGTCACCGTGAACAATTATTTTCTTATTTAATTTGTTATAAAGTGCATACCCTGTAAGTAGAATCTTAAACTTCTTTGAAAAGTAATGGAATGAAATATAAACAAACTTTGAATTCACTAAAAGATCGTTGACTGATGTTAACCGCTGTTTAGAAATTTCCCTTGATTTTTGAACGATGCCTTTATCCATCAATATTTTTGATACCTTACCTTCTTCTCCTTTGAACCGAATGAGATAGCACGGTTTGATCAGATCTTGACGTACACTATAAATAGTATCACAAAATGATTCGAACATTAAGCTGGAATCACATTTGCTATTCGAGACGAAGAAATTATTAACACCAATAGTAGCCTTCGGATATTTAAGACCATCAAAACCGAAAGGTAAAAAATCTTTTGCAACATTGTTCGGGTTTTTATAATTTACTAAGCTTAATCTATTCGAGAAACCCTGCCTCAATTCATGATCTCCACATAAAATAAATCCATTATGCAGTAAATAAGAATCTTGTAGCGGTTGAAAATTATAAACCTGACAGACCAAGTCCTTTGAACTTAATAAATTACCTGAAGAGCTGAATGTTTCAATCGAATGAGCGTCTACAAGTAATTCCAAAGTTTTATTGAAGAAATTGTATTTAGCCTGGGTAATTTCTTCTATTTTATCACTTATGATTAATTTTAAATCGATGTGCTTTAAAAAATTGCCGGAATGGTCATAAACATAAAAATCAGTCTTTCTGATTAAATATACATTTTTGTCACTACATATAATTTCACCATTACCAACACGGGGACCTTTTAATTTTAAAAAAGTGACATCAATTAATTTTAATGTATCATTCGATTCCTTCTGAGGGTCGAATGCTATAATAGATGCATCAGACTTTAAGGTTGTATCAGAAAATCCCTTCCTATTTTTGCATGAATTTAGAATGGCAAAGATGATAAATAAAAAGATAAGTTTAAACTTTTGATTCATATTGCAATGTTTAAAAAGGCCTTAGCTTAAAGCTAAGGCCAAATCGAATGACTAATTAAATTTGTAGTTTATGGAATGTATCTGCAACTATGAGGCGAACAGTGGTTATACCAAGACGCCTTTACACAAACCGTTTTAGTTGTTGGAGATTTATGGGTTACAATAGTAGAAGAGCCGGCCCCGGTATAATAATTGCCGGAAACCCCTGCAGTTATACCAGTTGTGCCAATAGGTCCACCTGCCTCAACGTAAACTGCTGCACCAGACCCAGTATTTGTACTTTTTGAAACAGTAGCATCATAATCCGGGGATTTACACTGCACATCATTTTCAGAATAACCCCAGCCATTACCTGAATTATTTTCGCCACTAGCTCCACCATTTTCTCCACCGCCAGAATCACCTGCACTGTCGTTTGTTGCAAAAGCGACAATAGCGGTGTTAAATTTCAATGCTGAAGCTTCCTTTGAGGAGACAGTCGTAGCATTGATGAACAGTGCAGCAGCACCGACAGATAGCGCCAAAGCGCCAAACAATTGTTTTTTCATTTTTTTTTAATGATTTTTAGGTTAAAAAATATAGTTAATTATGGTAAAGCGTGTTAATAATTAGAGTTGCTAGACGATGTAAGCTACTTTTCCCACTATCAATTTCTCCGGTACAACCCCCCAAAACCTTGAATCAATGGATCTATCTCTATTATCGCCCATCACGAAATAATAATTTAATTTAAAGGTGTAGCTCTGGACAACATAATTATTGATTAATACTTTATCTCCAAGAACCTTAACATTATTTCCTTCATATCGGGTGATGATGTCTTTATACAGTGGTAAATTTTTAAGATTTAACATCACAGTTGTGCCTTTCGCCGGTATAATTATTGGACCGAAATTCTCTTTTGTAAACCTAAATTGTTCATGACCAAATATTTTTTGTTTAGAATCTTTATCTGTACCCCTCTCTATTGCTGGGATATTGAAATGAGATAACTGATGAAAGTTTGCATCGGTTAACAAAATATGCAAGCTGTTGCTATCAGTCCATAGATCACATTTATCGCGACACACCTCCGTTAAGGTCTTTATGAGATAACTATTTGGCTTGCCATAAATGGTGTATCGTTTTTTAATTCCATTTGGCTCCAGCAACTTGTTATTTCCTATATATAAAATATCTTTTAAGATTTTTAGTGTATCACCAGGCAGTCCAACACATCTTTTAACGATGTAATTGTTGTCTCTAACGCCGTTCATCACCAATATATCGTTATGCTTAAGGTTACCCAATCCAGATATCCTCCGATAATTGCCCCGAAAATCATCTGCCCACGTTTTCAATCCCAATAAATAAGCAAACATGTCCGCAAATGGTACATCAGATACTTTCTCCGGAAGTTTTGCTCCAAAGGTCATTTTATCTATAATCACCATGTCATTCTCAATTAACGTGTCTTCCATACTTACGGACTTAATCTTATAAAACTCCAGACAAAAGATGCGAAGTACCACCACCACGATGAAAATGCCAAGGAGATAGATGGCTTTCATCAGAAAGCCTATATTTTTTTGCCTTTTCATAATAATATTTATTGTTTTCTAAGATGGCTAGATAGCTTTGTTAGTTAAATCTAATATTACCGCTTGCTGATCATACCAAGAAAAAAGCTGTTAAAAATGATTTGTATGCCAAAACTTGTGCAGATTATGGATGACAACAATGTTTTGAGTAATTGTATTGTATTTATGGTCTTAGGTACCGTGCCTGGAAATGTTCCGGTATTTACCAAAATATAAACCCCTCCCAGGAAGATCATAACCCCTAATAATACATAGATATATAATCTATTAATAATGATATGATATATCTCAGTAAGGATGTCATCATTATTGCCATCGAAATGTTTGCGTAGTAACGAGAAGAAATAGAACAGAATGGACTGAAATCCTACGATGATCAGAAATGACAGGTAAACAAACGAATTGAGACGTAGAGTTGTATTTCCTATATGTAATTCACCAATGAGGCTTGCACCATACGAAATCAATCCTATCATAAAAAACAGCAAACCAGGGTACAGGAAAAGCCATTTTGGACTGTGCATGAGTAAAAAATATAGATGCCTCCATCCATCCCGCCAAGTATTTAGATGAGGTCTTCTGGATCTTCCATCTTTGTACAATTTAGTTGGAACTTCTGTAACTTTATAATCGTTCAATGCTGATTTGACGATCATTTCAGAGGCGAACTCCATCCCGGGAGTGCAAAGATCCAGCTCCAGGATAGATACCCTGTTGAATCCGCGAAGCCCACAATGAAAGTCCCGAATAGGAATTTTGAAAAATAACCGGCCCAAAAATGAAAGAACGGGATTACCTAAATACCGATGTAAAAAAGGCATTGCTTTTTCTTCGATACCACCATCGAACCTATTCCCAATTACAAGATCGTAACCATCCCTTAGTTTTTTAATAAATGGATCCAGATTACTAAAATCGTAGCTATCATCTGAATCAGCCATAATAATGTATTTTGACCTGGAACTTTTAATTCCTGCATAAAGTGCATTACCATAACCTTTTTCTTCTACATTAATCACCCTTGCACCTAAGCTTTCGGCAATGGTAATGGATTGATCAGTGCTGCCATTATCGGCAATAAGTATTTCAGCTGACAGTTGAAGCTTTTCGATTGAAGCTGCTGCTTTCAAAATACATCGTGCGAGAGTTGCCTCCTCATTTAGACAAGGCATTAATATTGTAAATTCCAAAGCGTTTAGGGTTAGAGGTTTTAGATTTTGTGAAAGATTTTGTTGCTTCTTAACTTGAGGAGATGTAAAAATATGGGTAGTGGCAACAGCCAGACGACACGACTTTGATATCTTGGGAAAACACCGGAAAAAGTGCCACACACCCAGGCATTGATCAGGGCAGCAATGATTAAGAATAGTGCCAAGCCTTTGATTTTAAGTTCTATTTCCTTTGAGCCAAATCCTATCAGGTATAATAATATGCAGATTCCAAAAATGATATTCTGTATAAAATTTATGATCGAAAAATCGAGTTTTTCCAAGCTTTGGTCTGAACTTACAAAGTTTCGGAAATCGTTATAATAATAATCTCTAACGGCCATATTTACCCTCCTCCAAGGCTTGGAAGCCTCTCCAGTTTCAAAGACTGCAAATTGTTTCAATGTCAATATTATGGAACTGGAGATAAAAGGTTTCAGATAGCGTGGTGTGGTTAGAATATCCTTCAAAATCGCTTTATATTCTTTTTCGCTGCCTCTCCAACCCCCGGTTTTGCGCATCGGGCTTCTTGCATCCCAGAGAAAATTGTTAGGAATAGAATCCTTGTATTTGCATAGCTGATAGTTTTTTACAGAACATTGCTCGTTTAGGTACTGATCTATAATACCCATTTCAACAACATTGCCCATCAGAAAAATAATCCCTCCACGGCTTGATTTAAATTCTCCTCCATAAAGATAGTGGATGGTAGAAAGCGCAATGTTACTTGCTAAAATTAAGGTTAAAGCAATAAAAATTCTCTTCGGGGCTATTCCGGCACGTTTAAATACAGGTCTAAGATTTGTTAAAAAGTACAGGAAACCGATTATAAGTAGCAGGGTAAGGCATATATAAAAGTTAGAATTATGCATGGGCAGAGCAAGAACAAGCATTATCGAAATCGCGAAGAATTTTGCATTCTTCAAAGGTTTGCTGAATATGACCAGCCCCATCAAAAGAATGGATACCGGGGTAAAGATGTCAGCCATCAACCACCCAACCTCGAAAGAAGCACCCATACAAAGTGAAATGAGTGCAGTAAACAGTATTAGGGCAATGTTGCTGTATTTTGCATTAACCCTACCTGTATTAGCACCTTTCCCCTTTCGCCTCTCGAAGGGACCGAATCCGCGCACCGACCAACTTCAAAACTTCTTTAATATGCTCGCTATCCTCTTCGATTTTGGCTTTACTCATAATGTAAAGTAAACCAAAATGATGCGCGAGAGGTACCGCTAAAAAGAAACACTGAAGGTAAACCAAAAAAGAAAGGTGATTGAAATTCAAACTTACCAATAACGAAACCAGCGGAGTATCCGCCTCTGTCGATAGACCAACAATTTCTGATAGCTGATTAATGATATACTCAAAGTAATGTAATGAACGAAAGCTATACCACACCTTTCCGATATGATCAGACATCAGGCCAAACCATTTGGAAAGACTGGCTAATAACGCAGGATCAGTGCCACCTGATTGCAGACGTTCTTGAATGGCACAAATATTTTCGGCAAGTTGAGAAACCAAACGTTTATGATACCACAGCGGCGCAATGGCATCCTCATTGAAATATTTACAATAGTATTTTTGAAGATGATCGATCAGCGCTAAAAATTCTTTTTGAAGACTGAAATATGGTCCCGGATTTGGGAAATGAGATACCTGATCAGAGATATTCGATATCACATCGAGATGATAATGAAAATAACGCACCAGGCTGCTCTCCGGCATATGGGAAAATAATACCTCTTCCCATGCTTTGTAAATTTGCCCAAACCGAATTTTAAGATCAGTTTGGGCAGTTGTATTGCTGTCGGAATAGATTTGCTCAATTAATATTTCTTCTATATTTTTTAGTTCGTTCTTTAGCATTGCAAGAATCTGCCTGGTGCATTATCAAAAACTAATGCTAGTTTCTGTAAACGTGCGTGCTTGTCAAGGTAGTTGCGACAGTTGTCGTATCTGTGTTATTTGACTCTACTGCACTAGCTGAGATAAAATGGCTATTTAAAACCGTTACCTTCATTGGAGGAAGTTTTTTAATTTTCATATCAATTATTGTTTATTTTAAGGTAAATTATCACCAGTAAAACTGGAAAACAATTCTTTTACAGATATAGCCAAGATGAAACTAAATTCTGTATTTATGGGAGGAGATTTGAAACCGTTAGGTTTTATATCGTCAAGTAAGAAATTATTCTTATATCATTTTATATGCTAGACAATGTTCATCTCATATGAGTTGTTTTTAGTATATCACACATTTAAAAAAATCGAAAGTCCAGTCGTTTATATAGCCTATTATAGTTTAAATATCACGTTATTTTACAGTATTGTTGCATTGTTGAATTTTACATTCACACGAAAGCGAAATAGATATTTTTTAGGGATAGTGATATTTTTGGGTTTATTTGCTGGATATCTTATTATTAAATCGTTTGTCGATCACATGGTCACATCACCGCCATCAACTTACAAGAATACTATAGGATACATCCAGGATTTCTTTATAAGAAATATCATGCGGGGAGTATATTTTGGAATTTTAAAAAGAACATGGGAATTTTAAGAACAGCCATTATTGCTTATTACCCACCCACTTAACCTCACTAAACCGCCCGGTCCCCTCAAAATCAAAATATCTTTGCTTCAACAACCTCAACCGGAACTTAACAGGAAGATAAGCCGCCCATTTAGAGCCAGACAATATATCCGGATGCGCATACATGAAATTCTCAAGATGAAAATCAAGATCATCCAAAGATGGGACAAGCAGTTTACTAAAATCCCCAACATCCCTTATAGCAGCCTCCACACCGAAGCAGCTCTGCTCATCATCCAGACGGACCTCTACCCCACTCAAACCCCAAAGAAAAGAAAGCGTCCTGTTGATCCGTGACCCCGTGAACGAATAAAGCGCAAGTTCCTTTGCCCCTATAAGCATGGGCCGCTGCACATGAAGGTCGGTTAGCGGAAACACATGAAACTCCATGCGTAATTTATCAATCTCCCTGGCACTATTTTCATCGAGCATCGGAAAATGTTCCTCATTAAAAAGGATCTCCATCATCTTTTCACGGATCCGCGGATGAACATCCCCGCCCTCACCAAAAAACAGCGGCTTCCTCCCATCATTTGTCTGCACCACCTCAATCTTTTTAGCGTCATGGTCCACAAACCTGATCTTCCAGATCTTCGCCGCAAGCAGGATATTTTCACTCTCCCTCACCTGCGCCGTTAGAGGAATCTGGCCGATCCCAGTACCAGAACTCACTACCTTATAATACCTTTGCGCATTAAAGACCGTATAAAAATCTCGCCCGTTGACAATCTTTTCCCCCTCAACCCCGATAATCAGTTCCCCTCCCAGCTCTTCTAAAAAATCAATGGCAATCAGGTGCTCTACAACTTCACAGATATCCTCCTCTTCGATCAGGCCAAAGGCATAATTGTGCTTCAGTTCCCTTATCAGCTCCTTTTTTGTGATCCCCAAACGCTCCTTTGCTACCGAAAGCGCCTGGTGCAACAGGATATCATAAGGATAGTCAATAATTTCCGGAGGCTCAATAAACCCCTCCAGATACAATAGCCAACCAGCAAGAGACTGTAAAAGACTCCATGAACTAGTGGCATATAACAGCAGTTTGCTTTTAGCCCCCTCCCTACGTCCGCTCCTTCCCACGCGCTGGATGAGCGAGGCGATACTATGCGCCGCATCCAGCTGCACCACTTGGTCCACCGAACCAATATCAATCCCTAACTCGAGCGTTGAAGTACAGGCGATCGTAAAATTCCTTCTTATCTTGCTTTTTGCAAATTCCTCCACATATTCCCTTACCTGCTTATCGACAGAAGAATGATGCGAAAAATAATTGCGGTGGCCAGCTACCCGCTCGGCAATTTTCATCAAACTTACCGCAACCTCTTCCGCCTTACCCCTGCTGTTTGGAAAAACCAATGTCTTGGAATCTCTGGTTTCCCGGTAAAGATCCTTTAACAAATCCAGCGGCAAACTGGATCCTGTCTGTTCAAAATACTTAAAAACAGCATCAAGGTCTTTCGAGGCCGGATCCTTTAACACCACTGTCTTTTCAGGTTTACCCGTAAACTTTTTAGCCTCCGAGAAGTCCCCCAAAGTCGCGGATAAACCCACTATCGAAAAGCCACCAAAGTTGACGCCCTGCAACCTGGAGAGCAGCGACTTTAAATGAATACCCCTGTCAGAGCCGATGAAAGAATGGATTTCATCAATCACCACATATTTTAAATTGGAAAAAAGGCTCTTGAGGTCATAAGGTTTATTGATAAACATCGCCTCCAGCGACTCAGGTGTGATGAGTACTACGCCCCTTGGTTCCTTGAGTAATTTATTTTTCAGCGTTCTGTTTGCCTCCCCATGCCATTTGGTTACCGCAATCTCCATATCACTGCACAGGTCTTCCACCCGCATGAACTGATCGTTGATCAGTGCGATCAGCGGGGAAATATAAAGCACTGCCACCCCGCGCTGATTGAAATCAACCTTGGATAAAATCGGAAGAAAAGCCGCTTCGGTTTTACCTGAAGCGGTCCTCGAAGCTAAAATATAATGGTCGTCACTGCCCATAATCCTTTTGATCGCAGCCGACTGGATATCGCGGAAACTCTCCCAGCGTTTATCTCTTACAAACTTTCTTACCGCGGGCGATAATAATTCAAATGCTGTCACAGTTCCTCGATTCCGTCTAAAATAAGATCATCAGGCCTTTCATCGGAAATCTGTACTTGCGAAAACAGCCGGTTTTTATCTAGCTCCGGGTTTTGACGCAGTATGTTCAGGATATTTAGGAAATCACGTATCACCTCCCTTGGTGTCAAAAATTCGTCAGCCCCCGGTTTATTGAACATTTCTTCCATGAAACTGAGGATGTCGTCATCATTGATATTGATTTCTGTTTTATAGTTGAAATCAAAGACCAGCTTGAGTTTTTTAAGCAGTACGAAAATCTCATTGTTATCCAGTGGCAGTAACCTGATTACCGGTTGGGCAAAATCTCTGATCCCGGCAGTCTCGAACTTATTGGTCTCGAGCCTTGTCTTTAGCGCATTGTAGCTGAACAGCCCCCTGCGTTCATTTTGGAGAAATTCAGAGGTACCCGCAAAATTAAAAAACAGGTTGGACACCTTTCCCTGAAAACAGTCATTATAAATACTCAGGATCTTCTCATAGTTCTTTTCCCGCATGGCCGCAGTTGAGATCTTGTACAGATTGATTGCCTCATCAAGATTGATCATAAAGCCGCTATAACCCATACTTACGAACAGCTTGGTAAAATTCTTAAGCATGTCATAATAGTTCAGATCACTGATGATCTCTCGCACGCCCAGATCCTGCCTTGCCTCGGTCCTTGTTGTATATTCACCCTTTAACCATTTCAGCGCACTCCTTCTGAGCATATCATCTCCAGAGATGTAGGCCTGATAATATCTCAGCACCACTGTTCCAAAATCAAATCCACCGCTGTCCGAAAGATCATTGATCGTTTTCATGATCGCATTCTGCACCAACGGAAGATTAGCCTCATCCCGCATCGCATGGAAAGCAAGCTGGTTTTCTTCAGCAGTTTTGGTCAATACCTGTTCAATCCATTTCTCGAGCAAAGTCGGCAAAGCTCCACCCTCTGGTTTAGTCTGGATCGAAATATTATCCATAATGGCGGAATATAGTGCAAGTCCTTTCCCGTCATTTGCATACAACCTGTTGTCCGGGGTAAAGTCGGCTTTGGCAACCACGAATTTCTGTTTTAAGGCAACCGTATTGAGCAAGTGCAGGATAAAAGACTTACCAGAACCGAAATCCCCAATCCAGAACTTGACCATGCTATGCCCATTTTTCACATCTTCAAGGGCCGCGACCACGGCATTGATTTCTTCTGACCTTCCCACAGTAATATGCTGTATCCCGATCTTTGGTACTACTCCGCCGATTAGCGAATTGATGATCGCGGTAGCCTCTTTGGGTTTTAAATTCTCTATCATTTTGCTAAAATATTTTGATAATATTGTTCGTAAATCACATAATTATCCTCTTCTTCCTCAATCAGTACATCATCGATAGCCTCAAAACAGGCTTCATTGATACTATCTATAAGCTGGTTTTTAAAAGCGCCCCTTTTCCTTGCCATCTCCTCGATCGCTGATTGCGGGACGGCAAAATTGTTTCTGCTAAAATGAATGAGGACATCACATTGAAGGGAGGATAGATTAACGGAATCAATAAAAACATTCCCTGCCCCACCTGCAGATGATACAACAGGCGCCGGTATCTCCACCGCTAAAACAACCTGAGTTAAAGTTGCAGACTCTTCTTCATCCTGCAGGTATTTGTTCAACAGCTCGACCGTCCCGGAATGTCTTTGCTTGATCACCTCGATCGCCTCAGCGTTGAGCGAAATCTTCTTCCGTTTGGGAATCAGCAATGTCGAAACCGCCGCAAGCGCCTGGCTGATATCCCGGCTGGCAATCAGATTTTCGATGATAACCTGAAAATCAAGAAGTTGTTCTTGCGTTTTAAACAGCCGTTTTATGTTGGTTTTGTTCAGTGGACGGTTATCGAAGGTATCGGATAAAAGGTCGGCATAGATGTAATGGATGTATAACGTCAAAGCTGCTTGGGTGTCCACCGAAGAAATATCCTTGTATGCCTCGTAATAGATCATTTCGAGCGAAGGGTTGGAACTGTTCAGTTCAGCAAGATCCATCACAAGATCCATATATCTGGCCGTATTATTTATAAACTCTTTGCTGATCTTCTCAAAAGCCGGCCTCCATCTTCCCGGACTTTGCGCATATAACAACCGCTCAGTCTTCCTGTCGGGCATATCCACCCTTGGTATCCATACCAGCAGTACCTGTGAAAGTTTATCGGCGATCCTGGTATGGTATTCCGCTAAAACCTCTTCATCGCTGATATTCAAATCCGTATTTATTTTCCTGGTGTGGCCGTAGTGAACCCTGAGCGCATTTTCGGCATGTTTAAAAATGTTGTAGTGTATATCCGTCAATGAGGATAACAACGTATACTTATAGTTATAATCATTAAGGCCATTTTTTATACGGTTCCGAGTCATCAGGTCTGCCACTGTATTAAACTCCACTTCGATGGCCGTCCCCTGCTTTTGGTATTTATAGGACAGGTCATCCAGGATAAGCACAAAAAGCTTTACGATCTGCGACCTACAGAACGGGATACTACTGAAATTGTTATTGGGATACCATAACTGGTTCAGAATATGAACCTGCTGGCCATTCAGATTTAAGAAGTTTTGATATTCGTCCCCTAACCTACCCACCAAAGCGGCATCATCATCCACACGAGAATATGAAATCCGTTCGCCTGCACCGGCCACGTTGACTATAGATAAATCCATGAATATTAGTAATAAGAGTCCTTAATTTAGCGTGCAGAAATAACAAGAAAAATAGACGCACCCTGCATTGCTCTAGCCACTAAGATAACCAACTTCAACCTGCATTTCCAAATCAGATCGAATGTTAACCTTTGTCGATAATCTATATTGACTGTTAGCTTCCCGTACGGTCGCATTTCAGTACCATTAGGTTACTGATACCTGTTAATATACTCCTGGAGGCCGCCTTTCATTCCAACGCCGACAGCTTCAAACCTCCACTCCCCGTTACGCCGGTAGATCCTTCCAAATTCAACTGCGGTTTCTATTGAGAAATCTTCTTCCAATTCGTACTTTAATACCTCTACGCCATCTTGGTCTACAATCCGTACAAATGAATTGCGGACCTGTCCGAAATTCTGCCTGCGCGCTTCCGCTTCATGGATAGTTACAACGATGCACAGCTCGCTCACTGCAGGGCCCACAATGGATAAATCAACATTTATCGCCTCATCGTCCCCATCGCCTTCACCTGTCAGGTTATCACCTGTATGAACCAGTGCTCCATCAGGTGAGGTTAGGTTGTTATAGAATATAAAATGTTCATCACTGATCAGCTTTTTGTTTTCGCTCAGCATAAATACAGATGCATCGAGATCAAAGTCATTGCCACCGTAACTATTAATGTCCCAGCCCAGCCCGATCGTAAATTTTGGGGCCTTTAAATTTTCCCGTTGTCCTTTTTGCAGATTAATTGCCATATAATTTAGTTCCTGTTTTAATCTAAAAATAGAAAAGATTATTGGAAAAGCATTTTTCAATTGTCGATTAATATTGATTATTTAACTGATGCAAAGATCAGATTAAGCCGACAGTCTCCTTACGGTTAACCGTAAGAAGACGTATAAATATTGCTTTCAGATAGGTTTACCTGCAAAGACATAACCCCAATGTACCCGATATCCAAACAAGTTAATTAAGCCCGCAAAAAGAAACAGTCTGTTAAAACAGCGTATAGTATGGGATATGGTTATTGAAGAGGTAGGCGGTGTCGATTGCATTTATACCAACCAGAAACTTTACAAAGCTGGTTTTGCAGTGGAACATTTTATTCCCTACGCTTTTGTTTCGCACGATTTGTTGTGGAATTTAAGTCCGGCCAGCCCGGTATTTAATAGTGCCAAATCGGACAAGCTCCCCCGCATGGCAAAATACTTTGATGCTTTTCAGGATACCAAGGTGAAACATATGATTACCTTTTTGCATACCATCCTGGCACACCTCCCATCATCAACCTTCAAAAAAAACGCGTGAGCGGTTGCAGCGGCATCCTCCCGCAGGGAGATACAGGCCAAGACGCGACCCTTCAGGGGCACGCCCAGAAAAAAAAATCATCTTATACTACTTCTTCCAGTAAAAACATTAAATTAAACCTATCCCTATCGTCCCCAAATACCCTATCCAGATCAGCATTCACCACATCATCTTCCCAAAGCAAATCACTCTTAAACCTATCCCCCGTCCATATTCTTCTCCACATCCTTCAACACCCAATCCAATTCCAAATCTTTACCGGCCAGATAATCATCCACCACGTACGTAACCGGAACATCCGGCATCACACCCCTGCCATCAATACGGGTAATGTCACCAAAATAAGCAGGAAGCGTACCATAACGGAGCAACAGTTGGCTCGCAGGCAGGCTAAGGCTTTTCAGTGTCAAAGCCGTCCATGCATTTTTACTGCCACCAGTTTCTTCACCAACAAATGTTATATTTTTCAGGGCTTTTAAATTCGCAGCCAGTAAACTGCCTGCCGAAAAAGTACCACCGTCAATCAGTACATATATCTTACCCTTAAATGTCAATTGGTGAGGCGAGATCAACTCGAAGGCTGACCTCGACTTTTATCCACCCAAACCCTTATTTTATGATTATCATACAGCTGTTTCTGCTTTTTTATTTCCTCCGGAAGCCTGTAGAAATATTTAGGGGAATCGATCAGGTGACTATAAAACCTCGCCGGCCAAACTAAATTTCCGCCCGGATTCCCCTCAGGTCGATGACCAGCGTCTTTAACTTACGCCTTGTTAATGATTTACTAGATTAATAGGTCGTATAGATCAGGTCGAATTCCCCTTCAGAAATATCTACAACTGCTTTGGTATTGTTCTCCAGTGCCTTGAAAGAAAACTTTCCAGTTACTGTTTTAGTTGCTTTGTCCAGCGTTAGGATTTGAAAGATACCAGTATAACCTGATTGGGCAGTAAATTTTAGATTTATACTTTTATCTTCGTAATCGGCTGTATTTTTAAGCCCGTTTAGATTATAATTTCCAAGTGCTACCTCACCTTCTAAAAATATGGCAAACGAAATTGTCTGTCTAGTTCCTTCTTGGTAAGCAGAAACAAAGAACGTTTTTCCTTCATCAATTAGATGCGCTTCAGCCTCATGACCATATTTCAGATTAGTATTTCTGGGTCGCCAAACCTCGCCATTTACCTTACACTTGAAATTATTGTTAACCTCTTCTTTCTTACAGCTACCGGCCAGTACCGAGACCAAAAGCACGATAATTATTATGATTTTTATCATCCCCAGCATTTTAGATTGAGCAATTTTATTTTCCTGAAAGCAATGATCGCAATTCAAAAAAATTAATATAATCGTTAAAGATTAATCTAGGGAACGAATTAACCTGTAAAGATAAATACAACTATTTATTAATTTAAAACATTCATGTCAACCAGTTGGTGCAATTCACAAGTACTGTACAGTTAAAAATAACGCGTATGAAGCTTAATAAAATAAAAATATACAAGATAATTAAGTACGAATTGTTTTCATCAAATCGATAAATAATCGAGGCATTTAAGTAAAAAGCACAGTGTGATTTTCAGAAATACCAGTAACAACCTGAAAGTTACAGCTCAGTTTCGAGCACCATTAGTCCTTTAGTTTGGTTATAGGATGTTGCGCATCAAGTCCCTTTTCTCTGACTAAATATAAACTTCGAATTCAAATCCATTTTCCGTTTTCACCGCATTAGTTAAAACAAATATACGATGGCCTTAAAGATGAAACTTTAGATTTTTTTGGAGGAGCAAGATAATAAAAACTCATTGGTAAATAAATCCTTACTGAGGAGGGATATTGAAATTCTTAGCAAAAGATGAACCGCTCAAATTGTTTGGGTAGTGACAAAGTCCTAATATCGAAAATGCAACGGGTTTGAAATGATCGCCCCCTCAAAATTTCCATTCATAATTTAAATCTTTAGATTTCTTTAAATTAATGCATCTATCAGAAAACATACTTTAAATCCAGCAAATATCCTTTCTGAGCCTTTGTTCGGAATTTCATTAGATACATTTTCCTATTTTGATTAGCTAAACTGGTCAAGAACCTGAATGTCTTCGCTTAAGAGATATTTTTCTACAATTTGTCGCTCTTCTTCAGAGCAGTGTCCGCTAAAGTATTTATCTAGCAATTCGTTATTCACTTAGCTTAAAGATTAATTTGTTGTTTTGTATAATCACGCATAACGTTAGCCTTAGCTCTATCCAAAATCAAAATTTTTTTTAAAATATGTTCAAATAGGAAGGTATTATCGTTTTCAAAAAAAAGACACCTTTTTTGGGGCATCTTTAATAAGTTCGTTATTTAACAAGAACTTCCGTTATACTTTCTCGCTGATCTGAACTTTTAGCTTTTTTACACGACTAATGGTATATTGAACTTTGATTTCGGCAAACAAATCTTCATACTCCAGAATTTGTAAGTATCAGCATCTTCAACGGTTTTAGTTTTGTTTTAAAAAACTTACTTTTGAATCAATCAAACATGAACTATGCGCTCAATTATTCTCATTTTTGTATTCTACCTCCTGGTATCGGTATCGTTCGCGCAAAGTGTAGAAACAACTTATTATGAAAACAGTTACTTGGGCAAAAAAACAAGTGAACGAAGGGCGCTTTATGCAAAAACGGTAACTAAAGGTTCAGAAGGAGAAACAACTATTGAAATCGTTCGGCTCAAAAATAAGGAAACGATTTCCCGAGAAAGTTACCGAGATAAGGAACCCATTGGTAAGTGGCTATATACCAATTTGTACGGCAGTAGCGAAGCGCTTGACTACGATTTTAAACTCGACTATAGCGATAATCTTTGCCAGGCCGATACTGCAACCTATTTAGATTTCAAAAGGATCAATAGTTATTCATTTTCCGACAACGACAGTGCAGGTTATATCGCGCCAAAACTGGCTACGGGAGAAAAGAATTTGAGCATTTTCGTTAGCAAAAGAATCGTTTATCCCCGTGACGCGCTAGCAGATGAAACTGAAGGTACAGTACAGGTTCAACTTATTATTGATCAGAACGGAAAAGTGGAGGCAATTGCTATCAAAAAAGGAGTTGACGTTAGGTTGGACAAAGAGGCCATGCGAATAGTGAGAGCGATGAAATTTCTGAACGGTGCAACAATAAAGGGGATAAAAAAGAAGCTTTGTACCATTTTGCCCATTAAGTTTTTGATTGGTGATTAGTATTCATTCCGATTCCTCTACCCTGGTTAATAGAAATTTTGGGAATATATATTGGAGCCAGCAAAAAAATGACTTTTCCCCAATCATACAGGAAGTAATTAGGCGTATTAGTATCTCCCTTCTACGTGTAATGGTCGTTTAGTACTTTGTTATTGGATAAATTCAAAATTGGCAAGTTCATTAAGTTTATACCCTTTATAGAACAGAAAGCTTCCGTAAAATTTAAACCTGCGCAAGCATTCATGGATTTCCAATCAATAACAAGTTTAAGTACCCAAACAATCATTTATTGGTAGTAGATAATTTAAAAAATGCTTTAGCTATTTAATTTATTCATCCTAGTTTTGTTTACACTAGCAAATTAAGTATTCGTTATACTAACATCTGTTCTTTCAAAATCGGCCAAAACATATCAAATCTTATGGGTGTCCTAATTGAAAATACATTGACGTCAAATTTATAATTTGCTCACCTAATGGAACTTAAAAACACGTTATTATCCCGGCGGGATCACTTAAATCCTTCCCTGCTCGTTGGAGCATTTTATTTCAAAAGGATTTATTTCATGATGCTAAAATCCCAAACAGCAGTTTATTGCTCCGCGTTGATCCGATACAGCTATACACCAGCAATACCCTAGGCCAAATTGCTCTTCACCTTTTATTTACCCATTGTAAACCTTTCCATTCAAAACGAGGTAAATGTTTGATCTGCCTGATCTATAACAGGGCTACAGCTCTACCGAAGTAAGTGTTTAGCAGTGTGCAAGCAGGTACCACGCAAGCCTGGCCGGAAGGTGGCTCAAACGTGGGGCAAACGCGGGGTAAATGTGGGGTGAAGGTGGATTTTTGAGTGTTTTTTGGGAGTATCGTTTTTCAGATGGATGATTTGGGTACTCGTCTTTTTGGGTGATTACAATATACTAAAATTATGGTAAAACGGACAAAAAAGAGCTTATAAATTTTCTGTAAGGTCAATATTAACGCAATTTATTAGGGTTTGTACCAAACGTTGGGAAGCTGCTACAGATTGATCATTTTCCAGCGATTGTAATTCGATTTCATGGAGTAGATCAAATTAATTTTATTCATCTAGCCATGGGCAACAGTGCTAAAATTGAACGGGTAAATAACTGAAGCTGTTTTGTTTCCGGTTGCCCCTTCCCCATCCATATCTTTATGGGCTAAATCAATGTAACGTGAACGCTCTTCTTAAAGCATCAGGAAGGGTTTTTAAGGTTTTAATCAGCCAATGAGCTATAGTTCAAATCATCATCCGCAACTGTAAATTAACATGGAACCTCGCTCAATGCCTCCTTTTTTATATTCTGTTTCATGATTGTTGCGCATCGAGCTGCAAGCCACTCAGGTACTTATACAGTCCTTGTTCAGTCTTCATGAGTTCCTGGTGGGTACCCGATTCAACAATCTGCCCCTTTTCCAGCACCAGGATCCTGTCTGCTTCACGAATGGTAGATAACCGGTGCGCGATGATGATAGACGTCCGTCCGCTCATTAATTCTTCAAGTGCTTCCTGCACCAGGCGTTCTGATTCGGAGTCGAGCGAAGAAGTGGCTTCGTCCAGAATCAATATAGACGGATTTTTTAACAGTGCCCTGGCAATGGCAATGCGCTGGCGTTGCCCGCCCGATAGTTTTACGCCACGTTCTCCAACAACGGTTTCGTAGCCTTCTGGAAATGCACTGATAAAATCATGCGCATTTGCCCTTTTAGCCGCCTGTATAATTTCTGCTGTTGTGGCCTTTAGCTTGCCATAGGCGATGTTTTCCAATATCGTTCCGCCAAATAACATTACATCCTGTGGCACAATCGCGATCTGATTCCGTATATCCGTAAGGGAATAGGCAGCGGCTGGTTTGCCATCAAACAGGATTTCGCCGCTTTGCGGATGGTAAAATTGTAGGATCAATCCTGCCGTAGTCGACTTACCAGAACCACTTGGACCTACTATAGCTATTTTTTGTCCGGCTTTCGCTTCGAAAGATACTTGGTTTAACACCGCTACTTCAGGCCTTGAAGGATAGGCAAAATTAATGTGTTTAAAAGCAAGATTCCCGGCTATTTTTTGTTTTGTCACATTATCCTTTTCAACTATCGATACTGCTTCTCCCTGTTCTCCCAATATCTCCAGCACCCTTTCGCTGGCACCTACAGCCTTTTGCAGGTTGGCAAAAAGTTCGGGAAAACTTCCCAGGGAACTGCCAAGGAACATCGCATAAAGTGAAAATTTTAAAAGTTCGCCGAAGGTAATTTCCTGGTGACTGACCAGGATACAGCCATAACCGATCACCCCCAGTACACTTCCAAAAACACAAAGCACGATAAAGGAAACAAACATGCCCCTGAATTTGGCTCCCTTAATGGCAATATCGGCTACCTCGCGGATGGTATTCCTGTACCGTGCGGCTTCAAAGGCTTCATTTACGAAAGCCTTTACATTTGATATGCCCGACAGGGTTTCTTCAACAATGCTGTTTGATTCGGCCATTTTATCCTGGGCCTGGCGCGAAATCTTCTTGATAAACCGCCCGAACAACACCGCAAACACAATCATCAGGGGTAAAATCAAAAGCAGGGTAAAAACCAGTTTTTTCGAGATGATGGCCATCAAAACAATGCCACCTGTAAACAATACAAACTGCCGTAACATCTCAGCAATGGTGGTGGTTAAGGTATCCTGAACCTGCGACAGGTCGGCAGAGATCCTGCTGTTGAGCTCCCCAACCCTGCGGTTGGAAAAGAAGTTCATCGGCAAGGTGATCAACTTGAAATAGGTATCGCGCCTGATATCGGCAAGGGAACGTTCTGCTACATTGACAAACCATAAAATTCTAAAATAAGATACCACCGCCTGTAAGGCCAATACAATAAAGGCCAACATTAAGATTTTCGGTATGGTATCCGGCAAATAACCATTGGAGTGTTTACCCTGTGCGGTATCAATCAATGCACCGATAAAAGATGGAAAGGCCAGCCCAACCAAACTTGATAAAAAGAGAAAAAACAGCGCTGCAATGAATTTGCCGCGATAGGGTTTCAGATAAGTGAGCAAACGGGCAACATTGTCCAAACTTTTTCTGTTTATTTTTGCTTTTGATAATTCAACGCCCGGTGCATTTCCGCTGTTTAACTGTTTTCTTGCCATTGTTTTGATGTGATCTTGTTTGTGGGCGATTTCTGCTCTATCGCATATTCCTGCGCCAAAGCGGGTTTTGATAGTGAAGACGGACCAACGCCAAAAATACTTCATTTTTTTCTCATGAAATTCTAACGCTCCTGATTATCAGATTTGTCTTTAAATTGGTTAAAAATTATCCCATAAGTACGCAGTCATTATTCTATATTTGCGGCCAAAATAAAATAAATATGTATATGAAATCAAAATTAACCCTCTTCATTCTTCTTGTAGCGGTATTTATCTCCTGCAAAAAAACGACCAATGTTGATGTTAAACTTTCTACCAGCGGAAAGCTTACTTACAAACTAACCGACGATGCCGGTAAAGGATTGGCAAATGTAAAAGTATCTTTATTTGACCGTACCGACACTTACTATGCTAATTACAACATTCTGTTGGAAACCCGTTTAACAGATCATAATGGTTTGGTAGATTTTGGCAATCTCAATCCAAGCAATTACTTACTTGTTGCTGATTCTGCAAAGGTAAATAATGTTGCCTACATGGTTCAGGAATATGTTCAGGTGATTACTGGTGCTGATAAAGCTAAAGAAACCAAGGTAACAGATTTTTCAGGAACATTTACGCTTGCAGTTAGATCTTACAATAATAATCAACCATTAAAAAATATAGGTGTGATTATGATTCCTTCAAATAAATTCAACTACGCTGCAACGACTGCTGCCAATTTAAAAGTTGCCGATTTTTCAGGAGCGACAAACGATGCAGGGTTGATCACTTTCAGAATTCCTTCAAACAAGCAGTACGCAATATACCTGTATAATACGGTTACAAATGCATCATACAATTATAACAGTAGCGTTTCGGTTCAAAAAGATGCTACAGTCAATTATTCTATGAATATCTATCAACTATAGTTGGTTGCAAGATTGCTTATTTTATAATAGTATGAAATGTAAAATCATGGTCCTGATGGGGCTGTTTATTTTGACACTCTCCTGTAAAAAGATTACCAACGTTAAATTGGTTGATGGGGTAAATTCTGGCAAACTGAGTTATAAACTTGTGGATGATGCAGGGAAAGGTTTAGCTGGTATTAAAGTTTCACTGTATGATGCAAAACTTGGTTTAAATACGAACTACCCTGACCCAAGTGCGTTGGTTGGATCAATTAGAACAGATCAGGATGGCGTAGCGTATTTCCCTGATCTGCTGCCTAACAATTATCTTGTAACCTGCGATACTGCCAGGATCAATAAAGTGAGGTACCGTACTGACGAATTTATTCAGGTTGTTGCGGATGTAGATAAGAAAAAGAGTATAAATGTGTCTGAATTTTCAGGCCTTTTAAACCTCACGCTCATATCCACAAAAGATTACAGAACTGTATTGAAGAACGTAGGCGTAGTTGCTTATCCGGTTAATGAAATCATCCTTAATTCCAGCAATGTTTTTGAAGTGATCAATTCGTCAACGCTTAAAGGTGTTACCGATGCCAATGGTTTTGTATCAATAAAAGTACCATCCAATATTCCTTTTAATTTTATTGTATATAATATAACAAACAGGAATCTTGCTTATGGATACAATAGCTATTCGGTAGCAAAGAATGCTAAAATTAATGCTACGATTTATTCAGATCCTTTTTAAGTATAATACCACCAGAAAAAGCTATTGATCAAAAAAAGGGAGTTGTCCGGAATGGATAGCTCCCTTTTTCATTTTATTCCAAAAACAGCACGCTTATTATTTTATTCTAACTCAAATATCCAATAAAGCGCTCCTACCTTGGCAGGCTCTCAGAAAGTTTCATCATTTCCAAAAAAAGTATCAGGATCTGAGATTTCAAAATTTTAAACGACCAGATGGAAATGTTTTCCGCTGTTGTAACAGAGAGGATAATCTATAGTTTTTCTGGATTTCCTTTCAGCATAGAGAATCACAATCATTTGAAAAAAATTCATTAGCTTTATTTAGGTTAAGTGCAACTAAATTTTATAAGGGAAAAGTATATCCGGTAACTATTTGATTTTCGTTGTATAGGATGATCCTGGTCAGCTCATATTGATCCTATTATTTGAACATAGGTATTTCGACATACAATAATGATGTGCTTAAAGCCGGAGAAATGTTTGCTATCGGAAAAAGTAGCGGTGATAAAACGATAAGAGACGACGAAGTTTTTTATACGCGCTGTGTTTTGGTTTAAGTTCAATTAAATGAATTATTATTTTTAATTTTATATAAAATATTGATAATCAGGTGTCTGTGTGTTTTAGCAATACATTTGTCCAGGTGTTATGTTTAAAAAATAAATCATGAATGCTAAGCTCTTTAATTATACGGCAGGCCAATGGATTGCTGAGAACGGTGAGGAAAACATAGCTGCTGATCAGTTTCAATTGATATTGTGTTTTGGTGGCAAGCATTTATTGCAGACCATTGATGTATACCTGCAGTTAAAATCACTTTTTACAAATGCAGATATTGCGTTATGCAGTAGTGCAGGCGAAATTTACCAGCAAACAGTATGCGATAATGCGCTTATTGCTATTGCTTTAGCTTTTGATTCAACCACGATAAAAACTTCGCTGGCCAATATAAGCGAATATGAAAATAGTTACGCCGCGGCGATCGGGTTAATTGAGAAATTGCCGAAAGAGGAATTAAGCTATATACTAACATTTGCCGATGGAAATATGGTAAATGGAAGTGAGCTGATTAAAGGACTAAACGTTGCCGCGGGAAAGATTTTGGTAACCGGTGGTTTGGCTGGTGATGATGCGAATTTCAAATCCACTTTAGTGGGACTCAATCAAACCCCAGGTGAAGGAAACATCATTGCCATTGGTTTTTATGGGAGCGGGCTGCTGGTTACCCATGGCTCGCAGGGTGGTTGGGACATGTTCGGTTTGGAGCGAACGGTAACCCGATCGCAGGCAAATGTATTGTACGAAATTAATGGCGAAAGTGCCCTGGATTTGTATAAAAAATATTTGGGACCTGATGTGGATAACCTCCCGGCCTCTGCGTTGTTGTTTCCGTTAGCTATTTCAATTCCGGGTTTTTCAGAGCCAGTTGTACGTACCATTCTATCGATTGATGAAGATAAAAAAACGATGACTTTTGCAGGAGACATACCAGAGGGCTCACAGGTAAGATTGATGAAAGCAAATTTCGATAATTTGATCGAAGCTTCGAGCCATGCAGCCACAAATAGCCTGAAACATAATCAAAAGCCGGATTTTGCTTTGCTTATCAGTTGCGTTGGGCGTAAATTGATACTTGGCCCCAGAACCGAGGAAGAAGTTGAAGCAGTTGCTGAAGTGTTTTCTAAAGAAACTACCATCGCGGGTTTTTATTCGTATGGTGAGATTTCCCCGTTTAATAATAGTGGAACCTGCCAGCTACACAATCAAACGATGACTATTACTTCATTCTATGAATTACCATAAGTTACTCAATAAGCAGATTAGCAAATATTTATCTGCCGACCTGGTGGAGAATCCGGCTATTAAAAAATTTTTGAGCGTAATCAGCGATTCCTATGAAGCGTTGCTAAGAGATAAATTATTGGTTGAAAGGGCTTTTTCAATTAGTGAAGAAGAGTATATATCTGTAAATAAAAAACTGAGCCATGAAGTATCGGTAAAAAGGAAATCAATTGAAACCTTGAAAAACATTTTGGGTGAAATGGGTCGGAATTATCAGGGCGAAAATCCTGATGATTTTCTTGCCATTGCAGAATACCTGAATAAACAGGTTACGTTAAGGAAAAGTGCAGAAAAGGTATTTACTTCTTTGGTGGAAAACTCGCACAGCGGGATTTTGTTGGAAGATGAGCATAGAAACATCGTTTTTACGAATCAGCTTTTTTGCGATCTGTTTCAGATACCCTATCCACCGGATGCACTTATTGGTACCAGCTGCAGTGACAGCGCAGAGCAATCAAAATACCTGTTTAACAATCCTGATGAGTTTGTTGCCGGTATTGGACAAATACTGAAAAACAGAGCTTTCGAAAGTACAAACCTAACGCTGGCCGATGGAAGGATATTAAAACGCGAGTACATTCCAATTTTTATCGACGATGTATACAAGGGACACCTTTGGAATTATACTGATATTACCGAAAAGAAAAAAGCGATGGAAGCGCTTGAGCAGAGCGAATTAAAAAATCGCCTGATAATGAATTCGGCTTTGGATGCCATTATTACCATCGACAGCGAGGGATTAATTACTTTCTGGAATCCTCAGGCAGAGAAAATATTTGGCTGGAAGGAAGCTGAAGTGATCGGAAAGCATTTAACAGATAACATTATTCCATCCTACCACAAAGCCGGACATAAAGCGGGTATGGAAAGATACCATCAAAATAGTGCCGGTACAATTTTAAATAAAATGATTGAAATGCCTGCGATGAATAAAAACGGAGCGGAATTTTCAGTTGAATTGTCTATCATTCCCGTAAGCCAGGGCAGCACAAATTTTTTCTGTGCCTTTATCAGGGATATTTCTGACAGAAAGAAAAATGAAGAAGAGCTAAGGGCAAGTAAGGAGCTATGGCAATTTGCTTTGGAAGGCGCCGGGGATGGTGTTTGGGAATACAATTTCCAAAACAAAAAAGCCTTTTTTTCTAAAAAATACAAAAGCATGCTCGGCTATGGGGATGAAGATTTTGCTAATGACCCTGATGAGTGGTTAAGCCGGATACATCCCGATGACCTTCCTAAAATTTTGGAGACAGATGAAGCCTATTTTTCAGGTGAAATAAACTCACATCAGCGGGAGTACCGGATATTGCATAAAAATGGTAACTACATATGGGTACTTGACAGGGGAATGATTGTGAACAGAACAACAGATGGGTTGCCGGAGAGAATTATTGGTACCCATTCTGACATCACTGAACGTAAACTTTCTGAGCAGGCCCTGATCAACAAAGAAGAAAAGTACCGAAACATCATTACCAATATGAACCTGGGCTTACTGGAGGTTGATAATGACGGATATATTCAATTTGCAAATCAAACCTTTTGTAAAATGATCGGCTTTGACCAGGAAGAACTTGCCGGAGCGAAAGACACAGATATAATAGACCTTGACGAAAGTAAGGAGACCGTAGCGTCAAAAACAAGTCTCCGAAAACATGGAATATCGGATGCCTATGAAGTGAAAGTTCGGACTAGAGCCGGCGAATTAAGATGGTGGCTTATAAGCGGAGCGCCAAGGCTCAATGATAAAGGGGAACATATCGGCTCTGTCGGGATACACTTAGATATCACTGAGCAGAAAAAGCTGGAGCATGAGCTTATCAAAGCTAAAGAGGCTGCCGAGGAATCAACGAAATCAAAAGAAGCATTTCTGGCCAATATGAGCCATGAAATACGAACGCCAATGAATGCCATTTCCGGGATGGCCAATCAGCTTAGTAAAACAAAATTAGATCATCATCAGCAATTTTTTCTCAATACAATCCGCTCCTCTGCCGATAATCTGCTTGTGATTATCAATGATATTCTTGACCTAAGTAAAATAGAGTCTGGCAAGCTGGGTATTGAAAAAATTGGATTTGAACCTAAAAAGGTTATTAGCCATGTTATGCAGGTGATGCAGCACCGGGCCGAAGAAAAGGGACTTACGTTTACCAACTCATTTTACGATCAGCGACTTTCAAGGGTATTAATTGGCGATCCTTACCGCCTTTCACAGATTATGCTCAATTTAGTCAGCAATGCAATTAAGTTTACCCCTAAAGGAAAAGTAGATATTTACTGCAGCGTTTTACAGGATCACGAATCGGAACAGCTTATTGAGATAAGCGTGATTGACAGTGGCGTTGGAATGGAGCAGACATTTGTTAACCACCTGTTCGCTAAATTTTCACAGGAAGATAACTCTATTACCAGAAAATACGGAGGAACAGGACTGGGCATGAGCATATCTAAAGAACTCATTGAACTGATGGGTGGAGAAATTAAGGTAAACAGCGAAAAAAACAAAGGAACTACGGTATCCTTCAACCTTAGGATACCAAAGGGTAACGAACAGGACCTTAAAGAGAAAGGAAATATTGAAGTAGATACGACATTACTGAATGGTAAGCAGATTTTGATTACCGATGACAATGAAACCAACCGGCTTCTGGCTTCAGCAATATTAGGTAATTTTGGTGCTGTTGTTACCGAGGCAGCTAACGGACACGAAGCGCTTCTTTTAATTGAAAAGAATAAATTTGATCTGATCTTGATGGATGTACAAATGCCCGAAATGGATGGGCTGGAAGCAACCAGATTGGTTAGGGAAAAACTAATAGATGTACCGATTATAGCACTAACGGCTTTCGCACTAAAAGGAGATAATCAAAAATGCTTAGACAATGGCATGGACGATTATTTGTCAAAACCATTTGAAGAAGAACAGCTCCTAGAAATTGCTTCGAAATGGCTGGGTAAATTTCACTTAGTTAAAAAAGCACCTGATAACGTAACTGATACACCACTTTATAATTTATCAAAAATTGAGGCCATAGCGAGAGGTAATACCAAATTCATCAATAATTTGGTCGGTTTTTTCATCAGGCATATACCGCTTACGTTAAAAGAGATAAATGATGCATACGATCACAATGATTTTTCGAAAATTTCAAAGCTTGTACATCGGATTAAACCGTCTGTAGCTGACATGGGTATATCATCCATAAAGGACGAGTTGATCGAAATAGAGAATTTTGCACCGGAATATGGTAAATCACAAAGACTTGACTATTTACTTAATAACATCAATGTGGTGTTAAATCAGGTGGTTTCCGCATTGAAAGCGAATATCGTATCTGATGTTTAAGCTTCAACGGTTGATTTGGTTGCTGCCTTTTGATGTTATACTGCGAGATAAAATTGTTTGCTGATGGACCTGCGTTTACCTTTCAGTGGTATGGCAGGTTCCTGTCGGTTAAAATAACCAGGAAATACCTCTGCTAAACGAAATGAAATTAGCAAACAAAAGTGCTCCATATTGTTCGGAATCGATGTTTTTGAATTAAAAATCAATAAAATTTTTTAATTCAAATAAATAAACGTTAATTAGACACTTATTTATTGTTATGAGCAAAGCAAACTATGTAATTGGAGTAGATTATGGGACTGATTCTGTCCGATCTGTTCTAGTCGATACCGCAAATGGAAAAGAAATTTCGGCCTCTGTTTTTCTTTATCCCAGATGGCAAAAAGGTTTATACTGTAAACCGGCTGTTAACCAGTTCCGCCAGCATCCCTTAGATTATATTGAAGGTTTAGAGCATACCATAAAAGATTGTTTAACCAAAGCCGGTGGTGCAGAAACTGCTTCTTTAGTAAGGGGTATTTCGATTGATACGACAGGTTCAAGTCCCGTTGCTGTTGATGCAGCAGGTACTCCCCTGGCTTTAACACCTGGTTTTGAAGAGAATCCAAATGCCATGTTTGTGCTTTGGAAAGACCATACAGCGGTTAAAGAAGCTGCAGAAATTAATGAGCATGCTACCCGGTTCGAAACCAACTATTTGAAGTACGTGGGCGGAATTTATTCGTCTGAATGGTTCTGGGCCAAACTCTTGCGTACCTTAAGGGTAGATCAGTCTATTCGGAACAGTGCGCAATCCTGGGTGGAGCATTGTGACTGGATTCCGTTTTTACTTTGTGGCGGCAAGGATGTGACTACCATGAAAAGAAGTCGTTGCGCTGCCGGACACAAAGCTTTATGGGCAGAAGAATTTAACGGTTTGCCACCGGAAGATTTTTTTAGCAGTCTGGATCCGCTTTTGGCTGGTTTCAGAGATAAATTATTTAATGATACCGATACTTCTGATGTTGCCGCCGGAACCTTATGCGAAGAGTGGGCAAATAAATTAGGCTTAAGTACCGATGTGGTAATTGGTGTTGGCGCTTTCGATGCACACATGGGCGCAGTTGGCGGACAGATTGAGCCTTATTATTTAAGTAAGGTAATGGGTACCAGTACCTGCGATATTTTAGTAGCACCTAACCAGGATTTAGATGGAAAACTGATAAACGGTATATGTGGACAGGTAAATGGTTCTGTAATTCCGGGTATGGCAGGTTTAGAGGCAGGTCAGTCTGCTTTTGGCGATGTATACGCCTGGTTTAAAAATTTAATCAGCTGGCCGCTCAACCACTTGTTGACTGAATCTACGTTAATTGATGAAGCTACAGCAACTGCGCTAAAAGATGAGTTGGAAGCAAAGATTATTGCCAACTTAAGTAAGCAGGCAGAAGCTTTAGACGATGATGACTATGCAGAACTGGCCGTAGATTGGTTAAATGGCAGAAGAACGCCTGATGCGAATCAGGAGCTTAAAGGTGCCATTACCGGTTTGGGTTTAGGTACCGATGCACCGCGGTTTTTTCGCGCCCTGGCAGCCGCAACCTGTTTTGGTGCCAAAGCCATTGTAGATCGTTTTAAAGAACAAGGGGTGCCTGTAAAAGGTATTATTGGCATTGGTGGTGTGGCTAAAAAATCGGCTTACATTATGCAGATGATGTCTGATGTGCTCGAAATGCCGATCCGGATTCACCGCTTTGAGCATACCTGTGCTTTAGGTGCAGCTATGTTTGCCGCAGTAGCAGCCGGTATTTACCCGAATATTGAGGAAGCCATGCAAGCCATGGGTACCGGTTTTGAAAAAGAATATAAGCCAAATGTGAAAAAGCAAAAGCTTTACCGCCAGCATTATCAGCAATATTTAGGGCTTGGCCGTTATTTGGATAAATACAGCAAAAAAGATGTTAAACCTTATCTGTCATGAGCAACTATCAGGATATAAAGCAACAGGCTTACGAAGCCAATATGCAGTTGCCGAAATTGGGATTGGTACTCTTTACCTTCGGTAATGTAAGTGCCGCAGACCGTTCAAAAGGTGTATTTGCAATTAAACCCAGTGGTGTGCCGTATGAGGATTTAACACCGGAAAAAATGGTGATTGTAGATTTTGATGGGAAAACAGTTGAAGGTAGTCTCCGCCCCTCTTCGGATACCCAAACGCACGCCGTTTTGTATAAGCACTGGGAAGATATTGGTGGCGTAGTACATACCCACTCTACCTACGGCACTGCCTGGGCGCAGGCGCAAAAAGCCATCCCGATTTTTGGTACCACCCATGCTGACCATTTAACTGTAGATATTCCGTGTGCGCCACCGATGGATGACGCCATGATTAAAGGTAATTATGAATATGAAACGGGGTTCCAGATCATTAATCACTTTCAAAGCCTGGGCTTAAGCCATAAAGAGGTAGAAATGATTTTAGTGGGTAACCATGCGCCTTTTACCTGGGGTAAAACAGCAGAGAAAGCCGTTTACAATAGTGCAGTACTGGAGGCCGTAGCGCAAATGGCCTTGTTAACGCAACAGATTAATCCGCAGGCGCCAAAGTTAAAAGATTCGTTAATCGAAAAGCATTATGAGCGTAAACATGGTGCAGGTGCCTACTACGGACAAAAATAGTGAGTCCAAAGTCTTGAACTATCGGTTGGTGTCTCACCGACCGGAAAATATTAAACCTATCAGGTTTTAAAAACCTGATAGGTTTATTTGAATAAATTAAAAACAACATAAGCAGTAATGATTGATTTAAAAAAATTACAGGTTTGGTTTATCACCGGTACACAACATTTGTACGGCGAAGAAACCTTAAAGCAAGTAGCAGAACATGCACAGCAAGTTGCTGATTCATTGAACCAAAACCAAAATATTTCGGTTTCGGTGGTGTACAAGCCGATTGTAAAAACCACCGAGGAGATTTTTGAAACTTTACAACAGGCCAATATCGATGAAAACTGTATTGGCGTTATTACCTGGATGCACACGTTCTCTCCTGCTAAAATGTGGATCAGGGGTTTGAATGTATTGCAGAAACCTTTGTTACACCTGCATACACAGTTCAATCGCGATATTCCATGGAATACCATTGATATGGATTTTATGAACCTGAACCAAAGTGCACACGGCGACCGCGAATTTGGTTTTATGGTTTCGCGTATGCGTAAGGACCGTAAAGTGGTGGTTGGCCACTGGCAGGATGAAGAAGTGGCAAAACAGATTGATACCTGGTGCAGGGCTGCTGCCGGATGGAACGATTGGCAGGGCGCTAAATTTGTACGCTTTGGCGATAACATGCGCTTTGTAGCGGTTACCGATGGTGATAAGGTTGAAGCGGAAATGAAATTTGGCTTTTCAGTAAACACTTACGGTATAGGTGATTTAGTAGCCGTAATTAATGGAATTGATGAGGAAGCTGTTCAGGCTTTATTAAAAGAATACGAAGCTAGCTATGAAATGGCTGATGACCTGAAAGCTGGTGGTGCGAGACACCAATCGGTTTACGATGCGGCTAAAATTGAGTTGGGATTACGCAAGTTTTTAGTTGATGGTGGCTTTAAGGGTTTCTCAGATACCTTTGAAGATTTACACGGGATGATTCAGTTGCCGGGTATTGCAGCACAACGTTTGATGGCCGATGGTTACGGTTTTGCCGGTGAAGGTGATTGGAAAACTGCGGCTTTGGTACGTGCCTGTAAGGTAATGGGCGCTGGTTTACCAGGTGGAAATGCTTTTATGGAAGATTATACTTATCATTTTGATCCGGCAAATGCCATGGTGCTGGGTTCGCACATGCTGGAAGTAGATGCCAGCCTGGCATCAGGAAAAGCCAGTTTAGAAGTACATCCACTGGGCATTGGCGGTAAAGCTGATCCGGCACGTTTGGTATTCAACGTAGGCGGTGGCGATGCCCTGAATGCTTCGTTAATTGATATGGGCAACCGTTTCCGTTTACTGGTAAATGAAGTTAAAGCCGTTGAAGCAGAAAATGATTTGCCTAACCTGCCTGTTGCACGTGTGCTTTGGAAACCACTGCCTGATATGAAAACAGGTTGTGCAGCATGGATTTATGCTGGTGGAGCACACCACACGGCTTACAGTCAGAATTTAGCTACCGAGCACTTGTCAGATTTTGCCAACATTGCCGGTTTGGAATACATTAACATTGGGGCCGATACGAAAATCAATCAGTTCAGAAATGAATTGCATTGGAATGAGGTGTTTTATAAAGGTTAAGCTAAATAAACCCCAATAATACGGAAGCCGATAACATTCAAATTATCGGCTTTTTTTGTGATTATACTTTTCAGTGATAAAATCGCTGTCCTCATGCATCCGCGTTACAAACGCGGACGATTTTTTTTCAGTAGGTTGTCGGATATAGCCTACCAAAATAGAGAAATAACGATAGACATTCGTCATTTCGAGAAGGCTTTTTCAACCGACGAAGCAATCCTTCTAGCAAGAATCGCTCGCATTACAGATTGCTTTCCCGAGAAATCGGGACTGGCTGTCGTTCCTCCTCGCAATGACGATCTATTTACTCTCCAGTTTTCATTCGTGTTGGTTAATTGTCGGCATTGGTATAAACTGCCAACTAATAACTGTCAACTGAAAACTGATTAAGCGTTCGCCAAAGCCCGGTCTAAATGTACATAGCCTCCATCTACATGGATTATTTGCCCGGTAGTGTGACTTGAGCGGGCCGACATCAGAAATGCCGTCATATTGGCGATTTCTTCTGCAGTAGTCATTCTGTTTTCTAAAGGAATTTTAGCGGTAATTTCATTTAGTTTTTCCTGTGCATCAGTTAGCGTTTCGATCCAGGTTTCGTAGGCGGGTGTCCAGCACTCTGCCACCACAACTGCATTAACCCTGATGCCATATTTTAAGAGTTCTACCGCCCACTCGCGGGTTAGCGCGTTTCTGCCACCATTGGCTGCCGCATAGGCTGAGGTGTTTCCCTGACCGGTTTCAGCTGTTTTAGACGTGATATTTACAATTGCCCCCTTGCTTTTGATCAGCTCAGGCAAAGCATGGTGCGCCATCAGGTAATAATGCACTACATTTTTGTGGAGCGAAGCCATAAAACTTTCATAATCGCCACGCTCAAGGCCTACCCCATCATTTACACCGGCATTGTTTACCAGGCCATCAATCCTGCCAAATTTAGCGACAATCTGGGCAATTACTTTTTCACAATCTTGCGGTTTGGAAAGTTCGGCTACAAACTGATCGGCTTTTTTGCCTAGCGCGGTAATTTCATCAACCACCTTCTGGTTGTCTGCTGCTTTTCTGCCTACAATTACGGCGATGGCGTCTTCTTTGGCAAATACTTCCGCGATACTACGGCCAATGCCTTTGGCCGCGCCGGTAATGATGATTACTTTTTCTTTTAGTTGTAAATCCATATTTATTTTTTCTGCCACAGATTTCACAGATTTAGTTTAGAGATTTGTGTTTGTCTTTTTTAGCTGTGGGTTATTTTATTTGTTTAGTTCCTGCTTTATTTCTTGCCGCGGATTGCACGGATAAACACGGATTATGTATTATTAATATCTGTGTTCATCCTTTTTATCTGTGGTTTATTCTAATTGTTTTTTCTGTTCTATTTTTTGCCAACGTATTTCACGGATAAATACGGTTTTTTTTATTAAAATCTGTATTTATTCTTTTTATCTGTGGTTGATCATATTTATAATATCCTGTCTTCTCGATTCGGGTAATACTTTTAAATCGATTAATTTTCCGTTTTTTAACCTTCCTTCAACGGTAGTTTGGTATGGGGCATAAAGTTTGAAATGTACATTCCAGTCTGCCGGCCATGCCGGGAAAAGATAAATCTTTTTTCGATCGCTTTGCATGAGCATTTCCTGTAAACCAATCATACCCGAGCCTCCCCAGTTGTGATCGGGTGTCCAATCGAAGCCTGGTCCCCAGAAGGCCGGAAAACGCCTTCCGGAATCTTTTAATTTAAGGGTGGTTAATAGGGATGCTTCTTCGGTTAAACCTAATCTCGCTGCAAAGATGTTATCCTGCTTCCAGCCTACATAACTTCTGAATTTCAGCACATCTGTATCGTATCGGAAGGTATTGACCGCAGTATCCAAACCTGGTTTCCCTATGCCATAAATGCCCCATGGATATACCGGATAGAGTTGGGGACTTTCGGTGTTATTGATTCGTTCCCAGAGTTTGGCCGGTGCTATAGTGGTGTGCCCCTGGAAAGCCCTGAAACTGACTTCCGGAATGGTTTTGAGCATGGCTGTCCATTCGATTCGCTTATTTTCGGGTAATGAAGGACTTTCAATCAAGCTTTGTAATACTGTTTTTAATGCAGCGATGGTAGACGTAGCATTGTATGCCATTTTATAGGTTTCGGCACCGGAGCCCGGATACAAAACCAGGTGCCCCTCCCCATCAAGTGCTTTGGCGCCTCGTTGTTTGGCCAGATAGGTATAATGCTCCTTGAAAAACGTCAGTGAGCTTTCAATTAAAGGAAGATATTTTTCAATATTCCGCTGATCATAACGTTCTGTTTCGAGGATCATCATGCAGAACTCCAGAACGGTATCCCATTCGTATTCGAGCCACGCATTGTATTCCATCCCTTTGTTAAAATCAGCCGGACGTTTCCAGCCATATTCTGCAGGGTTGGGTAATCCGAAGTTTTCCAATTGCTCGGTAAAGCTCGCTCCTTTGTGCCCCCAGGCAGTCGCGGTTCTGATCTCCGCATTCTTCAGTAAATCCAGGTAGAAATCAAATTGAGGCTTCATCATATCAAAATCGCCGGTTTTAAGCATGGGCCAGTAAACCAGACGCTGGTTTTGCGCGGTATGGGTGCCTCCTCCCCAATTTCTGAAATCAGGTGTATATTTTAATGCGCTATCGATGAGTTGCGGATCGAAAGTAAATAGCCCGCCGTTAAATTTAGTAGGGTATCTGCCAAAAGCATTACAGCCCAGCATGTAGCGGAAAAGCTGGTAATTCCTGCCCGATTGATGAGCGGCCTCATCTTTTGCCTGGATGTAAATAAAACTTTTGTTCCAGTAATTGTTCCACCATCTGATGCTGGCCTGCTGATCGCTTTTCGCATGTTGAAGTGTGCTTTTCAATTCCTTTTCCCAGGTAGTAACAGCCGATGTAGTACTTGTATTCAGGGCAATGGTGAGGTGTTCGCTTGTAGCCGGTGTTTTGCTTTTCAATTTCCAGCCCTGAAAAGGTGTGCTGAGGTAAGTGCCGGCCTCATTACCGGTAACTACCATGTTTTGCCCTTTCATCATTCCGCCAAAAATCAGATTTTTTAAAGGGTTGTAGAGTGCGGTTTGATATTCAGTTAAACCTTGTTGTTTTACGGTCACATCAAAAACAGTTTGCGGCTGATTCTGATGATAAAATTGTACGCCACCATCTTTAAAAGCAATTTTGTCTTTCCGTGTTTTTACAATGCCTTGAGGAGCCCATTTGTACGAATTCTGGTTATTTTCTTTGCCTGTGGTAATGCGATCTTCAAAGCGCCAGCTCTCATAATTGGCGGTAGTAGTCATTTTTGCATTCGATTGAATGTCTATATGAATGACTGGTTTAAAAACATCTACCCAAACCTTGATTTCGCTTTTAATTTTTCCATCGGTCCCGGATATGCTGGCGTAGCCATCTTTTAGGATGAGTTCTTGCTTAAAGGTTTGGCCGGCAAACGGATTGGGACTAAACTGCAGCCTGATGCGACCAAGTTTAAGTAAAGTATTGTTTTCATCAAAGGTTCCGCTGCGGGAAAGGTACAGATACACCTCTCCTTTTTCTACCCAGAGGTTTAAACCGATATCGCCACCGCCAATAGGCATCGATTCGGCTGAATTATGGCTTTGGGTAGTCCATACCACATTCGCGGATGCTATCTCTTGCGAAAAGGCAACGGTTGAAGTGAACCACAAATACGCGAAGAGCAGAAAGAAAAAGGTTTTGCCTTGCAAACGTAAAATATTTGACCACCTGATACACCTAAGCATACCTGATTGATGATTTAAAAATATCAACCATATAAGACAATTAAGCAGATTTAAGTTGATTAATAGAATACTTTGTAGCCTCTGTGTCTTTGTGGTTAAAAAGCTGAGAACACCTGAGGAATGGCTTAAAAATGCCGGCCATATAAGGAAGTTTAGCACATTTAAGTACTTTTTATACAAACCAGATGTCTTTGTGGTTAATATCATTACTATTTTTCCCAATTGTCTGTACGGAAAGAGCAAACCGGCAGGCCGTCATTTCCGAATAAATCGCCGGTTACAAAATTCTTAAACGCGTAACGTACGGCCACAGGCACTTTTACCTCCTCAGCCGAAACAACGATACTGCTGCCTTTTATAGTGGCTTTAGCCGGATAAAACTTCTGATCAGCGCCCGCAATTTCAAATAAAGATAAAGTTTTACCAAAAGAAGTTAACCCGTTAGGTATATTTTTAAACCTAAGGGTTGCAGTGTTTTTTTCGATACTTAACGATTCGTAAACCGGGCTAAACGCCCCAAAGCCTTTGATACCATAGGTTTGGGCCAGGGCCAGGTAGGCAAGCCTTTCTCCCCCCTGTTTTTTATTGGCCGGATGGATGGAGTTTTCTTCACCGATATCCATTAACACCGCCATGCCACTGTTTTGTATTTTGCTTAACGATTTGCGCTGCGCATCGCGTAGATATGCCGAATTGTAATTGGTGCCCGGCTTGGCAATGAGTGAATAATTATAAGGCGCAATTTGTGCGTAGTAGAAGGGAAATTCGCCATGATCCCAGTGTTGTCGCCAGCCCGAAACCATAGCCGGGAACAAATCTTCGTAGCGTTGTGGTCGCTCATAATTTGATTCGCCCTGATACCAGATGGCTCCTTTAATGCCATAACCCATTACCGGATAAAGCATGCCATTGTATAACGTAGTGGGTGTTCTGCTTACTTCTTTAATAGAATCGCCTTTTGAGGGGATTTTAATTTCTGTAAAGGGCTTTAAATCTTCGGGCGACATCCAGGCTTCAATGCTCGAACCACCGTAACTGTCGTTGATTAAACCAATGGGTACATGGAGCATTTCGCTCAGCAGCGATCCAAAATAATAAGCGGTAGCACTGAAATTAGAAACGGCTTCGGGTTCGGCAAGTTTCCACAACGAAGATTTGCTGTTGTCCTGCCTTTCGGTAATGGATGAACGCGGAACAGTATATAACCTGATGTTGGGGTTTGAAGATTTCAAGATAACTTCATTAGATCCAATAACAGGCTGACCTTTGAATCCTTTCATAGGCATTTCCATATTCGACTGGCCTCCGCAAAACCAAACCTCTCCAATGAGAATATCTTTCAGGACGAGTTTTTCTCCATCATTAAGCGCGATTTCGTATGGTCCGCCTGCAGCTGGTGTAGTAACCTTTACTTTCCACTTTCCGGTTTCATCAGAAGTTACAGTATAGCTGGTTTTGTTCCAGGAAGTAAACACTTTAACTTTGGTTGCCGGTTTAGCCCATCCCCAAATGGCTACCTTGCTTTGCTGCTGCAGCACCATGTGATCGGTAAAAATGGAAGCTGGTTTTACAGTGGCCGATGCAATGCTGGAGCAAAGGATCAGGAAAAGTATCAGTTTTAATTTCATTGTTGTATTCTTTTTTCTTTCGTTATTCCTACGCAATTGGAATCTTAAAGATCATCATCTCGACTGTAGCGCGGCGAAATGGAGAGGATCTATCTAAGCAGATTTAGCTTCGCCGAGCCTTCGGGTTCCCGACTATGTTACACTCCGCTCGAATGACGCACATCTGTTTATCTACTAACGGGCAGCCAAACCGACATTTCTGAATGGCCCCTGTTGCCCCAGGCAAAGTAGGGTATCAGTTTAAGTGTGGTTGTGGTGTTTTTATCTTCAATTGGCTTGTAAAGCACATTTTTCCAGTTATTGGGTGCTACAATTTTAGCGGTACCCTCCAGGCTCATTATTTTAGCGCCCTCAATATTCATGGTCTTTGCCTCGAATTGGGTTGTGGTAGGTATAAAGGCGTTGAAAATACTCTTACCCGGCAGGTCGGTAGATTCAAGGCAATATACCACCGGACCTCGTTTAATGGCTACCTGATTGCGGTTTTCTTCTACCAAAGGATTGGCTTCAATTAAAACAGCCTCCATAGGAAGGTTGAGTGTAATCACATCCCCCTTTTTCCAAAGGCGGCTAATTTCAGCATAAGTGCCTGGAACAGCTTTTACCTGTACAACTGCTCCATTGATGCTGATCTTCGGATCATGAGTCCAGGCAGGGATCCTTAAAAAAATTGAATAGGCTTTGTCGGTACTTTCTTTTACTGCGATTTTGATGTTGCCACTCCAGGGATAGTCGGTTTCTTCGCTCAAAGCAATTTTAGTACCGTTAGTTAGTGTAGTGCTTAAATTATTGCCTCCATAAAGATTGAACCACAATCCTTTATCTGAAATGCTGTATGCGTAATTACTAACTTCAGCAATGGTGCGCACCACATTTGGCGGACAACAGTTTGATAGTGTTATGTAAGGTACCCGATCTTTAGACCAACGCTGTTTGAAAGGTAAATCATCAGATTGTGCCAGCGGATTGGTATACAGGAAATTCTTTCCATCTAAGCTAATGCCCGATAAAACACTGTTGTGAAGCGCCAGTTCCATCACATCGGCATATCTGGCATCGCCAGTAATTTGTAACATGCGCCAGTTCCACAATACGTTACCGATATTGGCACAGGTTTCGTTGTGGGCGGTGAAATTGGGTAGCTGGTAATCGCGGCCGAAAGCCTGGTGTATTTTCTGTACCTCGGCCGGATTGTATGAAGTGCCATCAGGCGATGTACCATCGTAAATGGAACCACAACCGCCGGTAATGTACATTTTATGCTGGTTTACATCATCCCATATCATATTCAGGGTGTTTAAAAGCGAATCTTTTCCGGTTTCTGCGTACAGATCGGCTACGCCGGCATACAGGTAATTTGCCCTTACGGCATGGCCCATGGCTTTCGTTTGCTGTAAAAACGGAATACGGTCCTGGTTATCATCAGTTCCATCCTCTATTTTTCCTTTAATGGCAATTAAATGTTTGGCCAGTTCGAGGTAGCGCGGATCTTTGGTGGTACGGTATATTTCTACCACACCCATGTAGTGCGAAGGGCAAATGGCATTTCTGGCCAGAGTAGGCGAAGCGGATTTATAGAACCTGTATAAATAATCGGTGGCTTTTTTGGCGATATTAAGCAAGGTGGTTTTACCCGTAGCGCGGTAATGGATGCAACCTGCTGTCATTAAATGACCAATGTTGTAAGACTCAAAACTCAGGCGATCCTGAAACTGGTTATTGGCACCGGTTTTACGCTGCTCAATCATCGCTTTGGTATAAATGTAGCCATCTTCGCGCTGCGATTTGCCAATTACAACAATCGCCTTGTCCATCATCTCATCTAATTTTGGATTTTTGGTAGAAGCATACAGCACCGCCACCGCTTCCAGTGTTTTGTAATAATCGCCATCGTGAAAGGAAGGGCCGGCATGCGAACCGGTATCAAGGCCAGCGGCGATTTCGAAGTTTTTAAAGGCATGGCTGATTTTCGGATCGTAGTAAATGGCCCACATATTCGGTACCATGGTTTCGGTGGCCACTTTAAAACGGTCGGCCCAAAAACCTTTTGTCCAGGTTACATCACTCATATTAATGCTATGCAGCTTAGCATAAGGGCTGTTTGAGGTGTTGACCAGCGCTTTATCCTGTGCTACTGCGTTTAACATTAAAAAAAGCATTACGCAAATCATTACCTGAAGTCGTAAAGTCTGAAAGACAAAATTTCCGATTATATGAGGTAGCTTTTTTATCATTGTTTTCCTTTTTAGCGTTCTAATCTAGTTTATTTCCAAAATTTCTTAAATTCTGAAGGGTGGGTAATGGCCTGATCATAATTTTCTTTACATTTTTTTTTAGAATTTTTTCGGAGCCCAATGATTTTAAAGTTTCAGTCCTCACTCCTGCTAAAAGATCAAACACTGTTTCAATCGTTGAATTTTTGCCATCATAAACTACACTGGAGATTTTAACCAATTGAAAAACGCCATTTTTGTAGATGAATTTATGTTCATAACGAACATCATTTTTTTCCGAGTTCATGACTAAAAACCCTTTTTCAATAAAAAAATATGGAATGGTGTTTTTGGTGTGTATACCATTTACATATTGAGGTTCAATTACATCTGTTGAAGAGAAAATCATTTTAAATTGCTTATTTGGCTGTAACAAAAATATCTGCAACCTCAACGGAACTGCTGCATCGATTGTATCCATTGTAATTACAGTTTTGTCGGTTAAGCCATCGTTATTCAAATCACCCTTTTCTAACCTAATCCGGACATTAAAATTATCTTTTACTTGCTTATGTTGGGCGTAAACAATGGTTTGAGCAAAAGCCAGAATGAATACAATTATTTTTTTCATTTATGTGAAATATCAAATTCTCGATTACTTTTCAAGTTGTATTAGTACCGGTCCTAATAATCCGGCAGGGCTTAATGGCTTGCCTTCTAAACGGAATGGTGCAGTTGTTTTGGTAATTCTTTTGTCTTCAGGTAATTTACTATCACCAATTAAACGGTTAGCCCAGGTATTTACCACTTCAATGCTGATCTGGTTCTCCCCTTTTTTAACGGCCTTGCTGATGTCTAAGCGGTAAGGCGGTGTCCACAAGGTGCCGCATGTCACGCCGTTGATTTTAACTTCGGCCATGCTTGAGAAAGCGCCTAAATCGATCCAGGCATTTTTGGTATCGCCATTGTAAGTAAAGTTTTTGGTGTAAAGTGCAGTTCCCGAATAGTAGCGGATTGCCGAATCAGGATTTTTGCTCCAATCGCTAAGCTGATTAAAAAGAACCGGTTGGGATGGGCCGCCATAAGCGGGGTCAAATTGCGCCTGCCAGTTAGCTGAAATATCCAGTGCTTTTTTATCTGCGGGCTTGTTTTCTACAGCTTTCAATCCGCTATGGGCACTTCGTGAAGAAAAAGAACTTACTTCCGGTGTATCCATTACCAGAAAAACAGATTGGTTAGGATATAAGGTTAAACTGATGTTAGTACCATCAAATGCATTGTTGATCTGATGTAGCTCAGACCATACATCACTTACTGCATCATAGCTGTGTACAGCTTTTTTGCCATTTCTTAAATTGAAGAGTAATGCCCTTTTTCTATTTTGCTGATTAGAGATAAAGTAAATTTCCTTGTTTCCGTCAATTCTATGGGTGTAAGCAATACCAGATGCGTAATCCTCATTTAACTTACTGCTTGTGAATTCATTAACCGTTAAGTCTCTTTTCAAGCCTAAAGCATCAAAGGTTTCACCATAGAAAGGAGCCTTAAAAATCTGTCCCAGTCCTAATTTTTTGGTATAAACAGGATGGTTATTATTTTTATACGATTCGAAGTTGCCATCCCAAATTTCTTCCACCATTTTATTAAACTCCATGGCATTAACCTGTTTTATACCATTTTGGTATAAGGGTTTATCTCCAATAATTACCTTCGCACCTGCCCTGATCAGCTCCAAAAGCTTTTTAACTGTTTCATAGCTTATGTACTGATAATTGGGCTTCATTTTCATATCCCCGGGGAATACCAGAATTTTATAAGCCGTACCGCTTGCAAAAACAACCTCGCCGTTTTTAACGGCTGCGGTGCTCAACACGTCCGGATTAAAACTATCGTAAGCATAACCGCGTAAAGGGTTTACCCAGGCTTCTGGATCGGCCATGTTAGCCGAATGGGTAACACCGGAAGGGATTTGTCGCAAAGGTTCGCCAATATTGGCTAAACGTTGCTGTTCTGCCTCTACCACCTCCCTGCCAAAAACTCCGGGTAAGGTTGTGACCAGCCTATCAGGTAATACCGACCGTCGGGGCAATTCTTCACCTGTGAAAACAGCAATATCCACTACAGGTTTACCTTGTTGCAGCAGATTTTGCGTGCGTGTGGCATAATCAACCCAGGCTTTACCCAGTTTCCACCAGGTTTGGTCACGCTGAAAGTAAAGGCCTACGCCATCTAAAGTCATGCCCGGTTTTCTATCCATCCAGGGGTTGTGCGCAAAAACGTGGTAGCTCAGTTTATTAATGCCCAGGGCATAATTACGGTCTTGCAGGGTTTTCATATTGCCCGGACTTTCGTTCCAATCCATCCGTACGGTGGTAAAGGCTTCTGCCTGAACAATATTTTTGTCATAAATGTGCGCTCCTGAAATGGCATCGAGCATATCGTTTGGTTTATCGTGCGTAGGGCTGTTCAGCCAAAACTCGCCCATGGGTATATCTACTGTTTTATAGTGCAATAAACCGTCGCTCATCATGGTAGGTGCTACACTCTCCGCGGTAAAGGTTACCCCTTTCTCCTTGGCTAGTTTGGCCAGGGTTTTATAAAACTGATCGACCACCAGCTCGGCGATGGTTTTTCTGATATCATAAAGAAAATCTTCAGATACTTTTGCGCTTTCCACCGGAAGTCCGGTAAAAATAGGCAGATAAGGTGTTAAATCGTAACCACGGCGTTTTAAAAATTCGGCTTTAAACAATGGCGACCAATTCTGGCTGCCACACTCCCAGCTATCTACATGGAAAACGCTCAGTACTTTTCTGGCTATTTCAGGACCCGCATGTTTTAAAGCTGCTCCATACCAATTGTCGAATTGTAGTTTAACGGCTGCGGGATTAAATTTATCGCATTCCAGCCCCATGCCGCCACCTGCGGTAGCATTGGTATGCCCTGTTGAGGTATGTCCGATCCTCAAAATAGTCCATTTACCTTTGGGAGCCTTCCAGTTTAAAGTGCCATCAGCGTTTACTTTATTGCTGAGGTTAATGATGTTTTTTAAGGGAATGCAAAGGTTTGGGGCAATTTGAGCATCCGTACTTCTTTTGCTGATCCGCCAAACGGAGCCATTTTTGCCTTCAAATTGATTAAGCTGCGCTTCGGCAGATAATTCCAGGTTAACGAGTTTTAATGAAGGTTTCCATTTGGCCGCATCTAAATCTTCAGCGCCTGGTTCAGCGCCTCTCTTATCGTAAATAAACCTGAAGAATTGAGCTGTTACAGGTACAATGCTTTGTGTTACAGCTTCATCTGTGTCCTGCCAGCCATGCCGTGGTGCTTCCATGCGCCCGATGGAGCGGAAGGTTTTCCCATCGTTACTCACCTCAATGGCCAGTCGCTGGGCCTGGTAATTATTGCCACTAACCTTAATGGTTATGGTTCGGCAGGTGAAAGGCTTTTCAAATTCGTACTGGATGTAACAAGGTTCGTTTGAGCCAAAGTTTTTCTTATTGTCCGGTTGTACGAGTCCGGTAGCGTCTCCACCATTGCTGGCCGTAATTTTAGGGATGACGGTGCGGGTAGAGATCCCTTCTCCAACAGGTGATGGATACGCGTAAACGGCTATATCGCGGTAGAAATTTTCCTTATTTTTGGGTACAGGTAATTGTATTTTATTCTTTGTATTACTGGTAGTTATCTTGGACCAAACTACTTTTTGCATGGAAAGTTCGGGTTTGATCCAAGGACCGCCTGCCAATGCAAAACCATCGCTTACATGCATACCCAGTTTAAGATTTAAACGTTTGGCTTCGCTCATGGCAAACTCCACCATTTGCCACCATTCGGGAGTAAGTTGTACACTTGGCGGTTGATAAAGAGGAGTTTTATCGGCACCCTGAATACTCATTAAATAAGCGCCGCCTATACCAATGGCTTTCATGGCCTCCAGGTCGGCTGTTATGCCAGGTTTCGAAACAGCTCCTTTAATCCAGTACCAGAATACCCAGGGCTTTGCGCTTTCATTTTGCGCATGGGCCCGCTTTGAGGCACAAAAGCTGATCAGCAATATCCATAACAGTGTTTTAATAAACCTGGGTGTCATTTTTAAATTTTAGGTTCAATAATTTTAAGTTGATCATAGTAGCAATGAGTATATTAATTATGATTTATGCGCCATTTTATAGCCGCTTAAACCAAAATAAAGCACCACTATAAAGCAAACCAACGGGATGCTGTAACCAATCTGGATGTGATCACCGTACAGATCAATCAGGGTGCCCATGCCGAAAGGTAAAATGGCCCCACCCACAATTGACATAATTAACCAAGAAGAACCTGGTTTGGTATCATCACCAATACCATCTATACCCAGGGCAAAAATGGTTGGGAACATGATCGACATAAAAAATCCAAGTCCGCCTAAAGCATACACCACGTAAGAACCCTTTCCTAAAATAGCTACTATGCACAACAACACAGAGATAATGGCATAAATTGCCAGCAGTTTATTCGAAGATACAAACTGGAGAATAGCTGTACCTGCAAAACGCCCGATAGTGAATAAGAAACCATAAATGGCTAAATAGGATGCCGCGGTTTTCTCATCAAAGCCACCACCTTGCTGGGCCATTCTGATAAAAAAACTGGTTACACAAACCTGCGCACCTACATAAAAAAATTGGGCAACCACAGCCCACCTCAGGTGTTTATGCCTTAATGCACCAAAGAAACTACCTTTGGCCTCGCCATCAATACTTTTGGTTTTAATTTCGGGCAGGTGGATAAAATAAAATATAACTGCGATAACCAGTAAAATAATTCCTAAAGTGATGTAAGGGGTTTTAACTGAAGCTGCTTCTTCTAAAAAATAGCTGTTTCGGCGCTCAGCACTCATTGCCGCGAGTTGTTCTTTGGTATGCGATTTTCCGGAAAGGATAAATAAACCACCGATCATGGGCGCTACCATGGCTGCTAAGCCATTAAATGATGCGGCAAGATTTAACCTGCTGGTGGCTTTTACCGGATCGCCTAAGACTGCAGCATAAGGATTGGCCGAAGTTTCGAGCATGGTTAAACCACAACCAATGATAAAAAGTGCAATAAGAAAGGTGATGTAGGAAAGGTTATTGGCTGCCGGAACAAATAGAAAAGCACCGATTGCAAAAGCCAGCAGGCCAGAAATCATGGTAGCCTTATAACCCCATTTCTTTAAAATAACGCCTGCCGGAATGGCCATTAAGAAATAGGCAAAGAAAACAGCAGTATCAATTAATGTAGATTGCCGGTTATTTAAGTTACAGGCTTTTTTAAGGTGCGGAATCAGGATCGAATCGAGATTGTGCGCCATGCCCCAGAGGAAAAACAGACTCACTACGAGTATAAATGGAAATAGGTACTTTTTTCCCGATGAGGAATGGTTTTCAGTTACAATTTCGGATGAGGTGTTGTGGTTCATGATATTTGGTTTATCGGTTCATTCGTTCAACAGTTCATTTGTCATTGGTGTGATTTGTTTATTGGAGCTGCCACTGCCAGGTGGATATCAGTATCCTGATTGATGAACTAATGACTACTGAACTTTTTAACTACAAGAAGATGGTCGCAGACTAATACAACTTCTCCATGCTGGTTAATGATTTCTACATGCTCGGTTACGGTGCCATATTCCGGCCTTTTGCTTTCTCTTTTTTCAGAAATGGCGACTTCGGAGTGAATGGTATCGCCAATAAACACCGGTTTTATGAAACGAAGTTTATCGTAACCTTTACTCATGGCCTCGGGGTTAATTTCGGAAGCAGTAAGGCCAATACCGATGCTGAAAATCATGGTACCATGTGCGATGCGTTGTTTAAAGGGTTGTGTGGCACACCATTCGGCATCCATGTGGTGCGGAAAAAAATCGCCGGTATGGCCGGCGTGCACCACAAAATCGCTTTCTGTGATGGTACGGCCTAAGGTCACACGTTTATCCTGTAACTGGTAATCTTCAAAAAATGTGGACTTGAAATACATAATTTAATTTTTTTATAAGCGATACAATCGCCGTTTTCATTTATCCTCGTTACAAACGAGGACGATATTTTCAATATTTTTTCCTCCTCGCAATGACGCTAACTTATTTTAGCTTCACACCACCAGTATCACTGGATTGATAGGCACTTTCTACTACAGCCATCGTATCAATCACATCTTCAACACTGGTGTGTAAAACTGGGCTTGAACCTTCATTATAACGCATTAGATTGGCCATGGTGCCAATAAAGGCTTCAGGAAACCAGGAGCCTTCCAGTTTTACGGTTTGCCATTCCGGTGTTTTACCAGCTTCTGTCACACAATACTCAAATACATCGGGTACGCCATTCGGATAATCCATCAATAAACCAATTTTGGCCACAATAGCGCCTTTGGTTCCCTCCCATTTTATATAACTTTCCTGATGCTTCGGACCAAAATCATGGTCGTGGTTGGTATTGATCACGGCATGCATCGTATCGCCATAATCGAGTAAAATGGTTGAACGTGATGAGGACAAGCTTTTGGCAGGATGTTTCAGGGTTTTTGCCAGCACGCTATTGGGGTTACCCAAAAACGAACGGATCAAATCAACGTAGTGTATGCTATGATACTGAATCTCTAAACGTGGATGGATGATCACGTGCGGGAAAATTTCCCAGGGGGTTTTAATGGTTACGCGTACTTCTATATCATAAAGTCCGCCAATCAAACCTTTATCGATAAGGTATTTTGCAGCACTTACAAAAGGTGCAAAGCGCAGCTGGAAGTTAATGGCCGCTTTGAGTTTTTTTGCCCGGCATAAAGCTAAAATTTCTTTAGCCTGGTTAAAATTATCACCCATAGGCTTTTGGATTAAAACGGCTGCACCATCAGGTAATTGCTTTAGGGTTTCGATATACTGCTCGGGCATAATGGTAATATCGAACACCGTATTTTCAGGCGCTGCAGCAACGGCTTCAGCCACAGTATCAAAAACATGAGGGATGCCGAAAGCATCGGCCAGTTTCTGTGCCCTGGCTTTTGTCCGGTTTACAATGCCATATACTTCAAAGCCGGCAATTTTATAAGCAGGCAGGTGTGCATCAGCCACAATTCCGCCGGCACCAATGATGATAATCGGCTGTTTGGTTTCGGGCAAAGCTGGTGTATATTGGATATCGATACTCATTTAATTCAATTTGTTAATCTGGTTTTGGGCTGCCCCAATTAAACCGGCAGATTCAGCGGTGGTATTGATGGCTTTTAACACCATTTCATCAATAATTTTAGCTATTTGCGTCCAGTTTTTATGCTGTGGCAGCGTATTGGCCACCTCATGTAACTGTTCTAATTTATGGTAGTATGGAATCATTTCGTTTACTTCTGCATCTTTCCAGGTAGAGAGCCTGCAACCAATTCCACCTTCAAGCGTCAGTAGCTTATCTTGCGCGGCGTTCGTGGCAAATTTCAGGAAATCGTAAGCCAATTCTTTGTTTTTACTGCCTTTGGCAATGGTGTAAAGCCAGTATACATTTAAGGATGCTGAAGTCTCACCAGCTGCAGCAGGCAATAAATCGACACTTACTTTACCTTTTACCTTCGAATTGGCATCTACCTCGCACATGCCGGCAAAACCAAACCAGTTAATCATCATGGCGGCTTCGCCATTGGCAAAAGCCAGGCCGGCGGCAACCGACTCAAATTCTTTTGATTTGGGATGAACTGCAGTTTGATCATTTACGATCTTTCGGTAAAAATCAAGACCTTCTACAGCCGCCTGGCAATTGATTTGAATGTTTCCATTCTGATCAACCAGGCTGCCACCTCTGGTCCATAGTTGGAGGCAAAAATCGAAAACGGTATTGTGCCCATCGGGATAGCAGGCAAAGATGCTGCCATATAGATGCTCGTCAGGGCGGTGAAAAAACTGTGCTGCCTGATGAAAATCCTCCCAGGTTTTGGGTATGGTTAAAGCTTTTCCAAACTGCTTTAAATAATTGGCCTGCTCAGTTTCGCTTTCAAACAAATCTTTGCGGTAAATAAAACACTCCGGACCATCATGAAAAGGTAAACCCGCCACTTCCCATCCAAAGCGCTGTAATTTGAGTAGCGATTTGCTCCAGCCATTTGGAAAATCAACGGGTTTACTGGTATTGATATAAGGATTTAAAACCTCAAATGCCTGGTTCAGGTAACCTTCATACACCCAGTCGGTATTGATGTGGGCAATGTCGAATATACCTTCAGCTAAACCTTGATGGGTAATGGTGCTTTCATAAAGCTCATGTAAATCCATAATCTGCATGTCCAGCTGGAGTGTACAGCCAGAAAAAGCACAGTAGCTGTCCCAGAATTTTTGCATGGCAGATTCAAAAGGGCCAAATTTACGTACAGCTATTCTGAAAGTTTCGGCTTGATTAGACATTTACAGTGGTATGAGTTATAAATTCTTTGATGATTTTTTCGTTGTCCTGTCCCAGTTTGGGTGAACCTTTCGGTGAAGTTAATAATTCTCCGTCAATCCGGATTGGACATCTGGTGGTTTCGTAACGGTAGCCGTCAAGCATTTGTACTTCCTGGATCATGTTCAATACCTTAAAGCCATCGTGCGACATCAAAGCATTCCAGTTTAATACATCCGAACACCAGATATCGGCCGGCTCTAATTTAGAAAGCCATTTTTCGGTGGTTTGGGTAAGCAAATGACTGGCTAATATGGTTTTAATCTCATCGCGTTTCTCAAAGGCTTCGCTTACTTCTGCATAATCTTCCAGTTTTTCGCAGCCGAGTAAATTACCCAATTGCGGAATTGACCCCATGGCCAATGCCAGATAACCATTTTCGGTCTGGTAAATGCCGTAAGGTGCACCTAAGTAAGCGTTTGCGTTGTTTTGTTGAGATCGCTCAGGCAAACTACCACCGTCGTTCATGAAGGTGGTAATGGTTTCAAACTGAAAATCATAAGCCGATTCCATCATGCTCACCTGGACAAAACCACCCTCACTTTTTACAGCTTTTCGGTACAGGCAGGCTAAAATTCCCTGGGCCAGATGTGCACCGGCCAGCATATCAACAATGGATAAGCCCATGGCCACAGGACCGCTGTCTGCATTTCCGGTAAGCGATGTCAAACCTGTAACCGATTGTAAGAGCAAATCCTGCCCCGGTTTATTTTTCCATTCACCAGCGGTGCCGTAACCTGATATTTCGCCATATATGATAGTCGGATTTAAAGCGCTCACTGTAGGATAATCGAAACCTAAACGCTCCATTACACCCGGCCTGAAGTTATGAATCATGACATCGGCCTTTTTTAAAAGCCCGCGTACCATTTCGCAACCTTCCTTACTTTTTAAATCAACCTCAAAGCTTTCCTTGTTCCGGTTGATCGCATGAAAAACCGACGATTCGCCGTTCATAATCAGGTTTGAGGTATACAGCGTACGGCAGATGTCGCCAATGCCCAAACGTTCGATTTTGATTACACGCGCCCCCATATCGGCTAAACGCAAACTCGCCGATGGGCCGGAAAGAAACTGGCTAAAATCGATAACTAAATAATCTTCTAGCGGTCGCATATGTTAATTTTTTTTATTCTTCCATGTTTCGTGTAAACACGAACCATTCTCATTGTTGTAAAGGATTTAGAATAACTGTGACTTTGAGCCTGTCGAAACGTTTTTAAGTATTCGTAAAGTCCTTCGACAAGCTCAGGATGACAATCCATTAATTTATTCTATCTCAAACTCTCTGTTGATACTTTCCGTATCAAAACCCAATTTTGGCGCAGCTTTAGCTGCAAATAATTTTCTTTTATCAAGCCGGATGGGACTAACAGTTGTCTTAATGGTTTTTCCGTTTCCTAAATCAAGCTGTTGTTCTATTTCGAGGTTTTTATAGGTACTTAATGCAGTAGCCGTTTGGTAATTGAGCACCTCGGCACACCAGATGCCATTACTTTCTAAAAGATTAACCCAGCTGGCTGTACGATCAAGTTTAAAGGTTTCGGAAAGACGTACAATCAGTTTGTCGCGGTTATCGAAAGCTGAACCAGCTTCTACATACAAGTCGCTGATATCGCAGCGGATAATGGCGCAGATATTCGGGAGGTTGCCCATGGCCATGGCAATGTAACCATCCTGCGTTTGGTACATGCCATAAGGTGCGCTAAGGTAGGCATGTGCACTACCCTTTGCCCCACTCCTGTCAGGCAATTTGCCTCCATCATTTAAATAGGTCGTAATTACTTCAAACTGTACATCCAGAATAGATTCTAGCAGACTTACTTCAACCAGTACGCTTTTTTGGGTTTTAGCACGCTTAATTAAAGCCGCCATAATACCTTGTGCCAGGTGGTTGCCGCACATAATATCCGAAACGGAAAGACCAAAGGGTACCGGTCCGTCGGTATATACACCGGAAAGAAAGGTTAAACCAGAAACAGATTGAACCAGTAAATCCTGTCCGGGTTTATTTTTCCAGGGGCCTTCTTTGCCATAACCGGTAACCATGCCGTAAATAATTTTTGAATTGATTTGTTGTACCTGCGTATAATCCAGCCCAATTTTCTCCATCACACCCGGCCTGAAATTGTGCGTCATCACATCTGCTCTTGCGATCAGTTTTTTTATTTTTGCTAAATCTTCCGGATTTTTTAAATCGGCAGCATAACTCTCTTTATTGCGGTTAATGGTATGAAATAATAAGCTGTCTTCATCCACAAAGAGATTTTTGATGGATAGAGAGCGGCAGGCGTCGCCGGTTTGTGGTCGCTCTATTTTAATCACGCGAGCGCCTAAATCAGCCAGTTTTAAACCAGCGGATGGCCCGGCCAGAAACTGGCAAAACTCTAAAACCAAAAGTCCCTCTAACGGCCTGTTCATGATACTGCTAAACTTTTAGATTGCTGATATAACTCGTTCAACGCAGATAAAACTGTCATTTCATCGCCCTCGCCCATTAAATAATCGCGCACTACATCACCGGCACGATCCTGAAAATACATGGACCCATGGTAGCGGGGACGTAAAAAAGCCCTTTGTAGGGCAGGTAATGTGCTGGCAAAATATTGCTGGCTCCGGCGATTCACCTCTTCATTTTTCCATGCAGCCAAATGCCCGGGCTGTCCCCCGCTTTCGAAATATAATGTAGCCTGACAAGCTGGAGAACCCACAAACTCAACATATTTGGCTGCCATTTCTGGTTCAGCACATTTTGCTGAAATAGCCAAACCTGTGCCGCCTAAAGTGCTTCTTAAATTTGTTTTGCCATTCACCGATATCATATCATGAAAGTGCAGCACTTTTCGTGCATAACCATTTCTCGAATAATTGGCATAGCCGTAGGCAAAGGGGCAATAAGCAATCTGATCTGTTTGGGTCATGGCTTCATATACCTGAATGGGGTTTCTGTTGAAATTTGCCGGATCTATTTTTGATGCCAGCTGACGGTACATTTGTAGTGCCCTTACCCCGGTTTCAGTTGAAATTACAATTTCATCGTCCTGGCAGGGATCTTCGCCCAAAGAGCAGGAAAGCGTATAAAAATTCATTAACACATCAATCGGGATGCCTGCAAAGGCTACCAGGCCTGCATTGGCCAATGCAATTAAATCTCCAAAAGACTGAGGCAGGGAAAAGCCTTTTTCAGCCAGTAAATCAGGCCGGCTGGCGGCTACGGGTGTGGCTGCATCAATGGGTAATGCCCATAAATGACCATCATAAGTGTAACTTTCGTAAGATTGTCCCACCGAATGCTCTTCCTGATCTTTCAAATAGTCATCACTGAGGTAAGAATCCAAAGGAACAATGGACTTGGTTTTGGCGGCAAAGCCTGCCCAGGGATGATCGATCACCAATAAGTCGAAACGCTCTGCCAGTTCCTGGATAGAGAAATCGGCAAATTGCTGCAGGCTCCGCTTTTCCCAGGTGATATTTACCTGAGGGTACAATTCTGAAAACCTTTGTGCAGTTGCCACCATGGGCAGTAAGCCACGACTGTGGTTCCAGGTTATTCCTTTTAAATTAATCGTCTTCTCCACTTATTATTTATTTATTTTTTGTCATGGTTCGTGTCCATACAAATGTCATTTATATTCGGTTTCGGCTGGTGAAACACCAACCGATAGGATTAATTTTTTATTTCATAGTTTCTCATTTCTCCGTGCTCACTACTATCGAAGCCGGCGATAAGCCTGCCGATGTTGCTGTTAGCCTAATTGTTCCGGATTTAGCTGTAGCCTGTAAAATTGCCAGGCATAAACCATGAAAAGCTTTGCGGTAGCTGGCTTTAAAAGGTTCTAAACTCGCCTGAAACCCATTGTCTACACCGGCTATAAATCCATTGCCTTCCACTTTAAAGTCAACCAGGTTATCCGCATTCGGTACTACATTCCCGGCCTTATCTAAAATGCGTACAGTGATAAACGATAAATCTTTACCATCGGCTTTAATCTGTTTTCGATCAGCTATTAACTCAATTTTAGCCGGGTCGCCGGCAGTTTTTACTTCACGAACCAAAACCTCTTTTCCATTTTTGCGCGATACGGCTTTAAGTGTTCCGGGTTCAAAATTTACGTTCCATTGCACATGTAAATCATCATCCTGTTTTGATTTTTTACCTAAAGATTTTCCATTGAGGTACAGCTCTACCTCATCAGCCTGGTTGTAGTAAGCCCAAACCTCTACAGATTTGCCCGATTCCCAGTTCCAGTGTGGCAGGATGTGCAATACCGGTTTATCGGTCCACTCGCTTTGGTACATGTAATACGAATCTTTAGGGAAACCCGCTAAATCGACAATTCCAAAATACGAGCTGCGTGCCGGCCATGGGTAAGGTAATGGCTCGCCGAGATAATCAAAACCCGTCCATACAAAAAGACCTGAAACATGATCGTATTTTTTGGCCGCTTTCCAGGTTTCTTCGTGCGTGGAACCCCAGTAAGCCGAAACATTATCATAAGCAGAGGCCGACCATTCGCGGTTGCCTTCAGTAAACTTTGTTTTTCCGTCTCTTGGCCACCGGCGGATGGTATCAGCAGTATCGTAAAAACCTCGGGTTTCTAATGCTGATGTAGTTTCGGTGGCCAGAAACTTAACACCAGGATAATTTTTAGGCCAATCTTTATACAGTTTATGGTTGTAGTTTAATCCATAAATATCCAGCGCATTGGCCTGGTAAATAAAATTTTTCTTAGCATCGGTTTCGGTTAAGGCCGAGATTACCGGACGACTTTGATCGAGGTTTTTAACTGTTGCCACCAACTCTTTGGTTAGTGCTACACCGGTACTATCGAACTGCTCTCGGATTTCGTTTCCAATGCTCCATAAAATAATGGAGGGGTGATTGCGGTCGCGGAGAACCATATCTTCCAGATCGCGTTTATGCCATTCGGGAAAACTGAGGTGATAATCGTTTTTGTTTTTCTTTTTCGCCCACATGTCAAAAGCTTCATCCATTACGAGAAAACCCATTTTATCACATAAATCTAAAAACTCCGGTGCTGGTGGATTGTGGGCTGTACGGATGGCATTTACGCCCATGGCTTTCATGATTTCGAGCTGGCGCTCCATGGCGCGTACATTTACAGCAGCGCCCAAAGCACCCAGATCGTGGTGCAGGCAAACGCCCAGTATTTTGGTGGACATACCATTTAAAGAAAAACCCTTTTCTGCGTTGAAACTGAAGGTTCTGAATCCGAATTTAGTTTCATAAGTATCAATAAGCTTATTGTTTTGCAAAATTTGTGTAACCACTTTGTACTGTGCAGGCTTTTTTAACGACCAAAGCACAGGGTTTTTAAGCTTACTATCGCTGTTAACGATTAATCCTGTCGTATCTATTTTGATGTTTTGTGCTTGTGTTTTTATGATCAGTTTATCCCTGGTATCGTAAATAGAATGAACCAAAACTGCTGGCTGCTGTTTCGAGGTTTTGTTTTGGATTTGCGTTTTTATATTCACTTTTCCATCAGTACCCGTAGTTACAAAAGTGCCCCATTTTGCCACCGCAACTTTGGCAGTAGTAGTTAACCATACGTTTCTGTAAATTCCAGAACCGGAATACCAGCGGGAATCGGGCTGTGCTGAATTATCGACCTTTACAGCAATGATGTTATTTCCTGACTTTAAGAATCTACTGATTTCGTAAGCAAAGGAGCTATAACCATAAGGACGTTTACCCAGATAATGGCCGTTTAACCAAACCTCGCTGTTTTTGTAAACACCGTCGAACTCAACAGTAATCAATTTGTTTTTAAAACCGGCAGGTGCAGTAAATGTTTTCCTGTACCAGCCAATACCAGTTGGCAAGCCACCACCCTCAGGTTTGGCAGGGTTTTTTTCGTCGAATTTGCCCTCAATGCTCCAGTCGTGTGGCAAGGTAAGTTTTCTCCATTTTGAATCATTATACAGCGAATTCCTGGCAGCGGGATCATCACCCGGGAAAAATTTCCAGTCTTTGTTGAAGCTGGTTTTTACTCGGGGTGGATTAGTTATGGGCTCGTGATTGCGAGCCCAATTTTTCATTGGGTGAAGCAATCTTTTTTGCAGATTAGATTGCTTCCCCGAAAGATCGGGGCTGGCTGTCGTACCTCCTCGCAATGACGGCATAATGGCCGCAACGCAATGTAATGATATTGCTAAAAATGCAATCAAAAAAAATAAAACCTTAAAAATGCCCGGTATTCTCATTTCTTAATTTTGAACAAAATTCAATTTACTTTTTCCTAAATCTTTCGAAGTGGCCACCGCAATACCCCGCTGGTCTTGTTTGTTCACCGCACAATAAAAGTGGTAAACAATGCCTTTGTGCTTAACGACGAACGATTTGTGCGCATATAACTCATCATATTTTTCTGATGATTCTATCAGGTTATTGCCCGTCCAGTCGGTCCAGTTGACGAGGTCTTTAGATACCGCAAAACGGTTAAAAGAACCTTTCCTGTCCTGCCAGAAAGCACCGAAATAAAACATCACATAATTTCTTCCGATCTGCTGGATGACCGCATCGCCGGTAATGCCAACCGGATGATGTACAACGGGATTTTTAAGGTAGCGTTGCCAATGCACCATATCGTCGGATACTGCCATGCCAATGCGTTCATACCAGCGTGTTTTTTTATTGTTTGCCAGCGAATCGCCAACAGCATTGTAATACATCACAAAAGAATGGCCCGTTAACTTTTTCTGATCGGCAACCACCGTACTTTTAAATAGTTTATGCCGGTTTTCCCACCAGCGTACATCGCTGTCGAGCGAGCTTAAAACCGGTTGATCCAGCCGTTTCCATTCCTGCACAACCGACGGATGTTGATTGGTATAAGCCATACCAATAGATAAAGGCTCTACTTCGTATCCACGTTCTTTGCCACCGAAATACGACATCCAGTATTTGCCATTAAAACTGTTCGCCTGGTAACTACCTCCCCATTTGATATCTAAAAGTGCATTGTAGCCCGCCTTCTGGTTATCGTCCCATTTGCCTGAATCTTCGAACGACATTAATTTACCCTGATTTTCCCAGTACAGTAAATCGCTGCTTTTTGCCATCCAGGTTTCGTAACCGCGACCGCTAAAAATCAGATAAGTCATGTACCAGTATTTGCCTTTTCTAAAAATGGTGGGACAATCCATTTTATGCTCCTGATCAGCCGGAACCATCACCAACCCGTATTTGAAAGGCGTTTTCACTTCCTGGTAAATTTTTTCCATTTCGGCAGCAGATACCGGATTTTTAACTTCCTGAGCAAATGCTGTAGCGCATGTTAATAGGCCTGTCAGATATATCCAGAGCTTGCTCATGCTACTTCACTTTAAATTTATAATAACCCGAACCGATTGCAACCTGGGTTCTGCCGTTGGCTGTACCGAGGTTTTGGAATTTAGCATTGTGAATCTCTGCAAGGCTTTGATTTGCCGAAACCGGAATATAAACTACAGCTGTAGTATTCACCGGAATATTTATGGCGATTTCAAAACCTTCAGCTGTTTTTTTCCAGTCAGTAGCTATTTTACCATAGGCTGATTGGTAACTCGTGGTTGCTGCAGTTAAATCACCGACTACCTCAGGGTAAATTTTAATCCGGTTAAAGGCGACCGAGTTTTCATCCTGACGGATTCCACCCACTCCACTGTAAAACCATTCCATTAAATGCCCCAGCATAAAATGGTTATTGGAAACCGTTGGCAGTGCGGCCCAGCTTTCGGTCAAAGCAGTAGCACCCCTGGATAACTGCATGCCATAACCGGGTACGTCGCTACGGCTGTTCATGTCGAAAATCACATCCGAGCGTCCGGCATCTTCTAAAACGCGTAGTACATAACGGTAGCCAATGTCGCCTGCTGTTAATCCGTTGTTTTTATCTTTAATGTCTTTTACAAGGTTATCAATAACTGCCTGCTTATCTTTTTCTTCAACTAAACCCATATAAACAGCCATGGCATTGGCCGTTTGGCTGCCCGAGCCGTATTGCCTGGTTTCCGGATTAAAGAATCTGGCATTAAATGCATCTCGTACTAAAATTGCAAGTATGGCACAAGTCAGTGCATCAGCCTTTTTTCCCAATAAGGTGGCTATTTTTTCGAGGATTTTTAAATCGTAATAATAAATAGCAGTGGCTGTAATGCCCATCGCGGTAAGCTGTGAAACGCCCGGAGGTTTTGGGCCAAGATCATACCAATCGCCCAAACCTTGCGATAAGATGTGATTATTGGCTTTGGTGCTTAAATATTGGATGTAACGCTGCATGGTGGGATAATGATTGGCTAAGGCCTGTTTATCGCCATACCACTTGTACAAATCCCAGGGTACTAAAATACTGCTGCTTCCCCATTCAGGCGAATCGCGGAACATATCGCCTCCCCATTCAAATTTAACATACTCAGGCGCAATTTCAGGAACGAGCCCGTTGGCTAGCTGAGAATTTTGCATGTCGACTGAGGCTTTTACAAACAACGGTGCAGCCGCGTAATTGTAATTTACCGAGCTGCCCATTAAATGCAATTGCTCTAACCATCCGAGTTTTTCGCGGTGCGGGCAGTCAGTAAAAACACTAACCATATTACTTTTAATACCCCAATCGATCAGTTTAAAGGTTTTATTAAACAATTCGTTTGAAGAAATGAATTCGCCAGCATTTGGAGCTGCATTGCGTATATGCAGACCTTTTAAATCTTTGATAATGGCTTTGTTCAATGGGTTTTCTTTCCCGGCCGGAACGCCACCTTGAACCTGCAGATAGCGGAAACCCGAGTAGAAAAAACGTGGCCGCCAGGTTTCGGTAGCCTCACCACTTAAAATATAGCTAAAGTAAGCAGGTCCGCCGATGTTTTTCTGCGTAACGGTACCATCTTCTTTTAATAGTTCAGCTGGTGTAATGCGGATGGTGTCGCCTGTTTTGCCGCTCACCTGGAGTTCAATAATGCCTGATGCGTTTTGTCCGAGATCATAAACCCAGTCACCATTTGCAGTTTGTGTAATCTGCTTTGCAGGAAAATGATCAAAAATTTTAACAGGCTCTTCTTTTTGGGCGTTTAGCTTCGGACCATTTACTACCAAAGCGCTTTTCCATTTGCTATCATTAAATGCTGCCAGGTTCCAGTTTTTTTGCGCTAAACCGGCGTTATAGTCTTCACCACCATAAATACTGGAAAAAGTAACCGGCGAGGGTGCTGTTTTCCAGCGATCGTTGCTGGTTACATTGACCGAAGTGCCATCTGTATATTCGATCAGTAAACGGCAGATCATTTTCGGGAAGCCATAAGCCACTTTTAGTTTACGGTACCTTTCTTTAACCGGCGGAATGTAGTAAAAGCCATTGCCCAGCATCACACCAACAGCATTAGTGCCTTTTTTTAGTTGGTTGGTAATATCATAGGTTACGTACAAAGCTTCGCGATCATATTTGGTCCAGCCAGGGGCTAAAAAATCATCTCCTACTTTTTCGCCATTCAAACTTATTTCAAAGTGACCCAAGCCCGAAATAAAGGCAGTAGCTTTTTTGATGCTTCTGGTTACTGCAAACGCTTTGCGAAACATCGGCAGGATATTATTACCGTTAAATTTGTCTTTCTTCCCATCCGTCGGTAAAATATTTACGTTTGAATCGGCCAGTTTTTCGTAAGCAATCCATTGGGCGCCTTTCCAGTCAGCTGCACTCAACAGCCCCATCTGAAAAAGTGCCGTTTCACTCCAGGCAGATGGCTTGCCCCGGTTATCCCAAACCCGGATTTTCCAGTAATATCTTTCAGCTGATTGTAGTGCTGCTCCTCTATATTTTATCTGAATGGACTGACCGGAAATAATCTTTTTAGAATCCCATACCTCACCTTTATCTTGCTTAAGCGAAGTCAGGCTCTTTGATACCAGAAGCTGATAAGCGGTTTGCATGATATTGTGTTGATCTGAAGCCATTTGCCAGCTAAAATGTGGTTGCAGGGCATCAACCCCAAGCGGATTTGAACAGTATTCGCAGCTTAAATGGAATACCTTAACCTCCTGAGCAAACAGCGGAAAAGTAAACAGGTAAAAAAAAGAAAAAATTACAAGTTTGTTCATTAGCCCGTACAGATCGCTTTTGATGCTTGATTTGGTTTATACTTGGTTGTCGTGCTCAATTTAGTTAGAAATAAATTCTTGGCACTTATAGTATAAGCTGTAGAATTTGTTTAACTTTAAATTCGCAATTAATTCAAATATAAATCTTTTTTTTAAATATGAAAACATATATTCAGGTAATAATGATATAATTTCATTCTGAATATGAAATATGAATGCTTTTTGTATGTTTGAAACTGTAAAAAATACGATACAACCAAATTAACCCTGTATGAAAGAAAATGAATCGAAGTATCAGGCACCGGCTTTAGATAAAGGGCTTGATATTTTAGAGTATCTATCGGCTCAATCCATTCCCTTATCACAAACCGAAATTGCCATTGGTATTGAAAAAACACCGAATGAAATTTACCGGATGCTGATGAGTCTGGAAAGCCGTGGTTATATTTTACGCGATGAGGTTTCGGGTAAATACCGGTTGTCGCTCAAACTTTTTTACCTTTCTCACCGCCACTCACCTATTGATGAGTTAAGGAAGGCTGCACAGTTTCCGTTGGAAGAGCTGGCCAATTCGGTACGCCAATCTTGTCACCTGAGTATTTTGTACATGAACCAGGTGATGGTCATTATCCATGCGAAAAGTCCGGGACCAATTGCCCTTTCTATTGAAGAGGGAAATTTGTTTCCGCTACCATTAACTGCTTCGGGTAAAGTATTGCTGGCTTATATGCCCGAAGCTGAACGAAATACGGTATTAAAAAACAACGCTATTTTTAAAAAATATGCCAAACCACAGCAGGAAGATTTTTTAAACTCTTTGAAAGAAATTCAGCAAACTGGTTCATATTTTAAAAATAGTGATGCTGTTTCGGGTGTAACCGATATTTCGGTCCCTATTGGTATTGCCAGCAACAATGGCATTATTGCCTGCTTAACCATTTCGATGCTGAATGCCTTAAATTCCGATCAGGCGATTGACAGCAAAGTCATTTTAGCTGAAGCGAACAAATGTGTTAAAAAAATTGAACAAAGAATTGGAGTTTAGCTTCATTTAAACCTAGCAGGGTTTAAAGCCTGCTAGGTTTGCACGGCTACAAAAGAGCTGTTAGCTCGAATATTTAACCAGATACTCCACTCCTTTTTCAATTGTAACCTCGAACATTCCTTTTGAAATTTCTTTAATTTCTGCTCCTTTTGCTACCGGTTTCGTTTTACTCTTTATCCTGAGTTTACCCTTTCCTGTAGCAGCGCTCACCTTGATTTCCCCTTTATTCATGTAAACTGAAATATCGCCGTTGGCAGTGGGTACTTTACCTTCCATCCAGGCTAAACCACCTAAATGGGGCTCAATGGTATAGGTTTCGTAACCCGGAGAATCGGGACTTACCCCGAGGTAATACTTGCCGAGCAGGTAAATCGGGCTGGCTCCCCAGGCGTGGCAAAGGCTTTTTCCAAATGGCCGGCCGTACATGGCCAGGTGTTCGGTACCTTTTTTATCGGGATTATATTCCTCCCAAAAGGAAGTAGCGCCGAGTTTAAGCATGCCTCCCCAATAGTTTTTCATCTCTTTTAATACGTAGCTTTGCTCACCCATGGCACAAAGTGCTTCCAGCTCATAAAAACGCATGTAAGGCGTGGTAATTTTGTTAATGCTGTTGTTAAGCAGCACATGTTCTTTTACAGCTAATTTCTGTTCAGGTGTAAAGTAATCGAAGAAAATCCCAAACATATTGGCATAGCGCGTTACATTTTCTGTGGGCTGACCTGCTACCCTGCTATGCACCAAGGCGTGTTTGCTTTGATTCCAGTAAATATCGAATATTTTGGTTTTCAATGTTCTGGCTTGTTCTTCATATGTGGTGGCATTTTCGCTGTCGTTGGCCAATTTGGCGCATAATGCCATGGTTTCTAAACTGCGGGCGTAAAGCAGTTGCTCAAAGCTCACCTCCCCATCTTTGCTCAGTTTATCGGCCCAGTCTATAAAAATCCAGTCACCGGGCATCCATTCCAGCAAACCGTTTTTGTTTTTACGGCCATTAATATAAGTCATAAGGGATTGCATGCGGGGATAAATGTCCTGTACAAATTTTCTGTCGCCGGTAAATTTGTAATAATCGTAAATACCCAAAAACCAATAGAAAGAGTAATCCATAATGGTATTGATGTGCGCTGTAACCGGATCTTTGCCACGCTGGGCCAACAATGTTCTTTTCACGGTCGGCGCATCAAAAAACGAATAATAATTCATGAGATAACTTTGGTAGGCATCGCCACTCCACACCCATCGGTCGCGTTTTATGCCATCGATAAAAAACTCACGGGTATTGAGGTGAAAAGTGTATTTGGCCACATCGTAAATCTTGTTCAGCTCCGCATCTGATGATTTAAAGCATCCCCGCTCGGTAACGGGAGCATATTCATAAAGCATGGAGATAGAATCGGCAGAAACGCCATTTCCGGGTTGAAAGTTAACATAGCGGAAAGCTTTGGAAAGTGGCATCACGGAATCTTTTTTGTTGGTAAGATCAATCTCCAGGTGATCCAGTGTTTCGCATTTATCGGTTGATAAGGCTTCTTCTTTCGATTCGCCATAATACAAACTCAATTTGCCCTTGCCTTTTAAGCCATGCACTTTAATAAAACCGAAGGTTTCTTTCCCAAAATCGGCAAAATAACCTGTGCCTGCTTTTTCTGTTTTAACAGCAGTATGCTTTACAACAGGCAATTTAAACGCAGAAGGCAGGCGGTAAGGATCGGTTAAACCCCAGGAGCCAGCAGAAACAAAGGTTGTTCCCGATTTATCGGAGGTTTTGCCACTTGCATCAATCCATTCTTTATCCTCAAAAGTGGTTAACCAGCTTTCATCTGATACAAGGGTTTTACCCTGTACAAAAATGGCTGGCACTGTAGCCTGGCTATACACTTTCAGGCTTAGTTTATGTTTTCCGGCCGGGATCTGAATGGATTTCAGAAAGCCGGTTATGGCCTGACCGTCAATTTTAACATTGTAAGTGCCTTCTACAAAAAGTTTCGCTTCTTCGGGTTCACTAAGGGTAAACTCTTTATGGAAATCGACCAGCACATAATGGCTATCCATTTTCCAGAATACAGGGAAAAATGAACCACGTTCTGTTCTGCGGTTTTGCATCACATTGTTCATGTAGATATCAAAATCGCCGGGATACCAGATCCAGGATGCTTTTTGCGCAAAAGCGGGGATTACCATGGCTTGCAGCAGGGTAATCAGGAGTGTTTTTTTTAGGCTTTTCATATTTTTATTTCTTTCATCCTCCCCGCGCAGTCGGGAATCTCTTTGATTTTGGTGCGTTAAGATTCCCAATCAAGTTGGGAATGACGATCAACTCATTTAATGTCCGTTAAAGAAAATATAAAGTGCAACCATTACTATGGCCAGTGCAACCCAGGAAATCCAAACAGTCTTATCTGGTTTTTCAATATTGGCTTCATGTTCTTCGTTTGTAGTGTAAATACTTGGGCTCCTGTCAAAAAGCGAAATCAAAATGGCGATGAGCAACAAACCCATAAAGATCAGGAAGGATAACATGAGGTAGTGTGGCCAGAATGTATATTCGCTGGGTGTTAAAACCCATAAATACATAATTCCGGTACTTAAACTCAGTATCGAACCGATGGATAGTGTAAAATTTACGGCTTTTCGCGTAGTCCGTTTCCAGAACACGGTTAACAGAAAAACAACTGAAAGTGGCGGCGCAATAAAACCCAGTACCGATTGAAACACATCGAAGAGGTTTAGACCTTTGATATTATCGATAGCCAACACTACAATTACGGCGAAAATACAACCGGCAATTACGGTTAAACGCCCAACATTAATAATCTGCTTATTGGTGGCGTTCGGATTGATTTTCTTCACATACACATCCATGGTAAACACGGTGCTTAACGAATTCAGTGATGAACCTATGGTGCCAACCAGAACCGCGATAAGCACCACGATTACCAAACCGTTCATGCCAGGAGGGAAAAGATTGGTTACCATGGTCATGTAAGCTTCGTTGGGATCTTTCAGATTGGGAAAGAGGATATAACACAATATTCCGGTTACGATAAAGAGTGGCAGCGAAAGGATTTTTAACCAGCCGATAAAGCTCACGCCCAACTGGCCCTGCTTCAGGTTTTTAGCGCCCAAAACAGACTGGACCATCGATTGATCGGTACAGAAAAAAGCGACAGCCGCCACCGGGTAACCTAAAAGAATGGCATACCAGGGATATTTGGGATCGCTGGCAGGTTGTATGAGGTTCCAGAAATGTCCGGGTGTTTTGCTGTATAGTGCTGAGATTCCTCCAACCTTATGCAGGCCTAGTAAGGTAAGCGAAAGCGAAACTGCAATCAGTAAAATCATCTGGAAAATGTTGACTTTGGCAATGGCTTTCAAACCGCCAAAAAAAGTGAATAAGCCCGCAAAAGCGACCAAAACGGTGACTGACTGCCACATGGGGATACCTAAAATCTGGCGGACTAAAAAACCACCTGCAAATAAACCTAACGATAGCCAGGAGATTAAAATCTTTACCAATGCATACCAGGCTAATATATTCTGGGTAGAATCGCCGTAACGGTTTCCCATAAATTCGGGCATGGTGCTCACCTTTGCGGCCAGGTACCTGGGGGCGAAAACAATGGCCAGCAGGAAAAGAAAAATAAAGGCGTACCAATCGAAGTTTACGGCCACAATACCGGTGGTATAGCCGATACTGGCAAAAGCAAGCAGCATGGATGGACCTACGTTAGTGCCCCACATGTTGAAGCCGATACTGGCCCAGCCTAAAGATTTATTGGCTAAAAATAAGGTTTCATCACTGTTTTTTGTCTTCGGAAAACTGGCGCGGTACCCGATCACCATCAGGATGACAAGGTAGGCGATTACGATGAGATAATCTAAACTGGTTAAACGTTCTACAATCTTGTGCATTTGGTTAGTTTGGTTTTTTATTTGTTTGCCACAGCATTATTCTTTATCCGTCAGCGGTACATGCGCCTCGGTTTGTCGTCATTTCGAGGCACGAAGCATTCTTTATGAGGTATTTTCTACAGCATAAGTAGTAAGATTGCTTCGTCGTGCCTCCTCGCGATGACGAATTTCTATAATTCGATCGATTCCCGGCTAATGTTGTAACGCTATATCCTTTTGCCACGGAAACACGGATTAATACGGAAACTTTTATCTCGGTTTAATACTTTCCAGATATTTAAGCATCAAACAAATTTGAATTCCGTGAGTTCTGTATTTCCATGGCCGATTTTTATAACATACATTTTAACTTTTGATGTGATACGAACCATTGCTTCTCAACAATCTGTGCCTATCTTTTTCATCTGTGGTTTAATATTTTATAATCCTATCGCTTCCCGGCTAATGTTATAACTGCTTAATATTTCCTCTACTTTTACCGGTAAACCTGTTTCGAGCGATTTATCCATGGCCTGCAAAAGCGCAATGGTTCCAATGCCTTCTTTTAAATCAGGGTAAGCGGTAAACTTATTGTTAATGCTGTCGGCAAAATACTCCAGGTAATTCTGGTATTCGCCGGCATGGTGACTCTGGCCTTCGAAACGGAAATAATGTTTCAAAGTGGTATCGCCCCAGGTAATGATTTTTTCTTCGCCTGTTTTGGTGGTTACGGCATAACGCAGTTCATGGTAATCGGCCTGGCTGGCCCCTTCAGTTCCCCTCAAAATACAACTCATTCCACTATCGCGACTTGCAGGCTGGGTTGGTCCGGTGTAAGCACCACTTACGCGGGCAATTCTGCCATCTTTGGCTTTGAAGATAAAGTGCATGGTATCCTGGTTTTTTAAACCAGCTTTTTGCCCATTGCTGCTGAGCATACCATAGCCCATTACTTCTTCAATATCGGGCATGTACCAGCGGATAAAATCGACCGGGTGACTTAAACCGCCATACAACCATTTGAACGATTCTTTTAGCGACCAGCCTTTTTCTAAAAACCAGCGGTGATCGGCATGGTAGTGGCTTTCGATGGTAATCAACTCGCCGATCAGGCCTTTATCGAAATCTTTTTTCTGGCGCATAGCCGGTTCGAAAAAGCGCGAACTCTGACCGACGAAAATTTTCTTTTTGGTCTTTTTGCTCAGGGCCAGCAGTTCGTTGGCCTGCGAGAGATCATCAATAAAGGGTTTGGTACAAACCACGTGCTTATCGTGTTCCAAGGCCAGTTTGATGTGTTCAAAATGCAAATGATCGGGTGTATAAATCGCAATCATATCAATTTTATCGCTTTTGAGCATATCGTTGTAATCGGTAGTCCAGTTCTGGAAATCGAACTCAAGGGCCCGTTCTTTACAAAGTTTTTTATTGGCATCGCAAATCTGGATCAATTTGAACTTTTTGCTGGCCAGCGAGGCAGATATGGTGCTTCTGCCCTCGCCTAATCCTAGTATTCCTAATCTTAACATATTTATTTTTTTGTAAGCGTTATTTATTTGTTTTCGAATTTTAATTCTATCATTCTGAGGGTAATTTATTGTAAAAAATCAATATAAGTGACAGCGTCTCTGAGATCGTCATTTCGAGCGGAGTGCAGCGTAGTCGAGAAATCTACCTTGATAGATTTCTCCGTTCCGCCACCAGTTAAAAACCGGCAGGCTCCAGTCGAAATGACGATTCTTCTAGGAGGTCTATCAAAGGCAGCTTGTCGAAGGGTTTTTGAAGCGTCTCGACAGGCTCAACGTGACAATCTTTTATTCGTTTGTCGGTTTAAAGAAAACCCAAACTTCGCCAGGTTTTGTGCCTTCAATTCCTTCCTGATATTTTTTCATTAATGCATTCCATTCGTCTACCCTAGGGTTATTTTCCGTTGTTTTCGGGTTCAGTTTATCTAAATTCTTGCCTTTGGGTATGCTGATAATCAGTATGAGCTGGCGGCCTTTTTTAAAAATAACCAGCCGTTGAAAATCAGCATTACAAAAGCCTTTGGATATCTGGGGCCATTTTTCAAACTGCGTTTTGTGGTAAGCGAGGTATTCTTTTTGCAGTTTTTCGTCTTTCACCAGGTTGGCAGATAGTATAATATTGTTCCATTCTTTTACCGGTTCGGTTCCACATTGTTTTTTCCGGTCGAAATCGTAAAACATATCATCATACAGATTAATCTCGCTGGCTTTGAGTCTTTTTAGGGTTTGCTGCAAGCTCTCTGTTTTTAAGGTTGAGGTGTAAATGACCAGGCGGTTCTCCCAACGGTAAATGGATGAGGGCAGCAGATTATTTTCTCGGGCAAATGCGGATAATGCTTTTTCGTCTGGTACTTTGCCTGTTTTAAAAATCAGCTCAAAAACCACAGGTCTATCTATCGCCTTATTAACCTGCCTGGTACCAGAAATCGATGATTTATCCTTTAGCAGATATTGATATCGTGTTTCAAGACCAGCGTTTTCTTTGATTTTTTCAGCAACTCCAGGCCCGTTATTTTCCCATAAATTATCGGGACCATTGGCATTTTGCAGGTATTTTTCACTAGGCGTCCAGTTATTTTTTATGGTGAAATACGAAGATCCTTCGTCGGTGTAGAGGTAAAACCAATGGTCAGGTAAGTGCGCATATTTGGCGGTGTAAATACTGTCGACTACATTTTCGGTAATGAATGAACCAGGTTGAGCAGATAAGGTATAAATGCCGGCTACATCGTACATGTGTTTGCCATAATGATGAATTTTGTTGCCGCTGATGGTATTGTCCTTCATCGCATTTTTGGTTTTTGTCCAGCCCCAGCCCATGCTAATCCCCGAATAAGAAACATCACTGATTTCATTATGCAGGATTTTAAGTCCGCGTACGTAACCTGCACCAATACCAACAGCGCCCCAATCCTCGTTAGTTACGTCGGTAATCAGGTTATTTTCAATCCGGTTATCCGAGCAAATTTCACGCTCATCCGTTGGCTGGTAAGGTAAATGTACCTCGGTAGCTTCGTCAGAAAAAGTGCCCATTAGTATCCCAGATCCGCCAATATCTTTAAACAAATTGCCGCTAATCAGATTGCTGGTCGTTCCTTTTTGGTAATCGAGTCCGGTTGAAGCGTGGTGTTCGAACCTGCATGCCTCAAAATCGATGTGATTGGCATAACTGATCTGGATGGCGGAAGCCGGACGGCCCACCCAGGCCTGGTTTTCTAATGTGGCTTTACCGGCAGTACCCGGTTGGTCTAACTTATAAGCATCAAGCATATACATGCCCGCCTGGTGTGGCACATGGCCCTGTCTGGAAGGTAATAACCAAGATGCATGCTGAAAAGAAATCCCCTGGAAAGAAATGTAAGCAACCGGATGATCAATGGTTCCTTCAACTTTCAACAGGGTTTCTAAAGCGGGCGCCACCACATCTGCCTGATGCATATTCTGCTTATCTTTGGGCCAGTAATAAACTTTATGGTGCTGTAAATCTTCGAACCACTCGCCCGGTTCATCTAAAAACTGAATGGCATTGGTTAAATAATAGGCAGAATTGCCGGTTTTATCCGAAATCCACGGCGCTGGCCATGGGTGTTCTGATTGTATGCGGCTTTCGGGCTGTAAAAAGGAAAGTTCGGCAGTGTTCTGCTGTGTTTTTACTGATTTTACCCGCAAATTGGCAATGGCCCACCACTGGTGGATGACCATTTCGATACCTTTAGCCCCGTTGAGGCTGATATTTTTATTTAAAGGGATTTTGCAGGTCTGTGATTGGGCGTCCCAGGACAAAATGCGGTTCATGGCATCGCCGTTAGCATCTTTGGCCCTAACAGCCTTACTTCCATTCACCCAAAGCTGTCTGAACAATAGCGTATTACCGGCAAACATAGGTGCATCAGCCACCCAAACTTTATCTATGGCATTTTTAGGTAAGCCTGCAACCGGATTAGTTAATTTTTTCCAGCCTTTAATTTTTACGCCGCCACTAAAAATAACTGTAGCTCCCTGAGCCGCCACAATTTGGGTGGGACTTTCTTTGGTGCCCGAATCTTCGGGACGAAGTACAACGGCTTCATCTAAAGTGTAATAACCATTTTCGATAATGATATGAATCCCTCCTTTGATTGAATGATCATTTAACCTGCGTAGCTCCCTGGCCTTCCGGATGGCAAAATGCAAGGAGGCCAATGGTTTTTCCTTTGTGCCGGTGTTGCGATCGGAACCCAATTTGGAGACATAAATATCAGCAGCATTTGCATTTAGATAGAGTAGGCTAAATATCAGAATAATAACATGATATGCTTTGAAATTAAGGCTATTTAGTTGGTAACTGGTTAAACTCATCGTCATCATCTTGCTAGTAAGATTGCTTCGTGCCTCGCAATGACGAAACCTCGTTTTGGAAAATAGATTTCAGGTATCTGGTATTGGCGGTAAAGTTGTACTTCACATTGGTGGGTTGCTTGGCATCACGGCTACGTTCTATAACCAGCCAGCCGCTCCAGCCCATTTCATCTAACGTTTGTTTTACCTTTTTGAGGTCAATTTTAGGATCATTTTCGAGCCATACACCATCTTCGTTTGTCGCATGGATCTGAATAATATTTTTCCTGCCCAATATTTTTAGTTCCTGGTGTAAATCGCGACCATTTTTAATTGCATTCGAAAAGTTGAAATAGCTTTTGATGTGCTTACAATTGATTTCTTTCAGCAACTGTAGTTCGCCTTTGGCATCGAGTGAAGTCTCAATACCGATAACCACCCCTGCTTTGGCCGCCATTTTACCGGTAATTTTTAAGCGTTCAACAATCGGTACCCTTAATTCGGGATTTTTAACCAAATCGCCCTGTATGCCAAGCGGTAAAAAAATCACCTTGATTTTCATGGCTTTAGCAGTATCTAAACAATCCTGCACCATTTTTTGATAGGTTGGTCGTTTGGCAAAAGACTGGGCATAAAAACCGGTCATGGCCAGGGAACAAAATTCAAGATGACGTGCCTTTGCTTTTTCGAGGTATTGCTCTCGGATGGCCGGATCTGCCAGTTTATTATCAAAGGTTTCCCGGTCGCCCAGCCCGCCCATATCGATTTCCAACCCATCGGCACCAATTTCACTGGTCAGTTCCAAAGCGCTTAATTTCTGGCGTTTGAGGATCATTAAATCAATTACCGCCACTTTGTACCTGCGCTTTGAGCCTGTAGCCAGCAAAACATCGGGCAACATTAAGCTCCCGCCAATTAAGGCAAGATGTTTGAAAAAGATTCTTCTGTTCTGGTATTGCATCATTTAATTCTGGCTTTTTGGAAACAATTTTTGCAGGTTTTCAAAACCCATTACAGCATTTTTAGGCAGTTTTTCACCTTTATCGCCGAAAACATACATGGCATTTTCTTTTTCGATGGTTGCTTTGCTTTCATCGTACTTTCCGGCTTTGTCTTTAACAGAATTGCCATTGAGTTTGAAATGTTTAACCAGAAAATCGTAAAGGGCAATGCGTTTATTCGGACCGAAGTCATGTTTCTCATCTGGTAAATGCACGTTTTCTACTTTATCCTTTACGCCATAATAGCCATACATTTTTTGCAGGTATGGGAAATCATGTTCAGGAGTATGGGCGGTCCAGTCGCTACCATCTGATACGAGCAATTGTGGACGCGGTGCAGCCATTGCCGCAAGTTCCACATTATCTGTTCCACCCCCACATTGGTGAATGGGCATACCGCTTTCGCACGGACAGCCGCCATAAAAGTAGGATGACATGGCTACCACAGGGGCGCTGACTTTAATGCGGTTATCCATTGCGGTCATTAAAATGCAATGGCTGCCAGCTCCCGAACCACCACTAATGGCCACCCGGTTGGTATCGGTTTCTTTTAGTGAAGTGAAATAATCTAAAATGCGGATTCCTCCAAGTGTTTGTACGGTTTGCGACAGGCTTTTTCTATGGTCTTCGTATTTAAACTGCAACATCGATTCGCCCCAGGCGAAGAGGTCGTAACTAAAGGCCATAGCCCCCATGCGGGCCAGCATAGCGCAACGGATCTGGCAATCGGGACGGTAACGCTGTTTTTCCCAATGTCCATCAGGACTTAAGATTACCGGTATTTTTCCTCTGATATTTAGTGGTTTATAAAGTGATCCGTTGATCCAAATGCCTGGTAAAATCTCTAAAGCAATGTTTTCTACTGAATAGCCATCAAAAATTCGTTTAGCAGTAATAATTGGTTTCGAATTGGGCTTGGCCGGTAAAGGAGATAATTGCAAAGCCTCAAAAAGCTGGGGTTTAATCAATGCTTTCCGTTTTTCCCAGCTGTCCCGATCGCTGTATTTTGAAGCTAAACTATCCAGATAATCCCAGCCGTCTTGCACTTCCCAACGGTAATATTCATATTCTTTAAGCTTGTAAACGCCTGCTTTCTCTTTGTTCACTTTCATATCCAATGGAGTAAGTACATTGGACAAAGTTTCATCTACATCTGCCCGAAAGCGCCAGTTGGCATAGTTTACCCACTTATCTTTTACCTGTGGCTCGGCATATTTAATTTTTACGTGATAACGATTTTCAATATCCTTAAGTACTTCTAATAGAGGTTTTTTATACGCATGATCTGAATTTTGGGTTTGGGCGAAAAGGAAGTTAGTGATGGACAGCGTACCCACTACAAATAACACAAGATATCTAAATATTCCGCCCGTCATTGCGAGTGCTGATTTTTCATCAGCCGAAGCAATCTTTCCTTGTAAGACAGATTGCTTCGTCGTGCCTCCTCGCAATGACGATCGTCTTAACCTCGCAATGACGGATTGGTTCCTTATACTGCTCATGGTTCCTCGTTTTTAGTTTCAGTAATTACCGGTGCAGCATATCCCTTTAGCTTTGGCCAAATACCATTTTCAATTTTCTTCAACTTTAATTTTGTGGGATCTACTACTACGTGTTTGATTTTCTCCCTCCGCCAGGTATAAATGAAATGCAACATACCATCAGCCGTTTGGATTACAGCGGGATAAGAATACTGGCTTATTGGCGAATCTTCTAAAATCAATGCAGCGTACCAGGTTTTACCATCTTTAGAAACCGAAACATTTAAAGGTGTGCGCGCACCTTTGGCGAGATCGCCCGGAGGCAATACGTGGTTATAAACCAATACCTGTCTGCCATCTTTCAGCGTAACGGCATCTGTACCCGAATTGTTGTTGGGTAAGGTGGTTTTGGTCAATGGCGACCAGGTTTCGCCGTTATCTGTAGACCATGATTCTGCGATGGCACGGTTTGCGGTACGCGCTAAAATCTGAAGTTTACCTTTTCCGTACTGTAAAATACTCGGTTGGATGGCTTTAATGCCGTTTTCCTGTATGGGCCCTACTGTGCGCCAGGTTTTGCCATTATCTTTGGTTACCTCGAAATGTACTTTCCAGCCATCGCCTTCGCGGCTGGATGGGGCGAAGAGATTTCCGTTGCTTAACAAAACAGGTTTATTTTTAACCGGACCGATATTTCCAGTTGGCAGTTTTGCAGCATCCGACCAGGTTTTACCGCCATCTTTTGAACTGCGCATCATGCCCCACCACTCAGATGGTTTAGGACCGATTTTATAGAATAACAATAAATCGCCTCCGGGCACCTGATAAAGAACGGGATTCCAGGTGGGTAAGCGTTTGCCATCAGCCAAAATACCATTGGCTACAGAAACCGGTGCCAGCCATCTCCCATCAACAAAACGGCTGATGTAAATTTCTACATCGGGATTCCGCTCTTTGGTGCCCCCAAAAAACGAGGCCACTAAACCTGTCGGGGTTTCGGCAATGGTGGCCGAGTGGCAGGATGGAAACGGAGCCTTATCGTATAAAAACTCCTGTTTAACGATTCCGGTTTGCCATTTTTCTACCTGGGCATGGGCAGTAAGCGTGAAGGCTGCTGCGGCTATGGTTAAAATTCTTTTGAATATCATACTTATTAGTTTTGGTCATTGCGAGGCTGATTTTTCATCAGGCGAAGCAATTTTTTTGCGAAATAGATTGCTTTCCCGAGAAATCGGAACTGGCTGACGTGCCTCCCCGCAATGACGATTTGTTCTTGCGCCATGGTTGTGTCCACACAAACCATCATTTTAATTACTTCGTGCCTTGCACTGACGATTAAAGTTCTGCCACAAACTCATAATCACCTGAGCCCACCTCATAAATGGCTCTGTCTTTTTCTAATTTTATAAATTTTAAATCCTTTATTGAACCTGAATTTTCTGTAACTGCTTGTTTGTTTTTTGCCGGAATATAGATTATAGCGCTGGTATTGACCGGAATACTTACTTTCCATGTAAGTTTACCGGTGGTTTTGGTATAGTTACTTTTAATTAAACCATAAGCCGACTGGTAACTTGCATTTACATGATCTAATCCAGCGATCATTTCGGGTTTCATCCTAACTTTTTTAAAGGCCGGGCTTTCCGCTTTAATACCAGCCAGATTTTCGTAATACCAGATCAGTAAATCGCCCAGCATCATCACGTGGTTTTGCGAATTCATTTTCGGATCGGCGGTATTGCCATTCCAGAGTTCCCAAATGGTGGTTGCGCCGTTATCGATCATATAACCCCAGCCTGGGTAAGTTTTTTGTGTAGCGATGGTATAAGCCAAATCAGGTCTGCCGTAATCGTTCAAACAGCGCATTAGCCACTGCACGCCGACTAAGCCATTGCTTAAATGCCCTTTATTGGTTACTTCAACGGTATACACTATATTTTTGAAAACCTGCTCGATATGCTTTTCCGGAACCATTCCGAAGTAAAGCGGAATGATATTATCTGTTAAGTTATTATCGCCATAAAAGCCTTTTTCGTTATAAAACCTTTGATTAAAGGCAGCTTTTATTTTATCTCCCAGCGCGTCATAATCTTTATAATCACCTTGATTCCCGCTTATCTTGCTAAACTGCATCATCACTTGTGTAAAATGATAGTAGTAAGCCGTCGAAATCAGTTCGGAAGGATACTTTTTATCGGCACTTTTACCTCTGCCTGCCTCAATTGTTGCTGGTGGCATGCACCAGTCACCATAACTGTCTTTGGTGAGGATATGATCTTTCATGTAACGGTCTTGCATATAAGCCAGCCATTTTTTAATGGCCGGATAGTTTTCAGCCACGGCATGGACATCGCCGGTTTGCCTGTAAAGCATTTCGGTAATGAGCACGATGGAACCCGGCCAGCTCATGTTATCGCTGTAATAACGCCAAAATGCGGGTGCAACATCGGGGATTGCACCATCTTCTTTCTGTGCATTCCTGATATCCTGCAGCCACTTAGCATAAAAACGGCCATTATCGAAAAGGAAATTTTCGCCATGCGCAACGGCTCCTCTGTCGCCTAGCCAGGGCATACGCTCGTTGCGTTGCGGGCAATCAATTGGGATGCCTTTGTAATTTCCGGCGATACCCCACCAGGCATTTTTAAAGATCTGGTTGATTAATGCATTTGACGTTTCGAAAGTGCCTGTGGTATTCATTTTATCGTAGATCATTTTGCCAACAAAGTCGCTGGGGGTTGGCATGTAATTGAGACCAGATAGTTCAACATATCTAAAGCCGCGATAGGCAAAAGTGGGTTCCCACAATTCTGGTTCGCTTCCTTTAAAAGTATATAAATCAGTGCATTTGGCATTGCGCAGGTTTGCCGTAAATAACTCGCCATTTTCCTGTAGGGATTCTGCAAAACGCATTTTCAGCTGCTTGCCTTTTTGGCCTTTAACTTTAACTTGTAACCAGCCAACCATGTTTTGACCCATATCGAGGATAAATCTGCCGCCAGAGATTGCTTTAACAGCAACCGGTTTGAGTGTATTCATCACCCGCATATTTTCGTTCATCTGGGCTTCGATGGTTCCTGATGGTTCCTGTACAAATTCTGCCTTCAGCCATTTGCTGTCGTCGAAACCTGCTTTATTCCAGCCGCTTGTTTCTTTTGTGGCATCATATTCCTCGCCATCGTACTCGTTATTTGCACGGATGGGCCCATCAGCAGTGCCTTTCCAGCTATCATCGGTGTCGATATTGGCTGTGCTGCCATCGCTGTAAACAATATGGATGTTCAGCAGCATTTTAGGAAAACCAAAAGTTTTGATTTTATAGGGTTTTTCATTTTGCCGCATGGCGAAGAAACGACCATTGCCTAAAATGGCACCAACTGCATTTTTCCCTTCTTGCAGATAAGGCGTCACATCGTAAGTATTGTATTTTACATTTTTATTGTAATCGGTTGGTGAAGGAGTGAGTACCTCCTCACCTACTTTTTTACCATTCAGGTAAAGCTGGTACAAGCCCAGGCCGATAATTGAAGCTGTGGCGGATTTTACTTTTTTGGTACTTCGAAATTCCTTCCTGAAATAACGTGCCGATAAACGGGAGTCGGTTTTGATGTTATCCCATGGAAAGGCCCGATCGAAACCAATCCAGCCTTTTGGCCAGTCTTTGTAGTTAAGCAATCCCATGGTCCACGAATTACTGGCCGACCATTCGCTTTCACCTGCAGTTGTCCATGTTTTTACTTTCCAGAAACAAAGCATTCGGCTGTTAAGGGCCTGCCCATTGTATTGAACATGGATCGATTCATCACTGCTTACTTTTCCTGAATTCCAGAGATCTCCTTCATTTTGAGCCAGCTTCTCAGCAGTTGAGGCCACTAAAATTTGGTAAGCCGTTTGAACAACATTGCGTTTTGGTGAAAGAATCTCCCAGCTTAAACGCGGTTGTGTTGCATCAATACCTAATGGATTAACCAGCATTTCGCATTTCAGGTTTTGCAGGCTCACCTGGGCCACCAGTTTTTGGAGTGGCAGGACTAGCAGCAGTGTGATTAGCGATATGTAGGTTTTAATGTTCATTTTTTTAGTGATTACACCGATTCAGTTAATTTTTTTTGCCACAGATAAACACTGATCCTTTGCAGCAATAATTCAATAATATTTTTTATCTGTGTTCATCCAATTCATCTGTGTTTAATTCTTGGATGAAAAATCAAAATACAAAGTCATATCCAATGCTCTCGCCGGTTCTTTTTCAAAATCGTAATATACATGTTTCATGCCCATCGGACCGGTGGTTTCTGGTTTTTGCGTTTTGGTACCAATAGCCGAAATTCCGTTCATAAAAGAAATGTCGCCGTTTGGAAAAGTTGGACTCATGTTATCATATTCTGTATCTTTCGATTTCTTCGGCGTAAACAGCCTTAAGAAAATATCTTCTCTATCGGTTACTACCCTGAAATTTTGTGTCTTACCAACAAAATCGCACCAGTACAAATTGGCATAATAGCCTTTAAATTCAGGGTATTGCCATGGTGGCTCTCCGGTTGCAGAATCGTTGTAATCTTTTTTCCATACGCCGAGTTGAGTACCTTTCATGCGGTTTTTCCAAACACGGTATGGTCCGCTACCTTTGTAAGTTATGCCTTTCATTTCTGTTTCGGGATAAGAAAAGTTTAAGCCAACGAAAGTGGTAAAATAAGCCGCGGGGAAATATTTTACCTGCATTTTTAACCATCCTGATGGATAAATGGTCCATTCCAGGGTGTTGTAACTTTCTTTTCTGTCAAAAGTTGAAGTGATAACCAGATTTTGGCCATCCATTCTGGTCGTGAAGTTTTTAAAGTTATTTACACCTTCCTGTAAAACCGGTCCGTTGTTAAACGGGATGATTCCTTTCGTATTCTCGACCTTTTGCAGCAGGCCGTTTGTTTTATCGAAGGTTAGTTGAACGCCGTTAGCCGAAACTTCGAAAACTGTAGCCGATGTTTTGAGATCCACTTTTGATGATCCGGTGGTTAAAACCAGTTTAGCAGCATCATCTTTTGGCAGGCTGATCGGGAAACTCCAGGTAAATAATTCCTTGCCGTAAACATCTTTAGCAGTTAAATACAGTGCATCGAAATTTTTCCAGTCTGCAGGAAGACTGATTTGCAATTTTCCTTTCTTTAAAGGTTTAATATCAGGTGCATTTGCTTTACCTGCTTTGAAATCGGTTTCGGAACCATCGGCCTTTAATCTTTTTAATTTCCACTCAAAACTGCATTGGTTCAGGTTGGTAAAGGAATACCTGTTCTCCAGAAGGAAAGTACCATCAAATGCAGCGGTGATTTCTCTTTTTTCAACAAATACCGGACTCCATACTTCTTTAATGGTATAAAAACTGCCTTCTTTTTCGTGGTATGGCCCTACAATTCCATCTGGACCATGGTTACCATCAGTATCCAAAATGCCATTTTTATCGGTGCGCACTACAGCCTGATCTGCAAAATCCCAAAGAAACCCACCGGCAGAAAGCGGGTTGTTCCACATCGCGTTCCAGTAATCTTCTATCCCGGCGCCATGGCCGCCATCCCACATGCCATGCAGGAATTCTGTTGGCATTAAGATATTATGACCATGATCGTAATTGCCGATACCATAATTATACTCGCGGTAATGTGTGGTTTCGAAGCCACCAAAAACCTCCCATGGGTGGATTAACGGGCGTTTCTGTATATCGTTTTCAGGGAAAAGGCGATCGAGTTCCCGGTTGTGTCCACCTTCGTTTCCGTTGGCCCAGAACACAATGGATGGATGGTTTTCATCGGTCGCCATCATTTCTTTAAATAGTTTGGTACCGGTGGCTGTGTTGTAGGTACCGTGCCATCCGGCCAGTTCATCCATTACAAAAAGGCCAAGCGAATCGCAAACGTCGAGAAAATGACCATCGGGCGGGTAATGCGACATGCGAACGGCATTCATGTTCATTTCTTTCATTAACTGCACATCTGCAATGCTGATTTTTTTACTGGTGGTGCGGCCCGATGAAGGATAAAACGAATGCCGGTTTACGCCTTTAAATTTCATTTTTGTGCCGTTAATATATACGCCATCGCGCTCACGGACTTCAATCGTTCTGAAGCCTATTTTTTTGGTGATAATATGAACTGGTTTACCGTCATTATATAAAGTAAAAGTAACTTTATATAGGTTTGGGAATTCTGGCGACCACAATTTTGGTTTTGGAAGTGTATAGCTAATAAAATGATTTTTATTGTCATCTGGCATAACTATACGGTCTGGAATAAACCCGAAAAGCTTTCCATTTTTATCGGTAAGTTTAATTTCGACTCGATCATACGAGCCAGATGCATTAACAATAGCCTCAAATCTTCCACTTGCTGATGCATTAATTTGAACTCGATTGATATGTGATTCTGGTAAAGCCTCAAGGTAAACGGGACGAAAAATACCACCAAAAATCCAAAAATCTGCTTTGCGTTCTGCATTGTTAACCGATTCATTGGCAGAATGTTTAGCTACTTTTACTTCAAGTAAATTATCGCTACCCGGCTTAAGCAGTTTGGTAATGTCATATTTAAATACGTAAAATGACCCCTGATGAATTTCTCCGGCCAGCTGGCCATTGATTTTAACCTCGGTATCGGTCATGGAGCCTTCAAAAACGATATTAATCTGTTTGTTTTTCCATGCAGCAGGAACATTGAATTTATACTTATAAAAACCTTGTTCTTTGCCATTATTTTCTCCTTTATTGAAACCGTAATTGTATTTTCCAAAGCCTTGCAGCTCCCAGTTTGAAGGAACAGGAATAGTGGTCCATTTGCCCGAATTCATGCCTTCGGTGCAAAAGAATTCCCAGTTTACGGTATGATCGTTCCCCGTACCCGATAGATACAATTTCTCTGTTTGTTGTGCCTTAGCCAGGCAAAACAGTAAAATAAAGCAAAGAAATAGTGATGACCGTTTTAACATTAATTGATTTTAAATTGCTGGGTTAATGGATTATCAGTTCGAAAAGGTAAAGCGGGCAAGCCGTTGCTGTAAAAATTCCCCGAAGGGTTTTCTGCCCAGTTGTAACGTACAGCCTTAGGATGCATCACATCTTTGGCTGATACCCATACTTTTCCGTCTTTAATTTCGGCATTGGCGGGTACAAATTTCCCGTCAGCTCCTGCCAGGGTAAAGCCCGCGACAGTGCCAGAATCTTTCGCATTCAAATGTTCGAAATCGAGTATGGCCTGGTTCGCTTTAAAAGTTATTGTTTGATAAATTGGACCTGAAAAATCTATTTTTTGATGGTACGTTTTGGCTAAAGCCCAAAGTGCCAGGCGTCTGCCTACCTCCCATTTATAAGTTGGATGTAAATCACTACCGTTATCGTTTAAATCGGAAGTTGAGATCATTCCCGTATTAGGCAGGCGTAAAAGCTGTTCCTGCGCTTCCCAGAAAGCAGGTTCTGTATTGGCGGTTAGTACAGCTTTTTCGCTTTTATGTTTGCTGTAATCGAAAGGCGCAATTTGCACATAATAAAAAGGCAAATTACTTTCTCCCCAAGCTTTACGCCAAAGGTTAATCAGCGTTTTCATTTTATAGGCATAGCTGATGTTTTCGTTTAAAAAGCAATTGGTTTCGCCCTGGTACCATAAAAAACCATTGATTTTAAATTTGGTAAGTGGCTCAATCATAGGAGTATAAAATTTACCCGGATCGTTGCCTACATTTTTGTCTTTAAAATAAGCTTCATCAGCAAATGCCTTTTCCGAAATCCAGGGTTCGATGGCGCTGCCTGGCACTGCAGAAGAAATTACGCCTACCGGAACATTCAGTTTTTGTTGTAACTCTTTGGCAAAGAAATAACCTACGGCCGAAAAGGCACGCAAGGCAGAATCTTCGGCCGCACTCCAGCTTTTATGAATGGAATCAGGTTTGATTAAAGTTTTTCTGTTTACCAGGAAAATCCTGATCTGCTTGTTTCTGGCATGTGCTACTTCATCAGCCGGAAAACCCAGTTTTTCATTTTTGGGCTTCGGGATTTTAGCCAGTTTGCGCATGGCATATTCCATGTTCGATTGACCGGAACAAAGCCATACTTCGCCAACCAAAATATTGCTCAGCTCGATGGTATTGGAACCCGAAATAAGCATACTTTGTGGTTGCGCTGATGTTTTTAAAGGATTTAAAACTACTGCCCAGTTTCCGTTATTATCTGTTAGGGCTTCTTTTTTTTGCCCTGCAAAGGTTACGGTTACCCGCTCGCCTGCTGCTGCAAAGCCCCAGATGTTGATGGGTTTATCGCGTTGTAAAATCATGTTGCTGGAGAGGATTTGTGGCAACAGGATTTTGGCGTTGGCGTTGACCGTAACTAGTGAGGTTAAAATTATAGTTATCGTCATTGCGAGGAGGTACCAAGAAGCAATCTTTTTAACCTTGCACAAAGATTGCTTCGCTTCGGTTAGAAATCGAAAGCTCGCAATGACGGATATCCTTGAACTCCGAACTGTCAACTTTCTCATAATCCCTCCGTTTTTAGATATTTGATCAGATAAACGGCTTCTTTTTTCTCGGCCTCACCTGCGTTCTTTAAATCATAGATTTGATCAGCTGGGGTGTCTATATCCGGGAAACGGCGTACATCGCCTGTACGGAAAACAATGCGTGAAACATTGGCTACCGGTTGGAAAGCCAGACCAGTAAGCACATCTTTACCATTAACGGTAATGGTATAAAAACGATTTGTGGTGTTTAGTTTTAGCTTGATATTGTAGGTTTCACCAGCCTTATATTTTAAGAAATTTTTGTAGCGTGCACCAGCTTTTGCACTTAGTACACCTGCGGTATCAAACGTTAAACGCACGGTAGCCATGCCTTTATCATCTTGCAGCTCAATTTCCATTAAACCGAAATTATCCTGTTTAGGGGTAATCGAAAAAGAAGTGCTTAACTTACTTGAGGCCAGAAACACACGTTCGGCTTTTGCATAATCAAAAGGATCTCTGTCTTTTAGGACTAAATTGCCATTTTCTACTTTTACCGGTGCCCAAAGCGGACTGTAAATATTCCACAAAGCCAAAGCTTTGTCGGCAGGCATTTTACTGAAATCATCGTTTACATGGGTGTTAATCGTTGTGATTACGGGTACCGGAATGCCTGAAACCCAGATATCTTCTTTATTCATGCTGTATGTTACCCAAACCTTACCATCATCAGGTTTTCCATTACCTTCTTCAATGCCCCGAACGTATTGCGGACCATACGATTTATAATTGCCTCCATAACGCATGGGTGTGATTTCGCCATTTACCAAGGAAAGGTCAGTATAATCCAAACCATTCTTACTGGTGGAGATGGCCAGTGGCCAGCGGTATTCAGATGGATTATATACGGTTGCAAAATGTCCATCAGGGGTTTTTTGGCCCCAGATTTTGGCATTGCTGTTTACAAAACCAGGCGCACGGAATGCACTTTCAGGCCAGCTTTTACCATTGTCGGTACTGATGGCGGTCAAAGCGTTCTTCCATAGGCCCACTACGCGACCATCGGGTAAATGATAGTAACTGAAGGCTTTGTATTGTTTTTGTAAAGTAATTAGGGGGTCTTTCCGGTCGGCCTCTTCGTTCCATTGCTGGGTCATTAATTTGCTTGCGAGCAGCTCGTTACAGGCTTCAATAAAAGCTTTTCTTTTGCTTTTGGTATAGTAAGGATATCTGGTGTTCTTTTCAGAATAACCTGGGTTGTAATGGATAAAATAAATCGGTCCGTATGTACCATCTGCCTGTATTTCGCGTACGGCCCGGCCGATGCCATGTCCGTCATTAGGATCATCCTTGGCATCGAAACTGATGGCATAGAAGCCCAGCACCAGAAAAATATTTTTGGTCGAAACATAAAAACCCATTCTTTGATGCATTACCGCATCCAGATCTTTTGCTACATCTGTACGGCCTTCTTTTGTGGTACCATCCGGAATGCGGTAAACAGGAAAAATAACGTCAGGTTTGGTCCAGGCGTAGCCATCTTTTGACGATTGCAGCAGCGTTTGTCCTGGCGGGATGCTCTCGCCTACTTTATTGCTCAAATATTCTACATAAAAGCGGTTGTTCCAATAAGCCAGCATGGGTGCGTGGTTATAGGTCCAGCCAAAGTTTTCTGCCAGCTCTGGGTGCTCGCGGTTTGCACGTAAGGTTTGCATGCTGTGTACACCCACTACCGGTGTTAACTGCCCGTGGTGGTAATCGGCATTAACCAGTGTTTTGCCAGTATAGCGCACGGTATCCTGTGCCTGCACAGTGGATAGTGCCAATGCAAGTAGGATAGCTAAACCAAATATCTGTTGTACTTTCATTTTAATTATGTTCTACATCATTGCGGGTTTCCGATTTCATCGGAACGAAGCAATCTTTCTTGCTCCATAGATTGTTTCACGCGCCCACTCCTTCCCTTACTTAAGTTCGCAATGACGAATTATTTATTAATCAATAACTCTTCAATCACTTTCTTCTTCACTTTTAAAATAGTACCATGTTTATGTCCTTCGGGTACTGAAATTTCTCTGGTTATATCTTTAAAGGTTTTAAAATCAGTAGTTTTCATGGCCGAATAGTTTTTTTGTCCGTAAGCGTCAAAATAAACCAGCCAGTCTTTTCCCGTTTTTACCACTGTCGGGCCTTCGGTCAGTTTAGGGCTAAAAGCCTCAGATACATTCGTATAGGGGCCTAAGGCCGAGGATCCAAAAGCAACCTTTAAATTGCGGTTTGGCCGGGTATTATCTTTCAGAACCAGTACATAATCTTTTGCTTTGCGTTTAACAATCACGGCGTCGATCACGCTAAAGCCGGGATCGAGAAATAACCTGGGCTGAGAAAAGCTTTTGAAATCTCTGGTCGTAACCGAGTACATGCGGTGGTTATTTTCCTCTTCTTCCATCCCTTTGGCAAACCGGAACGGTATGGTCGATGCCCAGATGATGACATATTCTTTATTCTCTTCATCGTAAAAAAGCTCCGGCGCCCAAACGTTCACGGTTTTAGGTTCATTCTCCATTACCGGAATAAATTGCTGTTTACCCCAGTGGATAAGATCTTTGGAACTGGCATAGCCAAAACCTTTGTCGCCTTTCCAGCTGCATGTCCAAACGAGGTGAAAAGTACCATCAGGGCCTTGTACAATGGACGGATCACGCAGTACTTTTTGAGTTCCGACTGTTGGTTTTAAAAAGATTTTGTTGAAATCGGTCCAGTGATACGCATCGAAACTGTACAGTAAGCGCAAGCCTGCTGTTGCCGGTTCATGGAACGAGGTAAACAAATAAGCCTGTTTACTGCAGGAAGTTAACCCGCAAAGTGCCAGACCTAAAATGGCTAACCGTAAGGAGGATATGAACTTTAATTTTAACACTTTCCTTGTTTATAGTGGTGCCAGACATTGCTATCTGGTACTTTTATTCGTTTCATTTTCAGCATCAGATGGTAACATCTGACGCCACGTTACAGGATCTTCATTTCGACTGAAGCGCATCGGAACGGAGAAATCTTTTGATTTTATCACCAGATTTCTCCACTATGGTCGTAATGACGATCTTTCCATCATATTTTATCTAAAATCAACACCCAGTCGTTGCCGTTGGCAGCTTCGCCGGGAGGGTTAAACTCATGGATGCCTTTGTTCTCCAACTCACCAATCGGGATTGTTTTTCCGGTCCGAGGGTCAAACCATGAAGCTTTTACCTCATCGCCATCAATTTTACCCATTTGCACCTCAAAATTTCTGCCGGTGTAGGTATAACACATGGCGAAATCTTCGCCCCTTGTTGCCAATACGCGGTCATATTTTTCACCGTTGCGACCTGCGATTAACGTTTGGTCGGGTACGCGGTCGAAATAGCTGCGCGAAAGCAGCAACATTTTTAAATACCGCATTTGGGTAGCTCCCGGTGCATTTAAAGCTGTAATCCATTGCTCTTTCGGGCCATACGCCGGTTTTTTATCGGTAAATTTGTACATCTGCATTACCGAATTGTGGCCGTATGTATAACCAAAAGCACCCGCAAAAACCGACCAGTAACCATATCTTCTCACATCTGCAGCTGTCCAGCGTGGCTGTAAGGTATCGTGTAATCCTTGAGGAATTCCCTCATAGGAGGGTTCGCCATCAATTGATGGTTTAACGGGTTTTAACCGGTAATCGGCTTCGATGTATTTCCAGTTGTCTTCGCCATAGTGCAATTTTTCGTTCTTTGAGGTATCCTGGTCATAACGGCGGTGGCCGGATTGTACCATATCAAAATCGCACCAGGGCGAGTTATGAAACCATTGCGAAGAAGCTGTTCTGCCACGAGGGTGGAAAGTAATTAAATGATTCGGATCATTGGCACGCAAGGTTTGACCAATGGCATTCCATACTTTTAAGCCATCAGCGCCTTTTATGTCGCCACCATTTAACCAGATGATATTCCATTTCTCACGATATCTTTTGGCTAAAAATTCAGCATATTTTTTAGCCTGCGCCTCCTTTACTTTGCCGGCTTTAACATTAGTTCCCCAAACGGGTACCAATGCCATGTACAGGCCTTTTTCTGCGGCTTTATCTACAATATAATCTACATGGTCCCAGTAATCGTAGGCTACAGAATCTTTCGGATTATTGCCCGGGGTAAGCATGGGTTTGGCGACTTCGCCATGCACTACAGATGAATCTAAATACACATTGCGCGAGGGCACATCGTGCAAAACCATCACCTGGACTACATTAAAGCCCTTCTGTTTTCGATCTTCGAGATAAGTATTGGCTTCTTCGCGGGTCAATCTGCTAAACAGCAACCAACCGGTATCGCCCAGCCAAAAGAAAGGTTTACCGTCTCCGGTGGTTAAATACCTTCCGTTTTCGGAAACCAGCAAGCTTTTATCGCCAAAATGTGACCTTTCCTTACAGCTGAATGTCAGCAGGTAAAGCAGGCATAAAAGGAACGTTTGAGATTTAAGCTTCATAACTAAATTTTGTTGATGATGATGAGCTCTTCGCTGCTACCGGTTTTATTGATTATCGCCACAGCATTTCCGTTTATTTTTTCTTCTTTCAGCACTTTGCCATTTTTTGGGTTCAATATTTTTACGCTGAATTTTCCTGTAGCTTTACTCAGGTTTAAGCTTAATGGCTCGGTAGAAGCATTATAGAGGATGTAAGTTTTTCCGGTATTTTCCAAACCATATTGTTTTACATTTTTTCCGGCCGGAAGAAAAGGTTTTGTACCCAAGATCAGGTTTAACGTGACTTTATCGATATGACCGGCATTCGAAAGCGAGCCTCCTGCCATTAAAATGGCCCAGCCAAAATTTTCGTAATTATCCCCCGAATAGATAATTGCTTTTTCAGGGAATTTGGTTTTATATTCAGAAACAGCACGGTAAACTTCTTCAAAAGAGGTTTTCTTTGGTTTTAGAAGCCGTGCATGCTGACGCGGCGCCAGGCTTAAACCTCCTTTAGGTGCATACGCTGTACCATCTGCCTGATAGTGCCAGTAACGGATATCAATTAAATCAACTACATTGGCACGCTCCGGATCAGCCAAAATCGCGTCCTGAACATCTTTGGTAACGCTCAAGCCAATAATCGGGTGTTTACCGGTTTCTTTTTCCCATTCTTTAATGGTATCGATCCAGAACTGCACAAAATGCAAAGGACCGGTAAACTCGGCACCAATAAGCTGGATTACACCAGAATTTCCTTCAAAATTCTCAAGGCACTTGCGGATATAGGCCTTATGAATGGCCCTGCGGTGTTCGTTACCGATATCATAGAACTGTTCGGCCATAAAAATCCGTTTATCACCTGCATATGGAACCGGCTCAGGAAAACCTGTGCTGTTAATATTGTTAGCCGTACGCCAAGGAAAATCAGCGTAATGTGCACCTGCTTCGATAATGTTGTGCTGAAAATAATTTTCGTGGATGAGTACCAGGCCTTTCTGATCGGCCAGGTTAGCAAAGTTTTTTAAACGGTCCCAATACCACAGGTTGTATCTGGTGATGTCGTATTTACTCAGGCCATCCCAGGCTTTGTCCTGTCCGCTCCGGGCAAAAGGCAACTCATAAAAGGGTGCCCAAACCTCGCCGTCCATCCGGCGGATGCGTTCGTGGTCATCTCTTCTCCTGTCGTACCAGAGACCATAATTGTGATCGAGGATTTTAACCGAACCATTCTTCATTGAATCAGTGATATCATCCAGGTTATCAGTTAAACCATTGCCTTCAAGCCCTGGTACAAAACGCGTAATGTGAAATTTAGTGTTTTTTAATCCATAAGGCCGGGCACTTCCATTCCACCAGGGAACTTCTTGTCTGTCGCCTAATATAATTTCATTTCCGCGGGTAATCCAGCCATTTTTAATGCTCATTACGTCAGCGGTTTGTGTGTTACTCATCTTATGAATCCCTGAAGCGGTTAACAGCTTAGCCTGGCCTTTCTCTGTAGGAATCTTATTTCTTCCAGAGGCCGAATCGATATATTCAGATAAAGTTAAAGCGGGTTTGTAGGCCAGTTTGGTCAGTTTTAGTGCTACATCAACCGGTGGACTGCTTGATGCTTCTGTTTCAACCGGAAGTATAAAAGCGCTGGCATCTGTACTATTGCCAACCCTGTCTTTCAATTGTGCATAGTAAAAACTCCGGGGCTGAATCTGCTCGTTAGACATATCCCAATAACCATCGCCCGAAAACTGAGCCCAGGTACCGAAAGCCCAGTTTTGAGCAGTTGGAGGTTGATAGTTATCAACCCTGGCCGCGCTGCATTGCCAAAAAACACTGTTTGCGGCGCTCCATCCTGCTCCTTGCCCATCCTGACCACGGTTTAAGTAACTTAAGGCCTGTCCGTCGATATTCACAATATCGAATAATACGCCCGAAGCCCAGCTATCGTAAGCTCCGCTGAAAGAAAATGGCAGGTATGCCTGGCATTGTACAAAAACATTTGGGCCTGGGGCACAGAAACCGACGGCAAAATCGTGGTAACCGTATTCTGAATATAACCTTTGAAAAAGCGTTTGTTGCCCTGTTGTTAAAAAGGTATAACGGCGCTCACCACCAATTTCGGATACAGGTGCCAACGATTTACAATCTTCAACGGTAATTCTTTTGGCGCTGGCCAGTACATTCACAGCAGAACCTGCAAAGTGTTCAAAAACCACCTGGCGTACCCAGGCATCTTCCACATTTTCGAGGCAAATGGCTGTCCAGCGGTGGTATTCGTCTTTAATATTGTCTTTATGGTAATCCGATTCAAGCTTCAGGTTCTCGATTCCTACCTGTGCGATCCGGCCATTCCATTTGTATTTGGCCACTGTTGCACCACCAAATTTAGCATCGAGCGCTGTGGTAATGGGCGCATCCAAAGTAATGGTCGATCCATTAATAGCGATAATTTTGCGATCCCAGAAAATATCCCTGGTGCCCGGTTTCCAGCCCAAGGCGCTTTCGCCACCGCCGAACTCAACAGTTTTCAGGGTTTCGATCCACGCGCTGGTCGATGGCCGCTGAATGGTGATTCGGTCACCCGCTTTAAAGCTGCCGGTATTGGCCAGTGTAAGCTGGATGGCATTTACGGGCACATAAATATCTGTAACAGCCACAGCTGCTTCCTGGGTTTTATCATTTTTACCCAAAACCCTGATCACACCCATGCGGTCTAAACCAGTAGCAAAAATTTTAGTACCATCGGCTCCCATACCACTACCCCTGATAATGACGCCGGAAGCTGCAATTTTTAAAGTGCCGGCAACTTCATACGTTCCTTTTTCGAGTAAAACAGCCCCTCGCAAACCATCTTTGCCGGGCTGCATCGCCGAAACCATATCAATCGCCCGCTGGATGTAAGGTGTTGCATCTCCTTTAATCAAAGGAACGACGATTTTAGCTGTTGCTGTCGGAATGGCTTTTTCGCCAGCCATATAACCTGCATAAGAAAAATCGGGAATGCGGTTGCCCTGAGCATCGGCTGTGTAAGCCAATTTACCATCGTTACCTTTAAAAACAGGCTTAGGTGGTTCAACTGGCCTGGTTTTCTGGGCAAAGCATACCGCACCCATCAAAAACGCGATGACCAGCATCGGTACGGTTTTGATTGGCATTGATTTTAATATTTGGTTAGTTTTGGGCATTTGTGTTTTTTAAAGTATTAATCATTGCGAGGCAATAGAAATTATGGTCATCCCGATTGTAACGCAGTGAAACGGAGATCTCTCCCGGTTCAGATTTAGCCTCGCTGAGCAATTGTGGTTCCCGGCTCCGCTGCACTGCGCCTGAAATGATTGGTAAATTGCGAGGTGAGTGGCGACACTTCCCTTCAAGCCTGTACCTTACCCGTCTATCTCAATTCCGGCCTCACTTTATTCACGTCTACCACGCTGTTTAAATATACTTCGATGTTCGAATAACCACTTTTGGTAATTTTAACGGCATCTGAAGCATCTTTAGGATTTAATCCCTGTTTAATCTCATAAGCATCAGGCATGCCATCATCGTCAGAATCTTTGTAAGGTGTACCCTTGTACTCCGGATAGCCGCCCACCTGCGAAATTTCAGTAATAATACCCAGTTTATAAGAATCACCCTTTAACCTGCGGTGTTCAAACTGGAAAGCGGAAGGTTTGGCATCAGGATGTACTTCGATTTTGCCGGTAGCCACCTGCTTTACCACACGGGTATCAACCGGGTCGCGTTTAGGTAAGGTAGCACCCGCATTGGCCAGTACATAATCTTTAGCTTGCAAGGTTGGGATAATGCTGATTTTTGGCATCGGAAAAGGTTTTTTCGCCTTCATGGCCGGGAAATATTTACTAGCCGTTTCGAATGGCATTAAATCCCCCTTTTTATCTTCCATTTGTACGCCACCAGCCCAGTTATCACGTGTTACTTTTTCATTTCCAGCGATAATATTGCCACTTACATAGGCCCTGCCGAACACCACGTAAGGCAATTTACTCCGGCCTGATTCAGGTTTTAAAATGCGGTAGCTGATCGGGTCGCCCAATTCGGTAACCGGACCAGGTTTGTAGTAGTTATTGATGATATTGTATTGTGCAGTATAATCACCACCATCAGTTGAGCGGTTGTTCCAGTTGAAAACCACGTTATTGGCAAAGTTGAAAATACCATTCCAGCCAATGGATGGGTTACGGGCACCATTATCGGCCCAAAGGTTGCGGACAAAAGCGCAGTTTTCGCCACCTAAAGTACTGCCGAAAGCGTGGTTCCAGTAATCCAACGCTTCAGAGAAGATCGAATTCTGGATGGTGATATTTACTGTGCCCAGTTTTTCTTCAATTTTACCGGTGCTGTCGTTATACATGTGGCGGTACATCGACATATTTTCATCTAATCCCCAACTGGCCGAAACGTGGTCGATCATGATGTTGCCTACCGGGTTACCACCAATGGCATCGTCGCGACGACCCACAAACGTTTCTCCTCTTCTAAAACGCATGAAACGCACAATAACGTCGTGGGTATTCAGCCAAACCGATTCGCCGGCTACGCAAACCCCATCGCCGGGTGCCGTTTGACCAGCAATAGTAATATATGGTGCACGGATGATTAAAGGAGTTTTTAGGCGTATAATTCCGGCAACATTGAATACCACAATGCGGGCGCCCCCTTGCTCGCAGGCATCACGTAATGAACCCGGACCGCTATCGTTTAAATTTCTTACTACAATAACCCTTCCGCCGTGGCCGCCAAAACTATAGGCTCCACCACCTTCAGCACCCGGGAAAGCCAAAAGTTCTGATTGTGGTAAATCAGTTGGCCGGCCCGCCCATGGAATATAAGGTTTACCTGCTGCAGCTTCCTTCGCGATAATAGGCTTGGCCTTTTCCCAGGCAATATCTGATTGATGATAAGCTTCTTTAAGCATCGAATCGGATGATTTTTTTACATCATCAGGGATTTTAGGGTATTGTGCGAAAGCATGATTGGTGGAGAGCATTAATGCTGTTGCGAACAACAGATTTAAAAAGTTCTTTTTCATTTGTGTTTTGCCCGTTGAGGAAACTAAAGAAATGTCGCAAATATTTTTAACTTAACCTAAATGCCAGGTTATTTTTTTAAAAAATTGCGGCTTTATCTTTGCTTATCCTATGATTGTATTTTGGTTAGAAAGTATATAATGTTTCAAATTTGCATGCTGTCTGGACTTTTTTTCGGTATAATTTTAGCGAGATTTTGTATCATTTTACCAAAAGGTAAAATGAACCTCCAGCCCGTCAAATTACATCCATTCAATGCAGTTACAAGATAGCAATAAAATTCATATATAAATGTAACATTCTTAAATGAAAAAAGGAAACAAATTAATGCTTCCTTTTTCAAACCAATTATAAAAAAAAGGCGATGAGCAGACCGCCCCTAAAGCGATTGTGAATGATTATTGAAGTGGATCAAACGGGCCACCCCATGTATTGTTTTGCTGCAAATTAACGTTGTTATTGATGGCAGCAGTTGGAATGCCATAGAAGTAATTACCAGACTGGAAGTTAATGTTTTGGTTATCAAGTGCTTTTAGACTTAACGTAAAGTTTGAAGCGTATAGAGCATCTAATGAAGTTGATGCAGAAGCCTCCCTGGTTGAGGCAATATAATCCGTTGCCAGCGTTCCGCTTCTTTTTAGCTGAATGACAAGTGCATTTCTTTTCATGCCATTCAGGGTGGATTCAAGTAGTTTCCTCCTTCTCAGATCAAAAAATCTTTTACCTTCAAATGCAAATTCAACCTGTCTTTCTTTCATAATGGCAGCAACCAGATCGCTACGGGACATGCCAGCGTCTAAGCCGTACAGGCCATCAGCGCCGGCCTCAATTCCGGCTCTTTTTCTAATGGCGATCAAATTAACATATGGTTCATCCGCAAGGCCTGATTTATTCAATTCTGCCGCACTTTCTGCCAGATTCAACAGCACTTCTGCATAACGGATTTCAATCCAATCGGTACCGATGAATGTACTTGGCGAAGCTTTGGTTTCATCTACTCCTTTACGTAGATAGAAGCCTGTGTTACTCGCTGCAGTTGCTTCTGTCGTTTTGTTGGTGGTACCTGTAGCTGCGCTGTAATAATAATATGTCCATAAGCGTGCGCCATTCATGACGTTACCCCAGGTTGCCCCATTATAAGCAATAGTCGCGTAAAACCTTGGGTCTCTGTTTTTATAGAAGGTAGACATGGCATACGGATATTTTGTTGATGCGCCAGGTCCGCTGGCCGGCTTGCCATCCAGCATCGGAAAAGCTAAGCTCATTTCGTAGCTAGGTGTAAATGAGCCGTTTCCTGAAACAGATCTGGGTCTGGCACTATTATCGAATGAATTATTATTAGCATTGATATCAACAGATGATGTATTGAATCCTGTTACCAATACTGCTTCGGGATTTGCCGGAGCGCCGTTCGAAGTTCCCCCTTCGGTTGTCCACATGGTGTAGTCGAATTTAGGATAAAGTCCAAAACCATTCGCAGACAATATGGTTACGGCAGTCTTATTTGCATCATAGGCTGCCTGCCATCTGGCCGCATCGTTATTGGGATTAAACTGCGGGCTGGCATAAGTTAGCAATACCCTACCCATAAAAGCAGCAGCTGCACCTGACGTAATTCTACCATAATCTGCCTGTTTAGGCCATTTTGCTGGCAAATATTTAACGCATGAATCCAGATCACTTTTAATCTGGGCAAATACTTCGCTGGTTTTAGCACGAGGTGTCAGGGCCAGTTGTTTGGCCTCGTCGCCAACGGCGTTAAGCGGCACCAGGATCAAGGGTACCCCTCCGTATAGTTTAACGAGTTCGAAATATCGATATGCTCTCCAGAAATAGGCCTGTGCCGCAAACCGACGTTTCACGGCTAGATCTAGTGTACCTGCATTCAAATCTCTCAGGAAAGTATTGATTGTCCGGATTTTTCCGTAACTGTTATTGTTGGCATTGGCTACCCCTAAATCGGTAACACTTTCTATGGTAGCAGTCCCTAAAACAAAAACGTTACTTCCCTGACCTTCTTCTGTCAGGTTATATGTTCCGGCTGAGTGAATGGAACCACCGGTACTACCGAACCAACCCGGTTGGTTTTGACTATATAAATAATCAACATTTAACTTTACCGTGGTTGAATCATTAAATACCTGCTCTGCGGTAAAATTTCCCAAATCAGATTTTTCCAGAACTTTTTTGCAGTTTGTTAGCGAAATTACGGCTAAACTCAATGCAGTTATAACGAATATCTTTTTCATCTTAATACGTATTAAAAGCCAATATTTAAACCGAACGACCATGTTTTTAGTGTTGGATAACTATATAAAGCTGTTTGCAGATCTCTGTATTTACCAGGATATGGATTAATAAATTGGATTGGATTGGTAGCTACGGTGAAAACCCTTGCGCTGGACATACCTATTTTATTGGCAATTCTGGTTGGTATGTTATAACTTAAGTTCAAGCTGGTGATGTTAAAACTCGTCGCTTTGACTAACCAGAAATCAGACGTTACTTCAAAATTTGTTCTGAAAAAAGGGTTAGGGTAAGCTGCATCCGTGTTTGTTGGTGTCCAGTGATCTACCCAATAAACAGGTCGGTTGTTGTAAATAGATGCACCTGTTGCAGAACTGGATTGATTTGCTGGTTTTAAACCATCAATTGACGTCCAACCGCCCCATGATAGCCCCATAATCACGTTTAAAACCAAACCTTTATACCCAACATTCCAGTTTAATCCCAGCGCGTTGTGGTTACTCTGCCTGTTTGTAATAAAAGACTGATCTTTTTTATCGGTACTGATTATCCCGTCGCCATTTACATCTTCGTAATTGATCATGCCTGGCTGTAAGGCTTGTCCAAATATTTTAACATTGGCTGCTCCTCCTGCTGCTGCTGCGCGTTGTGCTATAATTGCATCAGCTTCGGCCTGGGTCCTGATAATACCTAGTGACTTGTAACCAAATACCCCCAAATCAGAAGATCTTCCGGTAACATCTTCAACAGTACCGACAATTGCTGCAGATTGATCTACTTTTAACATTTTATTATCCATCCAGGTGTAAAATGGACTAAAGCTGTAGCTAAAATCTTTACCGATATTGTCTTTCCAGGTTAACGAGAACTCCCAGCCAAAGGTATTGGCATTTGTATAGTTCTCTGTTGGTGTATTTGCGCCAATGGTTGCCGGAACAGATGAACTTAATGTGGTTAAAATATCTGTACCGTGATTCCAGTAATACTCTCCGGTGAATGATAAGCGATTTTTCAGAAAAGCCATATCTACACCATATGATGTTTTAAATTCTTTGTTCCAGGTTACGTCGGCATTTGGAATCGCCAGATTTGGTTTAATGGCAATTGTCCGGTTATCGTTTCCATTAAACACGGCTCCTCCAGAACTACCGGTGCCCAGATTATAGTTGGCTAAATATTGATAAGCCTTTGTATTATCAACACCAGATAAACCAAATGAGGCCCTGAATTTTAACAGGTCTAACCACTTCAGGTTATTTGCAATAAAGGACTCTTTTGAGGCTACCCAACCAACCGACGCCGCAGGGAAATTACCCCAGTTTTTGCCCGGTGCAAACCTTGAGCTTCCATCTCTTCTGAAGATCGCCTGAAAAAGGTATTTCTGATCGTAATCGTAATTGAACCGGGAGATAATCGATTGGAACCCAAAAGTACTTACTGTTGCAGATTGGTTTGAATTTGACGTACCAACAGCGAAAGATTGATAATCTAAAGCGCCTGCCACTAAGCCTGTTGCCTCTGCGTTAACACCTTCACTGTTTTGTTCCCGTTGCTCAAATAAAGCCAGCGCGGAGATATTATGCTTTCCAAATGACCGGTTGTAATTAAAACCTCCGTTTATCTGATAGCTATCTGCAAAAACAGGTGTTAAACGAACTTTGTCCCCGTTCAAGACATTGAATGTACCGGTTAAATTTCCTCCGGGAATATGGTTGTTGGCACCTAACCCGGCATATTTATAATAAACAAATGAGGTACCGAATTGCTTGTTGTTGGCTGCATTTAGATTTTTATTAAATGTTGCAGTGGCTGTCAATCCTTTAATGCCGGGAATTTCATAAGTAACTTTAGCCAGGATATTTGTTGATGTATTTGTGCCACCGGTATAGTTATTTGAGTTTTGGATCTGGAAAAAGTTGATGTTATCGTTACCACCGGTATTGCTTCCTCCAATAACTACGGGATTACCATTGATAAAATATTCTTGCCATGGCTGAACATTCTGTAGTGATGCGGCATCATTATCCAGATTTTCTGAAGTGCTGGTTAGTTTATACCAATAACTTCTGGAATAGCCAACATTTGCGTTTAATGATAATGAAGTAACCAAACCTTTGGCAGGTTTTGCATCAACTGATGCTCTTAAGCCATATTTGTGTGAATTAATTCCTTTAAAGTTGCTGTTCTGATTAACGAAGTCGCCGCCAATAAAATAGGTTACTTTATCTGTACCGCCACTAATATTTGCTGCTGTTCTCCAAACATAAGCTGGTTTAAAAGCATCGCCAAAGTAATCGTGACTATTGCTTGCAAAATATTCTAATTCATCCGGGGTGTACCAGGCAGCAGTTCTTGAGCTTGCCGGAACACCGGCGGTTACCAGATAGCCATCAGCGTTAATGTATTTATCTACCGGTACACCTGGTACGGTTTGGATATATGCTGATGCATTGGTGTAATCGTTAGAAAATGTACCCAATTGCAAAGAATTCATCATTTTAGGCATAATCGTCGCAGTAGAAACGCCCAGTGAATTGCTGATATTAAATTTAGGCGCGCCGATTTTTCCTTTTTTGGTTCTGATCATCACTACACCGTTAGCACCTTGAATACCAAAAATGGCTGCTTCTGCATCTTTTAATACGGTTACGCTTTCTACCTCATTAATGTCAAGATTGTCGAAATCTGCCTGTGTCCTGATGATATCATCAATCACAAATAATGGATTGGTTCCTTGTCCGCCATCTTTAGCAAATACCACTGGATTACGAATCGTGATTGTGGTGCCCTGTCCTGGTCGTTGTGCGCCACCGGAAACACTTAAACCAGGTGTAGTACCTTTTAATGCTGATGTAATGTTCAAAGCCGGAATATCCTCAACAGCCTTTAGGTTAGGGGTAGAAACGGATCCCGTTAGCGAGGTTTTCTTTTGGGTACCATAACCTACTACAACCACATCGTCTAAACCCTTATTATCTGAAGCAAGCTTTACATTGATATTGTTCTGGCTGCCTACGGTAATAAGCTGTCTGACGTAACCGATATAGGAAAACACCAATACATCTGTATTGTTTCTTACCTGGATGGTATAAACGCCATCTGCATTGGTGCTGACATTGCTTGGCATACCTTTAATGCTGACGTTAACCCCTGGTATACCGCTTCCATCTGATTGATCAACAACCTTACCGGTAACCTTTCGCTCCTGGGCAAAAAGTATTGTACTTGCCACCAGCATCAGTAGCAAAGGCAAAGAAATTTTGCGTAAAAATTTTAAGTTCATATTGTTATTTGGTTAGTTTTGAAGTTATTTAAATGGTTGCATTGCTCCACTTAACGTTCAGCTACTTAATCAGGCATGTTGCTAAAATGCCGCTATTAAAAGCCTTAAAAAGGTTTTTAATACGATTTTAAAAAAAAATGGGTTAATCGGCGTTTATCGGAAATCATGCGACAAAACATAGCGTAATCTGGCTCATGTATAGTTAATTTGTGTGAATGTTTTGGTTAGAAAGTAGTAATTCAAACTGCAATTAAAGTATCGATATTCCAGCTAGCCTTATTGCCTGAATACTGTATGATCTAATTTACATGAAATCAAAAATACCAGCTAGTATATCTTTTAATAATTGACATTACAAGGTACTAATAAAATTCATATATAAATGCAATATTCTTAAATAAAAAATGTTAAAAAAAATCGGGCATTAAAACCAATGAGAATTAATTGCCATCAGCTTTTGCCTTGCGCCTTTTTTCCCATTCAATACCTTCTTTTTTCAGGTCGTAACCGGCAGCAGAAAGGTAATTGTTGATGCGGCCTTTATACTTACCGAACCAGGCATGTTTTTTATCTGATGATTCTGCATCCATTGCACGTTCTCTCGCCTCAGTTAACCAAACCAGAATTTGCTTTTTCTGCTCATCGGTTAAAGTGAGTATTTCTTCCTGGTAAGCTTTATAAGTAAGCGGCAGCACGCCATAAGTCATACCGTTTTTCACCCCTTCAATTTGTTCATTACTGAGCTGGGCGTTCAATTTGCTGATGTATTTTTTGTGCAGTTTAGCCAGCGATGCTTCTACCGCACGGTTCTGCTTAGCTAAAGCCGAATCGCGCAATACCTTATTCTCTTTATTTTTCTCCTTAATATCTTTCGCCCCGAGGTCTCTGGCGGTATAAATATCGTTTAGGTTACTGTACTGATCTCTGATGATATTGGTAACCTTTTCAGCTTTTTTGCTATCGCTGATACCCAGGGTATTTACAATTTTAGCGGCACGCTCAGTAATGGTTTTGGTATAGGCCGCCTGATCTGCAAGGGCCTTATCCTGAGCAAAAACTGCCGTTGCAACGGAGAACGTTAAGAACAGGGCTAAAATTTGTGATTTCATTTTTTTATATCTTTAATCAGAGTTTCTTTTTTTTTCCAAGGTTGACATCTCCACAAAAGTGCACTTTTATGCCCAGTTCATCCATAGCCGCTGCTTTAATTCTGCAGGCTTCATGTGCACCGGCCTCGTAAGTGGTGTATACCACCTGAATGTGGTTGGCCTGGTGGCGTGCCATTAACTGATCGCGGCTGACCCCTTTTAAAATGGCATGCATAATAGGCCATTCGGGTGTGGTTCCCTCCCATCTTCTTTTGGTTTCAGCTGCAGGTAAAGAGACTACTTCGCCCACTCCTAAATCGCAGTGCAGTTTATTATGCTTTATATATACGCGGCTCCATACGATAAAACCGGGCTTACTAATGCCTTTTAATGATCCACCGCCCAAACGAAAATACATTGCAGGCTGTCTGTCGCTGCTTGCTCCGGCGTAACCATCAATGAAATGTGCGGCTGGCGCCGCGCCTGAAATGAGAAAGAGCCAAACAAAGCCGTCAATTTCGCCTCCTTTATAATGTTCGCCCCAACGGATATCATGCAGGGTATTTTCTCCGCTCATGCCGAGTTCATTCCAGAGTTGATAAGTGAGCAAAGCATCCAAACCGGCACATTCATCAACTTCGTTAAAATGTGGTAAAGCCTTTTTGGCGTACAGTTCTTTGCCGTTTAAGCCATATACCGGTGGACGGTCTTCGTTATTAAGCAAACCTTCCACCAAATCGCTGGCCACGGTCAAATCTTTTAAACCCTGCTGGTATTGGATACCGATGGTGTCGCAGCTAAACTCGTCGGCAGTGCGGAGTGCTGCAATATACATGCGGCATTGCTCAAGTGTTTGTCTTTTTGTTAATTGTGTAGCCTCGTCAGTACCCCAGTTAAAGGTCATTCCTTTTTGCAACAGCCAATCTAAAACACCTTCAGCTTCCTGGTCGGTTACCTGTAACATGGCAGCATATAGAGCTGATTGACTGAGCCGCTCTTTAAAGAAACCGGTGCGGTGCAGCAGTTCATCGGGAATGATAGCATTGTACATACCCATGCATCCTTCGTCAAACACGCCCATTATTACTTTCCGTTCTTTCAGACTTCTGGCAAAGTCCCGACCTTTTCTATCGTCGCTTAAAGGGATTTTATTTAGCGCGAAACTTTTAACGTGACTCTGATCATAACTGATTTTACCGGTAGAAAGCCATTCCTGCAATCCGTCGATAAAAAAATCGTCAGTAAAATTTTCACTCCACAGCGTACTGTAAGGGATTTGCGCCTTGGTCAAACAACCGTTTAAATTTAACATGCCTACCAGTCCGGGCCACTGTCCGCTCCAGTTGGCGAGTGTAAGTATCGGACCACGGTGCGTGGTTAATCCGGCTAATACGTGATGAGAATACTGCCAAACGCTCTCTGCAACGATTAAAGGCTGCCCGGGGTCAATACTCCTGAAGATATCCATACCCATTCTTTGCGAATCGATGAAGCCGTGTTTTTTAACCGGATCATAAGCGTGTGCCCGTTTAACCTTCCTGCCAAGCTGCTCAATTGCTGCAGTTAATTTTTGCTCCATTTCGGCTTGCGCTGTCCAGCAACTTTGGTTTGCCGAAAGGCGTAAATCTCCACTGGAAACGATAAGGATTTCGTTTGATTGATCTGATCTCATATTTTATTAATGAACACAAAATTTACAGGAAAATAATATGCTCTTTATTAATTTGGTTATGCCATACGGCTCTTATACAAAACTCTGCAATGAAACACAGCATTTTATCATGCTTTTTATCAACTTAATATAGGATATTATCATTTAAGTGCCTAAATTGGGCATTTGTAATTGATGCCAGTATTGGCATTGGATGGCAATCCTAACCAAATGTTTTTATCAGAATCATGAAACCTCATTTTCATAAAGTACCCGTTACCCTGCAAAGTTCTTTTAGTATCCGTCATGATATTAAACCCGATTTCGGCAATATCTGGCATTACCATCCGGAGCTTGAACTGCATTATGTAATTAAAGGTGAAGGTGTACGTTTTATCGGCGATAACATCAGTAATTTTGTACCGGATGAAATGGTTTTGCTGGGCGAAAACCTGCCGCATACCTGGCGTTGTAAAGATGAGTATTTTCAGGGCAACCCCGATTTAACTACCGAGGCGATGGTGATTCATTTTCTGCCTGATTGCCTGGGGAAGTATATGCTCACTTTGCCGGAGGCTTACCTGATTCCGAAGTTATTTGAGAAAGCAAAAAGCGGCATGGTAATTAATGGTAAAGCTAAAGACAAACTGATTGATTTAATGCGTGCCGCAGTTGATGCCACCAACCTTGACCGGATTATTATTTTGCTCTCAATTTTAAAAACACTGGCCGAAACGGATGAATACTCGACCATTGTAACGAGCAAAAACACGTTTTACCAAAGCAATGAATCTGAAACCCTGCGGATTAACAAAATCTGCAATTATACTTTAAGTAATTATAAAAAAGAAATTACATTGGAAGAAGTAGCTTCTTTAAGCAATTTGAGTGTAACTTCTTTTTGCCGTTACTTTAAGCTGATGACGAAAAAGACATTCTACGATTTTCTGATCGAGATCAGGGTGAGCCACGCCTGTCGTTTCCTGATTGAAAATAAGTTGCCTACTGAAATGATCTGTTTTGATTGTGGCTTTAATAACGTTTCCAATTTTTACCGGCATTTTAAAAAGGTAACGGGAATGACGCCGCTGGATTATAAGCGTAAGTATTTGAATTGATTCTTTAAGACCCTAAAGGTTTTTAAAACCTATAAGGCCTATGGTTTATATAAAAACCTCGATATTTAACTCGCTTCTTAAGGCAGTATAATCATCAAACAATTTTTCTAATTCTTTAGCTACATCGGACGTAAATGCGCCCACATTTCTCCGTGTAAAAGTTGAAATGTTTAAACCGCGTTTCTGCAGAAAATATTTGGAAACTACCGGGTAAACATTGTGCATCACGTCCATATTCTCAGTTAGGAAATGTTGCACAGCAGCTACATCATCTTTTAAATGGTTATCGTTGTAATGGTCGCAAAGCCAAACAATCAACTCCGGAAAATAATTCCCCTGAATGCAGGATAATCCTGAAGTACCTGCTTTTAACGATTCTACGGCATGCACCATGTAAGCATCATATAAGCCAAACGCATGACCATCAGTGAGTTTAAGTTTTTCTTTAATCTGAATGAGATCAAGGCTGGTATCTTTATGGTAAATTACCCTTCCTGTGGCGACAAAATCAGCCAGTTGCTGTGGTTTTAATACTCTTTTGTAGGGTACAGGGCATTCGTAGAAACCCAACGGAATTTGATCCGTCTGATGCAGCAGCTCGAACACGCGATCGTTAAATATTTCATCGCTTTCCTCCTCATTGGCCAATAAACTGGCAATGGCAATAACGGCTTCGACGCCGGTATCGCTTACCGCTTTCACAAAATCGGCCTGTTTGGAAATGGGCCCGCCAAAGGTACCGGTAGCCACAACCGGTACTGCTCCGTTTACAACTTTGATAACATGTTTGATGACCTGGATGCGCTCTTTATCTGTTAATTCGAACATTTCGCTCGAAAGGCAATTGGCAAATAAACCCGATGATCCGGCCTGCAAATAAATCTCTGTAAGCTGGGTAAGTGCCGGAAAATCGATATTTCCATTGCTTAAAAAAGGCGTAAGCATAACCGGGATGAACCCTTTTTGTGAGTTTTCCATTATATTGTGTCCTGATAAATTGTTCTAAATAATTGCCAGATTGAACCTTCCGGATTTAACTGACGTTTTTGATTTTTCTGTTTTTAATTTTCGTCAGGAAAAGTCCTGTCAAAAAAATGGTTAAGGTACCGGTTACAATAATCATGTTTTTATGCAGCGGATTTCTAAAAGCTTCATATTCCGGAGGCAGAAGAGAAGAAAATGTCATCCATATAATTACGGCAATACCGATAATAGTTGCGGTTATGGCTTCGTGGTTTTTGCTTTGCCGGCTTATAATTCCCAATAAAAACAAACCCAACATGCCGGCGGCGAATATGCCCGAAAGCTCCCACCATACATCCAATATACTTTTTACCCCAATCATGGCAATGCCCGCAATCATGCCCAGTAAACCAAAAGCTACTGTTGCGATGTGCAGCAGTGATAAATTCTGCTTTTCATTGATTTCGGGTTTAAAATACCGCTTGTAAATATCGACCGAAAAAACAGTTGCCGACGCGTTCATTCCGGAGCTGATGGTGCTCATAGCGGCCGATAAGATTGCTGAAACAATCAGCCCCACTAAGCCCACGGGTATTTTGGTCACCATAAAATGCGGCATAATTTTATCGCCGTAATCTGCCGGCTGTAAAGCGTTCTGTACTTTTAAAACCTCAGTTGCTGCAGCATGCAAAGGCAATCGCTCTACCGCTACTTGGTGTTTAACCGATTGTACCAGTTCAGGATTAATTTCGTAGTAGGCAAATAAGCAAGATCCTATAATAAAGAAAAGTAAGGATGCTGGAATATATAAACATACACATAACCAGATTGATTTAGAGGCTGCCCGGCTTGATGAAGCGGTATGGTAGCGCTGTATATAATTCTGATCCATACCAAAATTATTCAGGTTGATGAAAAAGCCATAAAGCAAAACTACCCAAAACGATGAGCTGATAAAATCAGGTTTAAAGCTGCCCAGACTAAATTTATTGGCGGCTTTGCCTATCTCTGCTATTTTCGCTACTCCGCCTGGCATATGGTTGATCACGAGATAAAGGATGAGTAAAGCACCAAATGTTTTTACTATGGCCTGTACCACTTCTGTCCATATTACCGCTTCAATTCCTCCTAAAACGGTATAAATAATGATGCAGATGCCCATTACAATCATAATCACTTGCATGGAATAGCCGGTTAAAGCCTGTAAACTCAAAGCGATGCCGAAAAAGATGGAACCCATCCTTGCCAGTTGCGTAAGTAGGAAGCAGACGACAGCATATACCCTTGCCCAGGCACCAAAGCGCTTTTCGAGATGGGTATAGGCCGATATTTCACCTGTATTTCTGTAAAACGGCACAAAGTATTTAGAAGCTACCCACGCGGCCACTGGCATTGAGATACTAAATACAAAAGCATTCCAGTTACCACCGAAAGCTTTTCCGGGTACACCCAAAAAAGTATTACTGCTTAAGAACGTTGCATAAATAGATAAACCTATTGCCCATCCGGGAATGAGGCCCGAAGCTTTTGTAAATTGCTCGGAATTTTTATTTTTCCTGGAAAAATAAACTCCAACTAATATCATTCCAACCAAATAAATGGCGATAATCGCAAGATCGAATATAGGCAGACCCTTCATTATTGGTTGGCTCGTTTATTAATTTGGTTAAAACAAATATGCATTTCTAAAAAACAGTATTCATATAAGATTTTGGCCACATATTGTACCATCTTATCTTATTGAACATCCAAAGCATCAATACTCATTCCTTTGGTTTTGATGGCAGTAATTCTTAGCTGATAGGCACCTGCGTTAATCATATTACCGGTATTGGTGCTGAAATAGTTCCATTTACCTGCCTTGGTTGGTGCAAATTCTGCCTGTTCTGTTTTCATCAAAGTACCATCAGCTGATAAAAGCTCCAGTTTAGCTTTCAGGTTTTGCTCCAAAGGGTTGTGATATTTAATGGTTAACGAATAGTGATCGGCAACGCCTACAGCGAAATTCCAGGTTAGAACGGCATCTGTATTGGCTTTAAAAGTAACGCGCTCCTTGCCCATCAACTCTTCTTTTACAATGTGGTTACCTTTTAAAATGGCATCGGTAGCCTTGTAGGTGGCGGTGTTTTTTAGATCGTAAGCAGGTTGTAAATGTGTAACCGGTAAAACGAAAACATTTGCCGTGCGGCTATCAAAAATGATCCGCTCTTTTGGATTAAGCCTTTTACGGTACAGCCGGAAGCTTTCTGCACTGCTGTTGAACAAAGCGGTTTTAGTATCTTCAAAACCTGTTGGCACACGGCTATTGGGGTTTAATGCAACAAATGTATCTGCCGTGTCCGTTGCGGTAAATTCAATGCCCTCCTGCCCGCGCGAAGCTTTTAGCCATTCGGAACCAAATATGCTGGAAGGCAGGCTGGTAAAGCTTGTTTTTTCTCCAATAAATTGTGCTTCTCCAATGTCCAGCCAGTTATGTATTTCTGCATTTTTAATTTTGGTCAGAAGCGATTGGCTTGCTGGTGCAGGCTTGATATTTTGATTTGAACTGGCTATGGCAATGGCCGAAATTACTGCCTGTCCAACTTTTATTTCCGGAAAATGAATCGTTAAAGCACCACCCTTTACGGTCGTTTTGATGGTTTTCTTCAACAATGTATTGCTTCCCGCTTCTTTCCAGATATCTAAATCTTTAATCACGGTTTTGCTATTGAAAGCCACATCGAATAAGCGCATGCCTTTCGCGTCTAAGCCACCACCAATGCCCAACCAGGGTTCTATAAAATAAAGTTCTACCAAATATTCGCCATCTGGCAAAGGAAAATGGTATTTCAGCTGGTCCCGGCCATACCTGAAAGTCTGAAATAACTTCCAATCGGTTGTGCCTGCAATGGGTTGAAAAGTACGGCGCTGACTGGCAAAAAAAACAGGTATACCCGGAAAATCTTTTGTCCATGAGCTTGAACCATAACAAGTTTTTGCCGTTAAGTTCCTGTCTGCCGACCATTGATTCCCGTAGGTATCAGTATAATCATCACCACCACAATTTAAGCGGTAAACATAGTGGTAGTTTTTTTCGGGAGCTATTATTTTTTGATCGGTAACCAGTTGATTGAAATCAGGGCTTTGCGGTAGATTTTGCAAAACAAGCTGATCTTTTGCAACCGCTTTCCCATTAACGTAACCTATCGCATACAATACATTATATTTGATATTGGGTTTGTTCCACTGAAAATGCGTGCCGGTTACACCCCGCTTCTTTTTGCCAAGTGACTGACCGCTAATATCGTTAAAAAGCTCTACTTCATCGCAATTGGAATATACCACCACACTATCTTTTATCCCGGGCCTGCTCCAGCGGTTTGGCCAGGTATGCGATACGATGTATACCATTGGTTGTGTTGCTTTTGGCGCATAGTTAGCCCTGAACATGTAAAAAACATCGGTAGGTTCTTCCCATGGCGTAAACATACCTTTATAATTTACAGGGCCAACCCGGTCTAAATCCCGAAGTCCCTCGCCGCCCTGAACGCGTCCCGGATTATCATGCGAGCTATACAGCCAGAAAAAATGCCCTGCAGTTTTATCCTTTACCGATTCGGCCAAACGCACTTTGGTTTCCATCAGGGCGGTCATTTTGTTTTCGGTATAACCCTTTCCTGCTGCATCAACATCGTGCAGATCGATGGTTCGCCAGGCGCCGTATTCGCCTACCAAAACCTGTCTTTGCAGGTCTTCTCCATAAGTTAAGGGGTTGCCGCCATAGGTGCCTGTCCAGTTTTGGGGAACATCCCAATCGGTGCCTTTGCCGCCATTACAAGTGGTTACTTTTCTTTGTGACGATGCGGTTGGGTCAAGTTTACGGATTAATTCGGTGCACTCCCGGGCGAAATCTTCAGGCAAAGTGCTTTCGTTTTCCAATCCCCATAAAACCACAGCAGGACTATTTCGTCTTTCTTTTACCCAATCGGTTAAAAGGGCTTTGAAGTTTTTTCTAAATTCAGGGCTATCGTACCAGATGTGTGCAGCCATTTGTGTCCAGCATAAGATCCCTTCCTTATCCCAATAATTAGAATACAGCAGGTTGTGTGGCTGGTGTGCATCGCGGAAGGCATTAAAACCTGCAGCTTTAATTTGCATCACACGCGAGCGGATTTGGGCATTGCTAAAAGCATGGCTCTGTCCGATTAAATGTTCATATTCGGCTATCCCATTGATAAATACAGGTTTTCCGTTTAACAAAAATACTTTCTGATTAGCCTGTTCCCCTATTGGCCAGCTAATCCATCGGATACCGTAAGGTGTTTGCTGCTCATCGAGCACTTTTCCATTTTCAATGAGGGTAGTTTTAAGCGTGTAGAGATATGGGTTTTCCAGCGACCATAATTTCGGATTACTTATGGTAGCCGTCTTCTGTACTACATTCATTTCTTTCCGTGGACCGAGATGAATGGTACTGCTCAAGGTTTGTATTATTTTTCCATTTGCTTCTGTAAGCTGACTGATCAGTTTAAGCGATCTGTCTTTTGAACCATAGTTTTTAAGACTTGTAGTGAAATTTAAAACTGCAGCCTTTTCCGAAATTTTATTATCGTTCCAGATGTGAATACCAAAAGGTTCTACGCGAACTTCATTGGTAACGATGAGGTGAACAGGCCTGAAAATCCCCATAGGCTGCGAGCCTTCCGAAAAGCCACGTTCAGTAGAACAACCGCCATCAACCCAGGGTAAATCCTGAATGTTGGCCGGGTGATCGGCCCTCACTGCCAGTATATTTTCAACGTTATTCAGTTTAATCGCCGTTGTAATGTCTAGTGTAAAGGTAGTTCTGCCACCTGCATGGTAGCCTACCTTATGGCCATTTAGCCAAACAGTTGCATAAGAGCCTACGCCTTCAAAATACAAAAAGAAACGTTTTCCAGCCTTGATTTCATTTGTTTTAAAACTCTTGCGATACCAGGCATAACCGTGTTTGTTACCGTGCAGCCTGCGTTGGTAGCCCTCGTATTGATCCCAGTTATGCGGTACATTTACACTTTTCCAGTTTTTAGGATGATAAGTGGCTGCCTGAAAACCCTCAAAGGCATTTACACTTTTCTCATCGGCAACAGTAAGCCAACTGTTATTTAAAGAGATAGTCTTCCGGATTTGAGCATTAACGAAATTTATACTGCCTAATCCCAGTAACAATAAGGTGAAGAAATGCTTTGAAGTATAGGTTATTGGTTCGTGCTGACATGAAACATGGCGTTTGAATAAGGGGATTACTTCCTTGCCCAAGGGACGTGTCTCCACGTACCTTTTACCATTAAAAATATTATCAAAACAATTCCTCAACCAACTTATCATTTCAAATCTCCGTTCAGTTTATAAGTTTCGCCTGCTTTGGTGTGCAGTTCTACCACTAAATTTTTATAATGTAACGTGCAATCTCCACCGGTTTTAGATTTCAGTGTAAATGAAGTTAATGTACCTTTATCCCAGCTCAAATCTACTTCAAAACCACCTCTGGCCTGTAAACCTCTGATGTTGCCAGTAGGCATCGCTGTCGGCAAAGCCGGTAAAATATCCAGATAGCCCTGATGGCTTTGCAGGATCATCTCAGCTATCCCGGCAGATCCCCCGAAATTGCCATCAATCTGAAACGGCGGATGTGCATCGAATAGATTTACGTAAGATCCGGCTCCGTTATTGGCTGGTTTCATCAACATCTTTACCAGTTTCATGGCATGATCGCCATCCTTAAAACGGGCCCAGAAATTTATTTTCCAGGCCAAACTCCAGCCCGTGGCGTCATCTCCACGATACAGCAATGATTGTTTTGCTGCCTGCATCATTTTGGTATCAGTATCCCAGGTAATGTCGTTACCGGGATAAACGCCCCACAAATGTGAAACATGACGGTGTTTGTTGGTTGTATCGTCTTCATCGGTTAGCCACTCCTGCAACTGTCCATATTTACCAATTTGATTTGGTGCCAGTTGTTTCAACTTTTCCTGCAGTATTTTTTTAAAATCTGTATCGGTATGGAGTACATCGGCAGCGGCAATGCAGTTCTTAAACAGTGAGCGGATAATCTGGTGATCCATAGTTGGCCCGGCTACCAAACCTCCATTTTCTGGTGAGTTAGACGGTGTACTGATTAACCAGCCTTTTTTAGGATCTTTTATCAGAAAATCTACAAAGAACAGCGCAGCCTGTTTCATTGAAGGGTAAGCTTCTTTTTCGAGGAATTTCCGGTCAGGGCTAAACTGGTAATGCTCCCATAAATGCTGGCATAACCAGGCTGCACCGCTTACCCAGATGCCATGATCAGCAGCGTTTATTGGGGCGGTTCCATTCCATAAATCGGTGTTATGGTGTAGCACCCAACCCCTTGCATTGTAATATGCTTTGGCCGTTTCGCCACCGGCTTTTCTTAAACCTTCAATTTTCCTGAATAAGGGTTCGTTTAAGGCCGATAAGTTTAAAACTTCTGCTGGCCAGTAATTCATTTCCAGGTTGATGTTGGTGGTATATTTACTGCCCCATGGCGGGGTTAATAAATCATTCCATATGCCTTGCAGGTTGGCCGGTTGCGTTCCTGGTCTTGAACTTGAAATTAGTAAATACCGTCCATATTGCATATACAAAGCAGCAAAAGGAGCATCACCGGAACTTGAAAATTTTTTCAAACGCTCATCTGTTGGTAGGTGTTCATTTTCTGAACTCCCAAAACTAACCTCAAACCTGTTGTAATATTGCTGGTATTCTTTAACGTGGTTCTGTTTTATTTCAGCATAGGTTTTCCCTTTGAGGCTTTTAAGTGCTTTAACATTGGCGGCAGCCGGTAAGCCCGAAACATCCTGCGCATTAATAAAATTAGTGCCCGCAGTTAAGTAGAGCGTAACTTCATCTGCCTGATTTATACTGATTTTTCCGTTTGCAATTTTTAAACTTCCTTTTTTAACGATTGCCGTTAACCTGCTTTCTCCTTTTAATGCCCCATTGTTAACTGCAACTGTTAAGGCAAGTGTTTGCTTATCCAGTATTTTAACGGCCGACCGGCGATGCGGACTTGATAATTCGGCATCGAAGGTGATGGCTTTAGGTTTATTGGCACTTAAATGAATAACGACAGCCTGGTTGGGTTGACTGGCAAAATATTCGCGCTGATAGTTTACCCCATTGCTGGTGAAAGTAGTTTTAGCTATCGCCGTGCTGATATCCAGCGATCGTTTATAAGTGCTTACCAAAAATTTACTAAATTTAAAGTATAAGTTAAGGTCACCAAAGGGTTGGTAGCTTTCCTGATACTGCGATATGGCAGGTGGCTTTTCATCCTGTATTTTATATTTCCATGCTTTTTCTAGTGAAACTCCTTGTGTAATATCTAATCCTACCGGATAAATACCAATTTTCTTGCTTGTATCTTTATAGCCGAGTAAACCGCCCTTATCAGCATAATTAAGCACCTGGATAGCAATGGTATTGCTGCCTGTTTTAACCAGTTTTGCTGGAACGGTGTATTTTCTCGGTTCACTGTTATCAGTATTGCCGACCAATGTGCCGTTAATGTAAGTAAAATCCTGATCACGGATGCGGTTAAGATCAAGTATCAAATCTTTTCCATTCCAGTTTTCAGGGACATCGAAAGTTGTTCGAAGCCATACCGATCCGTCTAAATTGGCAAGTCCAACCGTTTCCCAGCCCTCAAAAGCTGGTACTTTGAGGTTTTTCCAGTTTTTGTCATCAAAATTGGTCAACGCAGGATTACCCGTTAAGCCTTTTCCGGCCTTCATTTGGTTTACCCAGGCATTTTTGTCTCCGGCTTCGCTTTGTAAACCCATAAACTGTGTCTGCGCAAGGCTTTCGGCTTCTTTTTGTTTTCCTTCAAAAAGCAGTTCTCTAATGTCTTTTAAATATTTATATGCCCCTTTTCGGTTGTAATCTCTTGGTTTTCCCGTCCATAAAGTTTCTTCATTAAACTGGATATGATCGACCGTGGTACCCGCAAAAATCATGGCGCCAATGCGGCCGTTACCAATTGGCAATGCATCTGTCCATTTTTCTGCAGGTTTATTGTACCATAAAGTATGGTTGTTTTGCTGTGTCCAGGCATTTGATTGAACAATTATGGGTAAAATTAAAGTGGCTAAAGATTTAAATTTCATGTTATTGTACTTTATCGCCCGAAATAATTTCTATAGTGGCCATTACTTCCTTTTCTTTTTTAACTGGCGTTTTCACCCTTCTGAAATTATTGTTGCCTAAAAATATATTTTTAGTTTCAGCACCACTTAATTTTAAGTATGTATTTACTCCAGATGAAGGAAAAGCATTGTATAAAAAAAGGTCAGAAGTATTGGTTAAGTCTATAACAGCTGCATCTGCAGGTACTTTGTCGTTTTTTAGCCCATCTATAATCAGGTTACTTACCTGGGCTGCCTTTATTGCAGGGCCAAATTGGGTATTAACGGCTACGTGGTGTAGTTCAATAGCTGTAGCATTACTAATCGAAAAACCGCTTTTCGCATCAAGGTTGATGTCGGTAAAAGTAACATTGCTGATGGGCATTTCTTTAAGCCCGTTTAAATATGCCGCCTGGTTTACCTGCCCTGTGATGTTGGCGAAATGAATGTTCCGGAATGCCGGCGTACGTACTGAAACTGGTTCAACTTCGGTTTTAGCGTATTGCATATCGAGTACAATGGCTTGTTCTTGTATGTTTTTCATGATGATATTATTCACCCTGATCTCCTCTACTACACCACCCCTTCCGCGTGCGGTTTTGATGCGGATACCGCGGTCAGTTCCATCGAAAACGCAGTTGGAAATGGTTATCTTGCGTACATCGCCCGACATTTCGCTGCCAATTACCACGCCACCATGACCAGACAACATGGTACAATTGGTAATCACATAGTTTTCGGCCGGAACTGCCATTTTCCTGCCTGGTGCATCTTTACCGGATTTAATGGTGATGCAATCGTCGCCAACACTGATGTGGCAGTCTGAAATGTGTACGTTTTTGCACGATTCGGGGTTAATACCATCGGTATTGGGGGAATGCGGATTATTTATGGTTACGGCATGAACTTTCACATTTTCGCAGAACTCAGGATTAACCGTCCAGAATGGTGAATTGCGAATGGTAATGCCTTCGATCAACACATTTTTGCAGAACATGGGCTGGATAAACGGCGGACGTAAAAAGCCGCGTTTCATTTGTTTGGGATCGTCCGGTAAAATGATGTCCTTATTTAGGCTGGCAAAGGTGGTTTGCCAGTTCGATACCGTTTGCCCTTCTTTATAACCTTCAACAAAATTCCACCATTTTTTACCGTGTCCATCGATAATACCACGACCGATAATCGAGATGTTTTCGGCTTTATAGGCATAAAACAAGGGCGAAAAGCTGGTTACATCTACCCCTTCATATCGGCTTTTGACCATCGGAAGGTAATCGTCAAAGTTATCGCTGAAATGGAGCTCTGCACCAGCATCAATTAAAATGGTAATATTACTTTTTAAATGGATTGGCCCTGTTAAATATTTACCACACGGAAAATATACAGTACCTCCACCCACTTTTGAAGCCGCATCTATCGCATTTTTGATGGCTGTAGTAGCCAGTTTACTGCTGTCGTTTTTAGCGCCATATTCAATTACGTTATAGTACCCTTGTGCCTTTACGCTAAGGTAACCGATAACTGCTATTGCAAAAATTAAGGTCTTGATTATGTATCTCATTAGGTTTAAATATTTATTTTTTGCTGTATCCATGTTCGGTATACTTGCAATACAAGCAAATTTTCTTAAAAAGATTGCTTCACGCCATTCGCATCCCCGCCTTTCAGTTCGCAATGACGGTTTTATTTACGATCATCCTCGTTTGTAACGGGGATGATCGAGCTTAGCGATTGTATCGCCCCAGTTTAATCCTATCTATCCGTAGCGTTCGAAACGCTACCGATTGGAATAGAAAAGAGTCTTTGACCCGTATTGCTATTGAGTTATAAACTCAAGCCTATTCAATAATCCGTAGTGACGCTGCGCTTAACACTATGGATTGGAGTTCTTATTAATTCATCAATACTTTTAAAGGTTTTAAATCTTTGCCTTTAAAAATCATCTTTCCATCTTCAAATACTAAAAATCCTTTACCTTTTTTGTATTTATTTCCGGTTTTATCCCACAATACTGTTAAAATCTTGTTGTGATAAGAAAGGTTATCAAGGATAAACCAATCCCATTGAGTTTTGGGAATTAGCGGATAGATTTCCAATATATTGTCTGCCCGTGGTTTGATGCCAACCAGATCGTTGATAATCAAATCGCAAAAAGTAGAGTGATTGTAAAAGCTGCTTCTCGGATTATCACCTTTTAACCATTCGCCATTCCGCTCGTCCTGGTACTCACCGATGTAAGGTTTGCCATTTTTGGTGTGAGATGCAGCGAATTTATGTAACTCTTTATAGAACACGGCCGCGCTCATTTTACCATGATGTTTATAGTTGGTAAGCAGATTGGCCAATCCTTTAAGCGTTTGCGAGCTGGCAAACGGCCAGAGTGCGCCATCCCATTCGCAACTATGGCCCGTACCGCGCGTTCTGAACGTCGGGTTTCTCCTTTCCGCGGTGGTGAGGCCCCAGGGCGAGTTAAAGCCTGCGGTATCTAACAACTGATCCCAGGCTTTTGCGTAGCTGGCTTTATCGTCTGGTAAATTAAAATCCCATGGAATAAAACCTATGGCTTCGCGAACCCCGGCATGTCCGCCCTTTGCCTTCCTGGTTTCGAAAAAAGCTGAAGCTGGATTCCAAAGACTATCCTGGACGATTTTTTTAATTGAATCAGCCTTAAGGTTATATTTTGCGACCAAGCTGTTGTCTCCAAACATTTTACCGAGCTTACTTAAAGCAATAGCATTGCCATACATGTAGCTGTTAATGGTAGGCCTTTGGTTTTGATCCTTCCTCGATCCGCTGATCGATTCCTCCATTCCATCTTTCACGTCGTTTTGCCAGAACAAGCCGTTTTTAAGCTTCCGCTCTGATTCCCATTTGGCATAATCTTTATCCAATGCAGGTAGAATATCCTTTACGAATTTTTGATCGGGTTTTACCAGATAGTTTTGGTATACAGCATCATCAACCCAGCTGCTGAACTGGTGAAAACGTTGCTTGGTCTGACCTACATCTGCATGGTAGAGCCAAAATTTCACATAATCCTGTAAATAGCTGTTGTTTTTCAGCCACCTGCCCTCGTAAAGATGGTGACCTAAGGCACAGCTAATGGAATTGTATTTTCCTGCATGTTTTACAGGCTCAATAAACTCGGTAAAAATAAAACCCTCCGGAGTTTTGACCAGATGCTTGCGATACGTCCACCAGCGGTAATAATAATTTTGCTCCAGCACTTCGTCCGGGCATTCGAATAAAGGAATCTGCCCCGAAAGCCAGTTAAAGGCTTCGGCATTAGTTATGTAGTTTTTTACAGCCTCAGTATCAATAGCATTAAAATACGTTACATACTTTTTCAGTTTATCTGTTCCGATAACCGTTTTTTGCTGCGCAATGCCCATAAAAGCACACAGCGATAATATCGCTGTGGTTATAAAATTTCTTGTGTTTACCATCATTCAAATAACCAGTCTATATCTTTTCCATGTCCGTCCAAACCTGCGTTAAAAATCCGCAGTCCCTGTTTATCGTCAATAAAACCCAATACCAAACAAGCACCTTTGCCTAAATTTAAGGTATGTGTACCGGCTGGAAAAGAGTAAGCGTGTACGTTTACCGGCGGGAAGCCTGCGGCAACCAGCGCATTTGATATTTTAATTTCCGACTGACCATAGTTATTGGCACTTGCATCTGTTTCCAGTTGCGGTGCTGCCAGATACTGCGGGTTTTTCCGGTTAAAAAATCCAACCAGCAATTTTACGGGCTGTGCGGTACTAAACTTAATTTCGGTTCCGTTTTTAATTTGGCTGGCTTTGGAAAGTTGAATGCCCTTTAAACCCTGCAACTCGTCTGCAAGCTCTTTAATTTTGACCGTAGTATCGCTAAAAACCAAGGCCTCTTTAGCAATTACATAAGTCGCTTTATGATTTAAAATTTGTACTGCCGCTGCTTTATAGTTGATGATTTTAGCTGTTTCTCCTTGCTTAGCCGATTTTAAAGAATCAATACTGTGTTTAAAATGATTGAGTTCCCTGGTAAAAACCGGCAACATTTCACGCCAGTGGATAAATGTTTTATCTACGCCACGCATCGGAATTTTGCGTTGCTTGGTCTGCATACTGTTTGCATATAAATAAGTTTTTTCGGTGTATTTAACCATATTGGCATAGTATGCTACACTTTTTTCCAAAAAAGGAAGTGCCTGATCCAGATCGTCCACATTGTTTGAGTATTTATAGCGTAATACCCAGAGCGCGGCTTTAACTTTTTCAGCGTAAAAGTTGGCCATGGCATCATAACAATACATGTCGTTTTTAAGCCGGTTAAATTCTGCGGTATCTTTAGTTACGGTTGGGGCTGCGTTTTGTATATCAGCTAAAGCTTTCTGGCCATGTAACACAACTTCTTTGGCAATCTGCACAGGTGTTTCGCCAATATGATCCAGCTTTTTAAATTCTTTCTCGGCGTAATCAATAATCATTTCTCCTTCAGGTGCTTCCGATTCGTACATTAAAGTAAATATACCGTAACGATAAGGATTAATGAGCTGCGTCATTAACATTCCCAGCGTTAAAGTCTGTCGGTTGCCATCAGTTATGCCATACCGGCGCAGGAGTTTGGGCGAAATCTCTCCCGATTCTTCATAAGCATTTAGAATGGCCTTTCCACCCATTAGGTTGGTGCCGTATTTATCGGCCAGTGCTTTACCCCAATAGTTTATTTCCCGTGTGCGGTCTCTTTGCGAATTCCACGAATACCGGCCCCATTCCTTGTACCAGATCCAGTCACGGTCTACCTCTAACAAACGACCTTTAACATCATCTGCAGCATACGGCCAGTCCCAGTAGCTGGCTTGCGGGTACAGGTGCAGCCCTTTGGCGCCATAAATTTTGTTCATAGCCTGTACTGATTTTTGGATAAAATCTGCTGAACCATATCTAAAAGGTTCCAGATTAGCCAGGATGTGTACATTGGAGATATTTACCGTGCCAATGGCTGTGAGTTTACGGTTCAGTTCTGCCCAGGCCCCGCGTGGCGTGTAAGTAGTTAAAGCTTCACCATTAAATTTATTTTCGGTATACAGGTTTTTGTAAAGTGGTAAAGCAGCTTTCATTACGCTGGGTGCATCGGTATCGTGTGCCCGCAAAACAATAGGCGGCTCATCTTTTATACCGGCTGCTTTTAAACCGTCTTTCACACCGGGGATAATCGTTTTGGTAAACCAATCGATATCATCCTGCCCAACCCCTTCCATGGCTTCGCCCAATGCCACCATTAAACCTACGTTCGGATATTTTTCTACAAATGCTGTGATCGATTTTTTGGTGTAATCCGCAATCAAAGGGATAATTGGTCGATTGCGATCCTGTGTTTTTAATCCGTGTTTATCGGCAAAAGGTTTAGGAATAATAATGTTGTAAAACATCTGAATTACCCAAATGCCGCGTTTATCGGCCTCGTGCGTTAAGAACCTGAAAATTTCTTCGTTTTTTTTGAGCGTGGCATTATCTACTTCTAAGGCGTAAGGATAGGCTTTTAATCGTAATAAGGATGAAAACGGGTGGCCGTTCCACAAATAAAGGGAGTTGTAGCGGTTCTCCACCATCATGTCGAGATATTTAATCCATAAAGCCTTGTCGTAAAGCCAGGGAAAAGTTTCAGGTGTATATGGATATTCATAAACGTCGTGTCCGGGTAAATATTCCGGCTTTTGCAAACCGATGCACGTGCCACGTAACACCATTTCAGGCTGATCGGTAAGCGATAAAGCAGTCGGCAATTTTCGGGTATCATGAATTCGGTCGGCCAGTTCAATGCAGCCATACAAAGTACCCGATGCATCATGACCAACGATATAAATGGTTCCGTTTTTATCTGTATAAATGGCGTAAGCTTCTTTTTTAGCGGTGGCTATCGTGTTTTTTACGGCTGCCGGTAATTTAGCAGCTATAATCGCATCAGAGAATATGCCGATTACAATACCTGGTTTGCTTCCCCCTGCTTTAGCCTGTTGTATTATTCTGGTCTGGTAACCAATTTTATTCAGCGCCTTTAAAATCCGTTCTGCACCAAACTTTATCCTTGTATGTGCAGCTGCAGATATTAAGATGTTTTTATCAGTGAGGTTTCCGGCACTTGAAAAAGAGATCGATAAAAAATAACAGGAAATAAAAATCAGAAATTTTCTCATTTAATCTGGCTCAAATCACAAACCCTTTAAACTTAGGTAATGGATAATATTTGGTTATAATATTATTTAAATATAAAAATAATATTCAAATATAAGTAAATTGCCTTTTACGTTTTGTAAAATTTATGCAAGGTAAAGCCTGTTTAAAGCTTTTCAGCTGGTATGACAATATCTGTTAATATTTAGACAAGAAGATAAAATTTTTAATCAACAATATTTATTTTATTTGTAGTCGTATTCTAATCAATTATAATATTCCACCGCTTTTCAGGCGGTAGCAAGCACAAATTATAATGTGAAGGGTGCAAAATCAACATAAGTATATTACATCAACAATCAATTTAAACAATACACATGTTTTCACTCAAAAATAAAAAGGCAGTAGTTACAGGTGGCGGAAGTGGAATCGGCAGGGCTATTGCAATTATTCTGGCCAAACAAGATGCCGAAGTACATATTATTGAACTAGGTGTTGCACAGGCACAAGATACGCTTGATGAAATTAAAGCAGCAGGAAAACAGGCTTTTAGCTATGCCTGCGATGTTTCAGACCACAATGCCGTTAAAGCTGTTTTTGAGCAAATTGGAAACATCAATATTTTAGTTAATAATGCTGGTATTGCGCATATTGGTAAAGCCGATACGACTGATGAAAGTGATTTCGACCGGGTAATGCGTGTGAATGTTAAAGGTGTTTACAACTGCCTTCATGCTGCCATTCCACAAATCCGTTTGGCTGGCGGAGGTGTAATCATTAATATGGCCTCTATTGCAGCCTTAGTTGGCTTACCGGATCGGTTTGCGTACAGTACAGCAAAAGGCGCAGTGAAAGCCATGACCATGAGTGTAGCTAAAGATTATATCGGTGAGAACATCAGGTGTAATTCCATTTCTCCGGCAAGGGTGCATACCCCATTTGTAGACGGATTTTTACAGAAGAACTATCCGGACAATATCCCTGAAATGTTCGATAAATTATCCAAAACGCAGCCGATTGGCCGTATGGCCTGGCCTGAAGAAATCGGTGCGCTGGCTTTATATTTATGTAGTGACGAAGCCGCATTTATTACAGGTTGTGATTACCCGATTGACGGTGGATTTACGACTTTAAACAATTAATATTCTTCTTAAATACAAAATATAACCTTTTTAACATGAAATTAATACGATTTGGAGAAGCAGGAGCAGAAAAACCAGGAGTGATCATCGGCGATAATTATTATGATGTATCTGCATTGGTCAGCGATTATAACGAAACATTTTTTGGCGGCGACGGCTTGGCAGAACTAAAATCAGCTATTGCATCTGCTGATTTGCCACAGGTAGATAAAGGCGTGCGTCTTGGTCCGGCTTTGGCCCGCCCTTCAAAAATTATTTGTGTGGGTTTAAATTACAAAGACCACGCAGCCGAAACCAATGCCCCTATTCCAACTGAGCCGATTTTATTCTTTAAAGCAACTTCTGCTATCGTAGGACCGAATGATGATCTGGTCATCCCCAAAAACAGTAAAAAAACCGACTGGGAGGTAGAATTAGCCATTGTTATTGGTAAAAAAGCCAGTTATGTAAGTGAAGAAAATGCTTTGGATCATATTGCGGGTTACGTTTTGCATAACGATTACAGCGAGCGAGAATTCCAGCTGGAGCGTAACGGACAATGGGCTAAAGGAAAAAGTGCCGATACTTTTGCGCCAATCGGACCATTTATTGCCACACAGGACGAAATTGCCGATGTACACAATCTGCGTCTTTGGTTAACCGTTAACGGAAAAACTTTACAGGATGGCAATACCTCGAACCTGATTTTCAATGTGCCTTTTATGGTTTCCTACATCAGCCAGTTTATGACCCTTTTGCCAGGTGATGTGATTACTACTGGCACACCTGCCGGCGTAGGTTTGGGACAAAAACCGGAGCCATGGTATTTAAAACCTGGCGATGTGGTTGAATTGGGTATTGATGGTTTAGGCACCAGTAAACAAATTGTTAAATCCTATAGCGAAATTTAAGATAAAAAGATATTGCCCTGGCGCTGATCTGCTTGATGATGCAAACCTCATTATCTTATGAACGTAATACCAGGAACGGCAACTGAAGCAAACTGGATCTTAACCGATCAGATATTTAAACTTTAATAAAAATGATTGATACCCACGTACATTTTTGGAATTTCGATCCGGTTAGGGATAACTGGATTAATGACGACATGCAAATCATTCGGAAAGATTTTGCTCCCGAAAATCTCCTGGATATTTATAATGATTTAAATATTAAGGGATGTATTGCTGTGCAGGCAAGCCAGTCGGAAGAAGAAAATCATTTTCTACTTGAACTTGCTGCACGACATGAAATTATAAAAGGTATTGTGGGTTGGGTTGACCTGCTTGATCCTGATCTTGACGAACGCTTAAGCCACTGGCAAAACCATCAGCTCATCAAAGGCTGGCGACATGTATTACAGGCCGAAAACCGCGATTTTATCCTGAATCCTGCTTTTATTGCCGGTGTTAAGCAGCTAAAAAAATACAATTATACCTACGACTTATTGTGTTATCACAATCAATTGGATGCGATTATACAAATGGTTGATCAAATTCCCGACCAGCCATTTGTATTGGATCATTGTGGTAAACCGGATGTAAAAAACCAGACTTTAAAAGAGTGGACTGAAAATATTAAAACCTTGGCCGACAATCCAAATGTGCGATGTAAGGTATCAGGCCTCCTCGCTGAAGCCGATTGGTTAAACTGGAAGGAAAACGACTTATTTAACTGTTTTGATGTCATATTTGAAGCATTTGGTCCTGAACGTGTAATGTATGGCAGCGATTGGCCGGTCGTGCTGATCAGCAGGCCATATCAGGATTGGTTCAATTTGGTAAATAACTACACCGAAAAATTTACTGCAATAGAAAGACAAATGATTTTCTCTGATAATGCAAAGGAATTTTATGGTATTTAAAGTTTACGCGCTAACGCTCGTTTCCAACGAGCGTTGAATATTTTATCGTTTATAACGATATAATCGTTTTGCTATTTATGCACTGGTTTGGAAACGAGCGCAAACAAATTCCAATCCAAAACGATAAATACAAAATAGCAGATAGTGCAGGATGGAAAACATCATACAAAACATTAGTTTTCATTTTTTAAAACACCATCTGACCAACACAATATTTAATTATGAGTAAAAAGATTACATTCCCCTATAATCCTCAATTCCCTTCAGTAGCCGATTTAAGAAAAAGAGCGAAATTAAGAATCCCTAAATTTGCTTTTGATTACCTGGAAGGCGGTTGTAATGAGGGACTTAATTTATCAAGAAACGAGAGCGATTTCGATAATATTTACCTCAAACCAAATTATTTGCGTGTTGGTGGAGAAATTGATATGTCGGTTGAGCTTTTTGGGCGTAAATACAGTGCACCTTTTGGCATCTCGCCCATCGGTTTACAAGGTTTAATGTGGCCTAATGCACCCGAAATTTTAGCGAGGGCGGCAGCCAAACACAATATCCCCTACACACTGAGTACGGTATCTACCAGTAGCATCGAACGCATTGCTGAAGTTTCAGAAGGGAAAGCCTGGTTTCAGCTTTACCATCCCACCGAAAATAAATTACGGGATGACATTCTATCACGGTTAAAAGCAGTTGAATGTCCGGTTTTGGTAGTGCTGGTAGATGTTCCTGCTTTCGGATTAAGATATAAAGAAATTAAAAGCGGCCTTTCCATACCACCCAAAATGTCGGTCAGCAATATTTTACAGGCCTTCGCCAGGCCGTTATGGGGAATTAAAACGTTGCAACATGGTATTCCCTCTTTTGCTACCTTAAAACCTTACATGGAAAAAGGTATGGACATGTCTCAGCTGGGGCAGTTTATGAACCGAACCTTTACCGGAAAAGTTGACATTGAAAAAGTGTCTGCGATCCGCGAAATCTGGAAAGGTCCATTGGTATTAAAGGGCATAGCTACCGACGAAGATATGCAGGCTGCTATCCAGATAGGTGTTGATGGAGTCATCGTTTCAAACCACGGCGGCCGACAGATTGATGCGGGTGAATCATCGATCAACTCTTTAATTAAACTTGCGGCAAATGATGCCTACAAGTCAAAACTGAAAGTCATGATGGATGGAGGAATCCGTTCGGGTGTTGATTTGGCCAGGGCACATGCCGTAGGTTCTGAATTTAATTTTATGGGCCGTCCGTTTATGTATAGCGTTGGGGCATTGGGTAACGACGGTGGAGAACATACCATCAATATGTTTAAAACCCATTTGTACCAGATTATGCAGCAACTCACTATAGAAAAAATTTCCCAATTCCCGGAAAGGTTATTGGAAGTTTAAAACATCATTACCAGTTTGGCTGGCAATCCTAAAGCATTATTCTGCTGGCTGGTGTTGCATCAATCAGATAGAGTAGAAGACCAAAAAAAAGACCTCTCAGATTTTTAAAACCTGAGAGGTCTGAATAAAACTTACCGTTAACCAATTAAACAGTTAGCCTTATTTCGAGAACTTATAAGTTGTACTTGTTTTATATGTTTCACCCGGTTTAAGAACGGTCGAAGCAAAGTTCGGGTGGTTTGGCGCATCAGGAAAATGTTGCGTTTCCAGGCAGAAAGCCGAACGGTGTGGGTATGATTTGCCGCCTTTACCATCTTTATCTGCTCCGGTTAAGAAATTACCACTGTAGAACTGTAAGCCAGGTTCTGTGGTTATCACTGATAGCACAATACCTGTTTTAGCGCTTTTTACCACTGCAACCGGTGTTTTACCATCATGGTGGGTTAAAGCAAAGTTATGGTCATAACCTTTACCAAATTTTAACTGCTCATCATTATCGCCAATCTGCTTGCCAACTAATTTTGCTTTGTTAAAATCGAAAGCAGTACCCGCCACCGGCTGTAATTTTCCGGTTGGGATCAAGGTCGAATCAACGGGTGTATAAGCATTGGCATCAATCATCAGTTCGTGATCCAAAATGGTACTATCTCCTTCACCATTAAGGTTAAAATAGGCATGGTTGGTTAAGTTGACGATAGTTGTCTTATCTGTAGTGGCCTCATAATCAATCTGAAGTGAATTGTCGTCAGTCAAAGTATAAATTACCTTCACATCAAGTTTGCCTGGATAACCGGCTTCACCATCTTTAGAAACATAAGTTAACTCCAGCTTTGTACTATCTAATTGTTTAGCATCCCACACTTTACCAAAGAAACCATCAGTACCGCCGTGCAAGGTATTTACGCCATCGTTAAGCTGTAATTGATATTCCTTGCCCTCTAAAGTAAATTTACCCTTAGCAATGCGGTTTCCGTAACGGCCTATCAGCGCACCAAAAAAAGGCTCCCCTTTTTTACGGTAGGCACCAATACTATCATAGCCCAGTACTACATCTGTTAGTTTGTTATTTTTATCTGGTACCAGCAACGAAACTACTCTTCCGCCATAATTGCTAATAGACACCGAAGCACCCTGCTTATTTTTTAACGTATAAAGCTTAACCGCTTTACCATCAATGGTGGTGTTGTATTTTAACGAATCTTGCGGTGTGCTGCTTGCTGTACCTTTATCAGTTGTGGGGTTACATGCGCTAAAAGCAAGGGCTAAACATAAGGTAGTCCATGGTAATGCTTTAAGAAATGGTTTTTTCATCAGTTTACTTTTTTTTTAAGTTGATGAAGCGATCGTGATTTTTACATAGAAAAACTCCTGATGCTTGCATACAGATTTATTTTTGGTTAGGGCTAAAGTAGTAAAAAATAATTAACGTCAGGTTAACGATTATCATATTATTTCTGTTAATATTGATGATCATTCCTTACATCAAAAAAAATCATATAATTTAGCAAGCATATGCGCAATCTGAATTTCAGTCCAAAAGCTTTTCTGTTTGATTTAAACGGAACCATGATTAACGATATGGAGTACCATACCATGGCCTGGTACAGTATAATGACAGAAGATTTAGGTTCAGACCTTGATTATGCAAGCGTAAAAAAAGAAATGTACGGCAAAAACCACGAAGTACTGGAACGCGTTTTTGGTAAGGATAAATTTAGCCAGGAAGAAATAGAACGGCTTTCGGTAGAAAAGGAAAAGCGCTATCAGGCCGGTTATCTACCGAATTTAGCTTTACTTCCCGGCTTAAACAATTTTCTGGATCGGGCGAAGGCTGCAAAAATACCGATGGCCATTGGCTCGGCAGCTATTCCCTTGAATATTGATTTTGTGGTAGATGGTTTAAACATTCGCCATTACCTGGATGCGATTGTAAGTGCAGATGATGTACAGATGAGTAAACCTGATCCGGAAACCTTTTTAAAGGCTGCAGCCGCACTGGGCATTTCACCCGCCGATTGCCTGGTGTTTGAAGATGCACCAAAAGGTGTAGAGTCAGCGCAAAACGCAGGTATGCGATGCCTGGTGTTAACAACTACACACGCAGTTGAAGAATTTGATGGTTATCCAAATATTTTGGGCTATATTACCGATTACAACGATGCTAAATTAAATCTGCTTTTTTAAAAATGGGAAAATACTTAAATCAGAAACCTGTACTGGTGGCTGTTGACTGCATTATTTTTGGTTACGACGGCGAACATCTTAAACTTTTGGTTATCAAAAGGGCTATTGAGCCAATAAAAGATCAATGGAGTTTAATGGGAGGTTTTATTGGCGAGGATGAAAACCTTGATGGTGCTGCGAAACGGATCCTTTTAGAACTTACCGGACTGCATGATGTATATTTAGAGCAATTGCACGCTTACGGTAGCCCTGACCGGGATCCAATTGAGCGTACGGTATCAGTTGTGTATTTTGCATTGATTGATATTAATAAATATAGCAAGCAGATTAACGACCAGTACCATGCTGAGTGGTTTAAGGTTAAAGAAGTACCTGAACTGATTTTTGACCATAACGTGATGGTTAAAGCAGCGATGGATAAAATCCGATACCAGGCTGCCCTCCACCCTGTTTTGTTTGAGTTATTGCCAAAACGTTTTACCATACCACAATTGCAGGCGCTATATGAACAGGTTTACGATGCTCCCATTGATAACCGCAACTTTATCCGCAAAATAACGGCCAGTGGTTTGCTTATTAAACAAAATGAAAAAGATAAATCGAGTTCAAGGCGGGGTGCTTTCTACTTTAAGCTCGATAAAAACAAACATAAAGCGCAATTTCAGTCGTTTTTGAACTTTATACCCAAAACATCCAAATAAGAAGTACAGCTTTTAATAGCTGCCACACCATCTTCATTATTTTTTTTAAAAAAATATATTAAAAAAATCAGGTGTTAGCCATTTTAAAATCAAGGGATTACAAATGGCCAAACTAAATTCAACGCTAAACATCGAAAAACATTTTGTAAAAACATTTGCAAAGAAAGGATTAATCTCTATATTTGCACCTCCTTAAACAAAAGGAACGATTCCGTAGCTCAGCTGGTAGAGCATTACACTTTTAATGTAGTGGTCCTGGGTTCGAATCCCAGCGGGATCACAAGAAACAATATCAAAGAGAACTAAAACCCTGCAAATCAAACGATTGCAGGGTTTTTGCTTTTACAGAATATGCCAAAATATGCATTAAATCGCATATAAAATGTGCGTCATTCGGTGCGTCGTTCTTTATAATATCAAACTCCCCTAATTCGTATTAACACGCTGATAATCAACTTGTTTAATAGATGAACATCTTGTGTGAATGGAACTGCAAAGCTATTTTTGTTTAACCTTAATGTTATCGTTATGAAAACTAATTTTAGCGTGCTTTTCTTTTTAAAAAAGCCAAAGAACTACACTAAAGGGGCTGTTTACTTTATTTTCTTAAGAATTACAGTGGATGGGGTGCGTGCGGAAATGTCAACAAGCCGGAATTGCGAGCCGGAGCGGTGGAACGCAAAAGCCGGAAAAGTCATCGGAACAAAGGAAGAGGTCAAAACCCTGAATGCCTATCTGGAAAACATGAAAGCGGAAGTTTATGCGTCACATAGCCAGCTAAGCGTAGACGGAGCCGAAATAACCGCCGACAGCGTAAAATGCAAGTTCCTTGGAAAAGAAGAAAAAGGACACACCATACTGGAAGCCATAAAACTCCATAATGCCAAGATGAAGGCGTTGGTGGAGAAAGAAGAATATGCGCCCGGAACCCTTAGAAGATTTGAGGTACTGGAAAGGCATGTGGAAGATTTCATTGCCGCCAAATACAACAAGGCAGATTTTAACGTAAAACGCATAGACCATGAGTTTATTGACGGCTTTGACTTCTACCTGCATACGGTTAAGGAAAACGACACTAATACCGCAAACAAACATGTTAAAAATCTCAAAAAGATCGTCAGCATCTGCCGCAAATATAAATGGATCAGTACTGACCCCTTCTTTGGCCATACCCTAAAATCCAAACCCGTCCATCGGGAATACCTTACCGCTGATGAATTGCAGAAGATCACCAATAAACAGTTTACCACTACAAGATTATCGCAGGTGCGTGACTTCTTCCTGTTCAGTTGTTACACCGGACTTTCCTATGCGGATGTCCAAAAACTTAAGCTGGCAGACATCGGTATCGGCGTTGACGGGGAACGGTGGATATTTACCTACCGAAAAAAAACAGATACAAGGGCGGCAATACCGCTATTGCCAATAGCTGCAAGCATCCTTGATAAATATAAAGATCATCCTTATTGCCTCCATAACAACAGGGCTTTGCCAATTTCCAGTAACCAAAAGATGAACGAATATTTGGTTGAAATTGCGGCGCTTTCAGGGGTCAATAAAACACTCGGCAACCGCATAGCTAAAAGGACTTTTGGCACTACTGTAACTTTATTGAACGGCGTACCTATAGAAAGCGTTTCCAAAATGCTTGGACACACCAATATACGTACCACGCAATTATATGCGAAGGTGCTGGACACCAAGGTCAGTAATGATATGGCGCCACTGATGGGAAAATTTGCCTGCCAGCATGAGCTTGCAGCCGGAATGTCTGAAGCCAGAATTGGCGCAGAGGTGGCCCCCTTAAGAGAAAAGTACATAGCGGTGCCGGAATTGGCATCTCCGTGGTAGCAGGCTAGTTATATATCAAACCATGCCCTGCCCTATGCCGGGCATGGTTTCCTGCCGGATGATACCTGTAGGTACCGATCCGAATGGCAAAAGCCGATGTATACCTTTCCGTAAATGCCCAAAGCGGGAGCAGCAATGGCAAAATGAGCGCAGGGGCTCCGCAGGCCGCAAATGTGCGGGGGGATTATCCCAATAGACCAATATTAACGAAGTTGTGAACCATGTCCAAACAAAACGACAGAAAACAGGCTAGCCAGTACGATAAGATTATCAAGGAAAATCTTGAAATCACGCTGCCTGTCATTATCCGGGATATATTAAAACTGGATATTGTACAAAGTGAAGAATTACCCGATGATGTACAGCATACCAAGGAACGTAAACCTGATGCCCTAAAAAAAGTGACCGATGCAGCGGGACATACTTATGTACTACAGGTAGAATTTCAGGTGGCAGATGAAAAGGAAATGGTCTGGCGAATGGCAGAGTACAGCATCATGCTGATGCGTAAATACCAATTGTCGATCAAACAATATGTCATTTATTTAAGGGATGATCAGCCATCAATGTCCACATTCATTGATACCCGCTACCATAAGTTCAGTTATCGACTGATAAGTATAGCCGATGCCAGCTATAAACTATTTCTTAAGTCGGGCAATCCCGAAGTAAAAATGTTGGGTATATTGGCTAACTTTGGTGAGGATGACAGCCAGAAGGCCATTCAATCTATTGTAGATCAGGTGAAGACCTTTACAAAAGGTGATTTTGCCGAGAGCAGATATTTTAAACAAATGCGTATATTTGTACAGTTACGCAGCAGTGTTGAACAAGAATTTGAAAAAGCTATGGAAACGATAAGTAAATTTTTCAAGGAAGAAAAAGACTTCCTGTACCGCAGAGGTGAGGAAAAGACGAAACATACAATTGTGGAAAACCTGATATCTGAGCTTGGTTTAGCTGATGAACAGATCAGCAAGATTGCAGAGGTTTCGGTTGACTTTGTTAAAAATATACGTTCAGAATTAAAGAAAAAATAATAATCTTTGATATAAAAAAATCCCATTGTACTCATCTACAATGGGATTTTTTATATACTTTTTTGCCATAGAATTTTGGCGATTGATTATTTATTAGTAAAGACTTATTTTTATTTGTTCCTATTTTCTTCCTTCTTCACCGTAGCGACCTTTTCGTAAATCAACTTGTCTAACACTACCTTATCACCGCTCAAATTAACTGGTTTTATGTCATTGTTATCCAAGTGACCTATCCTTTTCCTTTTAGGCTTATTTTGTTTTGGAGCTTACATATTGATTTTTGCTGGGCAAATATAAAATTTATACATCAAGATCGTACAGGTCGTTGTGTTCATTTTTGTACCGCATATATTCGTAAAGCACAAATTCGACGTACTCCGCTGGTGTATTGACAAGGTTCTTTATGGCCTGCAAGTCGTCGTCATTATATTTGTGCAGTGTCTTCAGGAAGGTACCCTTGCCAATTCTCAAACCAATATCGTCTCTTAACCAGTGGTGCAGGCTGGTCTGCCAGTTACGAAGGGATGACGTGTGTTTGTCAAAATCACCAGTCTTGTGCAGGTAAGCCTTAAAGGAACGTTCTCGCAATTTGCGCCGGATTTCTTCGGGAAGCCAGCGCAAAGAGGTGGTGTGGAAGCCCTGGCATTTTACACAATAATACACCCGCCTTTCTTTCCGCCTTTCCACGTCGGTAAAGATAAAATTCACCGTAACAAGTTGCAGGGCTGCATTTTTGGACAGTATCCTTTTGCCGCATGCGATTTTTAGGTATTCATCTGGACTAATTTCTGCACGCTCGATGACCCTTAGCGATATTGTTTCAATATATGGGCTAAAGCTATTGCTTTGTTTCCTGTACATTTTTACATCAAGCGAATGCTGGCGCATACTAACTACGATACCGAGCTGTTTATTCCGGTTTAACCGCACCCAAATCAACGTATCGGCCTTTATCGTAGTATCCGCAAAATCCATTTTAGTAATTTAATAAATGATCAGAGATACATCTCTTTCAAATTTTATCACCTGTTTCTCATTCATTCTGGAGATAACAAGGTTGAAAAAATTGTCCTTTTCGTCGATCTCTAAAATAACACCTAAATTTACAATAAATGTACCCACTTGGATGTTAGAAATATGTATTTGTTCGAGGTCGTGGAGGTTGATGGATTGTGTCATAAGCGTTTTTTATGATAGGTAAGTATCAGTATCCAGGGCTTAGCTCGCCAAGGGCAAAGGTTCCTGAAACCCTTCTGTTTGTTGTCAAATACGGATCGAGCTTTCGTAAAATGGTTCTTGCACTAGCTATCACCTTTTTAAAATAACTACTGTAAAAATCATAATCTGGATATTGATTTCCTCCTCTGATGGTATAGCCGTTTTGGGCTAATTCGGTAAGAAGTAGTTTAAGTTTTTTAATTCGCTCGATGGCGTTTTGTATATCATCCCGCAGGATAGCTGGCGTTTTTTCGTTCACGCATGCGCCTTGGTTTGCAATGCTCCACTTTGCCAGATCAGTAAGGTAGCCTAAATAATCACTCTCCTGCTCTGAACAGACGGCATGATACAATATGTCATTTTTAAATTGCTCCATATTTGTAGTCGAAATTTGAAATGCGTATATCTAGCAGATATTCCGATATTAAAAAAACGGAGGCAAGCCAGAACGACTTTACCCCCGCATTAACGCTCTCAACGGTAAAATTACTAAATTCCTATGATAAAGTATTTCAATTATTTGGTTTCCTCTAAATAATAACCTCAATTAATACGAAAGTATTTAATGGTTATTATGAGATTAATAACGACGACGCTAATGTAGTAATCCTATAAATCTCCATCCTGTAAGTAGCTTGGCATTTAAAGGGGGATAACCTTTCAAGCTTACATCACAGCTTGATATTCTTCAATTTCTAAATCAGAAAGTGTAACCAGATAGATCCTTTCTGACCTTAAAACGAAATTACGACATCTGTTGTAAATCTCTTCTAAGTCTTCCGGCTCAATTGATTGACCTACAGTATAACGGATTTGTGATTGGCTCTTAGATAACATAGCAAGAAATTTTTCGTCATCAGGTGTTTCCATAGGAAAGCATTCTACATTTTCAGGCCAAAACATTTTACAAATGTTCATTAGGTGTGATAAAGTATGCAGATTGGGAGAATATCCCAAAAAATTATAGATTAGCCCTAGACCATAGAACATTGGTTTTGGAACTTAAGATTATGAAATTTAATGGTTCGTTTATTTGTTAATTTCCGTGGAATAAGGTTCTTCGTTTTTGGAAATTAACTGGTTCTAGATTCAGGGTTTTGGAATTATTTTCTTTCCCTCCACGAGTGCAATCACATCGTCATACTTGTAGAACATCAACCCACCAACTTTGTTAAATTTGAGTTTGCCAGTATCTCGAAGCCCTTGTAAAGTGCCAGGTGATATGCTTAATAACTTTCGAACTTCATAGCTTTTCAGCCATTCTTTTTGTTCGCTGATTTTATGCAGCCTTTGCCCAGGTCGCCTTAATTCGGAAAAAAGTTCTTGCTTGAACTGATCAAGATCCTCTTTTGTTATAAATTCAATAGTTGCCATAATTTTTACATTAAATACTATGGCAAAATTTGAAAAGATATTATTCTACTTTTGGTTACTGGTTGGGTAGTAACTAAAAATAATTAGTTTTACCTATGAAAGGTATTGTAAATTTTACCAATATACTTATGAATTAACTTTAGTTGTGTTGTAATAGTGAATTAAAATCATACCCTATTAAAAAACGCTTATACACCACATTGACTTGAGTAAATAAATCTAATGTAGTTGAGATTATCAATAAAATTTTAAACAAATTGGATATGGTATTTATATACAATTATTTTACCGAAAATAGAATCATTCTCAAATTTATGGGGTGCACAAAACTGATTTTTATCTTTTTCGACACTTTTATATTCTTTCTTTTTGAACTTTACGCCACGCGTTGCAATTCCAAGCATAGAAATAAGCATTATAACCTAAACTCTATTATTATTTTCCTAATAAATAATTTATAACCCCTATGTTCAGCCTCATGTTGAATTTATTCAGCATGAAAGATCCTAAAATAAATTCAGGGAGACGATCATACTAGTCGAAACATACACTAAACATACGAAAACAAGCATTTCATTTTCGAGCGAAGGTTTATAGACCACAATCAGTTTTACACCATTTTGATCTGGTCTGAGGAGATAAATATTAGAATAGATTCATGATCTTTGACTGGAGGTAAATATAAGGCAATATAATACTTAAAGAAACTTTTATTCTCGGCTTTACGTAGTAAAGTCACGTATAAAAAGATGTACAGAGACATTGCTATTACAGGAAACAAAACAATAGTAAGGAAAGTTTCTGCATGAGTGGGAATTTAAAAATCTTGTGTTGATCGTGTAATAACTCCGCAATTTTATAAATTATAATAATTACCTACCAAAGCTTGATAGGTAATTATTAGTTAAACTAAGCAGCTTTTGCAAATTGTTCGCAAGCCTCGGCACATCGGCGACAAACTTCAGCGCACTCTTTACAATGTTCCATGCCCATTTCGGCGTGTTTTTCGCACTCATCCGCACAGGCATTACAAGCATCGGCACAAATTTTACACAGTTCTTTACTGTAGTTACTGCCCAAACTCATCAACTCGACAGCAGAACGACATAAGGCGGCACATTCCATATCTGATTGGATGCACTTAGCCATCATTTTAACATCGTCTTCTTTTAAACATTCTGTTGCACAGTGATTACACGCCACCATACATGCCAAACAGGCGTCAATACATTCTTTGATTTTTTGATTTGTCATAATTTTACTTGTTTTAAATAGGTATATACATATTTATGTTATTTGAAATAACCAATTATATGCTACGACGATAGCAGGTTGCCCTAATAATCGGAGAAAAAAATTATACTTTATCCAAGGGTTTACGTTTATTGCCCTCCGTAGCCTTAAACTCCCTCGGGGATTGACCAGTAACTGTTTTAAATTGATTAGAAAGGTGCGAGTTACTGCTATATCCCATCTTCCAAGCAATTTCATTGAGGTTGAGTTCGCCGTATTGAAGGAGTTCTTTTACTTTCTCAATCTTTTGTTGGATGATAAATTTTTCTACGGTAATACCTTCACTATCTGAAAACAAACGACTTAAATAGCTGTAATCTTTATGCAATTGCTCGGTAAGCGCCTGGCTAAAGTTAACGTGAAGTTCTGGCGATTCTGAATGATGTATAAGTTCTATAATTACATTACGCATACGCTCAATTAGCTTGTCTTTATCCTTTTCAATCAACTCAAATCCGAGTATATTGAGCGAAGAAGCAATTTCACTTAACTTACTTTCAGAAGGATCAGGAGAAACAACTGCCGTACCCAACGAAATTTCCGCGACTTGCAAATCCATGTGCTCTAATTGTTGCTTAACAACAAGAATGCAACGATCACATACCATGTTTTTTATATTTAATAACATTTTATTTTTAAGATAATTAGCGTAAAACAAGCAAGGAATGAAGACGAGTTTATAAATTTTTAATGGCGAAAGACGAATTGTTCGCAAGCATAATCTAATTTATTGGAAAATTGTTCATAGAGCAAACATCAAGCCGAATGCCGACCTGATGTTTGCTGGAAAACTTGTTTGCATTATAGTTTTTCTGCCGTGTATCCTGCACCTTTAAGAGTATCAATAACTTTTTGACTTTCTAGCCCGGCCCCACTCTCTACGGTCAATACCTTGTCTGGATTTTGGGTGTCAACTTCCCATTTATCCACACCAGAAAGGTTATTTAAGTGAGGAGTTACTGCATTTATACATCCGCCACATTTAATGTTGGTTTTAAATTTTAATGTTTCCATGATTTTTTATTTTAATGTTTGTTAAATTAGTTTATAAAATTTTAATCGAAGACTGTTGCTTACTACGGATACAGAACTCAATGCCATCGCCGCTCCGGCAATCATCGGGTTCAATAGAAAGCCATTAATCGGATACAAAATTCCCGCCGCAATTGGGATACCGATTAGGTTATAAATGAATGCCCAAAATAGGTTTTGCCTGATAGTACGGACTGTCAGTCGGGATAAACGTATCGCTTTTGGCACCTGCATTAAATCTGAAGATACCAGTGTGATTTTAGCCACATCAATTGCTATATCAGAACCTTTTCCCATCGCAATGGAAAGATCAGCCTGTGCCAATGCTTGGCTGTCGTTGATTCCATCGCCAATCATAGCAACAACTTTCCCTTGCTTTTGTAGTTCTCGAACAAAATCCGCCTTGTCGGATGGGAATACTTCTGCTTTGAACTCCGCAATTCCCACTTGTTTAGCAACCGCAGCTGCAGTTTGCTGATTGTCACCCGTGAGCATGTATACCGCAATGCCTTGGTGTAATAATTCTTGTACTGCTTTTGCAGAACCCTCTTTAATTTGATCTGCAATGGCAACAATGGCTAGCACTTGGGTTTGGTCTGCAAAATAGATGACCGTTTTAGCCTGTTGCTGTAAAGCATTTACTTTGTTTTGTAGATCTTCGGGTAGAACAATTTGCTGGTCTTTCAAAATTTTATGACTTCCCGCCCAATAAGTTTGGCCATCGTAAACGGCTTTCACACCTTTGCCTGTCAAACTTTCAAACTCGCTTACTTGTAGTGTGGGATTGCTTTCAGCTTTCAAATGTTTAACAATAGCTTCCGCGAGCGGATGTTCGGATTGCTGTTCCAAGCTGAAAAATATCTTTGTCAGGATTTGCTGGTTATTGTGCGAATCTCCCAACCAGATCAGTTCAGTTACTTCGGGCGTACCTTTAGTCAACGTTCCTGTTTTATCCACCACCACTGCATTTACTTTATGTCCCGATTCCAATGCTTCCGCATCTTTAATTAAGATTCCATTTTCTGCTCCTTTGCCAATACCCACCATAATCGCTGTTGGCGTTGCAAGGCCTAAGGCGCATGGGCAGGCAATCACCAATACGGTTACCATAGCAAGTAAACCATGCGTAAAGGCATTTTCTCCACCAATCAACACCCAAGTCAACAGCGTAAGCAATGCAATAGCCATCACTATAGGTACAAATATACCAGCAATTTTATCCACCAGTTTTTGTACCGGAGCTTTTGAGCCCTGCGCATCCTGCACCATTTTAATAATCTGCGCCAACATTGTTTCTCCGCCTACTTTTTCGGCCGTAAAACGAAAGCTTCCTTTTTGATTGATGGTGCCTGCAAAAACTTTGTCGCCCTTGTTTTTTGCGACCGCCACTGGTTCTCCCGAAATCATGCTTTCGTCCACGTAAGAACTTCCCTGATAAACTTCCCCGTCAACCGGAATTTTTTCTCCCGAACGTACCAATATCTGATCGTTGATGTGAACATCTGAAATCGGTATTTCTTTTTCGCCATCCTCAGTAATTACCAGTACTGTTTTAGGTTGCAGGCCTATCAGTTTTTTTATGGCAGAAGAGGTGTTGGACTTTGCCCGCTCTTCCAATAGCTTGCCCAGCATAATAAAAACGATTACCACGGCGGCAGCTTCAAAATAAACATGCGGATGCAAACCACGGCGATGCCAAAATTCAGGGTTTAAAGTATTAAAGACACTAAACAAATAAGCAATACCCGTACTTAGGGCAACTAAAGTATCCATATTGGCTCTGCCGTGGCGGGCTTGCTTAAAAGCACCAATAAAAAAACTTTTCCCGAATACAAACAAAACGGGGGTGGTTAAAGCCCACATATAATAGTTTCCCCATTTCATGTCCATAAAAAACATACCTATAACTACTACAGGTAAAGTTAAAACTGCTGCCGCGATGATGCGCTTTTTGAGCGTTTGGTAATTATTGCGCCGTACTTCTTCCTGTTTCTCTTTACCGCTTTCAGCATCCAATATCAAATCATAACCTATTCCCTGAAGTACTTTTTGAAAATCAGATGGCTGTATTTGTTTAGGGTCATAAGAAACTTTGACAGATTGGGTGGCGTAGTTTACTGTAGCGACATCCACACCAATCTGTGAGCCTATCATACTTTCCACACTGGAAGCACAGGCAGCACAGGTCATCCCTAATACAGGAAGTGAAAGTGTGGCTATATTTTTTTCTTTATTCATTTTATCACTTTTGATAAACAAAGATAAGTACGGCATAAGCCCGAATCGGTACAATATTTTGTGAAAAAGTTGTACAATTCAGTTTGATTAAATAGAATTTTCAAAATAATTGAGCGCTTCTACTACTCTGATCGATAATTAAAATGTCCGACATTTAAGCTTCGGAAAAAATTACGATTTTTTCATTAACGCGAGAAATACCCGCCCCGCAAGAGAGCATAATTCAATAATTTAAGAACATGACTTCTTGCGTGAATTTATTGTTGGCTTATGGATAGATTTGAAAATTAACTGAAATTCAGAGCTTTTGTTCTATCTAATTTTCACTTCATTCTTGCTAATATAGCTTTCATCTCAGCTATTTCTTTCTTTTGGGCTTCGATAATTCCATTAGCCAATTTTCTAACTTCAGGATCTTTAATATTGGCGTTTTCGCTTGTCAAAATTGCCGAGGAGTGATGGGGTATCATTGCCTTCATGTACTGAACATCTCCGACAAATATTTGTTGCCTTAAACAGGTTAAAGCCACAACAAACACTAAAAAGGACGAACCGAAAATTACCCTATTTAATGTTTTATTTTGATACATTTTACCCATCATTAACAACATAGTAATTGCCATCGCAGAAACCATCAGAATAGCCATATAGGCTCTTGTAGTGCTCAAATAAATATGGTTAGCTTCATCAACATTTAAAAACATTATTCCGTACATAATTATGAAGGAGGTGGCCAACATAAAAAGAAATCTTTTGTATGGGCTACCATCGTGTTCCATTTTTTTCTGATTTGTTTTTTGATTCTCTTTCTCCATGATCTTATGATTTATTATTTAAACGAGTTAATTTCATTTCTATTAAGGCTTTACGCCCCTCACTCTTAAAGAATTCAGAATAACAGAGACTGAACTACAATTAATATAGAGTGATGCGATTATTGGAGATAAAAAAATTCCCGCAACCGGGTATAAAAATCCTTATCTCCAATAGATTATATCCAAGCACGAAAAAAAATGCACTTTAGGTTTCCAATTACTTTATGATTCAACAATTTTGAGGTCGCCTTGTTTTCGTGCCAACTAAAAAATAGAACCTATTATTTGTAATTATAGTTATTTACCCGTTTTTCAGCTAAACAGCTAAATGGAAGACTAACTGTTGATCCTGAACAAAGTAGCTATATCTCTAGTAGGATTGCAGGTAGAATAGAGCGATTATATGTAAGAGAAACTGGAGTTAAGGTAAGTAAAGGGCAGCCTTTGTATCAATTGTATTCTGAGCAATTGGCTACCCTGCAACAGGAGTATTTAATGGCTGTAGCACAACAGAAACAATTTCAGGGCGATAAAATAGAGAGTCAGCTAGTTGCTGCGGCTAAACAGAAATTGTTGTTATATGGTCAATCTGAAAGTCAGGTTCAGCAATTGTTAAAAACACAGAAAAAGGATCCATTTATTGTATTTTATGCACCGCAAAGTGGTATTGTGGCAGAGTTATCTGTAACGCAGGGGCAGTATGTGCAAGAAGGGGGCTCGATAATAAGACTGGAAGGCTATGGTCAGTTATGGGTCGAAGCGGATGTTTATCCAAATGAGGCTAAAAACATAAAACAAGGTCAAAAGGTTAAAGTGGTGGTTGCCGGTTGGGAAGATAAGCCACAAGAAATGATCATTAGTTTTATTACACCCGCTTTACAATCAGGTACACAACTTACACAAATTAGAGGAAGTATTCTCAATCCAGCAAATCAATGGCAGCCAGGTTTACAGGCCAATGTCTTTTTACCTTCTGCAAGTCAAACTAATGTATTGACTTTACCTGTAGATGCTGTAATAAGAGATGGAAAAGGAACGCACGTTTGGGTTAAAAGCGGAAAGGACAATTTTGAAGCTAAGCTTGTAATAATTGGGCAAGAAAACGATGACCAGGTTGAGATTGCTGACGGTCTTAAAAAGGGTGATCAGGTAGTAGTAACTGGAGCATATTTGCTGTATAGCGAGTATATCCTTAAAAAAGGAAAAAATCCTGTTGAAGGACTTAAATTAAGTAAATCATAAATATCAATTATAAAAACAAAAAAATGAGAACAATAGCCAATTTTGTAATGATTTTAGTTGCGGTAACGCTATTTGCAGCTTGTGGAAACAGTGAGAAACCAGTAGCAGATGATGCTCATGCGGGTCATAACCATGTAGCAGGCGAGGGTCACGATTCCGCTCCTGTAGAAAAAAAGGCGGTAGCGGTTAGTTTAAAGGACAATAAATTAAATGCAGTTTACCAACATTACGTACGTCTTACCAATGCACTTGTAAGTAGCGATATAACCGAAGCAAAAGTAGCTGTTAATGCGATTGAACTGGGTTCAAAAGCGCTAACTAACGGCGGTGCATTGGCTACATTAGCAGCTAAAATAGGTGCAGCTAAAGATATTGATGCTCAAAGAACTTTGTATGCTGATTTGAGTACTGATTTTATAGAAAGAGTAAAAAGCTCTGGCTTAAACGCTGGTGAGATTTATGTAGAATATTGCCCAATGGCACTACATGATAAAGGTGCAACATGGTTAAGTAACCAAAAAGAAATCAGAAATCCTTATTTCGGCGAAAGCATGATGACTTGTGGCGAAGTAAAAGAAACATTGAAATAGAATAGATGATTTAAACGCTGCTACTCTAAATGGGTAGCAGCATAATTATATAACTAATAGGTTGAATTATATAAATTTAATTTTGCATCTTTATATAGATTTGCATAGTCATGAAAAGTAAAGCTATCCTTCTGTTAGTTATATTTTTGCTCAACACTGTTGTGGGGTTTGGCTGTGCTTTGGCAATGGAGGAAAATCATGATAATGAAAATCATTCCCATACAAAAGCGGCTGTTCATGAACACAAAGATCATCAACACAATCATGCCGAGAGTCATGAACATCCGATTAGCTCAATACCAGGGCTAGATTTTTCCAAAGAAGATCCTTGCTGTAAAAAGCTAGTAAACGAGCTGACTATCCAAAGTAAGCTAATCCCAGAAAGCGCTAAAGTACTAGTCGTTTTGCAGGCAGTATGGCTTGCCATTACACTTATGCTTTACTAGTCCCTGTAAGCACTATCGAGCCAGATCAAAGTGGTTACGTAGACCATAGGTATCGACCTCCTAATGAAGACATTCGAATAAGCATTCAAAGTTTTCAGATATAAGATTTAATGGGTTTGCTAAACAGCCAGTTTACTGCTGTTAGCGGACAAATACGTTTCACATAGCTATTGCTATGTCCAAAAATTAGTATAAACATTAAATTATTACATCATGAAAAATATATTTTTAGTAGTTGTCTTAGTTGCAACTATATGGATCAAACCTGTTTTTGCTCAAAACAGCCAAACACAATCTTTATTAACGTCTTACTACGACATCAAAAATGCGTTGGTAAATTCCGATGCAACCTTAGCGGCATCAAAAGCAAGCGAATTTTCTAAAGTACTCGGCAGTATGGATATGAAATCAATGCCAAAGGAAGAAATGATATCTTTCATGGGGCTTCAAGATAAACTTGAATTTGATGCTAAACATATCTCAGAGACAAAGGAAATCGTACATCAAAGGGAACATTTCGCCAACTTCTCTGCCAACCTTTTCAAATTGGCTAAAGCTGTAAAATTGACCAAAGAGCCAGTCTATTATGACTATTGCCCAATGAAAAAAAGCTATTGGCTTTCTGATAATGTAGCGATTAAAAATCCCTATTTCGGTAAACAAATGTTAACCTGCGGCGCAGTAAAAGAAACTTTAAAGTAATTCTGTTTGTTAATTGTACGGTTTCACCTTATTTTGGTGTAAGTAGCTGTACAATTAACTTCTGATTTTATCAAATAATTCTGCCTAGGATAATATAAATGCAATTGTTCCCTTAGGTGGGTAATCAAACATTTAAAAATATTTTAATTAAAATACGATGAAAACATTAATTTATAGCTCAGCTATTTCTCTACTATTTCTAACAGCCTGTTCCAACGGCAGTAATAAAACTCAAACAGCAGCTACCTCAGACTCTACAGGAACTAATACTGTTGTAGCAGGGGCTTCAGAAAAAGGCGCTTCCACTGCTGCGTTGTTAAGTTCATATATCAAATTAAAGAATGCCCTTACCACTGACAATGATAAAGATGCAGCAGCTGCTGGAAATGAAATGGTCGCTGGTTTCGCTTCTTTTGATAAAAAATCTTTAACGCCAGAGCAGAATAAAGCTTATACCGACATATATGATGATGGCAAAGAACATGCCGAACATATTGGGGCTAATGTCGGAAACATTGCACATCAGCGTGAACATTTTGATATGTTGAGCAAGGACATGTATGATCTTGTAAAATTATTAGGAGCTAATCAACAACTATATGTAGATCACTGCCCGATGTTTAATGACAATAAAGGAGCAATTTGGTTGAGTGAGGTAAAGGATATTAAAAACCCTTATCTTGGAAAAGCGATGCCAACTTGCGGTACGGTTCAAGAGGAATTAAAATAGTGGCCATGAAAGGCATTAAAAAAATACTTCTTGGGTTATTGGTAATCCTTGTAATTATCCAATTTGTACAACCTGCCCGCAACAAAAGTGGGCAGGTTATGCCAAATGATATTTCTAAAATGGTTGCCATGCCAGATGATGTGCAAGGAATTCTGAAAAAAGCTTGCTATGATTGCCATAGTAACAACACCCAATACCCATGGTATGCCAATGTGCAACCTTTGAATTGGTTCTTGGACGATCATGTAAAATCTGGTAAAGCTGAATTAAATTTTAATGAGTTTGGTTCATATACGGCAAGAAGACAGCAAAGTAAACTACGCTCCATAGAAAATAGTTTAAAAGATGGTACTATGCCTTTATCTTCATATACCCTCATCCATAGAAATGCCATTTTGAGCGAAGCGGAAAAATCGCTAATTACAAATTGGGTTCAAAAATCAAAGGATAGCTTAAACAAAAAGAATTTTTAACCAACATTAATCACCAATGAAATGAAAAATATATTAACAGCGTTTTTACTGATCTTTTATGTTGTAGCTTCTGCTCAGGATATGAAGGGAATGAAAATGCCAAAAAAGGAAAACAATAAGCCGGTCGAGGTTATCTACACCTGTCCCATGCACGCAGAAATTCAGTCTAATAAACCCGGCAATTGCCCGAAATGTGGTATGAAGCTCGTTGTTCAAAAAGCAAAAGCTGTTAAACAGAAAGCTTCCAATTACGATAAGAAAACGCAGCCTACAAAGACTTCAGATATGGGTGATATGAAAATGCCAATGAAGGAGATGCCTAAAAAAAATGATGGCATGGAAGATATGAGTGGTATGGATATGGGAGGTAACAGTCCTACGATGGAAAACATCAAAAGGGCAAAAGCAAATTTGGGGCCTATTAAAACTAAAACTAGTAGTCAACCTCCTCGCACTGTTCGCTACGATCTTTACATTGCCGACACAACTGTAACTTATGGCGGTAAACCTAAACGGGCTATTGCCGTAAACGGAAGTATACCGATGCCCACTCTTACTTTCACTGAAGGCGATACCGCATTGATTTATGTGCACAACAATTTGAAGGAAGAAACATCACTGCACTGGCACGGGTTGTTTCTCCCTAACCGTTATGATGGTGTGCCCAATATGACCCAAATGCCTATTAAACCGGGAGAAACACATGAGTACAAATTCCCACTCATCCAGCATGGCACACATTGGTACCACAGCCACTCGGGTTTACAGGAACAGATTGGTATGTACGGTTCTTTTATTATCAATGCCCGCAAAGAATGGGACATTCCTACGATACCAATTGTGCTGAGCGATTGGACAAATATGAATCCAAAGGAAGTGAACAGAAGCTTGCATGCGGCAACAGATTGGTTTGCCATTAAAAAGGGGACTACACAAAGTTACGCAGAAGCTATAAGAACAGGGCACTTTAAAACCAAAGTGAATAACGAATGGAAAAGGATGAACGCTATGGATGTGAGCGATGTTTATTATGATACTTTTTTGATCAACGGAAAAAATCAGAATGCACAACCGCAATACAAAGCTGGAGATAAAGTTAGATTGCGTATTGCGAACGGGAGTGCATCGTCTTATTTCTGGCTCAAATACGCTGGGGGTAAAATAACAGTAGTTGCTACCGATGGAAATGACGTAGAACCCGTTGAGGTTGACCGTTTGATTGTTGGTGTCTCCGAAATTTACGATGTGGTGGTAACCGTTCCCGAAAATAAAAGCTACGAATTCCTAGTAACACCAGAAGACCGTACCAAATCCGCATCATTGTGGTTAGGAAAAGGAGAAAAGATGGCTGCACAGAAAATGCCAAAGCTTAAATACTTTGCAGGGATGAAAATGATGAACGACATGATGGACATGAGCGGCAATATGGTACAAATGGAAGGGATGAATATGCAGAACCAGATTATGGATATGAATACAGTAATGTACCCGGAGATTACTGGAGAGGAACCCTCGAAAAAAGCAACACAAAAAAAGGAAATTGCGGGCATGCAGATGCCAAATAGCAACAGTATGACTGGCATGAATATGACAGCAGAAAGCCCGGATATTGTGACCTTAAATTACAACATGTTGCGTGATCCAAACAAAACAACTTTGCCAAAAGGGCCGACTAGGGAATTGAAATTCGATTTGACGGGCAACATGAACCGCTACGTATGGACATTGGATAACAAAACCGTCTCAGAATCAGATAAGATCTTAATCAAGAAAGGCGAAAATCTGCGCATCATCCTGTACAACAACAGCATGATGAGACACCCAATGCACTTACACGGTCATGATTTTAGGGTAATTAATGGCGAGGGAGATTACGCCCCGATGAAGAATGTTTTGGATATCATGCCGATGGAAAGAGATACCATAGAATTTGCTGCCAAGGAGAAGGGCGGCGATTGGTTTTTTCATTGCCATATTCTTTACCACATGATGAGTGGTATGGGTAGGGTATTCAGTTATGAGAACTCGCCACCTAATCCTGAAATACCAGACCCAAAACTGGCGCAAAGAAAATTGAACTGGGACGATCAAATGCCTCATTTAATGGGAAGTGCTAGTTTCCAAAGCAACGGATCAGATGGGCTGTTTATGTTGGGCAGTACCAGATGGCAATTGAGTACTTTATGGCATTTAGGTACTGATGCAAAAATGGGCTACGAAAGTGAGACGATGTTGGGCAGGTATATAGGTAGAAATCAGTGGTTATTTCCTTACATAGGTTTTGATTACCATTACAAAAAACCTAATCCAAACGAGAAAAACATCTTCGGTAGTGACTACAGGAATTTGTTTGGCCAAGTGAGCAACAAAGAACAACGTAAAACTGTTGTTGCTGGTATAGCTTACACATTGCCCATGTTGGTAGTGGCAGATGCCAGAATAGATGGTAATGGCAAGTTGAGATTTCAGTTAGGCAGAGAGGATATTCCTATCTCTAAGAGATTAAGAGGCAACTTTATGGTGAATACTGATAAGGAATACGCCGCCGGAATGAGGTACATCTTAACGAAATATATTTCTCTTTCTAGCCATTACGATAGCGATATGGGTTTAGGAGGTGGGTTGACATTTACTTATTAAGAAAGTAACCTTAACTCCTATTGCCCACAAGAAAGTTCAAAACTTCTTTCATTTTAAAAAGACAGTGGTTGTTTTATCCCTGATGAATTTCTTCAACTCATCAGGGATATGTTAACTTAAGACCTTCGATGTTTAGGATCACGTAATTTGATACTTCTGTTAAGTTATTTTATGGCAAATAAAAGGAGTTACAACAGTTGACTGTGTGTTTCAGAAGTGAACCAACACATGAACATCATTCCTAACTGGGATTTACATCAACTATTCAGAAGAAATAGAAATAACTATAGATTACAGTTTATTAAAAAAATAGAAGTGCATAATGTTCAAGTTTAAAGAAAAGCGCATCGACCCTTATCTAAATCTGTCAGGAGAGACTTCTAAAAGGTCTTTCGTTTACGCTATCTGTCTCAAAGCTATAACTAGCATTGTGTTTCTGACCAGTAATCATTTAGATCCTTTCTTTTGGTGGATGAGGGAATTGAACTCTTAAAGTCTCTACCGCCTTATTTATTACAGGTTGCATAATAAATAGGGATGACCGATATCGTTTAATAAAATGAATATGAGTTAATTATAAAATGATAATCATTTTGCAGTGTGACCGCCGTCATTCTTTAACAAGTGATTTACAGTTAGATTTATATCATTACAAAAAAGTAATGAAAAATTTATTAGTTGTATTCCTTCTCATAGCATATTCAGCTTCTGCTTCCGGAGTGATGTAAACAATTTAAATTAAATAATTATGATGAATTTTGGAAATTTTTTGGGGATGCACCTACTATGGTGGTTCTTCTGGGTAATTATGTTAATATGGATTTTTGCTACACCATGGGACATCCCCGGTCGGCGAACTAAAAAGAACACCCCTTTAGATATTTTGAAGAGACGATTTGCCGCAGGGGAAATTCAAAAAGATGAGTACGAAGAGAAGCGAGCAATCATTGAACAAAACTAATCACACACTAAAAATAAAATCATGACCCATCAACAAATAAAAAACTGTGTGGATGCCTGCATAGCTTGTGCCACCACTTGTAACTATTGTGCAGTATCCAGTCTGGAAGAAGATAAAGTACAGCATTTAACCAAATGCATCAGGCTTGACTTGGAATGTGCAGCAATCTGTATAACGGCAGCAGAATTAATGAGTGTAGAAAGTCCTTTTTCAAAAGAGCTTTGCCATTTGTGTGCAACTATCTGTAATGCCTGTGCAGAAGAATGTGAAAAGCATGCCGCAATGGGAATGGAACATTGTAAAGAATGTGCGGAAGTTTGTAGAACATGTGCTAAAGAAACCATGGAGATTTATAAAAAGCTGGAAACGCAGGAACAGCTAACAAAAGATAATAAGTGGCTGGTAACACAAGAAGAATGTGCCATTATTTCTAGAGCAACAGCAACATTGATAAGTTTAAAAAGCAGCTATGCTACACAGCTTTCGGAAATAAATACAAACATTTGCGGCACAGCAGTCGAGGATTTACAAGACCATGTAGCTATGGAAATGGAGCATTGCAATGCATGCGCATCAGTAGCTAAAGAGGTTCATCAGAATTTGACTGGGCAGGATAAATCATCCGGAAAAAACAAGCCTGCCGTAGTGGATAAAACGCAACAAACCAGTAAGAAACACTCCTTTGCTCTATTGGCGGCGTCAGTATGGCGAAGCCCATCCCAAAATGCTAGATCGCATGTAAACTATGATATAAGAGGAAAACGAAGTCGTCTTACCAATACCGGAACTTGGTTTACTCCATAAAAACCAAAGTAAGCATCAATTGGAGTTTGTGGCTGATGCTATACAGAAATTTAGTGTAACACACTATCGGTAATAAGCTTTTGCGAACACTGGTAAACTAGCTACATGTATCAGTTTCATCAATTATGCAGGTGGATAGTATCTAATAATACCATTAAAGAAAAGTACGCTAGAATTGGGCAGGTCTTGTGGCGTGATTTAAGAAGTCAGGATATGCTGAGCGTTGAGGGTGATGAAATTCGTGGTGGATAACTAAGCAATTATTATACCTGAAACAATAGACGCGGTAAAGTCCATTACTAAAACAAACAAAAGCCTCGGCCTCATAGGCTGAACTTATACGATGTAAAAGACCAAAGAATGAGCAACTTTTAATTTATCAATATGGTTAATGTAGAAAAGAAAGGAATCCTTCTGGCTCCCACTGAAAATGATTTTGAAAGCAACGGGGTATTAAATCCCGCGGTTTATCAGGACGGTGATAATATACACCTGTTTTATCGGGCGGTGGCAGAGGGTAATTATTCTACCATTGGTTATGCAAAGGCTAATGGCCCTACAAATATTGTGGAACGGTTTAAAGAACCTCTGGTTTATATAGCGTTAGATTTTGAAATCCACGGTATAGAAGATCCTAGAATAGTTAAAATAGAAGACACTTATTATATAACGTATACGGCTTACGATGGGATAAATGCAATGGGTGCGCTAGCCACCTCAAAAGATTTGAAGAATTTTGAAAAGAAAGGAATTTTTACTCCGCCTATCAATTATAAAGACTACAAACATCATTTGGAACACTGTAACCAAGAAAAACTAAATCCAAAATATTATGATTATGCAAAACTTTTTGAAAGTATAGGATTAGCTGACGATAAGCAACGGTTACTAAGAGACAAGGATATTGTTTTATTTCCAGAAAAAATCAACGGAAAATTTGTTTTGCTACACCGTATTTGGCCGGGAATTCAGATTGTGTATTTTGATGATTGGGAAGATTTAGCCAAACCGTTTTGGGAAAATTACCTAAAAGATCTTACCGCACATATTGTGATGGATCCGAAGTATGATTTTGAAGTGAATTATTTAGGCGCAGGATGCCCGCCGATAAAAACGGAAGTCGGTTGGTTGCTCATCTACCATGGAGTTTGTGAAACTACTATTGGCAAAACTTACCATGCTGCTGCTGCACTGTTGCAATTGGATAAACCGGAGGTGGAAATTTCACGACTTCCTTATCCGCTCTTCTCCCCAACAGAGAAATGGGAGGTTGAAGGTGTGGTAAATCATGTAGTATTCCCTACAGGGACTGCGCTTTTTGGAGATGACCTATACATTTATTATGGTTCGGCAGATCAACACATTGCGGTAGCCCGGATAAGTATGAACGAGCTTTTAAACGAATTGAAAAAGTATTCCTAATGCGTGAGTTATGCAATCAACTAAAATGGAAAAGTCAATCCAAAAAACGAATACAAGCTTTGGTATTAAGAGTTAAGTTACTGACGGATTGTAACGGCTAAAAAAACGAAACACTAATTTAACACGATGTATATATGTGAATTATGCAACTTATTAACCCAGTTGTGTAACTCTTAGCAAGCTAAAAATATTATTTTCATACAAGTTAATTCAACATAAAAATAAAGACTAGATAAAACGGGCAACAGTGATACTGACGGACGGGCAACAGAGGATCTGAAGATAATTTAAAACTATAAAAACCCGTAGTGCATTATAAATAAGGTTGTTCATATCACTCAAAAACAGTATATTGTATTGACTTACAATCATTTACAATTATGAACAACCTTATTCAAAAATACGAATTAATTTTAAAGACTTTTAAGGAAATTTCAATTGCTGATAATTTTTATTTCAAGCCCGTTAAGCCAAAGCTATCTGATTTAGAGCTTATTGCATTAAATATTGCCGCTGAATCATCTGGTTTAGATTCTGAATATCAGTTATTTAGAGATCTCAAGTTTTCACAGCTTAGTGGCTTAATTGAAAGAAGTGTGTATAATAGAAGAAGGAGAAAATTATTTTCCCACACTGAAGAGCTCAGAAAAAAGCTTGCTATTAAATTGACTGGTAATCAGAGATACTTCATAGTAGATTCCATGCCTTTGGAGATTTGTAAAAACGCAAGGATGGCAAGGAGCAAGATATGTAAGGAGCAGCAGGGAGCTTACCCTAATCAGGGCTTCTGCGCTTCACAAAATACAAAATATTACGGTTACAAATTGCATGCGGTTTGCTCTGTTGAAGGGGTATTCGATAATTTTGATTTGAGCCCAGCCTCAGTTCACGATATTCACTACTTAAAGGATATAAAAGCACAAATGACTGACTGTGTGCTGCTTGGCGATAAAGGCTATCTGTCAGCACCCATACAGATCAACCTTTTTGAAACAGTTAACATTAGATTGGAAACACCCTTAAGGAACAATCAAAAAGATCACAAAAACTACCCATTCATTTTTAAAAAGTCAAGAAAAAGGATAGAAACATTATTCTCACAACTGTGTGACCAATTTATGATAAGAAGAAATTATGCCAAATCATTCAACGGCTTTAAAAATAGAATATTAGCCAAAATAACTGCACTTACTACAATTCAATATCTTAACAAATTTGTATTCAATAGAAAATTGAACCAGTTAAAAATTAACCTATCTTTATAATGCACTACGGGTTATAAAAATGAAAATTAAGAAAACAATTACCACAGTATTTGCTTCGATGCTGATGCTGACCCTAGCTCTTACAACAACTAGCTCTTTCGCTCAAACTAAAGCGAAGACTGCAATGATGAAAGACCACGTAATGATGGAAGGCGGTAAAATGATGATGATGAAAGACGGTAAAATGATGCCCATGGAAAAGGACATGACCATGAAAAATGGAACCAAATGTTCAATGACGGGAGAATATACCATGAAAGACGGTAAAAAAATGATGATGAAAGACGGTGACTGCATGGCAATGAGTGGCAAAATGGGCAAGTGTTCTACAATGAAAATGGATACGAAAAACAAAAAAATGAAGAAACCCATGAAAGGATCGATGAAGATGTAACGCCACGAACTAAGCAAATGTTTACAACATTTGAATCATCATTCACAGCCCCCGAATATTTGAAATGTTCGATTGTTATGATGATGGAAAAATCAATTAGAATAAAATTAAAATATTAGCAACAATTTAAAAGAAAAATCATGGAAAATTCAATCAAACACACTTTTCACATTGGCGGCATGAGCTGCGGTGGATGCGTTTCATCAGTTAAAAATAGATTAGCTGCTGCGCCAAATGTAACATCCGTATCCGTTGACTTGGCAAATAAGCAAGCAGAAATAACCTCGTCTGTAGCAGTCAATGCCGAGACACTTCAGAATCAATTTACAAATACGCACTACACCATTACAGAGCTTAATTAAAAACGCTGTTACGTTCAAAAGATTTTTAAATAGATAATCGGGCTACAACGAAACTGTAGAATCATCTTAAATTTTAGAAATTATGTATATGTATGATGGTTATCACTTTGGAGGAATGCACTTTATATGGTGGTTTATTTGGATGGTTTTTATATTCTGGATTTTTGCTACACCTTGGGATATACCTGGACAAAGGAAAAAGAGAATTACTCCCCTTGAAGCTTTAAAGATAAACTTTGCTCTAGGAAAAATAACTAAGGAAGAGTATCAGGAAAAAAAAAAGAGTTTAGAAAACCTAAGCGGTCTGTAGAAGCAGAAACTCAAAATAAGGCAACCTAAGTTTGTAAAGTGGTAATGTTTTATTAAAAACTAGCATGAATGAGGCAAAAAATATAACAACGATATTCTTAGATATTGGTGGCGTACTGCTGACAAACGGCTGGGGACATAAATCTCGGAAGTTAGCAACGGAGAAATTCCATCTGGATAGCGATGAAATGGAAGCCAGACATGCTATGACATTCGAAACTTTTGAACTTGGCAAGCTTACATTGGACGAGTATCTGAACATTACTGTTTTTTATGAGCCTCGGGATTTTTCAAAAGAAGAGTTCTGGAAATTCATGTGCACCCAATCGCAGCCATTTATGGAAATGATTGAATTGATGAAACGGCTTAAAAAGCGATATAAGTTAAAAATAGTTGCCGTAAGCAACGAGGCAAGGGAATTAAACGCTTACAGAATTGAGGAATATAAGTTGACCGAATTTATAGACTTTTTTGTTTCCTCCACTTATGTCCATTTAAGAAAGCCCGATGTTGACATTTATAAACTGGCGCTTGATATGTCAAAATCGCAACCAGACCAAACTCTTTGTATTGATGATTTAGGTGTATTTGTAAAAGTTGCTGAAAGCTTAGGCATTAAAGGCATTTGCCATAGTAATTATGAAACAACTTGTAAAGAATTGAACGCTTTAGGATTTGAAACCGAACTATGAAATCCATACAACAACATATCCTAATTCTCAACGGTGGCTCGTCTAGCATTAAGTTCGCTCTTTATAACACAGATAAAAAATTAGAGAACGTTCTTTCTGGTCAAATAAGTAGAATAGGATTGGATAATCCTGAATTTACAGTTACCCATAAACCCAGCAATAAAAAAACTCAAATTACCATAGACTCAACAAATTTTAAAGAAGCTGCTGAAGGATTAGTTGAATGGTTAAAAGAGCAAAATTATACTGATGGGATAAAATGTGTGGGGCATCGTATTGTTCATGGTATGGAGCATTCAAGACCTGAAATTATTGATGAGCATTTGTTGACGGAATTGCATAAAATAATGGAGTATGACCCGGATCATCTTCCGGCAGAAATTGAAATGATAGCCTTATTTAAAAAACAATTTCCGCATTTTGTACAAGTTGCCTGTTTTGATACCTCTTTCCATACCACCATGCCAAAATATGCTAAGACGTTTGCTATCCCGAAGAAATATTATAACCAAGGTGTAAAACGATATGGATTTCACGGGATATCTTATAGCTACCTAATGAAAGAGTTAAAAACGCAAAATAGAGCAGAAGCTGATGGGAAAATTATTCTTGCTCATTTAGGAAATGGAGCTAGTCTTGCAGCGGTAAAGAAGGGCAAATGTGTAGATACCAGCATGGGCTTTACACCAACAGGAGGTGTAGTAATGAGTACAAGAAGTGGCGATCTGGATCCTGGAGTGGCTTGGTACCTCATGCAGCAGGGAATTGACGCGGAAGAATTCAATGATGTGATCAATCATCAATCTGGGTTGCTTGGCATTTCTGGCTATAGTTCCGACATGCAGGATTTACTTGAACACCAAAAAAGCAATAAAGATGCTGCTTTGGCTATAGAAATATTCTGTTACCAGATTAAAAAAACAATTGGTGCATACACCGCTACTTTGAACGGACTTGATGTGTTGGTTTTTTCTGGCGGTATCGGAGAAAATGCACCGCTAATACGCAAACGCATCTGTCAAGGATTCGATTATCTGGGGATTGAGTTAGATGCTGGGAAAAATAGAAAAAATAAAAGAATTATTTCAACAAAGAACAGTAAAGTGAAGGTGTATGTAATCCCCACAGATGAAGAGATAATGATGGCTGCATTGACAGCTAAATTATATCAAAGCAGTAAAGAAGATCAAATAAATATTGAGGAACAATAAACCAAATACGATCGAAAATTTTTACAAAAGACAAATTAATTATCGGACTAAAAGAAGAAAAATACAAATGCTAGAAAGTTACGGAACATTATCAGAAACTATTAATGGTTTAAACAAAGATGGATATACTCTGGATTTTAATGTCAACAAAAATTGTGTGATTTGTAATCATCAAAATATAAGTTTATCTCCTGAAGATTTTGAGATAGATAAGGTGTACCGTTTTGAAGGGGAAACAAATCCTGATGATCAGGCGATATTATATGCTATATCCTCTACAAAATTTAATGTGAAAGGCGTTTTGGTAAATGGCTATGGTATTTCTTCAGATGAAAAATCGAATGCATTAATCGCTAAGTTAAAAACACATGTAGATAGTTTTCCCCACCACGAATCGGTAAAAAATGTTGACGTTCAAGTAAGATTGAACGAAGCGACCGAATTGCGACCTGAGGGTGACCGTATATTGGATGCGCCATTTGTGGAAATGGACATCAATAAGTTTATTGATCAGATAAAAAATGAAACAACATGGGGTACCGCTGATCACAACTCCATTACCATTTTCAAATCTAACAATACTGCAATTGTGTTGATTGGAATGCATTCAAAAGCCGAATTGAAAAAACATAAAGTATATAAAGATATTTATGTGCAGGTGTTGGAAGGGAAAATAGATTTCTGCACAGAGCAGCACTCGGTTTCGCTTCAGAAAGGGCAAATGATTGCTTTAAAAGCAGGTATCGAACATAGTGTACAAGCTTTAGATGAAAGTTTTTTTCTGCTTACAGTGTCTGTCAGTGGTAATTCTTGACAAGAATATAGAAAAAGCCACAGTTGACTAGGCTTTGAATAATACGGGAATGGAATTACGCCGGCTTTAAAAAGTTAACGTATCCGTTGAAAGCAAAATAATTTAAAAATTTAATTAAAAAAGTAATATCATGAAAACAGAATCCTTAGAAACATCTAAAGAAAGTTTATCAGCAGATCTGTTAAAGAAAATTGATGCTTATTGGCGAGCGGCTAATTATCTTTCTGTCGGGCAAATTTATTTACATGATAATCCGCTTTTAAAAGAACCTTTAAAGCCAGAACACATTAAAAACATGTTGCTTGGGCATTGGGGTACAACGCCAGGTCAAAATTTCATCTATGTCCATCTCAACAGGATTATAAAAAAATATGATCTTGATATGATCTACGTATCAGGCCCAGGTCATGGAGGTCCTGCCATTGTTGGTAATGTTTATTTGGAGGGTACTTACAGCGAGGTATATCCGAATATCAGTGAGGACGAGGAAGGATTAAAAAAGCTCTTCACACAATTTTCATTTCCTGGAGGAATACCAAGCCATGTTTCCCCTGAATGCCCCGGTTCTATTCATGAAGGAGGCGAATTGGGCTATTCACTCAGTCATGCCTTTGGAGCTGCGTTTGACAATCCCGATTTAATCGTGTCTTGCGTAGTTGGCGATGGCGAGGCAGAAACGGGCCCGCTTGCAACAGCTTGGCATTCCAACAAATTTTTAAACCCGGTTACAGATGGAGCGGTACTGCCTATCCTTCATCTTAACGGATATAAAATTGCAAATCCAACGGTACTAGCAAGAATCGGCGACGAAGAACTGGAGCAGCTTTTCTTAGGTTATGGATGGAAGCCTTATTTTATTGAGGGCGATGACCCGATGGATATGCACCAGAAAATGGCGGTTTTGCTGGATAAAGTAATCGAAGAAATACAACAGATAAAAAAGAACGCTGCCCTAAACAAAGATGCTACTCGTCCGAAATGGCCTATGATAATTTTAAAATCCCCAAAAGGATGGACAGGGCCTAAATTTGTTGATGGTAAAAAGATTGAAGGTAATTTTTTAGCGCATCAAGTTCCTATTAAAGATCCTGCTACAAATCCAGCACACTTAAAACAATTAGAAGAATGGCTAAGAAGTTATAAGCCCGAAGAATTATTTGACGAAAACGGTCGTTTCAAAAGCGAATTGCGGGAACTGGCGCCAACGGGCAAACACCGCATGGGAGACAATCCACATGCGAACGGGGGCCTTTTACTACAAAATCTCCGGATGCCTGATTTTAGGGATTATGGAATTGAAATGAAGCGTGGCGAAATGGGATCGGGCGATACTTTGGTGCTCGGAAAATTTATAAGGGATATTATTAAAGCGAATGCCGACCAAAGAAACTTCCGGATTTTTGGTCCCGACGAAACACTGTCAAACAAATTGGATTTTGTCTTTGAAGCTACTAACCGTCAATGGGAAGCTCCGGTAATTGATACCGATGACTTTCTTAAAAAAGAAGGCCGGGTAATGGAAATGCTGAGCGAACATCAGTGCGAAGGCTGGCTCGAAGGATATTTATTGACGGGAAGACACGGGCTTTTTAATTGTTATGAAGCCTTTATTCATATTATTGACAGCATGTTTAACCAGCATGCAAAATGGCTAAAAGTTACTTCGCATTTACCTTGGCGCAGAAAAATAGCCTCGCTAAATATTCTTTTGGCATCACATGTATGGCGACAGGATCATAATGGTTTCACTCATCAGGACCCTGGTTTTCTTGATGTGGTGATGAACAAAAAAGCATCGGTAGTAAGGGTTTATCTTCCACCAGATGCCAACTGTCTTTTATCAGTAATGGATCATTGTTTCCGAAGCAGACAATATGTGAATGTAACAGTAGCGGGTAAACATCCAGCACCACAATGGCTTAGTATGGATGAAGCTGTAGTGCATTGTACCAAGGGCATAGGAATTTGGACTTGGGCGAGTAACGATGAAGATATAGAACCGGATGTAGTTATGGCTTGTGCCGGAGATGTGCCTACACTGGAAACCTTGGCTGCCGTTTCTATCCTTCGTGAAAAATTGCCTAACCTGAAAGTGCGGGTAGTAAACGTGGTTGACCTCATGAAATTACAACCCGAGACAGAACATCCGCATGGTTTGAATGATAAGGACTTTGACACCTTATTTACAAAAGACAAACCTGTAATATTTGCTTTCCATGGTTATCCTTGGCTTATTCATAGGCTTACCTATAAGCGAACTAACCATATAAACTTTCATGTACGTGGTTATAAAGAAGAAGGAACTATAACAACGCCTTTTGATATGACAGTTTTGAACGATATGGACAGGTATCATTTGGTGATGGATACCTTAGATAGGCTGCCACAGTTGAAAAACACAACCGCTCATCTTAAACAAGAGATGCAGGATAAATTGATAGCGCATAAAAACTATATCAGAAAAGAAGGTATGGATATGCCAGAAATTAGAAATTGGAAATGGAAAAACTAACCTCATGGGCAAACAAATATTAAAAGATACAATTGTGCAACTCTTTGCCGGTAGCAAAGGGTTGCTTGCAATGGATGAAAGCACTAGTACATGTAATAAACGTTTTGCATTCGAAGGCATTCCGCAAACAGTCGAGATGCGTCGCAGATACCGTGAACTTATTGTTACAACGCCGGACTTAAACGAAAGTATTGGTGGTGCGATCTTGTATGATGAAACTATTCGTCAGCAAACAAAAGACGGGATTCCCTTTACAGCAGTGTTAACTGAGGCTGGAATTATTCCAGGGATCAAGGTTGATATGGGTGCGAAATTGATGGCCGGTTTTCCTGATGAAAAAGTGACAGAAGGACTAGACGGATTGCGAGAGCGATTACAAGAGTACAGAAAGTTGGGTGCAAGGTTTGCAAAATGGCGGGCTGTAATTTCCATAGGTTATGACACTCCAACTACGGGCGCTATTGATGCGAACATTCATGCGCTAGCAAGATATGCTGCTTTATGCCAAGAGGCTGATATTGTACCAATTGTAGAACCAGAAGTATTGATGAACGGTAGCCATAATTTGGAACATTGCTACGCAATAACCGCACAGGTTTTGAAAACACTCTTTTATCAATTCTCGGTTTACAAAATCTATTTGGAAGGAATGATACTAAAGCCTAATATGGTCATTGCAGGAATAGAAAGCATTGTGCAAAATAGCATTGACGAGGTAGCGGAAGCCACTGTAAACTGTTTGCTGGAATCAGTCCCAGCTGCAGTTCCTGCCATTGCATTTTTATCGGGCGGACAGTCACCAGAAGATGCAACAGCACATTTGAATGCGATACATACAAAATTTAAAAATCGTTTGCCGTGGATTGTTTCCTTTTCTTTTGGAAGGGCCATTCAGCAACCCGCGTTGGATAAGTGGAAAGGTAAGGAGGCGAATGTGGAAGAAGCACAAACATTATTATATTTTAGGAGTAAATGTGACTTAGATGCAAACCTAAGAGAGTATGAGGCTGAAATGGATAATGATATTCTTTAGAACCTACAAAAATGAAATATCCATCATTCATCTTAAAAAGCACAAGCCAACTCCAAGCATTGACTTTATGGGATGAAAGCTCCCAAATGAAGACATACAGACATCTTAAATTATAAATATTTTTTATGAAAACAAGCAATATCAATGTACACGACATGCTATCAGTCTGGAGTGTAGAAGAAGTGGAAAAACACTTCGGCGAGGTGCCGGGCGTGGAAAGTGTGACAATGAATTACGCCACTGAAACCGCCACGGTTCGCTACGATGAAACCCGTTTGGATGTGGCAGGTATAAAATCAGCTGTACAACAACGAAGTTACGATTCCTTTGCAGCTAAAAATTCACAAGACAAACCTAAAGAGGAGAAAGAGGAAGCCCCAGTAATCCATTCATCAGACAAAATTCAGAAAGAAAAGAAAAGCCCCGAAGCAACAACTGCTGCAAAGTCAGAAAATCCTGACGTGACCGAACCGGATGACACTGCAAATGAACTCAAAAACGAAAAAGAGGAAAAAAGTTCATCTTCTGCAATAAAGCCTGAGGAAAAAGATAAAGCTGAAACTAAACCGACAGCAATTGAGGATAAGAAAGCGGATGATAGTGCAGTTATTGATCACTCTAAAATGGATCATTCAAAGATGGACCACTCTAAAATGGAAGACCCAAAATCCGCCGACCATAGTGATATGGATCACAGTAAAATGGATCATGATGCCATCCCAATGGGCATGGCAGGTCATGATCACCATAAAATGATGATTGCAGACTTTAAAAAACGATTCTGGGTGACCTTAGTTCTTACAGGACCAATCCTATTCATATCGCCTATGATACAGGATTTTTTCAGTTATGAATTTTTGCTGCCTGGCAATCCCTACATTCTCTTTGGTCTATCCAGCATCTTATATTTTTACGGGGGTTGGCCTTTTTTGAAAGGTTTTTGGTTTGAAGTTAAAAAAGCCTCGCCGGGGATGATGACCTTGATTGCCATGGCTATTAGTGTTGCTTATTTTTATAGTTCGGCAACGGTTTTCGGCTTGCCCGGAATGGATTTCTTTTGGGAACTGGCTACCTTAATTGCAATCATGCTTTTGGGACATTGGATAGAAATGAAAAGTGTACTGGGCGCATCCAAAGCATTGCAGCTATTGGTAAGTATGATGCCTGCCGAAGCTCATCGAGTAAAGGGAGAAAGTGTAGAAGATATTAAGCTGGAAGATTTAATGAAAGATGATATCATCTTGATTAAGCCTGGTGAAAAAGTACCAGCTGATGGTATCATTATTGAAGGGAGTAGCTATTTAAATGAATCCATGCTTACTGGCGAATCAAAACCGGTTAAAAAAGAACTGGATGAAAAAGTAATTGGCGGATCGGTAAACGGCAACGGTGTATTAAGAGTTAAAGTAGAACACACTGGTAAAGATAGTTACCTTAATAAGGTAATCAAAATGGTGGAGGATGCTCAAAAAACAAAGTCCAAAATGCAAAATCTCTCAGACCGGGCTGCAAAATGGCTTACTTATGTTGCCTTAGCCGTAGGTTTTGGTACACTAGCTGTCTGGCTAATATTAGGTTTCCCTTTCGTGTATGCGCTAGAAAGAATGGTGACAGTAATGGTAATTGCCTGCCCTCATGCTTTAGGTTTAGCTATACCGTTGGTAGTGGCTATATCCACCGCAGTATCTGCACAAAACGGTTTATTGATACGCAATAGAACTGCATTTGAAGAGTCACGAAAAATTTCTGTATTGCTGTTTGATAAAACCGGAACACTTACAAAAGGAGATTTTGGGGTAACACGAATCCAATCTGTGGATAAAACCTATGCTGATCAGGAAATCCTTCGTTTAGCTAGCGCTTTAGAGCAAAGTTCTGAGCATCCTATTGCTGTGGGGATTTTAAAGAAAGTTAAAGATGAAAAAATTACAATTCCACAACTTCAAAAATTTAATGCAATTACTGGTAAAGGGGTTGAAGCCAACGTGGAAGGAAAAGATATAAAAGTGGTAAGCCCAGGGTATTTAAGAGACGAGAAAATCAGCATTCCAGAAGACGCTTTTAGCGACGCGGCAGAAACAGTAGTATTTGTTTTAATTGAGGGAAAGCTTGCTGGATACATTGCCTTAGCAGATGAAATCAGACCTGAATCTGCGGAAGCAATTGAAGTATTTAAGAAGAATAATATTAAAGTATTAATGGCGACCGGCGATAATGAGAAAACCGCAAAAGCTGTCAGCGATAAGCTGGGATTAGATGGTTATTACTCTGAGGTACTTCCACATCAGAAAGTGGAAATTGTGAAAGAACTACAAAGCAAAGGAGAGTTTGTTGCAATGACAGGAGACGGCGTAAATGATGCGCCAGCATTGGCTCAGGCTAATGTTGGAATCGCAGTTGGCTCTGGAACAGATGTAGCTGCCGAAACAGCCGACATTATTTTAGTAAATAGCAACCCACAGGATATTGCTAACCTAATTCTTTTCGGAAAAGCTACATATCAAAAAATGATTCAGAATTTGATATGGGCAACTGGCTATAACGTAATTGCCATTCCTCTTGCAGCAGGTGTGCTTTATTCATCAGGATTTGTTTTAGGTCCTGCGATAGGTGCAGTATTTATGAGTTTGAGCACAATTATAGTGGCTATTAATGCGCAGTTATTGAAAAGAAAGATTGGAGGGAAATAAATTCTGGTAAATCAATTCCTTAGATTGAAGAAAAATAAGGTTACTGAATGCAATTGATAATTTTAAAAGATAAATAACTGATGATTAAAAATAACAAAGCATTACCGAATATAAAGATTAATAATCTGTCAGAATGAAATTGCACCTCATAGTGTTTACTATGATATGATCAGGCAGAAAATAGGCCTTTTAATTAATGGCAAGCTTAATTTATAAAGCCAATAAACGGAGATCAAGCGGATTATTACGAAATGGGAGAGAAGTGACACAAAACGTTTACATTGAAATGCTGGATGAACTTTTAGAAAGAATGTATTAAATGCTATGAATTACACCACCCACACGAGATAAAGCAATTCAACATTCATCTCAAGTTTGCAATGTTGCGGCATCCGTCGGTTATCAAAACCCCTTATCCAATGTGGATTACAGGGTAAAAGAAATTTCTCAGTCCTTTTTTAACCAGTGGCGGTTTACGATAGAAGCATATATGAATTTGTTTAATTTGTTTGAAAGCTTAAATGCTTGTTCTGAGATACGGGATAAGATTACAACTCTGTCTCAATACGATATGTTCGCGATAGAACATGAAAAAGAATTTAGAGATTATTCTTATCTGCTTATCATTAATATTAAGACGCATGTTGACTTGTTGGCCTGCCTCGTGGATATCTCACTGAACCAGGTAGTGAGGGAAGAATCTCAACTGCCCGATTACATAAATATCGCTCATCCTAAATACAAGCTCCCTCCAGAGCTTATTTCTGAATTTAAACGCTTAAAGGATAAAGCCACTTTCCCATGGCTCTCTCAAATTAAGGAAGTCAGGGATAAAATTATACACCGGGGATATCAGTTAAAACCAAGCATTGGCTTTCAAAAATCCTCTGCGTTGATGATGCAGGTGTATCAGGGAACTGACTTCTATACTAATGAATTGATAATTGATATAGGCGAAATGTTTAATTCATTTCTGGTTGACATGCCTTTAATAGACGATGCTATTGCAAAAATACTACTCAATAAAATCACTATCCTGAACAAGAAGATTTCTTGTGAGACATCCTATTCTTTCGATGGATTGGTAAGTATGTACAGCTATAATGAAATAGAAGCTCAGTAGAAAATTACTAATTCTGATATCAAGGCAGACCTAGGAGCGAAGGGATTTCGCAGGCCGCACCGTGCGTGGAGATATAAATTAGGGTCATTTTTAGAAAATCTATTATAAGTAGAAAGCCATTGCGGTTTGCAATGGCTTTCCTGGAATAAAATATCTCCGTCTAATGCTTATTTATTCTCTTGTGCTTTCAATAAACGCTCATAGAGTGCTTCCTTTTCAGCATGAAGTTTTTTGAGTTCGTCAACTAATTCAAATACTTTGTCGGCGAAATTTACAGTACAATTGTTGTATTGACCCAAACTTCCGGTTCCTGTATTGGCTCCTTCATAGTTATTCTGGATATTGTAAATAGCCGTTTCTTCGTCAAAATTTCTAATCGCCTCTTCTGGTACTTTCAGAATCTTCGCAATTTCTGCCAAAAGCGCATCTTCAATTTTTTCTTTGGATTCCAGAACTGAAATCTTTTTCTGGCTCCAATCCTCACCCAAAGAAGCGGCAAGCCCTTCCTGTTTTATCCCCATCATTTCACGAAAACGTTTCACATTTCTGCCTTCATGCACTTTATTTGGACGATCAGTTGTAGTACTCATATATTGTTAATTTGAATCAAATGTAATAAATCTTCTGTTGTGTGGTAAAATAAATTAGTTGTCTGTTTATTCGGGAACCTGTTTTAACAGCTCGGCCAGTTCCGCATCTGTTAAATTAGACTTTTCAGATTTATCGTAAATGGTTAGCAAATAAACAGCGTCATCTTCAATAACCAAATTTGCGATCACTCTGGCACCGCCGGATTTGCCCTTTCCTTTCGAGGCAATGGCTAACCTGATTTTATAACACTTGTTGCCTATTGCTGTGCCCTGTTCAGGGTCATTCTCTAAAGAGTCAATAAGATCAATATATTCCTTTTTTAAAGAGGGATATTTCTTGACCAACCTTTTAAGCTGCTTATCAAAGGGGCGTAAGGTATAGACATTATAGCTCATTGATCAAATCCCTTGCAGAACGGGCTTTAAGTTTACCCTGACGTACTAATTTAAGGTCTTCAACCGCTTCTTTAATCTCGTCAACTAAAACAGCATTTTCATCGGACAGTGGTCTTGCCTTCACAAAAGACAGGCTGCTCAATAGCTCCATTACGAAAGCCGCCTTACTGTCCTTAATATCTAATATTACTTTCATGATCTGTGTCTAAAGGGGTTAATACACAAAGATAACTATATCTTTTCAAACATAAAAGCAGACCATCTGGATTGGGTTTCCATCTGAAATAGCGTTTAAAATATGCCCCAAATCGTCTAAAAAATGGACTGGAAGATTAATATAGACTTTGCAGGTTTTGGTTCTTTGGCTTGAACTAATTAAAGCCTAACATGAAACAAGAACCAACCGTTAGCGAAACAACCACTTTCCGCTATTTAAAAGAAAAAGATATCATCAGTCCACATTACAGGATCGCTCACTTTTTCTGTAGCGAAGAGAATAGTTTATTGCGCCTGAAATCAGGAGTAATTCAATTACTCAAAGCCGCATTTACCAATCCAGAAAACGCCGACTATTTCTATCTGCAACAGCAACTTGTCAAGCTTTTGGAACTCAGCTTTGTTATCAAAGAAAGCGGTGCAACTACTTCCCTAGACAGTACTCCGATACGTCCGAACACCAATAACCAAGTAACATATAATCCATTACCTGATAAGAATAACCTATTACAAATTCATCGAACTTGCCAGGGAGCTGATATACAAACTATTGATTCTTGCACTTTGTTAGAAGCGTTATTCAGTTTTAAAAGTCTAGCGGAGTGGAGGGTAATTCTAGATTCGCTTTTATATGCTGCAAACGGAACGGTTCTGCTGACAGAAGTCCTTCATATTCAAGCGTTCGAAGCAATATTGGTCAGGGTGGATAAACCGCTTCAAATTGACCCCTCTTCGCCACTTTAAAAAGCCCCCCTTTGCCGAGTTAATTTGATAAGGTCCGCCAAAGCAAAGAGA
>NZ_JBIWEB010000011.1:0-177194 GCF_044762335.1 Pedobacter suwonensis | reverse complement strand
TACTACGTTGATAGGCTACAGATGTAAAGGTGGCGACACCACAGTCGAGTAGTACTAATCATCCGAAGCTTTCAAAGCAAACAGAACTGTTGTTTGTTCTTCATGCTAACTTCTTTCAATCATGTTTAAGGTTTAAGGCGATAAGGTCTGAGGCGTAGGGTTAAACCCTTCCACCTTTATACCCTTCCCCTTCTACCTCAATAAAATATTCAGGTGCCTATATCGGTGGTGTCCACCTCTTCCCATTCCGAACAGAGAAGTTAAGCCCACCAGAGCCGATGGTACTGCGGTAACACGTGGGAGAGTAGGTCGGTGCCAGATCTTAAAGAGAAGCCCTTCAGCAGTAATGTTGAAGGGCTTTCTTGTTTTACGGGCAATGGGCACAGCGCAAAGTGCATAGCGCGGTTTCCCGGCATTAAGGGGTTAGGGCGCTAAGCTGTGTTCCCCGCAGATTACACCAATCTCCGCTGATAGCATTCCATCATCCGTTCTACATCTTCCATCGAATGCCCTAGGTTAAATAGCCCTGATGGTAGCGGCATCCCTTTTGGTTAAGAAAAATTGTTTAAAAAATAAGGTTTCCAAAAGGATAGAGCGCACAGCAGGACGGAACCCGACCCAAGCGCACGGGACACTGCGCTCCAGGACCAAGAGGTATTTAAACCATTAAGAAGTTGAGAAAAGTTAAGGTTGTACTTCCGCAGATTTACACCTATCTTTGTAAAAAGCATCCCATCATCCATTTTACATCTTCCCTTATATCCCGGGTTAAATAGCCCTGATGGGAACGGCATCCCTTTTGGCTAAGCAAAATTGTTTAAAAAATAAGGTTTCCAAAAGGATAGAGCGCACAGCAGGACGAGACCTATCCCAAATGCTCGGGACACTGCGCTCCAATACCAAAAAGTTTTTAAACCATTTAGGAATTGAGAAAAGTTAAGGTTGTGCTCCCGCAGAAAACGCTGATCTCCGCAGAGACCATTCCATCATCCGTTTTACATCTTCCATATTTACTCCTATATTTTCTGTCTAAGGTTAAATAGCCTCGATGGGAACGGCATTCCTTTGGGCTGGAGATTAAAGTTATTTCTCTTAAGGTTGCCAATTGTGGTTAAATTTAAAACTGATTAATACTAAATATGTTTAATATCACAAGGTTTGCCACAATATTTGGTTATCTTTGTTTTTAATAAAAATATAATCATAAATAATGAGTTTTTTTGCAGATAAAAGAAGGGAAGTAATGGTGCATATCGAAACGTATATGCTGGAGATGATGGATACCTATCTTAAACCAATTGATACGAACTGGCAACCGTCTGATTTCCTTCCTGACTCTACGAGCGAAACATTTTATCAAGATATCCGAATTTTAAGGGATAATGCAAAGGACCTTTCTTACGATCTTGTAGCGGTATTGATTGGCGATACGATTACTGAAGAAGCTTTGCCTACTTACGAATCGTGGTTATCAATGGTGCAGGGGCCGAGTATGAAAGAAGATGGTGGCTGGATGAAATGGAACAGACACTGGACTGCTGAAGAGAACCGCCATGGTGATTTATTGAATAAATATTTATACTTGTCTGGTCGCGTAGATATGCGCCAGATGGAAATCTCTACACAATACCTGATTGCCGATGGCTTCGATATTGGTACTGGTCATGATCCTTATCGCAACTTTATTTATACCTCTTTTCAGGAGATGGCAACCAATATTTCTCACCGAAGGGTAGCTTCTTTAGCCAAAAAAGATGGTGATACTTTATTATCCAGAATGTGTGGTGTAATCGCTTCTGATGAGGCGAGGCACGCCAAAGCTTATAAGGATTTTATGAACCGTATTTTCGAGGTTGATCCTAATGAAGCCATGTTGGCTTTTGAAGACATGATGCGTAAAAAAATTGTCATGCCTGCACATTTCCTACGCGAGGTAGGTTTAAAAATAGGTCAAACATTTGGCCACTTTACAGATGCTGCGCAACGTTTAGGTGTTTACACGGCGATTGATTATGTTGAAATTATGCAGCAGTTAATCGAGGATTGGAAAATTGAAGGCATGCGGGATTTAAATGAAGCAGGTGAAAAAGCACGTGATTATATTATGGCATTGCCTTCGCGTTTATTACGTGTTGCAGAACGTATGAAAAATCCAACAATTGATTATAAATTTAGCTGGATTGCCGGATAATCAGTTTAAAAAAATATGTGAAGTCCCCCGATGCAAGTCGAGGGATTTTTTTTGGGCTTATTCCCTTACATATTTCTTCTGTATTGGCCACCCACTTCGTAAAGGGCATTGCTAATCTGGCCTAATGAGCATATTTTACACACTTCCATAAGTTGCTCAAAAATATTATCTCCAGCTATGGCTGATTTTTGAAGTTGTTTTAACAAATCTGCTGAACGGTCTTCATTTCGGTTTTGAAATTGTTGTAATGCAGCAATCTGGTATTGTTTTTCATCCTCAGTTGCACGAATTACCTCTCCCGGAACAATGGTAGGTGAACCATTTTTATTGAGAAAGGTATTTACACCTACTATCGGGTATTCACCTGTATGTTTCAGCGTTTCGTAATACAAACTTTCTTCCTGGATTTTTCCACGTTGATACATCGTTTCCATTGCTCCCAAAACACCACCTCGATCGTTGATTCGTTTAAATTCGGATAGAACAGCTTCCTCAACCAGATCAGTCAATTCTTCAATAATGAAAGCGCCTTGTAGTGGATTTTCATTTTTAGCCAGACCCAATTCTCTGTTAATGATCAACTGGATGGCCATGGCTCTCCTTACCGATTCTTCCGTTGGGGTGGTGATGGCTTCGTCGTACGCATTAGTATGAAGGGAATTGCAATTGTCGTATATGGCGTAAAGTGCCTGTAGCGTAGTTCTGATGTCATTAAAATCGATTTCCTGAGCATGTAATGAACGGCCGGATGTTTGAATGTGGTATTTAAGCTTTTGCGAACGGTCGTTTCCTTTGTATTTGTTTTTGATGGCTTTAGCCCAAATTCTTCTGGCTACGCGGCCTATAACGGCGTACTCAGGATCAATACCATTGGAGAAGAAGAAAGACAGATTAGGTGCAAAGTCATCAATATGCATGCCCCTGCTTAAATAATATTCAACAAAAGTAAATCCATTACTTAAGGTAAATGCCAGCTGAGAAATCGGATTGGCACCCGCTTCTGCAATGTGATAGCCGGAGATAGATACCGAGTAGAAATTTCTCACTTTCTCATCGATAAAGTATTTCTGAATGTCGCCCATCATCCTTAAGGCAAACTCTGTAGAGAAGATACAGGTATTTTGCGCCTGATCTTCTTTTAAAATATCGGCCTGAACCGTTCCCCGTACCGAACTGATGGCTTTAGCTTTAATAGTGGCATAAACATCGGCAGGAAGCACCTGATCGCCGGTGAGACCCAAAAGCATTAAACCTAAGCCGTTATTTCCTTCAGGTAATGCGCCATTGTAAGATGGTCTTTCTATATTTTTGGCTTTATAGATTGAAACAATTTTAGCCTCTACTTCTTCTGTCAGACCATTTTCAATAATGTATTTTTCGCATTGCTGATCAATCGCCGCATTCATGAAAAAACCTAATAACATTGGTGCCGGGCCATTAATAGTCATTGAAACCGACGTAGAGGGTGCACATAGGTCAAAACCGGAATATAGTTTTTTGGCATCATCCAAAGTTGCAATGCTTACACCGGAATTACCGATTTTACCGTAGATATCGGGGCGGACATGCGGATCTTCTCCATAAAGTGTAACGGAATCAAAAGCGGTAGATAAGCGATGTGCCGGTTGACCTAACGATACATAATGAAAACGTTTATTTGTTCGTTCAGGGCCACCTTCTCCGGCAAACATTCTGGTAGGGTCTTCACCGTCTCTTTTTAAAGGAAAAACGCCTGCCGCATAGGGGAATTCACCCGGAAGGTTTTCGGTTAACAACCATCTTAAAATATCGCCCCAGTCTTCATATCTTGGAAGAGATACCTTTGGGATATTTAGTTTTGAAAGTGATTCGTAAAATAAAGGCTGTTTAATTTCTTTATCGCGGACTTTATAAATGAAAAACTCCTCTTTGTATGCTTTTTTTGTTTCTGGCCATTGGCGCAATAGGCGTTTGCATTCGCCGTCTAATTGCTCTTCGAAGAATTCATAGCTTGCCTTTAGGTTTTTTGATATCTCATCCTGAGAATCTTTTTCTAAAGATAGTGGATTAGTCTCTCCTAATAAGTCGATTACCCCTTTAAGCTGGTACATTTTACGGGCGATGGTAACCTGTTTCTCTACCCAATCATTGTATGTTTGGCTTGCCTCAGCAATTTCTGCCAAATACCTGATCCGATCGGGAGGAATAATGTAAATTTTCTCTGACTGATCGGAGGTTAATTCCATTTTGGCATTAAAATCAGTTCCGGTTTTTAATTTAATCTGATCCATCAAAGCAACGAACAGGTTATTCATTCCCGGATCATTAAATTGGGAAGCCATAGTACCATACACTGGAATTTCATCGTCTTTAGCATCGAAAATGTTATGGTTGCGCTTATATTGTTTACGCACATCCCTTAGTGCATCCAAAGCCCCTCGTTTATCAAATTTATTAATCGCTACCAGATCAGCAAAATCTAGCATATCGATTTTTTCGAGTTGTGTAGCTGCCCCAAATTCAGGCGTCATCACATACAATGAAACATCACAGTGTTCGGTAATTTCGGTATCCGACTGGCCAATACCAGAGGTTTCTACAATAATCAGATCATAACCTGCAGCCTTACAGATGTCGATACTTTCCTGTACGTTTTTTGATAAAGCCAGGTTGGCCTGTCGGGTTGCCAATGAGCGCATGTAAACCCTTGAATTATTAATCGCATTCATGCGGATGCGGTCGCCAAGTAGGGCACCTCCTGTTTTTCTTTTTGAAGGATCGACCGAAATAATAGCCAGGGTTTTATCTTTTACTTCAACCAGGAATCGACGGACCAATTCATCGACCAGGGATGATTTTCCTGCACCACCGGTTCCGGTAATACCTACAACAGGAGCATTGTTATTTTGAGATAAACGCTTTAATTCGTTAACAAATTTTTGAGCAGCTTCAGGATCATTTTCTGCGACAGTAATGGCACCAGCTATAGCTTTGATATCTTTTGTGGAGATGCTTTTGAGATCATTGCCAATGTCTGTTTTGGTTACAAAATCAGTTTGTATCAGCATATCATTAATCATGCCTTGCAGCCCCATTTTACGTCCATCATCAGGAGAGTAGATTTTGGCAATTCCGTAGGCCTGTAATTCTTCAATCTCTGAAGGTAGAATCACGCCGCCGCCACCTGCAAATATTTTGATATGACCCGATCCTCTTTCCTGTAAAAGATCGTACATATATTTAAAATATTCAATATGTCCGCCCTGATAGGAGGTCATGGCAATACCCTGTACATCTTCCTGAATGGCACAGTTCACCACCTCATCAACCGAACGGTTGTGGCCAAGATGGATAACCTCAGCTCCTGATGACTGCAGGATACGGCGCATGATGTTAATGGTGGCGTCGTGTCCGTCGAAAAGGGACGCAGCGGTTACAAAACGGATTTTATTTTTAGGTTTATAGATTTCTACTGGTTGCATACTATGGGATTTAAAGGACTGGCATGCTCGGGTAACCAATCCTTGTTTCCAAATATATTTGGTATGCAAATGTACTAAATTATGCTACTTAAAGCATGAATACCCTATACCGTTATGGCTTTTGGTTCAGCTATAAATTTTGCCTAAATTAAAGTAAATAACCGCTATTGTCGTCAATGATAAACGGTCTCAGACTGTAGTCGAGAACCACAAAGTGTTCATCAGAGCTAAGTCTATTGAGGCAGATCGCTCCATTCCACTGTATTTCAGCCGAGATGACGATTGAATTAAAAACAAAAAAACTATGCTGGTGAGCATAGTTTTTTAGTGTTATTTATTGGTGATTTCAGTGATCGGTTCACCTACTGTTCCATTCGGGGTTTGGATATGCAGTAAAGCCGCTAATGTTGGTGCAATATCTGTCATGTAATGCATTTGGTTTGTTGCGCCCGGCTTAATTCCCCATCCCATAAAAACCAGAGGAATGTGCGAGTCGTAAGGATTCCAGTTACCATGTGTGGTTCCCGTGCTGCCACCATTAAACCAGTTCGGTTGTAAAACATAATAAATATCGCCACTTCTACGGGCATTGTATCCGTTGGTAATCATTTTCTTCTGGATCTCCTGAAGTGTGGCCTGCGATACTTTCGCAATATCTACCGCATTCTGAAAACCATCCTGCCTTTTTAAGAATTCAACCGAGGCGGATTTAATCACATCAAAGCTGATATCTGCTTTGTCTGTCTTGTCATGATCGAAGATGATCTGGTTATTCATCGATTTTAATACGACATTGTCTAACTTAAATTTATCGTTTAAATAGGCATTTAATTTACTTGCAATTTCTCTGTCGCTCACCACACCGGCAGGTAGCTTATTCTCTTGCATAAAGCCAGGTACATGGGCAGCGCCATGGTCGGCCGTTAGAAATACAGTATAATTTCCTTTACCTACCTTTTTATCCAGATAGTTGAAAAACTCTTCGAAATCTTTATCCAAACGCAAGTAAGTATCTTCAGCCTCAATAGAGTTTGGTCCGTAAGCATGACCAATATAGTCTGTAGAAGAACAGCTGACTGCTAAAAAGTCGGTGATGTTGTCTTGCCCCAGGTCTTCGGAAAGAATAGCGAGTTTGGCTAAATCTAAAGTGATGGTATTGCCATAAGGTGTACTTCTGATGGCATCGAAATTTTTATCAATGTTTTGTGTTAGCTGGTGTGGAAATGTACTTGATTTACCTTCATATGCATTTTCATCTTTTGTGCTGTTTACATAGGTATTGATCGGATATAGCGTTTCCCAGTTTTTTGCATAAAACTTGTTCGCGAGTTTCAGTTTGTTATAATCGGCAATCCAGCCCGGAACCTCTTTCATATAATAGGTACTGGTAATCCAGTTTCCGGTACTACCCTGGTACCAATACGCTGCATTTGCGGCGTGACCAGCCGGAAGGATGGAACCTCTGTCTTTCAAAGAAATACCGATTACTTTCCCTTTAAAGTTTGTCGCCAGTCTCAACTCATCAGTAATGGTTGTGGTGAGCATATTTTTTGGCGACATATTGCCTTCTGATGAAGGTGTACTGCCCACTGTAGAAACCGAAGAATCTTCTGTGCAGTAAACACTTTTCCTGGTTTCAGGATCGTACCAATCATTACCGATAATACCATGAACAGCTGGAACTGAACCCGTGTAGATGCAAGTGTGACCACATGCAGTATATGTCGGTGTATAGGGAATAAATGTGTTTTCAACAGAAAAACCTTCGTTGATCAACCTTTTGAAGCCACCATTAGTGTAGCGGTTATAATAGCGGTATAAATAATCCCAGCGCATTTGGTCGACTACCAGACCTACCATCAATTTTGGACGTGCAACCTCCGCAGGAAATGCTTTGGCAGATGTTGTGCTTGTTTTTTTGGTTTGGGCGGATGAAAATGAGATCGAAAAAATAGAAACGGTAAAGATTAAACGGAATATTTTATTCATTATGCTTTAGTTAAAGGGCTAAAGTAATGAATTTAGATAAAGCTACTTTGAAGTTAATGTAAAGATTTTATATCGCTTCGGCCACTACAAACGTGCTTCCACCAATAAAAACCAGATCTTTAGGGCTTGCCGATTGAATAGCAGTTGCTTTTGCTTCAAGAACTGATGTAAAACTTTTTCCTGTTAAGCCAAATGCGGCAGCCTGTTCTTTTAAGCGATCTGCATCTAAACCGCGTTCCAAAGCGGGTTTGCAAAAATAATAAGTTGCATTTTTTGGCATTAACAACAATACTTTCGAAATGTCTTTATCGTTAACCATGCCGAAAACGATGTGCAGGTTCTGGTAAGGCGTTTGTGCAATATTTTTAATCACCTCAGTAATGCCAGCTTCGTTATGCCCCGTATCGCAGATTACCAAAGGGGTTCTGCTTAAAGTTTGCCAACGTCCCTGTAAACCAGTTTGCTTTTTAACCTGGCTGATGCCGCTGTAAACACTTTGCTGATCGGTTTTAATTTCGGTTTTCTCGTTCAGCACAGTCAGGGTTTGGAGAACGGTTAATATATTTTTAGGCTGATAAATTCCGGTAAGATCACTTTGAAGATCTTTATATTTGATTTCTCTTCCCTGATAAACGGATACGGAAAGTTTACTGTTTTTGACTTTAAGATCCTGTGTGTTCAGTACCTGGTCGGCAAAAACAATAGTCGCGTGTTCAGTGTTGGCTTTTTTAATGAAAACTGGCGCAGATTCTTCTTGCGTTTCGCCAATCACCACTGGGATACTCTTTTTGATGATGCCTGCTTTTTCTCCTGCAATTTCCGCAAGGGTATTCCCGAGCATATTCATGTGATCGAGGCTGATATTGGTGATGACTGAAATTTCCGGGGTGATGATATTGGTAGAGTCCAGCCTCCCGCCCAAACCCACTTCAATTACCGCTACATCTACCTGATGTTTTGCAAAATGATCGAACGCCATAGCAACAGTTACTTCAAAAAAGGAAGGTTCGGTTTTTTCGATGAGTTTTTGCTGTTCTTTTACGAATGATACCACTTCAGTTTTGCTGATCATTTTTCCGTTGATGCGAATGCGCTCCCGGAAGTCTTTCAGATGGGGTGAAGTATACAATCCCGTTTTATTTCCCTGGGCCTGTAGCACGGAAGCGAGCATGTGGGATGTTGAGCCCTTCCCGTTTGTTCCGGCCACATGGATGCTTTTAAATTTATGTTGAGGATTATCCAGAGCTTCGCAAAGGATGATGGTATTCGTTAAATCTTTTTTAAAAGCTGATGCGCCAACGCGGGTAAACATCGGAAGTTTACTGTATAAAAAATCAAGCGTTTGTTGGTAGTTCATAATATACGTCAAATATAGGTTGACTGGCGTAATTATGAAATCAAATGAGAAAGATTTCTTCCGAAGTTTTTACTTTTTTTGATGGTAAAGGATGTACAAAACCAGCAGGGTAGGTGAAGTCAGATGTTTCCATCTGACTTATAGTTTAGATGATACTCATGCATCATTAATCGTTAAGAGATCCTATCAATCTTTTGAACAAATATAGTCTGTCAGATAGTAATATCTGACAGCACAATAAAAATTATTTAACTTTAAAATTAAACATCACAATTCCGGTTTGTACATCTGGAGCGGATTCCAGTTTGTTTAAACTTGCACCCAATACAGCCTGCTCGCACTTTCTCCAGAGGGCTAAATCAGATAAGGTTGTACCTTTAGCTCCGGCGCGTGCCTGTACAACTTTGCCATTTTTGTCTACGCGGATCTGGACGGCAATTTTTCCTGCGCTCTGTCCATCATCCTGTATTCTGGGGATATCGATAAATTTTCTGCTGGCTAAAGATAGCTGTACATTGCCATTTCCCGACCCCCCTTCACCATAATTTGATGCTAACGGATCGCCATCTTTATCACCCTGGTTGCCTGGCGTTTTTCCGGTACCGTCTCCTTGTCCCTGACCGGTATTTTTCTTGCCTTTGTAAAGTGCATTTTGGTTAATTACCGGCTTAGCAGGTTTATCTTCTGTTACAGGCGTAGGTGCAGTTGTTGTAACTTTTGTGGGTTTGGTATTTACGGCAATGGCATCTTCGGTACTCTGTGTTTGTACCTCTTTATCACTGCTTTCGGTGGCGGTATTTGGTGTAACCTTCTCTTCAGGTGTAACCTTTTCAGGCGCTTTACCATTCGCATTTGGATCTGCAGATGGTTCTTCAATGCTGGTATAATCATCGCCCATACCTTCTGCCGAAGTTCCGTAATTTACCACCATGCCGCCCATACCTACTTCTTCAGGTGGTTGGAATGAACCAATCACAATAAAAAAGCTGATCAATAACAAAAATCCCATAATACCGCTTGCTATAGCAATGGCCTTTGGATAATTGTTTTCCTCCTGAGGTACGTTTTGTGCTTTGTAGTTCATTATTTTTTAGGTTCAACGGCTACAACAAGTTTCAATTTCAGTTTATTGGCAATATCGTTCACCACAAATCCATCCTGATAAGTTACATTGCGCGATACATATAAAAGTATGGTCATATCTGGTGCCAGCTTTTGATATGATGCCAGGGTAGGCTCTAATTCCTCAATGCTCACCGGTTTCTTTTCAACGAAATATTTTAAATTTTCGTCTATTGTAACGGTAACTGCTTTTTTGGCGGTAGATTGCTGTCCGCTTGATGATTGTGGCAACAATAATTTTACTACTGTAGGATTGACGACTGCAGAGGCCAATAAGAAAAACAGCATCAGGAAGAACATAATATCGTTCAACGCTGAAGTATGTACTTCTACCGATCCTTTTGTTCTTTTGCGTAAATTCATTATTTGCCCGGTTCTTCTAGTAAATCAATAAAATCAATTGCATCAGTCTCCATTTTAAGAATGATTTTTTCAACCATAATATTTAAGATATGATAGAGTACATAAGCAATAATCCCGATAATTAATCCGGTTGCAGAGGTAATCATTTTGGTATATAAACCACCGGAAATTGTTCCGATTTCGATTGCTCCCTTAATCGATACCTGGTGGAAAATGGTAATTACCCCCACAATTGTACCTACGAAACCGAGCATTGGCGCAATACCTGCAACAATACCCAGGATACTGATGTTTTTCTCTAATTTAGAAACTTCTAATTTGCCCACATTTTCAATTGCGCCTTCAATATCTTTAATCGGGCGGCCAATGCGTTTTAAGCCTTTTTGCAACATGCGAGAAAGAGGGGAGTTGTTATTTCTTAAAAGCGACATGGCACCATCTAAATTTCCGGATTGGATATAAGACCGGGTTTGCGCCATAAGGTTAGCCTCATCTTTTGTGGCTTTTTTAATGGTTAAATAACGTTCAACAAAAATAATCAAAGCCAAAAAAGCCAAAAAAGCCAACGGAATCATTACCCATCCGCCTTTAAAAAGCAGATCTATAAAATGGAGTTCTTGCTGTGGCTGTGTTAATGTTTGGTTAATTGCATTTGCTGTGTCTTGCAATGCTTGTGTGGTGTCCTGAATTAATAAAGTTATCATTATGGTTGTGTGTTGTGTTTTTGTTGTACGAAATACCCTTTGCCTTTAAGTTTTTTCTCTAAAATATCTTTTTGCTCTTTAGCTTCTTTTTCTGTGCTGAAGCTTGCTATACTCACCTTTTTTAAACGGCCCGGAACAGCTGCTATTTCGGCCTTTAAACCAATTTTTTCCATTTGTTTGATAAAAACAAGCGCCTTTTTTTCTGATTGGAAAGATGCTGCGATAACATAGAACGTAGAAGGACCAGTGTTTGGTACAACTTTGTTTTCTTTAGGCGTTTCGATAGCTGGCTTAGCAACAGGTTTAACCACTTCTTTTTTAACGGTATCTGTTTTTTGCTGAACCTGATTAGCCTTTAATATACTATCGGTTTTGGCTATTGAATCCTGTTTCGCTTTCAAAGTATCCACTGCAACCTTAGGCGAATCGATAATTACTTGTGCAGGTTTCTCAGTACCGGTTGTTTCTCCTGTAAATAACTCGGGCTTAATCAAAAAGGTTATTGCTGCAACCACAAGCAAAGCCACAATTGCAATCGTAATCATTAACCAGGTAGACATACCTTGCCTAGCTTCATTGCTGTGTTCGAGCGGGTCATGGCCAAAACGGTTTGGATGCTCAGCATGCTGTTCTTTTATAAAAGCTGGTGCCTCAATTATGGGCTCTTCTTTTTTAACTTCCTCTTCTAAATTAATATATTTTTTTGGCTCATCCGTTTCTGGCCTCAATGAAAAACGGCCCGAATAATTTTGTTGGGGTTGAACCGGTTCAGCGCCTGCTGCTTCTGCATTTTTTTCTGCTTCTGGTGTATGGCCAAAACGGTCAGGATTTTCGTCATGCTGCTCTACTATCGATGTAGGAACACCAACCTGGTTAACGTCTTCAACCGGGCCGGGTACGCCGGTATCTTTTACCTGTTCGGTTTTATTCGTTTGACTATCTTCAACAGCACGGTGCTCAGCAGCAATATTTTCTACTTCTGATTCTGGTGCATGACCGAAACGTTTTGGATGTTCTTCATGCTGCGAAATCAACGATTCTGGTACTGCTACTTCTTGAATAGGTTTTAACTCTTCTTTCGTTTCAGTAGATTCTTCTGTTTTACTTGAATGTGTATTAGCAGCAGTATCTTCAATCTCCGATTCTGGTGTATGGCCAAAACGGTTTGGATGTTCTTCATGCTGTTCTTTAATAAATTCAGGCACTTCAGTAATTGCTAATGAATCTGTTTGTGTATGTTTTAAAGTGTTTTTAAGATCATCCTTAACTTCATCTAATTCGACGTTTTCAATGTTAGGGGCCTGATAAGACTTATTCTCAAAAGAAGATGGTGCAACTGGCGCTTCCGCAATTTCGTCATAAATCTCTTCCTCTTCGTTCTTTGGTAAATCTGTTTTTACCTCTTCAACGATCGTTTCTTCCAGCGGTGGAAGTCCATAAAATTCCGAACCATAATTCATGTCTTTAACTGGTTCGAAAGCTAAACCTTGTTCAGTAAAAAATAAGCGTCCGGTATTTTTAAGTTCGGCCTCGTGGTCTACTTCAAGTTTTTCATTTACTTCTTCAACAAACTGTGCAATGCGATTGAGGGCATCTTCATTTGTAATATTGGTTTTAGTTGAAATAAAGTTAGCCAAAGCTTCCTGTTCGATTACTTCTTCGGAAAACCGGAGGGTATAGCCTGGAGGCAAAAACGTTTGCCTTTCCTTATCGTATCTTCCGGGGTATTTTTTCTTATAAAAGGTGCCCAAGCCGGTAATACCAACTTCTTTGCGTTGCTGCAAGAGTGCCAACAGGTATGATAAGATATCCATTCGGGTAAAATTAAGCGTTTTAAATTAAAAATTATATTTTACCTTCAAATAGTGTCTTTGGATGCTATTATACATCCTATTTTAAAAGGGGACAAAAAACGGTACAGATAGTTGTTTCCACTATGAAGAAATTACAGTTCTTTAAACGTATAGCTGTATCCGTGCAAAGATAACGGCTACAAAGATAGAAATGGTATGCGAGTAAGCAAATGACAAGATCAATATAATCGGGTTAATGGCCTAATGTTGTGATGTAGTGATAATAAAAAAAAGCAAGAGAACCCAGGCTATCCTGCTCAAATGTTGTTTGTAACGGTAAAAATTATCCGGTTAAAAATCACAGCGCATACAAATATTAATCATGTAAATCGCATCCTTGCTCAAAAGTATCTCACATGTTTTTTTTCTTTCCGATGATTAATTGCTTTAATAGCCAGGTATATACCCAGGAATAAAAGCAATGCTGAAACAAGCAAGCCCGTTGCTACGGGAAGAAACAGGCTGGCGGCAGCAAAAAAATCGGTCCAGTTTATAAGCGGATAATAAAAGTAAGTGAGCATTAAAAAAGCTGCTAAAGTTAAAAAGGAGCAAAGGTAAAGGGCTATTACTGTTGTTTTGGTTCTCATATTTTTGGGAATGGTTGGAAGTATTGGGCTTAATCTAAATAAGGGTTTTGTGGAATGTGAACCAGATGGTATCCATTTTTCTTAAGGAGCGCTATTGTACACTCATCTGGCAACTGTTTAAAAATAACGGTGGCTAATACCTGCGAGGGCATGGCTTTTATCCTGACAAGAACATCAAGGATAAACTTCTTTAATCTGATAAAGAAAAACTGTTTACTATAGCGTTTAGTTGATACCAAATCTGCTCCTTTAAACCAGTAATTTGGATTAATTTTTTTAAATCCGATTAGAGGCAGGCCTAAACCAGCTGCTAACTTTTCAAATTCTCTTTCCGAAACCTTATAAACAAAATTTCCGACCGGCTCAAATGAAAAGCGGTTATTCCATAATTTATTTAAAAAATGCGCATTCCGGTTCAGAAGATTGCTTAACATCAATAGCAGTGGCATCTTGATTACCGGATCTTGTGGCTCTATAACGATTACGCCTTGTTTGGCTACCCTGATCATTTCGTACATGGCAGCATAGGGCCTTGGAAAGTGGTGATAGGATTCTTTACAAAGTACAAAATCAAAACTATTGTCTTCTTGTGTAAGTTTTTCTGCATTCTCCGCAACACAGGCATCAATGATTCCTCTTTTTAGTGCAATATTTAGAAAATCTGTATTGAGATCAGTTGCTAATACACTGTTGCCTGAACTAAGGATGTATTGCGCATCAAATCCATAAGCATCACCTATGGTAAGCCAACGTTGTTTCTTTTTTGCTAAAAGCGGATCAATGCAGTTAAAGAATAGTTTTTGAAGCCAAAAAGCTACATTATTTTTGCCGGTAGCAATGGCTCGTTCATAAAAAACGGTTTTAGCACTTTCAGATGGGAAATGTGTTTTATACCATTCATCATGTCTATTGTAGCTTTCGGTATGGTGCATATAAGAGGTTTTATAAACTTATACGAAGGCATTATTATAAACGCTTGGTCGAAAATAAAATACCGTAGCAAAAAATAAATTAATTTTAACCCAGCGTTTTTCATATTCACCTCGTAATCCTCTTACAACACGATGAAGAAAAACCGCTTACCGAACCAAATGGATGAACCTTTTTTCTAAGCAAGATACTAAACTGATCAAAGGCTGTAAAGCTAATGAGCGGCAAGCACAGGAGGGGCTCTATAAACTTTACTATGCCGATATGCTGCGTATATGTTTCCGTTATTTAAAATCTGATGATTTGGCACAAGATGCACTAAACACCGGCTTTTTGAAGATTTTTCAGCACATCCAAACCTTCGATGCAAAAAAAGGAGAATTTGGAGCCTGGATCAGAACGGTAATGGTGAGATCATGCATTGATATTGGCAGAAGAGAAGCCAAGTTTAATGAAACCGTTAGTCCGGATGAAATAGAAGAAATTTTTATTCAACCCTCAGTATTAGATAAACTTTTTGTTGAAGATCTCCTCAAATTGATACGCTTATTGCCAACCGCTACGCAGCTGGTTTTTAACCTTTCGGTTATAGATGGCTATTCGCATAAGGAGATAGGGGAACATCTGAATATTACCGAGAGCACCTCAAGGTGGCATCTCTCTGAAGCGAAGAAACAGTTGAGGGAAATGTTAGCGTCCTCAGCCATTGATAAACCAACTGAAAAAACGAAAAAGAAATGAAAAATTCAGCATGGTATCATAAACTCTGGCGCGATAAATTTAATGGTTTGCCTGTCAAGGATGCTGCTGATGCCTCATGGACAGGTATGCAGAAACTGCTCAATGAGCAGATGCCGATCGGTACGGGTGGTAGCCACGGACCACATTTATCAACAGGCACCAAACTATTAAAAGTAGTTAAAATAATAGGATATACCTTCTCTGTAGCTGCTGCAGCCTCTACTGTGGGTTACTTCACACTTAAAAAATCGGACAATAAGCAGAATGAAATAGAAGAGAAGGTTAAATCGGTCTTTTCGGATTCGATGCTTGTGGATAGCAATAAGGTATTAAATTATGATGAAATAGCTGACAGCACAATAATCAGAGATAGCCTCAATGGCGCAGAGGACTCGTTGAATGCAGATGTGGAGCAAAATAAATCTGTTGGCGATGATGTTTCGGAGCTGGAAAAACCGGCCGGGCAAATGGAAAACAGCGCTTCTAAAACCATGAGAGCAAATGCAGCTACTCCTTTAAACAACAAATATTTCGTTGCAAAAGAATCTAATCGAGTCGAATCAATTGAAGATTTAAATAAGATAAGCCTGAAATCCAGTTCGAAAGTGGAAGTTATCAGCAATACTGACCAAAAGGAGAACAGCTTATTTGGGAAAAGCGGCAAATTATTATCGTGGCCAAAGCTACATCAACAAGAAGTTACCTATATTGATCTTCCCCTAAAAATTCAGCGTATAGCAATACCGGTAGTTAAAGCTAATGATTTTCAAAATTCATCAGGGAATCAAGATAACACGACACGGCATTACGATAAAAATGCTGAACCTAAAAATCAAAAGGAAACAAATATCAGCTTGCCTAAAATCAGAACGAATAAAACCAAACAAAACGGTTCTATTGATCCAAAGTATAGTTATGGTTTAACGTCCGGGATGAATGTGCAAAAAGGAAATAATAGTTTTTATATAGGTGTATTTGGTTCCTATGCATTCAATAAAAACTGGCAACTTACAGTTGGTTTAAATGCCAACAGTAATCAAAAAATTGCAGGGAAATTTACACATCCGAGTTATTACCGACCAGACTCGGTACCACCGCTTACCATTGCTACAACGCGAAAATTGGTTACAATCGATATTCCATTAGCTGCTGCGTATAAGTTATCAAAGCATATCGATTTGAAAGCTGGTCCGATAGTTAGTTTTGTAGGCAAGCAATCTATAGGAATCACCAAATTAAATCCAATAGTCAATCCGCGCGACACGTTATACCATAGCAAGCAAATCGACTCTATCATAGTTAATACTAATACCGTAAACAATAGGGTAAACATCGGAATTACAGGGGGCATCAGCATTCATATTAAACAATTTGATGTTAATGGCAGCTACCAATGGTTAACCCCATACAAGCTAAGCAATAGTTTGGGTTCTTTTAAACAGCGTAATCACTTTTTTAGGATTGGGATAGGGTACAGGTTTCGGTAAACACGTCAAAAATAGGCTTGGTGTGTGGTTTTACAAGGGGGAATTACAAGAGGGAAGCAGCTGCCAATCAGATTTTTATACCTTGAAATATTGAGCCACAACGGGAAAAAAAATAGATAATTCAAGAATATTACCTCAACTTGCTTATATCCGGCTTCACACTGATGGCGGCTTTTGTTTTACATAACTAATAATCGTCTACTAAAAATAAACAAATACGCTTGATGTATTATATTTTGATAAATTTTTAGTGAGGCATGTTAAGGATTATAAGTAATTTTTATATTTGGTTTTAACTTATGCTAACTAGATGGTACGCTCAAATGAAAAAAATATACAGTAAAACCCAATCCTCGATTTCCAGAATGCATCCGGATAAACTCATTGAAGAAGGATGAAGTTTACGCAAGAACAGATTTTAAAGTTTGCTCCCGATGATGCATCTGTAAAAGCAGGGAAAGCATTAGCTACGCCTTCGAAATGGGTCGTTACGGCTGCTCATGAAAAAGCACTTTGGGGGGATTGTCAGGGGAGTGGTAAAACACCCTATAAAACCATTATCGATTTAGTTAATCTTGCTTTTAAGTGTTCTTGTCCCAGTAGGAAATTTCCTTGTAAACACGGCTTGGGTCTACTTTATCTATATGTTTCCCATTCGTCTGTTTTTTCCTGTGAAGAGAATATGGCGCCACATGTAGAAGAGTGGATCAATAAACGTTCTGCGAAACAGGAAGAAAAAAGACCTAAAGAAGATGCAGTAGCAGATGAGAAAGCCCAGCAAAAGAGAATAAAAGCGAGGACTAAAAAAGTTGATTCAGGTATCGAGGAACTTAGGTTGTGGATTAAAGATTTAGTGCGTAGCGGTATCATGCATATTCCACAGAATGCCTATGATTTTAACAAAAATATAGTTGCAAGGATGGTAGATGCACAGGCTGGTGGCTTAGCTAATAACCTTAAAAGACTGAATAATATTAATTTTTACAAAGAGGGTTGGCAAAAATCACTGGTCAAATCGCTGAGCAAAACCTACCTGCTTACAGAGGCCTATAAAAATCAGCAACTGCTTCCGGAAGATCTTAAACAGGAAGTAAGGTCGCTGGTTGGGTGGAATATATCAAAAGAGGAAATACTGGCGAACACAGGCATAACTGACAATTGGTATGTACTATCGATTGACACTACCGAAGATAATAATCTAAAAACGGAGAAAATCTGGCTCTACGGTGAAAAAACCAAGTGTTATGCACTTATTATTAATTTCTATACTACGATTCAGGCTAATGCCAATAATTTAATACCGGGAGATGTTGTTCATGCAGCGCTTGCATTTTATCCTTCGCCCACACCTTTAAGAGCCTTATTTAAAGGTGAAGTTAAAAAAGAAAATGTTCAGTTCTTTCCAGAAACGCAAAGTAATATTGCGGATCTTTTCAGGCACGTTTCGGGTTTATTAGCCATCAATCCGTTTGCAGAAGAAATTCCTTTTTTACTATCCTCTGTAAAGCTCATTTTTGAAAACGAAACATGGTTTTTGGTTGATTCGGATCAGAAACTCATTTTATTGAGCAATTCTGAAGATGAATCTTGGCTAATCCTTTCCATCACCAAGGGTAATTCTTTCGTATGTTTTGGTATTTATCAGAATGAGCAGTTCAACTTAGCTTCAGTTTTTATAAATGATAAACAGTACCCGATAAAATGAGCGATCAGAAAATTATAAAAACAGCCCTTTTAGGCACTGATAAAGTGACGTTTGATCCAATTCCCGATTTAGTCGGGATAGGTAACCGAATTATAGCCGGGCAGGTAGATAAGGAAGATGCTTTTTTGAAAAATGCTGCGGTAAATTTCCTGTATCACGAATCAGGGAGGATACCTGATGTTTATAGCGGTGCCCAGCAAGGTTGTCCGGATGAAGAAAAAACCGAAGTAGATGCATTTACCGGTTTTCAGATCAAATCAGCACTCCGGTTAAAAGACGATGTGTTATTTTATTACTTGGTTTACAGAACCAATCAGGCCAATAAAATATTTGGTGCAGATCTGGTTACCATTGCTTTAAATAAAGCTTTATTACAGAAACGGAAAGCTGAAGCAGTCTTAACAGCCTGCGGTGAGACGGGAAAGTGGCTGGCAGGCATCAATAAAAACTGGGCGGAACTTTTTGATTCCGTTTCGTCAGGGCAGGATTGGGAAACAGGTAACCTGGAATGGCGCCTAAACTATTTTGCAGGTTTAAGAGCAGAGGCGCCATCAGACGCTTTGGCGTTATTAGCTGATCTGCAACAGGAAAACGCAAATGTAAGGGCCGAATTTATCGCTTTGTTGGAAATCAATCTTTCCATCAACGATGAAACTTTTTTAATGTCAGTTTTAAATGATAGGAGCAAAAAAGTAAGAGATATTGCTATTTACCTGCTTAAATTGGTGCCAGGTACCGCAATAAATCAGCTATTTTTAAACTACCTCATCAATAGCCTTTCCGTTAAAGAAGAACGGGTAATGCTTTTTGCAAAGAAAAATGTTTTGACTATTGATCCGGGGGTTACACCGGGTGATGAATTGTTTAAATATGGTTTGGAGAAAATCAGTTCACAAAAAGGTATTGATGACGCTGTTTTTTGGGTGGCCCAGATTTTTGAGTTTATCGATATCGGGACGCTGGCTTCAAAATTTAACCTTTCGGTAGAAGATTGGCTGAAACTGGTATTAGGCGATCAACATGCTAAGGTTTTTAAACCTTTTCTGAAAAATACAGCAATTCATTTTAAAGATGGGTTATTAAGTAAAAAACTGCTTGAATCAGGTATTGAGAATGGAATCGAACTGCTAAAGTATGTTAATCCTAAAGAGCGGACGACTTTTATTAAAGAACTACTCGAAACTGATTTCAACAGGGTATTGGATTTGCTTTTGGAAAGTTATGATATGATAGAAACGGTTATTGCAGAACGGATTTTTAAAAAACTATCTGATAATCCTTATGCAATCCAGACCAACGTTTACCAAAAGCTGGCTTTATCAATGCCTGATAGCCTGTTACCACTCATGGAAAAATTCGAAACACCGGCTTCAGACCATTATCAGGCAAAATATTTCAGTAACCAGGTAGTAGCGATGGTTCGCTATATTGAGTTGAGGCAAACACTAAAATTTTAAAATCTAATTAGCGTGGAGAATAACGTATTAAGACAAGCTGCCGAACAACAGTTTAAGCAGGAAATTGAAGAATTAAAAAAGGAAGATAAACATGTAAAACCCGTAAACTGGCAGTTATCGCCACATGCCGTGATCGATTATTTGATGGGCAAAAAACTGGGGAATGGTTTTGAGGTAACCCCAAAATATATTGGCAACAGAAGGCTGATGGAAATCGCTGTAGCGACGTTAACTACTGATAGGGCTTTATTGTTATATGGTTTACCAGGTACGGCCAAATCATGGGTTTCAGAACACATTACTGCTGCGATTACCGGCGATTCTAATCTGGTGATACAAGGTACGGCAGGTACCAGTGAGGAAGCGGTACGTTATGGCTGGAATTATGCCATGTTATTATCAGCAGGTCCGGTTAAAGAAGCCATTGTAGAAACACCTGTAATGCGGGCAATGAAAGAAGGCAAGATTGTACGTATCGAAGAGCTTACCAGAATTGCAGCCGATGTTCAGGATTCACTGATTACCATTCTGTCCGAAAAAATGTTACCTATACCCGAACTAAATACGCGGGTGCAGGCGGTGCAGGGTTTTAACGTAATTGCAACCGCAAATAACCGGGATAAAGGGGTAAATGAACTGTCAAGCGCACTAAAAAGACGTTTTAATACGGTTATTTTACCTGTACCTACTTCAATTGAGGAAGAAGTTAATATTGTTGAACAAAGGGTGGCCAGTTTTAGCACATCAATTAACCTGCCTGTTCAAAAATCGATAACCGAAGAGATCAGGAGGATCGTAACCATTTTTAGGGAACTCCGTAACGGTGTTTCGCTTGATGGTAAAATCAAACTGAAATCGCCGTCGGGCACGCTAAGCACGGCAGAAGCCATTTCCGTAATGAATAATGGATTGGCATTGGCCTATCATTTCGGCGACGGGTCTTTAAAAGCTGATGATATTGCCAGCGGTATTATCGGTTCGGTAATCAAAGATCCTGTACAAGATAAAATTGTGATGCAGGAATACATGGAAACCGTTCTGAAACAAAAAGACGGATGGAAAGACATTTATAGGGCTTGTAGAGATATCGTTTAATATGTCTGTTCATCTTTTAGGAATCAGGCACCATGGCCCCGGATCTGCCCGCCATGTTCTGGAAGCACTGCAAAACCTCAGGCCCGATGTGATATTGGTTGAAGGTCCACCGGAGGGAGAGGCCATTTTAAAGTGGGTGGGCGATCAGGAAATGAAACCGCCGGTTGCCTTATTGGCTTATGTGCCTGATAATCCGAAACAATCCGTGTTTTATCCTTTTGCAGAATTTTCGCCAGAGTGGCAGGCCATTATTTATGGTTTAAAAAATAAAATACCGGTAAGGTTTATCGATATGCCCCTTATCCATAAACTGGTAGAGGTGCCTGCAGAGGAATCACCCGAAAATGCTACACCTGATGATATAGGTATGGCAGATGAAGTGGGGGACTTTATTCCTGTTACTAACAATCCGTTATCCCATCTGGCTGAAATTGCTGGTTTCGATGATCAGGAAGAGTGGTGGGAACATCATTTTGAGATTGCAAAGCAACCCGAGGATGTTTTCGCATCAATAGGAGAGGCCATAGGCGCATTGAGGGAGGGGCTAACAGAGAATAACAGGGTTGAAAAAATCCGTGAGGCATTTATGCGTAGAGGCATCAGGCAGGCAGAACGTGAAATGTATAGTTCAATTACGGTAATATGTGGAGCCTGGCATGTACCTGCCTTGCAAAATATGCCCAAACAAAAGGATGATGATGCACTGTTAAAAAATTTGCCTAAAACTAAAATCGAAACTACATGGATTCCCTGGACGAATGACCGCCTTGCTTTCGAAAGCGGGTATGGTGCTGGTTTGGATTCGCCAGGCTGGTACAAGCATATCTGGAACAACCAAAATGACGATGGCACAAGGTGGTTAACCTATAGTGCCAATGTTTTCAGGAGTAACAAAATCGACATCTCTTCTGCACACATTATTGAGGCTGTAAGGCTGGCTAATACCCTGGCAGCATTAAGAAATCTAAGCAAAGCTGGTTTAAAAGAACTCAATGAATCCACCCAAACAGTAATGTGTATGGGCGATGATATTCAGATGCAACTAATCAGATCGGAACTTATTATCGGCAACGATATGGGAGCTGTACCAGCGGGAATTCCACAGGTACCCCTGCAGAAAGATTTTGAACAACAGGTTAAAAGCCTGCGCCTAAAAGTAATCAACGAAGAAAAAATACTTAATTTAGATTTAAGGGAAACAAGTGGTCTGCAAAAAAGTATCCTGTTCCATCGCTTGCTGATATTGGATATTAAATGGGCAAAGCAAAGATATATTTCGGGTAAAGGTACTTTTAAGGAAGAGTGGCTATTACTTTGGCATCCAGAGCTTTCCATCGCACTACTCGAAAAAGCGCCTTGGGGCAATACGGTTGAATCGGCATGTAACCATTACCTGAAACATGTTTCACTTAACTGTGGTCACCTTGCCCAGATCACTGAACTGGTAAGCAAAGCACTGCCTGCTGATCTTCACGAAGGCGTACAAATATTGTTGACGAGAATGGATGAACTGGCTGCCATGACATCAGATATCGCCATGCTAATGGATGCATTTATCCCATTAACGGAAGTAAGCCGCTATGGCAACGTTCGTAAAACTGATCAGGAAACCATAGGTACTATTCTACAATCGATCTTTTTTCGTTTAAATGTAGGTTTGCCATCGAGCTGTTTCGGAATTGATGAAGAGCAGTCCGTTGTTGTTGCAGGTAAGATCAAAGCTGTAAACAAAGCGATTTTGTTTTTAGACGATGAGATGATGAAAAACGCTTGGTTCGAAACCCTTGCCAAAGTATTAAAACTTAAAAATGTGGTACCGCTGGTTCATGGGGCCTGCTGTAAACTATTGTACGATTCAAAAGTAATTGGTACAGAGGAAACTGCCCTGGAATTTAGCAGGGCACTTTCCGGGGGTAATGATCCATCATATTCTGCCTTGTGGATAGAAGGCTTTTTAAAAGATGCAGCAACGGTTTTAGTCTTTGACCACGAAATCTGGGAAATCCTGAATAACTGGTTATCGGAAGTAAGTGCTGAAGTATTTTTAGAGGTTGTTCCACTGTTGAGAAGAACCTTTGCCACTTATACCCCATCCGAAAAAAATAGTATTGCACAAAAGGTTAAGCAGGCGCCGCCGTTAGGCAGAAGCTTTACACAGAAGGATGAAGTTGATGTAGCGCGGGCGGAAATGGTTTTGCCTATACTCGAAAAAATACTTGGTTTTTAAACTTAAGCTATGCAAGAAGAACTAGAAAAAAGATGGAGGTTGATATTGGGCGGGCAAACCCGGCAGGAGCTGGATGTAGTGCTCACAAAGCAGGAAACCGGCATCGACAATACTTTGGAGGCTTTATATAATTCAGATCGGAAAGGTGGCTTAGGACCTTCATCGCCAAATGTTTCGAGATGGCTGGGTGATATCCGTGAATACTTTCCACAAACAGTGGTAAAAGTAATGCAGCAAGATGCTATTAAACGGATTAATCTCACTTCTATGCTCAACGAGCCAGAGATACTCGGCACACTTATTCCTGATGTCCATTTGGTGGCAAACTTAATGACTTTGGGCCGGGCTATTCCTCAAAAAACAAAGGCAACGGCACGTTTAGTGGTTCAAAAAGTAGTTGATGAGCTGATGCAGAAATTAATGACGCCAACCCAACAGGCCATCATTGGGAGTCTTAATCGTTCAGCGAGAAACAGAAGGCCCAAACATAACGAGATCAACTGGGCCGAAACCATTAAACGGAACCTTAAACATTACCAACCTGAATATAAAACCGTTATTCCTGAAACCCGGATCGGTTATGGCCGGAAACGGAAATCGATGAAAGACATTGTGCTCTGTTTGGATCAAAGTGGATCGATGGGAACCTCTGTGGTATATTCGGGGATTTTTGGCGCCGTAATGGCTTCAATTCCGGCAATTACTACCAAAATGGTGGTTTTTGATACCGAAGTTGCTGATTTAACCGAGGAGCTACATGATCCGGTTGATCTGCTTTTTGGTGTTCAGTTGGGAGGAGGTACCGATATCAGTAAGGCATTAACCTATTGTGCTCAGATAATAACAAAGCCGTTGGATACGGTATTGATACTGATTACCGATTTATATGAAGGCGGGAATTTGGAAGCAATGAAAAATATGGCTGCACAGCTGGTTAACAATGGGGTACAATTGATTACAATTTTGGCGCTTAATGATGATGGCTCAACAGCTTTTGATCACCACAATGCCGAATTTCTATCCTCGCTGGGCGTACCTGTTTTTGCCTGTACGCCTGATCTGTTTCCCGAATTAATGGCAGCGGCGTTGAACAAGCAAGATATTAATCAATGGGCTGGCGATCATGATATTAAAGTACATGCCAAATAAACCCCAAAAAAAATGCCCTCCTATTTGGAAAGGCATTTTTTGTACGCTTAAATAGTTGCTTAAAAAGAATAAGTCAATCCGCCGAAAATATTAAATCCATTTGCCTGGTAATATAAATACCTGCTGTAGTTGTTATTTAAGATATTGTTCGCTTTAGCAAAAACAGAGAATTTTTTATTGATCCTGTAATCTGCACCAAGGCCTAAATCTACATATCCTTTAACTGTCTCAATAAGTTCTATGCCCGGGTTCGGAATTACATATTGCGAAGCAGGAACCGGCGCACCTGTATATACTTTAGCTTTTACATCATCCTGAATGACTACACCAGCATTAAAGCTTAGTTTTTTGTTGAAAGTATACATAAAGTTCGAACTCACTTTTAAGCCTGGTTTAAACCAGGAGTAGGTTTCAGAAGCCGGCTTCCAATCATCCAGGTTTAATTTTCCGGTCCATTTTAAAGCATCGCTTACCTGAACTGAAATTTCGCCTTCCAGACCAGTTAATTTTGTTTTGCCGAAATCGTAAATGACATCGAACTTATTAAAGTCGGTAAAGTTGTTTACAAACAAAGGCATATCATCAAACTGTTTTACATAGATACGGGCTTTGTAACCAAAACCAGGTCCGCCTGTACCTTTAACACCTGCGCTGAAACTTAATTTTTCTACAGTATTTTTAACCAGGATATTACTGTTTAGCCATGGATTTTCATCGGTAAAGTTTTTTAACGAGTTTCTGTTTACATCTCCTTTAACTTCTCCAAAAACCTGTAAATAATCAGGAATCAGTGTAAAGTCGGCCGTAACCGCAGGGAATACCTTCGTGCTGCTATAGGCACCAAATTCCTGAACGAAATTAACGCCTGCGGTAATTTTAGCCCCCTTAACCTGTAAGCGGATGTAAGGGTTTAAACGCAGCAAATTGTTGCCAACACTCGTTAAAGCATCTTTCGTGTTTCCAAATTCGGTTGACGCAGCTAAGCCAAGGTTTAAAGAATTAATACGCTTGTTAACATAACCGTTTAAGCTCAGGTAATTTTCTTTAGCGCTAAATTTATCGTTCCAGATATAGCCATTGGCTTTTAAGGCATAGCTAAAAGCATCTTCGTCCTCGGTGAAGTTTTTCACCAATTCGCCTTCTAATTCGATGGTTGTTAATGCCTGTTTATCCGGATTGGGATTTAGCGTAGGCCTGCTGTTATCGATCCCATAAAAATAAGTGCCGTTACGCTCGAAATTAATGCGCCCGCTTACTGTATTTTCATCCAAAATACTGCGACCGAAAACACTTAACTGTTGGTTGCTACTGTTCTGTTTATTTAACTTTCCTTCCTGACTGAAGTGTTTAAAATAGCCACCAACCTGTAATCCTTCATCTTTGCCAGTGTTGAAATATGCTTCTCCTAAAAGAGTAGCCAAAGAACCAAATCCACCTTTTACATAATTGTTGACTAAAATGCTTTCTTTTTCTTCGGCAAGTGCCTGGGCCTGTAATTTTTGGATATCACTGTTTAGCTCCAGTTTTCTATCCATAATGCTGTAGTTTAATTTAGCTTTATATGTTTTAACGTCATCCAAATTTGGGCTTCGTCTCAACTTTACCGCTTCGGCCAAAATGGGTTTGTATGGGCGCACTACTTCAATCTCTTCATTTACTACGCCTTTTTCCTCCGCTTTTTTATCCTGGGCCTGTGCGGTCATTAAGCCGGCAGCTACAAAAAACAGCGAACTATATATATATTTAATCGATTTCATAATTGCTACTTCTTCTTGTTTAGTTTTTCTAGTTTTTCTTTGGCTGTCGGAATGATATCGTCCTTGCCTTCGTAATTATCAATAATACTGAGAAGTGTACTTTTCGCCTGTAAATTGTCTTTAAGGGCTACATAATTATCAGATAAAAGGATAAAAGCTTTCGCTACCCAATAATCGTAAGCGGCCATATTGTTAATCAGGTCAAAACAGGTTTTAGATGAAGTTTTGAAATCACCTTTGTTGTATTCCAATAAAGCTAAATTGTACTTGGCTTCGGCAGCAGCAACAGTTTTTGTTTTAGCCACTACATTCTTAAACTCTTTTATGGCAGTTGTAGTGTCGCCTTTTAGTAAGTAAGCTTTACCGGAGTATAAGCTGGAACTGTTTTTTTCTTCTTCCGATGCTTTTTCTGATTCTTTAGTCAGCTGCGCGTACTTAAGCATGTCATCAGGCATGTTTAAGGCAGTATAAGCCTTTAACAAGTTATTGATGGCAAAACTATAATGCGATTTGTAATCAGTAGTTGTTTCCAGTCTTTTCAGGTAAACAATGGCTTCATTGTATTTTTTCTGGTTTAAAAACAGTTGCGAAATACTTACCAATGAACGTTCTGTATAATCACTCGTCCAGTCGTTTAAGATAAATTCGTAATCAGGAATGGCTTCATCCGGGCGACCTAATTTAACCAATGATTCAGCTCTGATAAATTTAGCTTCCTTTTCATGTATCGCTTTAGGGAACTTATCAAAATAAGCATTTATCGCCTGAAAAGCGCCGTTTGCATCTCCTTTTAGATAGGTATTGTTCGCTGCAGCAAATACAATGTTATCCTGCTCCGAGCCAGAGTAATTTCCCAGTGGAGTAGTGGCGGCATACGCAATAAAGCCATCCGCATCGCCACGGTCTACATAAATGTTTTTAATTGATTCCATGGCCTGCTTAGCTTCATCGGCAGTTGGATAATCACGGATTACTTTTTTAAACGATTCTAAAGCAGCATCATCCTGATCCTGATTATATTGAACCAGACCAATGGTAACCAGTGCTTTAGCTACGTAGCTGCTTCGTGGATATTTGGCAACCAAAGCTACAAGGTCAGATTTAGATTTATCAAAATCACCTTTATTGAAATAGGTATAGGCTGTTTCGAAACCGGCATCATCCGCGTAGTTTGAGTTTGGAAAAGCCTTCAATAAGTTTTGCATGGTTGCAATTTTCGCATCATACTGATTTTCCAATCCCTGGATCATTCCTTTCTGGAAAGTAGCATAATCCTCAGAAGTAGTATGTCTGTTGATGATCTTATTGTAATTCGCCATCGCGTCACCATAATTCTTATTAACGAAATACGAATCGGCTAACCGAATAGTGGCATCATCAATGGTTTTTTGATCTTTATCGTTGCCTGCAAGGAATTTTTCGAAATAATTGGCCGCCTTGCTGTATTTTTCATCTTCAAAAGCTGCATAAGCTAAAGCATAGTTGGCAAAATTATATACGCCTGTCTTATCGGCATCCGGCATTTTCAGGAATTTCTCGAAAGTGCTAACCGCTTCTCCATACTTGCGCAGTTCGTACATCGATTCTGCTTTCCAATACGTGTTTAAAGCATAAATCTCATTGTCTTCCGGAAATTTGTCGGAGCGTAAAAACATGGATAAGGCATTTGGGAAAGCCCTTTCGTTGTAAAACTCCAATCCTCTGAAATAAGTAACCTTTTGATAGGCTTCTTTAGCCTCCAGGTTTTTATCAGGAATAGGTTCTAAAATGTCTACAGCGGCCTGATAATTTTTAGTGGTTAATAAAACCTCGCCCAGTAAAGTTTTCGCTTCGTTTATTTTACGCGATTTTGGAAACGTTTTTAAGAAACCCTGTGTAGCTTCCAGGGCCTGCTGGTGAAATTCTAACTCATAGCTTAATTTAGCGTAGTTTAACCAGGCTTCTTCCTGTATACTTTTATCAAAACTCAAGCGGGAAGCCCTGAAAAAGGCACTTTGTGCTTTCTGTTTATTTCCCAGCTGGATAAAAGCCTTGCCTAACGTATGCATACCGTTTTGCAGGTAAATATCATCGTTATTCAGTTTTTCTAAAACGGTAACCGCCTCTTTGTACTTTTTATTCTGGAACAAACTGTATCCATATTGATAAATAAAAAGGTTGTTTTTGGTTTCGCTTTTGTCTTTTGCATAATATTCTGCAAAATATTTTTCCGCATTTTTGAATTCAGATTTTGCAAAGTAAGATGCCGCAACCAGGCTCAGCATCTCTGGTTCAAACTGTTGTTTTGTTTTTTGAATGGCTGCCAGCGCATAGCTGATCACATCATCATAACGCTCATCCAGGTAGTACATTGATGTGATATAATAAGGATAACTCGCCTCATAAGTAGGTGAGCCCTTCAGCTTTTCGAAGTTGGCCAATGCCGTTTTATACTCTTTATTTAAGTAATTGATGTAGGCGAAGTAGTAAGTGGCACTTTCCTGAAAATCACCTTCTTCTTTTTTTACTTTTTCGAATAAAGGCTCTGCCTTATCGTAGTCTTTAAGTTCAAAATAGGCATAACCCTGCTTAAACTGGTATTCATTTCTTTGTTTGCCCGAAAGAGTAGAAGGGTCGGTTTTTTCGAACCAATCTAACGCTTTTTTATAGTTTTTTTGATTGAAATAAGTTTTTCCAACGTAGAAATAAGCCAGTTTGGTATTCGGATTTAACGGATAATCGCGGATGAATGCCTGAAACAGACTCTCGGCATCGGCATTGGTCAGTTCCAATGCACAAACAGCTGCATAAAACTTTGCGTTTTCCTTAAGTAACGACAGTTCGGCATTGCTTTCTGTCTGGGTAGAAGGTTTATAACGTTGCAGCTCTACGAGTTTAAATTGTTGCGCAGCTGCCGTATATTTTTCTTTGTCTAATAATTCTAAGCCCGTTTGATAGTTTTTGTTGAGGTTTTGCACCGCACTAACTTGCGCATAAGTGCTAAAACTTCCTGCTAAAATTAGCGGAATTAGTAAGTATTTTTTCTGCATCGGTTTCAAATATGGTTGGTACTAAATTAGAAATAGTATCAGAGCTTATCAACAGAAGTAATTAACATCTGTTAATAACACAAATTAACGACGGGATTCTTGGTTTGGTATTAAAGGGCGATCGAATGTGGAAAAGTTAGGTTCAATGGTCATTAGTTCATTCGTCATTGATATCGCCGAATCAGGTAGAGGTTCATTGGTAAACTTATCATTGGCTTATTAGGCCACAACATCAATTATTTAGTGGCTTTTCCCAAAGATGTCTGTTGCTCCAGATAATCTATTTAGCAATTGAAAATCAGTTAATTGCAAAAAAAAATAGACTCCCGACTCCAAACTAACAACTCCAAACTCCAAACTAATTATCCCTGACTGGCTAGCAGATACAACACGGCCATTCGGACGGCCACTCCATTCTCCACCTGTTCCAAAATAATCGATTGTTTACTATCGGCCACATCGCTGGTGATTTCCACACCTCTGTTTATCGGACCAGGGTGCATTACGATGATTTCTTTATCAAGGTTATCTAAGATCTGTTTATTTAAGCCATACATCATGGCATACTCTCTTAAAGATGGAAAATATTTTATATCCTGACGCTCCAGCTGGATACGCAACATATTGGCCACATCACACCAGTTCAGTGCTTTAATCAGATTATGTTCAACTTTTACGCCAAGTTGATGGATATGTTTGGGGATTAAGGTTGTAGGACCACAAACCATCACCTCTGCACCTAAGCGCTGCAGGCAAAGAATGTTGGATATCGCAACACGAGAGTGAAGAATATCTCCAACAATCACCACTTTTTTACCAGCTACATCGCCCAGTTTCTGGCGGATGGAGAAAGCATCAAGTAAGGCCTGGGTAGGATGTTCGTGCGCCCCGTCTCCTGCATTAACAATCTGTGCTTTTACATGTTTACTTAAAAACTGACCTGCCCCGGCATAAGGATGACGCATCACTACCATATCAACCTTCATGGATAGGATATTATTTACCGTATCGATGAGGGTTTCTCCTTTACTTACCGATGATGAGGAGGCTGCAAAATTAATTACATCAGCCGAAAGTCTTTTTTCAGCAAGTTCGAAGGAAAGTTTGGTACGGGTAGAGTTTTCGAAAAAGATATTGGCAATCGTAATATCACGAAGTGAAGGAACCTTTTTGATTGGGCGGTTAATCACTTCCTTGAAATTATCTGCAGTTTCGAAAATCAATTCGATATCATTCCGGTTAATATCTTTAATGCCTAAAAGATGTCGGGTTGATAATTTTTCTGCTGCCATTTTTTATTTATTGTTTTTCTCTGTTTTATTATTTGGTTTTAATTGTCAGATAGCGCTTCCATGCCAAATATTCCCATTGTAAGGTATTTGGGCTCATTTTGGCAGGGGCGGTTCTGATATTAAAATCACTTTATCTTCACTTCCTTCGCTGGCCCAGGTTACTTTTACCTGTTGTGAGTTTAAGCTATCTACCTGATGGCCAATATAATCAGGTTCTATAGGTAAGTGCCTGCTAAACCTTCGGTCTATTAAAACCAAGAGCTCCACTTTTTCAGGGCGGCCATAAGCAAGCAGGGCGTCGAGCGCTGCCCTAATGGTTCTGCCTGTCCAAAGTACATCATCAATCAGGATTACTTTTTTGCCTTCAATAATGAAATCCATCGAGTTGCTGCTCGCGGTAACCAATCCGTCTTTCCGTCGGAAATCATCTCTGAAGAAAGTAATGTCAAGGTTTCCCTTTAAAATTTTCTTGTTTTTTAAGATCTGTTGAAGATCCTGATGAATGCGGTCAGCCAAAAAAATACCTCTTGGCTGGATTCCAATTAAAACGGTATTTGCGAAATCGTCGTGGTTTTCAATTAATTGATGGCAGAGCCTCTTAATTGTAATCTGAATTTTTTGTCCGTCAAGAAGTGTTTTCTTTTGCATTGAAGAAGGATTGGGCAAATATATAAAAATGTTTTAAGCTAAGAAAGTTGAACATTGATTGTTTTAACGATTCTGTGGCTAAATTGTTCGTTATCAAAAAGTAAAAGGAAAAAAATAATTTTATGTGGATGGAAATGGTAAATTACAAAAATGGTGAAGTTAGTCCGACAGGAGTAATTCGACTTAAGTTTTAAACTCTCTGCTTTTCGCTTAAATTTTGATCGGAGTTATGGCTGTTTTTGCATTTAAAACATTATTTTTATAGTCTATGATCCGGCAACCTGTAATCTTTTTTGATGGTGTTTGTAACTTGTGCAATTCATCTGTACAGTTTGTTATTGCGCATGATCAAAAGAACCAATTTAAATTTTCGGCGTTACAGAGTGATTATGCCAAAGAAATGCTGCCAAAATTTAATGCAGATCCGGAAAAGTTGAATACCATTCTATTGCTGGAGGATGAAAAGCTCTATACCAAATCATCAGCGGCACTGCGCGTGGCCCGCAAACTGAATGGATTAATTCCGTTGCTTTATACATTTATCATCGTTCCTAAGTTTATACGTGACTGGGTTTACGATATAATTGCAAAAAACCGTTACAAATGGTGGGGAAAGCAGGAGAGTTGTTGGGTGCCCACCCCCGAATTGAAAAGTAAGTTTATTGCTTAATTTGATTGATTGTTTTTCTTTCCGCGCGGTGACCACAGCCACAGCGATAACACAATCAGTGGGATACAGATGCTTAACGAAATGACAATCAGGATCGGTCGCTGTTTAACCATATCTGCTTCCTGAGAAAGGAAAACATATATTGCTTCTTTAATGGCAAATAGGGTAATGATGGTGGAAAGCACAGCAAATAGTTTACGCATAATTTTGTCTTGAATGCAAAGATTGCATAAATTTTCAGAAACAGGAAAGATGCTGGCCTAAATCAGCATGACTAAACAGTCAACAAAAAAAGTCAGCCGGATTACTCCAGGCTGACCTGTGTTTACCAGATACGCAAAACTTACTCGGCTGTTTTAACCGGAGTTAAATTCCCTAACTCTTCTTCAGAGAATAACCGGTAATGTATTTTGAAGGTTTTCTGCATTGGAGTTTCTAAAGAAAATCCACCTACGCCGAAACCATCGAGTACATCTAACGTAAAGTGCGAAAATTTCCAGTATTCAAAAAGATCTCTGTCTACCCAAAATTCGCAACCTTCTACTTCACCTAAACAAACATCGCGCATCCGCAGGTAATAGCCTCCTTTTTCGAAACATTGGGGCTGTGTACCTTCGCAACAACCACCAGCCTGGTAAAACATGAGTTCTCCATGCTTTTCTTTAAGTACTGCAATCAATTCTTTGGCTTTTTCTGTACTGTCTATTCGGGCTACCATGATGTTAATTTTAATAATGGATTTTCAGAAGCAAGAATTTTTTAAGGTTGACGGTTCATGGTCAGGTATTTGATAGCCGTGGTGCTTATCGCATGTCTTTAATTGCAAACCATTGTAATAAACGGATAGGCTGTTTACTATGAATCACCAGGCTATAGCCATATAAACCGGTAGGCTATGAACTAACAAACCATCAACTATGATCTTGTGCACAATTTAATAAACCACCAACTATGATCCAATTAAAAGAAACCCAATTTGTTTTTATCGTAAGAAATTAACATGTTTTTAGTCTGGCGATAATGACCCAACATCATTTTATGATTTTCCCTGCCTACACCTGATTGTTTGTAGCCGCCAAAAGGAGCGCCTGCAGGGTAAGCATGATATTGGTTCACCCAAACACGTCCGGCCTGAATGGCACGGGGCACCTGGTAAAGTTCATGGGCATCGCGTGTCCATACGCCTGCGCCTAAACCATATAAAGTATCGTTTGCAATCTCAATGGCTTCTTCAACGGTTTTAAAGGTCGTTACCGCCAACACCGGACCAAAAATCTCTTCCTGGAAAATACGCATTTTATTATGGCCTTTAAAAATCGTTGGTTTTATATAATAGCCGCCACCCAGTTCGCCAGTTAGTTCATTTACCCCTCCACCAGTTAATACTTCTGCACCTTCTTCTTTACCTAATTTAATGTACTGCGCAATTTTTTCATATTGGATTTTCGAAGCCTGTGCCCCCATCATTACCGTTCTATCCAGCGGATTACCAATTTTTATTGCTTCGGTTCTTTCGATTACTTTTGCAATAAATTTTTCGTAAATATCTTCCTGAATTAATAAACGCGAGGGACAGGTGCAAATTTCTCCCTGATTTAAGGCAAACATCACCGCACCTTCGACTGCCTTATCTAGAAAAGCATCATCTTCTGCCATTACCGAGCTAAAAAAGATATTTGGCGATTTTCCACCAAGTTCCAGAGTAACAGGGATGATATTTTCAGTAGCATATTGCATCACCAATCTTCCGGTAGGGGTAGAACCTGTAAATGCTGCTTTTGAAATTTTAGGATTAGTAACCAGTGCTCGGCCAAGTTCTGATCCGAAGCCGTTTACCACGTTAACCACACCCGGAGGCAGTAGATCGCCGATTAATTCCATTAAAACCATAATCGAAACAGGTGTACTTTCTGCAGGTTTTAATACTACACAGTTACCTGCGGCCAGCGCAGGGGCCAGTTTCCAGATACCCATTAACAAAGGGAAGTTCCAGGGAATAATTTGTGCCACTACGCCAATCGGCTCATGTACGATTAAGGAAACTGTATTTTGATCAAGTTCTGACAATGAACCCTCTTCTGCGCGGATCACACCTGCAAAATACCTGAAATGGTCTATGCCAAGCGGTAAATCAGCCGCTAAAGTTTCCCTAACGGCTTTTCCATTGTCGACGGTTTCGACAGTGGCCAGGTATTCGAGGTTATCCTCCATCCTTTGTGCAATCTTATTTAAGATAATGCTTCTTTCGGTAGAAGAGGTTTTGCTCCAGGTTTTAAAAGCCTCATGCGCAGCATCAACGGCTAATTCTAAATCTTCTTTAGTAGAATGGGCTGCCTTGGTAAAAACCTGACCGTCAATCGGAGATATATTATCAAAATACGCACCTTTAACCGGTGCTACAAATTTTCCCCCTATATAGTTATCATAGTGGGATTTGAATGAAGGTTTCTCAATTAAATTTTCCATAATTATTATTGATAATTAATTTTAAAAACCATTCTGAGCGGGTTTGATATAGGATTCTTAATGGTATGGCTCATCATGATTTTTACGATTTTAAGATTTGGCTGATACAAACCTAATGGCAAAGCCTACTGAACAGATAGTACAATCGCATCAATTGATAGCATTATTGTTTCAGGTTTTGTAACCATTTTATAACCCGACCTGCTTTACGGGGCAGCCAGTAGAAATGATGCTATATTGCCGGATAACAGGTCTTTCGGATGACCGTTTGAAAAGTTGGAAATCATTATATTTGATTATAGTAATAGTCTAACCAAATTATTTCGGTTTATGCAATATACATTAGATCAGGTAAAACTCAGTACTACAGAAACCTTGCAGACACTGGTAGAGAACAGAACGTCTTATACCTTAGAGCGTTGTGAATTAAATGTTTTCGAAACTTATACCCAATCTTATAAGGTTCCCCTCACTTTTAACGATTTTGTCATTACGAGTATGCTGAGGGGTAAAAAAGTGATGCATTTATTTGATAAAGAGGGGTTTGATTATTTTCCGGGTCAGACCGTTATTGTTCCTCCATCGGTTACGATGGAGATTGATTTTCCGGAAGCCACTAATCAAAATCCTACGCAATGTATTGCCTTGGCTATAAATCAGGAGCAGATCCAAAAAACGATTGCTTATTTAAACGAGTTTTTCCCAAAGGAGGGAAGTAACGAAAAATGGTTGCTGAACTATGATGAATACCATTTTTACAACAATGAAGAAATTGCCTACCTCATTAATAAAGTCATCCGGATTTGCGCCGAACGTAGCAAGGAAAAAGATGTGCTGGCCGACTTAACCTTAAAAGAATTGCTGGTGCGCATCATGCAGACTCAAAATCTTAAAACCGTCAGCGATGAAGGTTATAACATCAATCAAAATCCATTGGCCTTTGTACTGAACTATATTAAAACTAACCTGAACGAGAAAATCAGCATCAATAGCCTGAGCGATAAGGCCTGTATGAGCAAGGCCACGTTTTACCGCTTGTTTAAACGCGAGCTGGGCATTAGTCCCAACGATTTTATCCTGTCAGAGAAAATTAACAAAGCCAAAATCTTGCTTACCCGGCCTGGTGCAAAAGTGGCTTCAATAAGCTATGAACTTGGTTTTAACGACGCCAATTATTTTATCAGGACATTTAAAAAGATTGTAGGCATCACACCGGGCACTTATCAGGTACAGGTGGCAAAACAAATCGTTCACTAATTTTCTAAATACCTTTTGGAATAGGTAATTCCCATTAAATCGTATCGTTTAAACTGCGTTTTTAACCTTTTCTGAAAATCCGGATAATTACGTTTGTCTTTTGGACTCCACAAAATTTCGCTCAGGGCATCTAACCTTGGGAAAAGCTGATATTGTACTTTAGCAGGGGTGGTGATGTATTCGGTCCATAAACAGCCCTGCGCACCCCAAATGTATTTTGCCTGTTCGGCATTTAATTCAGTAGGTATGGGTTCATAATTGTAAACATCAATCAGGGGCGAAAACTTATTTGCAGCCAGGCTATCTTCTTTTACGAACTGCCTGTGGTTAAAATACATGGTATTTTCTGGTGTCATGATGGCTTTATGGTTTTGCCTGGCCGCCTCAATGCCTCCTTTCTCTCCCTGCCAGCTCATCACCACCGCATTTGGTGCGAGGCCTCCCTGTAAAATCTCGTTCCAGCCAATAATGGTTTTACCTTTGCTGTTTACAAATTTTTCCATCCTGCGGATAAAATAACTTTGCAGTTCACTCTCGGTTTTTAAGCCATTGGCTTTCATCATCTGTTGAGAAACAGCTGATTGTTTCCACCATACTTTAGCAGCTTCATCGCCGCCAATGTGGATATAGGGAGAGGGGAATAAATCCATCACCTCTGTTAAAACATTTTCTAAAAACTTAAAGGTAGTGTCAGAAGCCTGCAGTACATTGTTGTATTTGTTCATCATGCCCCAGGTTTCGGCTACGGTGTACTTTTTGTTGGGTTCAGTTCCCAATTCCGGATAGGCTGCCAGTAAAGCCATGCTGTGCGCCGGCATCTCAATTTCTGGGATAATGGTGATGTAACGTTTAGCCGCATAATCTAACACTTCTTTAATCTGTTCTTGGGTATAAAAACCACCATGGCGTATGCCGTCAGTTTTAATTACAGCATCATTTGGTGTGATTTTAATTTCGTTGGGCATTACCTGATATCTAATATTTTTGTTGCCTTTTCCTGGCCATAAGCCAATAATACTACCGTTGCGCCAGGCACCAATTTCGGTTAGTTTAGGATATTTTTTGATTTCAATCCGCCAGCCATGATCATCGGTTAAATGCCAGTGGAAATAATTCATTTTATGCAGTGCTAAATAATCAATGTACTGTTTTACAAAGGCAACATCAAAAAAATGACGGCTTACATCGAGGTGCATGCCGCGGTAGTCGAAGCGGGGATGATCAACAATTACAACTGAAGGAACGGTGATCAGCTGATTTGCTACGGTTGGCAAGAGCTGTATAAACGATTGTACGGCATAAAATACCCCAAATTTTGATGTGCCAATAATGGTTGTATTTTGATCTGTAGTGATCAGGTTATATGCATCATTAAATTCGCTGATTCTTGTATTGGATATCAGTTTTATAAAGTTTCTGCCAGGGGTAACTTTAGTGATGGTCAGTTTTAGTTTATAGTATTTTTGAAGATAATCATTAAGAAAATCCGCTGATGGAATTAATGTAGAGTCTGCAACTACAATCTGTGTCTTTGAGTCGATTATAAAAGGCTTTTGTGTTTGTTTTTTATCAATATAGGCTGGCTGCGGTATAATATTAATCTCCTGAGCAGAAACTTTGAATGATATAAGGACCAGAAATAAAAAGATAATTTTTTTCATGCTGAAAAGGCTAGGTTAAGCTTTTCAAAAGTAGTGATAATAGCAGGGATGTACAGAATAAGTAGAGGAGAATGGATTATTTTGTTACATAATAAAAAAAGTCGTCATTGCGAGAAGGCTTTTTCAGCCGACGAAGCAATCTCTCTTGCAGGAATCGCCAATATGAAAGATTGCTTCGTCGTACCTCCTCGCAATGACGACTTAAGTATCAGATTCGTACATTCAATGGTCCTATAGATGCTGGGTATTATAGGTTGTAGGGCAAAAAAAATCCCGATAACTTTCGCTATCGGGATTAATATTTCAGTTAAAAAGAACTAGCCTTTTTTTGCTTTGCTTTCTTCGCCTTCTAATTGCGATTTCAATTGAGCCAATACGTCTAAGTCTCCTAAAGTAGATTTCTCTACAGAATCTTTAACTTTTTTAACCGCAGTTACAGCAGCTTTAGCTTCTTTTTTCTTAGCATTTCTTTCTTCTGCTACAGCTTCAGCTTTAACTTCTTCCCAGATACGGGCGTGCGATACTACGATACGTTTTGCTTCCTTGTTGAATTCAATGATTTTGAAGTCATTGGTTTCTTCAGCTTTAACTGAAGTACCGTCTTCTTTAACCATGTGTTTAGTTGGTACGAAACCTTCTACACCATAAGGTAAAGCAATAACAGCACCTTTATCAGTTACTTTAACAACAGTACCCTGGTGAACCGAATCTAAAGTGAAGATCGTTTCGAAAGTATCCCAAGGGTTTTCTTCTAATTGTTTGTGACCTAAGCTTAATTTACGGTTATCAACGTCTAATTCTAAAACAACAACGTCTAATACGTCACCAACTTTAGTGAATTCGTTAGGGTGGTTTACTTTTTTAGACCATGATAAGTCAGAGATGTGGATTAAACCATCAATACCTTCTTCGATTTCAACAAATACACCGAAGTTAGTCATGTTTTTAACAGTTGCTTTGTGCTTGCTTCCAACAGGGAATTTAGCAGCAACTTCTTGCCATGGATCGTTAGATAATTGTTTAATACCTAAGCTCATTTTGCGCTCGTCTCTGTCTAAAGTTAAAACTTCAGCTTCAATCTCATCACCAACTTTTAAGAACTCTTGTGGGTTTCTTAAGTTTTGTGACCAGCTCATTTCAGAAACGTGGATTAAACCTTCAACACCTGGGATGATTTCTAAGAAAGCACCGTAATCTGCAACAGTTACGATTTTTCCTTTTACTTTAGAACCAACCTGAATGTCAGTGCTTAAATTCTCCCATGGGTGTGGAGTTAATTGTTTTAAGCCTAAAGCGATACGTTTTTTCTCATCATCGAAATCTAAAACAACTACGTTGATTTTTTCATCTAATGATAATACTTCTTTCGGATGCTCTATGCGGCCCCAAGAAATATCAGTAATGTGAAGTAAACCGTCAACGCCACCTAAATCGATGAACACACCGAAATCAGTAATGTTTTTAACAGTACCTTCCAATACCTGACCTTTTTCTAATTTAGAAACGATCTCTACTTTTTGGCTTTCTAAATCGTCTTCAATTAACACTTTATGAGAAACAACTACGTTTTTAAACTCATGGTTAATTTTAACAACTTTAAATTCCATTGTTTTACCCACATATACATCGTAATCGCGGATAGGTTTAATATCAATTTGAGATCCTGGTAAGAAAGCCTCAACGCCCATGATATCAACAATTAAACCACCTTTAGTACGGCTCTTAACGAAACCGTTGATGATTCTATCGTTCTCAAGCGCCTCATTGATAGCTTCCCATGATCTTTGGGTTTTTGCTCTTTTGCGGGAAAGGATCAATTGACCGTTAGCATCTTCTGGTGCTTCAACGAAAACGTCAACTGAATCGCCGATTTTTAGATCTGGTGTATCACGGAATTCTGAAGTAGAAACCAAACCGTCTGATTTGAAACCTACGTTTAATACTACATCTTTGTTGTTGATTGAAACAACAATACCGCTGATGATTTCACCTTTAGTGATCTGGTTGAATGTTCCGGCATACATATCTTCAAACTTTTTACGGTCTGCTTCATTGTAATTACCAAAAACTTTTTCATCTGCATCCCAGTCGAAATCTTCGCTTGGTGTTGCTAATGATGATTTGATCGATTCGATCGAAACTGAATCAGCTTCTGATTCAATTGTTTCTTTTTCAGTCAGGCGTCCGCCTTCTCCCTGAAGTTCAGCTGTTTTAGCCGCTAATTCTTTTTCTGCTACTTGTTTTTTAGCCATTAATTAATTGTCTCCTTTTTTCCCTATTTAGGGATTGCAAAGGTAAAAATATTTTAATTAATAGAAAAGATTTTTTTAATAAATCTTGCTGATTTTTAGCGTTTTATAATTCCCTTCCTTTGGAGGGGTGCCTGAAAGGTGGGGTGGTTATTTGAATTTGCCATATAGCCTTTTGGAATATGAAAGAATTATATAGTGATTTAAAGGTTAATTATTTGAAAATGAGCGTGCCGTATTTATCGGGGCAGCAGTCCCGCTATCGCTTATAGTCCTCGCTGCGCTCCGGGCTATTCCGCTTTATCGGGTTTATAAACAAGGGACTGTGTACAAATGACCTTCAAACGTTCTTAAGTAGCGACTTAATAATTTAAGGTGAAAATAAAAAAGCCATCCTGTGGGATAATTTATTTTATAAAATCAATGTGAGTGACAGGAGAATTTAAGGAGATAAATCTCACGTTATCGTCATTGCGAGAAGGCCTTTTCGGCCGACGAAGCAATCTTACAACGATCGCTACTAGTGTGCATTAAGATTGCTTCGTCGTTCCTCCTCGCAATGACGATTTTTCTATTGCAATCTGTCAATAGCTGCCTTTCGAAGGACGATCGCTTACCCTTCAAAAAAATTCTGAAACAAGTTCAGAATGACGATTTGCTGTTATCTTTTCGTAAAAGTCCCTCTTGTAAAACCTTCTCCAATTAATGTTCTTTCATCCCTGATTAAAAGCATAATGGTGTTCTGCTGATCATATAGTTTAATCATATCGCCATCAATTACATATTTTGAGGTAAACACAGAATCGGTATAGGCATCGGTAACGGTTACTGAATCTTTCGACTTAAAATTGAAAGTTTTATACTGTATATCTTCATTGGTGGCAAAGGTACCTGTTACCACTTTTGCCTGTATAAAAGTGATATAACAGAAATACCCGATTACCAAAATCACAATTACCGAAAAACCGATAAGAAACTTATTGCCACTGGAATATTTAACCGAAAAGTATAATATGGTAATCAGTATTAACGCAATCACAGCAAAAAAGATAATGTTCGTATAATCCTTTTTTTCCAGAGGTACAGATGCCGTGATGCCTGTTTTTTCAACTTTTGCCTTTACAGGCGAAATCCTGATCAAAAATTCTTTGCTCACCCATCCTTCGCCATTGGTTACTTTAATTTTATAAAAACTGGTGTTAGAAGAATCGATTACGGCAACATTTTCATTTTTAGGCAGGTAACCAACAATTCTACTTTTCGGATCAGCTTGTTGCCTAACCCTCAAATCGTCAACGGTTACACGGTACATATCGGTGTTTGTTGTTTGGGGAGCGGCATCAGTGTGCGCAGCAGTTATTTGTGGTGTTGTAGGTTTAGCAGCAGGGGCAATTTTTTCAACGAAATCTTTGCTCACCCAACCTTCGCGGTTTTTAAACTTTACTTTGTAAAATTTGGCATCACTGGCATCTAAAACCGTAATTTTTTCATTCTGAGCTATATTTCCAATAATCTTGCTTTTAGGATTGCTGCTTTCCCTAACACGCAATTGGTCGGCTTTTACACGATACAAATCTTGTGCGCTTAAACGATCAGCAAAAAAAGAAAGAGCAATGAGGAGGAAGAAAATTCTAGTCATAAGTATAAGTTTCTGCGAACAGTTTAGTAAGTAATCGCAAACACGCTATAAGCAAACACCGTGCTAAGTGTTTCAAAATTAGAAAATACTTTTAATAGCTAGGGATAAGTTTGAAAAAAGGAATTATCTTTCTTCACAAAGCTTCTTTTATGCAGTGTGATGTTTTCTTGGCAATCACATAAGCTAAATTACCAGCTTCCACCAGTGCCACCACCGCTGCTACTGCCACCGCCCCAGCTACTGCTAGAGGAAGATGATGAACTGCTGCCTGATGATGAGGAACCGGATGAAGAACTTGACTCAACCAGCATCGCTAAGGTAATCCATTTAATAAACTCTGTTTTTTTACAGAAGCTGCACTCGTTTATGATTTTGGCTTGTCCCTCATGGCTGTAAGTAGCCTTTTTAGTGGTTACCTGTTTGTTGAGCTGGTAGGTCCGGAAATAACAGTCAGGACATTCAGTATAACTATTATAAGCTTCCGCAGGCCATGGCTTGATAAGATGTTCCTGATGATCAACACTTTCCCAGATATCATAGTCATAGGCTTTTACTATTTCCTCCTGACGCTGGCCTTTTGTTAAAAAAGGTTTACCTTCAATATTAATATCCCGGTCCAAACGCACCATTTCCCGTCCCTTACTATCCAGTACAGCTTTAAACCGATTAATATTCTTTACCCTTTTAAATAAATACAGCAGGAAACTGATTAAAATAAAGGGAGAAAAGATGATCAGCCAAAAGTTTTTTTTATGGAAGCTACTTACCGAATTAAAAAAGTTTTTATCGTCATTATGGATACTTCGTAACGCTGAAATGTGGAAAAGGTACCTGCCGAAAAGTATAAGCGACAAAATTATATACAAAATAATTGGAATATCTCTTGACCTTATTTTTTCAATTAAGCTAAAGCCATCAGAAAAAATGAATATAAAAACAACTACAAAAGTGATCATCATAGCCACCGCACAGCCTTTTCCTATCTTTTCATATTGCTTCCCATCTGATTGGGATTGATCTTTTATTACATTTTTTGCCTGCCGGTTTACAATTTTAAATGCACCCCAAAAAAGCAGCAGGATGATCCCGGTAGGTATTAAGAAGTTTTCAAAATCACTATTGCTTTTTTTTGGGGTGAACAATTGATTAAGCTCCGATTTGTTTTCAGGATTTAAAATGATTGCTCCAATGGCATTAATAGTATTGGAAATTCCTGTGGCGAAATCATTTTCCCTAAAAGCTGGTAAAAGTTGCTTTTCGGCAATATGTTTGAGCTTCACATCAGGCAGAACACCTTCTGTACCTGTGCCGGTAATGAACCTGTACTTGTGGCGGGCTTTAGAGATGAACAATAATAAGCCATTGTTGCTGGTTTTTGAGCCTACTCCCCAGGTATCGAACAATTCGTAGGCAAAGTCGAAATCTTCCTGATCATGGTCAAAATCATTAACCACCACAACCGCCACCTGCACATTAGTTTCACGCTCAAAATCGGCAATGGTATTGTTGAGCTGTGCTACTGCTCCGGCACCCAAAATGTTATCGGGGTCACTAACGTAACCACCTCCATTTTTTTTCGGATCGGGAATATCTCTTACCTGATAGGCCGTTTGCGCAAAAACAAAATTGCCTAAAAAAAGTAAAATGAAGAGGGCGAGAGGTTTGATTAAATGTTTAGTGAGCATCGCATAAATTTATGGCCTCATCATTTAACAAACAGTTGGCGGTATGGTTTACTCTTTTAAAATTTTTGCCAATACTTGATCCAGTTTTGCCTTATCTTTCATATAAGCCTCCAAATCGTAAAGCTGTACTGTTTTGAATTCTATCGGGTGGCTTTCGCTCTGTAATGAAATATAACCTGATGTTAGGGCTTTACCATCTGTTTTAACTTTTGGGTCGAAATTTGAAACATTGCCACCGCCAATTTGAGGTTTGGTATATTCTAACACCACTTCACCTGCTATAATGTGCTTGATTACAGAATCGCCTAAAACTAAAAATTCTGCGGTCACCCATTGGTCGCCAGCATAAGTTTTCGATTTGGAATCCAAGCAGTGTGGCGTAAATAATTTACCCTTATAGTTAATCAGCGTTCCAGGTGTACATACATTGCTGGTGTGGCGTTCATGTTCACCATCTCCACCCAAAATCTGTCCTTCGATAGAGATCGGGAAATCCTGGTCTTTCAACATGGTTGCAGGGTCCTGGCAATGCAACATAGCGCCGCTGTTACGCGTAGCCCAACCTTCGCCACCTTTAGCCTGCTCGCCTACAAAACGATAGGTTACTTTTAAAAGATAGGCTGAAAAAGGCTTTTTATAGAAAATGTGTCCGTATTGCTGGTCAAACTCATTGTAGCCATCATAACTTACTTTCATTACACCATTCTCTACACGAAAAGTATTCGCATAATTTTCATTGTAGTCGTGTTTGGCAATTTTAATGTTCCAGTCTTTTAAATCTTTTCCGTTAAAGAGGTTAATCCAGCCTTTTTGGGCATTTGCATTTAAAATAAAGAAGGATAGAAATAATGCAATAAGGTAAACTGATTTTAATTTCATAGCAACATTTGGTTTTGGTGCTAAAAATATAAATTTTTTCCCGAAGTCAAAGTTTGATGGATAGCTTTGGGCAGGATTTAAGTAATCCGAATATCTGCGAAATAAAATCTATCCCGATAGATCTCTCCATTTCGCTGCGTTTCAGTCGAGACGATGATTCTTTCAGAATTTGTCAATGTTAATCGTCTATGAATCTATGACCAATGAACTAATGACTAATGAACTACTGACTAATGAACTAAAAACGGATTAACTTTCTCCAGCGCAAAATCCAATTGTTTCTGCTGTGTAAGATCGGTATTATCTAAAATAATGGCATCATCTGCCCTAACCAACGGACTTTCTTTTCGGGTAGTATCGGCATAATCCCTGTGGGCAAGGTTTTCGAAAACTTCTTCTAAAGTCGTTTCGTTATTACCTTTGCTCTCCAGTTCTTTAAACCTGCGTTCGGCCCTGATTTTCGGGTCGGCGGTCATAAAGAATTTTACAGGAGCATGTGGAAAAACAGTGGTGCCGATGTCGCGGCCATCCATTACAATGTTTTTAGATTTCCCCATACGCTGTTGTTGTTTCACCATTTCATGGCGCACAAGTTTATGCGCAGATACCTCACTTACATTTTCTGAAACCGGCATCAAACGGATCTCTTCTGAAACTTCTTCACCGTTAAGAGTGATGTGCGATTCATAATCGCGCGAATGGAAATTGAGTTCGATGTGTTGCAAGGCATCTTCAACCTGGGTATCATTGCTCACATCTATGCTGTTGCGTAAAAAATATAGGGTAACCGCACGGTACATGGCCCCGCTGTCTACATAAATGAAACCTAATTTTTTAGCCAGTGCTTTCGCTAATGTACTTTTTCCGCAAGATGAATAGCCGTCAATAGCTATAACCAAGTTTTTCTTCATTCTGCTACAAAGGTAAAAAAAGCCGATGGGTTTGCTAACTTTTTTTGGATCGATATTCTTTGTATTTTTGCCTTATGTTACCGAGCAGAGAAGAAATTTTACGATCAGCCATTTTTAAAACATCGCGTAGCGGGGGTAAAGGTGGACAGAACGTAAATAAGGTTTCGAGTAAGGTAGAACTGGTTTTTAATGTAGAAACATTTGAATATTTTACTGATGAGGAAAAAGCACAGCTTAAAATAAAGCTGCAGAACCGTTTGGATAGTGAAGGTCTGCTGCATATTGTTTCGCAGGAGGATAGGAGCCAGTTGCTCAATAAAGAAAATACCATTGCCAAACTCATTGATCTGTTAAGGAAAGCTTTGGTTGTCCAGAAAAAACGAAAGCCAACCAAAATCCCAAAAGGCGTTATCGAAAAAAGGTTAAAAAATAAAGCCTCAACAGCGGAGAAAAAGAGAAATCGGAAAGTAACTGGTTTTTAGTTTGTTTGAAAAGATTTGTTGTCGTTTGACTTTTTGAAGGATCTACAATGTCAGATAGCAATATCTGACATCACAAAAAAGAATCGTCACCCTGAATTTATTTCAGGGTCTATACCGGGATGCTAAAGTACGGTGATATATCTGTAAATAGCTATCAATTAGGTAGTTGTTTTAACTTTTCCCAAACCTATAATACAAACTCAAACCACCATAATTCTGTGCTTTAGCTACACTTTTAACTTCTTTTGTTTTAAGTATCACATTAAAATCGGCAGTAAACCTTTTTGAACTATAATTTACACCAAACTGTTGTTCAAAAACGATTGGCTTTACACCAAAAGTTACCGGGCTGTTGTTGTTGAAAAGGCTTCCCTGAATGGTGGCATCGTAAGCTACCAAATTGAGCTGCGGTTTTACATAAAAGAAAAATTCAGCATTATTTAAGCTTTTGGTTTTAGAATTTCCTATTACTGCATTATGGTAAGCACTATTGAACAATTGATTGATTTTACCAGCCCTAAAAAGCACTGATGTGCCCAAACCCGAAAAAGTGGTGCCTAAATTGGCATAACCCTGGGCACTGATATCTACAATTGGGTCTTCAGGTCTAAAGAGCAATTTACTGTAATTGGCAGCCAGGTTTACGGCCAGTTCATTTTTGATCTGGTAGTCCCAACCTGCCGGCGTATAAAAACCAACCGTTTTATGGAGAAAACGTTGTGCATCCTGTCCAAGTGAGTTAGGACCAACTGTACCTAATTCTACACTCGTTTTTAAAACACTCTCATTTTTATAAAAAACCGAGTATGCACCACCCAGGTAAAGGTAACCTGCAAAAGGTCTGTCCTGATCTTCTTTTTTCGGTACCTGGCCCCAATATGGGGTATACATTTTTTGTCCGGCAGAAATTTCGTAGGTTTTCTTTTCGATCTTATCTGATAACTTTTCGGTGTTAAGTGCTCTTCTGAAATAAATAAACAAGCCATTGGTATAATAACGATCATTTAAAGTAGCCAGGTAAGCATCATTTTCGGTTTTAAAACCAAATTCGTTTTTAAAAGATTGGGCAAAACCAGTTGATACAGCCAAACAAAAAAATAGTGCAAATAAAAGTGATTTCATAAAAAAGTCCCGATAATTACCGGGACTATAAAAGTATTTATTGTAATTGGATTTTTGATTGTTCTCTGTTAAAAGATTATAAATTAGTTTACAATTGGTGCAATTTTAATACTTAAATCTAAAGGTTTTTTTACCTTGTTTTTAGTTAGTGCCAAATCAATTACTTCGCTCATTTCGGTTACATAATGAAATTTTAAATCCTTGATATAACTTTCTTTGATTTCTAAAATATCTTTACGATTGCTCTTGCAAAGAATAATTTCTTTAATGTCGGCTCTTTTGGCGGCCAGGATTTTTTCTTTTATGCCACCTACCGGAAGCACTTTTCCGCGTAAAGTAATCTCACCGGTCATGGCCAAATGCTGTTTTACCTTACGTTGGGTAAAGGCCGAAGTTAATGCCGTTAACATCGTTATTCCGGCCGATGGACCATCTTTAGGCGTAGCGCCTGCCGGAACGTGTACATGTACATCCCAATTATCAAATAAAGTATAATCAATGCCAAATTCTGCAGCATGTGCACGTAAATAAGCCAGCGCAATCACCGCCGATTCTTTCATTACATCGCCCAGGTTACCTGTTAAGGTTAATTTTCCTTTCCCCGGACTTAAACTCGATTCGATGAATAAGATATCTCCACCAACACTTGTCCAGGCTAAACCCGTTACAACTCCGGCTACTTCATTGCCTTCGTACAAATCCTTGTCGTAAATAGGAGCACCTAAAATACGTTCCACATCATCATTGTCCAGATTTACGTTGTAGGTTTCTTCCATGGCAATTTTTGTGGCCACACCACGTACCAGCGAGCCTATTTTTTTCTCTAAACCACGCACTCCTGATTCTCTGGTGTAATCTTCAATTACTTTTTCGATCAGGGCAGGTTTAATGGAAATATCTTTGGTCTGCAAACCATGATTTTCTTTCTGTTTTGGCAACAGGTATTTTTTGGCAATCTCTATTTTTTCTTCAATGGTATATCCGTTTACTTCAATAATCTCCATACGATCTAACAATGCAGGCTGAATGGTGCTTAAAGAGTTCGCTGTAGCAATAAACAGGATGTTTGATAAGTCATAATCCACTTCTACATAGTGATCGTAAAAGGCATTGTTCTGCTCAGGATCTAAAACTTCCAGCAAAGCTGATGATGGATCTCCACGGTGATCAGTACCAACCTTATCAATCTCATCCAGCACAAAAACAGGATTATCTGCGCCGGCTTTTTTAATGGAAGAAATGATACGTCCCGGCATGGCACCGATATAAGTTTTGCGGTGGCCGCGGATTTCTGCTTCATCGCGGATACCACCTAAAGCCATGCGCACATATTTTCGGCCTAATGCTTTTGCAATAGATTTTCCCAGTGATGTTTTGCCGACTCCCGGAGGGCCGACCAAACATAAAATAGGCGCTTTCATATTGCGTTTTAGTTTTAGTACAGCCAGGTATTCAATAATACGTTGTTTTACTTTTTCTAAACCGAAATGATCTTTATCTAAAATTCGCTGTGCTCTTTTTAGGTCGAAATTATCTTTTGTAAACTCGTTCCACGGTAAATCCAACAATAATTCCAGGTAGTTTAACTGTACCGAATAATCTGGCGCAGCAGGATTCATTCTACCTAACTTGTCTATCTCTTTATCAAAATGATCGGCAACGGCCTGGGTCCATTTTTTCTTTTTAGCCCTTTCCTGTAAAGCGTCAAATTCTAAATCGGCAGCATTACCGCCAAGTTCTTCCTGAATGGTCTTTAGCTGTTGATTTAAAAAATAATCACGTTGCTGTTTGTCTAAATCGGTACGTACTTTTGACTGGATCTGATTTCTCAATTCCAGCATCTGCAATTCCACCATCAAAAGTTCCATTACCTTTTGTGCTCTTTCCTGCAATTTATCCATTTCGAGGATTTTTTGCTTATCGGCCATTTCGGCATTCATGTTTGATGAAATGAAATTGATCAAAAATGAATTGCTCTCAATATTCTTAAGTGCGATGCTGGCTTCGCTCGGGATATTTGGCGAAAGCTGGATGATCTGTGCAGACATCTCCCGTATAGAGGCAATCAACGCTTTAAACTCTTTATCTGCCTTGTGCTTTTGTTCTACAAACTTTTTAACAACCGCTTTAATGTAAGGTTCGTTCTGCACTTCTTCAATCAAACTGAAGCGTTGTTTACCCTGGATAATTACGGTTGTATTTCCATCAGGCATCTGCAATAGCTTAATGATGTTGGCAACGGTACCAACTGTGTTAAGCTGCTCAAAAGTAGGGTCTTCAATAGAAACATCTTTTTGAGAAACCACCCCAATGATCTTATTTCCTTTATAGGCTTCCTTAATCAACTTAATCGATTTGTCCCTTCCCACTGTAATAGGAATAACTACTCCAGGAAATAAAACGGTATTCCGCAAAGGCAATATGGCCAAGGTTTCCGGCGTTTCTTCATTGTTCATTTCATCTTCGTCCTGTTGAGACATTAATGGAAAAAACTCTGTATCCTCATTTATGATTGGCATTGCTGTTTGGAAATCAAATATATCTTGTTTACTCATTATCACATTTTCCGCTAACGACAAACTGGCAGTTTAGTCGTATTTAATTTGTTTAATTTTTGTATTCCCTTCATAAATTCAACTCTTGTGCCAAAATAAAAATAATATTAATGATATGTTAAAAAGGCAGAGTAATATTAATATTTTCGCCTATATCATATAAAGCATTTTTTAGCGTTTAAGCTAATGTTCAGGGCAAGCGGTTTTTAATGAAAGAAAAATTAAAAACTTTTAAATTATTAGAATAGGATTATATTGCAAAAAATTTCTCCTATAAATTTAATTAGGGGTTAGATTTGTTACACTTATTATTCATACATGGACTATTTTAAAAAAGCGATTTTAGGATTAATGATTTTTACATCAACCGCTAGTTTCGCGCAGAGCAATTACGAGAGGAGCATGCAGGCGATGATGAAGGGTGATTACAAAACCGCTGCTATGCAATTAGAAAAAGCTGAAGCTAAAACTCCTGATAATGCTCGTGTACTCCAGATGCTTGGTTATTCTTACTTCCAAAATCACGAATACGAGAAATGTATTGCCACTTACAGCCGATTGCTGAACATCAAGCCTACTGAAGTTTCGGCATATTATTATCGTGGTATAGCGAGGTTAAAAATTGCTAATGATCCTAAAGAATCGTTAAACACAATGCGTGAAAATTTTTATCAGGCATCTTTAAAAGATTTTACAAAAGCAATTGAGATTAACGGAGATGAAGATGCGCAGATGTTTCAGAACCGTGGCTTAGCTTATAAAGATTATGCAATTTTCAGGTCTTTCAAAGCAAAGAAAAAGGAAGAAAAAGCAGCTTGTATTTCTTTATTCAATAACTCTATTGCTGATTTTCAAAAGGTACTAACGCTACAACCGTTAAGAAAGGATATTATCGATTGGGTAACTTATGATAAGGCGCAGATTGCCAGCCTTAAATAAAAAACAATCATTGAAATGAAAAAAGGGATCTGAATAATATTCGGATCCCTTTTTTTATTTCAGTTTTCCGGTCACGGAGTATCTTTTGTTCTTTAATAGCCTGATTTTCTGGTGCTTTTTGATGCTGTATAAGCTGTCGGGACAATAAGTTAGCGTATCCTGAGATTGATAGAGAATATTTTTATTATCGATAATGATCTCTATTTTACCTGCTTTCTGACCTTTCCAGGTAATGGAGACCTTCTTTATGGGAATTTTTTTATGGTCAGAAGTATAAATATCAACTCCGTTTTCCTGGTTTGTTTTAAAACTTCCTTTCCATGATGTTTTGTTAATATCTGCATTAACAAAAATGGCAAGTTCCTTTGTCCAGTCAGCAATTTTAACGTTTTTGTTTTCAACCGTCCCATCTACGCTTACGCTTTTATTTACAACAGGGTTTAGCTTTTGTAAACGTGAAATTTCTTTCTCAAAATATCCTTTTATATCAAAATATGCCAAATTGGTATTTGCTTCAGCTGCTTTTCGCTGGTTACAGGAAAATAAAGCCAAAGCAAATACGGGGATAAAAAGTTTTTTGATCATTATACTAAAACGTTTCCTGTCATTTCTGCCGGAATAGCCACACCTAATATTTTTAGAATAGTAGGGGCAATATCACCTAATTTGCCGTCTGCAATGGTTTTGTAGTCTTTATCAATTAAGATGCAAGGAACCAGGTTGGTTGTATGCGCAGTGTTGACAGATCCGTCGGCATTCACCATAAATTCAGAGTTTCCGTGATCAGCTAAAAGAATGAACGAATAGCCGTTTTCCAAACCTTTGTTCACTACAGTTTCGGCACATTTATCTGCCGTTTCTACTGCTTTTACCACGGCCTCAAAAACACCTGTATGACCTACCATATCTGGATTGGCAAAGTTTAAGCAGATAAAATCAGCCCATCCTGTTTCCATTTCTTTAGTAATGGCATCCGTAATGCCTGCAGCACTCATTTCCGGTTGAAGGTCATAAGTTGCAACTTTTGGAGAAGGAATTAAGATGCGTTTCTCATTGGTAAATTCGGCCTCTCTACCGCCAGAGAAGAAGAAAGTAACGTGCGGATATTTTTCGGTTTCGGCAATACGAATCTGGTTTTTATTATTGTTAGCCAGTACTTCCCCGATAGTTTGGGTTAAATCATCTTTGGTGAAGATTACATTTACTTTTTCAAAACTCTCATCGTAAGTTGTCATAGTAACGTAATACAATGGCAGTTTATGCATCTGCTGCTCCGGGAAATCTTTCTGGGTCAAGGCCGTTGTAATCTCACGCCCCCTGTCAGTACGGAAATTGAAACAGATGACTACATCATCATTCTGAATAGTGGCTACCGGAGTAGCATTATCCTGCGTTAATACAATGGGTTTTAAAAACTCATCTGTAATACCATCCGCATACGATTTTTTGATTGCAGCTAAAGCATCCTGGGTTTTTTCACCTATTCCATTAACCATTACATCATAAGCTTGCTTTACACGTTCCCAACGGTTATCACGGTCCATGGCATAATACCGGCCAACCATAGTTGCCAGTTTAGTATTGGAATTTTGTAAATGGTTTTCCAGGTCGGTAATAAAACCCAAACCGGAGTTTGGATCCGTATCACGGCCATCCAAAAAAGCATGGACAAAAGAATTTGGAACATTTGCTTCATTTGCAGCATCGCATAAAGCTTTTAAATGTTCAATGTGTGCATGTACTCCACCATTTGAAACCAGACCGATAAAATGAACTGCTTTATTATGCTGTTTAGCATAATCAAAGGCACTTACTAAAACCGGATTGTTGTGCAATTCCCTGTCGGTTATAGCTTTATTAATTCTTCCAAGCTCCTGATAAACTACCCTTCCGGCACCCAGATTCATGTGTCCAACTTCTGAGTTGCCCATTTGGCCGGCAGGTAAGCCTACTGCTTCGCCAGATGCCTCAAGTCTAGAATTGGGGTACTTCTGTAATAACGAATCGAAAAAAGGAGTGTTGGCAGCGTATGCGGCGTCAGAATTATCTTGTTTTCCATAGCCCCAGCCATCTAGAATTATAAGCGCGAGTTTTTTATCGTTTACCATTTTTATCGTAAAATTTATTGATCTTTGTCAAAACATTTTCATGTATAACATGTTTAGTATTTTGTTTACATGGCAAATATAACTTTATTGAAGCGTATCCAAATGAAGAAATCCTTTTTTTGATATGCTAATGGCATAATTTTAGCTATAGGGTTCTGTATAAAATACAGAAATGATCCGGAGCTTATTTTTATTCATAATTAGTTTGTCGTCGTTATATCATCCAAATGCCTTTCAGGCCGATATAATCGATGATTTATCGTCGTATTTTAAGGCTGGCAACTCAAAGGAAATCGCTAAAGATTTTGCCTCAACTATTGAACTGATCATTATTGATGAAGAAGATGTATACTCTAAAGCACAGGGTGAACAGATTTTGAGAGATTTTTTTATCAAACATCCACCAATAAAAACAAGTATTTTTCATAAAATCAATACCAACCCAAATTATCGTTTTGGTGTAATCATGTTGAGCACTGCAAAAGAAACTTTCAGGGTTTCGATCACCATGAAAAAATTCAATACCAGTTTTTCTATTACCGAGTTACGGATAGAGCCTGCGAAGGATTAGTGAAATAGCAATTTGTTTAATTGAGCTTCTCTAATCAGAAACCAAATTAGGCTTAACGATTCAGATTAACCCTTGGGGAATTGTCTGCTAATAAATAATTATTATTTTTGCGGCATTAAAATCTATATTTTGGATAATCAACTGATACAGCAATTCATAAAAAATGCCCTTACTGAAGATGTGGGTGACGGAGATCATACTTCACTTTCTACAATCCCGAAGGGAACACAGGGAAAAGCCAGACTCATCATCAAAGAAGATGGTATTTTAGCTGGGATTGAATTGGCCATTGAAATATTTAAGGAAGTTGATCCCGGTTTGGAAGTTGATGTATTACTTCAAGATGGTGCTGCGGTTAGATTTGGAGATATAGCCCTAACCGTTGCCGGAAGTACACATTCTATTCTAATTGCTGAACGACTGGTGTTAAACTGCATGCAGCGTATGAGTGGCATTGCTACTAAAACGCATCGCATTGTCTCACTGTTGAAAACAACCAAAACCAGGATTTTAGATACCCGAAAAACCACCCCTGGTTTGCGCTATTTAGAGAAATGGGCGGTAAGGATTGGTGGAGGGGTAAATCACCGCATAGGTTTATATGATATGATCCTGATTAAGGACAACCACGTAGATTATGCAGGAGGGATTTCAAATGCCATTACAGCTGCTCAGAAATATATTACAGATCAAAATAAATCACTTCAGATCGAAATCGAGGTGCGGAACCTGGAAGAGTTAAGGCAGGTTGTTGCTGTAGGTGGTGTGGACCGGATTATGCTTGATAATTTCAGTTTTGAAGACTTAAAAGCCGCGGTGAAGCTAATTGACGGTAAATTTATTACCGAGGCTTCCGGAGGGATTACCGAAGAAAACGTTGCGGCATATGCAGCTTGTGGAGTAGATTTTATTTCGATGGGTGCGCTTACACATTCTGTGAAAAGCCTGGATATGAGTTTAAAAGCATACTAAATTGATTTGCTCTAAAATTAAAAGCTTATTTTTTGTAACATTGTAGGCTATGGTTACGGTTTATTCTCTCAGCGCGTTAATAATTGCTTACCTTTTCGGATCTATTCCAACGGCTGTATGGCTAGGTCAGGCCTTTTATGGTGTTGACGTTAGGGAATATGGAAGTGGTAATGCTGGCGCAACCAATACCTTTAGGGTGTTAGGCAAAAAAGCCGGAATTGCCGTAATGATCATTGATATTGCAAAGGGTTATACTGCAACCAATTTAGCCTATCTCATTGGCATGTCGGTAACCGGCCCCCAAAATTCAGTTGTTTTTGTTAACTACCAGCTCGCCTTGGGGGTAACTGCAGTAATGGGGCATTTGTTTCCTGTTTTCGCTGGTTTTAGGGGAGGAAAAGGAGTGGCTACACTTTTTGGAATGGTTTTAGCAGTTAACTTCGAAGCATCTATGCTTTGCGTTCTGGTGTTTGTGGTGGTACTGCTGTTAACTAAATACGTTTCATTAAGTTCCATTTGTGCGGGATTTACCTTTCCGTTAAGTGTGGTTTTCCTGTTTCAGGTTTCTATCAAATCTGAAGTGCTTTATGGTATGGTGGTTTGTATTTTAATTTTGGTTACCCACCAGAAAAATCTCGAAAGATTGCTGAAAGGCAAAGAATCAAAAGTGTATTTGTTTAGAAAGAAAACGAATTAACCAACAAAACACATTTCTGTAAAACTTATTTATAGACTTGCTGTTTAATCAACGGCTTTTGCTTATCAGTTTTACGAATCATTTAAAAAAAAATCGCATTTATGAAAAAAATATTTTTAGCAGCAAGCGTTGCTGGGATCTTATTATTTAACTCATGTTCTACTGTTCCTTTAACGGGTCGTAGTCGATTTGATCTGGTAAGTAACGACCAGGTTTTGCCAATGGCATTCCAGGCTTATAATACTTTTTTAACAGAAAATAAATCAGCTGTTTTGCCGGCGTCCAATGCTCAGGCTTTGAAAGTTAAAACCGTTGGAAACCGGTTAATTACTGCAGTAAAGTCATATATGAACAGCAATAACTATGGTAATCTGATCGCGGATTATCAATGGGAAGTTAATGTAGTACAGAATAACGAAAAAAATGCCTGGTGTATGCCGGGGGGTAAGATTGTGGTTTACACAGGTATTTTACCGATTACACAGGACGATGCTGGTTTAGCTACAGTTATGGGACACGAGATTGCCCATGCCATTGCAGGCCATTCAGCAGAACGGATGTCGCAAGAAATGGTAGCCCAGGGCATAGGTGCTGCTGCAGGTGTGGCGCTGTCTAAAAATCCTAAAACCCAATCTATTTTTAATACATTGTATGGTGTGGGTACACCTGTTGCGATGCTGAAATTTAGCCGTAACCAGGAGCTGGAGGCCGATCGTTTAGGTCTGATTTTTATGGCCATGGCCGGATATAATCCGCAAAATGCTACTGCTTTCTGGAATAGGATGTCAGACGCGTCAGCAGGATCACAAAGGCCACCTGAATTTTTGAGCACCCACCCAAGTGATGCAACACGAATAGCACAGATCCAAAAATATTTGCCTGAAGCGAAACAGTATTATAAGAAATAAGGTGAAAGGTTGAAGGTAAAGAGGTGGAAGGTTTTGCATGATGCAGGGCATTCCACTTTTTTTCTTTTATGGATGTTGATTTAAGAAAAGATTCTACGTCTTGGTCTTAGCGTCTTGCTAAGGCCTTTTTTGTCTCAAAAAAATATCAATTGCGTCCCGAATGACAGACTCTTTCTAAGAATATTCATTAAGTCTTAGCGGACGCTAAAACTAGGGTATGTTAATTGCCACCTAATACCTGCAAAATTGCACTGGCTTTGAGTAAACACTCTTCATACTCTTTTTTGGCATCTGATTCATAAGTGATCGCTCCTCCCACCTGAAATGATAAGTATTGATTATCACTATTGTATAAGATGCTTCTGATCACCACATTAAAATCGAAATCGCCATCAGGTGTTATATATCCAAACGAGCCAGAATAAACACCTCTTTTGCTTATTTCATACTCTTCAATCAATTTCATGGCTTTAACCTTTGGGGCCCCTGTCATGGAACCCATTGGGAAGGTATTTTTAATCGCATCGATAAAATGGATCTCCGGATTTAATCCACAGCTGATGGTCGAAATCATCTGGTGTACCTGCGGGAAGCTGTAAATGCCAAATAACTCTTCAACCTTTACCGAACCTTTAACTGCCGATTTGGTGAGGTCGTGGCGTACCAGATCAACAATCATTACATTTTCTGCCTGTTCTTTAACATTGTTTCTGAGCTGCAATTTTACAGCTTTATCTTTTTCCGGATCCGAACTTCTTTTTGCTGTGCCCTTGATAGGTTGTGAAATCAGTCTCGATCCGCGTTTGCACAAAAATCTTTCTGGTGTGGCAGATAAAATATATTGGTCGTAAATCTTAAAATAGCCTGCAAACGGTGTGGGCGAAATCTGGTTTAATGCCTCAAAAGTATGAACGGGGTCTATTTCAGCATTTTCTGCAAAAAATTCCTGGCAGAAATTGACTTCATAAATATCCCCTCTATGGATGTGGCTCCTTAACGCCTCAACTTTAGCTATGTATTGATCTTTAGATAATCTATGGGAGATCTGTATCGCTCTAAGTTGTTTTTTATTTTCAAAGGATAAAGATTCGATATCATCTAAAACAGACTCATTACCAATAAGAACTTCAGCATTACCATCCTTAAAAGCAATCAGGTATTTGGGAACAAAAAAGTATAAATCAGCAAAATTTAATCCGTCAGGATTATTAGATTGAAGATCTTCTATTTCGTTTTTTAAATCATAGCTGAAATAACCAAAAATCCATTGCTTATGTGTAGCATAAAAACTTTTTAACTGATCAAAACCATTACCTGTTGAGCACTTTAATTCTTGATGCACGTCAGCGGCGATAATGAAATCATAGGCCGAATAAGCATCGTGATAATTATTTGAATCTAAAAAGCAGCAGACTCCGAACTGGTTGGCCCAGTGTAATGCTTTTCGTTTAAAATCAGATATGTTTTGCAGGGTTTTCAAGCTGTCGCAAAGGTAAAAATAGAGATGGTAATTGTAGAAAATTAATTTTTATCTTTTGAAACAACTTTTTTGAGTTTCCCATCATATTTTCATTCAGATAAGTCATCATTTCGAATGGGGTGCAATGCAGCCGAAAACTACTTATTGCTCAGCGCAGCTAAATCTGTTTAGATAGATCTCTCTATTTCTAGATCTCTCTATTTCGCTACGCTTCAGTCGAGAGGACGCAACGTGTAGTTAAGTAATCCTAAAGCCTATGGCATTAAGATTCCCGCCTGAGCGGGAATGACGATTTTTTATTATAATTAACTAAAAACAAAAAAGCAACCCGTTATGGATTGCTTTTCTTTAATTAATCGTCACCCCGAATTTAATTTCAGGGTCTATTAAGTTAATATTAGATCGATGCTGAACTAAATTCAGTATGACGAATGAGGTTTTAATGTAATTGTAAAGTTTGCGCTCTATCTGGTCCTACTGAAAGGAATTTGATTGGCACTTCCAGTTCTTTTTCTAAAAATGCGATATAATCAGTCAGCTTAGCCGGTATTTCATCTAATGAAGTGATTTTGGTTACATCTGTAGCCCAGCCTTCAATTGCTTTTAACACAGGCTTGGGTTCGATAGAAATGATGTCATATGGCATATAATCAATCGTTTCGCCATTGTATTCATAATGGGTACAAGCATAAATGGTATCGAAAGTATCTAAAACATCAGCTTTCATCATAATTAATTCGGTTACACCGTTTAACATGATGGCATATTTTAAAGCAGGAAGATCAATCCAGCCACAACGGCGGGCACGACCTGTAGTTGCGCCAAATTCGTGACCTAATGCGCGCAGGTTTTCACCAACCTCATTATCTAATTCGGTAGGGAACGGGCCGCCACCAACACGTGTACAATATGCTTTGAAGATACCATAAACAGCACCTACTTTATTAGGGGCAATACCTAAACCGGTACAAGCACCTGCCGTTGTGGTGTTGCTTGATGTTACGAAAGGATACGAGCCGAAATCAACGTCTAACAACGTTCCTTGTGCACCTTCTGCTAAAACGGCTTTTCCATCTTTTAAGAAACCATTCACATAATGTTCGCTATCTACATGAGGAATGGTTTTTAGGAATTCGATGGCCTCAAAAAACGATGCTTCTTTCTCAGCTAATTCATATTCAAAACCTTCATAATGAGAAAGGATTTCTGTATGTTTTTCTACCAGCTTAGCATAACGCTCTTTGAAATCAGGTAGTGTAGTATCGCCGACACGTAAACCATTACGCCCGGTTTTATCCATATACGTTGGACCAATACCTTTTAAGGTTGATCCAATTTTGTTTTTACCCATGCGCGCTTCGTTAGCTGCATCCAATAGCTGGTGGGTTGGTAAAATTAAGTGTGCTTTTCGGGCAATCACTAATTTGCCATCGGCAATTGGGTCATGACCAGCTTTTTTTAAATTATCTAACTCTCTTTTTAGGATAATAGGGTCGATTACTACACCATTTCCGATAAGATTCATGGTTTTTTCGTTAAAAATTCCTGAAGGAATGGTATTTAAAACGAATTTTTTGCCATCGAACTCTAAAGTATGTCCGGCATTTGGGCCACCCTGAAAACGGGCGATAAGATCATATTTTGGACTTAGTACATCAACGATTTTTCCCTTTCCTTCATCACCCCATTGCAGGCCGAGAAGTACATCTACTTGCGTCATTATTTAATAAATTAAGCTGGTTTTATTTGTATTATGATTTAATTTTGTTCAATTTTTTCAGCTGTTGCTGCACTTTCATTTACTTTCCTGGCCATGCTGCAATCAGAGCAGAAACCATAAAGATTTAATGAATGGTGCTTAACGTCGAATTTTAAAAGATCACCCACCATGGTTTGGATCTGGTGGATGCGGGGATCACAGAATTCTACTACTTTACCACACTCGATACAGATCACGTGATCATGCTGGCGGTAACCATATGACTTTTCGAATTGCGCCATGTTTTTACCAAACTGGTGTTTGGTAACCAAGTCGCAGGAAACCAATAATTCCAACGTATTATAAACCGTAGCACGACTAACGCGGTACTTTTGGTTTTTCATGTGGATATACAGGGTTTCTACATCAAAGTGGTCGTTTCTTGAATATATTTCTTCCAATATAGCGAAGCGCTCTGGTGTTTTACGTAGATTTTTGTTCTCTAAATAAGCCTCAAAAATCTTACGGACGAGCTCATTTGTTTTTTGTTCAGACATAGTTTTTAAACTCCATTCAAAGGTAGTTAATTAGTTTGATTGTTCGAGGCTTAGATTGTTTAAATGTTGTCAAAGTCGGAGTTCTGAGGTCTGAATCCGGAAGTTGAAATCGCAAATAGACTGCAACTTAGACTCTAAACCCAGACTTCGGACTTCGGTCTACAGACTCCCGACTACCTATGCGTCAAACCTGGTTACTCCGGTAACACCCCTTACTTTTAATAAATTTTTAATCAGGTTTTCCAGGTGTTCGGTATCATTTACAAAAATCATAATCGAACCATCAAAAATCCCCTCATTGGTATCGACGGTAATTGAGCGCATATTTACTTTAAAATCAGTAGAAATCACGCGTGTAATATTGTTGATTAAGCCAACGTCATCAATACCTACAATACGTAAGCCGGTTAAGAAGGTTAATTCCTGTTGTTTATTCCATTTGGCTTTAACCACCCGGTAGCCATAATTGGCCATTAGCTGCGCGGCATTCGGGCAGTTGGTACGGTGTATTTTTATTCCTTCGCTCACAGTGATGAATCCAAAAACGTCGTCACCAGGTATGGGGTTACAGCAGGCTGCCAACGTATAATCAATACGCTGCATATCTTCTCCAATGAGTAAGATATCAGAATCTCCTCCTTTAATTTTACTCTTTATTCCATCAACAGAAAGATTTTCAGGGCGTTCGGGACCGCGGTGTTCAACTTCTTTTCCGCTTAGCAGGTACTCTTTAATATCTTTTAGTTCTATTTTACCGAGGGCAACATTTACAAAGAGTTCCTGGGTAGATGGTAGTTTAAAGAAATAACTCAGTTTTTGAATGTTATCGGTATTGTAAGTGATTTTAAGCGATTTCAGTTTTCTTTCCAAAATCTCCTTACCATTTTCGGCAATTTTCCGTTTTTCTTCTTTTAGTGATGATTTAATTTTCGATTTGGCTTTAGCCGTAACCACCACATTGAGCCAATCTTCTTTAGGGGTTTGTTTGCTCGAGGTGATGATCTCTACCTGATCGCCATTTTGAAGTTTGTATGAAATAGGAACCAGTTTGTGGTTAACCTTGGCCCCAATACAGGTTGCACCTACATCGGTATGGATCTCGAAAGCAAAATCCAACGCTGTAGCACCTAAAGGCAGTTGGATTAAAGCACCTTTTGGTGTGAAAATAAAAATCTCATCCGAGAAAAGGTTCATTTTAAAATCATCGAGGAAATCCAAAGCGTTGGCTTCAGGATTACTCAACATTTCGCGTACTTTCTGTATCCACTGATCAAGGCCGTTGTCATTGCTCGACTCTTTGTATTTCCAATGTGCTGCAAAACCTTTTTCTGCAATCTCATTCATGCGTTGCGTACGAATCTGTACTTCCACCCATTGCCCGCGCGGTCCCATTACCGTGGTGTGCAAGCTTTCGTATCCATTTCCTTTTGGAGATGATACCCAATCGCGTAATCGATCTGGATTTGGACGGTATAAATCGGTTACGATGGAATATGCTTTCCAGCAATCAGCCTTTTCATTTTCAGGAGCCGAATCCAAAATAATCCGGATGGCAAAAAGATCATAAACCTCTTCAAAAGGGATATTTTTCTTTTTCATTTTATTCCAGATGGAGTGGATCGACTTAGGCCTGCCATAAACATCAGCCACTAAACCTTGTTCGTGCACAATCTCGTCAATAGGCTCTACGAATTTTTTGATGAAGAGTGCACGCTCTGCCTTTTTCTCATTTAATTTTTTTGCAATAAATTTATAGGTGTCAGGATCAAGATATTTCATTGAAAGATCTTCCAACTCTGATTTTATAGCGTATAAACCTAAACGGTGGGCAAGGGGAGCATATAAATAAATAGTTTCTGAAGCGATTTTAAGCTGCTTGTGGCGGGGCATAAAATCCATTGTACGCATATTGTGCAAACGATCTGCGAGTTTGATCAGGATTACCCTTACATCATCAGCCAGGGTAAGCAACATTTTACGGAAATTCTCGGCCTGTAAAGAGCTGTTGGTGTCAAAAACACCTGATATTTTGGTTAAGCCATCGATTATTTTAGCGGTTTTTTTGCCAAATTCGCGTTCAATATCTTCTAAAGTGATGTCAGTATCCTCTACCACATCGTGCAATAAGGCGCATACAATGGAAGTGGTTCCAAGTCCAATTTCTTCAGCAGCAATCTGTGCAACGGCAATAGGATGGTAAATATAGGGCTCGCCAGATTTGCGCCGCATATCTTTATGGCTTTCGAGTGCCATATCAAAAGCTTTTCGGATTTCTTTTTTATCCCCCTTCTGTAAGGTAGATTTACTTGCCCGAAGTAAGGCCCTGTATCTTTTTAGAATCTCTTGCTTTTCCGCCTCTAAATCAATCACTAACTCTGTTTTCATTTGTATTTTTTGCGTAAAAATTGCGTCTTATTTATGAATAAAACTTATATTAGTTCTGTTAAACAACTAATATATGAAATAACACCTAACTTTGTAAAAGTATAAATTTATGAAATTTAAAGGGCTATTTTTTCTTTGTATTGTAATGATTTATGGTGTTTCACTGCATGCGCAGGAACCAACTGCCCCTGTATTCCCTAAATTAGGTAAAAGCGATACGATAAGAGTAGCCTCGACAAATGATAACGGCGTGATGATTCCATGGATGCAACTGAATGAGGTTAACATTTATGCGGCCAGAATCTGGAAATCGCCGGCAGAGCAGGCCGCTTATAACCGTTTACGGTATAACGTATTGAAAGTAATGCCCTATGCTTTGTTTGCCAAACGCCGCTACGAACAACTGGAGCAGGATTTAGCTAAAACTTCAGAGAAAAAACAACAGAAACAATTGGTTAAACAATGTGATAAAGAAATAAAAGACATGTTTAACCGTGAGATAAAAGAGTTGACGATTACACAAGGCCAGATTTTAACGAAACTGATTGACCGTGAAGTGGGCAGAACAACCTATGATATTGTGAAACAAACCAAAGGCGGTTTTGCGGCATTTTCGTATCAGATTGTTGCACGAGTGGTAGGACATAATTTAAAAAGCACTTACGATCCGAATACAGATAGGGATATAGAATCTATTATCCGTACTTCGGGATTTTATCAATAACATACTATGCAGGATCGCATACCCAATATTTATTCCTTTAAGGTGAAGAAAGTTAACGGCGAAGAACAACCGTTATCAGCATATCAAAACAAGGTTGTTTTAATTGTAAATACCGCATCAGAATGTGGTTTAACACCCCAGTTAAAGGAGTTACAGCAACTTAAGGATGAGATTAATAATCCTGATTTTGAAATCCTGGGTTTCCCTTCTAATGATTTTGGAAAGCAGGAACCTTTGAACGGAGCTGATATTGCATCTTTCTGCGAGATCAATCATGGTGTAAAATTTCCGGTTTTTGATAAGATTGTCGTTCGCGGGGAAAACGCTCACCCACTTTATCAATTCCTGAGTGATAAAAAACAAAATGCCAAATTAAGTTCGAAACCCCGGTGGAACTTCCATAAATATATTGTAAACAGAAATGGCGAGCTGGAAGATTATTTCTTCCCGTTCACCAAGCCTTTGAATCCGAAAATTAAAAAGAAAATTCAGCAGTTGCTGAGCCAAAATGCCCGATAATTGAATTAATGAAACCGACATTATTGAAATAATCATTAAGCCAGATGGATAATGATTATTTTAATGATCAAAGGTTCCATCTGACAATTAAAAAACACGAAAACACAGATGAACTTAGATATTTTAGTAATCGCTGTGCATCCTGATGATGCGGAGCTTTGCTGTTCAGGTACGATTTTAAAACATATTGCCTTAGGTAAAAAAGTGGGCATTGTAGATTTAACCAGGGGTGAACTTGGTACAAGGGGGACAGCAGAAACAAGAGATGAAGAAGCGGCAGATTCAGCCAAGATTTTAGGATTGCATATCCGCGAAAATTTAAGGATGAGGGATGGATTTTTTCAGAACGATGAATATCACCGTTTGGAAGTGATTAAAGCCATTAGAAAATATCAACCAGAAATTATCTTAAGCAATGCGCTTGAAGACCGCCACCCCGATCATGGAAGGGCTGGCGACCTGGTTTACGATTCGGTTTTTTTATCGGGTTTACCAAAAATTGAAACATCAATTGATGGGATTAAACAGGAAGCACACCGTCCAAGATTGTTATTGCAGTTCATCCAGGATCGGTATTTACAACCTGATATTATCGTAGATATCTCTGATCATATGGATAAAAAGATCGAATCCATCCAGGCTTTTAAAACACAGTTTTATAATCCCGATGTAGAAGGTCAGCAAACTTATATCTCCTCTCCGGAATTTTTTGAAAGCGTAATTGGCCGTTCAAGAGAATTTGGTAAAAGCATTGGCGCAACTTTTGGCGAAGGTTTTACTTCGCGAAAATTGTTGGGCGTAGATAATTTATTTGATTTAAGGTAGGTCTTTTTTTAACCGCAAAGCTCGCAGAGAAAGGCGCCAAGCTGGCCACATTTTTCTAGATTCGTTTAAACCTCAATGCCCTCTGTGGAAAAACTGAAATAATGCTTTGATCTTAACCACAGAGGCTCACAGAGAAAGGCACAAAGAGCATCGAGCTGGGTCCATTTTTTAATGACTTGAAACCTCAAATATCTTTGTGAAAAAGTTTTGCGCCCTTAGCGGATAGAATCTCTATGTTCCTCTGTGCAAACCTCAATGCCCTCTGTGGAAAAACTGAAATAATGCTTTGAACTTAACCACAGAGGCTTACAAAGAAAAGCACAAAGAGCATCGAGCTGGGTCCATTTTTAATGACTTGAAATCTCAAATGTCTTTGTGAAGAAGTTTTGCGCCCCTGGCGGTTAAAATCTCTGTGTTCCTCTGTGCAAACCTCAATGCCCTCTGTGGAAAAACTGAAATAATGCTTTGATCTTAACCACAGAGGCTCACAGAGAAAGGCACAAAGAGCATTGAGCTGGGTCCATTTTTTAATGACTTGAAACCTCAAATATCTTTGTGAAAAAGTTTTGAGCCCCTAGCGGTTAAAATCTCTGTGTTCCTCTGTGCAAACCTCAATGCCCTCTGTGGAAAAACTGAAATAATGCTTTAATCTTAACCACAGAGGCTTACAGAGAAAGGCACAAAGAGCGCCAAGCTGGGCACATTTTTCTTGATTTGTTTAAATTTCAATGCCCTCTGTGGAAAAACTGAAATAATACTTTGATCTTAACCACAGAGGCTCACAGAGAAAGGCACAAAGAGCATCGAGCTGGGTCCATCTTTTAATCACTTGAAACCTCAAATGTCTTTGTGAAAAAGTTTTGCGCCCTTAGCGGTTAAAATCTCTATGTTCCTCTGTGCAAACCTCAATGCCCTCTGTGGAAAAACTTAAATAATGCTTTGATCTTAACCACAGAGGCTCACAGAGAAAGGCACAAAGAGCATTGAGCTGGGTACATTTTTTAATGACTTGAAACCTCAAATATCTTTGTGAAAAAGTTTTGCGCCCTTAGCGGTTAAAATCTCTGTGTTCCTCTGTGCAAACCTCAGTGCCTTCTGTGGTAAAAATAAAATGATGCTTTGCGTTTCTTTGCGGAAAAACTTTGCGCCCTTTGCGGTTATTTAGACAGCCCAACAAAATAGCCCTTCATTTGTTATTCTCAAAATGAATAATAATGGCGAATATATTTTCATCTCTCAAAAACGCTTACCATCTTTTTAAACATGTAGACTTCGATAAGCTGGAAGCTTTATCAAAAAAAGTCGATTTACCCAAAATGGTCGAAACGATCTCGAGCCTGGATGATAAACAGATTCAGGGAATGATGAAAATGATGGGCGGATCTGGCAAAAAGAAAGCGTTGCCACCTATAGAAGGCGACTTTTATCATTTAGGCGATGAAGCACTAAAAGATGAGGACCGTGCGCTCCAGTTAAAGGTACGTGCCTTTTTGGAACAGGAAGTGAAACCCATCGTTAACCATTACTGGAACAAAGCAGAATTTCCATTTGAAATTATTCCAAAACTTGCCGAGCTCAATATTTGTGGTTTAACCTACAAAGGTTATGGCTGTCCCGGGAAATCCAATTTAATGGAGGGCATTTTAGCAATGGAGATGGCCAGGATCGATACTTCTATATCAACTTTTTTTGGTGTACAGAGTGGCCTGGCCATGGGTTCAATATACTTATGTGGCTCGGAGGAACAAAAACAGCAGTGGCTACCGCTAATGCAGCAATTTAAAATTATCGGGGCATTTGGGTTGACTGAGCCTGAAGTAGGGTCTGCTGCTGCCGGCGGACTAACCACAACATGTAAAAAAGTAAATGGCAAATGGATATTAAACGGTCAGAAAAAATGGATTGGTAATGCCACTTTTGCAGATATCCTAATTATCTGGGCACGTGATGAAGAAACCGGGGACGTAAAAGGGTTTATCGTGAAGAAAGATAATCCGGGTTTTGCTGTAGAGAAAATGCAGGATAAAATGGCCCTAAGGATTGTACAGAATGGCTTGATTACCTTAACCGACTGCGAGGTAGAAGAAGCCGATCGCCTTCAAAATGCAAACTCATTTAAAGATACGGCAAAGGTTTTGCAAATGACACGTGCAGGAGTAGCCTGGCAGGCAGTAGGTTGTGCGCGCGGCGCTTATGAAAATGCCCTGGAATATACGCGCACCCGAAAACAGTTTGGTAAACCCATTGCATCTTTTCAATTGATTCAAAATCACCTGGTAGAAATGTTATCGAATTTAACTGCAATGCAAACACTTTGTTTCCGTTTATCGCAACTACAAGATCAGGGATTATTAAAAGATGAACATGCTTCGCTAGCCAAAGTTTTTTGTTCATTAAGAACGCGCGATGTAGTAAGCAAAGCAAGAGAAGTGATGGGCGGAAATGGTATTTTGCTCAAATACAATGTAGCACGTTTTGTGGCCGATGCAGAAGCCATTTATTCGTATGAGGGTACCAAAGAAATTAATACGCTGATTGTAGGTAGGGCGATAACAGGGTTTTCAGCTTTTGTTTAGATGATGGGAACTTAACGAAGTTTGAAAGGGTAATTAGTTGCTTGTCAGTCTGAGCGTAGTCGAAGACTGCTGTGCATAATGATTAATTTTTAGGTTTTGGAAATGAGTGTCAGTATTTCATAGGTACTGTTGCCCTGCCATTCGCTGAAATCTTTTTGCACATTTTGTAGTGCCGGGGTTTAAACCCGCGTGCTGTAGTTACAGATGCTTCGTGCCTCAGCATGGCAGTATATTTAGGGTGTAAAGAAGCAAAAAGGATTTGCGCTGCTGTCAGGTCTATCGAACAACGGCGTGCTTTCAAGGCAATAAACTTAGTATATAAAGTGAGCAGGGCGGAGATTGCGTGGAGCATAAATATTATCCATGTACCGATTCTCGTGAAACTATGAGGGGGAACTCCCCTCCTGATTCAGGAGGGGTGGGGGTGGTTATAAAGGAAATTCTATTTAGTCCTTTCCCTTTCAGGAGAAAGATGCCGATAGGGGATAGGGTTTAGGGCGCTCGCTAGCATTCGGTCGTCACCCGATAGTCATGTGACCTCGTACACATGTCAATCTAAATGCATAGGAAATGCTTTGTGACCCTCTGTGTTCGGCTTTTTGTCCTCTGTGGTTCAACCTCAGTTAAACTTTAGCATAACTGCGGAAATCTGCTAGGCCGCAAAGCGGGACTGAAAATGCCAAATGCGCAGCACCCTTCATTTCCAAATAATCATAAATTTTTAGGTTTCGGCCCGACGTTTAACTTCTTTTTAAAACGGATGTTTATTAAATGCCACCTGGCTCATCGCACTTTTTTCATATAAAGCAATACAGTCTTTGTTAAAGGCAGGATCAAAATTTATCTCTCCGGGCTGTAAGCGTTGTGGAATATTTGCATGATGCATAAAAAAATACACTTTTGTGTTGCCGTATTTGGTATGGGGCATTAAATTACCATAATCTTCCATTTCTTTCCAGATCGAATCTTTAACGGTCACCACATAAATCCGTTGTATTGGACCAGTGTTGTTTTCATTTCTATACTTAAGCATTTCTTTAAAGCCGGCTTTCATATCACTAATCCCAGGCTGATCAAAAATATCTTTAACTATAAAAAAGATCAATACCAAAACCCCTGCAAGCAGGAAATAAACAAACGATTTTCGCTTCATGCCTACAATAAAGGCAATATTTTTTCCATAACGGTCAGGCCTTCGTCAATATGCTTTTGCTCAATGCAAAGTGCCGGGCGGAAACGGATGGTTCGCTCACCACAACCTAAAAACATCACATTGTTTTCCAGCCCCTTGCCAATAAAGGCATTGCGCATTTCTTTTGTCGGGAAATCGAAAGAACATAACAATCCTCTTCCGCGTACATTTGTCATCTGATCAAATTTATGCGCCAGGTTTTCTAATTGATCTTTTAAGTATTTGCCAACTTTTGCTGCGTTCTCACATAGCTGATCCTCTTCCACGATCTGTAAAATTTGGGAAGAACGCACCATATCCACTAAATTGCCGCCCCATGTCGAGTTAATCCGGCTGGGTACTTTAAATACATTGCTTTCAATTTCGTCTACCTTATTACCAACAAGAATGCCACAAACCTGCATTTTTTTGCCAAAAGCGATAATATCCGGCCGGGCTTTTTCACTAAAGTGCTGGTGGCACCAGAATCTACCGGTTAACCCCACACCGGTTTGTACTTCATCATAAATCAAAAAAGCATCATTTTCATCTGCCAATGTTTTAAGTTGGATTAAAAACTCTTCCCGCAGATGGTTATCTCCACCTTCTGATTGGATCGGTTCTATAATAATGGCACAGATTTCATCTTTATTTTCTGCAAAGGCTTTTTTAATCCGGGCGAGCGAGGCTTCTTCAGTTGCAATGGCATGATTTAAGTTATCTCCGGAAAGTGGAAAGCTAACTTCCGGAACAGCTACCCTTGGCCAATCGAACTTGGCAAACCATTTTGTTTTATCTGGCAGGGTATTGGTTAAACTCAGTGTGTAACCCGTACGGCCATGAAAAGCCTTTTCGAAGTGCAAAACCTTGAAACCTCTTTCTTCGGTATATCCCTTGGCAAAGTTTTTTTGAACTTTCCAGTCCATGGCAACCTTAATGGCATTTTCTACTGCTAAGCCTCCACCTGCAATAAAAAAAGCATGAGGCAGATAATCAGGAATGCCAATTTTAGAAAATGTTTCCAGGAATTGTGCATACTGCTGGGTGTAAACATCGGAATTTGATGGATTGGCCAGAGCGGCCAGTAAAAGATTCTTTTTAAAAGCTTCATCACCAACCATTTTTGGGTGGTTGTAACCTAAAGGAACCGAAGCAAAGCAAGTGAAAAAATCGAGTAAAGTCCTATTGTATTTAGAGTCGTAAATGTAAGCGCCATGGCTTTTTTCCATATCATAGGTCAGGTCGAAACCATCGGCCAAAATGTGTTTACTTAACGATTCGTTAACGCGATCTGCAGGTACTGTTAATTGATACATAAACTTGGTTTTGGTATAATCCAAATTTAGTTAAATGTGCCTAAAATCAAAATTAAGCACTTTTTCTGCACTTTTCGGAAAAAATAGGTTTAAACAGTTTAAAGTATGATTATAGACAAAAACCTATTTTGGACTTCACAGATGTGGAAAACTTTTTCAGTAAAATCGCATTTGAGCAATACATTTTTTACTCTTAAATTAAGAGATATGAATGATATCTTACAATTTTTCAAGAAAATCCAGGTACAGCGGAACACTTTTTTCAACCCATTCTGGTGACGGGTTATGATCGATTCCATAGTATGCGAAAAGAGGTCTATAATCGGCTTTAACGTATTCAAAGGAAAGCTCAAAAGGGCGCGTAAGTTCTTCCAATAGATATTTGTAAATACCAGAAGGATTGAGCTCGGCTTGCTCTACACCTAATGAAATGGCCAGTGCAATTTTCTTTCCCGCAACCTTATAGCCACTTTTGCTTCCATATGCCCAACCATGCGTAAGGACTTCGTCTAGCCACTTTTTAAAAAAGGCCGGGCAGTTAAACCAATAATAAGGGAACTGAAATACTATCTTTTCATATGTTTCGATCAGTTTTTGCTCAGCAGGCACATTAATTTTTTCATCAGGATAAACTTCATGCAATTGATGCACATGGAATTTATCAGGGAATTTACCAAGTTCTTCGATCCACCTTCTGTTAACAACAGAGTTTTGAATATCAGGATGAATGACGATAATGAGTGTTTTCATTTTAGCAGCCTTAAATTATTAACTACAAAAATAAGGTAGCTTGCATAGAATATGTATATTGGCAACCAATTGTATGGTACTATAAAAAATGTAAGTAATGTCTAAAATCAAGGAAACATCGACCAATTTTGCCAATAAGCAGGCTTTAGCGGATGAATGTCCGGAAGTTTATGCTGCCCACATTATCGGAGGACAGTGGGCATTGGTCATCTGTTCCTGGCTAATTAACGGAAAACTCAGATTTGGTGAACTGAAAAAATTGTTGCCTAATATTACCGAACGCATGTTGACGCTTCAGCTCCGAAAACTGGAAGAAAACAAAATTATTAAACGTACTATTTATGCTGAAGTTCCGCCACGTGTGGAATACGAACTCACACCAATAGGTTACGAACTTAAAGCCGTTATTAAACAACTGGAAAGTTGGGGAGATAAGCACAAGGCACTGGATTCAGCAAACAGCTTAAACATTACCAAAACGAATTAAGCAAAAAGAAACTTCTAAAACTTATCCATCATCCCCAAAAGGCCCATTAGCCCACCTGTATGGATTGCCAACACTTTTTCATCTTTGCCGATAATGCCTTGTTTTGCTAAATCCTGGATGGCATAAAACATTTTTGCTGTATAAACAGGATCCAAAAGTATTCCGCTCTTTGCCGTAAAGGTTTTGATAAAGCTAATCAGTTCGGGAGTGGTTTTGGCGTAGCCTCCAAAATGATAGTCAAGATGAAGTTTGAGATGTTCAGATACAGGAGTATATTGTGCAATTTCTCCTTGAATAAAAGAAGCCCCCTTTAGTACGGGGATGATATGTAAATTCGTATTTAGCTGGTGTTGCCTGATCCCGCTCAACAAACCTGCCGCTGTAGTTCCTGTTCCGGCAGCACAAAAAATGTGATCATAAGGGACTGTTAATTCGTCGATTATCTCTGCACAGCCGATAGTGGCTTCTATAGAGGCACCCCCCTCATCTACAAAATAAGCCTGTTTATCAGCCGCAAAATTTGAATTAAACAAATTATGCTTATCCCGATAACTTTCACGGTCTGTGAAAATGAGTTTCATCCCAAATAACCGGCAAAGCAATAACATCTCATTTTTTACTTCTTCCCCACGTACAAAAGCGGTTGATGTAAACCCTGAGCGTGATGCAGCAGCGGCTGTAGCGACCAGGTGATTGGAATAAGCACCACCAAAGGTAACCAGATGAGTTTTATTTTCATCCTTTGCCTTCGCTAAAATATATTTGAGTTTACGCCATTTATTGCCCGAAATGTAGGGGTCGATAAGATCATCCCTTTTAACGAACAGGTTTTTTAAAGGTGGAAATGCTATTTCCTGTACCGGGCTATATATTTCTTCAAACATGTGTAAAAATAAAAAACACCTGAATACTTCAGGCGTTTTTGAACCATTATTATGCCTGTAAGTTTTTTATTTACCAATACCTAAACCGATACCGGCATTAACCATGCTGTATTTTGCCTGCGTATAGGAACCGTAAAACTTAAAGAAACCAAACTTTAGCTGAAAGCCTAAACTTGCTCTTACGCCGTTGATATCCCTTTGATTTACAGCAATCGGGTCGGTATAATTTACCGACTGACCATTACCAGTATCAAACGAATAGGTACCCAAAGCCTTTAAATCCGTATTGGAAGTTTGATACCCCAGACTGGCAAATGGCGTAAAAAATAAAATTTGTTTTGATACGATGGCGTCAAAATTTACACCATTGAACTTGGCATCAATGCGTTGGTCTGAATTTGCAGTATTGTTAATATTCAACGGCAAATTATATTTGTATTGGGTAAATCCTCCTGCTACAGCAATATCTACCGGCACTAATTTCTCTGTAGTCGAACCCATAAAAAGTGGCAGCAATTCTACTTTTGCACCAAAGCCGATCATTGATAAACTTCCAAGGTCGCTACCTAGTTTTATTTTAGGCATAGCTCTTAAAGTAACATCGATGTTTTTGGGTAGCCCCAATGTAGCCTGTAATTGTACTGCAGGTACAACATGGAAGCCCAAACCTTTAGGTAGATTAAAAAATGATGTAGTAGGTTGTCCGTTACTGGTGTAAATCTGCATCTTTCCGCCAACTTCGTCATTGCCAAAAGCAGTCGGCCCTATAGACGACGAACCAACTGCCGGCCTGATATTGTTCAGACCCAAAGTATTTACATCATAGCTGCGGGCTGATTGTGGCACAAAGGCGCCCGAAACCGAAAAGCGGGCATCGAATTTTAACAAACCTTTCGATTTTGCGGTATTACTCCACCCATCTGTTAAGCCAATGCCCAAACCTTTGTATAAGGGATCGAAATAAGCATTGATTAATTTAGTCGCATCGGCGGGACCAGACTTAAAAAGGTCTCCAACATTCTGTTGTGCATTAGCTTTTTGAGCAGTAATTAATAACATTAAGGCACAAATCGCCTTTAAGGTGTAGTATTTTTTCATAGAGGAAGATTTGAAACATTTTCATTATTAGTAAATATAATGCTGTTTTTGCGAAAACTGCAATCATTAAAAAAATCTTGAAGTTAAAAGTCTATTTTTGCGCCATGGAAAATGTGGCTGGATTGCAGGAATCAGAAGAACAGGAATTATACGAACATTTAAAAATTATTGTGGATAAAGGGCAGTCTTTACTGCGTATCGATAAATTTTTGATGGTACGTGTAGAAAATGCCTCAAGAAACCGGATTCAAAATGCAATTGATGCAGGAAACGTACTGGTTAACCAGAAGCAGATAAAGGCCAGTTATAAAGTTAAACCTTTTGATGAAATATCTATCGTTTTACCTCATCCGCCAAGAGATACAGAAGTTTATCCTGAAGATATTCCACTGGATATTATTTACGAAGATGGTGATTTACTTGTGGTAAACAAGCCTGCCGGGATGGTTGTACATCCTGGTTTCAATAATTATACCGGAACATTGGTTAATGCTTTGGCATTCCACTTTGAGCAACTCCCTCAGTTACCTGGAAATGACGGCCGCCCGGGCCTGGTGCACCGCATTGATAAAGATACTTCAGGCTTACTGTTGATCAGCAAAAATGAAAAATCGATTACACACCTCGCGCGCCAGTTTTTCGATCACAGCATTACCCGAAAATATATTGCGCTGGTTTGGGGTGATATTGAAAATGATGGTACCGTTACCGGTTATATTGGCCGTAGTGTAAAGGATCGCCGTGTAATGGATATTTACGATGATGAAGAAAAAGGAAAATGGTCTGTAACGCATTATAAAGTACTAAAGCGGTTGGGATATGTTACTTTGATCAGTTGCGAACTCGAAACCGGCCGTACGCACCAGATCAGGGCTCACATGCAACATATTGGTCATCCCTTGTTTAACGATGCCATGTATGGTGGCGATAAGATTTTAAAAGGCACTACGTTTAATAAATACAAACAGTTTGTAGACAATTGTTTTGAATTGCTGCCCCGTCAGGCCCTGCATGCGCAAAGTTTGGGTTTTATCCATCCTACTACTAAAGAGTACATGTATTTCGAATCGCCGTTACCGCCCGATTTTAAAGCCGGATTAACCAAATGGGAAAATTATATTGCAACATCATAAAATATGCTTCAAGAGTACCTCTTATTTAATGATGAATTTCAGGCGGTAGATGCCCCAATTTTGACAGCGGCTAACCGAAGTTTCAAATTTGGTGATGGATTGTTTGAAAGTATGCGCATGATCAATAATAAGCTGCAATTTGCAGACTTACATGCTGATCGGTTGAGTGCTGGCATGAAAGCACTAAAAATAGACGGACATGCTTTGATGGACGATTATTTTCTGCGCCAGAAAACAGCTGATTTGACAAAAAGGAACAAATGGAACGGCAATGTTCGGTTCCGACTTTCTGTTTACAGGGGAGGGGCTGGAGTATACACACCTGAAATTAATAAAGCTGGTTATATTCTGGAGGGTATTCCGCTAAAAGCCTCTACATACGAGTTAAACAGCAAAGGTTTGATTATTGATGTTTTTGACGAAATGACCAAACCAGTTAATAAACTCTCGAATTTTAAAACAGCTAATGCACTGCTTTATGTTATGGCCGGGCTTTTTAAAAGTCAACACCGCCTGGATGAGGCCATGATCCTGAATCAATATGGTTTTCTTTGCGAAAGCATCAGTGCAAATGTTTTCGTGGTATACAATAAACAGATTTATACACCTGCCCTTGCCGAAGGTTGTATCAGTGGTGTAATGCGTACAGCTATTATGCAATTATGTAAAATGAACGATATGCCTTTAATTGAGGCACAGATCAACCCCGAAATCTTAAAAGAAGCTGAAGAAGTTTTTATTACTAATGCTACTCAAGGCATACAATGGGTAATGGGCTATGGCAGGAAACGTTATTTTAACGAGGTTTCGAAGTTTTTGTCGGAGAAGTTGAACGCTTTGTAATAACCTGTCCTCAATTTCCATAGGAGGCAAATTTCTTTTGCTTCGGCGATGTTACATTTGATTTCTATCGGTTTGTGTTGACCTGAACTGTATTTTTAGTATTATTGGTCACACACACACACACAAATTTAACCGAAATGAAAAAATTACTCATGCTCGTAATGGCTTGCTATGGCCTGAACGCCCGTTCACAGCAGTTGAACGAATCCAGAAACTTTCTGTACTTCTATTCAGATTCTACAGTTTATGCACAAAAGATCAGGTTGCGACCCGATTTAACCGGCGGGTGGTCGCTTCGGGCCGATTCAAGGCGGATACCGGTGTCACAGGTCAAATTTTTTAATAATCAGGATGGCTTTTTTGCCAACACCAGAAAACTCAGTCTTTTGGGAGCGGCCTCTTTTGCTGAACGTATTATTGAAGGTAAGCTGAATCTTTATCAGGAAGTAATTTACGACGGCGTTCTTATGGAAGATGAATACTATGGATTTAGCCATTACAGGCAGCAGGCAGTAAACAACCGGATGTTCATTAATAAGGGGTATACCGATTTAAAAAGCGTAAATTATCGTAATTTAAACGAAGCAATGGCTGATAATCCGAAAAGTTTGGCGCTGTTAGGGAGATATAGGAATGCTAAAATTACGGGCATTGCTATGTATGTGGCAGCAGGAGCAGCAATTATTGCCAGTGGGGTTACGCTGATGTCAGAAGGTAAAAAAGTAGGTACCACATTCGGTGGTATGCCAAAATATGCAGACCGCAATTATACGGGCAGTTTTGTTTTGTTAGGTTTGGGGGCCGGTTTAAGTCTGGGGGGATTTCTGGTAGGCGAATCTGGTAAGAAGAATATAGAAAGGGCTATTGATAATTATAACCGGTAGCTGAACAAGATTGTTATTGCTTTCCAGAAAAAGAGGGATTTAATTTGGTCATCACGCAAAGATTTAACCAATCTCTTTTTTTGGAAAGCAAATTCTGTGGTACTTCGGTTCCGCTTGTCCCGCCCTTTGCTTAATCCCGATAAAATGATCTCATGAACAAAATATCCTTAAACGGGATAACGCTGTCGGTCGGGTTTATTTAACTTTGGACAGTAACAATGTCATAGGCATCTAAACCTGATCGATTATGATTTCTTGAATAAAAAATCTAGCTTTATTTGAAAGATCCTTCATTGCATTCAGGATTGTAAAGGTTTATTCATTCGGCTCCAGACTGATGACTTTGGACTAAAGACTCCAGACTAAGGACTACCTACAACCGTATTCCTCTTAAAAAATCTTCTATCGGCATACGTTTTTTGCCCTCATACTGAATATCCAATAGTTTGATAAAACCATCTTTAGCGGCGAATTTTAAAAAAGTTTTGCCATCGCTTAAAAAGCCTCCGGCAACAATACCTGGTTCTTTATGTTCTATTTCGGCCTTAAATATTTTTAAGGTTTTATCATTTAAAAAAGTAAAGGCGGTAGGGTATGGGCTTAACCCGCGGATTAAGTTATATATCATTTGTACCGGGTTGTTCCAGTCGATTTTGCAATCTTCTTTAAAAATTTTCGGCGCGTGTTTTAAGTTGCCGCTTTGTGGCTGCGGTTGTTCGCTAACCTCACCGGCCTCAATGGCTTTAAGCGTTTTTACTAATAGGTTGGCACCAATGTGCATCAGTTTATCATGCAGGTCGCCGGCAGTTTCTTCATCAGTTATGGGCGTACGGTCACTAAGGATAATATTGCCGGTATCGATTTCATGCGTGAGGAAAAAAGTGGTTACACCGCTTTCTTTTTCTCCGTTTATGATGGCGTGATTTATCGGGGCAGCGCCACGGTATTGTGGTAAGAGCGATCCATGAAGGTTAATGGTGCCATTTGGCGGCATATTCCATACCACTTCTGGTAACATTCTAAAAGCCACGACTACCTGTAAATCTGCCTGATATGATTTGAGTTGCTCAATAAATTCAGGATTTTTTAATTTTTCGGGTTGAAGAACAGGAATCCCTTTTTCTACCGCGTATTTTTTTACCGCACTTTCACTTAGTTTCTGCCCACGCCCTGCAGGCTTGTCTGGCGCAGTAACGACTGCAACCACATCAAAATTGGCTTGTACCAAGGCATCTAAAGAGGCTACCGCAAAATCGGGCGTACCCATAAAAACTATTTTCATACGAAAGTGTTGTGTTTCTAAAATAACGTGGTCATCCACGTTTAGTTTCGCAAAATAACTAAAAATAAACCCATACTTATAGCCAAAAAATGGTACAAGGTAAAGATGTTGTAAAAGCAAGCGGATTAGTGTATGTAACTGATGCCATGCCTGGTATTTACCGTAAAGGAAAACCAGGAAAATTTTATTATGTAGATAAAGAAGGAAATAAAGTTACAGATGACAAACACCTGGACCGGATTAAAGCACTGGTTATTCCGCCAGCATGGCAAAATGTATGGATTGCCAATAAACCCAATGCTTATTTACAGGTGACGGGAATTGATGCCGCGGGGCGAAAACAATACAAGTACCATGCGAAATGGACCAGCCGACGTGCGGAGGATAAATATTTCCGCCTCCTTGAGTTTGGAAAATCTCTGCCCAAAGCCAGGAAAAACCTACAGAAAGACCTCCGCCGCAAAGATTTCGACGAACGTAAGGTGCTGGCTATTTCGGTAGATGTACTTCAAAAAACATTAATCAGGGTAGGAAATGAGAGCTACAAACAGCTGTATGGATCTTTTGGCCTCACCACCCTACGTGATAAGCATGTAAAAATAAACGGAAGTAAAATTACCATGGATTTTGTGGGAAAAAAAGGCGTGCAGCAGAAACTGGAACTTAACGATCGTTCGCTGGCAAAACTGGTTAAAAAATGCCGTGATATTCCTGGTCAGGAGCTTTTTCAGTTTTATACACCTGATGGCGAACATAAAAGCATCGATTCCGGTAAAATAAATGCCTATATTAAAGAAATTACAGGCGATGATTTCACGGCAAAAGATTTCAGGACCTGGGGAGGTACCCTCGAAGCGCTTCGGCAGTTTGCCCAATGCCAGGTGAATGAAAATGCAGGTTTAACTAGTAAAAAACAAATTGTTGCCGTTTTAGATTGTGTAGCCAAAAAATTAGGTAACACCCGGGCGGTATGTAAAAGCTCTTACGTTTACCCGCTTTTGCTTACGGCTTACGAGAATAATCAGCTTGAAAAATACCTTAAAAAAATGAATAACCATGCACTTCAAGGTAAGGTGAGTTTAGAGCATAATGAAAAGGTGCTATTATCTTTTTTAAAATCTGGTAGCAAGTAAAAAAGCAACTATATTTGTCTTTTATCCCAATTATGCAAACTAATCTCGCCGATAAAGCCAATATTTTTAATACGCTTATAGAGGAGTCTCCAATGCCCATCGCGCTTTATACCGGAGAAAATATGATTATAGAGGTAGCCAACAAGGCTATGCTTAAAGCCTGGGGAAGAGACGCATCTGTAATAGGTCAAGAGTTGGCTCTGGCGCTGCCCGAGCTGAAAGATCAACCTTTTCTTGATATTCTTAAACAGGTAAGAAGCACCGGCATGCCTTATGAAGCCAAAGAAGATAAGGCCGTGCTATTAAATGATAATGTACTCCAAACTTTTTATTTCGATTTTATCTATAAACCGCTGCTTGATTCAGATGGGAATGTATGGGGCATTTTAAATAATGCTACAGATGTGACCGAATTAGTAAATGCAAAGTTTAAAGTAGAGCAGAGTGAAGCTTTGTTAAGGCAGATGATTTACGATGCGCCTGTGGCTATTGGAATTTTAAAAGGCAGAGACCTGATTATAGAAGATGCCAACGATGATTTGCTAAAGATATGGAGGAAAAGTAAAGCTGTAATCGGTTTAAAACTTTTAGATGGATTGCCTGAAATTGCCAACCAGCCTTTTCCAGAATTGTTACAGCAGGTTTACAACAGCGGTGTTGCTCATTATGGCTACGAAACCAAAGCCCGATTGGAGCATAACGGGGTTGAAGATGATTTTTATTTCAACTTTGTTTACGATCCAATATTTGGTCAGGACGGAGAGGTTACCGGCATTATGGTAGTCGCTAACGAAATTACCTTACAGGTTGTATCAAAGATGGAGGCTGCTAAAAGCGAAGAACGCTTTCGCAACTTTATGTATGATATACCGATGGCCACGGCTTACTATGAAACAGAAAACATGGTAATCAGCCTTGCGAACGATGAAATGCTCCGGTTTTGGGGAAAGGATAAAAGCGTAATCGGTAAAACCGTTGCTGAAGCCATACCTGAATTGAACTTACAGCCATCAGTTGAAACTTTGAAAAAAGTATATCAAACAGGAATAAGTTACCATGCTGATCAGGAAGAATTCCTGGTGATTATTGATGGTAAAGAACAGAAACGCTGGTTCAGCTTTACCTATAAACCGATAAAAGATTCTAACGAGCAAGTGTATGCCATTATCCACGCTGCAACGGATGTGACAAAGCTAGTGCAGCTGCAACAGCAAAAAGATGAATTTTTGGGGATCGCCAGTCATGAGTTAAAAACACCCGTAACCAGTATCAAAGCGTATGCACAGGTGCTTGAACGCATGATCAGGAGTGAGGGAGACGAAAAAAAGGCGACAATGGTACGTAAAATGGACCAGCAACTGAACCGGTTAACGTGCCTGATTGGCGATTTACTTGATGTAACCAAAATTCAATCAGGGAAAATGACTTTCAACCCAATTGAATTTGATTTTGATGCTGTTGTTGAAGATATTGTAGATGAAATGCAGCACATCAGTTCAAAACATAAGATCATTTGTAATCTGGAAAGTAATGCCATCGTTTTCGCTGATAAAGAACGCATTGGGCAGGTTATTACTAATTTTTTATCTAATGCAATTAAATACTCCACCGACGCCGATGAAATAGATGTTGCTACCCATAGTCAAGACGGTGAAGTGATATTAAGCGTCAGGGATTACGGAATTGGTATTTCGGAGGATTTGCAACATCTGGTTTTCGACCAGTTTTACCGTGTAGATGGTAACTTGCAACATACCTACCCGGGCTTGGGTTTAGGTCTTTACATCTCAGCTGAAATTATAAAAAGTGAAGGCGGCAGGATTTGGGTGGAAAGCACTGTTGGAGAGGGTGCCACATTTTTCTTTGCTTTAAAAATAAAATAATCGTTCAGCTCATACCATCAGATGCAGTCTGAACGATAATTTATGCTTTAGGTGCTTTCTTGATCGGCTGTACCGGTTGCTCTTCGTTTTCGCGCTGTTTAGCGGGATTATTGGTGCGAACTGGCTTGTTGGGGGTGCTGTCGTTTTCGTGTCTTACGGTTTTATGGTCAACAGGCTCCCTTCCTTTAGGTACCTCTTTCTCGTAATTGCTTCCTGGTTTATCGCTTTTAACTTTTGGACCGCTCATGTTATAATGATTGAATGAATGAATTTTGAATGATTGAATAAAGAAAATCTTTATCCCTTTAAATCATAACAAATCAGAATACGTTAAGTTTAAAAAACTTCTAAAGTTTATCATTTTTTCATTTTCTCACGCTCTCATTCAATCATTCTCACATTAATTATAAAGCAAGTATTTCTTACGCATGGTTTTGTACGTACTTAAGCCTGGTTCCCAGCTGGCTCTGATCTCTGCTTCACTCTTACCGTCAATTATCTGCTGCCTGAAATCAGCTACACCCACCAGTCTTTCAATGACGCCCATTTCTTTACTCAGTTTGGTATTAAAAAAATCTTCTTTTTTGGGCGATGCCTGATACAATGAAATTAACCATGATAAATTAATCTGTTTGGCTTTGCGCAGTTCGGCTGTATCGTAAGTTCTTAAATCTAAGCCATAACAAACCTGATCTTGGAATAATGGTGTTTCTGCCATCCCCTTTATGCTTTTTGGGGTAAAACTGAAATCGAATTTACCTTTTAGGTAAGGCGCCCCAACAATAGCAAAAGGAAACATGGTTCCACGGCCATGATTTAGGTAAGTCCCCTCAAATAAACAGGTAGATGGATAAAGTAAAATAGATTGCTGCGTGTTTAAGTTAGGAGAGGGCTTAACCGGTAAAGTATACTCCATGTTATGATCGTAATTGGCATTTTTGATAATGGTAATTTTGCATTTCACCTTATCTTTCAACCAGCCTTCGCCATTTAACATCTGTGCATATTCTCCAACTGTTAAACCATGCGCAATAGGTATAGGTTGTATGCCAATGCCCGACTTAAATTTAGGATCTAAAATTGGTCCGTCGATTAAATAACCATTTGGATTTGGTCGGTCTAAAATCAGTAAAGGCTTATGGTTTGCGGCACAGGCTTCCATCACATGCTGCAAAGTGTTGATATAGGTGTAAAAACGAACACCTACATCCTGAATATCGAAAACCATAATATCAATATCAGCTAAATCTTCAGCTGTAGGCGTACTATGTCTGCCGTAAAGGGAGACGGCTTTTATTCCTGTTTTAGTGTCAATATCATCATTAACACTCACACCAGCGCTGGCATTGCCTCTAAAACCATGCTCAGGACCAAATATCTTTTGAATTTTTACTCCTCTTTTCAAAAGGCTATCAACTGATGTTTGCGTACCAATAATAGAAGTCGGATTAACCACCATGCCAACACGTTTGCCCTTTAACAACGGCAGATATTTTTCGGTTTGCTCTGCACCGGTTTTAATGGCTGTTGGTAACTTTGCTGTCTTAATCATCAGTTTTTTGTTTTCCGGGCTATTCTTGCCCAAAACCTTTTGCTCCTGCGGTTTGGGCTGCCCACATGCAGATAAAGCAATTAAACTGGTTAACGTAAAGCTGATGTATTTTTTCATTTTAGTGTATTCTGGATATTATAATAAAACAATTTACAGCATATTTTAATTATGCTATTGGCGTTTTCTTTTTAAAAGTTAACGATTGATATTTAAAGTTGGTTATTTATTTTCGAAAATGCCATTTTTAAAAAGGAATTGAGCATTTTTGTTAATACAAACCGATTAAATTGAATTTCGAATATTTCATAGCAGGGCGGATAGCCATTAGATCTGAACGTACCTTCTCAAAACTCATTGTACGTATTGCAATAGCAGGCGTGATGTTGAGCCTGGCTGTTATGATTCTTTCCATAGCCATTATAAAGGGCTTTAAAACTGAAATTCAGGATAAAGTGAGGGGATATTTAGGCGATATACAAATTACCCGATACGATCTGAATAATTCTTTTGAGCATTCTCCCTTTATTTTAGATCGGGAAACGGAAAAGACGCTCAAAAACAATCCCGATATTGAATATTATTACCCTTTTGCTACAAAACCTGGTATTCTATCGGCCAATAATGAAATTGAGGGCATAAACTTTAAGGGGATAGATAAAAGCTATAAATGGGATTACATTAAACAGCATATTATCAGCGGCACCATTATCGATTTTTCTGATAGTACGGCGGCCATGCAAGAACTACTGATTTCGAAATACACAGCTAACCGGTTAAAACTTAAAACAGGTGATGATTTTATCATGTACTTTGTTCAAAACCAGTTACGCCCGCGTAAATTTAAAATTGTAGGTATATACGATATTGGCGTTGAAGATATTGATAAGGGCTTTGTACTGGGCAATCTGAATATCATTAAACGCCTGAATAACTGGAAAGCTAATGAAATTGGTGGCGTAGAAATCAGGATTAAGGATTTCAGCAAACTTAAACCCATTTCCGATCATATTTATGAAAGTCTCCCACGTAGTTTACGCTCGTATTCCATTGAAGAAAATTTTCCTAATATTTTTACCTGGTTAGGTCTTCTTGATGTAAATACCAAAGTATTATTGATCCTGATGCTCATAGTAGGTGTAATTAATATGATTACAGCCTTGTTGATTATGATTCTGGAAAAGACCAACATGATCGGGATGTTAAAGTCGTTCGGGGCAAGCAACTGGAGCATTATGAAAGTTTTCCTTTACAATGCGGCTTATTTAATCGGAATAGGATTGTTACTAGGGAATATCCTGGGCTTAGGTCTTGGGTTCTTACAGCAGTCTACGCACATTTTTAAGCTTAACCAGGCCTCATACTTTTTAGCTTATGCACCCATAGAGTTTCATTTTATTGATGTGCTGTTGCTTAATATCGTTACGGTAGTGGTGTGTTTAGCCGTTTTGATTATTCCTTCGTTGCTGGTGAGTAAGGTTTCGCCACTTAAGGCAATCCGGTTTAAATAAAAAACTTGGGACACCGGACAGATCATTTCCCGATGCCCAAGCAACCTAAACTATGCCCTTGCTTACTCACACCTTTATGGCTTGTGCAATATTCCATTTCTGATGAAGAACTTCGTCTCAAATCATATTCCAGTCAAAACATGCTGCCCATACACTGATATCCTAAAATCGACAAGGTCATATTTGAAAATATGTGTTCCTTTCAATGGTTTGTAAATTGGCATCTGGTGTAATATTGAATTTCCATCCCATAATGCAACCGGCTGATTTCAGGGCAAACATGGTCACCATCGATACTCCACTCCAAAAACATCTACATTGGTGTTTTTTTTGAGCCTAAAGATAGAATGAGGATGAAAAGGACAATACAGATTTGGACATTCATACCCCTTAAACGGAGTTGATAATAAAAACGCTACACTTAAATCGAAATCCATTCTGTACCTTGTGTACTGTGGATAAATTCAGTCCGTGGTTCGAGGTTTAGATAAGGATAAGTAACTTTGGAAAGATATAGGCCGGTAGGATGGGCAGGTAATGATATTTTGGAAGGTTTAAGTGTAATGAGTTCGCTTTCAAACTCATCAAAACTGAGCTGTCCTTTGCCTACCATCAGGATTTTGCCCATAATCAAGCGGATCATTTTACCCAAAAAGCGGTTGCTGGCAATATGAAACCTTAATCTGTCGCCCTTTGGGTTTACAAATAAATCGGCTTCCATTACGTTGCAGATGGTATGTTCATATTTATCCGGATGCGTACAAAAAGCCCTGTAGTCTTTATATTGAGGTAATAATTTTACCACAGCTCTCATTTTATCAAAATCTAAATCGTTTAATAGATAAAAAGAACTTTGGTTAGTCAAAAAAGGATCTTTGTAGGTATGGACGAAATAGTCATATTTACGCTGTACTGCATCAAACCGGGCATGTGGCTTGCCTTCCATTTTGATAATGTCGAACACGGCGATATTGGAAGGTAAAGCTTTATTCAAAATGTAAATCAGATTGGAATTAACCTCTTTTTCGATATCAGCATGGAAGAAAAACTGACTGGCATGCACGTGTGCATCAGTACGGCCGCAACCGTTAATGGCAATTGGCGATTTTAAAATCTTCGACAGGGTTTGTTCTATAACTTCCTGAACGCTTTTTATACCAGGTTGTTTTTGCCACCCATTGTAGTGCTGGCCTTGATAGGCAATATGAAAGAAATACCTCATTATTCTGCTGCAATTTTACGGAAATTTTAGCAGCAGGAATATTAAATGATACTTTTGTGCTGTAAATTTTAATATGGATTCAATAAACTGTCCTTGTGGAAGTGGAATAACTTTTCAGCAATGTTGCCAGCCTTATCACTTAAAAACGAAAACAGCGCCAACTGCCGAGGCTTTGATGCGTTCCAGATATTCGGCCTTTGTAGTCGCTGATGCAGATTATCTTTATGAAACTACGCATCGCAGTAAAAGAAAAAATCATTCTAAAAGTGATTATTTAAGCAGCGCGAAAAATACCAGATGGCTAAAGCTCGAGATTGTTTTTTCCACTTTTGATGTGGTAGAGTTTAAGGCCTACTATCTGAACAAAAAAAATCAGACCGAAGTGTTGCATGAAAAATCTAACTTCAGGTTAGAAGATGGTAAATGGTATTATGTTGACGGGGATTTTTACTCATGATAAAAATTCATTCAGGTTATCGGGTGTTATGACCCTGGTTTCCGCACCAGCATAAGCATCTAAAAAGGCTTTTGGAAATTTTGCCCTGGCCTTCGGGTTCCACTTCATTTCATAAGCATTCATTAAACCATTTCTTTCTTCAATATAATCTATTTCCTGCTGCGCATGCGTACGCCAAAAGTATTGGTTGCAGTTGATCTGTTTGTAAGCAAGAAACTTAACCCGTTCACTAATCACAAAATTTTCCCAAAGTGCACCAATATCCTGTCGTAATACAGCCGGATTAAATTGATTGATAACAGCATTTCTGATTCCATTATCGTAAAAATAGATTTTCCTGCTTTTCTTTAATTCATTCCTTAAATTTCTGCTTAAAGAGCCTAGCCTGAAAACAATGAATGCCTTTTCGAGCAGATCGATGTATTTTTCGGTAGTTTGATTGTCCAGCCCCGCTAACTGTCCTAACTCGTTATAAGATACTTCGTTTCCTACCTGGAAAGCCAATGCCTGAATTAATTTTTCCATTTTATCTGGCTTTTGTATTTTCTCCCAGATCAGTAAATCTTTATATAAATAACTATCTGATAATTGTTTCAGTCGTATTTCTTCTTCCCCTGGGTTGTTAACAATTTCTGGATAGTATCCGTAAACCAGTCGGTGATCAAGTAATCGTTTTTCTGTAAGTAAGCCATGTTCCTCCACCATTTCTCCGAACGAAAAAGGAAATAGATTGTATTCCCATTTCCTGCCGGTAAGCGGTTCATTGATGTGATTCGCTAACTCGAAAGCTGATGAGCCTGTAGCTATTACTTTAACATCCTTAAGCTGATCGATCATTAGTTTAATCGATAGGCCAATGTTTTCAATTCGCTGCGCTTCATCAATAATCAGTGTTCTCGATTTCCCTAAAAGAGAGCGTAATGAGGTAGCGGTGGTATTTGAAAGTATAGTTCTGATGTCGGCATCGTCGCCATTCCACCACATTACCGGCTTGGTAAATTTAGATAATAGTTGTTGTAGAAGCGTGCTTTTTCCAACTTGCCTTGGACCTAAAAGGATAATTGCCTTTTCATCTTTCAGGCGTTTTTGTATAGAATCAGCTATTGCTCTTGAAATCATAATCGCAAATTTAATATAAATTTTGCGAATCGATTCGCAAAATTTATATTAAATTTGCGAATTAGCTTCTTTTAGCTATATCTTCTTCGCTTCGTTCCAATATACATCCATTTCTGCAAGTGTCATATCGTCTAAGGCCTTTCCGTTTTCCTTTGCTTTATTTTCCAGGTATTGGAAACGTTTGATAAATTTTTTATTGGTTTTTTCTAATGCATTCTCCGGATTGATATTGATAAAACGGGCATAATTGATTAATGAGAATAATACATCGCCAAATTCTGACTCAGCTTTTTCGATATCGATTGCCGTATTGTCTGCTACATTAAATTCAGTTTTAAACTCCTGCAATTCCTCCTCTACTTTTTCCCATACCTGGTTTTTATCTTCCCAATCAAAGCCTACTCCACGTGCTTTTTCCTGAATACGGGCAGCTTTAACCAATGCGGGCAGTGAAGAGGGTACACCGGCCAATACCGATTTGTTGCCTTCTTTTAGTTTAATCTGTTCCCAGTTGCGTTTAACATCTTCTTCATTCTCTACTTCAATATCTCCATAAATATGCGGGTGGCGGTTTACCAGTTTATCGCAAACGCCGTTTAAAACATCAGTAATGTCAAAATCGTTGGTTTCTGAAGCAATTCTGGCATAAAAAACGAGGTGCATCATCACATCGCCAAGTTCCTTTTTAATTTCGTCTAAATCGCCGTCTAAAATGGCATCGCTTAACTCATAAGTTTCCTCAATAGTTAAATGGCGCAGTGTTTCCATGGTCTGCTTTTTATCCCAGGGGCATTGCGTGCGCAAGGTATTTAAAACGGTAAGTAAACGTGTGAAGGCGTCAGCTGGATTATTGGCGCTTGCTGGAATTGGATTGTTAGGCATGTTTTATGGTTGAAATAGATTTATCGAACGCTAAAGTACCAAACCCAGGCGATTAAGAAAAACTGAAAAGGAATTCTGAACCATAAATATCTTGGTCCGGGGCCTGGCTTATATAAATTTTCGTAATTGATGCGGTGTCTGGCTGCATAAATATTTGCAGGTAGAATGGCTATGTAAAAAATAATCAATGCTATTCCGGTAAAATGCCTGGTGCTTGGTATCGCCAATCCGATTGCAAATAAGATTTCCAGAATTCCTGTTAGCATTACAAGTTCCACTTTTTTGGGAATGAATAGTGGAACCATGGCTGCCATACTGGTTTTAAATTTGAAATGGCCAGCAGCAGTAAATACCAGCATTGCAGCCATTGCCATATTACCTGCAAAAATATCTCCTTTATCAAAGGTAGTGTGTTGGCCAAAAGCCATCAGCGCAATATAAACGATTACCAGGACAAATAGGGGTTTCATTAATTCGACCGATTTACTTTATTAAATTAAATGCAATCAGTATTGTAGCAACAAACAATACCAAAAGGCCGGATAAGAAGATGAAGTCGGCGGCCTTTTCCATCCGCTGGCTTGTTGTTTTTTGTCGTCTCATCGAGATAAAAGATAAGATGCAGCTGGTCATAAAAAACATTACCGCAGCTACGGCAAATTCGTCAATCAGGGAGCCATCGTTGAGTGCGAGTTTTTTCAAAGACGTGAGTACAATGAAGCAAATACCCAGGAGATTGGCAGAAGTGCTTAAAATATGAGGCGATCTGTTTTCGGCCATTTTAATCTTTTTCTTCTAATTTAATCTTTTTTGTAATCCGGTAAACCCGTTTCTTTTTATCGGGCCTGTGTTCTTCTCCCATTAATATGCCCCAGGGTTTTAATCCATCTACTCTATCAAAAATTATTTTTAAGATGGCCAAATATGGAATACATAAAAACATGCCTGAGATACCCCAGATCATTTCGCCAACAACGATACCGATAAAAGCAAATAAAGCATTTATTTTTACTTTAGAACCTACTACTAACGGCATCAGTACATTTCCATCTATAGCATGCACCCCAAGATAAGCGATTAAGACCAGCAATACTTTACCAGCACCTGCGGTAGCGAAAGTGATCAGGCAGCTTACCAGTAAGGCAAAGAATATTCCCAAATAAGGAACCACATTAAAAATGCCTGCCACCAATCCCAATAGAACAGCGTATTTAACGCCTAATAAACTCAGCACCGTAATCATTAATACCGTAACAATAAGCATTTGCAAGAACAAACCTATAATGTATTTTTTAATGATGTACTGAATCTGGCTCACAATTTCTGCGACTTTTTCTTTATGTTCTTCGCTAAAAACAGAAGTTAAGAACGTAAATAATACCCTGCGGTAGTTTAAAATAAAGAAGGTGAATAGTAATGTGAAACCTAAGAACAATAGGGTAGAAGATAAGGTTGATAGGGTTGTAGCCACAATTGCAGCACTGGTAGCCAAAGCTTTTTCCGTGCTATCGTTTAAATAACTGAGCTGTTTCTGAGAATTTATGCCGAAAGTATGCGAAATCCATTTTTGCAGTTCGTGATAGGAAACGTTTGCTTTCTCTTTAAGTAACGGCCAATCTGCCCATAAATCGCTGAGTTGATTGCCAAAAAAGTATACAATTCCGCCAATAACAGCAATCATCAGAATCACTGATAGCAAGGTTGACAAACTCCTTTTGAATTTTAAACGGTGCTCCAAAAAATTACCTACCGGTAATAGTAAGATTGCCATTAAAAAAGAAAAAAGTAAAGGGGCCAGCAAAGAGTGGCCTAAAATGGCAATGTAGGTTAAACTGATTAAACAGAAGAGAACCAGTGCCAGTTTGGGTAAAAAAGATAGTTTTTCTTTCATATCTATTAAAAATCCTGTTTAATACAAAATGCCCGAATAATTGTTTCATTAATCGGGCATTTAAATATAAGAGATTATTTTAATAACTACTGGCTTGATCTAAATGAGAAATTTCTTCTGCTGACAATTTCAAATTAGCAGCTTCAGTAAACGATTTTAGTTGGTTTAAATCAGTAACACTTGCAATTGGGGCAGTAACCGAAGGGTGGTTGATTAACCAGGCCAAGGCTACAGAAGCCGGCTCCACCTGATGTTGCGCTGCAACCTGATCAAGGGCTGCTAAAATTTTAAAACCACGTTCATTCAGGAATTTTTTTACGCCCCCGCCACGCTGGCTTTTGTTCAGATCGCTTTCGCTGCGGTATTTGCCGGTTAGGAAACCACTGGCAAGCGAATAATAAACCACAACACCCAAATTATAATCCAGGCAGATTTTTTCGTGTTCCTGCTCAAAGTCCGCTCTATCATAAAGGTTATACCCTGGTTGGTAGACTTCATAACGGGGCAAGCCATTTTCGGTAGCATAAATTAAAGATTCCCTAAGTCGATCGGCAGAAAAATTTGAAGCACCGATCCAGCGGACTTTGCCTGCCTTGATTAAAGTTTCGTACGCATTTAAGGTTTCTTCAACAGGGGTGCTTTCATCATCAAAATGAGAAAAATAAAGATCGATATAATCGGTTTGCAAGCGTGATAAAGAATGTTCTACCTGATTGATGATATAATCTTTCTTTAATGATTTACCTTGTCCCATATCTGAACCTACTTTGGTTGCGATAATAATTTCATGGCGTTTGTTTTGTTTTTTCAGCCAGTTACCAATAATTGTTTCCGATTCACCTCCATTATTTCCAGGTACCCAACGGGAATATACATCTGCCGTGTCAATAAAATTGAAACCATTTTCCGCAAATTGGTTTAATATTTCAAATGATTTCTTTTCATCAATCGTCCAGCCAAAAACATTTCCTCCGAATACAATTGGTGCAATATTTAAATCTGTTTTGCCTAAAATTCTTTTTTCCATGATACGAATGTTAATGTTAATCCAACAAATTTAGATTGTACTGGTTTGGCAGGTGCGCTAAATTATGTAAAATGATGTTGTAGATTAACCGCAGAGTGCGCAAAGAGAAAGGCGCAGAGCACACGGAGTTGGATGGCTGTTTTTGTTGTGCACGAATTTATCTCAGGGCATGAAGACACAAAGAGTAAGGCGCAGAGGGCATAAATTGGGAGACTTTTCTTATGCAATGCCATCGCCAGACTTTCTGATCCCGAACTTTTTCCACATCCATCATCCATTTTACATCGTCCATTTTACATCCTGAATTTTCATCATCCATTTCCCATTTTTACATCCCTTTAACTGCTCTAAGCATCTCTCTTTTTCCGGGGGCGCCAGGCAATTTTTCTATGTTAAATCCGCAGGCTTTAACCGCTCTTTTTAATTTTCCCGTAATGGCGTAGGTAATAAAAGTTCCTCCAGGTTTCAAGAAACTGCAGGCATGTGCAATAATTTCATCACTCCACATTTCGGGTTGGTGCTGTACCGAAAATGCATCGTAATAAATCAGGTCAAATTTTTTATTGCCGCGGTATTCGGCCAATGTAGTATGCGGAATTTCTAATGTGCAAAGTGGTGATAGTTTTTGAGGGCCTTTTAATGCTTCTGGGTAGTTGGAAATAAACCTGGTCCATATTTCTTCAGCAACATATGCTGCATAACCTGTTTGCTCAATTATTGTTGTAGTCAGCGGAAAAGCTTCAATACTGGTATAATTCAGTTTTATATTGTTTTCTGCACAATATTCGAAACTTAAAATAAAATTTAATCCCGTGCCGAAACCAACCTCTAAAATGGAAATTTCATCTTGGTTGGCGGAAGCAAATTTCAAACCTGCATCAATAAACACATGTTTGCTTTCCTGCAGTGCACCATGTTTACTGTGGTAATGTTCGCCTATGGTTTCGTTATAAAGTGTATTGGAACCGTCGGCAGTAGGCGTTATAATATTCATGGCTTGGATTATTTTATTTTTGAAGGTAATGGTGCAAATATAGGAACAGGATGGATAGGATTTTTGGATTTCCAGGATCAATTAGCAATTCGATGATCAAGAATTAATTAAAGATCATATCTGTCTTTATACTTTCAGCCTGATACTTGTATCTCGCTACTTGTGCCTTGCTAATTATATCTTTGGTCTTTAACTTTTAATCTTTTGTGATTAGCTTTGATCTTACCCTAAAGCCTAAACCCTAAACCTTCGCAAATATGGATATCGAATCGTTCAGAGAGTATTGTTTAAGTTTACCCGGTACTACCGAAGGCATGAAATGGGAGCATTTGTGTTTTATGATAGAAGAAAAAATTTATGTCATTATCGCTATTGATGAGGGGAATCGTTTTTCTATCAAATGTGATCCGGATGAATTTGACGAACTCTCTGCCAGATACGGCATTTCACAAGCTTATCATATGGCAAAGCGGCAATGGATCCAGATCGAGAATTTGGAAGTATTGAACGATAATGAGCTAAAAAGAAGGGTCGCCGATTCAAGAGCGATGGTGTTAGCCAAATTACCAAGGAAAACACAGGCAAAGTACGCTTAATTTTTATGCTAAGGTATCTTTCACGTGCTTTAGGTGCAGGATTATGCTTTAAATCGACTGGAAATTATTGTTCGCCCTTAGTTTCTTCTTTTGTTGTTTCATCTTTTTTTATGCCTTTATCTGCATTCAGTTCTTTCGACTTCATAATATTAAAACGGTACATTTCTTCAATACCAACCAGTTTTCGCGTGCATTTATCAATGTCTGTACCTTCTTCCCATAAATAAGGACGGAAGCTATAGGTTTTGGTTCCATCCAAATTGGCAATGAATTGATTCCAGCTGCTCCAGCGTAATCCCTTGTAAAATTTGGAAAGATCACTGTCAAAGCAAAAAACGAGAAACTCCCCATAACCAGCTCCAAGTGGTTGCCAGGTTAAAGTATTGGGCTCAAGATAATACACATTTTTAATGTCTTTGCCCAAACCGCCGTAGTTGATGGCAAAAAAACCGCCTACTGCATCATCAGCAATTAAGAGGTAGGGAATGTTATCGCCATACTCCTTTAAGGTTTTCCCTTTGTTCCAATCGGCTATGTTTCTGTTTAATCTTTCGCTGCCGGAGCCTAAAATTCTAATCCAGCCGTTATCTACCATAATGCCTCCCGTATTGTAAATTACCGAACCAAGTGTGGCATAGGTTGTCATTTGCGAGTGATACAAAACCTCCTTCGCCTTTGCAGAATCAACGGGCAGAACCTCTACCTTGTTTTTTGCAGATTCAATCCATTTTTTTACCAGTGGCCATGCAGGATCTGTTTTGTTGATTAATTTTTCAATACTGATCATGTTATTTTCCTGGGCAAAACCTGAGAGGGAAAATAAGGATAACGCAAAGATAAAGAGGTAGGAAATTGGACTTTTCATAGATAAGGCACTTATATTTTTCAAAGATAGGATGATAATTAAGAATTGTTTAAAGGAGTAGGATTAATTTTTGATTGAGGTGGATGTTGATTAGTTATTGTTTCGCGGGGATACGAACCAAGGCGGGAATGGGGATGGGAAGACCTTGCACCGCATCTGAAAAAAAGCGTCCCGAAATAATCAGGACGCTTATAATATTAAATTTATGATAATGTAAATTTTAAAGTTGAGGGGGATTGAGTCTTATAAATTCGACTTTCAACCTCTATTAAATGATCGAACTAAAAAGCCTTACACCCTCCACCTTCCAGCCTCAAATCTACCACATTCTGATTCTATCTTCAGGTTTTTTGTATAGTTTATCGCCAGGTTTAACATCAAAAGCTTCATACCAGGCATCCATATTTACAGGCGCACCAATGGTACGGTAAGGGCCTGGAGAATGCGGATCTGTTTTAATTAACTGGGCTGCACTTTCAGGTAAAATATTACCCCTCCATACCTGCGCCCAGGCCAAGAAGAAACGCTGATCTGGTGTAAAACCATCGATTTTTTCATTACTTTGACCTTGTTTGGTCATTTTAAAAGCAGTGTAAGCAGCATTTAACCCGCCTAAATCGCCAATGTTTTCGCCCATGGTTAACTTACCGATTACATGAACCGTATCTAACACCGTATAGGCGTCAAACTGCTCCCCCAAAGCTTTGGTTTTAGCATCAAATTTAGCTTTGTCTTCAGCTGTCCACCAGTTTTTTAAGTTGCCGGCGGCATCATATTGGCTACCGCTGTCATCAAAGCCATGACTCATTTCATGACCAATTACCGCACCGATACCACCATAGTTAACGGCATCGTCAGCATTTGGGTCGAAGAAAGGGAACTGTAAAATACCCGCTGGGAAAACAATTTCGTTCAATGTAGGGCTGTAGTAGGCATTAACCGTTGGAGGTGTCATTCCAAAGCGTTTACGATCAACCGGTTTACCTAACTGGTTAACCATTTCATTATAACCCCAAACGCTTGCATTGCGTAAATTCTGGAAATAAGTATCTTTATTAATCACTAAACCATCGTAGTTTTTCCATTTTTCGGGATAACCCACTTTGGGTGTAAATGCATTTAATTTAGCTAAGGCCTTTTGTTTGGTTTCAGGACTCATCCATTCTAAACCTTTAATTCTGATTTCGAATGCTTTACGCAGGTTTACGATCATCTGGTTCATGCGTTCTTTAGCTTCCGGCTTAAAATATTTAGCTACATAAAGCTGGCCTAATAATTCGCCAATGGTGCCATCTGTTAGAGATGACATGCGTTGCCAACGCGGCGTTTGCACTTTCTGACCGGTTTGAGCCTGTGTAAAAGCAAAACTTGCCTTTACAAACGGAGAACTTAAACTAGAAGCTGAACCTTTTAAAATATTCCATTCTAAATAGGTTTTCCAATCTTCAACAGGAATTGATTTCAACATTCCATCCAGGCTTGCCATAAATTTAGGCGATGAAACCAGAACAGTATCTTGATTTTTGATTTTGAATTTGGGTAAATAGGTCGTCCAGTTAATGTCAGGCGTTTTTTTGTTCAGTTCTGCAACGGTAAGCTTGTTATAGGTAGCATAAGGATCGCGCATTTCCAAACGGCTCATCTGCGCTTCAGCAAATTGCTTTTCAATTTTATAAACGGTTGCTGCTTTTTGTCTGGCTTCTTCAGCTGCACTTCCTGTTAAGGTAAACAAAGTCACCATATAGGTGTTGTAAGCATCGCGGATCTTCACACTTCGCGGATCATCTTTAAGGTAATAATCACGGTCTGGAAGTGTTGTACCACCCTGACTGATATTCACCATGTATTTGTTCACATTCTTGCGGTCCTGGCCAACACCCAAACCAAACATTCCGCCGCCCAAACCATTGGTGCGCATGTAGGCCACCTGATCAAGCACATCCTGTATATTTTTAATTTGCTTGATTTTGGCTAAATCGGCTTTGATAGGTGTATAACCCAATTTTTCAATGGTCGCACTATCCATGGCGGCTGTATAAAAATCGCCAACTCTACGCTTAACCGAACCTGCAGGAGCAGATTTATCGGCAGCTGCATCTTCCACTAAAGATTTAACGGCATTGATATTAAAATCGCGGAGTTCGTTAAATGAACCCCAGCGCGTTTCTTTAGCAGGAACCGGATTGTTTTTTATCCACGTACCACTCGCGTAGGTGTAGAAATCGTCGCCTGGTTTAACGGATAAATCCATATTAGCAGGGTCGATAAATTTTTTCGTTTGTGCATTTGCAGAAAAGCCAGCAGCGATTATACCCAGCGCCGCAAAATATCTTTTCAAATTTTGGTATTTCATTCGCTTAATAAGTTAATAATGATGCGAAATTTAGGAAATACTAATTGATACTGGTGTAATATATTAAGAATATTACTTGTTAAACCAGTAATAAATTTTTGCCAAGCCAAGACGTCTGATCAAGTCGGAAGCTGAAAAAGGAATTTTGATAGATTTCATGATTTTAAATCTTTATATCACTATTAACATTTTTTAACAAAATTTATTGTGCGCTTGTAAAAAATATTGCTATCTAGAATGATTCAGAATAAAACCTATTATTTTCCATAAATTTGAAATACTGATTAAACTTAGCATGTTTTTTGAAGTTTTAAAGTTTAGTAAGTAATTAAGAAGGTAATGCACTAGATACAATATATAATGACCCACTCACATGATAAAGAAGATAGCTGTTGCAGCAGTAAAGAAAATGCCGAATCAAAACATGCACATCATGATGATCATGCACACGAAGAGGGGAACGGGCATAACCATGATCATGGAGGTGATCCATCAGTCTTTAAAACATATTTGCCAGCTATTGTAACATTGGTTATGCTGCTGGTTGGAATTGCGTTTGATAACCTTTTCAATTTGCCGGCATTTCAAGTCATTCGTCCTTACTGGTACATTGTGGCTTATTTACCCGTAGGTGTTCCGGTTTTACGCGAAGTTTGGGAAACATTTAAGGCCAAAGATTTTTTTACCGAGTTCTCTTTAATGTCTATTGCCACTATCGGTGCTTTTGCTATAGGCGAGTATCCTGAAGGCGTAACGGTTATGCTTTTCTATACTATTGGCGAGCTGTTTCAAATGGCTGCGGTAAACCGCGCAAAAAGAAATATCAAAGCATTGCTTGATGTCAGAGCAGAAGTGGCGCATGTATTCCGAAATGGAAAATATGAAGATGTTGATCCCGAAAAAGTAGAAATTGGTGAAACGATACAGATAAGGGCTGGTGAGAAAACGCCGTTGGATGGCGAATTGATCAACGATAAAAGCAGTTTCAATACTGCTGCCTTAACGGGGGAGAGCAAGCCCCGCACCATTGTTAAAGGCGAATCGGTTTTGGCCGGAATGCTTAATTTAGAGAAGGTAATTGAAGTTAAAGTTACCAAAGCTTTTGCCGACAGTGCATTGTCGCGCATTTTGGAAATGGTTCAGAATGCCACTACACGTAAAGCCAAAACCGAACTCTTCATCCGCAAATTTGCGAAGATATATACGCCGATTGTTTTCTGTTTGGCCCTTGCGCTGATCACTCTTCCAATTTTGGTTTTGGGAAGTGAATACCACTTCCAAACCTGGTTGTATCGTTCGTTGGTTTTTCTGGTTATATCTTGTCCATGTGCGCTGGTGATTTCTATTCCACTGGGTTATTTTGGAGGAATTGGTGCAGCATCAGCAAATGGTATTCTTTTTAAAGGCTCAAATTTTCTTGATTTAATTACTAAGCTTAATACTGTTGTGATGGATAAAACGGGCACCTTAACAAAAGGTGTTTTTAATGTCCAGAAAGTAGAAAGCAGTATAGATGAAAAATATTTTTTAAGCTTACTAACGGCTGTAGAAGCGAAATCTACCCATCCAATTGCGAAAGCTATTGTAGCATATGCTGGCCAGAGAGAAATACATCCAGCTGAAAATATCGAGGAAATTGCCGGGATGGGTTTAAAGGGTTTGGTTAATGGCAAAGAGGTTCTGACAGGTAATGCTAAACTTCTGGAAAAATTCAATATTGATTTTGAGCCTAAAATTACTTCGATAGAAGAAAGTATCGTTGTGGTTGCTATCGACCAGAAATACGTGGGTTATGTTTTAATTGCAGATGAAATAAAAGAAGATGCTGCCGATGCCATCAAACAGCTTCACGAAAACGGAATAAAACAGGTGGTGATGTTAAGTGGCGATAAAACCTCAATCGTTAGAAAAGTTGCCGAAAGTTTGGGAATCGATACTTATTTCGGAGATTTATTGCCCGAAGATAAAGTTGCCAGACTGGAAGAAATTAAAAGCGATAAAAGCAAGGTTGTGGCTTTTGTGGGCGATGGAATTAACGATACACCGGTATTGGCGCTCAGCGATATCGGTATGGCCATGGGTGCAATGGGTAGTGATGCGGCTATCGAAACGGCAGATGTAGTCATTCAAACTGATCAACCTTCTAAAATTGCGACCGCTGTTAAAATAGGTAAAGCCACGAAAAATGTAGTGATCCAGAATATCATATTGGCATTTACCGTGAAAGCAATTGTTTTAATTTTAGGTGCAGGCGGAATAGCTACCATGTGGGAGGCTGTTTTTGCCGATGTTGGTGTGGCACTCCTGGCGATTTTAAACGCCGTGAGAATTCAGAAAATGAAGTTTTTTTGATGGGTTAATTGTTTAAATTGGTTAAACGGCTAACTGTGTTTAGAATAAAACATTTTTTTATTAATTCATGATACTACTGGTTGATAAATGAAAACTCGTTGGCATTGAATGAGATATGTTGAAAAATATAAAATCAAATTGCTATAAAAATTAGTATATTTGAGTATGTCTGAACCTGTTCTATATCCTGTTTTAAAAGATGATGAGCCTGTTAGGCATTTCAATGAACTTGATGCATCGTTAACCTATAGTTATTCTAATTATTTAAATTGGCTTTTTCCCGAAAGAGTAGAACTGATTAAAGGTAAAATCTTTAAGATGAGTCCTGCGCCTTCGAGCGTTCATCAGGAAATTGTTGGTAACATATTTCTCAAGCTCGGAAATTTTTAAAAAAGCAACCTTGTAAAGTTTACCTGTCACCATTCGATGTTCGTTTTCCAAAGGAAAGTCGCAATGATCAAGCTATTTTTACCGTTTTGCAACCAGACATCTGTGTAATCTGCGATAAAAACAAAATTGATGCTCGTGGTTGTATCGGTGCACCCGATCTGGTTGTCGAGGTTTTATCTCCCGGAAATACCAAAATGGAACTGCTGAATAAATACCATGTTTACGAAGAATCTGGTGTGAAAGAATATTGGGTAGTGAGCCAGGGAGATAAAAGTATTTTGATCTATACCTTAAATGAAATTGGTAAATTTGAGCCCTCAAAAATATTTACACTAAGTGAGAAAATTACATCAACTGTATTACCTGGTTTTGAACTTGCGCTAGATGATGTTTTTGATGACGTAGAATAAGGGTTCAATAAAACTTCATTATGGTCCTTGTCTTGAACGAACCAGTTTTTCTAACCCTGATTGACGTGATAGCTTCCGGCTTCACGTTTGACCTGCAAACCAAAAGCAGGGCAGGCCTGCAATTTAACACCCTTATCTTCTACATAAACTTATCCAAAGTTTGTCTGCGTTAGTCTTTCAGTTTTCCGCTTACCTAAGCTTTGGGCTTTCAGCTTAATTAGCTATTTTTGGGCTTTTATAACAATTTTCATGAGCATTTCCACCAAGTACAATCCTGCAGAAACAGAAGATAAATGGTATAGCTATTGGCTATCTAAAAAGTTTTTCCACTCAGAACCTGATGAGCGCGAACCTTACACCATCGTCATTCCGCCACCAAACGTCACAGGTGTACTTCATATGGGGCATATGCTCAACAACACCATTCAGGATGTATTGATCCGCAAAGCCCGTATGCAGGGTAAAAATGCTTGCTGGGTACCCGGAACTGATCATGCTTCTATCGCTACTGAAGCAAAAGTGGTTGCCATGTTAAAAGAGCAGGGTATAGATAAAAAAGATCTTTCGCGTGAAGAGTTTTTGAAATATGCCTGGGAATGGAAAGAGAAGTACGGTGGTATTATTTTAGAACAGTTAAAGAAATTGGGAGCAAGCTGTGATTGGGACCGTACCCGTTTCACTATGGAGGAGGATCTTTCTGAAGCGGTTATCGATTCATTTATTCATTTATACAAAAAAGGATGGATTTATCGCGGCATCCGTATGGTGAACTGGGATCCGGCTGGTAAAACAGCAGTTTCTGATGAAGAGGTAATCCGTAAGGAAGTAAACCAGAAATTATATTACATTAAATATCAGGTATCAAGCAGCAAGAATCAGGATGAGCCTGAATATTTAACTGTTGCTACAACGCGTCCCGAAACCATTATGGCCGATGCTGCCATCTGTATCAACCCAAATGATGAACGTTTTGCACATTTAAAAGGCAAAAAGGTTTTTGTGCCTTTGGTTAACCACGAAATTCCGGTTATTGAAGACGAATATGTAGATATTGAATTTGGAACGGGTTGTTTAAAAGTAACACCGGCGCACGATCTGAATGATTACGAACTGGGTGTTAAGCACAATTTACCGGTTACCGATATTTTAAATGATGACGGTACCTTAAACGAACTGGCGGTAATTTTAGTAGGCGAAGACAGGTTTGTTGCCCGTAAAAAAATTGCCAAAATGTTGGAAGAGGCCGGTCATTTAGAAAAGGTAGAAGATTATAAATCACAGGTAGGTTTTTCTGAACGTACCGATGCCGCGATCGAACCGAAGCTGTCGATGCAATGGTTCGTGAAGATGAAAGAAATGGCTCAGCCGGCATTGGATGATGTTTTGAACGGTGAAGTAAACCTGATTCCGAATAAATTTGAAAACACCTACCGTCACTGGATGGAGAACGTGCGCGACTGGAACATCAGCCGTCAGCTGTGGTGGGGACAAAGAATCCCGGCCTGGTATGATGATAAAGGAAACTGGGTGGTTGCCAAAACCAAAGATGAAGCTTTAGAAGAATTCTGGAAGAAAAAACATCTGGATGAAAATTGTTCAAACGAGGAAAAAGCTGGATTCAAACACCAGCTGGAGCCGTTTTTAAGGCAGGATGATGATGTGATGGATACCTGGTTCTCGTCATGGTTGTGGCCAATTTCTGTTTTCGATGGCTTTAAAAACCCGGAAAATAAAGATATCAATTACTATTACCCAACTAATGATCTGATTACGGCACCTGAAATTTTATTCTTCTGGGTGGCCCGTATGATTATGGCCGGACATGAGTTTATGGGCAAAAAGCCGTTTACAAATGTATACTTAACCGGTATTGTACGCGATAAATTAGGCCGTAAAATGTCTAAATCGTTGGGTAACTCACCAGATCCGATCGGATTGATTGAAAAATATGGTGCCGATGCGGTTCGTGTGGGTATGTTAATGTCATCACCGGCCGGTAACGATTTGATGTTCGATGAAAGCTATTGTGAACAAGGCCGTAATTTCGCAAGCAAAATCTGGAATGCGTTCCGTTTGGTAAAGGGGTGGGAAGTTGATGAAAACCTGGTAAATCCAAATACTCAGGCTATATTATGGTTTGAAAACCGTTTTAATGAGGCATTGGTAGAAATTGAAGCCAATTTTAAACAATACCGATTATCTGAAGCACTAACCATCACTTATAAGTTAGTTTGGGATGATTTCTGTGCCTGGTATTTGGAAATGGTTAAACCGGCTTACCAACAGCCGATTGATGGGGAGAGTTACAAAGCTACGATTGCCTTTTTTGAAAATATCATCAAGTTATTGCATCCGAATATGCCTTTCATTACTGAGGAATTATGGCATGATGATTTGTTTGGTGATCGTGCAGAAATGGATTGCTGTATTATTGCTGAGTTTCCAAAAGTGGGAGCTTTTGATGAGAAATTATTGAAAAATGCAGAGGTTATTAAAACCGTTGTAGCCGAAATTAGAAACGTAAGGAACCAGAAACAGATTTCTCCTAAAGAAGCTTTGCCTTTAAATATCAAAATAAATTCTGAACTTGATTATGAAAAATGGTTAAACATTGTTTTCAAATTGGCCAATGTTTCAGAAGCGGAAATTGTAAATGATAAAATTGTTGGTGCAACAGCTTTTATGGCCGGTAAAGATGAATTCTTTATTCCACTGACCGAAAATGTTGATGTTGAGGCTGAGCGCCAACGCCTAAATGCTGATTTGGTTTATCTTCAGGGGTTCTTGAAGTCAGTTAATGCCAAATTGAGCAATGAGCGTTTCGTGCAGAATGCGAAACCTGAGATTATTGCCAACGAGCGAAATAAAAAAGCTGATGCTGAGGCAAAAATCAAAATTATTGAAGAAAGTTTAGCGGTTTTAGGCTAGTTACAACTTCTTAGACCTATAAGGTTTTCAAAACCTTGTAGGTCTTAAAAAGGGATTTTCTTTTTCCTTTCATTTTCCATAATACATCCTTTTGCTACCTTTCTTTCTAAATTGTTACCTAAGCGTAGCATTATATTAAACTAGAAACGCTAATTTGGATGCTGTTAAACGTGCATTAAATCGTTTAACTTGCAATCTATCTAACCTTATTTAAACCGTTGTATTCTATGGAAAATTCCAGAAGAAAATTTATAAAACAATCAGCAATATTTGCTGTAGCAACCTATGCAGGCACCATGGGTATGAGTGCTAAAAGTTATGGGCGTATTATCGGCGCAAATGATCGGGTACGAGTTGGTGTTGTTGGATTTTCTGATCGTTTTAAAGATACGCTTCTGCCTTGCTTTCTGAACCATAATAAAGAACTTAACTTCGATATTGTAGGTCTTTCCGATCTTTGGAATTACCGAAGGGATTTAGGAATTGCCCATTTAAAAGAAAAATTCGGCCATGATATTAAAGCCTGTCGTAACAATGATGAGCTTTATGCCACAAAAGATCTGGATGCCGTGATTATCAGTACGGCAGATTTTCAACATGCACTACACACCATTGAGGCGGTAAAAGCCAATTGCGATGCTTATGTAGAAAAGCCGTTTGCTGAGACGATGGATGACGCTAAAGCTGCATTTAAAGCGGTTAAAGCCAGCAAGCAGATTGTACAGATTGGCTCCCAACGAAGGAGCGGTGAAAATTATATCAATGCTGCAAAATTTATCCAGGATGGAAAATTCGGGCCCATCACTGCGGTAGATCTGGTATGGAATGTAAACCAGCCTGGCAGATGGCGCAGACCGGATTTGGTAGCTAAATTAAAGGAAGAAGATATTGATTGGAAAAGATTTTTACTCAATCGGCCAAAGGAAGCTTTTGATCCAAGAAAATACCTGGAATATCGTTTATTCTGGCCTTATTCATCAGGAATGCCCGGGCAATGGATGAGCCACCAGATTGATACCGTGCATTGGTTTACCAATTTAAAACACCCGCGTAGCGTAGTGGCAAACGGAGGCATTTACACCTGGAAAGACGGCAGGAGGAACTGGGATTCGATGGTAGCTGTATTTGATTACGGCCAGCCGGATACCACCGATGGTTTTCAGGTTACTTTTACCTCCAGGATGCAGAATAGCGTTGGCGACGTAGGTGAAGTTTATTACTCGAATGGTGGTGAACTCAACCTCATAACCAATAAGGTATCGCCAAAGGGAGGTTTAAGGGAAAAAGAAGCAGCTGCTATGGGAATGAAAGCCAATCTTTTGCCAGAATTTGATTTAAGTAAAACTGCAATTAAAGCTGCAACCGGTGCCAATATGGGTGGTGATAGCTTAACCTCCAGTCATATGCGCAACTGGATGGAATGTGTGCGGAGCCGTAAAACACCAAATGCGCCTGTGGAAGCCGGTTATTCACATTCTATTGCCAATATCATGACCAATGCTGCTGTACGCACGGGTGCAAAAGCCGTTTTCGATGAAGGCAAACAGGAAGTAATGGCAAATGGAAAAGTATTTAAATATTAGGTGCAGTCATTGCGGGGAAGCATGATAGCTTGTCCCGACCGTTCGGGGAAGCAATTTTTTGGCAAACAAACTGTTTTCCAGAAGTTTGGAATAAACAGCCATCGGAATAATTAAAGACTATAAAATCTCATAAACCTATCATGTTAAATTTTAAAAAATATAGTATTCTGGCGTTTTCGCTAATCAGTTTATCCGCAGCTGCCCAAAAAGCAAAACCATTATTTGATGGTAAAACGCTTACCGGCTGGAAAGCCGTTGCAGGTGCTGCTCCATATAAGGTTGAAGATGGAATGATTGTGGGAACGATGACCAAAGGCACACCCAACTCATTTTTGATTACCGAAAAAGAATACGGCGATTTCATTTTAGAGCTGGATGTGAAGCTGGAAGGCGAAACGACCAACTCGGGTGTGCAAACCCGTAGCCATATTAAACCCGAAGGAAACGGCGGTAAAGGGCTGGTTTTTGGCAGGCAGGTAGAAATAGACCCTACACCACGTGCATGGACGGGAGGAATTTATGATGAAGCCAGAAGGTTGTGGCTTTATCCTTTAGAACTTAATCCATCGGCCAAACCATTGTACAAAAAGAATGAGTTTAACCATTACAGAATAGAATGTATTGGTAATGAAACCAAAACCTGGGTAAACGGAACGCCCGTTGCCTATGTGATCGATACCTTAGATCAATCTGGCTTTATTGGCTTACAGGTTCATGGTATTGGCAATAACCTGGATAACGATGGCAAGAAAGTTTATTTTAAAAATATCAACATTCAAACTGAAGGCTTGAAAGCCAAAGCTTTTCCAAAAGGAATTTACACCGTTAACTTAACGCCAAATGCCTTATCTGCTTACGAAAAATCGGAAGGTTATAAACTTTTATTTGATGGTAAAAGCAATGCAGGCTGGGTTGGTGCCTATAAAACTGCTTTCCCTTCCAAAGGATGGAAGATTGCGGATGGTATCATCAGTGTTGAACCTTCAGGAGGTGCAGAATCGACTAATGGAGGAGATATTGTAACGAAGGATGAATATGCTGCTTTTGACTTATCATTTGAGTTTAAGCTGACGCCCGGAGCCAATAGCGGTGTGAAATATTTTGTTACTTTAAGTGAAAACAATTCGGGTTCGGCCATTGGTTTGGAGTACCAGGTTTTGGATGATGAATTACATCCTGACGCCAAACTGGGCAGAGATGGAAACCGTACTTTGGCCTCTTTATACGATTTGATTACTTCGAAAAAAGAAGCCCGTTACCTGCGCCCAATCGGCAGCTGGAACAATGGACGTGTAGTGGTTTATCTGGATAACCGCGTAGAGCATTATTTGAATGGTGTAAAAGTGCTGGAATATACCCGTGGTTCAGCAGAGTTTAAAAAACTCGTTGCTATGAGCAAGTATAAAAACTGGAAAAATTTTGGTGAAGCGCCAAAAGGGCATATCCTACTGCAGGATCATGGTAACAAAGTAGATTTCAGAACGATTAAGATCAAAAAATTATAAGTTTTGATTTGAAAACGGGCATTGGTTCAATATGGCGGCCTGCAGTCCCGCTTTCGCTTATAGTCCTCGTTACGCTGTGGGCTATTTAGCTCATCCGATAGCTCCGAATCGTTTATCATTAACGTTTGTGCCTTGAAACAAACCCATGAGCACTGACGGATGGTAATTAGCCCCGACATACGCGGAAATACTTTTTGTTGCATGTTCGATCATACAGTAAGGACCTGGAACAAAAAGATTGCAGCATTGGCGGGACCAGCCTTTAATAGCAGCAGTAGTTAGCGCTCCAAATCATCATTTTAAAAAAAATAAAATATAAACATATCATGCATCGTCGATCTTTTGTTAAAACATCAGCCCTAATAAGTTCTGGATTACTTTTGGGCAATCAGGGTTTTGCCAATTTAGCAGCTGATGAAATTATTAATGTGGCCATGATTGGTTGTGGTGATCGCGGTAAAGGGGTTCTGTCGGTAATTAAGTCTTTGTCTGCAAAGTACAAAATTAAAGCCTACTGCGATCTGCTCGATTTTAGGCTAAAGGAAACTGAAAAATATGTTCCTGCTGAAGCAAGGGCGATAAAAGATTATCGCAAAGTTTTAGATGATAAAACAATCGACGCAGTTTTTATTGCCACACCTTTAAGCGAACATTTTATAATTGCAAAAGATGCAGTGCTGGCCGGCAAACATGTGTATGTGGAAAAAACCATGACTTATAACATTGCCCAGGCACTCGAACTTAAGAAACTGGTTAAAAAACATCCTAATCAGGTTTTTCAGGTGGGTTATCAGTACCGTTATTCTCCATTATATTTCAAGGTAAAAGAGATGATCCAGAGTGGTTATTTAGGTAAGGTTAGCCAGATTGATTGTCGTTGGGACCGTAACGGTAACTGGCGCAGGGCAGTTCCGGACCCGGCTTTAGAACGAAAAATAAATTGGAGAATGTATAGGGAGTATTCTGGTGGTTTGGCTGCTGAGCTGCTTTCACACCAGATCGATTTTATTAACTGGGCTTTCGAAACCCAGCCTGATGAAATTATGGGCTCGGGAGGGATAGATGTTTTTAAAGATGGCCGCGAAACTTACGATAACATTCAGGCTATACTGAGGTATGATGAGAAAGGTATGATTGGTAACTTTGGGGCTACTTGTGGCAACGCACATGATGGTTACCTGTTTAAAATAAAAGGTACGAACGGTTCGGTTTCTCTGCTGACCAATACCGGTTTATTTTACCCTGAAGCGCGTACCAAAAAAGAGTTGGGTATTGTTGATGGCGTAACCGGGGCAACCAAAATAGTGGTCAATAAAGACGGCGGAATCCCGATTTTGGATAAGCCCACCATAGATGGAACAAACTATGCGCTTGACGAATTTTATAAGTCGGTCACTTCAAAAACAGAACCGGCATCAAACATCAATACCGGCACCCAGGCGGCTATATGTGTGGCCATGTGCAACGAAGCGATTTACAGTGGTAATAAACAGGTTTGGAAGAACGAATATAGCCTGTAAATCAGGTCATTATCAACGGACTGAAGAATCTTTTGTATTGGCTGTTGCCGCACCGACGAGCGTCAACTATTATTCCATGCTCATTTAATGACGCAGATTAACTATCGAACTGATAGATGGAAATGGTCTGTGAGCCACAGACCACGGGATTAGATTAACACAGGACGATTTACCACTCCAACTTTAAAAAAGCTACTCCCTGTCTCGCCAATTCCATCTCAAATAGACCGTTGCCTGTATTGAATTTGGTGGGTTTACCCATCATTTTAAGCTGACCGGATTTTTCCAAAGTTGCAATCTGTTTTGCATCCGGGTTTTGTGGCGAACCCATTTTTTTCCATTCGGTATAAGCATTGCTATTATCAGTATCGATAAGATATTGGGTGATGTTTACTGTTTTTGCAGGCAGTTGATTTAACGAGATGGAAACAGTTTCTTTCGTTCCAGTTTTATCTTCATCGTGGTAATTCCAAACGATAACAGCAGCCGTTTTATCTGCTTTGGTGGCTAAAGCCCCAATATCTGTCTGCGTTTTTCTGATACTCGAATCGAGGATGGAATTTAAATTGTACATCCGATTGCTTATGGTCTCCACACGGTTTCCTTTCATCTGGCCAAACATCCTGAACACATTTAATACAGGTTTATCTACGCCGTTGGTTGCTAGATCGCGAAAGCCCGCAAACCAGGGCTGGTTTTCAAATTCGAACGACCAGGTAACAGCGCCCAATAGGTTGATATTATATTTGTCTGTAAGTTCATAAAGCCTGGCAAAAGAAGCTGCAGTATAACTCGAATACATGGTGCCATTGCGGTAGGCATTTTCTGGATTGGTACTCATACCACAGGCGGCACAGCCTTCGGGATCAGATTCGCCAATGATAACAGGTATATTTTTAAGTTGAGGATATTTACGGATGATCTTGTAATTGGCATCGATATTACGGAGCTGCGCCCTTACATTCATTACAACAGTTCCATCAACTACGCGGGGTGATCCTTTAGCATGAAACAATACAGCATCTAAAGGTGAACCGATTTTACCAGTTACATAATTGGTATCGGTTAAGCAATGTTTGATAAAAGCGTCTAAAAACCTGGTGCCGCCACCGGTTACATTGGCACCACCAATTTTTGCAGTGGGTAAAGCCCTTTTCAGCCCATCGGCAGCGTAATCATAAAGTTTAAAGAATTCAGCCTGTGTACTTTTCCAGTAAGCGCCATCGGGTTCATTCCATACTTCCCAATACCAGCTTTCTACCTCCTTCCTACCATAACGTTCTATACAATGTTTAACCCATTCATATACCAGATTGCCCCATTTTTTATAATCTTTGGGCGGGTAGGCCCAGCCTGTTAAAATTTCGTCGTAACGTGCGCCAGGTTTCCATTTATGCTGGTATGGAAAAGGTTTGATAGACAAGGCCTCTGGCATAAAACCAATCTGCGCCAAAGGTTTCATACCTCTTTTTACGTAAGTATCGAAAATCTGATCGACAATTTTCCAGTTATAAACCGGATTACCTTGCAAATCTTCGGTGTAAGCATTGGTAGATCCCCATTTTAAAGCAGGGGTTCCATCTCCGGATGTGAGCAGGTTATGCGTACGTACATACACCGGAACCGGACTAAACTTTGAGATTTCGGTGAGCAACTTCCGGCCGTCTTTCATATAGGTATAATTTGGTTCATCGTATCCGAACCAGGCCCAAATAGGTTGCATAGGTGCTATGTTCTTATCGAAATTAACCTGAATATTAGCTTTTGACTGAGCGTTTGCGGTATAGGTGAAAACGGCTAAACCGATGAAAAAGCAAGCTTTTTTTAAGAGGTACATGTGGTATTTATGACGTTTGTTTGAGACTGTAACTTTCACGTTTAAAGTAAATAAAAAAAATGATATTCATCAGGCTGCCCGCTAACAAATTCAAATAATTGATAATCGTTCTTCCAAAATCTCTCCGTTAATTTTCAATATGGCTTTTTGGACTTTTAATGGAAAAGTGTTTCTGACTTGTTTTTGTCAGTTGAGTATGGGATTTAATCTTATCACTAAATCCGTAGAGACGCTGCGCTTAACTCTACGGGCAGTTCATGTAAAAGTAGTGATAGCTCAGTTCAAAAGCCTAAATTAAAAAAAGGACAGACCATCCGGTACTGTCCTTTTACATCATTAACTAAAATTAAATTCAACACTTTTATTCTATCTGTTTAGTGGAAAGCGTTTAAACCACTGAGTAAGAATTTTTTGTAATTAGCTATTTCATAATCAGCACCTTGCGGCGGTGCCAATAGGGATTCTGTTTTTGGATTGAGCAGTACATAAAACGGCTGTGAATTGGATTGGAATTTTCTGGCTTGCAAGTCGCTCCATTTTTTACCGATGGTGGTAAGTTTTTTCCCTTCGGGTGTAACTGCTACATCAGCAGGAGCCAACTCCGTTTTATCATCTACGTATAACTGGATCAATACATAATCATTGTTTAGCATTTTGTATACATCCTTGTCCGGCCAAACGTTTGCTTCCATTTTTCTGCAGTTTACACAGGCATGGCCGGTAAAATCGATCATTACAGGTTTGTTCAGCTTTTTTGCTGCGGCCATACCTTCATCATAATCAAAATAAACATTCAGCTTTAAAGGTGCATGGAATTTGTCTGCATATTTATGCGGACCGTCATTTGTTGCAGTCTGTTTTCCGCCTAATAAACTGGCAGTATACAGATCAAAATCCTGGGTTTCCTGCGGTGGAAGAAAAGCAGAAATGCTCTTTAACGGCGCGCCCCACATGCCCGGGATCAGGTAAATGGTAAAAGCCAATACTATGGTAGCCAGAAAAAGCCTAGGTACGGAGATAAATGCCAATGGGCTATCATGCGAAAACCTTAGCTTACCCAGAAGATAGATGCCCATCATCCCAAAAATAACAATCCAAAGGCTTAAAAATATTTCGCGGTCAAACCATTCCCAATGGTAGGCCAGGTCTACATTACTTAGAAATTTTAAAGCAAATGCAAGTTCAAGAAAGCCAAGCACAACTTTAACACTGTTTAACCAACCACCAGATTTTGGCAGCTTGTTCATTGCAGATGGAAATAAGGCGAACAGGGCAAAAGGGATGGCCAGGGCTAAGGAAAAGCCAAACATACCTACGGCCGGGCCTAATAAGGCGCCGGTTGTTGCGGCCTGTACCAATAAAGTGCCAATAATTGGACCAGTACACGAGAAGGATACCAGGGCCAGCGTTCCGGCCATAAAAAATAAGCCCGCTACGCCTCCTTTATCAGAATTGGCATCCATTTTATTTACCCATGACGAGGGTAGGGTAATTTCGAATGCACCTAAAAACGAAGCTGCGAAAGCCACAAGCAATAAGAAGAAAAAGAAGTTAAATATCCCATTGGTAGATAAACTGTTTAAGGCATCTGCACCAAAAATTACGGTAACCAAAAGGCCCAGTACCACATAAATGAGAATAATAAAAAAGCCGTATAACGCTGCGCGTTGAAAGGCCTTTCCTTTTTCTGAACCTTTAGTGAAAAAACTTACCGTAAGCGGCAGCATAGGGAAAATGCAAGGCATCAACAGGGCGGCTAAACCGCCAACAAAGCCCGCAATAAAAATACCCCATAAAGTTTTGTGTTCTTCTTTCGATGGTGCAACAGTTTGATCAACCTTGTTTGGTGCCGCTGGTGCTGTTTTAACAACTGTATCAGTTGCTTTGATGATACTGTCAGGCGTCTCAGGTTTAATCTCTGTAAAGGTGAGATCATCAGTACCGGAGCTGTCTTGTGCATATCCGTTTAAGGATATGGCACCACAGAACAGCAATCCAAGACAGATTTTTTTTAAGGATGTCATATGCTTGTTTGCGCTTATTTTACAGGAATACTAAAGTCAACCTGTTCTGGCGGCAAACATTGTTTATCGTCGCATACCATAAATTCTACATTACCTTTAATGGTTGCCGTTTTACCTTTCAGCTTTACTTTCTGTTGAAAAACGACAGATTTTTCGAAGTAGCTCACCTCCATTTTGAAAGTAGGTTCGAACTTGGTTATTGCTTTTGGCTCGATCGTTTTGCCAATCAATGTGTAAGCAGCAGCTGTTGGAAAGGTAAAAGTTGTTTTAACAGGACCACCATCTTTAACAAATTGCGAGTAGAGGTGCCAGCCCTCGTCTATAGTAGCTTTAATAAAAACAGTAGCGGTATTTGGGCCGGTTTTTTTTGCAGCGTAACTCCAGGTTACGGGTTTTAAGATCTGGCTATATGCGCCAAGGTTAATCAGGCATACGGCACATAACAAAAAGGTGATTTTTTTCATGTTGTGGTTATTAAATTATTGGTTATGGTGGTTTTGTAATCTGCTAAAGGCCTGGTAATCCATAAAATCTACTTCAGGGGTAATGTATCCAGCCTTAACTGGTTCCTGCTTCATTAAATCGGTACTTAAATATTTCTTGTTGCTATCAGAAAAAATTGTGACTACACAACTGTCAGTTCCCATTTTTTGCTGTTGTTTAATGGCGCCTATTACATTGGCTCCTGATGATATACCTACAGCTAAACCAAGTTTTTCTGCCAGTTTTTGCGCCATTAATATGGCATCGCCATCGTTTACCTGCACTACTTCGTCCAGTTCACTCAGTTTAACAATTTCAGGAATAAACTCATCAGAAATGCCCTGGATTCTGTGGCTGCCTACTTTGTAACCTGTAGTTAAAGTTGGTGATTCTGCAGGCTCAAGGGGATGTATTTTAATATCAGCATTTTGCTTTCTTAAAAAATTGCCAACCCCCATAATGGTTCCTCCGGTGCCTACGCCTGCAACAAAAGCATCGGGCGATATGTTTTTTAATTGCAGTTGCCCCCAGATTTCCTTCCCAGTGGTCTGTTCGTGTGCTTCCGGATTAGCAATATTTTCAAACTGTTTTGGTAAAAAGATATTTGGGTCTTTTGTGGCCATTTCTTCTGCAAGTTTAATGCTACCGATAAATCCGCCTTCTTCTTTGCTCACCAAAATAATTTCAGCACCTAAACTTTTAATAATATCCATGCGCTCTTTGCTCAGCCAATTGGGCATAATGATGGTTACCGGGTGGCCTAAAGCTTTACCTATTGCTGCAAATGCAATTCCGGTATTACCGCTCGTCGCCTCCACTATCCGGTCGCCAGCTTTAATTTTACCTTCAGCATAAGCTTTTTTGAGGGTATAAAGCGCCATCCTGTCTTTAATACTGCCCGTTAGGTTATAGTGTTCACATTTAACGTAAATTTTGCCCAAACTTCCACGATACGTATAAGTAAGCTCCAGCATTGGGGTGTTGCCAACCAGAAGTGATAAATGTTCAAATTTTCCCATATTGGAAATTGTTAATTCATTAGCGGTTAATGCTTTCATGGAGATTTTTTAAATCAATTAAAGTAAATTTTTAACTAATTAAATTTCGGTAAAACTCTGTATTATTCTGATTTGGATCAATACAAGTCGATTTTTTCGGAAATTTTTTGCTATTTTTATCATTATTTAATTTTTATTTCAGTTTAGGCTATTTTTTTTAAGGTCTGTTATATTTTTTTTCATTCATCAGCGTATATGGTACAGGGCGATTTAGATCAGGTTGACATCGAAATATTAAAATTGTTGCAGCATGATGCCGCCTTAACCCATAAAGAAATCTCTTTGAAGCTGCATAAATCGATAGCAACCATACACGAACGTATAAGGCGATTAAAGGAGCAGGGTTATATTAAAAGAGTGGTGGCGATTCTTGACCGGAAAAAGATTAATAGAAACCTGATTGCTTTCTCTCATGTACTGCTGAAAGAACATACCGCCAAAACCCTGATCGAATTTGAAACCGAGGTGTCTAAGTTTGGAGAAGTAATGGAATGCCTGCAAATGACGGGGGCGCATGATTTTATTCTCCGTATCGCTACTAAAGATATGGATGCCTATCACGAATTTTTACGGAATAAACTGGCTACACTGCCTAATATTACGACTGTTCAGAGCTACTTTGTACTTTCCGAACCAAAAAGTGAAACTGCTTATCCGCTGTAGGGAGGTAATGTTCATTAGCCATTAGTATATTGGTCAATAGTTTACCGGCATTTGTTTTCTCCATAAAGCTTGCGTCATTTCGAGCGGAGTGCAACGTAGTAGAGAAATCTATCAGGATAGATTTCTCTGCCGGGTGTTCGAGACTGCGCTTTAGTCGTCGGGATGACGACACTTTCTATGGAAGCCTATCAATGATAATCGGGTGCAAAGCAGCCTAAAATCTTAATAAGTAGATTTCTCCCCGCCCGCCGCACAGGTGGGCATTTCGCCGCCGAGGAAAAACGGATGGCTCAAGTTGAACGGACGATTTTATTCATAAATCATCCAAAGAAATTACAAGTACATTTTTATTAGCAGGTTAACTGTTGAATCTTTTCAAATTTAAAACCGTAGCGCCAATCATAACCATGGTGAGCAGTGATATCGAAAGCATATTAATCCATACACGCGGAATCTGTTGACGGTTATATTTTTCCAGTTTATAATTTTTAATATCGGTATCGTTAACATCTCGATTAAGGAAGATTGCCGGATAAAAATGCAAGCGAATCTGCTCGTGGTATTTTCTGACAGCCTGTTGAAATTCAAGATGTGTAGTAAGATCTGATCCTGCCATTTTATTTAACCCAAGCTGCGTTTGTACGGTAGGAAAGAAAAAGGCAAAAATTTCTGTAAAATCCTGCCTGCCGACCAATTTCTTTTCGATGGACAGCCTGCTTGCCAATGCCTGGTCATCACCCATTTGCTGCATGGCATAATACCAATACCAGCTAAAGGTTTTCTTTTCAGGAAACGGATATTTCTTCAATTGGGGATAATGTTTAAAAAAGGGTTTCATGGTCACGTCTTTAGCCATATCCCATTTTTCATGATAGCCTTCGCGTTGGTTAATTACATTTTGCAAGGCTTCAGGTACCGGGTATTTTCGCGTTAGAAAAAGATTAAATGATGCCGGAATGACGATGCAGAGCAGTACCCACACGGCTATTAGCGCTGAGGCATTAAAATTTGAAGACTTACCTAAAGAGATGAAGAAAAAGGAAACAGCAAACCAAAAGCTCAGGTAGAGTAAAATAAGTACGGTAACCGAAAGGAAGGTTACGTCTTGCGGTAATGCCAGGTAAAACATCGCTACCAATAATAGCAATAGTGCAACGCTAAAAATCACCGCAACCCTAACTAAAAATTTTTGCCAGATAACCTTAAAAGACTGGTTGGTTTGCGCCCTCAAAAGTGACCATATCCCACTTTCTTTTTGTTCTGAAAGGAGGTTGTAGGTGAAGGCAATAATAACCAGCGGGAACAAAAAGATAAATACGAAACTAAGATCCATGTTGCCCAGCAGCAGGCTGACCGGATTATTGATATCGGTATCATAAAGCTGTCCTTCAAGCCCCAACATGGTTACCGAAATTAAGTAGGGGTTTATATCACGCTGTCCGTTGGCAAAGGCCGCCCATTTATCAGGGGAGTTGGCCAGTGTAAACTTATTATGGAAAAATAACAGGCCAATATCATCGCCGAAATGCTCGATATTTTCAAGGGTATTTTTCTTTTGCAATATGGCTGCTTTTTCAATTACAGCTTCTTGCCTGGCAATGAAAGTTTTGCCGAAATACAGGCCGGCAAAACCTGTTATAAGAAGCACAAAGATGCCAATCCAGGAAGAACTGCTTCTAAAAAACAATTTAAATTCGAGCTGATATCTATTTTTTTTCATGCGTATTGCTATATCGTTTTAAGCCATTTGGTTGAATATTGGAGCAAAATAACCGTAACCAATAACCAAAAGGTTAAGGCACTCAGCGCTAGTAGCTCATTTGACAGAACCGTATCTAATGTTTTAAAACGATAGTTAAAATCGGGTTGTTCTGCCCAGTTGGACTTACTAATGGCTAGCGGTTTCTCTTCATCCCCAGGTTTAATGTTGCTGATTTTCTCAATCTGTAGCTTATTCATCTTTTGAGCGAGCTGATAGCGGTAAGCTTCTGCCTGATGCTGAAAATCGACGTAGGTATTAAAATCAGATGCGGTTAAAGCCATCGAAATATTTTTCAGCGATAAATAAGGGTTTAAAAAACCCGTGATTGTAGTCATGCTGTTCTGTTTTTTGAAAATTTTGTTCAGTTCATTCTGGTGGCTACTGTAAATTTTTGAGGTGATCTTTTCACCTTCGGCCATAATATAGCCACCATAGTTAAAAGGAAGTTTTTTAACATCATCTACGGCGTAAGCTTTCAGCAGCGAATCCTTAATGGCCGCGTAGTGTGGGTCGTTTGGATCATGGCTGTCGCCCTGCTGATGAACTTCTGTCGCAATGGCATCGGCAAACTCTATTTTAGACGGCGAAGGATGGATCTTTACCCCAACCGCCTGGGTAATGCGTGGCATAATCACCATAAAAAATATCCAGCAGGCCAATAAGGTAATCAAAGCGGATTTAGAACTGCGGGCAAAGGCAGAAACCAAAACCGTAACGGCCGACATGATGAAAAAATAGATGGCATAAGTTAAAACCAGGAGTAACAGACGTAAGGCTGAATCCATACTGATTTGCCAATGACTTAATGATGCCCATAACAAGATGGTGAGCAGGATAAGCGGAAAAAATATAGAGAGGCACACGCCGATAATTCCCATAGTTTTCCCCCAAAGGAGCTGTCTCCAGCTTATGTCCTGGCACAACAGGATTTTTAAGGTGCCTGATTCACGTTCGGCCGATATGCTGTTATAACCTAAAAAGAAAATGAGTAAAGGCACCAACAATTGTAATACCATGGCCACACTGATTTCGCCAAAGCTTAACATACCGTTTGTAAAACCTGCTTCACTAAAATTAACGGTATTCTGTTTGTGTGCCTCTAAAAAAATAGATACCCCTGCAAAACTTTCTATGCCAAAATCGAAGAAACTGAGTTCATGTTTTTCACGAAAGGCGAGGTAGCCATAGTGCGCCATCCGGTGTGGGTGTTTATCTGGTTTAGCTAACCATTGCGCCCTTACCAGCGCTTTATAATGGAGCCGTTGATTATTTTGCATTTTAAAGTTTTGCCAACCAACATAAGTAGCCAAACAGAGTGATAAGCCCAGTAAAAGTGTTAAGGCTAATGTTGCTTTATTGTTGAATGCGGCTTTAAATGTTTGTTTTGCGATAGTGCTTATTCTACCCGACATTATATTCTATAGGTTACGTTAAACATTACATTTCTTGGCGTGCCCGGGAAAAGACGCAGGTAGTTTTGCGCACCTACCCAATAGGTTTTATTTAAGATGTTATTTACATTTAAGGCCAACTGCACCTTTGAGCCGGCCGGCGAATAATAAGCTGCGGCATCAACAAGGGTATAGGCTGGTAGAGTAAAATCCCTGATGTATAATGGAAGTTTAGTGCCGATATATTGTAAACCTGCACCAAAACCCAGGCCCTTCAATTTTTGAGTTTCAAAATTATAACGTGTCCACAAACTGGCACTGTGCTTTGGCGTGTTCTGCACCCGTTGACCAATCAAAGCCGGGTTGAAATCATCCATAATAATAGCATCAATGTAACTATAGCCCGCATTAAACTGCCAGTTCCGGCTGATGAAACCTGAAGCTTCAAACTCAAATCCGCGGCTGCGCTGTGCGCCACGTTCAATTAAACGGTTCACATCCAGAGGGTCGTTTGCATTCATCAACAGGTTTTTCTGGTTAATTTCAAAAACCGAAATGTTAACCATTAAACTTTTATTCAGCCATTCTGATTTTGCGCCAATCTCTTTCAGGTCACTTGTTAGGGGTTTAAAGTTGGTGCCTGCCGGCGGTGGTACAATAACGAGTGAAGAGGTGTTTCCCTGTGGCTGGTAACCCTGCAAATATGTTCCGTAAAGGTTAATGTTATCGGTTACCGCATAGGTTAGCCCAACTCTTGGTAAAAGCTTCTGCTGATCGATCTTCTTTTCTGTTACCAGTTTGTAATTGCTGTAATCCTGGTACCATTCCTGTCTCAGGCCCAGGGTTAACGTGAGTTTACGGTATCTGATCTGGTCCTGAAAATAAACCGCATTAACTAAATTATAGGCCGGCTGGATTTCAGTTTTGGTAAAAATATAATCGCTTAAATTTTTAATCGTATAACTTGGGTTAGCAAGGTTGAAATGCTCAACATTAGGTACAGGTGCATTCACCCCATTTACCATTTTAAATAAATAGAGGTCTTTTTTTGCCGGATCATACCTGCTGGCAATGTTACCATCTTTTAGACGGTAACCCTGTGCTGCATTTTCGCCGCCGCCACGTAGTTTCTGGGTATTGATGCGGTCGTAGCCTATTACCATTTTATGGTTCAAGTGAAATGTATTGGCGTTTATACTTAAATAAGTACTTAAATTATCGGTACTCCACTTTTGCTGGCGCTGAACTGCCCGCATAGCAGCAAGGGTGGGGATCGCTTGATTGTTTTCATCAACACCAAAAGCATTGGTGGTACGATGTTCCAAAAGATCTTCATTCCAGTTTTGCTTCATATAAGCCACATTAAATACAATATCCTGATTAAAGCGATGAGAAAAATTGGTCATCAACATTAAATCCTGAGTGTTAAAACGATCATTGCTGGCACCCATATTAAAACTGATGGGTGTACTTTTTAAATCGGTTTGCCCGGCAATGGCGCCAAAAATAGCTTGGCCACGGTCCAATCTTGAATTGCTGTTGTTTAGCACAGCCTCTACATTTAAACTGGTACGCTCATTCGGGGTGTACGAAAACGAAGGGGCGATTATATGACCTTTTCTGTACTGGAGGTCCCTGAAACTTTTGCTGTCTTCATATCCAAGATTCAGCCGGTAAAGCAAGGTTTTATCCGCATTTAAGGGGCCTGTAAAATCTAATGCTCCACGTATGGTACTAAAACTTCCGGCTGAAATACTGATTTCCCTGCGGTCTTCTGCCAGCGGTTTTTTTGTTACGAGGTTAATACTTCCACCCGGGTCTACACTCGAAAAAGTAGCACTTGCCGGACCTTTTATCACCTCAATCCGTTCCAGGTTGTTGGTTAATGGTTGGTTAAAATAAAATTGGCGGGTACGCATGCCGTTAATGATGGCGCCTTCTTCATTTTGGTTGATTCCCCTGATGGAGAATTGGTTGTAATAACTGCTTTGCGATACACTGGTTACGTTTTTGATGGCATCAGCTAGTACAGCAGCCTGCCTGTCGGCAATTAATTCTTTCGAAACCGAAGAAATAGCCTGTGGAATGTCTTTGTTTAAAGTGGCCGTTTTTGTGGCTGAAAAGGAATAATTGCCGTAATATTTTTTGCCGTTGGTACCCACCACCTCTACCGTTTGTAGTTCTTCATTCGAAGCTTGTAATACAATGGCATCGAGGTTTAAATCACCTGTTTGATTGACAGGATATATGAGGCTGAAACTGCTATAACCAATGGCGCTAACGGTAACCGCATAATTAGCTGTTTTAGGTAAAATAAGCGAGAAATTCCCCAACGAATCGCTTATTGTATTCAATTGATCTTTACCATTTTTAAATTTAATAGTGGCTTTGTAAATGTTTTGACGCTCTGCATTGATTACTTTCCCGCTTACCTTGATCTGGGCAATGGCTTGAATGCTTACCAGATTGAGCAGGAGGAGTAAAAAAAATGTAGCGGCACCATAAAGTGCCTTATGTTTTGGGTGCATGAAATGGATTTGATTATATGGTTTGTAAGTATAGTTCCTGCAAGTCGGTTGCGTTAATTTCGCTTGCTTTAAGGGTATGGATCAATTGGCCCTGTTTCATAATGCCGATGTGCGAGCCTACATTTACGGCATTAAAAATATCATGCGTCGCCATTAAAATAGATTTACCTTCTGCAGCCAATTGTTTAACCAATAGGGTAAATTCGGCCGTGGCTTTTGGATCTAAGCCACTGGTTGGTTCATCCATTAAAATAATTTTCGCGTTTTTAGCCAGGGCAATCGCAATACCGACTTTCTGGCGCATCCCCTTGCTGAAACCGGACAGGTGTTTATGGTGAGCCGATTCTTGTAAACCACATTGATTTAGAAAATTGGTCAAACTACTGGTTTCATAATTAAAACCTGCAAGTTTTGAAAAGTAATCGAGGTTCTCTATGGCCGAAAGGTTACCGTAAAGCATCACCACTTCAGGAATGTAAGCAAGGTGTTTGCGGCGCTCGTGATCATGCGCATCCAGCGCCTTGCCATCGATTAAAATTTTACCCGCGCTTGGTTCAATAAAACCAAGAAATAAATTAATGGTGGTCGTTTTACCTGCACCATTTTGGCCCAAAAGGCAAAAAACCTCGCCGGCGTTAACGGTTAAATTAAGTTGGTTCAGAGCCTGATAAGCTCCATAATTTTTAGATAATGAAATAGCTTGAAGCATAATATATAGGAAATATAGGCGCATGCCGGATACAGCTGCACATTAAACAAAATAAATTTGTCGGATAAATAAAGTAAACCTGATTTTGAGATTATGCCATTAAACTTGGCGGCCCTTTATTGCTAAAAGATAGAATATAAGCAACAGGTTGCTTGATCAGATAAACACAGGGTTTAATACCTGGTTTATTTATAGGTAAAAGAAATGCCAGCGGTAAAGGGCGATCGAAAAAGTGCGATTGGTGTTTCAGCACTTCGCAGAGTTTACAGGTTAACTTTGTCGAAACAAGTTGGGCGTTGTATTTTGAATGCGATGTATGGTTTACGGAATGTTTCGCTGCGTGGTGGTGCAGACTTTCGATCAATGTCGCATTAAGAAATACCCCTAATAACAATATCGCCCAGATGCGGGAAAAAATTTCGCGGCGGTATTTACTCTTTGAATGATTCAATGCAACAAAGTTACATTTAAAAAATTAAAATCAAACCTTTTATCAGATTTGGTTATCGGATCTGATGTTTAAATACTTGTAGTCAATATACTAAAATGGAGCTACGGTGGTAGAGTTTAAAATAAAAATGGTTCGTGCAGACACGAACCATAGCAGTGGTTACTTTAGCCTCGCCCTCTGCTTAATCCCGGTAGATTAGCTGGTAAATAAAATAAAGTTTAAACCTGGATAACGCTGTCGATCCCTTAGGTTTAGTTAACTCAGGTTTTTCATTTCATCGACCCCTGTGTTTATTCTGATCGCTTAGGTGGTCTGTGAGGACACAGACCACGGTGGTGGCAGTAGAGTTAAAATGAAAATGGTTCGCGCAGAAACGAACCACGGCAATGGTGATAGTAAATTCCTCCGTGTCAATCTGTGTTTTCCGTGGTAAAATTAGTTAAGAAATATTAAGATTCTTTTAGTTTTTAGGAAAGCAATACTAGTGCTGCTTCGGTTATGGTAGTCCCGCCCTTTGCTTAATCCCGGTAAATTAACTGGTAGATAGAATAATACACAAACCGGGATAACGCTGCCGGTCGGGTTTAGTTAACTCAGGTTTTTCATTTCATCGACGCCTGTGTTTATTCTGATCGCTTAGGTGGTCTGTGAGGACACAGACCACGGTGGTGTTTAAAATGAAAATGGTTTGTGCAGACACGAACCATTGCTATGGAAATAGTGAAATCCTCCATGTCAGTCCGTGTTTCCGTGGCAATATAAACAGCTTGTGATCGGTGTTGTCAGATGTTACCATCTGACACGTAAATAGTTAATATCACTTAGAACTCAAAGCGAAAAAGACTCGGTGAAGCACGTTAATTATATCACCTGAGACTTCACTTAACTTTAAGTTAACACCGGTATCTTTTCTTTGCTCCATATTGCCTGATGCAATTGCCTTTAAAATGAACAAACTCATTAGTCTGCTTTTATTTTCTCTTTTTTTCATCTCTGATGTAAACGCCCGGGAAGATCGATTTGAATCAATTTTTGTTCAGGATCAAAAAGATCCGGCTACAGCCCTGGCTCAATTAAAGAGGATCTATGCCAAAGCTATTGATGATAATGATGAGTTAAAAGAGGGCAAATGTTTAAAGCAGATGGGCAAGATTTGTTATACACAAGGCCACTTTAGTCAATCTTTAGAGTTCTTTTTAAAAGCAGATAAGATATTTGGTAATGCCAATCAACCATTGTTATTGGCCGCTAACCTTAATGATGCCGGCGTGCTTTACTATTACATGAAACAGAAAGACAAGGCCATGAATAGCTATCGTAAAGCTATTGATCTCTATAAAAGATTAAATAATTTAACCGGACAGGTAACGGTATTGGGCAATATTGGGCAGTTGTACGAAAAAAGGCAGCTTTATGATAGTGCGTTTTATTATCAAAAACTGGCTCTAAAAATAACCGAAAAGCTTAACAATAAAAGCGAAGCTGCAAAAATACACGAAAACTTCGGGAGCATATATGAAGATCTGGAGCGTTACGATTCCGCTTACGTACACTTTAAACAGTCACTGGATTTATATCAAAAAGACCGGAATAAGCTGGGAAGTATTGAGGTCATTAACAATTTAGGCGATATTTTGCGTAAAACCGGTCGGTATAAGGAAAGTATTGTGCAAACCGAAACGGCTCTAAAACTTGCCGAAAAAATGGGAAATATTTATCAGGTAAGTTCCTGCTGCAGAGATTTAGGAAAAGCCTATGAGTTATTGAACAATATGGACAGCGCCTATCATTATGTAAAACTTGGTTATAAATATACTATCGATCTGTATTCGGTAGATGGAGCCAGGCAGGCCGCATTTTTGCAGGTACTTTACGATATCAATAAAAAATCTGATGAAATTATCAGATTAAAAAACGACCGGAAGGTAAACCGGATTATTGCTTTTTCTTCTGCCATTGTGGTGATATTATTGGTTGTTCTGGGTTTTGTGATTTTCAGCAGGCAACGTTTAAAGTTAAAAGATCAACACATGCTGGCAAGGCAAAAGGCCATAGAACACGATATGACCAGCCTTGAACTCAAAAATCTTCAGCTCGAAGAACAAAATCTGAAACAATTACTAGAGGTAAAAAGCAGGGAGTTATCTACTCATACTTTAAATCTGATTAAGCATAACCAGTTTCTGGAAAACCTGAGAAGTACCTTGCAGGCAATGGTGAAAGAGGATAAACGCGATCAGAAAAAGCAGATGAGCCAGATCCTAACCGAGATTAACCAGAGCTTTAACCACGAACGCAATTGGAAGGAATTTACGGCCGCTTTTGAGCAGGTACACCATCAATTTCTGGAAAGCCTTAAAAAATATAGTCAGGAGCTTACCTCAGCAGATATGCGCTTAATCGCGTTGTTAAAAATGAATCTTGATTCGGGAGACATTGCCACCTTGCTCGGTATATCTACCGATAGCTTAAGGGTATCAAGATACAGGCTAAGGAAAAAGCTAAATCTGGCTCAAGGCCATAATTTATCCGCATTTATCCAGGCCTTATAACCGTTACATCGATGGCTATCTATTGCCTGTTTTGAATGTTTTTTAGGGCTTAACAATTCGTTAATGTAACGGTAATAAAAGCATAACGGCGTTTTTTAATATGTTTAATGGTCTTATTTACAGTAGTTTGTTTCTTTTTGTTGCTTTTTGATATATGCCTGTTGTAACGCTGTTGCCTTTATGTAACCCTTAATATTTTCTGATGTAATCTGGCGTGTACATCTTTGCCCCGTCGATAATAAAAAGACAAGACCAAACGCAATGAATAAACCATTACAAATTCTGTTTTTACTTCTTTTTTGTGCAGGCACAGTTCATGCCACAAAACTAAAGGGCCATGTTTACGATAAGCAAAGTGGCGAGGCCATTGTAGGTGCAACGGTGGTTTTAGAAAATCCAAGGCGCATAACCAATACCGGATTAGACGGTACTTTCGAATTTAAGGATGTTAAAGTTGGTACTGCTAAAATCAGCATAAGCTATGTTACGTACAGAACCATCGAAAAAACATTCGTGATCATGAAAGAAGATAACGATCATTTAAAGTTTTACATGGAAAGTGATTCGAGAATCCTTGAAGATATTACCATTAAATCCAATACGGTTAGTTCTACTGATCAGGGGGCAAGACGCTTAGAAAAAAACGCGCCACAACTGATGAACATCGTATCAGGCAGGGCGATTGAAATTTCACCGGATCTCACGGTTGCGAATGTGATGCAACGTATTTCGGGTGTATCCATAGAGCGTAACAGCAATGGCGACGGACAGTACGCCATATTAAGGGGAATGGATAAACGCTATAACTATACGTTAGTCAACGGCGTTAAAATCCCAAGTCCGGATAATAAATACCGTTATGTTCCACTCGACCTTTTTCCTGCTGATTTACTCGATCGTTTAGAGGTATACAAAACCCTTACCCCAAATTTAGAGGGCGATGCTATTGGCGGTGCGATTAATATGGTGATGAAAAATGCACCGGGTTTGTTGCAGGTAAATGCCAATCTTTCTACTGGTTACAGCCAATTGTTTTTCGATCGTAAGTTTACCAGCTACAATGCTTCGGATATCAGTTATAAATCGCCTTATGAAATAAACGGCAGAACCTATAATGCTACACAGAACGATTTTACCAAAGGAACGCTTGATTATAAATATAGAAACCCTGCACCTAATCTAATCGGAAGTTTATCTTTAAGTAAACGCTTTTTGGATAATAAATTAGGCGTAGTGTTAGCAGGAAGTTATCAAAATACCTATCGCGGAAGCAATAGTACCTTCTATAATAATTCCGTTGTTGGTACAGATGCTTATGCCACCATTACCAGTAAAAGTTACCGTGAATTTTCGGAGCAGCAACAACGTACAGGTTTGCACGGGAAAGTTGATTATGTTTTTAACAAAAACCATCAGATCAGTTTTTACAATGTATATGTTAACCTGAAAAATCAGCAGGTTAGGGATGCCGTAACTACTACTTATAATAAAGATTATGATCCAATAGCAGGAAATGCACAGTTGGTTTTCGATACCCGTAGCCGTTTAACTGAGCAGCAGATTTACAATTCAACGCTGCATGGCGACCATCAGTTTTTTAATGATAAATTTAAGGTGCAGTGGTCGGCTGTTTATTCTTCTGCCAAAAACGATGTGCCTGAAAATACCAGTATCAGTTTAAATGGGTTGGAACAGAATTTCCAGCGCAAACGCACCAGCTTGGTGAATACCAACCCGGTTACCCGCAGGTGGGAGCGTAATACCGACGAAGATTTGGCAGGTTATCTGGATCTGGCCTATCATGTTTTAGCAGGTAAGCATAAATTGGATGTTATGGCTGGAGGTTTATACCGCGATAAACAAAGAAGCAGCTTCTTTAATAATTACAATATGGCCCAGGCCGCTGATCATGCAAATGATGTTTACGGTGTAAATTTCCAAAATTATACCGATCTGAACCTGGTGGTAAGCAATCCAACCGGTGCTGTAGCCAATTCCCTTACCTACGATGCCACGGAACAAACCACTTCCGGTTATGGAATGTTTAAATATAATTCAGCTAAGTTAGAAGTAATTGGTGGTGCAAGAGTAGAGCATACCAATCAGGGTTATCACCTTCTTTTTGCCGCAGGAGAATCTTTTCCAAAAGGAAATCAGGTTTACACCGATGTATTGCCGAGTTTAACCGCAAAGTATTTCTTAACGGAAAAAGCACAGTTACATGCCTCTTATTATAAGGCGCTTAACCGCCCGGGTTTTTATGAAATTGTACCTGGAAAGGTGGTAAATGAAGAATTTCAGGAACGTGGTAATCCTAATTTGCAACGTGCTCTGGCTGATAACTTCGATTTAAGGTACGAGCTTTTTCCCGGCGCTTCCGAGCAATTATTGGTTGGTGCTTTCTATAAAAGGATAAAAAATCCGATTGAATATACTTTTCAGGCCGATGCTGTTCGCGGTCAGGATATTTATTACAGCCCGGGTAACTTTGGTATCGCAAATAACTACGGAGCTGAGGTAGATTACATCAAGTATTTTAGTAAAATAGGGGTGAAGGCCAATTATACGTATACCCATTCGCGTATTAATACCACTAAAACCACCAGGGTAATCAATAGCACCACCGGAGATACCGAGCCTGCAAATGTGAATCAGGAGCGTCCGCTTTATGGTCAGTCGGCACATATTGCTAACCTGTCTATATTGTTTAAAGACACCAAAAAAGGCTGGGATGCTCAGGTTGCAGGTGCCTACACGGGGCCACGGATCAACACGGTTTCGCAGTTCTTAAACAACGATTTATGGCAGGAAGGATTTATCCAGGTTGATGCCGCTGCAGAGAAGCGTTTTAAAGGCGGAATAAGTGTTTTTGTAAAAGCCAATAACATTTTAAATACCCCGGCAAAACTATTTATAAAAGGTACAAATTCCGCAAATAACGATATCAAAGAAGATTTGGTTAAAAACGGAAATACCTTGATCAGGAGCGATTATTATGGCCAGAATTATCTTGTTGGCTTTAGGTATAAGTTTAATTAATAGCATTTTAAGAAACAAAGACATGAAATCAAATCAGATTTTTAAATTATTAATCCTTGTTGTGCTGGCCCTGGCAGGATGTAAAAAAGCCAATATAGATGTAGATACTACTGTTATTGATGGTTCGGCAATCGGAGAAGTTTCCGGGGTTTGGGCAAAAGGCAGTACACAGGTAATTAAAGGCGATATTGTCATCCCTGAAGGGAAAACCCTGACTATTGAAGAAGGGGTAACGGTGCTGATGGACACGGTTGCAAAACCAGAGATTGTGATAAAAGGTAACCTGTATGCACTCGGAACGGCAGAAAATCCAATCAGGTTTACGGTAAATGAATTTTATAAAACTGCGTCAAAAAAATTCGGAAAGCTTTGGGGCGGTATTTTGGCCGGGCCAACGTGCGAGGAACTGGTGCTTGATCATGTAATCCTCGAATATGCTGGCTCCACTACTTCGGATGCTTCCACATCCGTAAAAATGGGGCTTTATAAGGCCAAGGCTGGAGAAAATCTGCCCGCACTCTGGTTTGCCAATGCCAATGGCAAATTAGTGGTTCAGAACAGCATTTTCAGGAACCTCCAGGAAGATTGTACCTACATTGAAGGCGGGAAGATTATTTTTGCCAATAATGTGTTTTATACTACGGGTGTGACAGGAGGGGAAGCCATGAATTTTAAATCTGGCTGTTTAGCAGATATCGCTTATAATCTGGTTTATAGCACCAATACCAATGCCTTAAAATTATCCAATACAGGAGATAAAACGCCGCAAACCTACATTATTGCGTATAACAATACCATGGTGAATACAGGTTGGAGAAGGCCAACGGCCAAAGGCGGATCAATCTGGCTGGAAAGTACCGTACGTGCCGATCTGTATAATAACCTTTTTGCCAATACCCGTTTTGGCGTAAAAAGAGATCCGAAAAAACCTGAAGATAGCCGTTCTGCTTATGGCAATAACTGGTATTATGGTTTTGATCAGACCACTGTAAATCAGTTTCAGCCAACAGGCGATATTGTAGGTGGTAAAAACGATGTGATCAGCAATGTGGCCGGTGCAAATGATCCTAAATTTGTGAATTATCCTTTAAACACGGGAGTTACCAATGCCGATTTCAATACCGCATGGGATTTTCACCTGCAGGGTAACTCACCCGCTTTAGGCAAAGGCATCACTAACTTTAACCGTCATCACAAAGCAGGCATTGTAATGAAAAACGGAATTACCTATATCTCGCCTTCTCCATCTACATTTGTTGGTGCATACGGAACTAAAATATAAAAATGAAATACAACCACAACCATATTTTAAAGTTTGCCGCTTTTGCGGTTTTAAGCCTGGCCATTTCTTGTAAAGGAGGTGCGCAAAATGGAAATAGTACAGCCGTAAAACCCCTATATGTATCTGACCCTGTCGATTTTGATACCGATGATCCTGCAATATGGGTAAACCCAAGCGATCCTGCACAATCTTTGGTAATCGGTACCGATAAAGATACCAATGGTGGCCTGTATGTTTTCGATCTGAAAGGCAAAATCATCCAATCCAAAACGGTTAAGGGCTTAAAGCGACCTGATAATGTGGATATTGCCTATGGTTTGCAGTTGGCTGGAAAAAAGACAGATATTGCAGTCACAACCGAGCGTTATACCCATAAACTGCGTATCTTTTCCCTGCCGGATATGAAGGCAATTGACAATGGCGGAATTCCGGTTTTTGTGGGAGAAACAGGTGCAGAGTACCGTGATTTGATGGGGATTTCGATGTATACCGATCCTGCTGGAAAAATTTATGCCATTGTAGGCCGTAAAACCGGCCCTAAAAATGGAGGTTATCTTTGGCAATATGAATTGACAGATGACGGAAAGGGTAATGTTAAAGCAGATTTAGTGCGGAAATTTGGATTGTATAGCGGGAAAAAAGAAATCGAAGCTATTGCCGTTGATAACGAATTGGGCTTTGTTTATTATTGCGATGAGCAGGTAGGCATACGCAAGTATTATGCAGATCCGGCCAAAGGAAATAAAGAACTGGCATTGTTTGGACAAGGCGATTTTGCCGTGGACAATGAGGGTATCGCCATTTATAAAACACCAGGCAATAAAGGATATATCCTGGTGTCTGATCAGGGTGCCGGGCAGTTAAAAGTATATGACCGGGTAGCCAGGAAAAATACGGCCCATCCGCTATTAACCACCATAAAATATTCAGCTAATCAAACAGATGGTATTGATGTGGTTTCCGTTCCTTTGAATAAAGATTTTAAACACGGTTTGCTGGTGGCGATGAGCGATGATAAAACCTTTCACTTTTATAGATGGGAGGATATAGCGGGTAAAAAACTCGATGTGAATAGGTAAGTTGCAAGTTTCGTTATTGCGAGAACACTTCTCCAGCCGACGAAGCAAGAAATGTTGTGGTCTGTCGAAGGAGAAATATTTTTTAAAGTAGTAAAGGTCTTCGACAGGCTCAGACTGACAACTCTCCAGACTTAATTAATAAGATTAGACTACACCGCAATATTATTCGATAATTTATATTCAGACGGGGTAATTCCCGTCTGCTTTTTAAAATATTTACCAAAAAAAGAGGAATTGCTAAAACGCAGTTCCATGGCTACTTCCGAAATATTCATTCTATGGCTCGTTAGTAATAATTTCGCCTCCCTGATGACCATTTCATCAATGATTTCCCCCGCTGTTCTATCGGTTACCTGTTTCACTACTTGTGATAAATGCCTGGGTGTAATGCGTAAGCGGTTGGCATAATAAATTACACGCTTTTCCTTTTTGAAATTTTCTGATACCAGTGATAAAAACCGGTTCGTAAGCTCTGTTTTGCTATCATGCACAAAAGGCATTGCGTCTTTCTGTTTGTGCTTTAACAGAAAAATATCATACAAGAGTTCTAAAAAGCTGTTGTGAACAATGTTTTTAATCTGAGGCGTGTCTTTAGGTACATTCAGTTTTTTGTGTATGGCAAGCATGTCATAATAAATGAATGTATGCTCTTCTTTTGATAATGAAAATTTATGGATAGGATTGGTCTGGAACATTCTGTAAGCTTCGCCACTGTTAAAAAATACCCCTCTGGTTTTTAAATAACTTTTGCTAAAATGAATACTGATAAATGAAACCTCGCTGTTATCTCTTATTTCATAAACAGCATGCGGAAAAATGAGTAGAATATCCCTTTGGTTTAATACATGTTCTGTAAAATTTATCCTGAGGTTCATTTTCCCTTTAGTGATCAGGATCAGCGCATAACTTGATACACGGAACGGTTCAGAACTGCAATAATTGGGATCTGTGCTATGATGGATTTTAGCCATCAGACCATCATTTAAAGACAGCGCTTCCTCATGGTCTTTTTCAGAAAAAGTTTTGGTGAGTAAATCTTCTTGCATAAAAATTGTTCCGTATTTTTAATCATTTCTTAACAGATCCAATCATCTTCTGCACCACAATTTTATCCACCCTATTTGGATAGTTTTTGCCCCCTTATCTATCGGATTTTTGATGTGGCAAATGTAATGTTCAGAATTAATTTTGCAAGAATATTTTTTTTAAATGACTAATTTCTGATTGATTTTTACGTTTTTGATTAATAATTTAAATAAATTAAAATGCTTTAAAACAGTTATTTGTGTTATTTAATCGCTTTTTATTCTACTTTTTAACCTTTTTACTATTTTATAATAAAAGTCAGAATGTCAATTAGTCAATTCATCTAAATGTCACATTTTGCCTATCCAACATTTTGACCAATATATCCCACATTTGAACCTTTTTTTGGCTTCAGTTACGCACTAAAATTGTGTGATCAAATCATTTGGTTAATGTAGCCTTAATCTACGCTGTTGATTTTAACTTCTACAAGTAGCATTCAGGTTGCAGATCAATGTTTCAGAATGGGTTTTAAAAAACTGAAGAATATAAGTGTTCAGCATGCGTAAAAAATTACAAGATAGAATTGCCTCCTTTAAGGATGCAGCGGTGATAAAAGAAAAAGGATTATATCCTTATTTCAGGTCAATAGCATCTGGTCAGGACACCGAGGTAGTAATCAATGGGGAAAAAGTACTTATGTTTGGTTCAAATTCCTATTTGGGTTTAACCAACCATCCCAAAATAAAAGAAGCCGCTAAAGCAGCAATAGAAAAATACGGAACCGGCTGTGCAGGATCGCGGTTTCTGAACGGTTCGCTCGATATCCACCTCGAACTGGAGAATCGCCTGGCTGAATATGTAGGCAAAGAAGCTGCAGTACTTTTTAGTACCGGTTTTCAGGTCAACTTAGGGGTAATATCCTGTTTGTTAGATCGTAACGATTATCTGTTGCTGGATGAGTATGATCATGCCTCTATTATTGATGGTAGCCGTTTGGCCTTTTCGCGTACGATTAAATATGCGCATAATGATATGCAGGATCTTCGTCGCAAATTGAGCCGTTTACCTGAAGATGCTGCGAAACTGATTGTTTCTGACGGTATTTTTAGCATGGAAGGTGATCTGGTTAATCTTCCTGAAATGGTAGAAATAGCCAACGAATTTGGCGCCAATATTATGATGGATGATGCACACAGCCTGGGTGTAATCGGTTTCAATGGATCTGGAACAGCATCTCATTTCAATCTCACTGAGGATGTAGACCTGATTATGGGCACTTTTAGCAAATCGCTGGCTTCATTGGGCGGTTTCATTGCCGGTAATACCGAAACCATCGAATATATTAAACACCGTGCCCGTTCACTCATGTTCAGCGCCAGTATGCCGCCATCAGCTGTGGCCAGCGTGATTGCTGCGTTGGATATCATTGAAGCGGAACCTGAACGGATTGATCAGCTTTGGGCCAATACAGAATATGCGAAGAAACTTCTGCTTGATGCCGGTTTTGATATCGGGCACAGCAACAGTCCGATTATACCCATTTACATCCGCGATAACACCAAAACCTTTATGATTACGAATATCCTTCAGCAAAACGGGGTTTTCGTTAATCCGGTAGTTTCGCCGGCTGTTCCGTCAGATTCATCTTTGATCAGGTTTTCTTTGATGGCTACGCACACTTTCGATCAGATTGAATCGGCCATAGCCAAGCTAAGTGCAGCTTTTAAGTCCGTTAATGTAGAATTAGTCGGGAGCCAATCATGAGAGAACTGGTAAAGGTTTCCGGTAAAAAAGCATTGGCTGCGTTTGTAGATTTTCCGCACGATTTGTATGCGGGCGATGTAAATTATGTGCCCGAACTTTTTATTGCCCAGCGCGATCTGCTTAGCCCTGGAAAACATCCTTTTTACGAACATTCTGAAATACAGCTCTTTTTGCTTTATGATGAGGGTAAAATAGTTGGGCGGATTGCCGCCATCAACAATACCAATCATAATAAGGTCTATGAATCGAATGATGGTTTTTTTGGCTTTTTTGATTGTATCAATGATGCCACAGTAGCTAAACAGCTTTTTGAAGCGGCAGAGGATTGGTTAAAGCAAAAGGGATTGACCAAAGTTTTAGGACCGGTAAATTTTTCTACCAATGAAGTATGCGGCTTGCTCATAGAAGGTTTCGAAGGCCCTCCGGTAGCCATGATGCCTTATAATGCCCGGTACTATCTGCCGCTTTTGGAACAGATTGGGTTTCAGAAAAATGTTGATTTAAGGGCCTACCGGTACACCGCTGGCAGTTATAACGACCGGTCTGTGAAACTGATGGACAGGATTGAGGAACGTTTGAAACGGAATGACATTATCCTCCGCAAAATCAACATGAAGAAATTTAAGGAGGATTGTAATGCGGTAAGAGAGGTATACAACAAAGCTTGGGATAAAAACCTGGGTTTTGTACCGATGACGGATAAAGAGTTTGACTACACAGCAAACGATTTAAAACTCATCCTTGATCCTGAATTTTGCATCCTGGCCGAGCAACATGGCAAGATTATAGGTTTTGCTTTAGCCATACCCGATATCAACCAGATTTTGATCAAAATTAAACGCGGAAGACTGTTTCCAACAGGTTTGATCAAGCTTTTAGCCAACAAAAAGAAAATTGATGGGATCCGTATTTTATTGCTTGGCGTGGTAGATGGTTACCGTAAAATGGGGATTGAAGCCTGTTTATATGGACGGATTATCAAACATTTTGAAGCTAAAAAGATGAAATATGCAGAGGCGAGCTGGACTTTAGACCATAACGAGATGATCAATAAGCCCATTGAAGATATCGGTGGAAAGTTATACCGGAAATATAGGATTTTAGAGAAAGCGATATGAAAAAGCGGGTGTTGATAACGGGAGCAACAGGATTTGTGGGTTATCACCTCATCAAATCCGCTTTGGCCAACAATCTGGAAGTATTTGCCAATGTACGTAACATTACAACTGCAGGTCATCTTAAAGATTTTGAGATCAATTATGTAGATCTAGATTTTGAATCGATCTATTTGCTGAAAGAGAATATTGAAGAGAAAAAGTACGATTATATTGTACATGCTGCTGCAGTAACCAAGGCAAAAAAATTAAGCGATTACAATAAAATTAACGCAACCTATACCAGGAATTTGGCGGTAGCTGCTTCAAAATCAACACATCGCATCAAGAAGTTTGTATTCATCAGCAGTTTGGCAGCACTGGGCCCTTTAAAGCAAAAAAATGAAAGGCTAACGGATAATGGTGCTTCAAATCCGGTAACCAGTTATGGGATCAGCAAAGCATTAGCTGAAACATACCTGGCCCAGATTTCGGATTTACCCTTGATTATAATCAGGCCCACTGCGGTTTATGGTCCTCGGGAGAAAGATATTTTCATACTGATCAAAACTATAAAGGCTGGGCTGGAGCTTTACATTGGCAAGCAGGAACAGGAACTCAGTTTCGTGTATGCTACCGATCTGGCCGACCTTGTCATTAAGGTACTCGCTTCAGATGTGGTGGGCATGGCTTATAATATATCAGATGGGGCAGTATACAAGCGCTCATCGCTCGCTCATTATGCAAGGAAGGCCTTAGGCAAAAAAACAGTAAGGGTAAATGTACCTGTGCCATTGATTAAAGGTTTGGCCTGGTCGATGGAACATTTATATGGCATGTTTAATAAAATACCCGCCTTAAATGTAGATAAGATAAAAGAACTCACGGCGCCTAACTGGGGCTGCGACATTAAAAATATTCAGAATGATTTTGGTTTTGCTCCCCGGTTTGGCCTTGAACAGGGATTAAATGAAACCATCAACTGGTACCGTAAAAACAATTGGTTATAAGATTTTAAATAAAATAGAATGAAAGAACAAGTAAAAGCAGCTGAAGGTAAGCTGGGAATATTAATGCCAGGATTAGGCGCCGTAGCAACAACCATGATCGCCGGAGTTGCTGCAATAAAAAAAGGCATATCAAAACCGATCGGTTCTTTAACGCAGATGGGTACGATCCGTTTAGGTAAAAGAACAGAAAAAAAGGAGCCAAAAATTAAAGATTTTGTTCCTCTGGCCAATCTGGAGGATTTAGTTTTCGGTGGCTGGGATGTTTACGAAGATAACGTTTACGAAGCTGCTTTAAACGCCCGCGTATTGGATGCCAACCTTTTGCGCGATGTACGCGAAGAATTACAGGCCATTAAACCAATGCGCGCTGCTTTCGACAGAAACTACGTAAAAAACCTGGATGGCAAATATGTAAAAGATATCGATAACCGTTACGAACTGGCGCTGGCTGTAATGGAAGATATTAAAAACTTTAAAGCTGCAAACAACTGCGACCGTATTGTACTGGTTTGGTGTGGCTCTACCGAAATTTATTTCGAACCATCAGAAGTTCACGAATCACTTGCTGCTTTTGAGCAGGGTTTAAGAGATAACGATCCACGTATTGCGCCAAGTATGATTTATGCTTATGCGGCATTAAAATTGGGGATTCCTTTTGCTAACGGTGCGCCAAACTTAACGGTAGATATTCCTGCTTTGATCGAACTGGCGAAAGAAACCAATACCCCAATTGCCGGTAAAGATTTCAAAACCGGTCAAACTTTGATGAAAACCATCCTGGCACCTGGTTTAGCGGCACGTTCGTTAGGTGTAAACGGTTGGTTTTCTGATAATATTCTGGGTAACCGCGATGGTTTGGTGTTAGATGATCCGGATAACTTCAAAACCAAAGAAGTATCAAAACTGGGTGTACTTGAAGATATCTTTAAACCGGAGCTCAATCATGATCTGTACGGCGACATGTACCACAAAATCAGGATCAACTACTATCCCCCACACGGTGATAACAAAGAGAGCTGGGATAACATCGATATTTTCGGTTGGTTGGGTTACAAAATGCAGATCAAAATCAATTTCCTTTGCCGCGATTCGATTTTGGCCGCACCGATTGTATTAGACCTTGCGCTGTTTATCGATCTGGCTAAACGTGCAAACCTTTCGGGCATTCAGGAATGGTTATCATTCTACCTGAAATCGCCACAAACGATACCTGGGGTACCAGCAGAAAACGACATTTTTAAGCAGTTAATGAAACTTCAAAATACCCTGCGTTACATCATGGGTGAAGAATTGATTACCCATTTAGGTCAGGATTACGAAGAAGAACTGATAGAAACATTATAGTGTTCGTCCATAAATTTCTTTCAACGGCTTTGGGCATTGGCTACATCGGTAAAGGTGCCGGTACTTACGCTGCAATAGCAACATGTATTTGCTGGCACCTTTTCCAGGGCCCTTATACCAACCCATATTTATGGCCTATACTTGTTACCATGTTCATTGTAATGATTGGGGTAATGAGTGCCGATAGGGTAGAGGAGATATGGGGTAAAGACCACAACCGGGTAGTAATTGATGAAGTTGCCGGAATGTGCATTACATTACTGCTTATACCTTTAAAATGGCAATATACCTTAACCGGTCTTATTCTTTTTAGGTTTTTTGATATCCTCAAACCATTTGGCATCCGCAAATTAGAATCCCTGCCTGGTGGTTGGGGGGTTATGGCTGACGATGTGCTGGCTGGAATTTATTCAAATATTATACTGCAACTCATCGTTGTTTTAGCAATATTTTAAACCTGATGTTCACTTTCCTAAAAGCACAGGCATCATCCTTAGTGGCCTCGGCAACAGATTTCGGTGTGACTATTATGGCCGTAAATCTTTTGGGTTGGTGGTACCTGGCAGCCAGTATAACAGGCACGGTAGCAGGTGGTGCCGTTAACTTTTACGTAAACCGTAAATGGGTTTTTGAAAGTGAATCTACAGCCATTAGGTGGCAGATATTAAAATATATTTTGGTATGGGCCGGCAACCTGATCATTGTAACCTCGGGGGTATTTATGCTCACGCATTTTTTTAATCTCAATTATGTACTTGCCAAAGTTTTGAGCTCTGTTTTAACGGGTATCAGCTACAATTATATCATGCAAAAGCAGTTTATTTTTTCAAATTAAATGAAACCGATTTATTCATTTTTATTATTCGTTACGCTCTGTTTTATTTTGCAGGTAAATGCCTTTGGCCAAAGAACTGTTGTATCTGGTACGGTACGCGACGCCGTAACCAAAGAAACGCTACCCAATGTTTCGGTTTTCTTTAAAGATACCCAGATCGGTACACAGACCGATGTAAACGGGAAATATTTACTTGTGTCTCCAAACCCACAAAATGAGATCAGTTTCAATTATGTTGGTTATCGCAGTGTTATTAAAAATACTGTTCCATCCGCAACGCAGGAACTGGATATTGCCCTGGTACCCGATTCGAGAGTTTTGGATGAAGTGGTTGTGGTGGGCGGTAAAAAGACAAAGTATCGAAATAAAGATAATCCCGCGGTGGAATTGATCCGGCAGGTAATTGCGCATAAAGATGAAAACCGCATTAAAAGTTATAATACTGTTTCTTTCAGGCAATATGAAAAAATGCTCTTCTCACTGAGCAATGTATCAGATAAGTTTAAGAATAAAAGGATGTTTAAGAATTATCAGTTTCTGTTTCAGGAGCAGGATTCGACATTAATCGGAGGGAAAAATCTTCTTCCGATTTATATTCAGGAGCAACTGGCCGATCATTACCTGAGTAAAGATCCGGAAAAGAACAAAACGATCGTAATCGGAGAAAAACAGGTCCAGTTTGATAGCCGTTACATTGATAATAAAGGAATGAAATCCTATTTCGACAGGATGTATCAGGATATTGATATTTATAAGAATAATATATCCGTGATCAGTAATGAATTTTTGAGTCCTATTGCAGATGGTGCGCCTAATTTTTATAAGTTTTTCATTACCGATACCATTAAAACACAGAAACCTGAAATAATAGAACTGTCTTTTACCCCGCGTAATACCGGCGATATGTTGTTCGAAGGGAAGATTTACGTGACCAATGATAGGCATTATGCGGTTACAGGAGCCTCTTTCGGGGTAAACAAAAATATCAACCTCAATTTTGTACGTGCACTTAAAATCGATCTGAATTTTGAACAGAACGATAAAGGCAAATACAGTTTGAGCAAAAGCAGTTTACTGGCCGATTTCGGCATTGGTAAAACCAAAGGTATTGGCTTTACAGGCGAGCGTTCGGTTACTTTTAAAAATTACCGGTATGATACGGTGCTGCCGGATACGATTTTTCAAGGTAAAAGCAGCGTAGTACTGGCTGATGCGGCAAAAAAAGACGAGAGATTTTGGGAGAATAACCGGTTAGATACCATTTCGAAGAACCAGCTGAAGATTTACAGCAATATTGATACGCTGCAAAATCTGCCATCTTTCAAGCGGACCATGAAAATCGTGACCCTTTTATTTGCAGGTTATCAGAATCTTGGCCCCTACGAAATAGGTCCGGTAAACACCTTTTACAGTTTTAACAATGTAGAAGGTTTAAGGCTACGGTTTGGTGGCCGAACCACTCCGGAATTGAGCAAACGTTATTATTTCGAAAACTATCTGGCTTATGGCATTAAAGATGAGAAATGGAAGTTTTTCCTTTCCGGTACCTATTCACTGAACAATAAATCGATCTACGCATTCCCTCAACATTATGTTAGGGCCAGTTTTCAGCGCGATACTAAAATACCCGGACAAGAGTTGCAGTTTGTTCAGGAAGATAATTTCCTGCTCTCGTTTAAACGTGGCGTAAACGATATGCTGTTGTATAATGATTTTTACCGTTTGGATTATGTGAAGGAGTTCGAAAATCACTTTTCGTATAACCTGGGTTTTAAAAAATGGAGCCAGACACCAGCCGGCGGGTTAAGTTACCTGAATACAAATAACCAGCTGGTAAACCGGTTAACCACCAGTGAGGTTTCTGTTCAGTTCAGGTACGCCCCGAATGAGAAATTTTACCAGGGGAAAATATACCGCGTGCCCATTGCCGATCGTTATCCCGTATTTAATCTCCGTTACACCGCAGGTTTAAAAGGCGTTTTGGGCGGTGAATATAATTATCACAACCTACTCGGAAGCATCGATAAACGTTTTTATTTATCGCAGCTGGGTTATAGCGATGTAACGGTAGAAGGCAGTTATATTACCGGAAAAGTGCCTTTTCCTTTGCTGGATATCCACCGTGCCAATCAAACTTATGCTTATCAGCTTAACTCTTACAACTTAATGAACTTCCTGGAGTTTGTAAGTGATCATTACGTAAGCATTAATATCGATCATAATTTTAATGGCTTCTTTTTTAATAAAATGCCGTTGATCAAGAAATTGAAGTTGAGGGAAGTGGTCTCATTCAAAGCCCTGTATGGTGGCTTGCGGAATGAGAATAATCCGAATTTTCAAACCGGATTATACCAGCTTCCGGTTTACGAAAATGGTGCTCAGCGGACTTATACATTGAGCAATACACCCTATATGGAAGGCAGTATCGGTGTAGCTAACATCTTTAAGTTATTGCGGGTAGATCTGGTAAAACGCTTCAGTTACCTTAATAATCCGGAAGTTTCGGAGTGGGGGATCAGGGCAAGGGTAAAATTTGATTTTTAAAATAAGCTATGGAAAAAAATCTGAGAGACAGCCTGCAACAGGGCATTTATAAAGTCATCAATCCTTTTGTAAAGGGATTGATCAAAATCGGTTTAACACCTAATGCCGTCACTACCATCGGTTTAATTTTAAATATTGGCGTGGCAATTATTTTTGTGCTTGGTGCAGAAAAATCTAACCGAGGCGACATGTCTTACATTGGTTGGGGAGGTGCACTGGTGCTTTTTGCTGGTCTGTTCGACATGCTCGATGGTCAGGTGGCGCGACTCGGGAATATGAGTTCGAAGTTTGGCGCTTTGTACGATTCGGTACTCGATCGTTATAGCGAAATGATTATGTTTTTGGGTATCTGTTATTACCTGGTGGCACATCATTACTTTTTAAGTTCATTGTTTGCTTTTATTGCATTAATTGGTTCGATGATGGTGAGTTACACGCGTGCAAGGGCCGAAGGATTAGGAGTGGAGTGTAAAGGCGGTTTAATGCAGCGACCGGAGCGGGTAGTGACCATTGGCGTCTTTGCCGTCTTCTGCGGTATTGCAGGTCATTTTATCGGTGGTAATTATAAGTTATATGTGCCGGGAATTTCTTTCCATGTATTCGAAACCATGTCGATTTTTACCATGCCCATTACTGTAATGGCGGTGTTGACCAATATTACGGCTGTTAAACGTCTTCAAGAGGCCAAAAGAGGCCTGGAAGCACAAGAATTTAAGGAAAGAAAAGGAAATAATAAAGCGGCATTAATTGCAGGTTTAGTTTTTATGGGAGGTTTAACCGGAATAATCTCTTTACCTGCGAGTGCGCAGGGGTCAGATCCTTCCCCCATCAGTTTTCCGGTACCAAAAGACATTAGCAATCAATTATTTTACTTGCAGCGCGATCCGAATACCAATACCATCATTTGCCAGTTAAATGTAGACAAACATGGAGAAGTGAATAAAGAGCAACCTGTAAATGTATTTTGGATGCGTTACGGAGATCAGGGTGAAAAGAAAGAACTCAGTTATATTCAGCGGAAATTTGCTTATGGCATTATTAGTAAAAACTTAGGGAATGGCCAGTTTGAATTGCGGTTTACTTCACATAAAAAGCTGCCGATGTACCTGAATAAATCTGCTGTTGATAAGAAATATCATGTTTTTGCGACAATAAACAATAAGAAAATGCAGCTGGAACGTATATTCCTTCGGATTGAAGGAGGCACATTCTGGTTTCCTAATGTAAAATATGTTGAAATAAAAGGTTATGATGCTTCGGAGCCGTCGAAAGTGTTAGTAGAAAGGATTAAGGTTTAGCGTTAGGCGTTTTGCGGGTGGCGTTCTTATCCATTCCGTCATTGCGGGAAGGCTTTTTCAGCCGACGAAGCAATCTCTCCCCAATCGTCATTTCGAGCGGGCCTGATAGCTATCAGGTGCAGCGTAGTCAAGAACACGAAGGCTCTGCAAAGCAAAATCTAACTATATAGATCTTTCCATTTCGCTGCGCTTCAGTCGTGATGGCGATTAAATAAGAGTGAGTTGTCATTCTGAGTGTAACGAAGAATCTTTAATGATAAAGTATTGTATATGACAGATTGTTTGGGAAGAAGATCCTGAAACAAGTTCAGGATGACGATTAAATGAGTGGAGCTGAAAGCCAATTAAATAATTACAATGAAAAAGAATTTTGTTTCCAATTCAACCGCATCCATCAGGATGTTTAAAAACGACTTTTTAGAGAGTCTATCAAAAGTTCAGTTTTACGTACCATTAATCGTATATGTTCCGGTTATTGCCTTTCTGTTCTGGAAAGCACTCTGGGAAATAAACATGACGGCTTTAAGTTTTACAGGATGGTTTTTGCTTGGCCTGGGCATCTGGACCATCACCGAATACGTGCTCCATCGTTATGTTTTTCATTTTGAACCTGAAGTTGAATGGGGTAAGAAAATCCATTTTATCTTTCATGGGGTACATCATGATTACCCAAATGATGCCAAAAGGCTGGTGATGCCGCCCTCTGCCAGTATTCCAATGGCTTTAGGCTTTTACTTTCTTTTCGACTGGTTATTGCCGGATACCAGGGTTTATCCGTTTTTTTCAGGGTTTATGATCGGTTATCTGTTTTACGATATGGTACATTACGCGCTTCACCATGCAAATTTTAAAAGTGGTTTCTGGAAAAAACTAAAGCAGCATCACATGCTTCACCATTATTCCGACTCGACCAAAGGTTATGGGGTAAGCTGGACTTTTTGGGACCACGTTTTCAGGTCTAATTTTGATAAAAAGTAGTATGCAGCAACAATCATTGCTTAAAAACAATTTTTATGATATCCGTAATATTTATCTAACAGTTGCTATATCTGTTGGATATCTATTGTTATCAATACTGCTGGTTGGCTTTAAAACTGATCAGCTGGTGCTGATTTTTATCTTTAATGCCTTGTTCTATATATCAAGGGGAACCAGAAAGTTTATCCTCGGTTTTTCTATATTTATTGTATACTGGATCCTGTTTGATTACATGAAAGCCTTTCCAAACTATCTGTTTAATACGGTGCATATTAAAGATTTATATGATTTGGAAAGGAAAACTTTTGGCGTTAATTACCACGGAGCAACACTGACACCGAACGAATACTGGAAGATAAACAGTACCCCGTTTTTAGACGTATTGACGGGGTTTTTCTACCTGATGTGGGTACCCGTTCCATTGGCATTTGCTACCTATCTTTTTTTTAAGAATGAAGAACAGTTTGTTCGGTTCTCGCTCACCTTTGTTTGGGTAAATTTACTGGGTTTTGTGGTTTACTATGCTTTCCCGGCTGCTCCACCGTGGTATGTGCAGGAACACGGTTTCGGCTTTGTAGCTAAAACAGCCGGTAATACCGCCGGCCTGGCCCGTTTTGACCATTACTTTGGGATTACACTTTTTCATGGAATATACAGCAAAGGTTCTAATGTATTTGCGGCCATGCCGTCGTTGCACTCATCATATCCGGTTATTGTGGCTTATTATGGTTTGAAAAATCACTTGGGAAAAATTAATATTTTCTTCTTTACCGTAATGCTGGGCATCTGGTTTTCGGCGGTTTATACCAGTCATCATTATACGCTCGATGTGTTGGCCGGATTAACCTGTGCGCTTTTGGGCATCATTTCTTTTAATTTATTAATGCGCTACACCAAATTAAAACAACTTGTAGCCAAAATGGTAACCGTCATTGGTAACTAGCATATTCATTTTAATTCAAATTAAGCAGAAATAGGAAATGAGGATTGAGCCTGGTGTGTTTTTAATTCTATTTCAATGTTTTTTGCATGGGCAAATAGATAAAACTCTACACTTGCAACAAGAATAAGTGCATAGCCAAAGAGTTCGAGCGACTCTTCCGATACATTTTTAACATCACGGACGTACTGTGTTTCCATAACGGCCATCCAGAAAACTTTCCTTCCATACAAGCGCGCAAAAATATAGGTTGTTACAATACCTGATAATAAAATTCCAAAAGAGAACTGGTGTACGAAATTGTTTAAGTTGGAGAAAAATATGGCTTTCTTTCTGTAAATAAGCAGACTTGCCAGGATAAGGAGACTGAATGCACCGGTTTGCCATGCACCATCATAAACATGTTCGTCCAAAAAAGCATCCTGTTCCCGGATCAAAGAAGCCATCATAAAAGCAAAAAGCGCGAAGGAAAGTGGGAATAAGGATCTGTATTTAAAAGAGGTGTAGAGAAAAACGGTTGAACTTAAAAGGAGCAAAATGCTTTGAACATATTCTACCGCAGAATCTTCACTGAATTTATTGCTTACTGCTTCCTGTTTTACATTCCATTTAAGAAATTCGGCAAGCAGGTAAATGAGTGCACCATAAATAATAAGCCGTAGAAGGGCAGTTTTTAAACCTGCAGGGGTTGATGTGATGGTGTATTTAGCCACTTTAATAAATATGGGTTGGTGGTCAGCCAAATCAAATTATTGATGATTCCGCTTTGATGAAATTTATGCTACAAATTTCGATCAGGAACCGCATTCAAAAAAGGTCTAAAGCTCCTAAAAATTGGTTTAAAGGTACGAATATTTAAAATTTAAGGACATATCTTATCAATTAGGATCAGCGCCATAAGTAATTAAAAAAGCCTTATAGCTGATCGCTTAAGATCAGATATCGAGCTTAGGAATATGAATTTTTCGGAATGAAATTAATTATTTAACACTTATCCACTTGTTAAGCGTATTGTCTGGTGCTTCAACCACTAGTTTATAGTAAGGGGATGGATAGTTATTAAGGTCGGCCAGATAATGTTGCTGATTAATGTCAACCTCTCCCAGTAAATGATAATCATCTTTTCCACCGGTTTTAAACGCATTAGTGGTTGCCAGCCAGATTTTTACTTTTCCCTTCTTTTCCAATGCCTTCCAGGTGATGTCTAAGTGGTTTTGTACATAATTTGCCTTGAGTGCGGATATGGATACCGGGCCAATAAATGAAGTACCATCAATTTCCTGTTCTACACTTTTTGGAAGTTTTATATTCAGATAACCAGCAATGGAAGGCATAATATCTACTATACTAAGATCGAAGTATTGCGCATAAGTATTCAGGTTTTTATAATTACTTACCATCCAGGTAGAACGCTGACGATCAGATTGTCCGCCATGTCCGCGACCTGTTTTTTCATCACGTCCATGATCGGTTGTAATTACAATCAGCCAATCTTCTTTAAATCGCTGTTGACGGTAATTAATGGCATCCCAAATATGGCCCATTTGTTTGTCCAGCATCTCAACAGCCTTATAAAACTCCGGACTATCACCATAGCGATGGCCCATATCATCCGTATATTCCAGGTATACCCATGATAGATCCGGTGCTTGATCGTGAATGGTATTAGCAGCTCGTTTAACCACTTCCTCATCAATAAAATGCATATAGTCAGCTTTTTTATCATGTTTAAAGCGGACAGTATCTAACTCAAAACCATCAGCTACAAAATCGGGCTTAAAGTTTCCGGTTTCAGGAAGGCCATCGCCAAGTAGTTTGGTTCGGTTGTCAGTCCAGCTGGAGAAAATAGCTGTTTTTTTATCAGGGTATTGATTTTTGAAAAGCCTGAAAATATGCTGATAATTATAATTTGGAGCCTTGATATCATTATCGGGTACGTTATGCTTGTTTACCCAGGTGCCGGTAAGCAAGCTATTGTAACCCACAGCAGATATGGTTGGTGTTTCGTTATAACTTGCTTTATCTCCGCCCACATGCATCCGCGAATAAGAACCTGTAGAGATGATTTTTTTGAAGTTAGGTAATTCCAATCGTTCTATTACATCGGCAGGGATACCATCGGCGATAACATAAACCACTTTTCGTGGCCTGTTTTGAGCAAGTGATGATAGTGATAAAGAAAAAAAGCAGGCAAAAATAAATGTCCTTAATAACATCGTTTTGTGATTAGAAATTGTGTGAGAAATACTCGTTTTCAACTGTTCCATCATCGTACATTTTAAGTATGGCATATCCGGGTGGCGTTTCCTGGTAATAACCGGGGCCTTCTGATTCTGCATCGCCTTTGCCCCACCAAAAACCACTCATGGCTCCATTGCAGCAGTATTGAATACCATTGTATACCGTTTGATCAGAGAGATGGTTGTGTCCGCTCAGGCAGATTTTTACCTTATCGCGATGTTTGTAGAAGAGATTCTTCAGTTTTTTACAATCCGAATGTCCGCCGCCAACCAATACCTGGGTGGTGCCCAGGATCGGATAGTGTGACATGATGAGCGTAGGTGTGCCGGCAGGCAGGTTTTTTAATTCCTGCTCAAGCCAGTTATACTGTTCATCATCAAGAGAAATTTTGCTGTTGTTGCCGTCAAGGATAATAAAGTGCCAGTTTTTTTTAGAGAAACTGTAATAGCGATTAGGAATTTTCAGCCGTTTTACCACATAGTTCTTTCCATACATTTCATCGTCTGTTGCAGGCGCTTTCCACCAGATATCGTGATTGCCAATACAACTGTATATTTTGTATTTATCGATCACCTTAGTGCATTCATCCCAAATATCCCATTGTTCAGTTACCTGATCGCGTACCACATTATCATAAGAAGCATCATTAATGGAATCTCCTCCGTTTAAGAAGAAATCAACTTTATGTTTGCTGATTATCTGATTTAAACATGCTTTGAATCGTAGCGGGGCATTTTCTCCTGCACGGATATGAACATCAGTAATGTGTGGCACAGTAAGCACCAGCTTCTTACCTTTCGGTTTATCTGTAAGCGTTTCTGAAGCCATACCGGGCAACGCACCCAAAAATGCCGTTCCTGCCGATATTCCTATTGCCTTTATTAAAGACCTTCTCGTTATTTCTGCCATCATTACCAGCCAAAAATTTGTTTCAGTTTAGGATTCAGGATGACTTGTTGCTGTGGAATAGGGCGGTAATAGAATTTGGGTTCTTCGAAGTTTCTGGTCACATTTTCTGTTACAATATTACCGCCGTTGTTGCCATTCTTCAAATAAACCGTTGCATCAGTACCGATAAGTCCTGCACGGTAATAAATAAGTTTTACCCCAAGCGAATTTTTTTCTTTCTGGTCTTCACCAGGGATAGTGGCCGTTCTGTCAATCAGAATAATATCATCAACACCATCACCGGTAAGGTCGTATTTGCCCAATCCGGCAAAATACATGCCTTGGGGGCTTGTGGTAAGTAGTTTGCCTACCTTCCAACGCATTAAATCATCAAAGCGCATGTTTTCAAAAGCATATTCTACCCTGCGTTCCCTCCTGATTTCGAATATAACGCCTTCGTTGGCAGTGACATTCGGATACTGTAATTGCAATGCCGGATCTGGATTGGCATTAGCCGTTGCCAGGTTGAGATCGGGCAACCCCGCTCTTTTACGAAGAAGATTTATCGATTGGTCGAGCTGGGCCTGCGTTAAGGTACCCAATTCAGCAAGCGCTTCAGCATAAGTTAACAGGATTTCTGCATAGCGGTATACCGGAAAATCTACACCGTTTAAGATCGCGTTATCAGTGCTGTTTACATAACCTTTCAACTGATGATAACCTGTAAAATTTTTGTTTAAACGCTGGATATAGGGGGTAGGATCGGGTACCCTGATCCAGCCCGGGTAAACCATTGTTTGCGACATCCGCGGATCTCTGTTTTTAAATTCTGCCACAAAACCCAGCTGCGTGTAGTTTGCTACATCTGTAAACCTCGTTCCATCTTTCATTAAGTAAGTTTCTAACAGGTTCTTGGCTGGTGCCTGCTCATAATCGCCAAAGACGGTAGAATTTACATTCTGGCTTTTGTTTTTACTCAAGTCAAAGATGTTGACTAAAATGACCTCGCTATTGGCTGTTAAATCCTGACTGGAGAAAAGTGTTGCATAATCCTGTTCCGGTTTTCCGGTGTTGTAAATGTTAAACTTTTTGCTGGCGATGATTTCTCCTGAAATTCTTGCTGCAGTTTCTAAAAATGCATTTGCTGAGCCGCTTAAATTGAGTTCGTTATGGTATTTACGATAAGTGCCCTCATAAAGTGCTGCCCGCGCATATAAAGTGGCCACTGCCCATTTTCCCGGAGTACCTACCGGAACACTTTCCCTCACATTTTTATAGGCAAAATCTAGATCTGCCATGATACTGTCGGCAATCAACGTCCTTGGATCCCGGGCTTTGTAGAGTGCATCATCACCAGGTTCCAATGTACCTGAATACCAGGGTACGTCAGAGAAACGCTTAACTTTATCTAAATAGAATTCAGCGCGGTAATACCTGGCTAAACCCGCGTAGTGGTTTTTAACGGCAGCAGAAACCTGTGCTTTTCCGCAATTCTCTAGAAAATAGTTAATGTTTCTTAACCTGCTCCAGCTCCAGCCAGTGGTAATGTTTTGGGCGGTCGCATTTCCTCCCATAATATTTTTTATCTCAACTGCTGCTGTAGTGGATACGTTATCCGTACTCTGATCATTAAGGTAAGTACTGCGGTCTGGCTGCGAGAGTAGGCCATTGATATAGAGCGAAAGATCACTTTCTGTGTTAAAAAAGAGGCCAGGGGAGACGGAGGTTTGAGGGAAGCGATCAAGCCCTGCTTTTTTACAGGCTGCGAGCATACCTGCAACTGCAATAAACACGATATATATATACTTTTTCATTTTATAATGATTTAATTATGATAGATCCAAAAATTAAAAATCGAGGTTTAAACCGAAGGCATATCTCCGTTGATAAGGATATGCCCAGGCACTTGGTCCCTGGTTAACCGCTTCCGGATCAATAAATTTCTTGATAGAAGAGAACTCATACAGGTTTTCTCCGGTCACAAATACGCGAAGACGGTTTACATGAAACTTTTTGGTCCACTGAACTGGTAAGGTATAACCAAACGATACGTTTTTGATCCTCAGGTAAGCACCGTTTAGCAAATATTTAGTCTGGGGAATATCTAAACCCGATCCATAATTGGCATCGGCAAGCCAAGATTGTAATACCGGATATTGAGAATCGGTATTGGCATCAGCAAGGCCCGCGGCGATATATGAAGCGGAGTGTTTGGCTCTTTGTTCCGGCGAATCAGCTGCTCCACGGTAAAAATCTAGGTTCCATGGATAAACGTTGGCATACGGCTGCTGGTAAGGCCCCCAGAAAAGATAGTGATGAGGATAAAAATCTCTTTTTAATACGCCCTGCAAAAATACAGAAACATCAAAACCACCCCAATCCATATTCAGATTGGCACCGATCGTATAACGGTCAGCACTGTTACCGATAATTTTTAAATCTTTCGGATCGTTTGAACTTAAACCCCTTTCAATTTTCTTATTTCCATCTAGGTCAACATATTTTGGCCATCCTTCAACAATGGAGAGGGCGCCCCATGGAATAATGGCAGATTCATCTAAAGCAGCAATTTCTGCTTTACTACGGAAAACCCCGTCATTCTGTAATCCCCAGATTTCTCCGAGTGTCTGCCCCTCGCGGTAATTTGAAAACAGGTTCTGATCATTTTTAAATCTGGTAATTTTAGCTTTAGAATCGGCCAGGAATATTTTAGTATCAAAGCTGAAAGGTTTTGAACCCAGTTCAAACCTGTCTCGGTAAGTTACTGAAAGTTCCCATCCTTTGGTACGAAGATCGGCAGAATTCTGACGTGGTACACCCGTGCCTAACACCCCTGGAAGTTCCTGTCCTGCAGTAAGCATTCCTTTGGTATCACGGATATAATAATCGAAAGTGAAAGAAAGTTTATCGTTCAACAGACCAATATCGGTACCCATATTTAAGGTAGATATTCTTTCCCATGTATAGGTTCGTGGGTCTACGTTTAATCCAGGGGCACCATTGATCACCTGGTTCTGGCCATTTCCTCCAATTAAATAACCAGAAGTACCAGTTACAAGTGATTGGATATAACCAAAGTTTGCTACGTTATCGTTTGGAAGAGCACCCTGATTTCCAAGTTCTCCATATGAGGTTCGAAGTTTAAAGGTAGATACTACAGGCGATAGTATCTTAAAGAAATCTTCTCCACTTGCTATCCAGGCCAAAGAAGCTGAAGGAAAGAATCCCCAGCGCCTATTTACAGGAAACCGCGATGAACCATCGTACCTTCCTGTAGCTTCCAGGATGTACCTGTTTTTGTACGTGTAATTTAATCTCGAAAATGCACTATTGGTAGCATAAGCGGAGTAACCTGCACTAGCAGTAGCCGTTCCACTGGTGAGCGAGAGGTACGGTAGAGAAGAAGAAATCAGAATGTCTTTACTCGCGTTTACAGTAGAATAGCTGTAATCTTCGCTATTAAAAGCTACCATTGCACTGAAAAAATGGTCGCCAAGCGTCTTTTTATAAGTGCTATAGATATTAAATGCGTTATTAAACAGGTAACCATTGTTTTCGGTTACTGAACCGGTCCCACCTTCTTCGCGGATATCATTCGGACCATAGCCGATTTTGTATTTTTTACTGTCATTATGCGTTTTCCAGAGTTCACGTTTAAAAGAAGCGTCAGCGTTTACCTGAAGATCACCTTTTAAAAATAAAGCTGTTGCACTCGTAATATTCTGAAAACCAAACATATTTTGAAGGTTATTTCCTCCATCTACAAGTTTTGCAGCTAGTTTTCCGGCAGCGGTATTCGCCCATGTGCCATCAGGATTCGTAGCTACGTCGGTAGGCATCAGGTAATACAGGTCCGTAATGTTTCCGTTAGGAAGTGCCCGTTTAGTTTGATAAATATTCAGGTTATTATCTATTTTAAGCCACGAAAGTGGAGAAAAACCCACTTTTGACCTCAGTCCATAACGGTCCCAGTAATCTGCAGTCAGTTTATTTAACCCATTATCTCTGGTATAATCTGCAGAGAGGTAGTAGGTTAAAGGCTTTTCGTTTACCGCAGCTCCACCAGAAAAAGTAAGGGTATGGCTTTTAGATAAACTAGAGTGATTAAAAAAATATTCATACCAGTCGTTACTGCCCATATAGGCCCATTTGGTAGGGTCGGTTGGATTTAACCGGGTATCGGCTATAGCAGGGTTATCAGATCTTTCTTTCGCCCAGCGGTAATATTCGTCAGAATAATTTACATAATCCCATGGAGTGTTATCTGTAGCAGTTTCTAATACCCTCGAAAAAATATAGGGATCGGTCACCGGCCTGGGTAGTAAGGTTGGCTTTGCCCATGATTGGAAAGTATTGTAACTAATGGTATTATTACCAGCAACACCTTGTTTAGTGGTAATCAGAATTACACCAAATGCAGCACGTGCGCCATAAATGGCTGCCGATGCCGCATCGCGCAATACGGTAAACGAAGTAATATCGCTAGGGGTTAAGCGCAACATATCATCAGTGCTGGTAGCAGGAATACCATCGATAACAATTAATGGCGAGCCACCATTAATGGAAGTATAGCCTCTGATATTGATGTTGGGTACACTGCCTGGCGCGCCGCCTGCGTAAGTGATATTGAGTCCGGGACTAATGCCCTGTAAGCCCTGCAATACATTGCTTACAGGTCTCGACTCAAGCTGCTTGCCAGAAATCTGATCAATTGCGCCGGCAACATTGATTTTTTTCTTGGTTCCAAAACCAACAACCATTACCTCATCGAGGTTGGCAAAGTCAGGAGATAAAGAAATATCGATTTTTGCCCGGCCACTAACCAAAATTTCCTGTTGCTTGTAGCCAATGTAGGAAAATATAAGTGTAGCATCAGGTTTTACATTACTCAAGGTGTAAATACCATTACTGTTGGTAGCGATATGCAGGTTTGTCCCTTTTACAGTAATGTTTACGGCAGGGAGCGTTTCCCCTGTCTTTGCATCAGTAACCACGCCTTTTATTGCGATCCCTTGTGCAAAGCCGCTTGTAGACAGAATCAATAGCATGAATATCCAGAGTAGCCTTTTTTTCATTTTCTTAATATTTAGTTGTTTGATTTGGAATGATAAGCTCTTTTCAGCGGTGCTAAGTTGAACATATCATATTAAGGATAGGTTAAGGTTCAATTAATATATTAATTGAACGTTCATTCAATATATTTAATAAAATAAATTTGCAGAATCCAAACGCTTTTGATTAGTTTGCCCCATTAAATTAGCTGCACGATGGGACGTAAAAGTCTAAAAGAGACAAGGAGACAGGAAATTATAAAGGTATTTTACCAGGTGGCCAAAAAAGAGGGCTACGAAAATACCTCTATAGCCAAGATTGCAAAGGTGATGGATATTAACCCGAGCCTCATTATTCATTATTTTGAAACCAAGGAAGGACTCACTTACGAATTGATCGACCACATACTTGACCGGTATTTACTGATCTATACTGTAAAGAATAAAGAGAAAGCATCCTTAAGCGATTTGCAAAGTACGATTGAAATGCTTTTTTCTAAAAAATGGAACCTGCTTTTTGATGACGGTTTATTTTATACTTTTTACGCTTTGGCGTTTAGGGAGAAAAAAATCAAGCAAAAGTATAAGCTAATTCTGGATTCGTTGCGCAAAGGACTTGCGTTGCTGATTGAACAGTGCAATGCGCAGTGCATTACAAATGTAAACGACCCAAAGGTTGCAGCCGATTTCATTTTTGTAATGGTTGACGGAGCTTACTTTTATCTTTCGTTGGAAAATGATAAAAAAGCTTATTCGGAGCGATTAGCATATTATAAGCAAAAAGCTTATGATCTGCTTTGCATACCTCCAACTAAGGCGCTTTCTGATCCCGTTTGCTAAACTGGCGACCCAAAGCAAATAAGCCAATAGACATCCAGAGTACATTGGCAGCAGCATTGGGTAAATCGTGCGTATCTAAGGCGGTTACGGCTAAACACAAGCCACCCAATATATTTAGGGCCTGAAAAGAGAACGAATCCGACCGGATTAATTTCATACTTAAAAAAAGGTATGCCAGCGTACAAAATACTACTCCAGACCACCCGATAATTGACATCATTAATTTCATTCTGTTGTATGGTTTGCTGTGTAAAGCTATGAAATAATGTGATTACCTTTAGATAATGATACCAATAATCATATATCGGCTGGTAGCGCTGTAGCAAAAAATATGTTAGTATCGGGATGCTGGTTCTTTAACTTCAATAAAGAAAAAGGAGATCACCGTTGCAGTTTGCTTTGGTTTCCTCCTTTTTTTAAAGAATGAACATGTTAATCCTATCTGAAATATTGAGAGAGGTCGGTTACTTTACCGGAAAAATAGGTGCTTCTTGTATTCGCTAAAATATTTTTAGTATCGTTGATAACAAACAACCTCGACTTGCCGGCTTCAAAATTAATTTCCCCATAACGGCCCTGGTTGGGTTTAAATGGATAAGCGGCTAATACAAAAGGCGCGCTGGTTGTAGTGTAGGGTACATTATCGGTGCCTTTTTCAACAATATCAAAACTATATATATAATTGGCATCTGGTAGTGGTGGAAGTTCTATCTGGTTAAAAGTACCATCTTTAAGCAAAGTAAGCCTAAGTTCGGGCTGCACCTTTGTTCCGGCGGTACCATACGCTGCAGTAGATTGGGGTTTAAGCCTGGTGTAGAAAACGAGGTCTACATCAACATTTTTAAATTGTGGTGCAAATAAAGTCTCGAACTTTGCACTAACCATCATATTTGCAGGATTTACAGGCGGGTTAAGGCTTACATTATCAACAATTTTGATTCCATCGTAAAAGAAATTTATGCTTTGGCTATTGCTGGTTGCATCGATCGTTTTAGCAAGCAGAATATCGGTTTCGCCTTTTTTGCGTACCGTGATTTCTCTCTTTGTACCTTTATCAATCAGGATAGGTGAGGTGTTATTTATCGAACCGGTGCCGGATAAAAATACATTTCCATCTATTAAAAATTCGAGTTCACTCGTTAGCGCGTAGCCTTTAATGACTAATGATATGGAACTGTTGTATATTTTAGTGCCATCATAAAAAATACTGATGTACTGATCGAACGGTGCTGCCGTTATCGTTCTGGAAAGTAATATCTCCGTTGAACCTTTTTTTCTGATTTTCAAATCAGCGTGCTGATCTTTAACGGTAAGCAGAGTTTTTACGTTAATGCCCCCCGAAGGTGGTGCGGCAAGTACGCTGTCTTTATACAGGTACTCCAGCTCAACACTACTTGCACCCGTAACATTTAACTGAATAATTTTAACCGGTTCGGGTTGGAGTAGTTCTGCCTTACGGCAGGATAAACTTAATGAGGCGATGGCCGAAAGGAAAAAAAAGGCAAATATTTTAAGTTTCATATAAAGGTTAATTATCGTTTAAAACAGCGTTATCCTGTTTTATTATAAGAGACTATGCCGAACAGCATAGTCTCTTTCTATAAAGAAAAAATTAAAATACAAGTTTTGACCAACCGGTAGCCCAGCTCGGAAGTGTAACTGTAGCAGGAGAACCCGGAGTGTTATACCATGGTTGCGCAACACCGAAAGTACTGGCGTTGGTTGCATTTACTACCAAAGTATTGCTACCACCGTCAACATAAGCACCAACAGCAGCTGTGATTGAATTGTTGAAGCCATGCACAGAAGTAGAAGATATATCTGAAAGACCTGCATTTGCATCGCTATCGAAAGCAATACCGGTATTGTAACCAGAAACAATTACATTAATTAAGCTAACTTCCGAACCTCTGCGTTCGCGGATACCGTTACGGTAACCTAAACCAGAAATACCATTTTTATTTTCAGTTCCGAAAATGTTTACATTTTGCAAGATTGGATGTGTTTTTGGGGTTAGGCTAAATGTACCATCTTCGGCAGGCGCATTGTTATCCGATTCGATACCGTTTGAATCGCTGTTACCACCGCTTGTGCTGTGTGTAGAATTTTTATCAGCAATGGCAACACAGTCGCTTAATGTACCGGTAAAACCGTTATCAAAATCAAACTGGTCATCATCAGAAGCCAGCGCAATTAAACTACTTGGACTAACTGTACCACCGAAAAACTCAAATCCGTCATCTAAGCCGTAAGAAACCTGTACGTGATCGATCGTTGTGCCGCTACCTACACCACCTAAAGTTAAACCGTTCACTTCGATATTTGGAGCTAACTGGAAACCTGCATACTCAATACGCACATATTTAAAAGTACCACGGTTATCTTCGTCATTTGTACCGCCATAGTGGAATTTAGGATTATCAGCTAAACCTTCAATCAGTTTATCACCAACGTTGATTCTGGCATTACCTAAAATAATGGCACCACCAAAGTCTCCTGGTTTACCAGTTGTGCTGGCATCACCATCTAAAAGATAGCGGCTGGTGAACACAATTGGATTTTCTGCTGTACCTACCGCATTGATGTTACCATCTTTGGCAATAACCAATACACCATTTTGTACACCCGGAGTATTTACCGAAGCTTTAATGTAAGTACCGGCCTGGATAGTTAAGGTTGCCCCGTTTCTAACGGTTACTACACCACTTAACTCATAAACATTTCCTGCGGTCCAGGTAACAGAGCTGGTAATGTCTCCGCTAACAGCCACAACTGGCAAGGATGATTGTGAATAATCTGCTGCTGAAGTGCTGCGGTTACCGAATGCATCAGCACCACCTTCGTTTTTTTTACAAGCTGTAAATGAAACAGCAACAATTGATAAAAGACCGATTAAATTTTTAAAATTTTTCATTGTCATTTTTTGTTTTTCATAGGATCTTATTGTTACGATCCATGTTTTTTAGGTTGATTTTTTTTCAAGGTCATTTAGGTGTACCGACAAATTATCCATTGTTTTTTAAGGAAATAAAAGCCTGTTTATACCTAAATATGATGTTTTTTTATATCTTAGTCGTTCATATAGATTTAACTAAGTAAATCTGTTAGCTACCCTGGGTTTTTAACAGTAGATTTTAAAATAGTTCAGGTTTTTCCTGATTGGCCGTTCCACTGCAAATGATCGGTTTAAACGAAGGGTTCTGATACAACCTTTCGTTTTTTTTTACGGCTATGCAGGAAATAAATTTCCTCCTTTCCTGTTAAGTGGTTTAACCTTATTAAAACTGTTTTTCATGGTCATTTTAAAAATTATAGGTAATGGAAGTGCTGTAGGTGCGGCCAAATTTTTGTGAAAACATCACCTGGTCTCCTTCGTCCAGGTTGTTGGAAAAACCTGGTTTCAATCGCAACTTGTTGCTGTAGTCTGAACCCGGCTGGTAATCGGGGTTGGCTTCGTAACTTGCGGTATTTCTATAAATCAGCGAGGCCCTGTTGAGTAAATTCCCCGCATTGATTTTTACTTCGAACCTGTTTTTATAAAACTTATAACTAATCTGTGCATCAATCTGGTCGCGCGGGTTTTCATATTCAATGTTATTCAGTTCCGGACTAACCAAAGTTGTTTTGCGCCCAGATTTATTATAGGCCAGGTTGAAGCCAAAATGCTCGTCTAAATATTGTAAACCGGCATTGATCAGGTAAGGTGCCTGCCCATACATGTTTCTTTTGGCTTTGGCACTTACTAATACATTTTCGCCATTGGTGCCAGTAGTTTTGTAGGTCCCAACTACATTGGCTGTTTGTAAGGTAAGGTTGCCGTAAAGCGTTAATCTTGAGAGCAGGGTATTGTTATTGATGAAACCCAGGTTTTTTCTCAACTCCAGTTCCAATCCATAAACTTTGGCTTGATCAGAATTTTTGATATAATAAAAACCGCCTCCGTTTGATATGCTGTAAACCACTTCTACGGGTTGATCGAATTTTTTATAAAAGGCACTAGCCGAGATGATTTCGCCCAAGCCGGGGAACCATTCAAATTTAAGATCGTAATTTTTAATTTGGGTACTGGCCAAACCCTCGTTCCCAAACTGGGCATCAAACATCGGGTCGTATCTAAAGAACTGACTGTTATCCATTAGTTCGGGCCTTACTACAGCATTTGAAAAAGCGGCCCTGATGTTAATCTCTTTTGTAGGGCTGTAGGTAAGATTAGCTGAAGGTAACCAACGCCATTTTTTCTCAGATGGGAGTGCGAAACCGCTCACTCCCCTAACATTGAGGTCGTTGCGGAGTTCGGTATATTTGAAGTACTCTGCTCTTAGGCCCCATACCAAACGTAATTTTTCAGCAAGACGGTTATCAAGCATCATATACGCGGCCTGGGTGGTACTTTTACCTTTATAGCCGTTTAAAAAGTATGGGTTAATAAAATAATTGTAGCCATTATTGCCAATTTTGGCAGGATCAATCATTTGGGCAATAGAGATGAATTTCAGGCTATCGGGTATCGATGCATTACGGACCAGTGATGCGATTTCCCAGTTTAAGGAACCTTCTTTGTGTATACCAAAATACCCCGTTTTTACCGTGTTATTTAGTGAGCCAATTTTCAAAGGCATACTTGCATCGCCACCCCAGGCAAGATGGTGTTCATTATTGCTGTAGTTATGTCTTGAGGTAGGTTTGATATAACCTTCCCTTTGGCCGCTTGCCTGGTAAAAATATTCATAATCATTACCAAATTGCTGCAAGTTTTGGGTGCTAATACTCAAATCCTTCTCTTTACGGTCTATTGATGTACGCGATAAATTCCATTCCAGCTTTACTTTGCCTACCTGGTGCTGGCCATTGAGTTTATTCTGTAACAGGTTGGTGTACGTAGGATCGTCAGCTTCAACAATAGCATTTGGTTTACGGCCATTGGCAAAGAATTCAGATCCATTATCAGCATCATAACCAATGGTTCTAAACAGGTCGTTATTGTAAATGTGTGTATAGGTGTTGCGGAAACTAAATCTGTTTTTCTCAAGCTGTAAACCCACATTTAACATGGCTGCTAAAGTGGTGTTGAACATATATTTCGCACCGGTATTTGGCGTATTGATATTCCATTCACCTCTTGTTTGCTGTTCAATGGTGTTGATATTCTGGTTGTTGCGGTAGCTTAATGATGTGGTAAACCCCAGTTTTTTATTATTTGTAGTATCAATGTCTATGGTTCTGCCTATCGTAAACTGATAATTTTGAGATGGTGCCGTTTTGTACCTGTACATCGTGAAATTATCATTGACGAATTTCTGGCTTTGGATAATCAGCTTTTGCTGGTACTGCTCGTCTGTAAGGGTATTGTTGGGTGCCGTTGTACGTTCAGTATGTTCTAAACCGACCGGAAAATTTCTTCTTCCATCATCAAACCCAAAATAATCGTATTTGCCTCGCTTATGACTTAAAAAATCTTTTCCTGTGCTTTGATCATTATAAGAAGTACCTGCTGTAAAAGACATAAAGTTCTCGGTAGGGATATCTTTGGTATTGATCTGTATTAACCCACCCCCGAAACTGCTGTTCATATCCGGCGTAACGGTTTTACTCACCACAACGTTATCAACCAGGTTCGAGGGAATTAAATCGAAAGAGAAGTTACGGGTTTGTGCCTCTGTACTGGGTAGGGTAATCCCATCCAGCTGTGCAGTATTATAACGTTCACCTATGCCGCGTACTAAAACCATTTTATTGTCTACCGAATTTACCCCGCTAATGCGTTTCAAACTTTCACCAATGTTTTTATCCGGTGTTCTGGAAATCTGTTCGGCACTAATTCCATTGCTCATTTCGGCAGCATTTTTCTGACGGGTCAGTAAGCCTTCAACGGAAGCTTTTTTATAGCTGGCGGTTATCACCACATCTTGCAAACCTTTTGCATCGGGTTTTAGTGAAATGTTAAGCGGTGTGCTTTTATCTGCCCTGACCTCTACATCACTTATGCGCTGTGTAATGAAAGATATATAACTAATTTCTACTGTGTATTTTCCGGGTTCGGCAGTTAATGTGTAACTACCATCGCTGGCCGTTTGTGTAGCTTTGCCCGTTTCGTTAATTTTAACGGATGCACCGGGCAATGTTTCACCTTTTTCGTCAAAAACCTTTCCTGATATGTTTCCTGGTTTTACCAGATCCGGAAGTTTATATAGCAATATGGTATTGGCATCAGCAAACCGGTAGGCTACTCTGGTTCCTGAAAGTATTTTTTTTAAGACCAGCTCAATGGCCATGTTTTTTACTTCAAGGCTTACCTTTCTATTTGGGCTGAAAATCGATTTATTATAATTGATTGATAAGCCTGCCTTTTCTTCAATCAATGAAAGTGCATCAGGGATACTCATTTCAGCTATTTTAAGGCTTAAAATGCTTTCTTCTGGCCTTTGTTCAAAGCTGCTTGCCACGCCCTGGTTGAATAAAAAAGTAGATAGTAGTATCAGGGTTACCAAAGGGCGGTAATCTAAATTGATAATATATTCTTTTATATATTCATAAATTCCTATTTTCATAGGTTCAAGATGTTTTTTAATTTTCACGGGTTAAAAACTTTTGTTTTAGGAGCTGGATTGTTCGAGCAATCCGGCCCCTTGTTGATGTAAAGAAGTTTAATCTGTTTTTTTGTAGGTATAAATCTCGTTTGTTGCACCTTTTGCCGCGCTATAACATTTGCTAACTCATCATTGACAGCCCTCCCCCCATACGGTTATTATTTTGTTTACATTGTCTATTTTATATCTCATTTTTTTGCCGCTCATGATCCGGATTTCTTCCATTATATCGCTGATGCTTTTGCTGGTAAATGTGGCATTGTACCTGCAATCGTTTAATTTATTGGTTTTCAGTTCGAAACGGACATTGTAATATCTTTCCAGTGACTGGAACATATTAGCCAGACTTACATCTTTAAAGGCAAAGCTGTTCTTAATCCATGCATTAATTTCGCTGATACGTTCGTTACGGATATGATAGTGATGAGCTTTTAAATGATATGATAATTTCATTCCGGGAGTAAGTAGCGAAAGTTGTCTTAATTTTCCTGTACTGTTCTCCGAAACGCCTACTTTACCGGTACGAACAGCGACGCTGAAAGTTTCATCTTCAGGATAAGCATAAATGTTGAATGAAGTACCCAAAACCCTGGTCTGCATCTCTCCGCTCTTTACGATAAATGGGCTGGTGGCATCATGTTTTACTTCAAAAAAAGCTTCTCCTTCCAGCTGGATATTTCTTAAATTACCTTTTACGAACCGGGATGGCCAGGTTAGTCTGCTTTCGGCACCAAGATATACAACAGAACTATCCGGTAAAATCAACTTTAGTCTTTCGCCCTTTTGAGTGGTTTTACTTAAAAAGGTGATCGATGTTTGTGTAGCTTGTTGTACGTTCCGGTACAGATACCAGCCAAGCGATGCAGAAATAATGACGATAACTGCCGCAGCATATTTTAATAGTGGCGAGAATAATCTGCTTTTAGGCTGGCGTTTTTCTACTTTTTCCCATATTTCTGCAAGTCCGTTAACAGCAGTTAAAGAGTAATCGGTTTCTGTTGTTTGTGCTGTCCACGCGCTTTCCATTACACCATAAAATTCACTATCGGCGTTCGTTGGGTCAGCAAGGTACTCCATTAGCATTTTTTCTTGCTCTGGAGTGGTTTTACCTGCTAAGTAATATTCAAATAGTATTTTAATATTTTCTTTCACTTTAATATTTGTAAGCTTTAGCGCTGCGCACTAATGTATATATGCACGAACGTGGTGATATAGCTATCGGAAAATGAAATTTATTTTAAAAAGCAATTAGGGGCAGTTACCGGGCAGTTTTATTTGCTTGTTATCCTGAGAAATAATTTTAGAATTAAATTAAAATAAATCTTCTCGATGGATTTATGCAGGTATTCATCGCGACCCTTGCCTGAAAATGATGATAACGCTTAAAGCTTATATGCGCTTATATACTAGCAAGATATATTAACGATGAGCTGCCTGTATAAACGTTATTATAAGAAGGCTTTTTCTTGTCAAAATCGCGTTTTTTTGGAGCTAGTCAACGGTAACCTAACAGGAGGCATCCTCGCTAAAAAAATTAAGATGGCAGAATGTAAATGAATTTAATAATGATCAATTGACAGAGTAGATTCAGAAACCATGCAGGTAGCCATAACTACTTTTCTTATGGGGCACCCTTCAACAAAAGATCACTATAGCCAATGATAATATCGTTTCCGGGGAATAGGTGCTGAAGTATTTCCGCAAAGTCCCAAGTGATTTTTTGAGATGGTTGTTTACCGTGTTTTTAGAGATGCCCATCAGTTGCGAAATTTCTTCGTGGGTATGGTGGTCGTTACGACTCAATAAATATATTTTTTTAACCTGCGGAGAAAGACTTTCTATCACTTTATTTACAATTTGTTTCGTTTCTTTGGCATTAAGTTCCTCTTCTATGGTATTGAATGATGGCTCATATTTAAGGTTTTCGTTGCTGTAAGCCTTCTCTCTGGCTTTTTTACGAAGTATAGAAAGAAAATTATTACGGATCAGGGTATAAAGAAATGCCTCAAAATTCTTTTGTGTATCAATTTTTGATCGGTTTTCCCAAAGCCTTACAAAAACATCCTGGGTAAGTTCTTCGGCTTCTTCACCGTTACGGCTAAAATGGTAGGCATAACCATATATTTTTTTTCGATACTGGTGGTAAATTTCATTGAAAGCGGCAGAATCGCCAGCTTTTACTGCATTGAGGAGTTTTGCATTTTTAACATCTTCCAACTGTTCCATAAGTAGCGTTTATGTTGGCAAGTTAGTAGTTGCGTATAAAGTTAATGTTAACGCAATGAAAACCTTTTCTATCACCTTAACTGATGGGTGACGACTATGCTTTGCTGTGCAGACACCGTCCTCGAATCCATTAATACACGATCAGGCTGAAAGCTGTTAGTCAATACATTATTTATTACAGTAGAAGTTTTGATAGCCTTACCGGTTATGGCAGCAATTGCCGCTCTCACCATTGGATCTGCAGTATCGCCAGGTTGAAGCAAAGGCAGATTATCCATTTCATTAACCTTGATATCGGGGGCAATGCCTGTGCTGTAACCGCCAATGCCCTGTGCGTTAAAAAGTTTATAAACAATCGGGTGTATTTCCCAGTTCACCTGTTTAGGGCTTCGGGCATCCAAGATCCTAAATGACGCTTCATCTTTTCCCCTTGTTTTTTCACCGATCAATATCACCTGAATAAAAGGTTTAAGATTATTAATCATGACTTCTGAAGCAGATGCGGTGGCTGCTGTTGATAGGATATAAACCCGGCTTAAGCCAAGGTTTTGCTGCAAGATGGCGTTAAAATTTAAAGTTCCATCGAATGTAGCTGCAGTCCCGATTGATTCGGTTTTGGTGCCTCCGTTTTTATTGCCTTTGTAGATAATAAAGGGTTTATTGAAAGCTACATTTTTAGCAATCATAGCGCATAAGCCGGCTGCTTCTGCTACCTGGCCACCTGCGTTATAACGGAGGTCGAGAATGAGCTCAGCTATGCTTTCTGATTTAAAATTACTGAAGGCAGCAGTAAGCGAACTGGCCAAACCACCATTAAAATCCAGAAAATACAGGTAACCGATTTTTTTTCCATCACTTTCTATCACCTTGCTGATCTCACGCTGATCGAGTATGATACTTTTATTTAACTGAACCGTGCGGGTGTCTGTCCAGATATTGTTTTTCAGTTCAGCTAAACTCAAAGAAAAGTGATCGCTATTTAATATTTCAGTTTGCAAAAACTGTGCATTATCAACCGTTATTGTTTTGCCGTTAATTTTACTGATATAATCTCCACGTTTTAAACCAGCCCTCGAAGCCGGAGAGTCGTTTAGTACCACTTTAATAATTCCGATAGCTTTTGAACTGTTTTGGTCACTCACCACGGTATAATCAAAACCAAAATTTCTGTTGCCTGGTATTGCAGTGGAAGGGTCATTAGGGATCGTGATGTATGAAAAACGATCCGACGAGTTGCGGATGGAATTAAAAAAATCTTTTGGTGCCAAACTGAAATTCGGATTGGAAGGCAATTGGTCATTCCAATAATAATATCGTTTAAGGCTATCAAGTATCCAGGTGTTGATATGCTCGTTGCTTCCTATTGGATAATCAGGTTTTTGACTGCTTTTTTTGCAGCCCGACAGGATAGTTAAAAGTAGAATAACTATATAAATAAACTGATAAGTTGTTTTATTTAAGTTTGTTATGGACGTGGTCATTGCCTTTCCTGATTTTAGAACAAACTTAAAATTACTATTGTTAACCCGGCATTAATTTTCAAGTTAGCATAATCTACCAAATATAGGCCTGGAAAGAATGGTTCCCGGTGTTAAATTATCATTACAGACTTATTTAATGTTAATGTAACAATAATTAAACATTCGCGTTTTATTGCATTAACTTTGCGCTGTGAATTTTCCGCTTTATATCTATTACGAATTATTAATCCGTTTATCAGAAATCGAATCCGGAATCGGCGATTACGTATCTTCAAATGCTAATGATGAGAATTGCGTATTGCGTACTACAAATGGCATCATAACGGTTCCGATCAACCTCCTAAGGCGACAGTCAGCAGATCCCAACCTGATTAACCTTGACGAATTAATTGCGTTAAGTAAAAATTTCAAGCCCGGCTATGCTTAATTCAATAGGGGTGAACTGATTTAAAATAAAACATGATCTTTTGCTTAAATAAATTATTGAGGTTTAATAAAGGTGTAACAGATCGTTTTTGGAAAATCGCAGCCATCTTCTATTTTATCGCTCCAAATGCAGCAAAACAAGCGTTCTTGTGGAGGATCTCGGTCGTGCTAAACCCAACTTTTTTTAGCAAAGCCAGCTGATAATTAACCGAACGCGGGGTATCTTCATATTCAATATAATCTAATACTTTTTGTTTGTATGCTTCACCGCCAAGTGTTTTCAGGTATGCTCCGTATTGATCCTGAAAAAGTTTGTCAACCAAAACTGAATCGTGCGCAATGAGGTCTGAAATCCAGATACTGCCACCGGGTTTTAAAGCCTGGTAAATCTTAGTGAAAACAAGTTCCCAATCGGCATCAGTACGTAAATGATGAAATGTAGCCGCGGCCAGTACAATATCGAAACGGTTGTCGGGCAAATCCAGGTTTCGCATATCATCCTGTATCAGCGTTATTTTTCCAGCGGTTTGCGCCGATATCCGAGCTTTTGCGCGTGTTAACATAGGTAGGCTCAAATCGTTTAAGGTACAGTTTAGGTTTGGGATTTTGCTGAGCATTTTCAATGTATAATTTCCAGCGCCACAGCCAATATCCAACAGTTCTGTAGCGGTAGAATTAATGTATTTGGCAGCTTCGGTGCAAAGTTCCATGGTAAGGGGCGCATCAATAGTGGTTTGCTGACCGCTTTCTAAATTAGAGAAACGTTCTACATCGCTGTCGAACCTTGTTTTTATCTCATCGTTTGTTGCTTTATGCGAATAATCTTTATTCATTGCTTTTAGTTTTTTGTAAAGTTACCGCAGTTGATCATATTTGTAAAATATCAATTTCAGCATAAATTAATACCTAAAAAGTATTGTAGATATGGAGCTCAGACATTTGTCATATTTTAAAACTGTTGCAGAAGAACTGCACTTTACCAAAGCAGCAACGAAACTCTTTATATCGCAGCCGCCTTTAAGCAGGCAGATTAAAGAGTTAGAAGAAGAACTCGGCGTAATGTTGTTTATCCGCAATAATAAAAGGGTTGCGTTAACAAATGCCGGTAAATATTTTAAAAGTGAAGTAGATGCCTTATTTGCCAGGCTGGAGGAAAGTAAAGAAGTGGTGCGTAAAGTCCATGAAGGTGTTAGCGGCGAATTTAAAATCGGTTATATTAGTTCGGTTTACCAATCGCAGCTTGCCGAAATTTTAAAGTTGATGCATCAGGAATTTCCCTACTTGAAAACGAGTTTGTTTGAAGTACCAACCCTGGCGCAGATTAAAGCGCTGGAACATGGCGATTTAGATGTTGGTATTTTGAGAGCTCCTGTTTTGTCTGAAAAATTGAAAGTAGAATCTTTGTTTTTTGATCCTTTTGTGGTGGTTACCCCTTTAAGTACGCATAAAATAGGGAATGAACATGAACTCGCAGATTTTTTAAGGAAGAGTCCGTTTATTTTTTTTAATAAGGCATTTGCACCACAGTATAACCAGAAACTTGTGGAAATTTGCCATAGATTGGGCTTTAGTCCGGATATTACACACGAGGCTAACAATGTGCACTCCATACTACAATTGGTAGAGGCGGGTCTGGGTGTATCTATTTTGCCACTGTCGTTAAAAAAGCAATATGCCCAGCTGAACGTATCTTTTATTGAAATTGAAGACATTCCGATTAACACAGAGGTGGTACTGGCTTATAAAGAATCAAATAAAAACGAGGCATTGAATTGGTTTATTAAACATTATACACGGTTGAAAATATAAAAAGGCTGTATCAGAAGTAAAATCTAACATTTATACCCGAAATTTTATTTTGTTTTTCGTCATTCCCGCGCAGGCGGGAATCTTAAGGCGCTTTGCAATAGCATTAGGATTCCCAATTAAATTGGGAATGACGACCTTTCAAAATATTATTCTGCTAAAAATCTAAAAAATCATTTCTGATATAGCCTCTGTATGCAGCGAGAAAGAGGTTAATTTCTAAAAATCCTTAATCTTAACGTGAAGGCTGACCAATCATTTCAATGAGTTTACGCTCAAGTCCTTTTCCAACTAAAGTTTTGCCTACAATTTTTCCATTGGGATCAATCAGGAAATTTTGCGGTATGGCACTAACGCCGTACAATTTTGCTGCGGCACTATCCCAGGCCTTAAGATCAGATAGTTGCAGCCATGGTAAACCATCGTTCTTTATCGCATCCAGCCATAGATTTTTTGCTTCGGGTTTATCGAGCGATACACCAACTACGGTAAAGTTTTGATCTTTGAATTTGTTATAAATCCTGAGCAGGTTTGGATTTTCTGCCCTGCAAGGGCCACACCATGACGCCCAGAAGTCTAATAAAACGTATTTGCCTTTAAAAGAAGAAAGTTTTACCAATTTTCCTTCTGTATCAGCCAACTCAAAATCAGGTGCCGTTTGTCCAATGGCTGTAGCTTTCATCTGAAGCAACGTTTTAGCAACGTTTATACCTTTAGTACTTTTCTTAATCCTGTCAGAAAAACCATCAAATAAAGATTTTACTTCAGCGTACTCACCGTCATAAGCTAATTTCGACATCAGATTGAGCGCAAGATCAGAATCAGGATGGGTTCTTACGAATTTTGCGTAAGCTTCGTTTGTTAGTTTGCTATATCTTTTTTTGAATTCTTCCAGCTTATCTTCAAAATTAGGCGTGTTTTGCTGATTTGATTTTCCTTCCATGAAAGCCTTATCTCCCGGAGACATCTTTGCCAGCGATTCGTCTACAAGATTGTTAAATTCGGTATAGTCATTGTTCATAGGTGTACCGGTTACTTCTAATCCGTCAAAAGAACTTCCGCCTTTAATAGCGACCATTATTTTACCAGGTTCTAAAATTACGGTACCGCGCTCCAGGCTTTTATTTCTACCGACACCTTTTGTGTCAAAACTCAGTTCGGCTGAAACTGGTGAAGAAGTTGCTGTGCCGGTGAATTTAAATGCTCCGTTTTTCAATACAACCGAATCGGTAATATCTTTGCCATTTAAAGTATATTCTAGATAGGCCTTTACCGGTGCATTAAATTCACCATATTTTCCTGTGATGGTGAAAGTATTTTTTCCGCCCTGTGCAAAAGCACTCAATTGTAGTATGGATAAGGCGATAATCATTAATCGTTTCATATTTTTATTGTATCGTTCTGGATATTAATTGATGTTAATGGTAAAATCGACTTCATCCGGCGGAAGGCACATCTTGTCGTTACACACCATAAATTTAGCTTTTCCTTTAACAATTGCTGTTTTGCCTTTTAGCTTTACTTTTTGCTGAAAGATGACTGAATTTTCGAAAAATCCGACTTCCATCATGAAGGTGGGCTCTAAGCGCACAATGGCCCGGGGTTCTTTTGTATAACCTGAGACGGTATAGCCATCTGATTTTTCAAATGTAAATTTTGTCGGTTGCGGACCACCTTTTTCTACATACTGTGAGTATAAGTGCCAGCCTTTTTCTAAGGTGGCTTTTACATATACAACCGCTTCATTTTTACCTGTTTTTTTGGCCGCATAACTCCATTTGATGGGGTGGTAGATTTGCCCGAATCCTTTTATTGTGAAAAACGAGCAGAGTAACAGCAGAATGATATTTTTTTTCATATTGATATTAATTATTGTCGGCAGCATGCTTTTTAGTGATTTCTACCATTGCTTTTAATTCATAATATTCCCGATCTGTCGAGCCAGCGTAGCCAATTCCTTCCATTCTTATTATTCCTTTAGGATCGATGATAAATTTATGTGGTGTGCCTTTAGCACCAATTGCTTTGTAGAATTCCATATCGGGATCTCTAAATACATCTAAAGTCAGTTTGGATTTGTCGACATATTTTTGCTGGGTTTCTTTGTCCTCAGCTATTCCGGCTACAAATAGTTGAAATGGTTCATTTTTATAGTCTGCAACTATTCTTTCGAAAGCAGGAAAGCAGGCTTTACAGGGCGTACAGGTGGTGCTCCAAAAATCGACTACCATGATTTTTCCTTTGTAATCAGATACTTTAAATTCCTGACCATTTAATTTGGTAATGGCAATGGTTGGCGCGGGTTTGCCAACTGGATCCCATTTGCTTTCAAGCGCCTTATAATAGTGCTGGTACGCCTCGTCCTGTAATGAAGTGACATATTTTTCAGCATTATCTTCTCCATTTATTTTGGCATAGATGGTTTTAAGCGTAGATAAAAGTTTGGGATTAGATTCTGCTTCTTTAACGGAAACGGTTAATGTATCAATTGCCTTTTGCGTTTGGCCATTCGCATCTAAAATAAACGCATAACGACTGATGAAATTTGGCTTCGAATCTTTAAAGTAATTCATGTTCCTCATTTTAGCATCTTTAAGTGCTTCGTTGATTTTTGCTAATGCAGAACTTTTATCGCCATTGATACAATCTACGGTAGCTGAAATTTCCAGTAAAAGTTCGTGTGCATGTTCAAAATCATCCTTACGCAATCCGTTTTCAATATCATTAATATATTGTTTGGAAATTACATCAACCCATTCCAGGTGTTTTTGCTCATCTAACCACTTTTCAAGAATGTTGGTTAATTCAAATAACGATAAACCATCTTTAACTGACTTGTCATAATGTTTGAACTTTTCTAAATTTTCATCATGAAGCCAGCTAATGGCTATTGCACCTTTAATACGGTCGTAAATTTTTCTGTTTTTATCCGTTTCAGGTATTTTCTTTAATAAGTCCTTATAAAATTTTTCCTGATCCTGTACTTTGCCAATAAGCGTAAATTCTTCATATTTTTCAGCCAAAGGATTAGGCTGTTGTGCTTTAGCTCCATAGCTGATAATCAGCATTATGCTTAAAGCGGTAAAGCAGTTTATTAATTTGTTGATTTTCATAACTGTTATTTAATTTATGTTGTAATATTGGGCAGCCTAAGGGCCGCCCAAGTGGAATGATTTATTGATTATCTGCTAATCCCTGATTTTGATTGACCATAAGTTCCCCGAATTTCATCGCATAGCGTTTTGGGGTCAGCGTATAAGTTTTTAAAATGCTGCCATCTGCATCCAATAAATAGTGGTTAGGATTAATGTGATCCTTATAAATCGGATCCACTGAAAGACGACGCATATCTAACCAACGTAAACCCGAAAGCGCAAATTCCCTGATGCGTTCGTCCAGAATAAATCTAACCATAGCTTGCTGGTTGGACGCTACGTTTGACGGTACGCTCGCAGCTGAAGTAGTCATTCTTTTCAACCGCAAGGCCTCAACATCTGCCTTTGCGCCGCTCAGGTCATTTTCCCGAGCCTTGATTTCTGCACGCATTAAATACATTTCAGGTAGCGACGGCCCGATATCAAGAAAGAAATTCGGATAACGACGTACTTTTTTAGGGTAAATCAGGTCGCCAAACATCTCCGTGTCTGAATAAAGCAGTAATCTTTTATCATCGTCACCGTAAAGGGTAGCCACCTGAGGTGTGAAAACCGGGCAATCAGCAAAATTGAAATTCCAGACTGTGGTAGAAATATTATAAATGACCTGGCTGTTGTTTGCAGCAAGAGGCAGATTGCTTAACGCACCCAGGAAGTTGAGCGGAAACCAGGAACCGGCTGCATTTTCATCCAAAACAGTATTGTAATCGTAGAGTGAGAGCGGTATGGTTGATTTAGACAATTCTGCGAATGCGCCATCAATATGTGTTTTAGCGGAAGAAAAATCAAGCATATTCATATATACTCTGGTGAGAAAGAATTCGGCAGCCATTTTAGATAGCCTTCTGCGATGCACAACTGGTCCGAGGCCTGGAAAGGCTTCTGTTAAATCTTTTATGATTGCAGTATAACACTCTTTTACTGTTGCCCTGGTAAAGGATGTTTGGGTAACATCGGCTGCGGTAATAAGTGGAATCCCCAAATCAGTTGCAGCCGATGCAGGGTTGTAAGGGAGTGAAAAATCATTTAAAAAGGCCAGATTGCAAATGGCCCTTCCAACTTTCGCTTCAGCCAATAACTGCTTTTTCTGCTGATCTGTTCCTTGCGTAGATGTTGTCACCTCATTGATAATCTTGTTAAAAAGGTATAGTCTTTGGATGTAACCCGTAGCTGCGGTAATTTCCTGAGGGAGTTCGTTTTGCTCGTAAACCCTGTCTTCATACCTAAACAGGCGTTGAACCCTTAAGGGTACTCCATCCAAATAGCTATTTTGCAATGCAATATCGTCTCCAAGATATATGGAAGCGGAAACGGTATTTTGCAAATACAAACCATTCAGGATCTGTTCATAATCATTTGTTGTTTTTGCTATCAGTGATCCTTTAGGCTGTATTTCCAAAAAGTCTTTTTTGCAGGAGCCCGATAAAAGGACCATGCAGGCCATCAATGGCCTTAAAAAGTATTTCGTTGTAAGTTTCATAACTGTTAATTCTGTTTAAAGTGTGATATGGGCACCTAGTGTTATTGTTCCCTGTCCGGTGCGCAGATTTCTTGTCGCACCGGTGTTACCTGCCGTTTGCGTTGCACCAACATTTCCTAAAGACTGGAATTCAGGATCGATCCCCAAATCATTGGCTTTCCACAACATTAAGTTAGAAACCTGTGCCCTGAACGTTATGGCCTGTGCATGTAGTTTTTTGATTATCCCACCTCTAATATCATAAGCTAATGTGATATCCCGGATCTTTGCGAAAGAAGCGTTAAACACATTGCTATTTGAGTAGGTATAATAGTTGGTGTTTCTATTTCCACTGATTGCGCTTGTGGCGGCATATCTGGGAATGTTAGTCTTATTTTCGTCGCCCGCTATCTTCCATCGCTCGGCAAACTCACTGGTCATATAATTTAAATAAGGTACGCCCGACCAGAATGTATTTACATCGCGAAACATGACGTTTCCACCATTGTAGATGATGTTAATGCCCAATGTGAGGTTTTTATAGCGGAATTTATTGGAGAAGCCACCGCTGTAAACAGGTTGTGAAGTTCCCGTGTACAACACATCCTGAGCCATAGTCGCTGTCGGGTTTGAGGTAACCGTTCCATCGGCGAGTTTAACCTGGGGATCTCCTGAAGCATTTAAACCTGCATAATTGTAGGCAAATACTGCAAAAGAAGGATAGCCATCCAGGAATCTGGTATTGATCATGCCTGGGCCCGTAGTAATCGGTGTAGCGTTCGCAAGCCTCGATATCTTATTTTTATTATAACCCAAATTAAATGAGGTACTCCAGGTGAAATTGCTATTGCTGATGTTTAGCGAACCGAGCGAGACATCCAAACCCTTGTTTTGCAGATCGCCAAAGTTCCCGATCACTGACGCAAAGCCTGTTAGCGGAGCAGTTGTGAGGTTGCCGATCAAATCATTTGTTTTTCTGAGATAAGCATCTATCGAACCGAAGAATATGCCATTCAGGATTTCAAAATCCATACCCAGGTTATAGTTTTTGGTCAGTTCCCAGGTCAGTTTCTTGTTTGCAGGCGCATTAATGATCAGGCCGACGCCGTTTGGATAATTAACATTGGTTTCAGCACGTAAAATATCCCATGAAGCCGCCGTACCCGGAGTCGGGGCATTACCCGTAATACCGTAAGTGAGCCTTAAATCCAATCGGCTTAGCCAATTAACCGGTTTGATGAAATCTTCTCTTCCAAGTGCCCACTTCGCACCAACACTCCACACTGGCCTGTTCTGGGCTGAACGGTCAAAGCCGAACAAATTACTTTTATCTATACGGATACTGCTGTTTAGCGTGTACTTCCGGTCAAATGTGTAACCTAGATTGGCAAAATAAGAGGATGTACGGCTTATTACACCTTCGCCACCGGTTACATTGTTGGCTAATGTCCTTGTTCCTCCTGGTACTGTTCCCGTGATACCCTCACCTAATAACTGATAATTTACAGGTCTCGCTACCTGAAGCTGATCATCCCAGCCCCGGTAAATACTTGTTGTTGAAAGTGGCGAAATGCTTGTCGCTTCCTGTCCTGCCATAACCGTCAATTGATGCTTTTCAAGCCAGCTGTGATCGTATAAAAACTGATTTCTGATGGTCCAGCTTTTAAGCAGTTCATCGGTAGCAGTTAACCTGCCACCAAAAGCGGGTACATTATAGATAGGGGTACTGTTCATAGTAGGCGCCTGGGTAAATGTCACCACCTCATTTCTCACGGCATAACTATTTTGATCCAATTCCACGCGATTTTTAAAAGAATTAATGTTATAGCCAAATGTCCCTTCATATCGAAGCCCTTTTATAATCTCTAATGTTACGCCCCCTACAAACCTTGTAGATAATGCATTACCTTTGGTATATCCATTTTCGATCTCCTGTAAGGGGGAGTAGTCAAGATTGATCCGGCTTCTTGACTGATAATCTTTGCGTACATCATCGCTATAATTACCCATATGGTTAACAGTCAACGGGTTTCCAGATGGATCGGCAAATAGCTGATAGGGAACCAGATCTAAACCTGGAGCGGTTATATTGTTACTCCTGGTAAGCCAGTTCGTGAAGTCGGTAATGAGGTAAACCTGAAGGCGTTTGCTGAATTTAAAGTCCTGGCGCAGGTTGATTTTATACTGATCATCTGTTTGGCCGGGTATATTGTTAACTATTCCAATATAATTGGCAGAGCCATAGAAAGAATGGACTTTACTACCTCCTGATACAGAGATGGTATGGTTGGTGGTTGCAGCCTGCCTGTAGAAATATTGTTTAAGCTGATCGCGATTATCAATTCCAGCCAGGCTATCTAATTTTGTATCAGCCTGGGCCTGGCTTATTAAACCCCGGTTTGCATCATATTGGTATTGCAGATGAGGGGGAACGGGTGCAATTAATTGAACTGAATTAAAGGAATTGCTGCCGACATATTGAGGGAATAGTTCCCTTGCTGCAGCAATAAACTGGCTACTGTTCATCTTCTGGATGTAGTTCAGATCTGGTATGCCTTGAAAATTGTGATAGCCATCATAGTCAATTTTTAATTTTTCATCTGCAGATCCTTTTTTTGTAGTAATTACAATTACACCATTAGCCGCTTTTGCACCCCATATAGAGGAAGAAGTTGCATCTTTAAGTACAGTGATATCTGCCACATCCTGCATATTGATATTTTGAATAGCATCATCGGGTACTTGTACACCGTCTAAAACGACGAGCGGGCCTCTGTTGGAGTTAATGGATGATAAACCACGAATCAAAAAAGGATTGTTGCCCGCATCAGGAGCATTATTTACGGCTAAGCCAGGTACTAACCCGTCCAACCGTTGTAATACATTTGTACTGCTTGATCTCTCGTTCATAACAGCCAGGCTGGGCTTTGAAAATGAACCTGCACTCCGTTCTCTTGAAAGTGTTTGATACCCTGTTGAAAAGGTCACATTTACTGATTCCAGCTCATTAGATGCAAATTCGAGCTGAATGATTCCCATATCTGGCGATGCATTGATCTCTTTAATGGCATAGCCTACATAAGAGATCATTAAAACCGCATCACTGGCAATACCGGCCAAACGAAATGAGCCGTCAGCAGCAGTTTGTACGGAAGTATTACTGTTTTTAACCTTAACGGTGGCGCCCATTAGTGGTTGCTTTAACATGTTTAGCACAATACCTTTTACATCCATCAACGCTGTGGGCTTAGCAATTGCTGCAGTCGGTTTGTTGAAAATTAGAATTGCTTTGCTCTCTTTATCAATACTGTAGGAAAGATTGGTTTGGGCAAGTATTTGTTTAAGGGCAGTTTCCAGGGGGGCGTTAGTGAAACTGACATTTATAATTCTGTTCTTCTCGCCCGCATCTGCCCAAACAGAACTATACCCGGTTTGTGACCGTATCTCTCTGAACACCTTTACTAAGGCAATTTTTTTTTGATTGAGGGTAATATTTTGTGCTAAACTGGATGCGCTTACATGTAAAAGCGAGATCAGTAGGAGGGTAAAAGTTAGCTTCATAAGCCTTAAAATTTTATGCGCGCAGCATGGAAGCTGCATAAAATCTATCGAAGAAATTTTATACATTTACATTCTTTTAAATCGTGAATTATCTGGTAAGAAACGTTCATTTCCGATCTGATCGGAAAGATTTAAGAGTTTCAAAAGGGGTGTTCCAGCACTCCTTTTTCTCTTTTAAAATGGTGGCAATTAGTTACTCTTCATGTGGTTTGGTTTAGTTAAGTTTGGTTTGGTGGTTGATAATTAATTGGTATTGGTTTATGGTGTAAAATGCGCAACCTTGATTGTTCTTCCCTGCACATTAAAGCGGACCTTTTTGGTCATTTCTAAAATCCGCAGCACATTTCTAATATTTCCGTGGCGTGTAATAGTGGCCAGAACCGGGATGCTTTTTAGGGCTTCGTCCTGGTATTCAACCTTTACATCATACCACATGGCAATTTTATTCATGGCACTTTCCATCGGTTCATCAAACATAAAATAGCCGTCTTTCCAGGCAATCATGTTCTCAACGTCTACATCGTTAACCACAATTTTCTTTTTACTGAATAAGGCCTGTTGACCAGGTTTTATCTTTTTAAATTGCCCGCCCGACTCCACTTCAATAGCGCCCTCTAGTAAAGTGGCGGCAACATGGCCATTATTAGATACGCTGTTGATATTAAAACTGGTTCCAAGGTCCCGAACTATCCCGGCAGCTGTTTTAACTGTGAATGGAGCGTCTGCCCTATGTTTCACTTCAAAATACGCTTCGCCATAAAGAAGTTCTACATCGCGTTTGTTGTTCGCAAATTTTTCAGGAAATCTGATTGCACTTGAAGTATTGAGCCAGATTTTGGTGCCATCGCTCAAGTTAATCTGGTAAACCCCACCTTTTGGCGTCCGCAGGGTATCATAGGACATTGCAAGTGATGTATTTGCGCCCTTATTATAAGTTAGTGATCCGTTCGAATCCTGTTGCAGTACCAAATCAGTATTGGGGATCTCAATTTTTTGAAGGCCATTGCCAAGTACTACTTTTTTCCCATTAGCCATCAGCAGTTCGGCCTTATTGCTACCTGGCTTAATTTCCAGATTAACAGACTGCTCAACAGGACTGGATTTTCTCGAATTCAATAACAGATAGGTGCCTGCAAAAACGCAGATGAGCACAGATGCTGCTATAGCGACATAACGAAGGTTGGAACTGCTGCGCTTAGCTAAAATTGAATTGAGGATTTGTTGCGCATCTTCTTCAGGGAGTTCCTGGTCAGACTCATATTCCAGCCAAATATCGTTTAGCAGTTCATCTAACTTTTGTCGGTCTAATACATTCAGCAGCGCAAATAACTCTTCTAGCTCTTTTTCATCACACTTGCGATCTACATATTTAGCTAGTAAAATCTTTATTCTATTTTCCGACATACATAACAATTAATTGCGCGCAATTTTAGTGCGTTTTTAATTGTAAGACGACGAAGTGGTAAGAATGTGCAAAAGAAAAATAAATATTTTTATATTTTTAGCTTACAAGCGGAATAATATTATTAGCAAGAACGAAAATAGGCTTCCTTTTAAAGTGTTGAGGGCATTTCTGAAGTGACTTCGGATAGTTGGAATAGAAAGATTAAGTTTTTTTGCGATTTCTCCGTAGTCTTCACCTTCAATATGACGTAATTCATAGACCATACGCTGTTGCCTAGGTAATTTCTTTAGTGCAAGTTCATATTTCAATTGAATTTCTGTCGCTTTCATATCCTCAAAAGGATCGCTGGACGTACGCTCGTCAGAAACCAAACTAAGGCTTGAAAGGGCTGTTGACTCGCGCGAAGCCCGCTTTAACTGATCGAGAGCGGCATTTTTAGCCATGCGATAAACCAATGCATTGAAATTTTCTACTTTGTGGGCATTACGGCGTGTTTTCCAGATCTTTAAAAAAACGTCTTGGACAATGTCTTTTGCAATTTCGCTTGATCCCGTTATTCCAAAAATAAAACCATAGAGTTTATTTCTATAACTGTTAAAAAGAGTAGCAAAGGCCTGTTCGTCATCTAATAAAAGACGGCCAAGTAATTCCTGCTCCTTTTCAAGTGTTAATTTATACATCTAAATTCGTACATATCCTGCCCTTAAGCGTCTTAAATTTAAATCCACTTAAAAGCTAAAACGACTGTTATATAAAACGTGGTTAATTTATTAAAAATATCTTAATATTTAATAATACGTAAAAGTTCTGGAAGTATGCGAATGATTAAATAAAAAGTAACGCGCTACCCCCTAAGGTGATTAAGGTATATTGAACTAAGCGGCGAACTATTTTACTGTATATCATGTAAAGTACTTCCAAATATATCAGAGATTATTGAGATTTTTTAAGACAAAGTCTGCTCTTTTCAGCACTTCAGATCTCAAATCAGGATTCATTTTATCCCAGATCCGGTAAACCATAGAAAGCCTGTGGTTCTTGCCAAGTTTAGCCCTGTTTCTGTCATGAAAGTCCCAATACAGGCTGTTAAACGGACAGGAATTTTCTCCGGTTTTTTCATTGCGGTCGTACTTACAAGTATCGCAATAATTGCTCATTTTATGGATATAATTCGCAGTGGCAGTATAGGGTTTGGAGCCGGTAATGCCGCCATCTGCATATTGGCTCATTCCCCTTGTATTGGTAATTTCTACCCATTGTATTGCATCGATGTAGATACCCAGATACCAAAAATCGACCTCATCCGGATCGATGCCGGCAAGCAGCGCAAAATTTCCTGTGATCATTAAACGCTGGATATGATGTGCGTACGCATATTCAAGAGACTGGTTAATGGAATGTTTTAAACAGTTCATGTTTGTTTTTCCTGTCCAGTACCATTTTGGAAGTTTCCTTTTATGGTCGAAGAAATTCATTTTTTCAAATGTTGGCATTTTCATCCAGTAAATCCCCCTCATGTACTCACGCCAGCCCAGAATCTGCCTGACAAAGCCCTCTATCTGATTCATGGTGATCGATTTCTTATTTTCCCTCCAATATTTAACCGCTGAACTGACCACTTCAACCGGTGAAATAAGCTTGGTATTCATGCTAAACGATAGACGAGAATGATAAAGAGACCATTCTTTGGTATGCATGGCGTCCTGGAAAGTACCGAACAGCGGGAGGCAGTTTTCACAGAAATAATGTAGCAGTTTTAAGGACTGATCCCTGTTTACAGGCCAGGGCAGGTGTTTGGGGTTTATGTCGCCAACGGTTTTAATTGCTGCATCTCTTATTCTTTTATACTGTTTACTTACATCATTATCAAATAAAAGGGGAGGGTTCGGCTTATGGTTTTTGGGAAGTTTCTTGCGGTTTTCTTGGTCAAAATTCCATTTGCCACCTACCGGATCATGGTCATCATCTAACAATATGTAGTGTTTTGCGCGCATTGTCCGGTAGAAACTTTCCATTAACAATTCTTTTTTCCCGGAAAAGAAATCTGCCAGCTCGGTTCTGCTGGTATAAAAATGTTCGCTATCAAAAGCGCAGTGATTAATAGGCAGGCTTTTGCAGAAATTGTTTAGTTCCTGATCTAGCCGATACTCATCGGGCAACTGATAATGAAATTCTTTTACGTCAAACTTTTCTATTAAATAGTTCAGGTTATCTGAAAAATTTTGTTTGTTCTTCGGGTCATCAAGTCGAAGGTAAATGGTTTCAAATCCTTTATCGTTCAGCAGCTCAGCAAAATTTTCCATTGCTGCAAAAAAAGCACATGCCTTTTGGTTGTGGTGCCAGACATAACTGGCTTCCGTTTTTACTTCCATCAATACATGCAACGTGCCTGGCGCTGGTTTCTTAAACCAGGAATGCTGGATATTGAGCTGGTCGCCCAAAATGAGACGCAATATCCTGTATTTTTTTTCCATCGTTAAGAATGTCAGCTCAAATTGTTTACCAGTAAAAAACCGGATTCCGGCCATATTGTTTGGCAGAGATCTTGCCTTTTATCCCGGAATCAAGCGTTCGGATAACTTTAAGCGGTTTTTCCTGAAAAAAGCCCTAAGTTTCATATCTGTTACAGTAGTTTATCTGAATTTTCTATCGGCATTTGTATTTTTTCACGCAAATCATTGTGCGTCAATTTTTTATAATAATAACAGGCGGGATAGATGAAAAACATCTTTTATAATGACATGAACTGCAACTGCATACTTCCTGGGCTTAGCTTTTTGCCAAATTTGGCGACAGACCTCTCAACTCCGAACACGTCAGCCTTTGTAATTTTTTAACCAATTTTCGTAATGGCAATTTTCTCCGAAAAATAAATATCTCATGAAGATGGTTATCGAAATCTCGAATGGATAAAAGGGTTGAGGGTATGTATTTAATCACAAACGAATTACGTGAAATAAAAAACGAGACAAACAGTTTTAAAACTGATTTGTCTCGTGAGGTGCTCGTAAAAATACAGTTAATGAACTTTTTTATTGAATATTTGAAGCGTATTGCAGACTTGAAGATTTCTCAATAATTTTCCTTAATCGAGTAAATGTTGATCTAATGACTTGATTAAGATTGTCAATTCCATTGACCATGTTTGATTAGTTGTGAGATTATAAATATTTGAATTATGACCAAATCCTACAGTTAACGAAATTCTTTGAAAATATTTCAGGCCTTGAATGTGGATATCTTGTATGTAACCCATTCCGAGTTTTTAAGTCAATTTGAATGGATTCTAATTAATATGCATATATTCTCAATAAGTTTTCCTGATTATGAAAACTTATACCTCCAGCCTGAATGAGTTTATGACAGCCTGGTTTCTGGTATTCCTTCAGCACTTGTTATGCTGTATTGATCTGAATAAATAGAAACCTCAACAGTGCGGATGATAAAGTATATACACAGGGAAGAATCTGTAACCTAGTGAGGCCAGCTTTCAGATGCACAAAATCTTCATCTTTATGGTTTTTTTCAGCTTGACCTAATCTATTTTTTCATTGTTCTGTTTTTGATATAGTTTACTACAATATCCTTATATGTTTCACTAACAGTAATCTTAAGGTTTTCATTGGTTGTCATTTTTAAGATATTCATCGTCATTTCCTCGATATAGTTTAATGTAATCAAAAACGATCTGTGTACCTGAACTATATTTTTTATATGGGATAACATCTCTTTAATTTTTGCCATGGTTATATGAGAAACTATAGTTTTGTCTATGGTATAAATTTTAACATAATTACGCATGCTTTCTACAGCAACAACCTCGTCATACTTTATTTTAATCAGTTGATTTTTTTTGCCTTTGATTTTTGCAAAGAAAAAATCTTCATCAAGTTCTGTTTCTTTTACTTTAGTCGAATCGGTAAAGAAAAGAGGCTCGACCAGTGATTTGAACCTAGATAAATAAATAGGTTTTAATAAGAAACCATCGGCTTCATTATGGTAGGTGTCAAGCCAATATTGATCGTGACCTGTAATAAATATTAATTTTTTTGTTTTGTGCCGAATTAACTTCGATAATTCCAGCCCGTCTATTTTGGGCATTTCAATATCCATAAAAACGACATCAATTCCTTTTCCCGATCGTATAAATTCAAGTGCAAGCTCAGGATCTGTAAAGCATGCTATAAGTTTGTAATTAGGTAATAAGGCAATGTAATCTTCTATGATTTCAATGCCATTGATGTCGTCGTCAATGGCAATACAATTAAAGGGCATATTTTAAGATATTTTATTAGAGCACGTTTTAGTTTTATGCAGGGGAATGTAATAGGTGTAAAAAACAAAACAGGTTTGGTAGTTTAGTTTTTTAATAAAAAGGACTATCTAATACAAAACTATTTACGGTGTTAGCCAATTCCGAATGACAACATTTGAAAAAGAAGATAGAGAAGACAAGCATGAGTGAAAATATCAAAATAATATTGTATTAAAAATAATACTATTTATAAATTTTAATTTGTATTAAAATGTAAAATTAAGTAGAAATATCCGGATAATTAAATGCTTATTTAACTTAATTAATAAATGTGTTATATGTATAGTTTATAACAGACATATTATTGATACTCTTTTTGCAAAAAAAAAGTTAATTAATGATGGGTATCGTTATTATGGACAAGCTAGTATAAATAAATCTTTTCCTCACCATGCGCCTGGAGGCTGTTCTATAGGTACAAAATACATATTGCAGAATACAGTATGTAATTAACACCAAAGTAGTAATTAGTTGGCATATAGACACTATGAGAAAGTGCTTATAACTTATTTTGTTTATATAAAATGTTCATTATCAGTTTAAAATGATCATATCTAATAATGTTTAATAGATTGAATTAATGAAGATATTCCCGATATTTATAAATGTAAGCTGGACATTTCAGGAAAGCCAGGAAGATGTTAAGGGCTTTTTCCGCAACTAAATCCAAGAATAAGTTTAGATTTTATGGCTTGGTTTTTCGGAACACTTTCAGCAGATTATGACTGGTTAGCTTTTTCGATATTTGTATTTTTAAACTCATTTTTTGGTATTATATTTTAAATGCATTAGTATTTAAAATATACCTATTGAATAATCTTGTTTTTGAAGAATAGAAAATTATTTTTTAAAATTTCGTCCCTAAAAAATATGTTTCCGTGTAAACTGTCTGGTTTGATTTTGTAATGTTAATCATTTACTTCACATTTGTTTTATCACGTTAATATTGACAGAATTATATTACATTTTTACAATTTTTTAGCAAGATTTATTTTATAAAAATTTTAAATTTAATAATCTAACTATTTAGTTAAGCCAAATTATTGTCTGTAAAATACTTCAGCTCGATGATCAAAAAAATCGATTGTCAGGGATATTTATTGTGATGAGATTAATAACGAATGCAGAACTAAACAAAAAGATGAATCAACTCTAGTATACTACTTGAGACAAATTCCTTGTCAACAAAGCCTAGTGTACTTAAAATATAAGGTTAAGCTATTTGTTTTTGCTTATTAATAAGAAAAATGACATACATCCTTTATTCTTTCATTTCTGAGAACAATCATAAAAAATTAATGCAAGAGTTTTTGTTGAGATTTCCACTTGATTTTCAAAAAAAAATAATGAGCTATCGAAGATGGCAGGATGCTCAATTGTCACTATTAGGAAGAATATTGCTCTATAAAGGGGCTGACAATTTCAGCAAAAAATATAAAAAAGCTAATGTTAAATATAATAAATATAAAAAACCCTACTTCGAAGAGGATAAAATTTATTTTAATATTTCTCACTCTGGAGAGATTGTAGTTTGTGCTGTGACTGATGTATCTGATATCGGGATAGATATTGAATTGCAATGTGATATTCAGATAGAAGATTTTCAACTTCAAATGACAAAGGGAGAATGGGCGAAAATTTTCACATCTATTAATAAACTGGATTCATTTTATGGTTATTGGACACAAAAAGAGGCAGTTATCAAAAATAGTGGAAAAGGTTTGTCTGTACCGCTAAAATCATTCGAAATATTGGAAAACGTTGCAATTATTGAAGGTAAAACGTTTTTCCTTAAGGAGATTAAGTTACATGAAAAATATAAATGTCATATAGCAACGTGCACTTTATTGGATGAAACAAGTATTAAAATTTTAGAATTAGATCCTTCAAATGATCATGCATACTTAAGCTAGATGAAAATATTTAATAATAATGAATTATAAGGTAATCGCCCTCCCATTTGCTGGTGGTAATAAATACAGCTTTAAGAGTATTGAAAAGCATGCGCCACAAAAAATAGATTGGATTACTTTGGAGCTTCCGGGGAGAGGTAATCGTTTTAAAGAAAGGTTGTTAGATCGAGTCGATCATATGGTGGATGATCTTTTGAAGATCGTAATACCTCATATACAGAAGGGAAATTATATTATATATGGGCATAGCATGGGAACTTTATTAGGTTACGAACTAACAAAAAGAATCGTTAAAAATAAATTGAAACCACCAACGTATCTCTTTTTTACCGGACGTGGGGCTCCGGGATTTATGAGATTTAAAGATAAAAAATCAATTCTTCCAAAAGACAAATTCTGGCAAGAAGTGAATGAAATGGGAGGTTTGCCTAAAGAGTTTTTTGATCATGATGAGCTTTTGGACGTGTATTTTCCTATTATCAAATCTGATTTCAAAGCTATTGAGGATTATGAATTTCAATCAATGCAAAGTCCGTTCTTAATTCCTATACATGTATGTATGGGTGATGAAGAAATTGGAGAAGAAGAAAATAAGACTCCAATGGTAAGTATGCAAGCTTGGAGTAACGAAACATCTTGTTCGTTTTCCTATGAATTATTGAAAGGAAATCACTTTTTTATTCTTAAACATCCTAAAACTATCCTCCAAAGGATTTGCGAAGCCTTTGATGGTAAGTTAAAGACAACATAGTATTTTGAATATATATCAAGTTTATTTAAACCCAGATTGGGTAATAGAACCATTATTTGATAACCGGTATACATGTTGCCATTTAATATCTTCTTCAGCTGTTAATATTATTGGTAGACATTTGAAAACAATGGATTACTTTATTCATCCCCCGGCTGCATGTAACAAGGTAGTGAAGCCATCGCCTTTACAAAATAAGGATAAAATACTTTTGAATATACCTTTTGGTCATACCGGATTATATGAATTCAATAAAATGAAAAAAACTCTAAGTTCATTAAACAGTATTAATTTTTTTTTGAATACACATTCTAATATGGCGATCGTCCCGGATTTTTTTTTCTGCAGAACTTCCAGAAGCCAATGAAAAGTACATAGTAATGAAAAAAACATCTGCTATTCAGGAGACTATATTGCTTACTCAAAATATATATGCCAATTCTCCGCTTTACAACGTTTGTGGTTATGCTTTGATTAAAGGTGCACTGCAAGCCTCTGTATTAATAAAGTCAATCAAATACATTTTGAATAATGCTGATACGGTAGCCATTGGTTCCCAATGTTTCACGGATGGTAATTTGAGAAATTATGACGCATTGGAAATCGAAGAATACAGTATAAAATCAATTGATTTTTCGATATCAGGTGATCCTGTTCAGTCATGTCTTGACTGGATGAGTAGTGATATAAAAATACCGTTTGATACCAGTGAAAATCTTCTACAGGTTAGCTTAATTAAAGTAGCTAACGATAAGTACTATTGGTATACTAAAGTGCATCATTTAATATTTGATGGTTATTCGATGTCGTTGTTCTTTAATAAGGTTTCAACATTATATTCACTGATAATAGACGGTTCTTATGTGCATCCTGTTATGAATGATTTTCTTTACATGGATTTTATTCGTGGTGAGGCCGATTACAGACTTTCCGATAGTTACAAAATTGATAAGGATTTCTGGTTAAAAAAATTAAATGTTATTTCAGAAAATAAGGCCTTTAATGCTTGTATGTCAATGTCAGCTTCCGAATCCCTTATTTCTAGCCGACAGGAAATAACTATCCCCAGAAGTTTGTACGAATCTATCAGTATATTTTGTAAACGCTTCAACTGTACAGCATTTCATTACTTCTTATCTACGCTTCTCATTTTAAACAGATGTTATAATGAGGGAGGAACTGTAATTGGAATTCCTGTTTTTAATAGGAAAAACAAGAAGTTTAAAAATACATTAGGAACATTTGTAAATATACTTCCTTTTAATGATCTCCTAATAAAAGGAGATTCTTTTATTGAAGTGCTCATTCAGGTTAAAAATGAAATCAGGGAATGTTATAAACATCAACAATTTCCATTATATGATATTCTGCAGGAACTTGATAGGCCGGGCAATATTTATAATATTTCTTTTTCATATCAAAAGAATGATTATAGCGCAAAATTAGGAGATGCCGACGCTACTATCCAATATCTTCATAGCGGAGCGCAGCAGGAAGATCTGGTATTCCATTTGTTAGAGTATTCAGCAACAGAGGATTTAAAATTATCTCTGGATTATAAATTGAATACTTTCTCTGCCGAAACGATTCATCGGCTATTAGGGTGCATATACCAATAAATTTGACCCCCTTTCGCCAATTTCAAATTGACCCCCAGAGTTGTTGCTTGAAAAAAGCAGAAGTTGTTGTGCAAAAAG
>NZ_JBIWEB010000010.1:152543-179477 GCF_044762335.1 Pedobacter suwonensis | reverse complement strand
GGGTCTCTTTGCTTTGGCGGACCTTATCAAATTAACTCGGCAAAGGGGGGCTTTTTAAAGTGGCGAAGAGGGGTCAATTTGAAGCGGTTTATCCACCCAGCATGCCAATTTGAACTTTCTGAAGGCAGAAAGAAACAGGCCGAGACATGGGAAACTATACTTTTTCCAATTCATATTGACCAGTTCTTATTTACAGTTTCTAAGAACAAAATTCATCCTGTAGAAAAAGCGGATGAATACTGGAAGAACATTGAAGAGCTTCGCAGAATTAATTCAGCTGATTTTTCACCTTTTAACAAAGACAAAATCAATACTAAAAAATTTAAAGATTCAGTAGACCTAATCATTGCGCAACTCAAGTTGTAATTAGTAAATCTTCAAAGCGTTCGAACAGTCTATTCGTCGCTAGAGTTCTTTAGGTTTGGGCATCGCATCTCTTTTGGTTTTTCAGTCAATAAATTTTATAATAATTATGGCCTACAATTACGAATTCACGCTCACGGCGGTAAACCCAACAGTTTTTTCGCCGCAATTTTATAGTCCGGAAATGACCTTTCCCGAATATACAGATGATGACAAACCAAGCTACTATACCTTTACTTCTGAACACCTGAATGAGTTAACGGACGCACAGGAGGTATGGGCAAGAGGTAAATTCTTATTGGCGATGTTCAAGGGGGCACACATTATAACTTATGAGCCCGTGCTTGATAATTACCGTGCTGCGAACCTTAATTTGATAAGATTATACCGTGGAGATTCTGATATTACTCCATCTAATTCAATCCATATCGTACCAAGCAGGACCTTTGGGACATTAAACACAATCCCCCTTGCAAATGCTGATGAATGGATTGCTAACAATCCGGTGAGTGGTATGATTCAAGCTGCTGTAAATGATGAAAAAGCTCAAAATATTCTATTGCAGATTGGCTTTGGTATTGACTGGATTAATCTTTACGCTATTCTCGATAGTATTAAATTTTACGCCGGGCAACAAGGCTTCAAAGATATCCTCCGCGTTGCAGGCTACACTGAGAAACAAGTAAAAGCATTTAAAGGAACTGTAAATAATTTTGGACTGCTGTCGGTTGACTCAAGGCACGGCGATTTGGGAAGAGGGATCCCAAATGATACAATGGATCTGATAGAAGCTAGGTCACTCATCCTGGCTTTAGCCCGAGGCTATTTCAACGTCATTCACCAGATTAACTAACCGGTGTTTTTATTAGCGCCTAATTAAATTAATACTCAAATAGCCATATGACATTATTAACGATAGACCCCAGAATTTTTGAAAGCGGATTTTTTCAGATAAATCCTAGCCCACCTTCGATCACTGACTGGATTCAAGCGATAGGTGTGATACTTGCATCCATAGGACTTTTTATAAATTTTTATTACCAAAGAAAGGCATTAAGGGAACAGTATAAAGTCCGAGAGATCGAAGAAGATCGGGATCGGAGGGCCATCATGCCATGGATCGAAATGGAATCTGAATATAGTGAATTAGATGAGTCTTTCGTATTGTCGTTCAAATGCGTAAGTAATGATGGAAACCTTCTCTTTATTAGTCCGGTGATCCAGGAAATGAATGCTTACAATTTAGTTGAAAATTCATTTAAGGCAGGCCAGACTTTCATTCTAAGAATTCCAGGTGTGATTGTGGATCAGTATTCAGCTGCTCTTGGACAAGATCGAAAGTTCTATAAAGTTCAATATTTTGACAAGGAGCATAGGCCATATGAACAGTGGGTCTACCTTGTAGGACGTCAGATTTATATCACAGATCCAGTACAGTACATGCACGTCATGATGATGGAGGAATATGAGAAAAGGAAATCAAGAAGATGGAAAAGGTTTTTCAAAAGTAGACCTAACTGATTTTTAAATTTTCTGGATTTGGTGCCGGTCTAATGCTGACTTCAATTTATAACTACCCTAGACTAAAATAAACAATAAGGTTAGAATTGACTGTAGATCTAAAATAATCGATGTTTTAAACCGAATAAATAGCGCTCCTTTTCAAAAAATATGGCACATCACCAATTTTACAGTAGCAATTTGTTTTGTTAACTTGCCATAACTGTATGAAATGTATGATCCTTCCACCGCCGCTTGACCTCTACTTCCAAGATTTAGAATCCACACCGCTTAAAATTATAGCTGAAAGAGTGGTTTACTCTAATTTGGCTACTTTTATCGAAAAGCAAAATATACCGTTGACTGCAGATGTAATGGCAGAACTTACTGCATTCGAGTTTATGGAAAATTTTACTGGCAAGCCATCGGTATGGAATACGTACTATCAGCCCCTTATCCATTATCAGAATGGGGAACTGGTGCACCAAGGTTCCCGACATCAGACTACTCACTGAAGACATCATATTGTACTGGAAATCGCGGGCAATTGAAGTTATTCATCCGATACTGCGAGGCCGATACATCGGTCTCTATTGTGAATTCGTAACGATCGTGACAGGTAAAACTGCAGATTTCAGCTCTATTGACCTTTGCGCATTGAGTCTTATAGACAGTGTTGAGCAGCAGGTAAACGGATCGTATGTCGTAGACAAAAGAAAACTGGAACGGGCATTAACACTGGCGCAGCAATACAATCTGCAACCGCAGACCGAACGTATAAAGGTTTTATCGCTGAGATTGGATGCCGCCATCCCAGTTGAGGAAGTGAAGAACATCTGGAGCATATCTTTTGATTTACTGGTGAATCGTAAAAAACGTTTGGTAAATGAAGAGGAAGAAATAACAATTATTGACTTGCTGGAAGCCAGATTGGAGGCTGTAAAGTTAGATCCTTGGGCAACCAAAGCGCTTGCGGAAAGGCTAGCGGGATACTATTACAAGAAAGGTTTGAAAACAGACATTAGGCGTGTATTATATTTGTTAAGAGATAGTTTCGATAGACATATTACCGAGGTGCCAGCGATACAGGCCTCTGGGCACCTCCAACAGGTGATGCAAATTTTTCGGCTTTTCCAGTTAAATAAAGAAGCTGAAGAACTCATGATAAGAATTAGAGCGGTAAGTCAAAAATCCGATCAGGAATTCAAAAGCATCGCTGTGGAGCATGATTTCGAAAAAGATAAGCTTGTTGAATATGCCAATAAGGTATTAAAGTATGATGGCGATGTTATGTTTGCCAGGATTACTAAGGCCCACATATTACCGCTGGAAGAAATCGAAAGTAATCTGGAAGAAGCCTATCAACGGCATCCCATTCGATATACAGTGCCCACTAGTATAGTAGATAAGAAAGGACGAGTTTTAGCCAACATCCGTCCATACCTGGAAAGTAAAGAAGATCACCAGGTGGCATATCTGCATGAAACAATGCAATTTGCCTCCATCTACTTACACTTCATTTTTTCAGAAGGAATTAAGCAAGGGAAAATTTCAGAAAGGGTTGTGATGGATTTTCTGAAAAAATCATCTATTATCGATGAGGCAAGATATAATCTAATAGAAGTAGGAATTAAGAATTTTTTTGAGGAAAACTACGTCAGTTGCATCCATATCCTCATTCCCCAATTTGAAGAAGCAATCAGAAATCTGCTGGAAATAAATGGCGGAAACGTTCTGACTTTTAATGATGGTACCTATCCGGTTAAAACCTTTAATCACGTATTGGAAGATGAGATCGTGAAACGCGCGTTCGGTGAAGAGACCGTCTATTATTTCAAAGTATTGTTTACGGATCCACGGGGCTGGAATTTAAGAAATCAGGTTGCACATGGCTTGCTAGAGCCGGAGCATTTTAACCAGCAAACGGGCCAGCGCCTGATGCATGCGTTCTTCTGCCTCGGTATGATTCGTTGGCAGGACGACCCACCTATTTCCGTGGAGAAAGAATAGAGACATGAGCATTGTATCAGCGCAAGAACACAACTTGAACTATTACCGGAAATTAGCACTGATATGAACAATGATTAACAGAGGAGACTTTAAGACATGCTTTCCCTTTACTGATGCAAGGGTACATTATATTTTCCTTGCCCGTTGTTCTGCCTGGCAGGGATGCTAAAAATATATTCCAGTAAACGATTATGATTCTATCAGCATCTTCAATACGGTTTAGTACTTCGTTAACAACAACTGGCAATTGCTCTGTAGATAGATAGAATTAAAGTCAATACCCAGCAGTTCTACATCGTATCTATTTGGGTGAAACTTACAGAATAAAATTTTACTATTTTAGTATTGAAATAATTATCGAAAAAATGACAGGCTTAATTCAGTTTTTAACCAAAATACAGACTTTTAATCTCCTTGTCGTTACCAAAGCCGAATTAAAAAGCCCCATAAGAGTAGATTGGAATAAGCCAGCTTATAGCCTTGCGCACGAAACCCATTATTATGATTCATTTACCTATAAGAGTGAAATCAGGGTATTAAAGGACATGGCCTTAATTGATTTGTTGTCCCTTAATGAAATCAGTTTAAAAAGAGAATTTGAACAGATCAAAAAAATAAAAGAAAGGTTTAAACTAATATGGACAAATTTCCACCAACATTATGGTGAGCTTAGAGCGGAATATCCCTCAAACTTAATATTTTCGATTCAACTCGATTACTTGTTTATCGTTAACAACCTGCAATCAGACTACAAGGATATTTATATAGGTGATGAGTTTGTGGAAAGTCTGCATGATACTTTGAAGATCAGGGATAAGTTCTTAAGTGAGTTGGTCAGCGAAATTGATGAAATTCTAAATCCCCGTGAAACTTTCGAGGAATGGATGGCCAAACAGAAAAGCCAGCAACAAACTGAAGATGTCACGCCTGAGCAGCCCACAAAAATCCCATATAATCCCGATGCGGGTCGGCCAAAATTCAACCATCAGTATATAGATGACTTTTTGCAACTCATAAGGACTTATTTTTCAGAGGAACATTTCAACCAACTTGCCGCAATGATAAAATTGGACGAACAACCTGCAAGCCAGTTGATCTTCAACGGAAACAGTAATAAACTTGCCGATGCTTTTAAGCAGCTCTATGAAGCTAACCTGATTGTGGGATGCAATAAAGCAGAACTTGAAAAATGGATTCTAAAACACTTCTTATATAGCAATGGAGATAAAGTAAACGAATATTCGGAGGGCTGGCTCAGTGCGATAATATCTTCCGATACCAAGGTTTGCAAATCACCGATTTTAGAGGTAAGGATAAAAGACAAAGTTCCTTTTCTGGTTCCAACAGTCCGAAACAAAAAAAACAGTAAATATTAGTATGGAAACAGTAAGGATGCAGTTTAACGTGTTGTAACCCTACAAAATAAGCGACTAACATTGCGGTATCAAAACAAAAGATACCGCTTATGAAGTACACATTTGAAGAACTACCGCAGGCCATTAGTACACTGCACGAAAAGGTAGATTGTATTAAAGACCTGTTGCTGGAAAACAGGTCGCAAAATCCCCAGCGTCCCCGAGACGATTTATTGACCATCAGACAGGCGGCCGAATTTCTCAGCCTGTCCGTACCCACGCTTTACACCAAAGTGAGCCGGAAGGAAATCCCCGTGAACAAGCGGGGCAAAAGACTTTATTTCTCCATGCTGGAACTATCCGAATGGGTAAGATCGGGAAGGAAGAAAACCATAGATGAAATCCATTCACCTACGGATAGTATCACACCACCGACATAGCTATATATCTATGCTGCTCAATAGGTATATATCCATATAGCAACATATAGATATATCCACATAACAACGGTTTATGTATAACAAAAACTACTGACATAGCACGTAATACGGGTCAGTTCTAAAGCTTGCAGGGTTTTGTGGGAAGCAGCTATTGGCGGTAGAAAGGCGGTTCAGGCAGTCAGTCCCCTTTTCAGGGGCTGAGCAAGCGGGAGTTGGGCGGAGCCCTACTTGCTTGCCCTTATGCTATCGCTACAGGGGTTTCAAGTAGCCTCCGGGGCTACTTTGGGGCTTTGCAAGGCTTTTAGGAACCATAAACGGTATACTTTCAGGTATACCAATTAGCTAACTAAGCAGTTAGCCAGCTAATTAGATATAAGATTAGCCAGCTAATCAGCAAATTAAAATATTAGAGAGGAGCGCAATTTATGAAAATGGACATCATCACAATGGAAGACCTCCGCCAGTTCAAAACAGAACTGTTGCAGGAAATGAAAGGCATTATCGGACAAGGGACGGAAAACCAGCAAAACGGAGAATGGTTAAGGAGCGCACAGGTGCGCAAAATGCTGAACATATCAGCAGGCACTTTACAGAACCTGCGCATCAACGGGACGTTGCCGTTCCGCAAAATTGGGGGTACGATGTATTACAGTAAGATGCTAATAGAAAAAATATTGAAAGGAGAATAACATGAAGAACTATCTGAATATACAACACCATGCCCTTAGCGGATATTTTGAACGGGTGGCAATGGAAAGCCGATTTTATGCAACCCATATCAGCCTGCTGATGGCATTGTTCTACTACAGCGACAGCGATGCACCTGAAAAAACCTTTCAGGTCAGCAGGCCAAAACTGATGCGGTTCTCCCGTATCAGATCTATCGCCACCTACCATAAGAACATCAAAGACCTTGTAGAATTTGGCTACATAGAATATAATCCCTCATGGCACCCGCAAAGAGGTACTCAAATTAGACTTATTATCGAAACACCAAACCATCCTTAAACATTCGGGATATGGAGGATATCAATACAAAATCGGTGCGCTACCCTGTAGCCACCGATATCAAACTGGAAAAGATCGCCGTCAAGCTGGGCAGGACAAAAAAGACGACCGTCATACAAATGGTAGAGTATTTCTACCGGAGCAAGAAAGATCCCTTAGACCTGAATGACGAACTGCTTAAAAAAGAGCTGGCCGGCGGAAACAACCGGATTATTGGCTTTTTTAAAACGCAGGAAAAAGATTTCCTGTTGCCCATCTTCAGCGATACAGGTACGCTGGTTACTATTGCAAAACAACACACATCGTACATTAAGGATATTGGCAAGTATATGGCGCAGGATCTTGAAAATACGAAAAAGCTTGCAGAGGGTATGACTGCACTGCAACGTGGTATTGCCAGAACACAGACCCATCTGGAAGACAAAGCGTTGCTGAAATTACGATTTAGCAAGATACTCGAATATTACATCACACAAAGGGAATCACTGGGCTGGACTACGGCCAATGTTAAAAAAGAGGAACTGCAAGCCCATGTAAGGCAATCACTGGAAAATCTATAGCTTATGTTCATCAACATCACCACATCAGAAACGGGAGATAATAAGGGTAGCAGCGGTGCGCTGGTCAATTACCTTGAAAAAGAGAACCAGATGCAGACCGAAAAAGGCAAAGGTCTGGAACTGGAAAATTGGTTTAACGGTACTGGTAACGAAATCCGTAGGCAGGAAGTCAGGATGAAGATAGACGGCAACATTGCCAAACTTGGACTCATTGACAGTAAATTTTTTCTAATCAATATCAGCCCTAGCCAAAAGGAACTGGCGCATCTTTACGAGATGTACGGTAAAAATGGTACAAAAGAAAAGCTAAAGGAATTTGCAATGAAGGTGATGGATGAGTACGCAAAGAACTTTAAAAGACCAGGCATTAACAGCCATAAAGATTTGCTCTGGTATGGAAAGCACGAAAACTACCGTTATTACAAACATACAGATAAGGAAGTAAAGGACGGAACACGGCAAAAGGGCGAGCGCAAAGAAGGAAAACAGGATCATATCCAGATCATAGTCAGCCGTAAGGACATTACGAATAGGATTAAGCTTAGCCCCCAAAATACCTCAAAGGGGAAGAACAAGGAGCATTCTGCTAAGCTTGGGGAATTTAACCGTACCGCCTTTAAACAATCGGGCGAGAACCTGTTTGATGCTTTGTTTGGTTTTGACAGGGGACTGAAAGACACCCTTTCCTATGCAAACATAATGCAAAATGGGACAGTCATACAGAAAAAACAGATGAATCTATTGCAAAACATCCCTAACCAAAAGGCTGACCAGACCATCATTAACGGTTTGGCAAAAAACGCTGCTGAAGGAGTGTTTGAAAGTGTAGGGGAAATGATCGGCACAGCTCGAAAGCTGGGTGCTGATTTGTTAAGTTTGCTTATGGAGCCTGTTTATGTTGCGCCACAAGCAAATGTGATGGAACCGCCAAAACGTAAGAAGAAAAAGAAAAATAATATGGATCAAAGTCAAGGCATACAACGATGAATAAATAAGATTTCACCTCTTGAAAGCTCAAAATGGCTAAACATTAAGTGTAACATATTCTCAGAAATCCACCGTTTTTTGATAGAGTAAAATAGTCTAAACAAGAAAAAACACTTTTGTGTAACAAGGACTATGTTATACGATAGTTTGGGCACTAAAAAGTGATAATTTTAGAATTTAAAAACTTCCTCATATATTAGAAAATCGGAGTGCTTGGGAGAAGTTCTCTGAAGTAGAGTATTCGATATATATAAGTTATGCCTCATTTTAAGACGACAATATGGACACAGAAATAAAACTTTTACATTGGAGAGAAGGACAACCAAAAGCCGAAAGACTTGCTGCAAATCTTTTAGACTTAGACGGGTTTACTTCCATTGACCCACAATGTCCTCTTGGTGGACCTGACGGAATAAAAGATGTTATTTGTGAAAAAAATGGATGGAAATATGTTGGAGCAGCTTATTTCCCGACAACAATAAAAGAATTTAAAGATATTAAGAAAAAATTTATTGATGACTTAAAAGGTGTTGCAAAAAACAAGGTTGACGGTATTGTATTCGTTACTAATCAGAAATTGACGCCTTCAGATAGAGAAACGTTAATCAAAGAAGCGAAAAGCAAAAAATCAACCGCATTAATTTATCATATTGAAAAAATAAGGGTCTTGTTGGACAGTCCACAAGGGTTTGCATTACGCTTAACAATCCTTGGCATCGAAATGACAAAGGAAGAACAACTGAGTTTCTTCTCCGACCAAAGAAATTATTTAAAAAAATTACTTAATGAACAGACTGAACATATAATAACTTCTATTGGTAAAAAATTAGACGGCTGGAAAGCTCCTTCCGAAAAAGTGTTCTCCTTTATGCAGAATTTGTATGAGACAACACAAAGCACAATGGCGAACTTTCAGCAAGCAATTCCGAAGACAGACAAAAGAAATTTACTATTTCCAAAAATTAGCATAGTTACAAGTGAATTAAATAAAGACTTACTTTGCCTTTTACACAAGGCAATTCTCTTTGAAACCAATAACGGACTTTTAGGACAGTTAAGAAAAAATAAAGTTTGGATTGGTTCGCCAAATTCTACTCTTAACGATGCAACTTATATACCACCAGACCCTGACCAAGTTGACCCACTAACAGAAAAATTATTACTTGAGTGGAGAAGTATTTACTCTGATTTACTAAAATCAAAAGATAAAAATTACATACTTGAAGAACTTACCAAGTTCCATTCTAAGTTTTTAGCCATACATCCTTTTCTTGACGGTAATGGACGAATAGCAAGATTTTTACTTACACAACAAGCAAGTGAATTACTTGAAAGCAATAAGCAAATCATCCTCGAAGACAAAACGCCATATTTTTTAGCATTGGACAAAGCCAACAAAGGAGAAATGGAGCCGCTGAAACAAATTATAACACAAGCAATTTACGGGACGGATGAAATTAAAAGCGAGGCATAACAGCACCTACCCAAAAGGCTGGGTTTTGTGCTTCGTAAACGCATTTTATGCAAGCCGAAAGTTCAGTTCTCAGAATGAAGTTCAGTGGTAAAAAGCCCGCCCTTCAGGTAGCTGCCAAACGTTACTTGCAATTTTAAAAGACAGTAGTATAAACCAAAAAATAGACTTTTATGTTTGAACATTATTCAATTGACGGAAGCGTTACTAAATTATCAAAAGAAGACGCAATAAAAAAAATGGACGAAATATCCGAACAGTGGGAAGATGAAACTACGAGCTTCGGAAAATTATTAATTGGTGTTTTTGACTGGGCTTACGAAGAAACGACAAATGGGATTAAACTGAAAATTCCAAATTTAGCTGATGGTGGCTCTGTTCCTAAAAATGATGTTGCTACCAAAAAATTTGGATTTGATATTTATGGTGATTGTTTTTTAAAATTGTAATTTATGATAAACACAAACAATAAGTTTTCTGACGACAATGCAATGAGCTATGAATATTTGATAAGAAGAGCTCATCAATGTGGGAGATATGGCGTAGCTGGTGCAGACGCAGACACATATAGAAGTTTAGTACGTAACGCAAGCACCTATTATTCCGAAATGGAAGCAATAAAAAACAAAACAGAGCGCAAATGGCTGAAAAACGAACAAGAAATGTTAGCTGACTATATGCGTTCTTGTGGCGAAGTAAAAGGATATATAAAAACCGCAATAGAAAAAGTAAAAAAAGACTTCGACAATCAATTGACAGACGAACAATATAACGAGTTAGAAAAAGTTGAAGTTTTACTAATTTCGGCTGACCTTCAAAAAATAACAGAAGCTCTTATCAGAACTGAAAAGGTATTTTTAGATTTAAAACTTTATCCGAAATAAAAACTGCAAGTAACAGTAGCTACCCAAAAGTGACGGTTCAGTGGTTAATTAAGCTCTGTGCTTCTATCAAAGTTGTGCTTGATGACAGTTTAGTGCTTCAAATCGCCACCTTCGGGTAGCTGCAAAATGTTAGCGGTGAGCAGAACAGAACCTTACGCATAGACAACAGACAAAAACAAAGACATAAAATTGAAAAAACAAAGAGCGAATTTCTAAATTTAACAATTAGAAATTATGACAAGTAAATTCTAAAAACCGAAGTTTCGGGCAATTTTCCGTAAGCCCAGTTGTGCTGTCTTATCATTTAAAATTAAATGACGGACTTATTCAATCGTTAAAAATAACAGGCTGACAAAAAAGGGCAGCAGCTAAAAGAAGTTCTGCATAATGGTGATAAATATGCTTGGATTGAACACCTTTGCAAGGTTCAAGACTAGTCTTCGTCTGGACATTAGTCTCAAAAACCGCCACTATGCAGCGCTATGAAAAGTTAGAAGTCAATTGGTAAATCTCCTTATTTCCTAAATTTTTGAGAATTTAAATTGACACCCCTGAGAAAATTCGAAAATAGGATGGAAATTCTCATAAACTCATTTCATTAATCAAATTTACGTTTCATCTTTTGATAATGAGTTTTTTATAAAAAAATAAACTAAATAAAGAACAAAATGAGATGAAAGCTATTGCTTAGCAAGCTAATATCATATTTGATTTATTTATTTTTTAATAGCTCATTTTTTTCTCTCTCACTAGCGAGTAGCCGCTCATAAAGCTCTACAACTTTATCAAGTGGATTGTAGTGGCATTGATAATTGTACTGATACGCAGATGCGTTATCATGCATATTTTGGATATGAAATATTAGAACCTCTTCACTGAAATTCTTTATTGCATCGGCACTCACACCTAGTACACCTGCAATCTTTTCCAACATTACATCGTCAACTTCTTCACTTTGCTCCACCTTAGAAATCGTTTGCTGGCTTACGCCAAGTTCAATAGCAAGAAAATCTTGTTTTATACCACGTATTTCCCTGATACGGCTGATCTTTCTGCCGATATGCACTTTGTTAGATTTTGTAGGCGTTTCCATAAAGCAAATATAATAAATTCCTAAGATAGTAATGAACCAATGTATTGTGGTAAGATACCAGTTTTATTGGTAGGTTACGGAATTGCCGTACCGCATTTTTGATCTCAGAAATCAAAAATGTCACGATTATGGAAACACAATTCTCGCAATCTGGTCAGCTCCAGAAAGAAAACTTTTCGGCCTTTATCAAAGAACTGGTTCAAAAATTTAAGCCCGAGCAAATCTATAGCTTTGGTAAATACATTGATTTTAAAGTCAATGACGGGTGCTTTATAGAAAACCAAAGTACAGAAAACTATCATTATTTTTTGTTGATGGTAACCGAAAGCGTTACCAGAATTGAACACGAAGTGCAAGACTTTGCCAATAACAAATACCCTTTCGGCAAGATCACCATAATGGCTCATGGTAAAGAAACCATTGCAGAGGCAATAAAGGCCAATAACAGGTTTTTCATTACCGTTTACAATGAGGGTCAGATTCTCTATAGTCGGGATGGTATGGTACAACCTTTTCAGGCTATAGGTTTGATACCTACACAGGGAGCGGTAAAAGCTCAAAAACATTACAACCACCGCTTTCCATTGGCAACAGGATTTTTAAAAAGTGCAAAAGAATGCCTGACGAACCAACATTACAATCTAAGTGCATTTATGGCGCATCAGGTAGTGGAACAATGCTGTATTGTTTTGATAAGGGTTCATCTGGCTTACCGCTCTGATATACACAACCTATATAGACAGCTTCGGATGTGCGATAGCTTTTCTCCGGCACCATCAAGGCTATTCTTATCAGGCAGTGAAGAGGACAAACGGCTATTTGATATTACGGTAAAAAGTTATTCCGCTGCACGTTACAAAGATGATTTTAAGGTTGAACAAGCCGATGCGGAACAAATATTCACCCGTGTTTCCACCTTTTTAAAGCTTACTGAAATTATGTGCGGTGACAAGATAAAATCCCTTGCAAAAGTGGCGGAATCTTACACACAATTAAAAAAAGAAAGTGAGGTGAATTATGCCGAATAAAACTATTCCATCAATGAACTTCTTTCATTTGCCTTTTACGCCAAATACAAGAATACTTACAGAAAATACACTGAACCAATATTCTGAGATCAGAAAACCCAAAAGGGGTTATTTTCCCATTAAAATCAGAAAAATATCTTTCAGCAATGAACTGCTTGTAATAGGTGTAATTCTGGACAAAGAGCCTGAAGAACTTGTTTACATTAAGGTTAACACCTCCGAACTATTAATAAGTTGCAGCGTTGATACCCATGAAAACTATTTGAGCCGATACGCTTATTTTGCGCTTAACCAGCTGATGTACTACCACACTGAATATGATTTCGAGGACTATTATTGGCCGGGATTCTTTGATCAGGAAACAGGGGGATCTAAATACCTGATGATCCATAAGTCGAAGGATAATTTGCATGTGTCGTCAAAAGTGAGGTATAAAGGCCTATATAAACCTGGAAAACAACTTCCTATAGTATCTGCAAATATAGTGGAGCTCCGGAAAGCAGTTCCTTCAATTCAAGAAGAGCCACCTAGAGAAACACACAAGGTGTTGGGTTTCTGTTTGGCAGATAACAACAATGAAAGGTTCCGAACAAATCATTATCCCTTTTTAATTCCTTATACAGGGATTTTGAACAAGGCTAAAACCGAGGTAAGAAGCTTTACAACATACGTGCTTAATGAAATGCAACTTTCTGAAATCGATCTTTCGGACGAACAACAAAACCTCGTTGAGATTTGCTTCGACATGAAGAAAATAGCCTTGGTTGCTAACCCGGAATATAAAGAAGACGCTCATAAGCTTTCTGAAAAACGGAAACAGAACCAAAATAATTTCAATCAGCTTTTTGAGCTCTGGCAAAAGGCGCTTCCTTTACTTTCAGGAAGGTTGTACACACACTACAGTTATACATATGGAATGCGTAATGTAAAAGGCAAGCCAAGAAGATCGTATATGACGCCATGCGCCTTTAATAATGAAACACCAGAAATCTGTTTTCTATGGAAAGATATGGGCGATTATTATAACCTAGAACTTCGACTAATGTTTCAAGGAAAAATACATCCGCTACAATATTACTTCAATACCGCTTTTTTTGCGATGCTGAGCTACAGCCCGAGAAATTATGTGCTGTTGAACTCTGTTGATGATAGCCAACTGGTCAGTTATTTTCAGCAAAGCCAATTTCAGCTCTTAGTACTAAAGAAACACTATGAGGGTGATTTCAAAAATTTTGTAGATCAATTAAGAATGGTATATCGTTTCATCAATAAATAAAGAGGTTATGGAAGAAATTTTAAAGGCTTTAAATTATCAACTCATTGATATCTCCGATGAGGATCTTGATAATCCTGTGCCGTCAATTACTTATTTTTTCGTGAACCATCCGATTCACGAATCCCGTACTAAGCTTTGGGAGCTATACGAGGGATGGATTCATTTCGCTGCTGAATCTCCTGAAGGCGAGGAACTAACAGATATGTTATTTTTTTATAATCAATTGGTGGAACTGCTGAACCTATGTTATGTATTTACCAAAAAAATTGAATTAAATAAATAGCGATATTATCAATCAAAAACCATAAATAGGATTTACTTGAATAATGCCTGCAAATTGGCCGTCCCGCATTTGCGGCCTGCGGAACGGCCTCCGCTCTTGGCTGTTGCTGTTCCCGCTTTTGGCATATACGGAGAAGCCAGTAACAGAAAACTACAGTTCGTCGGGCTTGAACCCAATTCGTGTCCTTTTCGGCGCTGGCCGTTCCTGTTTCTCCAGCAGTTCGTCTAGGTAGCGGAAAACAATCTCCATGTTTTTGTCTTGGTTATTCAGTTTTCCTTTAATCTTTTCAATTTCCAGCCTGATCTCTGTATTGTCGGACAGCACATGGCGCATTTTGGTAAAAATGCGGATGATCTGGATGTTTACCTCAATAGCCCTTGTACTGTTTAGCACGCTGGAAAGCATTGCCACGCCCTGTTCGGTAAAGGCCATGATGTTATATTTCGAGTGCGCCCCGTGTCTTAAGGTGCCAAATTGGCTCCTTAAGATTTTCTGTTCCTCAGTGTTTAGCTCAAACATGAAATCTTCGGGAAAACGTTCTGCGTTTCTTTTTACCTGCCGCTTTAGCTGTTTGGTTTCCACTCCATATAGTTCAGCCAGATCGGAATCCAGCATCACTTTATGCCCTCTTATAATGTAAATCTGGTTCATAACCAGTTCATCAGAAATTTTGATCTTTGTTTCCATTCTATTAGCGTGTATTTAAAAGCGGTCGGCACATGAGCTGCCGACCGGAAGGAGTTAAATTGAGGCAAAAATTTGTCTTAAAGGTGCCATGTCACTGCTTACCTTTTCATCCAGCATTTTTGCATAAAGTTGGGTGGTGCGTATATTGGTATGTCCCATCATTTTTGATACGCTTTCAATAGGTACACCATTCAAAAGGGTAACTGTAGTGGCAAAAGTGCGCTTGGCGATCCGGTTGCCGAGTGTCTTGACGATATCCGATAGTGCGGCAATCTCCACCAAATACTCGTTCATTTTTTGATTGCTGGAAATCGGCAGCGCCCTGTTCTGATTGACACAGAAAGGATGATCTTTATACCTTTCCAGAATATCAGCGGCTATTGGGATAAGCGGGACGGCTACAGGCGTACCAGTTTTTTTACGATAGCTGAACAGCCACTTTTCCCCGTCAATACCTATACGTATGTCGGTTTGTTTGAGTTTTTGCACATCGGCATAGGACAACCCCGTATAGCAGCTAAACAGGAAGAAGTCTCGAACCTGTGAAAGTCTTGCGGTACTGTATTTTTTGCCGGCAATGTTTTGCAGTTCATCCGCAGTAAGGTATTCCCTTTGTACGAGTTTTGATTTCAACTTATAACCAAAGAAGGGATCGGTGATGATCCATTTGTTTCTAAGACATATACGGACGATTTTTCCAAGATTTTTAAGGTGCTTACTGGCTGTATTGGTATCATTATCCTTTGAAGTGTGCAGGTAGAAATCAAAACCATCAATAAACTCATGGTCTATATTTCGGATGTTGAGGTCACCTGTTCGGTATTTCAGTAAAAGATATTCTTTAACGTGCTTTTCCAGTACCTTAAACCGCCTCAAAGTGCCTTCCGCATAATCTTCCTTTTCTACAAGTGCGGCCATGTTTGTGTTGTGAATTTTAATGGCCTCCATAATAGTGTGCATTTTTTCGGCCTTGCCCAGATACTTGCATTTAACGCTTTCAGCGGATATGTCTGCGTCTTCTACGCATAAAGAAGTATGGGCAGCGGTGACACCTGCTTTCATTTTGTCGAGATAGGAATTTAAAGTTTTGGCATCTTCTTTTGTGCCGATCATGTGACCCGCTTTGGTGTTCCACAATTCCGGTTCACATTTTCTGCTGGCGGACATTTCCACAGGTTTTCCATTAACGGTAATCCTTAGATAAACAGGAACAGCACCTTTAACATAGTTTTTTGGTTTCTTCAGGTAGAAGAGCAGACTGAAATTAGTTTTCATAATCGACTGATTTAAAGTTAACAAAGTTAGCCTTGCAGTCTAATCGTATCAAGTCGTTCAATGATTGAACTTTCTGTAAGTCAATAACTTACATCTTTTCCAGTGAGTATGCCACTCTGTAAAACTACTCACCGAATCACTCACTTTTTTTATGCGATTTATTGCATATTTTGGTGTTTCCGGTAAAATAAAAAAGCTTGCAATCATTTGATTTGCAAGCTTTTACGTAGTTTTTATACTATCTTCTGTGATCCCGCTGGGATTCGAACCCAGGACCACTACATTAAAAGTGTAATGCTCTACCAGCTGAGCTACGGAATCTACTTTACATCAACGTTAGCCGTTTCCTTTAAAGTGGTGCAAATATAGGCGTATAGACTGTTTCCTGCAAATTAAAAATCGATAAATGCGGTAGTGTATTGATTTATAGGTAAATTAATTATTCAGTGGTCCTTTTTTAACAAGATTTTGTAAGTTTTCTATACTTAACATGTAGATCATACATAGCGAAATGGGTTTAAAGACATGTCAAAAATAAAATTGCAAAAGCAGTGATACCTATTTATTAAAAATTATTCTTTAGTTTGGCCTAAACAAATAAACCGAACCAAACTCATGCAGCAAAAAACAAAATCAGCCCTGGCACAGGGGCCGAAACCGCTCATTATTATTTGTGCTTTATTCTTTATTTTCGGCTTTGTAACCTGGGCAAATGGAACCCTGATTCCGTTTTTTAAGTTATCTTTTGGCCTGTCAAACCTACAGGCTTTTTTCGTAACCTTCGCCTCGTACATGGCCTATTTCTTTTTGGCGCTACCATCGTCGTGGATATTGAAACAAGTGGGCTTTAAAAACGGGATTGTTTTAGGTTTGATTACTTTGGGTTTAGGCTCATTGATATTTATTCCGGCAGCTCAAACCAGAACTTTTGGTTTATTTTTAACCGGTATTTTCGTACAGGGGGCGGCACTGGCTTTGTTACAAACCGCATCAAATCCGTACTTAACCATTATAGGACCTATTGAAAGTGCAGCCAAACGCATTAGTATTGCCGGAATCTGTAATAAATTTGCCGGTATGATTGTGCCTTTGATTATGGGCAGTCTGTTTCTTAAAAATGCTTCTGAAGTTGAAAAACGGATTAAAGCGGCTACGGGCGCAGCACATGAACAACTGTTAAACGATGTGTTGGGCCGTGTAAATATGCCTTATGCTGTTTTAGCCATTGTTTTCTGCCTTTTTGCATTGCTGATTAAATTTAGCAATTTGCCGGAGGTTGAGGTTGAAGAGGATGTGATAGACGAAAGCAAAGGGGCGGTACTTAAACACAAAAGCATTTTCCGGTTTCCACATTTATTTTTGGGAGCACTTTGCATTTTTGTATATGTGGGAGCGGAGGTTATGGCTGGCGATATCATTGGGATTTACGGCCGGGAGTTAGGTATTAACGCTGAAATTAGCGGAAAATTAACTTCCATTACCCTTTTTAGTATGTTAATTGGTTACATTGTTGGCATTGTAACCATTCCAAAATACATCTCGCAGCAAAAGGCCTTAAGAATCTGTGCCATTTTAGGGATCTTATTCACCATTTTATCTTTTTTAATTTCCAGCTGGTTCGCAGTAATTTTCGTGGCTTTACTAGGCTTAGCCAATTCATTGATGTGGCCTGCAATTTTCCCGCTCGGTATTAGTCATCTGGGCAGATTTACTAAAATAGGTTCAGCCATTATGATTATGGGTATTGCAGGGGGTGCCATAATGCCGCTACTATATGCTTTCTTAAATGAAAAACTGCATATCAACTTTCAACTGGCCTACCTATTAACGGTATTGCCCTGCTATTTATACATTCTGTTTTTTGCCATAAAAGGCCACAAGGCAGGATTGAATTTGAAATAAGCAAACCAGATCAATTTTATGATTAGGCCCGGCCTTTAATGAGGTTGGGCTTTCTTTTATGCTTAATTTTCAGTTATTTTGGCGAAATTATAAGTGAGTAAGAGATCTCCATTCTCATATCTCACATCACAATACTCAAATCTCAAGAATGAACAAAGCTATTTTTCTCGACCGCGACGGTGTACTTAACCACGAAATTTACGATTACATCTGCCGGGTTGAAGATTTTAAAATCTTAGATTACCAGATCCCTGTATTAAAAAAATTGTTTGACGAGGGTTATTTGCTGATTGTCATTACGAACCAGGGCGGCATTGCATTAAAGCGCTATACCGAGCAAGAACTGGCTATTATGCACCAGATGCTACGAAATGCTTTTTTGGCTAAGGGGGCTGATATTGCCGGCTTTTATTACTGTCCGCATCATCCAACTGTTGGTGGGGAGTGTAAATGTAGAAAACCTGCATCAGGAATGATTCTTGATGCCATCGACATGTATGATATTGATCCGGCACAATCTGTTATGATCGGCGATAAACCCAGAGACGTAGAAGCTGCAAATGGGGCAGGAGTGAAGGGGATATTGATTGAACCGGATGAGCAGATCAGTTACGAGAAGGTTAAAGAGGTATTAAAAAGAGAATCTTTAGTTTAGAGTTCGGGATTAGGAGTTTGGAATAAGTAAATCGCCCATGCCAAACTAATATGGAAAAGGTAATACAGGAGATCTAGCCTGCAATTTGCCCATTATCTATCTTACTTTATCCATTTTAATGATTTGGGCGTTTGAACACGCTGTAGACTATATCTTTTTGGCTGTCCTTCGACCACGCTCAGGATGGCAGCCCAAAAGGATGCCGTTTCCATCGTTAACGCAAATAATACGATGAGTTACGAAGTTTAGAAATGGGAAAGCTGAAAAAATAACCCGGCAAATCAGGTACCTATGGATCTCTCTTGTGCTCATCTAAACTTACGAATTGTTCCGCTCGCTTGTGCTTTGATCTTGCTTAAGCTGCCCCTGCCAGCTAGCCCTGATTGAAATGGCATTCCGGTATTCAATTAATTTATCTTTATCGAAAATTCACCGGAATATAATGGAAAGCAGGACTGGAGCAACCGATTGGCACTGGTTCTGTTCTCCAAAAAATAAGGGAATATGGGAGAGGGAAAATGGATGATGGAACCTAAAATTTATCCATTACTCCCCTGACATGATCCATAAAAAAATCCTTAGTCTTAACCGGAAATCCGACTTAAAACTAAGGATTCAAGACTTTCGACTTTAAAAATTACTTACCTGCTGCTTTAGCGTGGTCGGCTAAAAATGTTGCTAAACCGCTATCTGTTAGCGGGTGTTTTAATAAACCAACAATAGCAGCCAATGGTGCCGTAATTACGTCGGCGCCTAATTTAGCACAGTTTACAATATGCAATGGTCCGCGGATGGATGCCGCTAAAATTTGTGTTTCATATCCGTAGTTATCAAAAATCGTTCTGATGTCTTCAATTAGAACCAGGCCATCGTTAGAAATATCGTCTAAACGGCCCAAAAAAGGAGAAACGTATGTTGCGCCTGCTTTTGCTGCCAATAAAGCCTGTCCGGCAGAAAAAATCAAAGTACAATTGGTTTTAATTCCTTTTGAAGAAAAATATTTAATGGCTTTCAAACCATCTTTAATCATCGGAACTTTAACTACGATTTTCGGGTTTAATGAGGCCAGGGCTTCGCCTTCTTTGATAATTTCCTCAAAAGTGGTCGAAATTACTTCTGCACTTACATTATCGTCAACAATATCGCAGATTGCTTTATAATGGTTAATTACATTTTCATCGCCGGTAATACCTTCTTTAGCCATTAAGCTAGGGTTGGTTGTTACGCCATCTAAAATGCCAAGATCTTGAGCTTCTTTGATTTGATCAAGATTTGCTGTGTCAATAAAAAATTTCATGTTTATAAATTCTTAAAATGATTATTAGGTTCTGCTGCAAGAAGCCCTGAAGAATTTAATATCCCCCCTTCAGGGGAATAAGGGGGTAAAAAAAGGGCAAGCACCTTCTATCGCACCGCTACAACCTTCTACCCTTGCTGCGTTCCCACCCTGGGGGAGTTCAAAGGGAGCTGGTCGTAAAAGACTTGCCCGGCCACAAAGGTAGAAAAAGAAGTTGTTTTGCAAAACGCATTTCTGTATTTTTTTTTAGTTTTAAGCTATATAGCTGATTAATAAATTAATAAAATCGAAACCGGCATTTTAAATTGATCACAACAGATCCACTTTTGGCAGTTTATTTTATATTTAAATAAATTATTCATACTTGAAATACTTATTAAAACGGTTTAGTTTCAATATTGGCCTAAAATGAGGATTTATTATACAATATTACCATTATCAATTTGCTAAATGTATCTCGCAATAATTATTATTTTTTAAATTTAAACGCATTAAATTACCTAGGAACTAAAATTTTTCCAAAAATCGTGTCAACTCTGTAATTTAAGATTTCTTTTTCCTATCTTAGTGTTTCCTATACACTAACAACTAACGAGCAAAGAATGGAACCAAACAGTGGATTGTACGATGCGCAATTTGAACACGATGCCTGCGGTATTGGGTTCGTTGCACATGTGAAAGGGCGGAAATCGCATCAAATCATCTCTGATGCACTTACTATTTTAGAGAATCTAGATCATAGAGGGGCCTGTGGAGCAGAACCAAATACAGGCGATGGAGCAGGTATCATGATTCAGATTCCTCACGAATTTTTTTACGATGAATGTTTAAAAGCAGGCTTTAGCCTACCAGAAACCAATAATTATGGTGTTGGTATGTTATTTATGCCTAAGGATATCAGGTCCAGGGAAGAATGCAGAGAGCTGATTTACCGTGCTGCTGAAAAGCTAGGCCTTGAAATTTTAGGTTTTAGAAAGGTTGATGTAAACACAACGGACATAGGCAACATGGCCCTTTCCGTTGAACCTGAAATTGAACAGGTGTTTATTGCCCGCCCTTATGCGGTGGCACCAGGCGCAGATTTTGAACGCAAACTTTACATTTTTAAAAATTACCTGATCAAACTGATCGTAAATACCGTTCATGGCGGTAAAGATTTTTACATCGTTTCGCTTTCCGCACAAACCATTATATATAAAGGTCAGCTCACTTCCTTACAGGTACGCACGTATTTTACCGATCTTACCGATAAGCGTATGGTGTCTGCCCTAGGTTTGGTTCACTCGCGTTTTGCCACCAATACTTTTCCTTCATGGAGACTGGCCCAGCCGTTCCGATTTATTGCGCATAACGGCGAGATCAATACTTTACAAGGAAATTTAAACTGGTTTAGAGCAGGCGTCAAGTCTTTTGCTTCTGCTTACTTTACACCGGAAGAACTTGATATGTTATTGCCTGTAATCGACGAGACAAACTCAGATTCAGGCTGTCTGGATAATGTGATTGAACTGTTGCTTCACTCAGGAAGAAGCCTGCCGCATGTACTAATGATGCTGGTGCCCGAAGCCTGGGATGGCAATGAGGATATGGATCCTGTTAAAAAGGCGTTTTACGAATTCCACGCCACTTTGATGGAGCCTTGGGACGGACCTGCCGCCATTGCTTTTACTGACGGTAAATTAATTGGCGCTACTTTAGACCGTAATGGTCTCCGGCCTTCGCGTTATGCCATTACTTCTGACGACCGCGTAATTATGGGTTCTGAAGCGGGAGCGCTGGCCATCGATCAGAGCACGATCATCGAGAAAGGCCGTTTAACTCCCGGTAAAATGTTCGTAGTAGACATGGAGCAGGGCAGGATCATCAGCGATAATGAAATTAAAGAAGAAGTTTGTGGCAAAAGTCCTTACGGCGACTGGATTAACCAATACCAAATCCGCTTGGAGGAATTGCCTGAGCCCCGCGTAATGTTTACCGGCTTATCTTCTGAATCTATCTTCAAATATCAACAGGTTTTTGGCTATAGCAGAGAAGATGTAGATCTTTTGCTTAAACCAATGGCCATTGAAGGCAAGGAACCGATTGGTTCAATGGGTACCGATACGCCTCTGGCTATCCTGTCAAAACGTCCACAACACTTATCATCCTATTTCAAGCAGTTATTTGCACAGGTAACTAACCCGCCAATTGACCCGATCAGGGAAAAAGTGGTAATGAGTTTGGCCAGTTTTATGGGCAGCATGGGCAACCTGCTGGAAGAAACACCAAAACAGGCACATTGCGTTGCGATTAAACATCCGATTTTAACCAACCAGGAATTAGAGAAATTAAGAAGTATTGATACCGGCGTTTTCCAGGCAAAAACTTTGCAGACTTATTTCAGGGCAGATGGCAAACCAGGCGCTATGGCTAAAGCCTTAGACCGTTTGTGCCGTTATGCAGTTGATGCGGTTGAAGACGGTTTCCAGGTGATTGTATTAACCGATAGGGCTATCGATTCTGAACACGCCGCGATGCCTTCTCTACTGGCGGTTTCGGCAGTACACCATCATTTGATCCGTAAAGGATACCGTGGTGCGGTTGGTATTGTGATTGAAGCTGGAGATATTTGGGAAGTACATCATTTCGCAACCTTGCTGGGCTTTGGGGTTACGGCAATAAACCCTTATCTGGCTTTAGAAACCATTAATGGTTTCCAGCAAGAATCTGGTTTGTCGGCAGAACAGCTTACCAAAAACTATATTTACGCGGTAAACAGCGGTTTACTTAAAATTTTCTCTAAAATGGGTATCTCGACCCTTCAATCATACCAGGGTGCGCAGATTTTTGAGATTTTAGGTTTAAGCAAACAGGTGGTAAATACCTATTTTACGGGTGCAGTTTCGCGTATAGGTGGTTTAGGTTTGGATGAGATTGCGAAGGAAACGTTAATCAAACATCACCGCAGTTTTGGCCCGCTAACGCAGACAGAAAACTTATTGCCGGCTGGCGGAACATACAAATTCCGACGCAAAGGTGAAGCGCATTTATTTAATCCGCAAACCATTCACTTACTACAAAACGCAACACGTAAAAACGACTACAATATTTTCAAACAATATTCTAAACTGGTAAATGAGCAGACACAACAGGCTTACACCATCCGTGGATTGTTTGAATTCAATTATAGCCGCCCTTCTGTTCCTTTGAACGAGGTAGAAGCTACAGAATCTATCTTAAAAAGATTTGCCACTGGAGCGATGTCTTTCGGCTCAATCTCGCATGAGGCACACTCTACTTTAGCCATTGCCATGAACCGTATCGGCGGAAAGAGCAATACCGGAGAAGGTGGTGAAGATGAAATGCGTTATACCAAACTGCCAAATGGCGACAGCATGCGCTCAGCGATTAAACAGGTGGCCTCTGCGCGTTTCGGTGTAACGAGCTATTATTTGACCAACGCTGATGAGTTACAGATCAAAATGGCTCAGGGCGCTAAGCCGGGAGAAGGCGGGCAATTACCTGGGCATAAAGTAGATGATTGGATTGCAAAAGTTCGTCACTCTACGCCAGGCGTAGGTTTAATTTCGCCTCCTCCACACCACGATATTTATTCCATCGAGGATTTGGCACAGTTAATTTATGATCTTAAAAATGCCAACCGCGCGGCCCGGATCAATGTTAAACTCGTATCTAAAGCCGGCGTAGGTACTATTGCAGCCGGCGTAGCCAAAGCGCATGCTGATGTTATTCTTGTATCCGGCTTTGATGGCGGTACCGGTGCTTCGCCGTTAACCTCTATTCAGCATGCGGGTTTACCATGGGAGTTAGGACTGGCGGAAGCACACCAAACCCTGGTAAAGAACAAATTGCGCAACCGTATCGTTTTACAAACAGACGGTCAGCTGAAAACAGGTAGGGATATCGCCATTGCAGCTTTACTGGGTGCAGAAGAGTGGGGCGTTGCAACAGCCGCGTTGGTAACCTCAGGATGTATCATGATGCGTAAATGCCATTTAAATACCTGTCCGGTAGGGGTGGCGACACAAGATCCGGAACTAAGAAAATTATTTACCGGTGATGCAGACCATGTAGTAAACCTATTCTATTTCCTTGCAGAGGAATTACGGGAGATTATGGCCGAACTTGGCTTTAGGACCATTAACGAAATGATTGGCCAGGCTGATATTTTAAAATTACGTGAATTGCCTGCCGAAGACTGGAAACTGAAACACCTTGATCTATCAGCCATATTATACAAGGCAGAAGAAAATGGTTTGCCTTTATATCATACAGAAGCTCAGGATCATGGCTTGGATCAGGTTTTAGATCACCAGCTGATTGCGGCAGCCCAACCTGCCATCCATCATAACGAACCTGTATTTGCCAGCTTTAATGTAAAAAATACAGACCGTGCGATAGGCACCATGCTGTCTAATGAAATTTCAAAAGTTCATTTAAGCGCTGGTTTACCTCCAGATACGATCAACTTTAAATTTGTAGGTTCTGCAGGACAAAGCTTTGGTGCTTTCAATACCCGTGGGGTTACTTTATCACTGGAAGGCGAGGCAAACGATTATGTAGGTAAAGGTTTATCAGGTGCGAGACTGGCTATTTACCCTTTCTCAAACGCTACTTTTGTTCCTGAACAAAATATCATTATTGGTAACGTGGCCCTGTATGGTGCAACTTCTGGTGAGTTGTTTGCCCGTGGTAAAGCAGGCGAACGTTTTGCCGTACGTAACTCTGGTGCAACAGCTGTTGTTGAGGGAGTTGGCGATCATGGATGTGAATACATGACTGGCGGTGAGGTGCTGATTCTTGGCGATACCGGAAGCAATTTCGCCGCTGGAATGAGTGGTGGTGTGGCGTGGATTTACGATGCCAATGGAACTTTCGAGCGTAAATGCAATAAGGAAATGGTTGATTTGGATCCACTTCAGGCAGAAGATGAAGAGCGTATCTTAGCCTTACTTAAAGCACATATCCGCTTAACAGATAGCAAGGTAGCTGAGTTTATCTTAAGCGACTGGAAAACCCAGTCTGCGCATTTCGTAAAAGTATTCCCTAAAGAATACAAGGCAGTTTTAAGCAAACGTAACCAACAAGTAAAAACACACTAGGCCATGGGTAAAGTAACAGGATTTCAAGAATACGACAGAGTTGCACCCATTAGAGAAGAGGTTGCAACGCGTGTAAAACACTATGGTGAATTTTTAAATAATTTACCGCCACAAGAATTAAACAATCAGGCTGCCCGTTGTATGGATTGCGGAGTGCCTTTCTGCCAGTCAGGTTGTCCGCTGGGTAACGTGATACCGGAATTTAACGATGCTGTTTATCAGGGTAAATGGGAATTAGCGGCAAATATTTTATTAAGCACCAATAATTTTCCGGAATTTACGGGTAGAATTTGCCCGGCACCATGCGAATCGGCATGTGTGTTAGGCATTAACAGACCACCGGTTTCTATTGAAGAGATTGAGAAGCATATCATCGAAATTGCTTTCGAAAAAGGATTTATCAAAGCTAAAGCACCGTTAATCAGAACGGGTAAAAAAGTTGCTGTAATTGGTTCAGGTCCTGCAGGGCTGGCAGCTGCTGCCCAGCTAAATAAAGTCGGGCATGAAGTGACCGTTTTCGAACGTGATGATGCACCGGGTGGGTTATTAAGATATGGCATACCCGATTTCAAACTGCAAAAAAACGTGGTAGATCGCCGTATTGATTTGATGAAAGAAGAAGGGATCATTTTTAAATGCAAGGCCAACGTAGGCGAAAATGTTGAAATAGGTACCTTATTACGTGATTTTAATGCGATTGTATTGGCAGGCGGTTCAACAATTCCACGTGATCTGCCGATTGATGGTCGTTCAGCTAAAGGTGTCCATTTTGCAATGGATTTCTTAAAACAGCAGAATAAACGTGTGGCTGGCAGGACTGTAGAAGCAGAAGATATTATGGCTACCGGTAAAAATGTGATTGTAATTGGCGGTGGTGATACCGGATCTGACTGTATTGGTACTTCAAACCGCCATGGCGCAAAATCCGTTACACAATTCGAGATTATGCCAATGCCACCGCAGGCACGCAATGAGCATATGCCTTGGCCAAATTATCCAATGTTGCTGAAAAATACTTCTTCTCACGAGGAAGGTGCACAAAGAGCCTGGTCAGTTAATACCAAAAACTTTATTGCTGACGAGAAAGGAAATCTTAAAGCACTAAAAGTTGTTGATGTAGAATGGGAGATTGATGCAAACGGGCGTCCGGTTACATTTAAAGAAGTTCCAGGTACTGAAAGAGATCTTCCATGCGAGCTGGTGCTTTTAGCAATGGGATTTTTACATCCTCAGAAAGAAGGTTTACTTGAAAAATTGGGTATTGAATTAGATAACCGTGGAAATGTAAAGGCATCTGAACATACCTATCAAACCAACATTGCAAAGATTTTTGCTGCAGGCGACGTCCGCCGTGGACAATCATTAGTGGTTTGGGCCATTTCAGAAGGCAGAGAAGCTGCCCGTAAGGTAGATGAATACTTAATGGGAGCAACTAAGCTGGCATCGAAAGATGCAGTGGCATATGCTTAAACAGGTTTAAATTCTATATTTTTTTTGGGTCGTGGTGTAAACCACGACCTTTTTTGTTTTATAAAATGAACCTGATATTTCATTCGATCGTGATGCTGAATGTATTTCAGCATCTTTCCGGCAAAATAGACCCTGAAATAAATTCAGGGTGACGGCTGGAAATAAAATCCTTCTTGAAACATCTTCCAAAACAATTCAGCCCCTAAACTGTCCGCATAGTTAAGCGCAGCTTCTCTACAATTTTGCTAATAGAACAGCGTTTTATAACTCAGTAACAAAACCGAGTCA
>NZ_JBIWEB010000010.1:0-152445 GCF_044762335.1 Pedobacter suwonensis | reverse complement strand
CAGAGACTCTTGTCCATTCCAAAATCCGTAGAGCCCTACGGAACTCTACGGATAGAACCATACTATCCGTAACCTTAAGCGCAGCGTCTCTACGGTTCTAAGAATAGACTGAGTTTATAACTCATATACTATTCGTAGAGTTAAGCGCAGCGTCTCTACGGATTTAAGAAGAGAACTGAGTTTAAAACTCAGTAACAAACCGAGTCAGAGACTCTTGTCCATTCCAAAATCCGTAGAGCCCTACGGAACTCTACGGATAGAACCATACTATCCGTAACCTTAAGCGCAGCGTCTCTACGGATAGAACCGTACTATCCGTAGCGTTAGGCGCAGCATCTATAAGGATCTAAGAATAGACTGAGTTTATAACTCAGCAAAAATGGCGACTCAGAGACTTACCTATTCTATAAATTGTCTATAATCTACGGTCTATTTTGAAACGCTATAAATATCTTAATTCTAAAAACTTATATTAGTATATGGGGGAAAATGGTTATCAAATAAAAGATCAGGAAGCTATATATTTCATAACATTTGCTACTGTACAGTGGGTAGATGTATTTACCAGAAAAGAATATGCTGATATCGTTGTAGAAAGTCTAATTTATTGCAAAACCAATAAAGGTTTACGAATTCATGCCTGGTGTATTATGAGTAATCATCTTCATTTGATTTTATCAGTAAGTGATAGTAATCTATCTGATACGTTAAGAGATTTTAAAAAGTTTACATCGAACAACATCATTAAAGCAATCAAAAACAGTAATCATGAAAGTAGACGAAGCTGGATGCTTTGGATATTTAAAAAAGCTGGAGAAGAAAATAAAAGAAATAAAGATTATCAATTTTGGCAGCAGGAAAATCATCCGGTGGAACTTTCTACAAATGAAATGGTGGATCAAAGATTAAATTATTTACATGATAATCCTGTAAGATCAGGTGCGGTTAGGAGTGCAGAAGAGTACGTTTATTCCTCTGCTATAGATTATTATACAACAGAAAAAGGATTGATAGAAATAGACTTTACAGGATAAACAGAGTCTTAAAGTCTCATACACTATACGTAGCGTCTCCAAGGATTTGCTATTAGAACAGCGTTTTATAACTCAGTAACAAAACCGAGTCGGAGACTCTTGTCCATTTTACAATCTCAGAGTCCTTCGGAACTTTACATACAGAAACTGAAAACAATATTATAATAAATGATCTGGCAGAATAAAAATTAAAACAATTTCAACTGTTTATCTATGGGTGGCTTCTCTTTCCCAAAAACTGTTCGGCCACCGTATTTCCAGCTTTCCTCACGTTCCTGTTCAATTACTTTTTCAAAATCCATATTAGGAACGAAGTTTTTTTCTGCATTTCGGGCAATTTGATGTAGTGACTTTATCGCTTGTTGTTTGTCGGTATTGCCGATTTTCGCCTTATCAATTGCTTTTTTCAAAACATCAATCGTTTCATCATAAACATTTACCGGAACAGGGAAGGGGTGACCATCTTTGCCTCCATGAGCGAATGAATAGCGTGCGGGATCAGTAAACCGCGAAGGCGTACCATAAATTACCTCACTTACTAAAGCCATAGATTGCAAGGTTCTTGGTCCCATGCCTTCCAGTAACAATAATTCTTCAAAATCGCGGGGTTGCTTTTCCTGTGCCAGCCACAATATAGTGCCCAAACGTTTCAAATCCACATCTTTTGCTTTTACATCGTGATGATGAGGTAACACCAATTTTTGTATTTCATTAAGCATACGAGCAGGCGATTCAGCCGTCATGCCCATCATGCTCTGCCTGGTTTGATCAGCATTATTAGCTGTCAGATTAAGGATCTGGCCTTGATTAATGCCACAGACTCCCGTATGCGGTTCTTCTACAAAGGATTTTAAATTTTTGGAATGCCAATGGTATCTCCTCGCTGTTGCGCTCCTATCACTCATGCCTTGTTGCACCACTGCCCAATCGCCCTCATTGCTTAAAATAAAACTATGAAGGTACAATTGAAATCCGTCTTGGATGGCCGTATTATCTACTTTTGCACTGAGTTTACTCGCACGAACCAAATCTGTACCATCCAATCCGGTTTTATCGGCAATTTTCAGAAGTTCATTTGGTGTTTCCCTACTATGCTTTCCTTTGCCGCCACAGATGTAAATGCCCAACTCTTTTGATAAAGGATTTATGGATTTTTTTAAAGCCCCAATTACCGATGTCGTTATTCCTGAAGAATGCCAATCCATCCCCATTACCGCGCCTAAACTCTGGAACCAGAAAGGACTACTTAACCGGCGTATTACTTCGGCTTTACCATATTCCAATAATACGGCTTCTGTTATTGCTAAGCCAAGTTTGGCCATGCGTTGTGCCAGCCATGGTGGTACATGGCCATAATGTAAGGGTAAATCTGCGCTTCCCGATCTTTTCAATACTAACAAAATTAGTAAAAAATTTACAAAAGCGAAAAAGCAACTACCGGTTTAACGAAACAAAACGATTAATCATATTTTTTGTTATTTTAAGAAATAACATCCTGGCAAAGGCTTATTTATCTATGCGCAAATTTCTACAACGTTTACTCAGTTCCTGGATTATTCACCTGTCGAATAAGTTTAGTTCAAATCCCAACCCTAAACGCATCCATGAGGCTTTAGATAAACTTTACAAAAACATTAATGATAACCCAGGAAAACGTGGACTTATTTTCGAAGTTACTGATGATTATAAATTCATTATTTTTTCAGATCAGCATAAAGGTGCCAGAGATGATGCAGACGATTTCACTTTAGCTGAAAAAAATTATTTAAAGGCACTTCAGTATTATAATCAACAAAACTTTCATTATATAAATTTAGGGGATAGTGAGGAGCTTTGGGAGAATTTGCTCGAATCGGTAATCAAACATAATAAAGAAACATTCGAATCAGAGAAAGCATTTATTGCTAAAAATCAGTTCACCAAGATATTTGGCAACCATGATTTATATTGGGATAATGATCCGTTGGCTGGATTTAACCTCAACAGACTTTACGGAGCCGCGATCCGTATATACGAAGGAGCCATATTAAGGATGCCGGTAAAGAATGGCAAGCTTGATATTTTCTTAACGCATGGACACCAGGGTGACTTGCAGAGTGACGGAAATTGGTTTAGCAAATGGTTTGTAAGTACGATATGGGCACCGCTACAGTCGTACCTTCAGATTAATCTGAATACGCCGGCATACGATAATCAGCTTAAAACAGTTCACAACACACTGATGTACAATTGGGCGATTACCAAGCGTAATATGGCTTTAATTACGGGGCACACGCACCAGCCAGTTTTTGCCTCATTAACTCATCTGGAACGAATTTACATGAAGTTAAAAAAAGCAAAAGAAGAGAAAAATACCAGTGACATCGCGTTTCTAAATGCCGAACTTCACAAACGCATCAAAGAAGGAGACCAGGCCCCGTATTTTGGCAAATATGAGCCGGTTTATTTTAACAGCGGATGCTGCTGTTTTAGTGACGGCGATATTACCGGGATCGAAATTGCTGATGGCTTGATAAGATTAATCAAATGGTCATACCATACCAATATTGTACCCGAAAGGGTAATACTTGAGGAAATGAAAATCAACGATTTAGTGGATTCAAACTTATTTAACGGGTAACGTTACATAAAAAGTAGTTCCCAAATCTTTTCCATCGCTTTCTGCCCACAACTTCCCTTTATGGATCTCCACAAGCGCATTTGCCGTAATTAGTCCTAATCCATAACTATTTTCCCGATTTGTACTTACCGAACTCAGATGGGCAAATTTCAGAAAAACGCTGTCTAAATCCTCCTGGGTTAAACCCACGCCATGGTCTTTTATCGCAGTAGTTATGTGATTGTCAAAATTTTGATGGGTGATCACAATTTTATTTCCTATCGGCGAAAACTTGATCGCATTATCAATCAACTGGCTAAAAACCATAGCGATTTTATCCGGGTCAGCAAAAACCTCAGCAGTTTCCTGAATTTCGATTAAAACTGTCTGATTTTTGCGCTCAAGCGCTGGCGTAAATTCTTTTTTTACTTTTTCCAGAATTTGTCTTAAATCTATCTTATTCTTTTGGGGCTTAAATGAAGTTGCCTCTTTCCGGGCAGCACTTAAAATGCCGTTCAGATTATCAATCATCTTTTTAGATTGTGCATTAATCTTACCCGCAATTAAAGATGCCTTATCATCAATACATGGAATCCGGCCCAGCAATTCAGATTGTAGCGTAATGGTGGTCATTGGGTTTTTAAGATCATGAACAAGTACATGTAAACGATCATCATAAGCCCTTAAAGTTCTCCTTATTGCCATTCTGGACTCAAGCTTTTCAACTACCATATCAGCCAAATGCCGCAGCATTTTCAATTTCTTTTCGTCGACTGTTTTAGATTTTGTATCTGCAACGTAAATCAATCCAAGGTGATAACCATCAGGCGATACGATGGGTGCTGAAGTAAAAAAACTAAATCCTGCCTTAGCCTGATCTTGAATAATTTCCAATGCAGCTCCGCCGACCTCCGACTTCACGAAAAAATTACCATCACCCTCAAAGCAGATCCCGGCAAATAACACATCAAATATTTCGGCAGCCAGCTCCGTAATCTGGTCAAAAGCACTTTCTGGCGGGGTATTTAATATCTCATAATTAGACAGCTTTTTCAAACGCAAGGTTTCATCTGAGGAGATATCATGTTCTGCTTTTTCGTATAGCATTTATAGCACAATTTAATAGATGGGTGAATCACTAAAGGTAAAAATTATATACAATACCATAAACAATTAAGCAGTAATTTTCGTTATGTTTAGGTTAGAGATTACAGATCCGAATGCATTAAAATTACCATTATAACTTTTAAAAAATGAGACTATATATAGAACGTAAACCTGTTAAGGTAAATCCAGATACAAAGAGAGTTATTGCACGTTTTTTTTTTAATGGAGAGGAGAGGGCACTGGAAGTAATCAGAAAGGTCTTGGAATTTTCGGATGAAAAAGTGTTTTCACTGATATCGCCTATACTGCAGGAATATTCCAAAAGACACCGGAATATCACTAAAATCTTAACGCGTCATTGTAAGAAATTAAAAAAGCAGTTTTTAGCCCTGGGTATCTCATTCGAAGATATTGATGAATATACCCGGTTATTGATTGGCGCATATTTTACACACGAATATTCCATAGAATCGGCTGCTTTTTTCAATCCGAGTATTGTTGATGATCCTGATCAGACCGATTTAGTTGAAGGTGAAAAAAGGGTAATCATAAGCTTTAGGGCTGTAGGTGAGGGACACATTTCGTCTATCGTATTCCGACGTGCCTTAATTGATAAAAATAACAACATACAGGTTTTACCAGTTGGAAATTATGTTGATGAGGCCGAGGTAGTAAAGAATGCTATTTACATCAAAAAACTATTCCTGAAAAAAGCGGCTTATGCGCAGATTGATCCTGCTGTTTTAGAAGAAATTGAGTCTAAACTTGATGATAAATTTGAATACACCAGTTTAAGCAATATCATCAAAGATTCTAAAAGCTTATACAAAGAGAATCCGGCACGTTTAATCGAGTACGATAAGGTACTTTGGTTATCAGACACTTATCACACCATTACCTTTTCAAAGGATACGGATATTTCTGATCGTGTTATTTTTCCTATTTCAGAATTTGAACGCAAGGGAATTGAGGATGCTCGTTTTGTTAAGTTTATTAAAGATGATGGCAAAGTACTATATTATGCCACCTATACTGCTTTTGATGGTTCTTTAATTATTCCCAAACTCGTTCAAACAGAAGATTTTTATGAGTTTAAAGTGATTCCCCTTTATGGCGACGGTGCACAGAATAAAAACCTTGCTTTATTTCCGCGGAAAATCAAAGGAAAATATGTGATGATGAGCCGGATAGATGGATGGAACAATTACCTGATGTTTTCGGATAAGGTGAATGTTTGGGAAAACCCGATTCTTTTAAAGCAGCCCCGTTACGATTGGGAACTGGTGCAGATCGGCAATTGCGGTTCCCCTATAGAAACTGAAAAAGGTTGGCTGGTGATTACGCATGGAGTTGGGCCGATGCGAAGATATTGCATTGGCGTGAGTTTATTGGATTTGGAAGACCCCAGCATTGAAATAGGTCACCTTAAAGAACCCCTTATTATCCCAAATAATGATGAACGGGAAGGTTATGTACCAAATGTGGTATACTCTTGTGGTTCTATTATCAGCAATGGTGAATTAATTATACCTTATGGTTTATCAGACTATAGCTCATCATTTGCTACGGTAAACTTAGAATTGCTTTTGAACAGGTTATTAGAAAACAATTAGGTTTTAACCGCTTCATCAAATCGGATGTAAAACTCGTTTCTAAATCACTTCCATATAAAAAGCCATCTCTTGCCTGCAAAGGTAGAGGTGGCTTTAGTTTTTTTAGACCATCACATATATCAAAAAAAGCCGGCTCAATTCGAAACCAGCTTTTAATATTTCTGAAAATCTAAGTCGCTAACTAATCTTATCCACTTCCATTAATGGTGAAGCTAGCGTTTCATATTCCACTTCAGCAGTTTTTAGAACTGCCAGATGCGAGATGAAATAGGCCAATGTGCTTTCTGCACCCTGGTTTCTGTTTATACTGTTAAATTGTAATCCATCTGCGCAACCATGGGTTTCATAATCATACAATGGAATATGAAGACTATTTTCCCCTAAAAACCACTTATAACTCACATGCATCAAATTCAGATATTGATCATCTTTGGTAACCTCGAAGGTTTTTGCATATAATAAAACCATAGCCATTGTTTCAATGGCCTGTTGATCGTAAATTGGATTTTTACCATGCTTTTTCATCCAGCCAGCATTGCCCACAGGATTCAGGTACCCGTTTTCAAAAGAAAAGCTATTGAGAAACGCAATGCTTTCCATAGCAACCTGATACGATTCTCTGTTTCCGGTAGCTTCATAATGGTGAAGCAGCGCCAGCGGTAAAATAGCGTTATCATAGGTTAAAATATCTTCAAACCAATGCCAGTCGCCATCCTTATTCGCTTTGTAAGATGCCACCAATGCAGCTGCCAACATATTAATTTCCTGGCTGATTATTTCGTTTCCGGGATGTGCATTTAAGTAATAAGATAAGCCGATAATGGTATTCGCCTTTCCACGTAAATACTTTAATTCTTTGAAGTGTTTGATAGAGTGAGAAAATAGTTCGCGGCCAAATTCGCGATATGAATTGTTGGGCGCGCTGGAAACTAAATAACCCAGGGCCCAGATGGTCCTACCGAATGAATCTTCGGAACCAACCTCATCTAAATATTGCCTGTTAAAACTCAGAAAATTCCTGAAATTCCCATCCTGGGTTTGCATGTATTGGATAAAACTCAGGTATATTGGCATAAAAGCTAAAGCCCTTTTATTTTTATCCTGCTCAACAGCCATTAACGACATAATTAATGCCCTTGCATTATCATCAATGCAATAACCTTCTTTTAAATTTGGAATCCCAAAACGTGCATGCTGTATAATACCTGTATCATCTGTTAATAACGCAATGTGGTTTAAATTTAAAGCAGGCATCCCCTCTACATCAATAATCGGAGGAATTGATCTTGCTGCTTTAGTTCCTGCAGACAATGCTTCGTTCAAAACATCTAAATAAATACTGCCAATGGCTGGCCAGCGCAGATTTAACCCATATTTATATGCATTTTGTTTCAGTTCCCGGTATTTATCATTGTCACTTAAAAGATCATTAACAATTGTTGCCAGCTTATCATGATCTTTAAAATCGAACAATTTACCCCGGTTATCTGCCAGTAGTTCTTGTGCGTGCCAATATGGTGTAGAAATAACTGCTGCACCTGCACCAACAGCATAAGATAAGGTACCGCTGGTAATCTGCGCTTCATTTAAATATGGAGTAATGTATAAAGAACATGCTGTTAAATACTGATGAAGTTCTTCCTCAGACACGAATTTATTTACGAAAGTAATATTTTTTTCTACACCTAAATCTTTTGCCAAAGCTTTCAAACTGTCGCGATATTCCTCACCATTATGTTTTACTACTCCAGGATGGGTATTGCCCAGAATCAGGTACAAAACATCAGGGTGTTTGGCTGCAATATCAGGCAGTGCCTTAATTACGGTTTCTAGACCTTTGTTTCTGCTGATCAAACCAAATGTAAAGAGTACCTTTTTATTCTTAAATAATTCACTCTGTGCGATTTGATTATTTACGATAGGCTCTAAATCAGGAACACCATGTTCTATTAATTTAATAGATGCCTGTGGAATTTGGTAGATGCTTGTTAAAAACATCACAGCCTTTTTGCTCATTACCACCAATTTAGCCGTTTTAGATGCTATTTCCTTGATAATGGTTTGCTGCATAAAATTTGGTTCTTTCAAAACCGTATGCAAAATAGTGATGAAAGGTTTTTTTAACCGGTTAATTAGTGAAAGCAAAAAAACACCGCTATTACCACCATATATGCCAAATTCATGTTCAATAATACAAGTGTCTACATCACTGTTATTGATAAAATCAGCTGCTTCAATATAATCCTGTTGATTTTGTTGTCGGATAACAAATTTTACTTCGCCCGGGTACTGATGTTCGTTTACATCGTCCGACTCATTCATGGCCACTACAAAACTCTTGCGGGCATCGTAGGTAGAATTCAAACTTAAAGCATTAACTAAATTTTGGTTGAAGGTAGCTAAACCACACTCACGGGGCGGATAGGTAGAAATATAGGCTATTTTCATCTTTATAAATGTTTTCAATGGTAATTACACAATCGTGATCTCTTCGTTCCCTTTATTACTTTGAAAAATCATAATAGTTTCATAAGTATTTCTATAAGGTTATGGTTAAATAACATTATTGGTTCCAAATAGTTTGCTGTTTGAACGATTTACCGCCCGTAAAACCAAAACAATAAGTTTAAACACCTGTTAATAGGTTAATATTTTAAATATTTCGCTATGAGATCAATATGGAAAGGATCAATTGGATTTGGTTTGGTAAATATTCCGGTTAAGTTATTTTCCGGTGTCCAGAACAGTAACCTTGATTTGGATATGCTTGACGAACGCGACCATGCCAAGATCAAATTTTTAAGGGTAAATGAAAATACACAAAAAGAGGTTCCTTATGAGAAGATCGTAAAAGGTTACTTTTTAAAGGATAGGTACATCATTTTAGATAAGCATGATTTTGAAGAGGCTGCACCTGAAAAAACAAAGATTATTGAACTCGAAAATTTTGTTGATATCAAAGATATTAATCCCATTTACTACGAAACATCTTATTATACCGAACCTGAGAAGCAGGGTAGAAAGGCCTATAGCTTATTGCTAAAGGCCTTACAGAAATCTGGTAAAGCCGGCGTCGCCAGGTTTGTGTTAAGGAATACCGAAAATCTTTGTGTTATTCATCCCATGGAAAACGTTATTGTCATCACAAAAATTAGGTTTAACCAGGAAATCAGAAGTTTATCCGAAATTAATAAGGCGGATGATATCAGCATCACTAAAAAAGAAATGGATGTAGGACTGGCCCTGATTAAACAATACAGCTCAAAATTTGACCTGAGTACATTCAAAGATGATTACAGTGATGAATTACTGAAAATTATTAAAGCCAAGGCCAAAGGAAAGCGGGCTACCGTTAAAAAGATGAAACCGAAAAAAGCTTCAAGCGATGATCTGTATGACCAGTTGATGCAGAGTCTGGGTTCGAAGAAAGGAGCTTAGCCAGTTTGAAGTTGTCAGTTGTCAGTTTGCAGTTATTAGGTTGGAAGAGGAATTTTTAAAGTTTTACCCTTAGCGCAAATACGAAGCTGCATTGAAGTGTTTCCACTCCAATGCAGCTGATTTTATTTAAAAGCAGCTTTTAGCTGGTCAGCAACATACGCCTGTGCGGCTTTAGCTTCCGGTACTAGAAGCGACATGCCAAAAAACTCGTGTGTTACACCCTCATAATTTTTAAGATCAACCTTTACCCCGGCAGCTTTAAGCTTATCAGCCAACATTATGCCATCATCATGCAAAGGATCTATTTCGGCGGTGATGATCGTGGTTGATGGAAGTCCTCTTAAATTGGCATTAACCAGTGATATCTTAGCATCTTGTGCTTCGATCATGCTATTGAGGTATTTTTCCGTAAACCAGCCCATCATCGCTTTATTTAAAGGCTTTGCATTCGCATACATTTTATAAGATTCGGTATTCATATCCGCCTGCGCAATGGGATAGATCAAAACTTCGTGTACAGGAAGCATAATGTGTTTGTTTCTGGCCATAATAGAAACGTTTGCTGCTAAATTTCCACCCGCACTTTCGCCAGCTACTGCAATTTTTGCCGGGTCTGCCTTTAAGTCTACTGCATTTTTAACTGCCCATTCATAAGCTGCAAATGCATCATTGTGCGCCGTAGGAAATTTATTCTCTGGTGCCAGGCGGTAAGCCACAGAAACGACAATTGCGCCCACTTGCTCGGCCAGGGCCTGAGCAGATGCATTATAAACATCCACATTAGCAATAACAAAACCACCCCCATGATAATAGACAATGAGCGGGTAAGGCCCTTTTCCAACTTTAGGCGTGTAAATGCGCAGGTGAACCTTCACGTTATCGGCATCAATATCCTTTCCAGTGGTATCTACCTCAGGCATTGGTACCGCAAGATTATTTTGTTTTGCTACGTCCATTACCGCATCTGTTGGGGTATGGTTCTTACGTGCATCAGTAGCACTTAAAGTTTCTATAGGTTGATCACCATAACTGCTTAACTTTTCTATTATTACCTGCATTTCAGGTCTGATCGTTTTGCCCCATTCCGGTGCAGGCCCGGCAGGTTTTAATGTCGCCATCTGCGTAGAATCAGTCATGGAAGAATCTGTAACTGCTGTATTTTTTGTTCCGCCAGTACAGGCTGAAAGCAAAATGGTTGTTCCAAAAGCCAGAATAATAGGTTTTAGCAGGTTGTTTTTCATAGGGTTGTTTTATTTTTTAATATGGCTTTATAACGTAATCGGTAATACAAGTGTTTTTATGATAACACAACTTTTCAGAATTTATATAAATGGCAAACTTCTTGACAGTATGATATGTTCTTAAATAAACGAATAATTTATGTTGACAGAAATTACAGGACTACCAGATCACATTTTTGGCGTAAGAGCCACGGGAGAAGTTACCAGTGATGATATTAAAAGCGTTTTATTAACTGGTTTGCAAAGGACGGCCAGGAGGTTTAAAGAAATCAGGTATTTGCTGGTATTGGAAACTGACGTAAAAAATTTTACCGCCGGTGCATGGGCACAAGACATTAAAGCAGGCCTGCAAAATTTCAGTAAATGGAAAAAAATTGCAGTTGTAAGTGCTGAAAAAGGAGTGGAGTGGTTTACTGACGTATTCACCATCGCTACACCTGGTCAGTCGAAAGGCTTTAAACCTGAAGAAATAGAAGAGGCAAAAGCCTGGCTTAATGCTGAAGATTAACGATAAAACGATATGAAAGATTCAAAAACATCGGCCGAAAGTAGCAAGGCTACTGCACCGAAAAATGTTAAAGCCAAAGGTGCTGATGATGAAGTGACATCAGCAAAAGATGCGAATAAAGTGGATGTAACCAAAGACAAATCAGCAAAACAGAAAAAACAATAATCAGATACATTGAATACCATTATGAAAGTTGATGCGGGTAATGTAAACCGTTTTTATGATAAAGCTTACGATTGGATAATAGACAGGGGACCTTCAGTAATTTTAGGGATCATACTGCTTATTTTTGGCTTATGGCTCATTAAGCTGCTGGGAAAATGGATGCAGGGCGGCATGCACCGTAAAGACATCAATCCATCACTACGACCTTTTTTAACAAGCTTGATCATCATCACTTTGAGGGTTCTGCTTGTTCTTACCGTGATGCAGGTTATTGGCATTCAGCTTACTTTTTTAACCGTGCTGATTGGTGGTATTGGCGTTGCGGCAGGTTTGGCGTTGTCGGGTACCCTGCAGAATTTTGCCAGCGGTGTATTGATTTTACTCCTAAAACCATTTGTTGCCGGAGATAACATCATTGCGCAGGGCCAGGAAGGAACAGTAGCCTCAATACAGATATTTTATACCATTGTGAAAACATTTGATAACAGAACTGTTGTGATACCCAACAGTAAACTATCTAACGAGGTGATTATCAACATCAGCAGGGAAGGCACCCGCAGATTGGATATAGAAATTAAATTTAGCTACGGAATAGATTACGAGAAAGTAGTTTCCATTTTTAATAAAACGGTGGATGAGTTCAAGTCTTGCTTAAAAACGCCCGAAAGAAGAATTGGTGTATCCTCTTTAGAGGATAACGGTTTCAAAGCAAGTTTAAATATCTGGGTAAATGCGCATGGATTTACCGATACCAAGCTTTCATTTCTGGAAGTGCTGATGAAAAACCTAAAACTTGGAGGAATAAAATTACCGGGTATGCCTGATTAAAAATTTAGCTTTTTAATAAAGCGTAAATCTTATCCATCAACTCATCAATGTTGAAAGGCTTGGCCATAAAGTCATCTGCCTCTACACCATCAAGTGCATAGTTGCTGGCGTTATACCGGGCCGAAATCATCAAAACCGGAATGTCCTTTGTAGCCTCGGAATTTTTAAGTTCCTTTAAAAGCACCCTTCCGTCAACGTCAGGGAGCATAATATCCATGATGATTATGTCTGGATTGAATTCCTGAACATGGTTAATAAAATCAGCTCCCTTATTTAATCCCTCAACGTTAAATGCTTCGCTCTCTAAAATAAGTGTGATAACGTCTAGGATTGCATGGTTATCTTCAATCACCAAAATGTTTTTCTTTGCCAAAGTTTGAATGGTTTTTTTTTTTAAATTCAAACAAATATATAACAAAAAATAAATCTCAAATCTGAATTTATCAAATTAGAGACATTCTAAAATTAGGCTTTAAAATTGTTAATTTGCGAGATTAAAATGTTGCAACATCAAACACATGAGTAAATTTTCTGTAGACCTGACCAATTGTGATCGAGAGCCAATTCATATACCGGGCAAGATTCAATCACATGGTTTTCTGATAGCTGTTGATAAAACTAGCTCAACCATTTCCTATATCAGTGAAAATACAGGAGATTTTTTAAAACAAGATGCCAAAAGCTTATTAAATACCCCGTTATCTACATTAAATGAGTTAATCAGCCAACCGGATTCAGTTCTGCATATCGAGGATTTGTTAAAGCTGGGTATCATTCGTAAAAGCTTCGATGCCATAAGTCCGCATCCAATAGAAATTGAAGGAAATCCCTTTTACCTGATTATTTCTTCGTCAAATAACGATTGGTTATTGGAATTTGAACCCGTTACACTTCAATATGACATTCAAAGTTCTATAGGCCGTTCGGCCTCATCGATGCTTCAGGGAAAAAATATAGAGTCCTTGTTAAAAAGTGCTGCAAAGGAAGTAAAACGATTGATCGATTACGACCGGATCATGGTTTATAAATTTTTAGAAGATGGCCATGGTGAGGTGGTAGCAGAAGAAAAAGAAGCCGATTTGGAAGCATTTTTGGGCTTACACTATCCGGCAACGGATATTCCGAAGCAGGCCAGACAACTGTATAAGCTCAACTTAACGAGGTTAATTGCCGATGTAAACATAACCGATTCGAAGGTAATTACATTTAAGGAGGGTGAAGCGCTGGATTTAACAAACAGCGGCTTACGCGCCGTATCACCCATTCATATTCAATATTTGAAAAACATGGGCGTTCACTCCAGTTTTAGTATTTCCCTGATTTCTCATGGCGAGCTTTGGGGGTTGATTGCCTGCCATAACTATAGTCCTAAATTTATAGATTATAAGGCAAGAGAGGGTGCAAAGTTAATCGGACAGATTCTTTCCTCAGCGCTTGAATATCGCCAGGAAGAGGAAGATGCCAAAATTATTGAACAATTTAAAAATACCGCGAATATACTGTCAGACCATTTAAACCGGGATAAATATCTGATCGAAGCGATTACCACCCATAAACGAACCATTCTGGATGCCACTAAAGCCAGCGGAGTGGCGATCATTTTTGAAAACGAGCTTAAAACTATTGGAAATGTACCATCAGCAGAAGAAATAAGTGACCTTGCTTTTTGGTTAAAAACCACCAGCGATGAGTCGTTATATTATACCCATCGGTTGTCTGAAATCTATTCTCCGGCTAAGAAATACAAGTCTGTCGCGTCTGGCATTCTTTCATGCGTGATTAATAAGGAAATGGGCGAAATGATCATTTGGTTTAAGCCCGAAATGATTACACAGGTAAATTGGGCAGGAAATCCGGAGAAAGCTGTAGTTCCATCAGAAAATGGCTTGATGGGTTTATCTCCCCGTAAATCTTTCGAAATCTGGGCGGAGGTTGTAAATAATACTTCAGAAAAATGGATGGCTGAAGAAATTGCCTCCGTATTGAGGATACGCGAAATTATCATTACCGATATTAACAAAAAAGCAAACGAGATCAGATCACTTAATGAAAAACTTCAGGCCGCTTACGAAGAACTGGATACGTTTAGCTACACCGTGTCGCATGATTTAAGAACACCGCTTACCTCTATTAAAACCTATGCAGAGCTGATGTCTAAAAACAAAAGCATAGATGAGGGAGGTAAAAAAATGTTAAGCAGAATTTTGGTGGGTGCCGATAAAATGAACTTGCTAATTAAAGAGATTTTAAATTTAGCAAGAGTTGGCCGCTCTGAAGTTAATTTCGAGACAGTTGATATAGCCTCTTTAATAAGAGATATCACCAGCGAAGTTTGGGCAGCCTACAAAGCAGATCATGTTACCCTGGTTTTAGGACAACTTCCCAATATCAAAGGAGATAAAATCATGATTACACAGGTTTTTACCAACCTGATCGGAAATGCTGTAAAATACTCTTCAAATGCCAACAAACCCAAAGTAGAAGTTGCTGCGTATATAGAAGGGGGAGAAATCATCTATTCGGTAAAAGATAATGGTATAGGAATTGATAACCGTTATTACGACAGAGTTTTTGAGCTTTTTAAGCGCATGGATAATGTGAAAGATATTGAAGGATCAGGAGTAGGACTTGCTATAGTAAAAAGGATTGTAGAAAAACATCATGGCAGGGTTTGGTTTGAAAGTAAGTTAAATGTTGGATCTACCTTTTTTGTAGCTTTTAAAAACAGATAAATGAGAACACCAGATATATTTTATGTTGAGGATGACATAGACTATGCATTTTTTATGCAAAGTGCTGTACAGGAAGTTAAGGACACGCTTAATCTCGCCATAGTTGAAGATGGGGTAGAGGCATTGAAAAAACTTCAGCATTTTGCAGAACATAAAACCAAACCAAAGTTAATCCTGCTTGACCTGAACTTACCAGGCTTATCCGGTTTGGATTTATTGAAATTTATACGTGATATTCCTTATTTAAAAACCGTACCAGTTATCTTATTTTCAACATCCGATAATCCGGACGATGTAAAAGCATCGATAGAATTTGGAGCCAATGCCTACCTCACCAAACCGGATGGTTACGAGAACCTGGTTAAGTGCGTACATTCCGTACACGACTTTTGGTTTAACCAGCACTTGAGGTTAAATTAATAATATAATAAAAATATGAAAAAATCTGGCGGCAGGTCCGGATTTTTTCTATTTCATCGTAAACTTCCCTGTATGATTGCCAATTTACTGAGAACGAAAACAGCAGATAATCACAAAACACTAGAGTCAATGATGTTCGTTAACGAAATTATGAACCATTCTCTAAGTATCGATCAATATAAAAAGCTGTTAACCATTAATTATATCGTTCACCAAAAACTGGAGAATGCACTGGCAAATATGCTAGACCTGGCTATTGCGGAGAAATTAGACATGAAGGGTCGTTTTAAGTTAAATGCTTTAGAGAAAGACCTGAATTACTGGGAAATAAGCAGTTTGACATTACCGGGTTTAAATTTCGAATTATTTGTTCCTGAACAGAATACAGCAGAGGTTTTAGGCGCATTATATGTACTTGAAGGCGCTACATTAGGCGGTAACGTAATTAAAAAGCATATACTGGCCAATCCAAATTTTATAAATCAGGAGGGTGGCTTAAATTATTACGGTGTGTATGGTGATGAGCTCAGCACTAAATGGAAAAGCTTTGTTATGGTAATAAACGAGCATGTTGCAGAAGCCGATTACGAACGTTGTAGCAATAGCGCAAACCAAACCTTTAATAACCTGATTATGCTCTCCAAACAAATGACATAAATCAACTTATTTTAATTAAAAAAAACTAAAAATGTCGTTGTAATATGTGCCAGGGCATTTTTTTGATTTTGAAAATGTGCAAAACTTATTGTAAATAAATATTTGCTTTCTGTTGTTAATTCGAGGTAAATATGTATTATTGAAAAAAAATAAATTTTTTAAACCTTAAAACATCAATTAGCGATGGAAAAATTCTCAAAAGTTAAAGCTGCTGTTGCTGCTATTGAAGCAGACGTAGAAAAATTTTACAATGCTGGCAACGCAGCTGCTGGTACTCGTGTGCGTAAAGCAATGCAAGATCTTAAAGTTTTAGCACAAGAAATCCGTGCAGAAGTAACTGAAAAGAAAAACTCTGGAAAATAATATTTCGCGAGTATGAAACAAAAAGGGTTTTTGGTACGCCAAAAGCCCTTTTTGCGTTTAGATATCATCGCTCTTCAATCTAAATTTGGTTTAGCTAAGACCGCTCCGCTTATTTAAGCGCATAAAATAAAGCGAATACCAGAGATCTCCATTCCAGACTTTTTTAGTATCTTAATGCATTCGATAAATTTGATAGCGGCTAAATAGAAGAACGTGCTTATCAAACATACCGGTATACATGATAAAGCTCCCCATCGCGGGGAGCATGTATCCAACTAACAAAACATATTTTTACCAGGTTAGGATCTTCACTAAAATGGATATTCCTTTTATCAATATATTTAAACCCGGTGTGTTGCGCTAAATCATTATCAGATTAATCCGGTCAATTACACATCTGCGGTAAAATTTGAATTTTAAAATCTTCAAACCTATTGCCCGTAATCCAAATATCTTTTGGCCCGTTCCTTACACAAATATATAAATAACTTATAACTTATTTAGACTAATTATAAATAATTATAAACTATATTTACATTCTCTAAGAGGAGGAGAACAGTAAATGCATAATTGAATATGAATTTACCGTTCATTTCTTAAGGAAAGAAACTTATAATTAAGCAGATGTAGCAAGAAAATTTCATGGTACTAAGCTGTTTAAGAGCGTGTAACAATTTTTACTGCAAACCATGAAACATTACACGTCATTCAAATTCGTTTATTGGTATGCACATCACTATTGGAAAATGTTTACCAAAAACAAGAAAAAGAAATGTGTGTAGGGGGAGGGGTGATATAAAAGATTCTGTTAGTGAAGAAATTGGTGACGCAGCTTTCCAATTTGTTATTCTTTAGCAAACATACCAGATAAAATAGATATTAATGATTACAGGATCAACACGCTTACCCGGAAGTTTAAGCAAAACCTGAAACATCACGCAAACGTTTGTTCATTACTTCGTGTCATTTACAATAAGATCGGCATCTACAATGGTATTATAAAAGGCCTGGTTTTCAGTATTGGGGCTATGAATAAGATCCAATAGAATATTTACCGCCTTTTGCCCCTGCAAATACGGGTATTGCTCTACCGAAGCTACGGGAGCGTGATCAAGATAACTGATAATAGGGAGGTTGGCATAACTTACAATGTCAAAATCGTCGATTACATTCATCTTTTTGAGGTGTTTGATTAGAAAAAGTGCCACATAATCATTAAAAGTGACTATAGCCGTTGGTTTTCTTTTATGCTTTAAAAACTTTTCGGCAGCATCTATAGTACCTTGATCTGTTAAATCGCAATTGATGACCAATGATGGATCGAACTTTAAACGGTTAAAAGTAATCGCCTGTTTGTAACCGTCTTTGCGCTCTTCACTGGCATATAAGGTACCTGGACCATTAATCATCCCGATACTTCTGTGTCCTTTTTTTAAAAGATAGTTCACCGCTTTAACTGTTGCACTTTCCAAGCCGGATGCAACGTAATGCACGTTTTTTAAAGGTGGTATCCGGTCAAAAAATACAACCGGAATATTAAACGAATTAACTTTTTCGAAATGATCAAAATTACAGGTGTGCTTACTGATTGATACCAATAGACCGTCAACACGTTGATTTTTCATTTTCTCAACAAGTTTTACTTCGAGCTCATAACGGTCGTGCGACTGGGCGAAAATCACGGTATAATTTTTCTTCATCGCCTCATCTTCAATTGCAGAAATAGCGATTGAAAAAAAATGTTCTGATAGCTCTGGTAAAATGACACCAATGGTATATGTTTTTCCTTTTTGAAATAGAATGGCAGCCTTGTTAGGCTCATAATTTAGCGACTTCGCCAATTGTTTAATTTTCTCCCTGGTAACTGCCCCAATGCTGGGATGATCGTGCAGGCCCCTTGAAACGCTGGAGGGAGAGATATTTAAGATTCTGGCTATTTCTTTGATCGTTGTGGGTTTCGACTGCATGATGCTCACTAAACTACTATATTAAATTGCTTCAACATATAATAATACAAAATTAATCAAACGTTTGCGCTGTTTTCACTCCTTTGTTCAGCTAAAAAGATATGTAGTTACATCTAACCTGTAATCCATTCGTCATATATATTACACTGGCCGCATCTTTGAAATCATATTCATATTTTGGCTGCTATTTACTTCATAAAAATGATCGCAGTATATATTTTAGTTTTTGTTGTCGCCTTATTCCTTATTATAATCAATCTGCCGGTTTTCGGACAGTTACCAAAGGGATTGCGTTTGGATAAAATCCGAATCCTGAGTAATTATCGCAATGGTGCGCTACAGAACTTATCCATCACACCAATGCAGCCAGAAGGAGTAAGTTTTTTCAAGATTTTAAGTGCTTTCTTTTTCGAAAGACATCCGGATAAGGCTCCAGGCAAAGCGCTTCCATATATTTCGCCGAACATTAACGGCAGTGCTAAGGGTAATACACCTGAAATTATCTGGTTTGGCCATTCGTCATATCTGATCAAAATAAACGGACTAAGAATTTTGGTTGATCCTATATTCAGCAAAACACCTTCTCCATTTTCCTTTATCGGGAGTAAGGCTTTTTTGGGTACTGACATTATAAAGGCCGAAGAATTTAAAAATATCGATATCCTCATCATTACACACGATCATTATGATCATTTGGATTATGAGAGTATATTAAAAATTTCGCCGCAGGTTAACAGCATTGTCACTTCGCTTGGGGTAGGGTCTCATCTGGAGCGATGGAAAATTAAAAAAGAAAAAATTAATGAACTGAGTTGGAACGAATCGATCACATTGTTTAACCGTTTGCATTTAACAGCTGTTCCGGCCAGGCATTTTACAGGCAGAAAATTTAAAAGAAATCAAACACTGTGGTCGGCCTTCGTACTGAAAACTGCAGACTTTAAACTTTTTTTGGGTGGCGATTCCGGTTATGATACGCACTTCGAAAAAATAGGTGAGCAGCACGGTCCATTTGATTTGGCCTTGCTGGAGTGCGGACAGTACAATGCTTACTGGCCATACATCCATATGTTCCCGGAAGAAACTGTACAGGCCGCAATCGACTTGAAAGCTAAAATCTTAATGCCGGTACATTGGGGAAAATTCAGCTTGGCCATGCACCCCTGGAATGAGCCAATAAAACGGATAGTTGTAGCCGCAGCAGCAAAACAATTTCCTTTGGTCACTCCAAAATTAGGAGAAACCATTATTTTAGATGAATATTTACCAACCGAAAACTGGTGGCTAAAAGAATAAAAATTAAACAATAAGAAGACTATGGTGTTTAATGCTAAAATCAAATACCATTATGAAAACTGATCTTGTAGAAATTTTTCAGACCATCAGAGCCGGCTTACAGCCCTATGCCACCCGCGGATATACGGTACACGAAAATTCCGAAAACGGATATGACCTGTATAGTGAAAAAAATATTGAACTCAATGGACAAAAAATAACCGAGCGATTTTTTGCAGGTGTTTATATCAAAGGAGATGCCGTTGAAGTTAAGATCAATACAGAAGAATTTTCTACAGACAATCATAATTTAACTGATTTTGGCCATAATAGAGCTGGCTTGAAAATTTCGGCTCTTGATGATGCCAAATTAAAGGAAGTAGAAACTTTAATAGAGATTATCAGTACGGACTTTAAAGAAAAAGAATGGATTTAAGAATCTGATGGTTAAATTTGCAGCAGATATATTGCTGAATAACATTCTACTGATTGAATAATTTAACTTTTGAAGATAACTGGCACCATCAATTTAGTTTGGCTCTTGCTGATCATAAAATTGGGTGCTTTTTTTTTTCAGAAGATGGTTTTCAGTTATTTCGGATTGATCATCAACTGATCATCCACCTGGTCAGCTTACAAAACAGCTTTATTCCACAGGATCTTATTGCGCTGCAGGAAAGACATTATCAGAAAGGCACTAAGCTCATTCACCTTTGGGAAGACCTCTGGTTATCAAAACCCGGGCAGGTTTTAGCGAGAATAAAATCTTTGCTTGGTAAAAATAGCCGTATTCACGGCAGAAAAACCAACATATTAAAAATTACAAAACCTGTTGCTGATTCTTTTTTAAATGAAAATCATTTGCAGGGTGGGGTAACGAGCCGATATAAATTGGGTTTATTTGAAAAAGATCAACTGGTGGCTGTTGCTACCTTTTCCGGATTGCGCAAAATGAACCATACCGAAAATTACAGATCTGCAGAACTGATCAGGTTTGCAGTTAAAGCGGGTTATTCTATTACAGGCGGATTAAGTAAATTGATTTCATTTTTTGCTTCAACCTATCAACCTAACGACCTCATGACTTACGCTGATCGCGATTGGTCTGCAGGAGAGGCCTATACTAAACTGGGCTTTTTACAAACTGCAATTTTGGAACCGCAGATTTACAGCCTGGATGAAAATCTTAATCGTGTACTCAAAAAAGATGACCGGTTTTTTGCACAGGAGGTATTCAACACCGGGAGTTTTAAATTTATTCTTCAGTTTTAATGGACCAACATAATCTCATCATCATTTTAGGAGCAACTGCGTCTGGTAAAACGAAGCTGGCCGTGAGTGTTGCAGATGCTTTAAATGGCGAGATCATTAGTGCGGATAGCCGTCAGGTTTTTAAACGAATGGATATCGGCACAGGTAAAGATCTGCAAGAGTATCATATCAACGGCAAAACGATTCCATATCATTTGATTGATATTTTATCGCCGGGCGAACGTTATCATGTGGATGCCTTTAAAAACGATTTCTACAAGGTATTCGCAGCCATAACGAAAAAAAACAACATGCCGGTGCTGTGCGGCGGGACAGGCATGTACATCCACAGCTTACTACAGAACCAAACCTATACCGCTGTCCCCGTCAATCAACCCTTGAGAGATCGACTAGATTTATTATCAAAGGAAGAACTGGTTTTGATATTGCAAAGTGATGAAAGCCAAAATATCGGACACGTTGATCTATCCTCAAAAAAAAGACTGATCCGCGCATTAGAAATAGCAGATTATCTCAAAAATAATATACTGGAAGAAGTAAATCGACCATCACTTAAACCGGTTATTTTTGGGTTAAAAAACGAGGTTGAAGTTACCAGGGCTAAAATTTTAAGCAGGTTGAACGAAAGGTTCAAAGCTGGCCTGGTAGAAGAAGTAGAACAATTGCTGAAAGAGGGTATTGACCGGGAAATCTTAGTTTTCTACGGCCTGGAGTACAAATTTATCGTAAACTATCTTGATGGATTATTAACCTTTGAGGAACTAAAGTTGAAACTTGGTACCGCCATTTGTCAGTATGCTAAGAGACAAAATACATTTTTCAGAAAAATGGAAAAGGACAATGTAGAGATTATCTGGCTTGATGCCAGTATGCCGACAAACCTATTAAAACAGTTGATTCTGGAAAAAGTTTTAACAAATAAAAATTAGCTTTAAAAGCCGATTTTAAGCAGGGAAAATGCGCAAATAAGCCCAAAAACGCCCTTTTGGCACAACCTTTGTATCTGCATCCGATATTATTTTAACTCAAAAAGAATATCTTAAACATGAAAACAATTACAAAAATTTTTGCTACATCAGCAGCTGTTGTAGCATTATTTTTTTCAACTAACGCAAATGCACAAAGTTCTCCAAGAAATTTAGGTATAGGTTTAAACGTTGGTGCAGGAACTACAACGGGTTTAGGTCTGGTTATTGGTGGAGACATCAGATATCAATTTAATGTTGACAAACAATTATCTATCCCTGTTACCGCTGGTTATAACAATTTTTCAAGAAAAGATTCTTACGGCGGAGGCAGCTTCGGAATCATTCCGGTAAAAGCTGGCGCTAAATATTTTTTTAATGATTCTGGTTCTGGTGCTTATGGCTTAGCAGAACTTGGAGCTGGTTTTGGAACTGAAAAAGGTTCTGGTACATCATTTGTTTATTCTCCAGCAATTGGATATTCTTGGGCTAATGGTTTAGATTTGGCTGCAAAATATGAAGGTTACTCTAATAATGGTAGCATTGGTTTTGCGGGTATTCGTTTAGCTTACGGATTTAGTTTGTAAGATTATTTACCTGATACTTAAAGCCCCGGCAAATGCCGGGGCTTTTTTCTTTATCATTATTTCTGAAAAAAATGAAAATATAAAAATCTGAACGAAATCACACTACGTATATCTATCAAAACCTTAGTATTAACTTAATTTATCTAATATGAAAATGATTACTAAAATTTTCGCTACAGCAGCTACTGCAGTTGCTTTGTTTGCCACTACAACACTAAATGCGCAAACCATGACAGAAACTGATCCCAATCCGGCTCCTAAGGGAATGGCTTTCAAAATAGGGGTTGGTGTTAACGGCGGACTCTTCCGTGATCAATCGCCAATGGATTACGCTTATGGTGCTGATTTGAAATTGCAATGGGATTTATCACCGTATGTTGCCGTGACTGCTTCAGGTGGTTATACCAAACTAATGGCTAAGAATAACGCCATTGACATAGATTTTATCCCGGCCAAAGGTGGCGTTAAAGTGTTTCCGATTAAAAGAATGTATTTAGCCACTGAAGCAGGTGCAGGCTTTGCCATTAAAGATGGTGGCAAAACAAATTTTATTTATTCGGGTGGACTGGGTTATGAGTTTGGCGGTTTCGACGCTGGTGTTCGATATGAAGGTTATGTGAATGATAGCTCATCAGCAACCTATTTCAGAAAAACAGGTCAGTACGCATTAAGGCTGGCTTACAATTTCAAATTATAATTCAAACATCATATAATATTAAAGTCCCGATGAAAATTGGGACTTTTTTATTTATTTACCATTTTAATTCCTATTTTGAGCCGAAAACCAAATACCATGAAAAGAATATTCGGGATAGCCATATTTACTACTTTAATGGCCTGCAACCATGCAGAGCAGAAATCTACTGAAACCAAAGATTCTACCAAAACCGATGCTGCATCGGTTAACAACGAGGTTTTAATAAAGGACGAGAAGAAACTGGCAATATTTAAAAACTATGTGAATTTGAAAAATGCGCTGGTGAAGTCTGATGCCGCAAATGCACAAAAAACTGCTGCCGTACTGAAAAATAGTTTGGCTGCCTACGAAGGCTGTGAGCCAACTGCAGAAATTGCTCAGAAAATAGCGGCAAGTAATAACCTGGTTATACAAAGAAAAGATTTTACTGCTTTAAGTGCCGATATCATTGCTTTGCTAAAAAATGCGGAAATAGAAAAAGGAACCATTTATGTTCAGCATTGTCCGATGGCGAATAAGGGAGATGGAGGGGACTGGCTATCAACCGAAAAGGAAATTAAAAACCCTTATTACGGAAATGAAATGTTAGAATGTGGCAGAGTTGCAGAAGAAATCAAAGCAAAATAAGATGCTGAACCGGGTTAAATTAAGCATGATTGTTACGTCATTTTGACCAATTATTCATATTAATTTAACAGATTTGTTATGCATGTATATTAATTTTATATAATTTAGAAAGCTATAAACACAATACAATAATATGTCAGATATTGCAGAGATAAAAGTTGATGGTAAGACAGTAGAATTGCCAGTAATAACAGGAACAGAAGATGAAAAGGCCATAGATATTTCGAAATTAAGAGATTCAACAGGCTTCGTAACTTTAGATACTGGTTTTAAAAATACTGGTTCTACAAAAAGTAAAATCACTTTTTTAGATGGTGAAAAAGGCATTTTAAAATATAGGGGATACGCTATTGAAGAACTTGCAGCAAAATCAAGTTTTTTGGAAGTGATTTATCTGATTATTTATGGCGATCTTCCTACACAGACCCAATTAGAAGAATTACAGGCCGAAATCAGTAAACATACGCTCATCCACGAGGATATGAAGAAATTTTTTGATGGTTATCCATCAAGATCTCATCCGATGGGCCAATTGGGTTCATTGATCTTCTCACTATCAACATTCTATCCGGAATGCTTAAAGCCAAATCAAACTGCAGAAGAGCAGAATTTAACCATAATTAAGCTCCTGGCTAAATTTCCAACCATTGTTTCATTCGTTTACAAAAAGTCATTAGGTCATCCGCTTATTTATCCAAAAAATAAATATGATTATGTAACCAACTTCCTTTGGATGACGTTTGGCCAACGTACGGAAGATTATGATGTGAATCCTATCGTGGTAAATGCCTTGAATAAATTGCTGATTCTGCATGCCGATCACGAGCAAAACTGTTCTGCGTCAACCGTTCGTATTGTAGGCTCTTCAGACTGTAATTTATATGCTTCAGTTGCTGCTGGTATTGCCGCGCTGTGGGGACCATTGCATGGCGGTGCTAACCAGGCTGTAATTGATATGCTTGAATTGATCAAAGCTGACGGTGGTGATACAGAAAAATGGATTGCAAAAGCTAAAGACAAAAACGATCCGTTCCGCATGATGGGCTTTGGACACAGGGTATACAAAAACTTCGATCCAAGAGCTAAAATCATTAAAAAAGCTTGTGATGATATTTTAGAGAACTTGGGTATTGATGATCCGATTTTAGAAATTGCTAAAAAATTAGAGGAAGCAGCTTTAACGGATCAATACTTCATTGACCGTAAATTATATCCGAATGTGGATTTTTATTCAGGTATTATTTATCGCGCATTGGGTTTCCCATCCGAAATGTTCACGGTGTTATTTGCTTTAGGCCGTTTACCAGGATGGATTGCACAGTGGAAGGAAATGCACGAAAACAAAGAACCGATTGGTCGTCCACGTCAGATTTACGTTGGCGAAACCGACAGAGAATTTGTTGAGATTAAAGACAGAAAGTAATTTTCACAGCCATAAAAAAAACCACTCGAAATCCGGGTGGTTTTTTTTTGAATTCAATTTTTTATTAAATTCTTTCATTATAGCGAAGCTTCTCGTGTACCGTCATTTCCAGCGGAGTGCAACGAAGTCGAGAACCCGAAGGCTCAGCGAAGCTAAATCTGTCTTGATAACACTTTTGATTAGATCTCTCCGTTTCGCTGCGCTTCAGGCGAGATGACATAACATTTTAAGTCGCTACGTAGTAAATTAAATTAATCATCACCATTTCAGTTAGCTTAAATGCCACTGAATACAAAATCAAGATCCAGAATATTTTAAAAATGGTACTCCACGTTTTGCGTTGATAAAAAATGGTAAGCGCCTTAAACATGTACCAGAATAAAAATATCGTCACACACACCGCTATAATTTTACTCATGAAGGAATCTTCGCCGAAAACATGCTTCATCACAGGCTGGGTGATTATCGAGACGATAAAATAAACCATCATGCCATGAATGGTGAAAATGAGGTGATCAAGATAATAGATATGATTTTTCCTGAAATTGAGCATAATAAACCAGGCCAGCAATGGCATCAATAAAAAATATTGTTTCGGCCGGTTATGTTCAAGGGTTTCCTGAATAACTTCTGATTTTTCTCCAAGAGTAATTGCTCTCTTTTTAATCAATCTATCGTACCAGCTATCCTGTTTTGAAACAGGCAGTTTTTTTTGTCTTGACAGATAAGCTGCATAGGTGCTATCATTTCGTTCGATATGAATATCATTGTACTCATCAATAATATCGCTAAGAGAATCGGATTTCACTTTGGCATTTTCTGCGTTAAGTCTTTTTAATTCCTTCTCCTGATCAGCAAAGCCCAATTTTATAAATTCTTTCTTTTTGATTGCCTCATTAATCGATTTTGTCGCTTTGTTTGCAATTTCTTTGGAGATACCGGTAAGTTTTAGTGCTTTATTCACACTATCGGAAACATGCGCACCGTCTTTTTCTTCAATATCGATATGACCATGATCCGGGTCCTTTTCTACGTGTTTTGGCGAGTATACCACCAAAAAATATATGATGGATACGAAAATGTACATGCTCACCGGATTAATGTATCGTGCTCTTTTACCTGCCAGATAATCGAGTGTAACTTTACCTGGTTTGGTTAGGAGAGGGACCAGCGTTTGAAAAAACTTATTGTCGAAATGAAAATAATGGGCAATACTATGACTTATAAAAGTCCAGAAACTTTCTTTTAATTCTAAATTCGGTTGACCACAATCGCTACAATAATGTTTCTCAACATGAGCGCCACAGTTTAAGCAATTGTGTTCTTTTCTATATTTACCAGCTGACATAAGAGGCTAATCGCAAATTATAAATGGTTAATGACTTCGAGTTCGGCTCGGGTATGTTTGTGTTTAAAAGTGACAACAAACACAATGGCAATTATGAGTACGTAAATGGTAAAGGTTAACCAGATGTTATGCCAGTCTTTTACATCCAATGCCCGGCTCAGTTCGCCATTTGGTAGTACATCAATCCCTTTATTTTTAAGAAATTTAAGCAGATGCACGTCGTCTTCTTCGCTTTTAACATATTTGGATAGCGATCCGATGGTATGGTAATACGTTGTAAAGAAACGGCTAATCATCCAGCCCGAAACCAAACTGCCAAAAACGGCACCAAAACCATTGGTCATCATCATAAACAAGCCCTGTGCAGAAGAGCGAATTTTAGGCGCGGTTGATGTTTCGACAAACAACGACCCTGAAATATTAAAGAAATCAAATGCCATTCCATACACAATACACGAAATGATGATCATCCATAAATTGGTTGATGGATCGCCATAGGCAAATAACCCAAAACGCAGCACCCAGGCAAACATGGCAATGGCAATAACCCATTTAATTCCAAATCTTTTCAAAAAGAAGGGGATCGCCAGGATAAAAAGCGTTTCTGACACCTGCGAAATCGATAAAATAATGGTAGAATACTTAATTACAAATGACTCCGCAAAAACAGGAAATAATTTAAATTCATCCAGAAAAACATCACCATAAGCATTGGTTAACTGTAAGGCTGCTCCCAAAAACATCGAAAAGATAAAAAACAAGGCCATCTTGTAGTCGGCAAAAAGCTTAAAGGATTCCAGTCCAAGTTTTTGTGCAAATGTTTTCTTATCGCTGATTAAGTTTAGAGGTTTACAAGCGGGTAGCGTAAAAGAATATATACCCAACAATAAAGCACTTATACCTGCAATATAAAATTGGTTGGCGCTGGCTTTATTACCGGTTAAATTGGTTATCCACATGGCGGCAATAAAACCAATGGTACCCCAAACCCTGATTGGCGGGAAGTCTTTGATCACATCGAAATTGCCGTTTTTTAAAGTTGTGTAACTGATTGAGTTACTCAGCGCTATGGTTGGCATATAAAAGCACATGGCTACCAATATTACCCAGAAAAAAGTATGGGGATTATCTACCTGCGGAAGGTAAAACATGGTCGCGGCGTATAGAAGATGCAAGATAGCATAAAGTTTTTCTGCATTGATCCACTTATCGGCTAAAATACCGGTAAGGGTAGGCATAAACAGCGATGCAATACCCATGGTGGAAAAAATGATCCCAAAATCTGCACCATCCCATTGTTTGGTTCCAAACCAATAATTTGCAATTGTAATTAACCAGGCAGCCCATACAAAGAATTGCATGAAACTCATTATAGTTAAGCGAAACTTAACATTCATAATAATACTTTAGTTTGAATGATTGAAAGTAAAAGCTGAATATAGAATTATTTTGAATGATAATCCAAAATGAACCCAAATTATTTTAATTAATTCGGATCATTTTAGAATTTAGCTTTTACAAATGGGATTTGAGAAAAAGATTCAAGAGCTTTTGAAAGGATGAACGTTTTAAGCACGCCGGTATCAGGATTTACTGCGTTTATTCAATTCATCTCTTAATCTTGCTGCTCTTTCGTAGGCTTCTTCGGCAATGGCGTCCTGTAATTTTTGCTGAAGTTCGTCTAATGTTAAATCACCGAAGCCCGGTTGCTGCGTTGAGCCTGACAAGTTTTCGGTTTCATGTTCTTTTGCAATAGAATCCATATTTTCGAGGAAAAGAAAGTCATTGCCTTCGATTACAATTCCTGCAGAAGCCAAGATAAATTCGTAAGTGTAAATCATGGCATTAAAGCGAACAGCCAAAGCAATAGCATCTGATGTTCTGGCATCAACCTCATGTGTGTTTTTACCATCACTACAGATCAACTTTGCATAAAAAACACCATCAACCAAATTGTATATGATAATTTCTTTGATACCGATATGAAAAGTATCAGCCATTGATTTAAATAAATCGTGCGTTAATGGCCGGCTCGGAGTCATTTTCTCAATTTCTATCGCTATAGCCTGTGCCTCAAATGCGCCAATAATAATCGGTAAGCGCCGACGCCCGTTTACTTCTCCTAAAACCAAGGCATACGCACCAGATTGTGTCTGGCTGTAAGATAAACCTACAATATCTAATTTAACTTTTTTCATATTTGTGGATGTCATGTTGAGCTTGTCGAAACATCTTCCCCAGATCCTTCGACAGGCTCAGGATGACAAGAATCAATTATCCTTTATGTGCTTTTAATGCCTCAATTAATTTTGGAACAACTTCAAAAGCATCGCCAACAATACCATAATCTGCTACTTTAAAGAAAGGCGCTTCCGGATCTTTATTGATGACAACAATCACTTTTGATGAACTCACACCCGCCAGGTGCTGGATAGCGCCGGAAATACCAATTGCTATATAAAGGTTAGGACTAATTGCAATACCGGTTTGACCAACGTGTTCTGAATGCGGTCTCCAATCTGCGTCTGATACCGGTTTAGAGCAGGCAGTAGCAGCGCCTAATAAACCAGCTAATTCTTCGATCATTCCCCAGTTTTCAGGTCCTTTTAAACCTCTGCCTGCTGAAACGACCAATTCTGCATCGGGTAATGATACTTTATCGGTTGCCCTGACAATCTCTTTTATAACCGTTCCTAAATCTGATTGTTTCACATCTGCAGTAAAGGCTTCTATCGCTGCATCGGTAGCATTTTCTTTAACACCAAATGCATTAGGATTTAAAGCAATTACTTTATTGGCTGATGTTAACTCGGTAATGGCGAATGCTTTACCAGAGAAAGCTGTTTTTTTAACCGCAAACTTCCCATCTGTACTTGGTAATTCTACCGCTCCATCGGCCAAACCTGCTTTAAGTTTTACTGCAATACGCGGTGCTAAACCCTTACCAGAAAAGGAATTAGACAACACAACAATATCTGCACCTTCTTTTTCGGCAGCTGCAGCAATAACACTTGCATAAGCTTGATTTACAAACGTTTTTAACTGATCTGCACTAACATTTAGCACTTTTGATGCACCGTATTTACCTAATTCTTTCAATTCGCTGCCGGCTACATCGCCAATAGAAATAGCAGTTAAATTGGTTGACTGTTGATCGGCAATGGCTTTGGCATAAGATACAGCTTCAAAAACCGACTTCTTAAATTTTCCCTCAGCTTGTTCTACATATACTAATACTGACATATATTTATCCTGTAACCCCGTAAAGGGGACTTTATTTTAATGAAATATTCTATTTGTTATCTCTGTAAACTGGCAACTGAAAACTTCAGACTGCCAATTAAATTACTTTGGCCTCGCTGTGCAACAAGCTGATCAGCTCTTCCGTTTGATCTGCAGGAATTAATTTTACCGTTCCACGCGGAGCAGGGGTTTCATATTTGATGACTTTGGTTACTTCTTCGGCATCAACTGCATCTACTACATTCAATGGTTTGGTTCTGGCGCTCATAATACCACGCATATTCGGGATTTTAGGTTCCGCCACACCTTCAGCACAGCTGGCAATAAATTTGCCCGAAACAGTTAAAACTTCTTTACCACCTTCAATTTCACGTTCAATTGTTGCCGTATCTCCATCAATAGCTAATTTTTTGATAATAGATACCGAAGGAATATCCAAAAATTCGCCAACCATAGCGGCAACCTGATTACCATTATAATCAATTGATTCGCGACCCGTTAAAATAAGATTGAAATCTTTGTCCTTTGCATATTCAGCAATTTGTTTAGCCACGAAATAAGCATCTCTCGGAGCTGCATTTACCCGAACCGCATCATCAGCACCAATTGCAAGTGCTTTTCTGATGGTTGGATCATTAGCTGCTTCGCCAACATTGATCACGGTTACCGTTCCTTTTCCACCTTCAGTTAACTCAATTGCGCGTGATAAAGCGATTTCATCGTATGGATTAACAATATATTGAACTCCTGACGTATTGAATTCGGTATTATCATTAGTAAAAGTTATTTTTGTCGTTGTGTCTGGCACGTTACTGATACAAACTAATATTTTCATATGTTAATAGTGGTTTTATTGTTATGAACGATCTCGAACTAAAATTGTTTAGCTATCGATCAGTCCATATACGATATGATTATTATATAAGGTCTTTCTGCAAATTTAATTAAAAAAGCAAGGAAATAAAATGTCATCCACCCGTTTAAGTAAGTTATTGGAATTTTTAGAAAGCGATCCAAACGATCCATTTATACTATATGCCTTAGCCACAGAGTATAATGCTCAAAATGATAAAGAAAAAGCCTATTCTTTTTACCTTCAGTTAACCGATAAACATCCTGATTATGTAGGTACCTATTACCATTTAGGCAAGTTATTGGAAAAAGACGATCAAAAAGAGAAAGCAATCGAAATTTACCAAAAGGGGATGCAGGTAGCACGAAATAAAAGAGATATGCACGCCTTTTCAGAATTACAGGGCGCGTATAATACAGCCGCCGGATTAGATTATGAGGATGACTAGGCATATCTTCAATTTACAATTGTCAGTTTACAGTTGTCAGTTAACTGCTTTCAGTTAACCTTATCAGTTCAAATTAATGCAAAACAAACCCATCGCTGTTAAAAGACAGTTGCTGTTTATCCGGAATGTAATTTTTTTTACCTTCACTTCGTTTGGTGGCGCACAGGCGCATCTGGCCTTGTTGCTAAAATATTTTGTCCAGAGTGCTAAATTTATTTCAGAGGAAGAACTTTTAGAGTTGAATGCTTTGGCACAGGTACTTCCCGGACCAGCATCTACACAAACCTTGGTTGGCATAGCCTGGAAGGTTGGAAAGCTTAAGCTGGCCATTATCACTTTCCTGATCTGGATATTACCCACCGCAACGATAATGACTTTGGCTGCCATCAGTTACGCTTTGCTTGATCAAAAACAGAAGTTTAGTTATATTTTAGAATATATTCAGCCCATTGCACTCGGTATTGTTGCTTATGGTGCCTGGAAACTTGGCAAAAAGGTTTTATCGTCAGAGGTTTCTATATTTTTAGCTATTGCCTCGGTTATTGCCACATTGGTTTTAAGAAATGCTTATGTATTTCCGTTGTCGATATTGATAGGAGGAATGATCTCTTCGGCTATTGAAACACCAAAAGAGGAAACGGAGTTAAGGGTAAAACTTTTTTCGAATATCAATCCCCGAAAACTGGTTTACTTTCTTGGTGCTTTACTTTTGTTTGCATTGGTAGGCGCAATCATAAACAGAACCTCTCCCTTCAGTTTACCCATCCGTTTACTGGAGAACTTTTACCGTAACGGAATATTGGTTTTTGGAGGAGGGCAGGTGCTGGTTCCGCTAATGTTTACCGAGTTTGTAGAGATGAAACATTACCTGCCTTCATCCGGGTTTTTATCAGGTTTCGCGCTACAGCAAGCCTTACCTGGACCGACATTTTCTTTTACGAGCTATCTGGGCGCACTAAGCATGAAGAATTTTGGATATGGATTATGGGGGCAGATTTTAGGGGGATTGATCGGCGTGATCGGGATTAATTTACCCGGCCTTATCCTCGTGTTATTCATTGTGCCTTTTTGGGATGATTTGAAAAAAATTTCCAGGATCCGCCATAGCCTTTCGGGCATTAATGCAGTTAGTGTAGGATTTATTATTGCTGCTTTTTTACTGTTATTGATCCCAATAGGTTTTAACTGGTTGTTTCTGGGTATTATGCTCGCTACATTTCTATTGCTTAATTTCACTAAAATAAGTCCGCCGGTTATCGTAATAGGAGGCATTCTTATAGGATACATACTCTGATTTTTAATATTTTTTTTCAAAATACAGTCCGTTCTTCAATAACTTGTTTTTTAGTTTTATCTTCATCAAAATTTAAATCAGATCAAACAATGAAGAAACTATTAACGCTTTTATTAGTTGCCGGCTTCGGCATAACCGCATCGGCACAAGAAAAAAACAGTCTGGAACTGGGACTACATGCCGGATTTAACCTCGCTACCGTATCAACCAGTAGCCAAACAAACAGCGATTACAGAAATGGCTTTAACCTTACAGCTGTTGGCGACTACTTTTTTTCAGACAGGTGGAGCATTAAAGCTAAGATTGGCTATGATCAAAAAGGTTGGGACAGTGGCTACATCACCAATTTGGATAACGGGCAAAGCTTTATTACAGATTACCGCATTAACTATTTAACTATCCCTGTAATGGCGAACTGGCATTTTGGGAAAAAGAGAAATTGGTACCTGAACTTCGGGCCATATTTCGGGATTTTATTGAATGCGAGCGAAACAAAATTCAATACCGATTTAAAGAATTTTATCCATAACAGAGATATTGGCATTGACCTTGGTATCGGTGTAAAGTTACCTGTAGCCAATAAAATAAAGGTTTTACTGGAACTTGACGGACAATCTGGCCTTACCGATCTTTTTAAACAAAATCAAGGTTACCAGGTCAGGACAAACCGATCGAGTTTTAATGCAGGTTTGCTTTTTGATTTGTAGAAAAAGCTTTCTTACATAAAAGAAGCTGTGTCATGATTTGTAATTTCACGTTGAGCCTGTCGAAACGCCTTTAGCGCAGTTAAAAACATGGTCCTTTTACAAGCTCAGGATGACAACTGTACTTATGATACAGCTTCTTTTTTATAAATACCGATCTTTCAGGATCATCACAACCAAAAATTTCTCCTACACTCGAAATGGCGATTAAAGATGATTAAAAAGGTGGATCATCGTCATTGTAGTCGTCCATTTTTGAAGGACGGATAATCACATTGCTTTGTTTTTCAAAATCCTGGGATGGATACATTCCAGCGGAAGGATCGGCGGCAAATGAATTTGGCGGCGCATTGAAATCATCTTCCAGATCCTGGAACTTAACAAATTTACCCACAAATTTAAGCGGTACAATTCCGGTTTCACCATTACGGTGTTTCGCAATGATTACCTCACCGATACCAGCCTGTGATCGTCCCTGCTCATCTTCGGTAATACCATAATATTCTGGCCGGTATAAGAACAATACCATATCCGCATCCTGTTCAATAGAACCTGACTCACGTAAATCGGACAGCATAGGCCGTTTTCCCTGTAAACCAGGCCTACTCTCTACCGCACGACTTAACTGCGATAACGCCAGCACCGGCACATCCAGTTCTTTTGCAACCGACTTAAGTGCCCTTGAAATACTACCGATTTCCTGCTCACGGTTACCTCCGCCTTTTCCTTCACCTTTACCATGCATCAACTGCAAGTAATCGACAATAACCAATTGGATATCGTATTGTGATTTTAGTCTCCGGCATTTTGCCCTGAACTCGAAAATATTTAATGCAGGTGTATCATCAATTAATAGGGGCGCTTCGGTTAAGCGTCCAATTTTGCTGTGTAACTGCTGCCATTCCCATTCCTGTAAATTTCCTTTCCTGATTTTTTCCTGCTCGATTTCTGCTTCTCCTGAAATTAAACGATTAACCAGCTGAACTGAAGACATCTCCAGCGAGAATACGACGCAAGGTCTTTGGAAATCGACAGTAGCGTTACGTGCACAGGTTAATACGAATGCGGTTTTTCCCATCGCCGGACGCGCAGCAATAATAACCAGATCCTGCTTTTGCCAACCTCCGGTAATACGGTCCAGCCCGGTAAACCCGGTTGGCACACCAGTTAAACCATCGGTTTTGGTACGGAGTTCTTCGAGGGTAGCCAGTGATTGTTTAATGATATCGTCCATTTTTTGTGTATCTCTACGCAGGTTATTCTGGGCGATTTCAAAAAGGCCTTTTTCAGCCTGGTCCAATAAGTCGAAGATATCTGTGGTATCTTCGTATGCATTGGTAATGATTTCCGTCGAAATTCTGATCAACTCACGCTGAATATATTTCTGAGAAATAATACGCGCATGAAACTCAATATTGGCGGCCGAAGCAACACGGTTGGTTAAATGAGTAATGTAATAAGCGCCACCAACCATTTCTAAGGATCCTAAAGTACGGAGCTCGGCGGTTACCGTTAAAATATCTACCGGTTTCGATTTCTGGAAAAGGATATGGATCGCTTCAAAAATTTTCTGATGTGCGATATTATAAAAAACCTCTGGCTTTAAAACGTCGATTACCGCTGAGAGTGCATCTTTTTCGAGCATCAACGCACCCAAAACAGCTTCTTCCAGGTCTAATGCCTGTGGGGGGATTTTCCCCTGTGAACTTATGGTATTACTTAACCTGCTTTTTCTAGCAGTCATGCTACTCTTTCCGCCTTGTTCGTTATCGATACTCATTCTACAAAAGTAAGCAAATTTTGATGGGGTTGTTTGAATAGTTACTAGCCGTTTGTTAACAAATTGAGGGATAATCAAATTAAATTTTATCGCATTTATGAGGCTTTAAAAATTTTAAACAATTAAATGTTAATAAGCTACATATTGTTTAGGGTCAAAACATTTTAATTGAATACTTTTGCCTTACAATTTCGAAACATGGATAATTTTAGAAGACCGCAAAGGACAAAAGAGAATAATGAGTTTGTATTCGGCATCAGGGCCGTGATAGAAGCCGTTAAAGCAGGAAGAGACATTGAAACCATTTATCAGCAACGCGGTTTGGGAGGTGAACTCTTCCTGGAGCTGAAAGCCCTTCTAAAGGATACACTTATACCATTAAATTCGGTTCCTGTAGAAAAGCTGAACCGCATGTCGCAGAAAAACCATCAGGGCGTAATTGCTGTCATCTCTCCAATAACCTATCAAAATATTGAAGACATTATTCCTGCTGTTTTCGAAAAGGGCGAAGTGCCGCTAATTCTGGTTTTAGATAGCGTAACTGATGTGCGCAACATGGGTGCAATAGCACGTACGGCTGCCTGTGTAGGTGTTCACGCCATAGTTGTTCCGTTAAAAAATGCGGCACAGATTAATGCAGATGCGATTAAAACTTCTGCGGGGGCATTATTCAGTATTCCGATTTGCCGCCATGCCAACCTGCATAAAACTTGCTTATTTCTGCAAGAGAGTGGTCTGCAGATTGTGGCCTGTACTGAAAAAACGAATGATTTTATTTATGCCCCCGATTATACCATGCCTACAGCAATTATAATGGGCTCAGAAGACGAAGGCATTTCTAACGACCTTTTGAGGGTAGCAGATCATTTAGCTAAAATACCTATGGCAGGAAAAATTGAATCGCTAAATGTTTCAGTAGCTGCCGGGGTAATTTTATACGAGGCAGTTAGGCAGAGGATGTAACAATGTAAGATGTGAAAGGGGAGATGGATAATGGAATTCAACCAGATCCGCCATGCTGAACGTGTTTCAGGATCTGTAAATGCAATTTAATGGAAAAGGGAAGATGGAATTTAACCAGATCTGTCATCCTGAACGTGTTTCAGGATCTTTAAACTTCTTTCTACGGTCATCGAAAGTTGCTATATATCATGATTAACTTGTGATTTTACTAAGAGTGCTTTAAGATTAGCTTTTCTGAGTACTTTGTGGTTTGGCCATGCGCGGGAATGACGACAGGCCTAATCGTTCCGTCAAAACTGTTATCCTTTGGGATAATTTATTGCGTAAAATCTATATGAGTAAAAGTTTTTCTTTTGCAAAATGTTGGTTGCAGAAAACGTCATTATAAGCAGGCTATTTCAGCCGATGAAGCAATATTACAATGATAACCACCTGCGTGTGCTTTAAGAGATTGCTTCGTCGTTCCTCCTCGCAATGACGCTCCTGTCTTACTAAAATCTGCTAATAGTACTTGTTTCTTTCTACAATAGAAAATGCAAAATGGATGATGGAACTATGCCACATCATCCATTTTACATCTCACATTATCCATTCTTAGATAAACTTATTTCCAAATCTGGATTTAACTTCCGCAACAAACTCTTTAACCTTCTGTTCTTCGTCTCTAGGGCAGATCATAAGCATATTATTGTTTTCAACCACAATATAATCATGCAGCCCCTGTAAGATCACCAATTTATCCTTTGGAACATTTACCATACAATTTGATGAATCGAACATCAGCACCTGTTCTGAAGGAATAACGGCATTACCCACATAATCCTTTTCAGCCATTTCATAAATAGACGCCCAGGTACCTAAATCAGACCATCCGAAATCAGATGGAAGTACGTAAACGTTTTCTGCCTTTTCCATAATTCCAAAATCTATTGAAATATTGGTGCATTGGAAATAGGCATTATTGATAAATTCTTTTTCACTGGCCTTATTCAACTCTGCCCTTCCAACATTAAATATTTCATACATATCTGGCAGATGTTTCTCGAACGCATTTAATATCGCTCTGGCAGACCAGATAAAAATCCCGGCATTCCATAAAAAATCACCACTTTGTATAAATGATTTCGCCAAATCTAAATTTGGCTTTTCGGTAAAGGTTTTAACCTTATGGAGGTCGGTATCGGTATTAAGCACATAATCAGTATGCTGAATATAACCATAACCGGTATCCGGACGGTTTGGTTTAATTCCCAACGTGATTAAACAATCATTTTTGGATGCTGCTTCCAAAGATTGCTCAATAGATGCCACAAAGCCATCAATATTAGCAATGGTATGATCTGATGGCGCAACCACAATGGTCGCATCAGGATTTAATTCTGCGATTTTTAAACTTCCGTAAGCTATACAAGGTGCTGTATTTCTCATTAAAGGCTCGGCCAAAATCTGGTTATCTGTTAACAGTGGTAACTGCTCTTTAATCAGACCGGTATAAATTTCGTTGGTAACGATAAATATATTTTCCGGAGGACAGATATTCAGAAATCTTTCATAAGTGCTTTGAATAAGGGTTTTTCCGACACCGAAAAAATCTATGAATTGTTTTGGATATTCTGTTCTGCTCACCGGCCAAAAGCGGCTTCCAACGCCACCGGCCATAATTAATGCATAGTAGTTTTTATTCATTTTATAATTTAAAATTACACAATGCCTTCATTCAAAAGATCGTGTAAGTGGATGATGCCAAAGTAAGTATTTTGTTCCAGAACTAACAACTGGGTAATATTGTTTTGCTTAATAATATCCAGGGCATCGACAGCTAAAGCATCATATTGTATGCTCTTTGGTGTTCTGCCCATGATATCCTCCGCTTTTAAATTTGCAATAGTAGTATTATTTTCCAACATACGCCTAACATCACCATCGGTAATAATGCCCAGTACCTTATCGTCGCTATCTACAACAGCTACGGCCCCCAAACGGTTTTTACTAATTTCGATCAGCACATCTTTAACCGAAGCAGAAGGATGTATCGCTGGTTTTTCGTTAGACAGGGCTAAATCACGTGCTTTTAAATATAGTTTTTTACCTAAAGATCCACCCGGGTGATATTTTGCAAAATCAGATTCATTAAACTCTCTACATTCTAACAAACAAATGGCCAAAGCATCACCCAATGCCAATTGCGCAGTTGTACTGGTTGTTGGCGCCAAATTATACGGACAGGCCTCTTTTTCGAAAGCGGTATTCAAAATCATATCGGCCTGCTCTGCCAAAAAAGAATTCAATTCGCCAACCATACCAATCAGTAAATTGCCAGCTGTTTTCAATAAAGGGGTAAGCACTTTAATTTCAGGTGTATTTCCGCTTTTAGAAAGGCAAATGACAATATCATCCATTTGGATCATGCCCAAATCGCCATGGATTGCATCTGCAGCATGCATAAAAATAGCGGGTGTACCCGTTGAATTAAAAGTAGCCACTATTTTCTGCGCGATAATTGCACTTTTGCCTATGCCCGTTACAATCACCCGTCCTTTACTATTTAGAATGCTTGATACGACTTTCTCAAAATCGCCGTTAATGTTTTTCGCAACATTTAATATTGCAGCTGCTTCAAGCTCTAAAGTGCCTATAGCTGATTGGATTATGGATTTTTTACTTTTCAAAGAGAAAATAATTGTTTGTTAATACTTGAAAATCTTGTAAAATTATGTTATTTTGGATACAAAAATAGCATCGCATATTTTATTACACAAAATGGACGTGAAAAAGTCGTTATTTGATAACCTACAAAATTTCTTCGGGTTTGATAATTTCAAGGGTGATCAGGAGTCGATCATTACCAATATTTTAGAAGGCAATAATACTTTTGTTATTATGCCCACAGGCGGAGGGAAGTCTATTTGCTATCAGTTGCCCGCTTTAATGAGCGAGGGCACAGCAATTGTGATTTCACCTTTAATCGCATTAATGAAAAACCAGGTAGACCAATTAAGGGCTTTTGGTGGAAATGACAGTATTGCTCACTTTCTTAATTCATCCTTAAACAAATCTGAAATTACTCAAGTTAAATCTGACCTCTTAAGCGGTCAGACTAAATTATTGTACGTTGCGCCAGAATCTTTGGCAAAACAGGATAACATTGAATTTTTAAACCTGATTAAAATTTCCTTTGTCGCCGTTGATGAGGCACATTGTATCTCCGAATGGGGGCACGATTTCAGGCCGGAATACCGTAAGATTAAACAGGTTATTGCAGGGTTGGGGAATAATATCCCGATTATTGCATTAACTGCGACGGCTACGCCAAAGGTACAACAGGACATTATGAAGAATCTGGGCATGACGGAAGCCACGTTATTCAAATCTTCATTTAACCGACCGAATTTATTTTATGAAATCCGTCCTAAAAAAGATATCACCAAAGAAATCATAAAATATATCAAGTCTAATCCGGGTAAATCAGGGATTATTTATTGCCTGAGCCGTAAAAAGGTGGAGGAAGTGGCTGAAGCTTTAAACCTGAATGGAATCAGTGCCTTGCCTTATCATGCTGGTTTAGATCCGAAAGTCAGAGCCGAAACACAGGATAAATTTTTGATGGAAGATGCCGAGGTAATTGTTGCAACGATTGCCTTTGGTATGGGGATCGATAAACCAGATGTACGCTTTGTCATCCACCACGATGTGCCCAAGAGTATGGAAGGTTATTATCAGGAAACCGGTAGGGCCGGACGTGATGGTGGCGAGGGCGTGTGCATTGCTTTCTACTCTCAAAAAGATGTAGATAAACTGGCAAAATTTATGAAAGATAAACCGGTTTCTGAAAGAGAGATTGGTACACAGATATTAAAGGAAGTGATTGATTATGCCGAATCCGGCGTTTGCCGTCGTAAGCAGATCCTACACTATTTTGGCGAAAACTTTAACGAAACCGGCTGCAACTGCATGTGCGACAACTGCAAAAAGCCTAAAAAACAGTTTGAAGTAGAAAGTCAGTTATCTACCTTATTAAAGTTTATTGAAAAATCCGGAGAGAAGTTCGATGATGCACACCTGTTAAATGTCTTTTTAGGTCTGGAAACTGCGCAAACCATTGCTTATGAACATAGTAAGGTTCCTGAATTTGGAATCGGCAAGGAAGACGGTGAGCTGATGTGGAAATCCATTATCCGCCAGGCGGTTTTAAATAATTATCTTTTTAAGGATATCGATAATTACGGTTTATTAAAATTAACCAAACAGGGAAAAGATTTTATCGTTAATCCTTACAGCCTCAAATTCATATTAAACGAACCGATAGGAAACAGTACAGATGATGATGATGAAGATGTAAAACAAGGCACAGGTGCTTTGGATACCCATCTTTTATCGTTGCTCAAAGAGCTGCGTAAAAAAATTGCGAAGCAAAAAAGCGTTCCACCATTTGTGGTTTTCCAGGATCCGTCTTTAGAAGAAATGTGTACCCATTATCCGATAACCATGGAAGAACTTCGCCAGATTTCTGGTGTAGGTTCGGGTAAAGCAATGAAATTCGGTGCACCTTTTATTGAATTGATTAAAAAATATGTGGAGGATAACGACATCGAACGTCCTATTGATCTGATCATTAAAACGCAGGCCAATAAATCACAGATGAAAGTATCGATCATCCAAAATATCGACAGACAGATTGGCCTGGAAGACATTGCCGATTCGAAAGGCATCACTTACGAAGAAATCCTGAAAGAAGTAGAATCGATTGTAAACTCCGGCACCAAACTGAATCTGAACTACTTTATTGATGAAATCATTGACGATGATAGGCAGGATGAAGTTTTTGATTACTTCAGGGCAGCTGAAAGCGATTCTATAGACGAAGCATTAAATGAACTGGGCGAAACCGATTACACCCGAGAAGAAATTCAATTGATGCGGATAAAATTTATGTCGGAATTAGGAAACTAAAAATCAGATATGAGATTTGAGACGTTAGATCTGAGAGAAACCCAAGTCTCACATCTCACATCTCACATCTCACATCTCACATCTCAAACATGCTTAACTATTTAGATAAATTAAAAAATACAGCTTCAGGGAATTTCTTTTTAATGGCGGGTCCATGCGCTATTGAAGGCGAAGATATCGCCATGAGAATTGCTGAAAAGATTATTACGGTTACTGATAAACTGCAGATTCCATACATTTTTAAGGGTTCGTACCGCAAGGCAAATAGAAGTAAAGGAAGTTCTTTTACGGGAATTGGCGATGAAAAAGCGTTACGCATTTTAGAAAGGATCGGCAGAGAATTTGGTGTGCCAACCGTTACCGATATCCATGAAAGTGGTGAAGCCGCGATGGCTGCTGCGTATGTTGATGTATTGCAGATTCCGGCTTTTTTGTGCCGCCAAACCGATTTATTAGTTGCTGCTGCAGAAACGGGGAAAGTGGTAAATGTAAAAAAAGGCCAGTTTTTATCAGCTGGGTCCATGAAATTTGCAGTTGAAAAGGTAAAAGAGGCAGGCAACAATAAGGTCATCTTAACCGATCGTGGAAATACCTTTGGTTATCATGATCTGATTGTAGATTATCGCGGTTTACCCGAAATGCAAAGCTTTGGTGTGCCTGTGGTAATGGATTGTACCCATAGTTTACAACAGCCTAATCAAAGCAGCGGAGTTACCGGTGGTAAACCCGAACTGATTTCAACTATTGCAAAAGCAGCCATTGCCGTTGGTGCTGATGGCTTATTTATCGAAACACATCCTGATCCTGCAAATGCCAAATCAGATGGAGCTAATATGCTTCATTTAGATTTGCTCGAAGAAACTTTAGTCAAATTAGTTCGTTTAAGACAAGCTGTTATATAATGACAGCTAAAAAAGGAGTTTTCTTAACTGCGGAATGGCGAAAGTTAGCACTTGCACAATATGCGGTAGAGGAGCAAATTCTTTTAAAATATCTTCCTCCGCATACCGAATTAGATAGCTGGAATGGAAAGTATTATGTGAGCTTAGTGGGTTTTATGTTTATGAATGTAAAGTTACTTGGCTTTAATATTCCATTCCATACAAATTTCGAGGAGGTTAACCTGCGCTTCTATGTTCGGTATAAAGATGGTAAAGAATGGAAAAGAGGAGTTGTTTTTGTTAAAGAAATTGTTCCTTTGCCTGCAATCACATTTGTTGCCAATACCATTTATAAAGAAAAATATCAAACTTTACCCATGAAACATGTTTGGGTAGAACAGGAAAACCAGCTGGAGGTGGATTATCTTTGGAAAAGTGAAACATGGCATAATTTTCAGATTACTGCCAATGCTAAGCCAGAAGAAATTGCACCGGGTAGCGAAGAAGAATTTATTACCGAACATTACTGGGGATACACTAAAATTGCCCGCAATAAAACCTCTGAATATGGGGTAGAACATCCGCGGTGGCAAGTTTATCCTATAAAAAGTTATAAAATCAACGTCAATTTTGGGATAAATTATGGTAATGATTTTGCTTTCTTAAACCATGTCGAGCCAGATTCTGTTTTCTTGGCAGAAGGATCAGAAATCAGTGTACTTAAAGGAAAACGATTTTAGATGGGGTTACGATCATTCAAGTTAAACGCAATGATCAGGGCTATTCTAAATTTGATTTTTTTCCCCTGAATCAAAATCATTCCATTTTTTTAAACACGGTAGAAATGCAATAATTGTAGTACAAAAGTCGGAACATTTTTTGAAATTGTTGGTTTTATTTATATTGGTATCAACGTCGGGGCGTAACTTTTCTTTTACCTATCAATTTTAAGGAAATTAGCTTTAGTTTTTATTTTAAATTTAGAGATGGAAATACCGGGAAAACGGTTAATTTTTATCGAAGAATTTATAATAATGAAGATTCTGGTAACGCAACCATTTATAAACATCCAACTATGAAATCTTCTGAACAGAAACCAAATCAGGGTGATAGCAGGCGCGATTTTCTTAAAAAGAGCTCAGTAATTACGGCCATTGCACTAACGCCTGGTACTGCAATTAAAGCAGCAGAAAATAATGCCGATGAACGTTTTGCCGAACTTTTTGAGAAAATACCCTTAAAGCTTACGGTAAACAATAAAGCTTATCAAACAACGGTAGAACCCCGGGTAACCCTTTTAGACTATCTGCGTGAAGAATTACACTTAACGGGTACTAAAAAAGGATGTGACCATGGCCAGTGTGGCGCGTGTACTGTTCATGTAGATGGACAAAGGATAAACGCTTGCCTCAGCTTAGCAGTGATGAATGAGGGAAAGAAAATCACCACCATTGAAGGTTTGGCAAATGGCGATACTTTACATCCCATGCAGGCTGCCTTTATTAAACATGACGGTTTTCAATGCGGCTACTGTACACCTGGGCAGATTATGTCGGCAGTAGCCTGTGTTCGTGAAGGCCATGCCAATTCAAGGGCTGAAATAAGCGAATACATGAGCGGAAATATTTGCAGGTGTGGTGCTTATCCAAATATAGTGGATGCAATTATTGAAGTGAAGAAAGGAGGTGAAACCGTATGATCAATTTTCAATACCTCAGAACAACTACAGCAAAATCAGCCATTGCTTTATTGGGTAAAGATAAAAATGCCAAATTCCTGGCAGGTGGTACCAATTTAATCGATCTGATGAAAAGAGGTGTTACCGCACCGGAAAAACTTATTGATATCAACCACGTACCGCTGAAACAAATCAGGCAGATCGGGGATAAAATCCATATCGGTGCTTTGGCTTCGAATACGGCAGTTGCAGATCATCCCCTGATTAAAGAGAAACTGCCTTTACTTTCCTGGGCTTTACAAGCCGGTGCATCAGCGCAACTCAGAAATGTGGCTACGGTTGGCGGGAACATGATGCAGCGTACGCGCTGTGGGTATTTTTACGATATCGAAATGCCTTGTAACAAACGCCAGCCGGGTACGGGATGTGGAGCAATGGAAGGTTTTAACCGCATGCATGCTATTTTCGGAACTTCAGAAAAATGCATTGCTGTTCATCCGAGCGATATGTGTGTAGCTTTGATTGCCTTAGACGCTGAAGTGATATTGGCCAATGCAAAAGGAGAACGCAAACTATCATTTAAAGATTTTCATCGCTTAGCCGGAGATACACCACAGTTAGATAACAACTTAAAGGCCGATGAAATGATTATAGGTTTGGAAATCCCTATAAACAACCTGGCCAAAAATTACCATTATCTAAAAGTCAGGGATAGGGCTTCTTATGCTTTTGCACTGGTATCAGTAGCTGCAGCTTTTGAAATCGTCAATAATAAAATTACTGATGTTCGGCTGGCAATGGGAGGCGTGGCACATAAACCCTGGCGTTTAACCGCATCTGAGATTTTCTTAAAAGGAAAAGAAGCCAGCTTAACCAATTTTGAGCAGGCTGCGCAACTGGCCATGAAAGATGCAAAAAGCTTTGGAGGAAACGACTTCAAGCTAAAACTTGCACCCAATACAATTATTGAAGCCTTAAACCTAGCAAAATCAAAAGCCTAGTTATGGAAAAGAATATGCTAAAAGATGAAAACGACAGAGTAGACGGATTCTTGAAAGTGACCGGGAAAGCCAAATATTTTGCTGAATATGATTTACCTGGTTTAACCTACGGTGTATTGGTAACCAGTACCATTACTAAAGGGAAAATAACCACACTTGATACTAAAGCTGCAGAAAAAGCTCCGGGAGTGGTGGCGGTGATTTCGCACCTGAATAAGCCCTCGGCGGCGGCTTACGAACAGGAGGGTGGACCACAGATGAAGATTTTTTATACCGATAAGATTTTCTATAACGGACAACCCATAGCTATTGTGGTGGCCAATACTTTTGAAAGGGCAACTTATGCGGCATCATTGGTTAAGGCAACCTATGCTAAAGAGACTTTTAATACTGATTTTGAAAAAGCGCTGAAAGATCCGAAAGCTAAAAAGCTACAAGGACAGGCCGACTATAAACGTGGTGAAGAAAATGCTTATAAAACTGCAGAGGTAAAGCTCGAAGAAAGGTACTTTCTTCCAATTGAGACACATAATCCAATGGAATTACATGGGATTATTGCCGATTGGAGACCAAATAACCAGCTTACGGTTTATGCCAAAACACAAGGCGTAAAAGCTACGCAGGGAACTATTGCGAATGTTTTTAAAATCCCAATGGAAAATATCCAGGTAAACTCGGAGTTTGTGGGTGGTGGTTTTGGGATGGCCTTACGCACATGGCCATTGGAGATCGCAACAATAATGGCTTCTAAACACATTGGCAAACCTGTAAAACTGGTTGTTACCAGAATGCAGATGTTTACGATGGTAGGTAATCGGCCAGCGGCCATACAAACCATTGGTTTGGGTGCAAATAAGGATGGCAAGCTAACGGGCATTACGCATAGGGCTTATGGTGAAACTTCTGCTTATGAGAACTTTACCGAGGGCGTAGTGAACATGGCGAAGTTCATGTACCAATGCGATAATGTAAATACTTCTTATGTTATTGTTCCGGTTGATTTGGGCGTGCCGATATGGATGCGGGGACCAGGTGAAGCTACAGGTGCTTTTGCACTGGAAAGTGCAATTGATGAGATGGCGCATGCTTTGGATATGGATCCATTGGATTTCAGAATTAAAAATGATCCTGAAACCGATCAGCAAAAAAACAAGCCTTTTTCCAGCAAGAATATTAAAGAGGCCTATAAAATCGGAGCTGATAAGATTGGCTGGCGCAACCGAAAAAATAAACCGGGTAGTATAGTTGAAGGGCCATGGCAAACCGGTTACGGGGTGAGTGTTGGTGTATTTAATGCCAACAGGGGTAAGGCCAGCGTAAAGGGTATTTTAAAAGCCGATGGATCGCTGCTTTTACAAAGTGCAACCAGCGATATTGGTCCCGGTACAGGAACCGGCATGACTTTAATTGCCAGTAAATTGATGAGTATTCCTGTAGATAAAATCACTTTCGAATTAGGCGATTCATCTTTACCGCCAGCGCCAAGTCAGGGCGGTTCGGCTACACTTTCTACCGTAGGCTCGGCAGTGAATGATGTTTGTGTAGCCTTAAAATCTACCATTGCCGAACTCGCAGCAAATTCAAATATGGATGCAACGTCTAATTTTGTTGATGTTTTGAAAAAGAATAATCTGCCGCAAATAGAAATAACAAAAGAGAGTCAGGGCGGTAAGGAAAGAGATCATTACTCGATGTATTCGTTCTCCATTCACTTTGTACAGGTAAAAGTAAATAAACTGACAGGAGTCGTAAAGATAAGTAAAATTGTTTCTGTAGGTGATTCAGGAACCATTGTAAGTCCGAAAACCGCCAGAAGCCAGATGGTGGGCGGCGCAGTTGGCGGTATAGGAATGGCTTTAACAGAAGAATCAATAATCGATCACCGTTATGGAAGATACATCAATAACAACTTTGCTGATTACCACGTTCCTGTGAACGCTGATGTACCAGAAATCGATGTTAATTTCATCAATAAGCCTGATCCTTACATTAACCCGATGGGTGCAAAAGGTATGGGGGAAATTGCCTTAATCGGTTTTTCTGCTGCAGTAGCCAATGCCGTTTTTAATGCTACGGGGAAGAGGATCAGAACATTACCCATCACACCTGATAAGATATTGGCTTAACACAACAGGAGTCAAGTTTTTTAAAAAACTTGACTTCTGTTTTATGAACGCCTAAAAAAACAAATATGCCATAATGAATTTATACCAGCATCTTTTAGCAGAAAGGCCCTGAAGTAATCCGATGGCCCGGATCAGGGCGACGACTTAAAAAAAATGCGCCCTAGTTTAAATTAGGACGCATTTTTTTAAAGATTCTTCGCTTTCGCTCGGAATGACAAACAAGATAATTATATTAACTTACTTACCTGAATAAGTTGCTGCTAATTTTAATGCATTGTAAGCATTTACAATTCCGCCGCTGATACAAAGATCAGAAAAAGGAACGGAAACTTTTTCGGCATCAGGCCCTTCGCCTTTGGCGTATTCTACATTGTGATTCACTTTAGTAACCGATTTAACAATAATTTCTTTTACCTGTGCAGCCGTTAATTTTGGATAATAAGAACGGATTAAGCCTGCTAAGCCTGCCACAACAGGAGAGGCCATACTTGTTCCATCCAGGTTTTTATATTTAGAACCTGGCACGGTAGAGTAGATCTGCACGCCTGGCGCGAAAACATCAACCTGGTTTTTACCATAGTTAGAGAAACTTGCTTTCAAAGTCTCATCATCTTTAGGACCTGAAGCACCAACGGTAATCCATGATGCAATGGTTTTCTCATCTAAATCCTTGTGGTTAGGGAAATTATTTTCAACATCAATATTTTTGTTCTCGTTACCTGCAGCCTGAACAATCAATACATCTTTAGATGCCGCATATTTCATTGCTTCGTTAACAATGGCTTTATTCCAGCTATAAGCTTTACCAAAACTCATGTTGATTACTTTAGCGCCATTATCAACTGCATAGCGGATTGCATTTGCTACATCTTTATCTCTTTCATCACCGTTTGGCGTGCAACGCACGCCCATAATGGCTACGTTATCGGCTACACCTAAAATTCCAATTTTGTTGGTTCTATCTGCTGCAATAATACCTGCTACGTGTGTACCGTGCATTGCATCAGGGCCTGCAACATCGTTATTACCATAAAACCGTTCCTTATCATTATTTGGATCATCACCAACTATTGAACGTGGATCATAATCTAGATTTAAGTTATATTCGGCCTGGCGCGTATAATAATCCAATCCTTCTTTAATCTGGTCTTCGTAAAAATCTTTAAAACTGCCTTTTTCCAGTTGTTTGATCAATATTCCCTGGATACGGCCTTCAATCGCCGTAGATGGCTTAAAGTTTTTAAAATCTTCTGCTGTTGGATTTTCTTTACCAATTTTCTTTACTACAGCATCTAAAGCTGTTTTAAAACCTGTAATACCCGCTAAGTTTTCTTTTGCTTCGGCCAGTTTTTGTTCCAACTCGGCCCTTTCAGCTTTGAACGCTTCAAAATCCTTTTTATCCTTTTCTGCTACATTTGCATCTGTAGTATTGGCAAAGCGTGACTGATCCCGCCGAACTAAACGGGTCAGCTCTAAGGTTTCAAAATTTACAGATCCCTTTGGTCCTCCAATAAAATTCCAGCCGTTAATATCGTCGATGTAGCCATTTTTATCATCATCTTTACCGTTGCCGGGTTTCTCTTTGGTATTTACCCACATAATCCGTTTCAGATCTTCGTGCGTAGCTTCTACACCACCGTCATTTACAGCCACGATAACTTTTACGGATTTTTTACCCTTTAAAAGTTCTTTATATGCTTTCTCCGTACTGATTCCGAATGTGCTATCGCTTTTTAAGTCGAGGTTTTGCCAATTGGCTTTTTGCGCATGAGCCAAAGTTGGTACTGCACTTACAATTGCAATACCCAGCAATGTTCTAAAAATTCTACTCTTGTTCATTTATATATTTTTGTATTAAACGGCGAAAGTTAATTTTAATTTTTTACTGAAAGAAATCGTGTTTAAATTAAATTGATATTGATGCGCTTTTATAACGGTTAAGGCCGCTAACAATAAAAAAAGTCGTCGTACCGGACCAGTTTCTACGGAATGGAGAAAGCTATCTGAAAAGATTTCCCGACTTCGTTATACCAGGTTCGAAACGACGACTAGTTGATATAGGATAACTTGATAACCTACTTTAAGCCTGCGGCAATTTTCTGAGCCATCTCGTTATGCGATTCGATTACTTTTAAAGTATTCGAAGCCCATTCTTTAATACTTTGATCGCGGTTTTCGGTACCTTTTTTGAATAGTGCTACCGTCTTTTCGTGATCGGTAACCATCATATCCATATAGTGTTTATCAAACGCCGCACCAGTCATTTTTTTCATACCATCTAAATGAATCTGTTCATCAGCTGGTAAGGCATCAGGGGTAATTACTTTTTTATTTACAGCCAATGCTTTTAATTCTGTATTGGCTTTTTCATGGTCGGCAAGCATTTTAGCCGCAAACTCTTTCACCTCTGCACTTTTAGCATTCTGGGCTGCAATCTTAGCCGCTTCAACTTCCATAACACCGCCAACAGCCGCTTTTCTTAAAAAAGTAGCACCTGCTTCATCCACTCCAGATTCAGTACTTTCTGATCCGGCAACGTGATTACCGTTTACCATAGTGGTGTCGCCAGCGACGCTATCTTTGGTAGTTGCTGATTTTTTATCTGCAGTTTGGCAGGCCTCAAAAGAAAGTGCCAGGGCAAAAGCTGTCGACAATAGAAATATCTTTTTCATGTTTTCTCAATGTTTAATATGTATGAGAAACAAGATACTCGAAAAAAGGTTTTTGATATCTATTCTGGCCCTTAGCTATATGGATTTTGAATCACAATGCCCATTTGCCTTTCGGGATTTTGAATAGCTGAAAACCCAAATTGTTCATAGAGGCCATGGGCATCTAAAGTAGCCAATTGGTAACGCCTCAGGCCCTGCAAATCCGGATGAAAAATCATAAACGACATCATTTTTTTTGACAAGCCTAACCCACGGTAATGCTCGTTTATGTAAACATCGCAAAGCCAGGCAAATGTTGCTTTATCGGTTACCCAACGGGCAAAACCTACCTGCACATGATCTTTATAAATACCAAAACATAATGAATTTTCTATGGATCGTTTTACGGTAGCTATAGGAATGCCTTTCGCCCAATAGGATTCGACACTTAAATACTGATGGATAGCTCCGAGATCTAAGCGTTCTTTTTGATCAGAAAATATAAAACCGTTTTCGCTGATTTCCATAATTGATATCGGTTAATTGTTTAAATTTGGTTAACCATTAATTGGCTGATTATTATTCACAATTGACCGATTTTAACAGTTAACCGGTTAAACTAATTACGCATATTGATAAACTGTAATGGCTGATCAAAATCTTCGTTTCTGCAAAGACTGATGACAGCTTGTAAATCATCAATTTTTTTGGCCGTAACCCGAACCTCATCATCCATAATCGCAGGCTGAACTTTTAACCCGCTGGCTTTGATTTTGGCTACCACTTTTTTCGCCGCTTCTTTATCCAATCCCTCTTTGATGCTGATTTCTTTTCTGATCATATTACCTGAGGCCTGGTGTTCATCGCCGAAGATTTAATTGTCTGATTATTATTCACAATTGACCGATTTTAACAGTTAACCGGTTAAACTAATTACGCATATTGATAAACTGTAATGGCTGATCAAAATCTTCGTTTCTGCAAAGACTGATGACAGCTTGTAAATCATCAATTTTTTTGGCCGTAACCCGAACCTGATCATCCATAATCGCAGGCTGAACTTTTAACCCGCTGGCTTTGATTTTGGCTACCACTTTTTTCGCCGCTTCTTTATCCAATCCCTCTTTGATGCTGATTTCTTTTCTGATCATGTTACCTGAGGCCTGGTGTTCATCGCCGAAGTTTAAACTTTTTGGATCCAAATTCTGCTTCATCATCCGGGAAATGATAGATCCTTCAATAGCTTTCAAACGCATATCGTCTTCAGTAACAATGGTTACCACATTTGTTTTTTTATCCAGATCGATTGTGCTTTTTGACCCGTTAAAGTCGAATCGGTTCAGTATTTCTTTTTTAGCATTGTTAATGGCATTGTCTAATGTCTGCGCGTCAACTTTACTTACAATATCAAAAGAAGGCATGGTTTTAGCTTTAAAGTAAAAAAATAAGTAGATTTAATAGAAATTAATCCATTCTCACAAAAAAACGAAAATAATATGAAAACCCCCAAGCCGAAGTCTCAAAAAAAGATTATAAAAAAGGAAGCCAAAAAACAGCTTGAACAGTCTATTACTACTCAATTTTTAGATGTGATTAAAAGTTTAGGTCATGATGTATCTGAAATTAGTACGGAGGTGGGTAAAGCAAGTAAGCGGGTGGCTAGAAAATTGACCAAAAAATTTACGATTGTCAAGTCTGATGTGGGTCAAAAAATTGATGGTTTGTTACATGCCTCACAAGAAAAATCAAAAGAAGTAAAAAAGCCTGTTGCTAAAGCGGTAAGTAAATCTGAAAAATCTGCTGAAAAAGTGGTTAAAAAAGCTATCGCTAAAGCAAAACCGGTGGTACAAAGTGTTAAAGTTGCCGCAATAGAGACCGAAGAGAAGGCCGAAAAGGTATTAGCAAAGCCATCAAACAAGTCAAAAACAACTGTAAATGAAACAGTTAAAACAACAAAAAAAGCACCGGAAAAAACATCTGAAACGCTGAACAAAACAGCTGCTAAAGACAGTTCTGAAGCAAAGAAAAATGTAAAAACACCAACCAAGAAATAAATTTGTTAACGTTAACATGCAAATGAATTAACATCGATTTAACAAAATAATTTGCAGTTTTGAACATCCCTGTTTTGGCAGGGATTTTTTATTTTTTTAGATGAGCAATAAGAAGATTCCATTTTTTAACCGCGAAATCAGTTGGCTTTACTTTAATGAACGCGTACTGCAGGAAGCAGCCGATGAAACAGTTCCGCTGATTGAACGGATTAAATTTTTATCTATATATTCTTCCAATTTAGAAGAGTTTTATCGGGTTAGGGTAGCCACTATAAGCCGGCTCACCAATCTGAACGATAAAGCCAAAGCACTTTTAGGATTTAACCCGAAAAAAATTCTGAATGAGATTAAAAATATTGTTGTTAAACAGGAAAGAAAATTCGACCAGCTGTTTCAGGCTACTTTAATTAACGAACTTGCTCAAAACCGGATTTTTATTTTAAACGATACACAGCTAAATGTAAGCAGGGGAGAATTTGTTAAAAATCATTTCAGGGATAAGATTTTATCCAATCTGGTTCCGATCATGCTGGATATGGATAAACCTTTTCCGGAATTGAAAGACCGGTACCTTTACTTTTTTGTTAAACTTTCTAAAAAGGATACAAAAATTAAAGAGAAATATGCACTTATTGAAATTCCGCCCAATTTACCCCGGTTTTTGGTGCTGCCCGAAACAAACGATTTAAAGTTTATTATTCTTGCCGAAGACATCATCAGATATTGTTTAGACGATATTTTTTATGTTTTCACTTACGATAATTTAGAAGCTTACTCCATTCAGTTGACGCGGGATGCTGAATTGGATATTGATAAAAACATAAGTGACAAGTTTATTGATGATTTAAAAAACAGCTTAGAGAAACGAAAAAAAGGAAAGCCTATGCGCTTGCTTTACGATTCGGCCATGCCACTGAATATGCTTACCGTATTGGTAAACAAGCTTAAACTGGAAGCCGAAAGTTTGATTCCGGGTAACCGCTACCATAAATTCGGCGACTTTATAGCCTTCCCGAATGTGGGCAAAAAGGAATTGGAGTATGCACCAAATGTACCGTTAAAGGTTCATGATCTGCATAGAACGCAAAGTATGTTCAATAAAGTTGCACAGCGCGATTATTTGGTCAATTTACCATATCAATCTTACGATTATATTATTTTGTTCTTACGTGAAGCTGCCATTGATCCGAAAGTAACGGAAATACAGATCACCCTATATCGCTTAGCCGAAAACTCAAAAGTAATCAACGCCTTAATCAATGCCGCTAAAAATGGCAAAAACGTTTCTGTTCTGTTAGAACTTAAAGCTCGTTTTGATGAACAGGCCAATATCTACTGGACAAGCCGGTTAATGGAAGAAGGTGTTAAAGTAAATTATGGTTTAACAGATTATAAGGTACATTCTAAAATCTGTTTGGTTAAACGGATAGAAAAAGATAAAGCGGTATACTATGCAAACCTGGCAACAGGTAATTTTAATGAAAAAACCGCAGGTTTATACTGCGATCATAGCATTTTCACGGCCAGGAAGGAGATCACCAACGACCTGGTTAAACTTTTTGATGCGCTGAATAAGCGTACCGTAACCAAAGGTTTCAAGCATTTGATTGTTTCTCCATTGGAGAGCCGTTCTAGACTGGTTAATTTTATCAACCGCGAAATCAGAAATGCCAAACAAGGTAAACTTGCTTATATTATGTTAAAAGTAAACAGTTTGGCCGATGAAGGCATTATATCAAAACTTTATGATGCGAGCAATGCCGGGGTTAAAATCCAGCTTATTATCCGCGGCATTTGTTGCCTGGTGCCGGGAGTAAAGGGGTTTAGTGAAAATATTACTGCGGTTAGTATTATTGATAAGTTTTTGGAGCATGCAAGGGTATATATTTTTGGAAATAACGGCAAAAACGACATGTATTTATCATCTGCAGATTTAATGAGCAGAAACTTTGAACATCGTGTTGAGGTTGGCTTTCCGGTGCTGGATCACGATATTAAACAGGAAATACAAGATATCATTGATCTGCAGCTGCAAGATAATACCAAATCAAGACAAATTAATGCCACTAACAGCAATAAATACCATAAAAACAGATTAAGTAAAAAAATAAGGGCGCAGGTGGATATTTATAACTATTTAAAAACCAAGCATCAATCATAATGTTAAGATACGCAGCTATCGATATCGGCTCTAACGCGGTGAGGTTACTCATTGCCGATATTAGCAAACAAGACGGGAAATATAAATATAAAAAGAATACCCTTATACGTGTACCCCTACGATTGGGCGATGATGCATTTCTGGACCAACATATTTCGGAGAAAAAATCAGCCGATCTGGTAAAAACCATGATTGCTTTTAAAAACTTGATGGATGTTTACCATGTTTCTGAATACCTGGCCTGTGCAACCTCTGCCATGCGCGAGGCCCAAAATGGTGAAGATATTGTTAAACTGATTAAAAAAGAAGCAGACATTACTTTAGAAATTATTGAGGGACAACGCGAAGCCAATATCATATATGCCAACCACATTGAAGAAGCATTAGACGAAAATAAAAATTACCTGTATATTGATGTGGGCGGCGGTAGTACGGAGTTATCTGTTTTTGTAAAGGGTGTGCCGGAGGCATCGAGATCATTTAATATCGGTACGATCAGGATGCTTGATAACCAGGATAAGGAAGAAACCTGGGAAGAGATGAAAGATTGGGTAAAGGAGCATACCAAAGTCTATAAACATTTAGCAGGCATAGGTACAGGTGGCAATATCAATAAATTGTTCCGCATGTCTGATGAAAAGGAAAATGCACCTTTATCATTGCAGAAACTGAATTCGATGTATAATAAATTAACCAGTTATTCACTGAAAGAAAGGATTCATGTATTGGGTTTAAATCCCGATCGTGCAGATGTGATTATCCCGGCCTGCGAGATTTATTTAACCTTAATGAAGTGGACAGGTATAAAACAGATCTATGTACCTAAAGTGGGTATGGCTGACGGGATTATTAAATTATTAATTGAGGAGAAGTTAGATTAGGATAATTCGTAAGTTACTACTCTAATCCTCTTAGGCCGTTATTTCGAACGCAGTGGAGAAATCTATTAAGGCAGATTCTCCACTGCGTGCGGCTTAATCCCATAACCATCGGATCGAAATAACAGATTTGCTATAAGATCCTTCGACTACGCTACCACTGACAGAATCCACTTTGCGGTCGTCATTCCCGCGCATGCGGGAATCTTAAAGCACTTGCATTACGATTCCCAATCAAGTTGGGAATGACGATCTCTCGAGAGATATACCTACTTAAAATTTATCTGTCAAGCATATTGATTTTTATGCAATAAATTATCTTTCAGGATGACAAAATGATGAAGGTATTGCGGATTTGAAGCGGTAACGTTATTAGTATGTATGCCCCCAAATCCACGATCTCTATGCCTTCCTCTGTGTGCTCTGTGGTTAAAACCGTATCAACTCATCGCCAGCTTCAAAAGGCCTTTCACTTCATCATTAATATCTTCTTTAAAGAAAATCCTTAAATGATGGTTAAACTGATCTGTTCCTGCAATTTGTGTAATCTTGGTGAAGCAAAGATTCTCTCCATGAGCACGATCAAAAGGAATAACGACATGAACAAAGTTCTTACCCAATTGTGTGATGTAAGCAAAACTGGTTTTAGATTAGATGGCAATCATCGTTTTTGTTGTGCGAAGATTGATTTCTCCAAATTCGGCCAGCTGGTCAATAAAAAAACGGAATAATCCAAGGGTATATTCCGTTTTTCCATTTAAAAAGTCTGATAAATGTTTTTTTTCAGACATCATGATTTTTAATCTTCTAATAACTTCGTCGCAGCCTCGTCAGTAAACCAGGCTAATTTACCGTCAATCGGATCGATTAGCTGAGAAGGATACAAATCAGGATTTTTTTCTGTATCGCTAATTACATGTTTAAGTGCTTCGGCTTTATTCTCTCCAAAAACCAGAAAAGCAACATTATCTGCTTTATTAATTAATGGTGCAGTAAAACTAATGCGGTAAGTATCTAGTTTTTCCACGTACACAGCTGCTACATTCACTTCTTCATCCTTCACCAATGTAGTGTGCGGAAAAATCGAAGCGGTATGCGCGTCATCGCCCATGCCTAACAGGATTAAATCGAAAACAATGTCTTCGCCATTAAAATGCTGATCAATTGCTTTTTTATATTCAATAGCCGCTTTTTCCGGTGCCAAAGTAGTATCTACATAAAAAATATGATCCTCTTTAATACCCAACGGATCTAAAATAGTTTTCTTGGCCATTAATCCGTTGTAATTATCATCATTTGCCGGAACGTTGCGCTCATCGCCAAAGAAAAAATATACTTTTTCCCAATCGATCCTGTGCTGCCCTTCTGTAGCCAGAAGATGATAAAGCGCTTTAGGAGAACTGCCGCCTGTAAGTACGAAATTAAAACGATCGTTTTCTTCGATAGACATTTCTGCAATTTTGATTACATAATCTGCCAGATCCTGGTTTAGTTCTTCTAATGTTTTATATATGAGTAGATTCATTTTATCAATAATAAAGTCGTCATGCTGATCCGATAGCTATCGGATTTATTTCAGCATCTATCCAAAAAGACCCTGAACAAAATTACCTTCGGTGAACTCGCCAAAGCTCGGTTCAGGGTGACGCGCAGTGGATAAATTATTCCTTATTCTTTAATGGCAGGTTAAACCAGTGGAAACCATCTCTTGCAATAAGTGCTTCAGCTTCTTCAGGTCCCCAGCTATCAGCCGGGTAGTTAGGGAAGTTGATCGACTTCTTGCTTTCCCAGGTATTTAAAATCGGCATCACCAGTTCCCAGGCGGCCTCTACCTGATCGCCTCGCATAAACAGGGTTTGATCACCCATCATGGCATCCAACAACAAGGTTTCGTAAGCTTCTGGTGTATCACCCTCGTAAGTGCCTTTATAATCAAATACCATATCAACAGGATTCAATACCATGTCTAATCCAGGTCTTTTAGCCTGCACCTGCATTCGGATACTCATTTCCGGCTGGATGCTGATCACCAACCTGTTTTGCTGCCAATTTTCAGTTACATCCGAAGAGAAAATCTGATGTGGCACATCTCTAAACTGGATCGTTATTAATGATGAAGTTTGGTTTAAGCGTTTTCCTGTTCTTAAATAGAAAGGAATACCCTGCCATCTCCAGTTATCGATATGGAATTTAACTGCCGCAAAAGTTTCGGTATTAGAGTGAGGATCAACACCTTTTTCCTGACGGTAGCCGGGAACTTCTTTGCCTTCAACCCAACCTTTGCTGTACTGGCCGCGAACCGTATGAAAACGGATATCTTCTGCAGAAAAAGGACGCATTGCTTTTAAAACCTCAACCTTACGGTTCCTGATTTCATCGGCATCAAAATTAATGGGTGCTTCCATTCCAACCAAACAAAGTAATTGTAAGAGGTGATTCTGGATCATGTCCCTTAAAGCACCCGAACCTTCGTAATAACCCCCACGATCGCCCACACCTAACTGTTCGGTTACTGAAATCTGGACATGATCGATATAAGATCTGTTCCATAACGGTTCGAACAAAGCATTGGCAAAACGGAAAGCCATCATGTTTTGCACGGTTTCTTTGCCCAGATAATGATCGATACGATAAATCTGTTTTTCGGTAAAAATAGTGCTTAACAATGCATTTAACTCTTTTGCTGATTCTAAATCATGGCCAAAAGGTTTTTCAATTACAATGCGGCTATTATCTTCATCTTGCGTTAATTTATATTTCTGCAAACACTCCGCGATAATAGGGAAGAAATTAGGCGCCACTGCCAGATAGTAAATGACCTGGGTACCAGCACCAAACTCTTTTTGATATTTTTCTACGGCAGCTTTTAGATTTTCGAAAGTTTTCGGTTCAGCAAAATCGGTAGGGCAATAATGGATCGTATTTCCGAAATCTTCCCATTTGTCTTTTTTAACTTTCCCGCTACGAGAAAACTCATTTACCGCTTCTTCCAATGCAGTTTTATAACTGTCATCGGTAAATTCTGTTCTTCCGGTACCTATAACGGCAAATTTTTCAGGCATATAGCCCTCCATAAACAGGTTATATAGCGCTGGTGCTAATTTTCTTTTATTTAAATCGCCTGTTCCACCAAATATTACAAAAATGGTGGGGTTTAATGCGGTCTTGGCTTTCATCTTATAATTTGTTCGTGTGTCTATTAGGTTAAGATAATTTATTCCAATCGGCATGGAAAACGCCATCTTTATCGATACGTTCAAAAGTATGCGCACCAAAGAAATCTCGTTGTGCCTGGATTAAATTTGAAGGCATTCTGCCGGTAGTAATAGTATCAAAGTAGGTTAGGGTAGATGCAAAAGCAGGGATGCCTAAACCAGCATTTATGCTGGCACAAATTGTATTACGGGTACCCTTTAAAGTATCTTTAATGATATTTTGAATACCTGCATCACCAAATAAATGTTCCAGAGCATTGTTTTTATCATAAGCCTGATAAATATCTTCTAAAAATTTAGCCCGGATGATACAGCCACCACGCCAGATTTTGGCAATTTCCTGCAACTGTAAATCGTATTGATATTCTTTTGATGCCTGCACCAACAAATGCATCCCTTGTGCGTAAGCACTGATCATTGAAAAGTAAAATGCATCTTCAAGCTCCTCAACGGTAACCGCAATTTTGGTATCATTTTTACCAAATGCTTCTTCTAAAGAAACCCTTAAGGCTTTAAATTTAGATAAATCGCGGTTAGAAACAGCTTCGTTAATGGTTGGTATAGGTAACTGAAGTTCCATTGAAACTTCCGAAGTCCACTTTCCGGTGCCTTTTGAACGCGCTTCATCTTTAATCTGGTCTAGCAGGTCATTTTTTGTCTCTGTATCTTTAAACAAGAAAATCTCAGCAGTAATTTCCAATAAGAATGATTGCAACCTGCCTTCGTTCCACTTTTTGAATACTTTATAAATTTCTTCATTTGAATAACCTAAGCCATTTTTAAGGATGCCATAAACTTCTGCAATAAGTTCCATAATGGCGTATTCGATACCATTGTGTACCATCTTAACAAAGTGGCCGGAAGCACCCGGGCCAATGTAGGTAACGCAGGGATCGGTACCTACTTTAGCAGCCACAGCTTCAAAAACATCCTTAACCACATTGTATGCTTGCTTATCGCCGCCCGGCATCATACTCGGACCGAAACGTGCACCTTCTTCACCACCAGAAATACCCATTCCGAAGAAATGTAAGCCATCTTTCTCTAACTCATCAACACGGCGGTTGGTATCGGTAAAATGTGAATTTCCGCTATCGATGATGATGTCTCCCTTGCTTAAAAGCGGTTTTAATTCGGCAATAACGCTATCTACAATCGGGCCTGCGGGTACCAATAAAATCAGGGTACGCGGGGTTTGTAAACTAGAGATAAAGCTTTCAATATCGTTAAAGCCTTCCAGCTGATGTGCTTTACCTTCTTCTTCAAGTTTAGCAATCATTTTGCTATCTTTATCATATCCCGTTACGGAAAAGCCTTTATCAGCCATGTTTAACAACAGGTTTCGGCCCATTGTGCCTAAACCAATCATTCCCAATTTATATTTTTCAGAATCGTTATTTGCCATTTTTTGTATTTTAGAATATGTCCAAAATTAGGGTTTACAAATTAATATCGGACTTATTGTTGTTAAAAGATTGTAATAAAAGATTAATTATTTTTCTGGTTCGACGGTGAAAATGTTATACTTATCGGCCAGTTTCCAGAGTTTAGCACCTCCTTTAATCCCGTCTCTGTTGGTTACAAGTTTGATATTGTTTTCCAACTTAAAATCGATGTGTTTGGAATTGCCACCTCCGATATAAAGCGTATCGTAATTGAAAACTGTTTTATAAACTTCAATAATTTTTTTCAAACGCTTATTCCAGCGCTCCGCGCCAATTTTTTCAAAAGCTTTATTCCCGATATAATCGTCGTAATCTTCTTCTTTGTTAATCGGGAAATGCGCCAGTTCCAAATGCGGCAGCAGTTCACCATCAAATAAGAGTGCTGTTCCAAAACCTGTTCCTACAGTAAAAACAATTTCAAAACCTTTTCCATCCACTACACCTAAGCCTTGCTGATCGGCATCGTTTACCAGGCGCACGGGATGCCCCAGTACATCAGCAACACGCTGTGCAAGATCTACATCTTCCCATTTATTTTTCGCCAGGTTTGGTGCAGTTTTAACGATACCATTTTTAACATAGCCCGGAAAACCAATGGAAATGCGATTATAAGTTTGCGGAAAAGGTTTAACCAGATCCACAATTCCATTTACGATATCCTTTGGTGTAGCTTCGGGTGGTGTTTTACTTTTTACATATTCATTAAGCATATTGCCGCTTTCATCCAAAAGAACCGTTTTTATACTTGTACCACCAATATCTATCGATAATATATTGTTGTTTTCAATTTTTTTCTCTGTAGCCATAACGCTTTATTTATAATTCCGAAGTTCTACAAATAAATTAAAATGGCAAACATTAAATGAAGATTGATTTACACAAACAAAATAAACTATAAAATCTATGTATTTAATAGAATATATTTATGTTTGTCACGTTAACATAAAAAGATATAAACTTTATGACGGTAAATTACCTCGCCTTTGCTATTCCAGCTTTTTTTATTTTTGTATTTATTGAATTTAAGATTGCCAAATACCAAAAGAAAGCTAAAATCTTCAAATATGACAGTACGGTTGCAAATTTTAGTGTTGGCATTGCCGAAAGGTTATTGAATTTGTTTATTGCGGCCAGTTTTTACCAGGCTTACAACTGGGTGTATACCAACTATGCGATTTTTGAGATTTCTACTCATTGGTATGTCTGGATATTGCTGCTGCTCTCAACCGATTTTGTTTGGTATTGGTACCATAGGTTGGGACATGAAATTAATTTCTTATGGGCTGCACATATTGTACATCACCAGAGCGAAGAATTTAATTTGTCAGCAGCCGCGAGGATTACCACCATCCAGGCCATTTTCCGTAATGTATTCTGGTGTATATTACCCTTATTGGGTTTTCACCCGACTATGATCATTACCATACTTTTGGCTCACGGGGCCTACTCATTTTTTACACACACACAATTAGTGGGTAAATTAGGCTGGCTGGAAAATATATTGATTACGCCTTCTTTACATGGCGTTCATCATGCGTCCGATGAGAAGTACCTGGATAAAAATTATGGTGATGTGTTTGTTTTTTGGGATAAACTTTTTGGTACTTTCCAAAAAGAAGAAGAGGCCCCAAAATATGGCTTAACCCATCCTATCAAAAGTTATAGTTTCCTTTGGCAGCATTTTCATTATTACCTGGAAATAGGAGAGGCCTATAAACGTGCAAACGGGTTTAAAGCCAAGTGGAATGCTATTTTTGGCAGTCCGGCATTAATGGATCAAACTATCAGACCTATTTTGGAAGAACGTTACGCTCAGCAAAAAAAATACCATCAGGGCAACCCCAGGTTTAAAACCTATTTAAATATACAGTTAATTGGCATTGTTGCCATGCTTACAGGCACTACCATGTTTTACAGCTCGTTAACTTTGGTAAACAAAGTAGCCATATCTATATTTATTCTGCTTACGCTGATTAATTTAGGGGCATTACTGGAACAGCGCAAATGGATTTATTATCTGGAATGCTTCAGGTTAATACTGGTAATTGGTTATCTCTTCTACATTTTTAACATTATCGAACTCCTGATATTCCCTGTTGTAGTATTGATCATTCTGGAGCGTAATTTTTCTTTGAACAGGCTATATAAGAAACACTTTTTCAACTACCAATCCAACACAATTAATACATAGGTAACCTAAAGTAAAAGTTTGCTTAATATTACCGTAACGTTAGCGGGCTACTTTTGCTCGCAAGATGAAGGATGTATATTTAAGCAAAAGTGATGAAGATTTAATGTCTCTGATGATCAATAGAGACAGCCTGGCATTTGAAGCGCTTTTTAACAGGTATTATCCTGCCTTATGTAAATTTACCTCCATCTATATTAAAGACTACAATAGGGCTGAAGAGCTTATTGCGGATCTTTTTATGAAACTCTGGGACAAAAAACACGATTTGCAGATCAGATCTATCAAAAAATACCTGTTTACTGCTGCAAAAAATTTAGCCTTTAATGAAGTTCAACGCATAAAATTCCATATATTAAGTATTAACGACCGTGAAGAGACCCTTGATTATCCAGATACTTATCTAAACCCCCATGAGCAGCTTACCAGCAGGGAATCTTACTCCGAGATTATGGATTTGATTAAACTGTTACCCGACCGACAACGGGAGGTGCTTTTAATGAGCCGAATAGATATGATGGAAAAAAGCATTATTGCCGATTTACTTGGGATAACGACCAGAACGGTAGAGACCTTACTATACCAGGCCGTGAAAAACTTCAGATTGCTTACTGCGGACCGATCAGCTATTTAATTCTATGTCGTTATTTCCTGAGAAGCATAGGATTGAATGCAATCGTCCTAAAAAGATCATTCATCGAAATATTATTTGCATTGGTTTTTAGAAAGGCTGGTTCTGTTCTACATTGGGGTCTTCAGCCACGCTTTTTGGTACGAGTTTCGATTAGGTATTGGAAGCTCTCCTCCCGTTGTAGGTCGACAGGGGCTATGAAATGCTGACCTTTCAATTCCAAATCGAAAACATTCATATTACCTGATGAAATACTCTTTCAACTCATGAACTGATTTGGGTCGATATGCAACCCTTCATACTTAACGATTTGTTAACAATAACTTGATCTTTTTCGCTACGTATCGGCAGGCATTAATCTGTCTTACATTCAGAACCGCATCACTAAATGGACGAACGTTACTACAGATTAATAGAAGATTACAGCAAGAAAACCATCGGCACAGAAGATTTAACTGATTTATTGACCTGGGTAGAAAGTAGCCAGGAAAACCAGCAGATTTTCAGGGAAACCCTAAAAGCTTTTGAAGCGGCAGATCATTCGCTTAACAAACCTGTTAACCAGCAAAAAAGCTGGTTGGCCATCCAACAACATATTGAAAGTAATACTGAACAACCATCGCTAATCAAGAAAATTAAATACCACCGCTATCTTAAAATAGCTGCCGCAATTCTGGTGATTACTGTTTTGCCAATACTTTATCTTACCCGTTCTCACCCCAAAAAAAACGCAACCATTGCTTACCATGAAATTTACAATCCACGTGGACAGAAAAGACTGGTGACTTTACCCGACGGTTCAAACATCTATTTAAACGGGGATAGTAAAATCCGGTATGCTTTAAATTTTAATACCAGTAAACGTATTGTCTACCTATCGGGTGAAGCTTTTTTTGATGTACAGCACCGCAGCAAGCAGCCTTTTATTGTACATACAGGAAAAGTAAGCACCACTGTGCTGGGCACCTCATTTAATATCAATGCCTATCCGTCCTCAGCAAATATCGCCATCACCGTACAAACGGGTAAAGTGGGAGTTGTATTTAAGGATAAACGTAAAGCCGCCCCTGTACAGTTCCTTTTACCAAATCAACAACTTAGCATCAACAACAGTAATGGACAGGCTAATAAACATCAGGTAAGTGCGGTCGATTATGACAGCTGGAGGGAATATAAAATCTTTTTTCACGATAAACGCCTGATCGAAATAGCCGAGGTGATCGCCCGCGAGTATGATCTTGATATCGAAATTAAAAAGGAGGCTTTGAAAGGCGTAAAACTTACTGCAAAATTTGATAAATGTTCAGTTAAGCAGATTATGGATGTAATTGCTAAGCTTTCCGACTCAAAATATACCATCTATGAAAATAAACTAATCATTTATTAACGGCAAACTATAAAGACAGATATGATATAAAATTACTAAACCGAAAATTGGCTTGAAATGCTGGACACATTTCAAGCCCTGAAAACTGTATACTCATTTGACAAAGTAAAACTTAGTAAAGATATGAAAATTAATACCCGATGGATTAAAATTTTCCATCAGTATCCCACAAGAATTATGGTAATTATGGCCATAATCATGTTAAATCTGCTCTCTTTCTCTCTAAATACCTATGCACAAAGCGATAAGAAATTTTTATTCGAAGCGGACGGCATTACCCTAAAAAAAGCTTTCGAGAATTTAGAAAAGCTGAGCGACAATCATATTGCATATAACAATAACCAGCTCAACGATCAGAAAAGGATTTATGTTTCCAGAGGGACAAGATCCCTTTTTGAAATACTTGATCTGCTGCTAAAAGGAATGCCCTTTACCTATAAAGCCAGTTCTACAGGGAATATCATTATTACGGCAAAAAACACCAACACCGGTAAAATTAGCGGTAAGGTTGTTGATGAAAACAACGAGCCTATTCCGGCCGCTACCATTAAAATTGTTGAACTGAATATCCTTGGGCAAACCAATAACAACGGTGAATATAACCTGAATGTAGCCGAAGGCATTTATACTGTTGAAGCAAGATTCATTTCTTATGAAATTGCCAGAAAGCAGCAGGTAAAGGTTAACGTTGGCACAACTACACGTGTTAATTTTAAATTGGTACAAGCTGACAATTCGTTAAATGAGGTGGTAGTTACCGCTTTAGGTATAAAAAGGCAGGAGAAAGCATTAGGCTATGCAGTAACAAAAATTGATAGCAACCAGTTAACAGAAGCCGTTTCTACCAACTGGACGGATGCACTTTCAGGCAAGGTTGCCGGTTTAAACCTTATCAGATCCAACAGCGGCCCGGCGGGTTCAAACAAAATCATTTTAAGGGGCGAAAACAACCTGACAGGTGATAATGAAGCCTTGATTGTGCTGGATGGAGTAGTAATCAACAATTCCGGCGGCAGACGTACAGCCAACAGTTCTGATGGGGTGTATGGAACGGGAAGTGATAATATGCCGGCTGATTACGGAAGCTCTATTAACGACATCAACCCGGAAGATATCGAAAGTGTAACGGTATTGAAAGGACCAGGAGCTGCCGCCTTGTATGGCCAGCGCGGCGCCAATGGTGCCATTATTATCACCACCAAATCAGGAAGTTCGAAACACAAGAAAGTAAACATCAGATTCACTTCCAACGGGTCTTTTGAACAGGTAAACCGTTGGCCTGATATGCAATATGAATATGGCCAGGGATTAGATGGTGCTGCCTATTATTCTTATGGTGCAAGTGCCGATGGTGCAAGTACAAGCGGAACCAGCTCTGCCTATGGACCGCGTTTTGACGGCCAGATGTTTTTCCAGTACGATCCGGTTACACAAACTGCAGGTAAAACCAGAACACCCTGGGTACCTTATAAAAACCAGATCAGGGATTTCTTTACCACCGGCGATAATTTAACCAATTCCCTGAGTTTAGATGGCCGCTATAAAAATACCACAGCCCGCTTTTCGGTTACCAACCAGAACAATACGTGGATTGTACCCAACACTGGCATAGAGCGTACCACGCTTACCTTATCTACCAATACCGATGTAACCTCTAAATTAAAAATCGCCACGAAAATCAATTATGGCAACCGCTTTAGCGATAACTTACCTGGTGCAGGTTATGGTAATCAATCGTTGATGTATTGGTTTATTTTCTGGCAACCGAATGCAAGTTTGGACTGGATCAAAAACTATTGGGCAAACGGACAGGAAAATAAGGTCATCAAATATCCGTTCAGTTCATTTCCCGAGAACCCTTATGCAGTTGTTAACGAGTTTATTAATAGGACAAGACGTAATAACATCACGGCAAATATTCAGGCCAGCTATCAGTTTACAAAGGAACTGAGCCTATTATTAAGGTCCAGTATTGATTATTCAAACGAAAGGCGTGCGCAGGATCGTCCGTACGATGCCGGTAGCCGTTTACCTAAAGGTTCAACCCGGCAACAACACATCAATGCGCAGGAAACCAACATCGATTTCTTGTTAAGGTACGATAAAAAAATCAACAAAAACTTTAGTATCAATGCTTCTTTTGGTGGAAGTGAATTAAGAAATAAATATAACAAATCAGATTTACGCGCCGATGGTTTGATCGTACCGGATATTTACGAGTTGACCAACAACCTTTATCCTTTAATTTCTATTCCAGATACCAGCCGATATAGGATCAATAGTTTCTACGGGGTCTTATCTACCAACTACAAAAACTACTGGTATGTGGAGCTTACCGGACGTAAAGACTGGAGCAGTGTATTGGCTACAGCCACCAGGACAGATAATGTTGGGTTTTTCTATCCGGCAATCAGCACGAGTTTTGTGCTTTCAGAATTCTTCAAACTGCCTAAAGCAGTTAGCTTTGCTAAGTTAAGGGCATCAGTTTCGCAGGTTGGTAGCGGTGGCACCACGCCTTATCGTACAGCCTATACCTATTCACTGGCATCTAATGGCACTTATCCTGACAGTTCACTTGTAAATCCAACCATTTTACCAAACGAAAACTTAAAACCGCTTAAAACTACCACCTACGAAGTAGGCACTGAAGTAAGTTTATTTAAAGGCAGGTTAGGTTTTGATGTTGCTGTTTACGCGGGGAATACCAAAAACCAGATTCTAACCAGAATCATTGACCGTTCAACAGGCTACAACCAGGCATTGATCAATGCAGGACAGGTAAACAATAGTGGTGTTGAAGTAGCCTTAAATGGAACACCTGTTGTTACTAAAAGCGGTTTTAAATGGACAGTGAATGCCACCTTTGCTTCGAACAAAAATGTAATTAAAGCTTTAACGGATAGTTCAATTATCCTGCGTACCGGTCCGGTTGCAGGTGGCCAGATTGTGGCGAAGGTAGGCGGCAGTATGGGTGATTTATATGGCAGGGGCTATGTGCGCGATCCACAGGGCAATGTAGTTTACGATGCTACCACAGGATTTGCCAAAATCACCAATGACGTCGTTTACCTGGGCAATACCATGCCTAGATACAAATTCAGTATCGGAAGTACTTTTGCTTATAGAAATATCAGTTTAAACGTGCTGTTTGATGCGCAGATAGGCGCCGTTGCACACTCTTTATTAAACTACAAAATGGTTGAGCAGGGTAAATTAACCAGCACACTGCCGGGAAGATATAATGGTATTATAGGTAACGGTGTAGTTCAGCTGGCAGATGGCTCTTATGTGCCAAATACAACAGTTGCTTATGATATTGATGAATATTACCGCTCGCATGCTGGTACGGATAACGCAGAGGGCAGTACTTTCAGTACCGATTTTATTAAATTTAGGGAAGCTTCTTTAAATTATAGGTTCAATCCACGTTTTCTCAAAAGGATTGGTCTCTCGTCCGCAACTTTCGGGGTTTATGGCCGTAATCTTTTCATCTGGTCGCCATGGCCGATGTTTGATCCGGAATTTGGAACGCTTAGCGGTTCTGATATCGTTACCGGTTTTGAGATCGGTCAGTTCCCATCAACCAGAACTTTTGGTTTCAATTTATCAATTGGCATATAATCTTTTAAAACATGAAAAAGAATCTATATAGAATTATTGCAGGTTTAATGGTATCGGCTACTACACTTTCATCATGCGATAAAAACTTTCAGGAAGTTAACACCGATCCGATCAATATCCTGTCCACCACACCTGATAAATTATTGGCTCCGGCACTGGTTAATACTTTAACCAGCGGAATGGTTCGTAACCGTAATTTTAATAACGAACTGATGCAGGTAACGGTCAGTATCAGCGATGGTGACGGAACCGTTTTTAGGTACGAATACAGAAGCACCTTTTCTGACTATTTATGGAATGCCTGGTATGTTCAGCTTACCAACTTTAAAGATGTTTACAAATTAGCTAGTAAACCCGGCATGGAAAACAAATCATATCAGGGCATTTCTTTGGTTTGCCAATCATGGGTTTACTCCATGTTATCAGACACTTATGGCGATATCCCATATTTTCAATCCAACCAGGGTAGCAGCGGCGTTTTAGAACCTAAGTTTGATAAACAGAAAGATATTTATCTGGATCTGTTTAAGAAACTGGAGGAAGCCAATACCTTGTTAAGTTCAGGCGTTGCGATAACCCCGTCAAGTGATCCGGTATTTAAAGGGAATATAGCCAAATGGCGGAAATTCTGTAATTCACTGTATTTAAGATTATTGCTGAGGGTATCGGGCAAACCGGAAGTTTCGGCACAGGCAATTGCCAAGATCAAAGAAATTGTAGATACCAATCCTGCCAATTATCCGGTCATGGCAAACAATAGCGAATCGGCAACTTTACCATGGACTGGTTTAACCGGAACAGATCCTTATGTTAATCCTTATGTAAATGGGGTTAGGGTACAGGATTTCAGATCTCCGGCAATTGGAAGCTTTTTTATCGAACATTTAAGAGACTGGGCTGATCCGCGTATTGATGCCAATTCGCCAAATGGTGATGGAGGAGCAAACCGTTTAGGAATTGCGCAGGGGCTACAAGGATATTCAGGTGTGCCAAGCGGTTATGCCGTTGGTGCCGGGGTGGTAAAACAGGCTTATTTTTATTCATATGATCAGGCCCTTGGCAGCAGCACTTATGGTGCCAAATCTTTACAGCAATCGCCAAAAACAGGCATTTTGATGAACTATGCGGAGCTTCAGTTTATTCTGGCTGAAGCTGCAGTAAAAGGCTGGATCAAAGGGTCAGCGGCCAGTTATTATAATGCAGGCATTGCCAATGCCATTAACTATTGGGTACCAGCATTTACCACTTCAACCACATCAGCAGCATTTACCAAATATGTCACCGATGCGGATATCGATTGGGACAATACCCAATCTACGGAAGGTAAAATGGAGCAGATACACCTGCAGAAATACTTTGCACTATTCCTTGTTGATATGCAGCAATGGTTCGAATACCGCCGTACCGGTCATCCGGTTCTGCCAAAAGGACCCGGGTTAAGAAATGGCGGGGTAATGCCGGCACGGATGACTTATCCGGTGTATGTACAATCTGCAAATCCAACAAATTACCAACTGGCCGTAGCAGAGCAGGGACCTGACGCAATCAATACCAACGTATGGTGGCAAAAACCTTAACACACAATTAAAAATGATTAAAATGAAAAAGATAATATTCTATAGCTTAACTTTTCTGTCACTGGCCTTAATATGGTCTGGATGTAAAAAATCAAATTATCCTGGTGGTGTTATTGGTGATTATGTACCACTATATGATTTAAGGAACCTTTATAAAGGATCAGATGTTACGCTTACCAACGAAAACATGTTTGGATCGAGCAGCATAACCGGCGTAGTGATATCAGACCATTCGGGTAAAAACCTGCCTGAAGGCTTACTTATTATACAGGACAGGCGACGTTTAGGCTTAATTAGAGGTATCTCTGTTGCCATCGGTGCCGATGCCTCGAAATATGTTCCGGGCGATTCTGTTGGGATAAGAGTTGAAGGTGGAGTCTTAAAAAGGGTAGATGGAATTTTGCAGGTTACGGGTGTTCCGGCCAGTGCGGTTACCAAAATCGCATCCAATGTGCCGATTCCACCCAACCGGGTAGGAAGTAGTTTTATCCTGGCCAAACCTAACGATTACGAAAGTACCCTGGTTGCAATTGTAAAAGCTGGATTTGAGCCAGGCGCCGGCCCTAATGATACTTATGCGGGTGATAAAACCATCAACGACGGTTTTGATAATTTTACCCTGCACACGGAGGCAACGGCCACTTTTGCCAACACGGGCGGACTTAATTTCAACGGAAATTATTACGGAATCATTTTCAACACCGTTACGGCAAACGGAACGTTAAAACCACACCATAGAATGCGTACCATCAAAGATGCTGTTGCTTTAAGTTCTACACCAGATATTGCTTCGGCTATCATAACAGGTTATATGGCTGATGCTGAGGGCGGTGATGGAAATTATGAATACATGCAATTTATGGCCACCAGGGATATTGATTTTTCGGTGACTCCTTTCTGCGTAGTAGTAACAAACAACGCAGGTGCATCATCGCCAACAGGTGTGTTCCCGATAAAAGGGTGGGCAACCGGTGCTGACGCATTGAAAAACCCGATAGGATTAGTAGCGAGAACCTATAAATTTGATTTAACTTCTGGTAAAGCAGCAAAGGGCACATTCTTTTATGTTGGCGGATCTTCTAAAATGATCAATGGATCAAAATCAAAATCAATTGCATCCGCCAATTGGATCAAGGCTAAAAATTATACTTTAGCCACTCCTGCTGAAGCACCTGCAGGTAATGGAGATGGTTTTGGTTTATATACATCAGGGTTATTTGCCAACTCGGGAAATGCCTCAGGCTTTGCCATTTTTGAAGGTACAACGGTTAACGTAAATACCACACCAATAGATGTGATTTTTATAGGTAGTGGCGGCAGTTTGTACAATGCGCCTTCGGCAGGCTACAAAATTGCCAATACCGACTTTTACGATAAGATCAATCCGATTACACTTGCCCCTCAACCATACTACAGAAGCGGTGAAAATACTTTGTGCTTCAATTATCAGCTCCCTGCCGATCAAGGTTTCTGGAATAAACTTGGTGGTATTTACAACCCATCATTGGGTAAATGGGTCAAAGCCAGAAGCCAATCGGATATTGACCTTAATACTTCATCAACGCTCGAAGATATTGAAGGTACTTCTTTGGTGAGAATTATAAATGCGGTGACCGGAGAATATATTCGCACAGACACCATTCCACCAACCAGATTGAAATAAACTATCCTAACCACAAAGAAAGCCCTGGGTTTTCTTTGTGGCTTGTAATCCCAATTTTACGTCAACATGAACAGAAGATCATTTATACAAAAATCAACTTTATTAACCTCCACTTTATTTGTTAGCTTAAAATCCTTTCCCTCATCGTTATTCGCTGTTGATGGCCTGGTAAGCGGTACTGTAACCAGTAAAGGTAAAGCCCTGGCCGGCGTTGTCATTTCTGACGGCTATAGCGCAGTACAAACTGACAGAAATGGTAATTACGAACTAAAACTTCACGAACTGGCCCGTTTTGTATGGATCAGTACACCATCAGGTTATGAATTTAAGACCGAAAGCAGCATTGCCCGCCATTATTATAAGCCAGATACGGCAGGTAAACTAAACTTCGATCTCAAACCACTAAAACAGAATGATAACAAACACAATTTCATCATTTGGGCCGATCCACAGGTAAAAACCAAAAAAGATGTGCAACAAATGATGGAAACTTCGGTGCCAGATACGCGTGAGGTAGTAAAGGGAATGGGAAAAACACCTGTTCATGGCATTGGTGTAGGTGACCTGGTATGGGACAACTTAGCGCTTTTTCCAGCGTATGATGAGGCAATTGCGCAGATTGGTATTCCATTTTTTCAATGCCTAGGTAACCATGATATGGATTACCGCATGGGTGATGATGATACTTCAGACCGTACATTTCAGGCGCATTACGGGCCAACCTATTACTCTTTTAATAGGGGAAAGGCACACTATGTAATTTTAGATGACGTGCGTTACCTTGGTGTAGAGCGGACTTATGATGGTTACATTACCCCAACACAATTAGCATGGCTGGCTAAAGATTTACAGTTTGTTCCGAAAGATGCTCTCCTTATTGTTTGCCTACATATTCCTGTACATAACTCGGTAAAAAACAACGATGATTTTTATGCTGTTTTAAAAGATTTCAAAAATGTGCATATCATGTCCGGCCATACACACTTTAATAAAAATGTAATTAAAAACGGCATTTATGAACATAACCATGGTACGGTATGTGGTGGCTGGTGGACAGGTCCCATTTGTGGCGATGGGACACCGCGTGGTTATGGTGTTTATGAGGTAGATGGAACAGCGTTGAAATGGTATTATAAGTCAACCGGTGAAGACCGTAAAAAACAGTTGAGTATCTATGTAGATACGCTTACCAATCAAAAAAGACTAATCGCAAATGTTTGGAATTATGATCCTGAATGGAAAGTAGAATACTTTTTAGACGGAAAGGCGATGGGCGCTCTGGCCATTCAGGATGGATTCGATCCTTTATCTGTAAAATTGTACCAGGGTGATAAATTGCCAAACCCCAGACCATTTGTTGAGCCGGTGTCTACAGACCATTTGTTTTTAGCCCATTTTAGCCCTTCGGTTAAAAAGGTAAAAGTAGTGGCCACGGATCGTTTTGGAGAAAAATTTGAAGCCGAAGCTGATGTTTAGTCGTCATGCCAGCCATCCGGAAAGCGGTACCGACAATTAGTCCTCTTTAAATTAGAATCTTTTTTTAATCAATCCCGTCAGATGTTACCATCTGACGCCACTAAAAATTAACTGGAAGTTAGTTAATCTTATCAAACGCATCAGATGGAAAACATCTGACGCCACAAAAAAAATTAATTATCGTGCTGTTGGATGTTAACATCCAACAGTTAATTAACTTACTAAGACCTTTTAAAATTCCTTTTTTGATATGAACCTTAAAAAAACAGCAGTAATTATTCTTCTGGCTTCATTGGCCGTAAAATCGCAAGGCCAGGAAGTTAAATTTCCGACATTCAGTGCCGAAGCACACCGGGGTGGACGGGGTTTAATGCCAGAGAACAGCATTGAGGCGATGTTAAATGCAATGAAAATTGATGGCATTACCACTTTGGAAATGGATACACATATTTCCAAAGATGATAAGGTGGTGGTTACACACGATGATTACCTGAGCCCGGCTTTTATGCTTACACCTGATGGAAAAGATATTCCCGCAACGGATGCCAGGAAATATCCTATTTTTGGAATGGACTATGCCGATATTAAACAGTTTGACCTGGGCACTAAATATTTTGCGCAATTCCCGCAACAGCAGAAAATAAAGACACATCTACCTTTACTTTCTGATTTGATTGACGCCGTACAAAGCGATATTAAACATAACAAACGCAAACAGTTTTTCTATAACATCGAAACGAAGTGCAGCGAAGGTGGTGATGGGGTCACCAATCCAAATCCGGATAAATTTGTCAAGCTTTTGATGGATGTAATCATCAAGAAAAAAATTTCAGATTTCGTGGTAATACAATCTTTTGATAAAAGAACAATTCAGATTATCCATGAGAAATACCCAAAAATAAAAACTTCTTTTTTGGTAGCCAATAAAAAAACATATGAAGAAAATATTGCCGACCTGGGATTTAAGCCATTTATATTAAGTCCGCTATGGCAAATGGTAAACGAAGAACTGGTTAAAAAGGCACATGCAGATGGTGTCAAAATCATTCCATGGACGGCAAATACCCTGGCCGATATTCAGAAACTAAAGGCTTTACAGGTAGACGGCATTATTTCTGATTATCCGGATATTTTAGTGCAGGCAAAATAATTGCTTGTTGGGATTACTGATTAATAGCAGATTAAAAACGTTTATTGGTCGAAATCTGTTCGATCTCGGCCAATGCTGATCATTAAATCACTATATTTTCTCCGACTGAAGCAATATGTGCTTTATCAATCTTATGTAAGCCGGGTATGTAACCTAGCTTTTTTATTTTGGTATATTGAAGGATATATCTTTCGGTTTCTTCATTCTCAGTACCATTAAAAATGATTCCTTTAACAGGAATTTCGTATTGCCTGAGTAAATTGACCGATAGTAAGGTGTGGTTAATACTGCCCAGATAATTTTGTGAAACCAATATTACTTCTACTCCCAGTTTTTTGATCAGGTCTACAATCAGCTCTGTTTCGTTTAAAGGTACCATTAATCCGCCAGCACCCTCAATAATTAAGTTGTTGTTCGTTTCAGGAAGATGAATTTGATTAAGGTCTATTTCAATACCATCTAATCTGGCGGATAAATGTGGTGATAGCGGCTGTGTTAATCTGTAGCTTTCGGGATGTATAACGGTACGGCTATTACTCACTAAACTATTTATTGTTATGCTATCGCTGGTTTCCAAATCTCCCGATTGAATGGGTTTCCAATAATCGGCTTTTAATTTTTCAGTCAAAATAGCACTAACCAATGTTTTTCCAATACCTGTCCCAATACCGGTAATAAAATATTTATTCATTTAATTTAATTCTTTGAGGTGATTAACCAGTAACTTAATTTCTTCGTCGGTATTATACGTATGAAGGCAGATCCGGAGCCTTTCTTTACCTGGCGCTACTGTAGGACTCAATATAGCCCTTACATCAAAGCCTTTGCCTTGTAAGCTGGCGGCGGCTTTTTTGGTTGCTTCATTTGATGAAAATAAAACTCCCTGGATGATGCTTTCGCTATCAAGTGCTTTAATATGATGTTCTTTTAATGCTTTTCTGAATACGGTAATTTTTTGATGAATTAACTGATGATCGATTTCACACAAATATTGATATGCGCAGTTAACCGAAACGATATTATGAATGGGTGCAGCTGTAGTGTAAATGAATGATCTGGCAAAATTAATAAGATAGTGGCGAAGGTTTTTACTTCCTAAAACGACCGCTCCGTGTACCCCCAATGCTTTACCGAATGTTACAATACGCGCAAATACCCCGTCAGTTAAATTAAAGTGATTGATTAATCCCTGACCTTTTGCGCCAAAAATACCGGTGGCGTGGGCTTCATCTACAATCAGATTAGCATCGTACCGCTCACAAAGATTTGATATGGCTGGTAACGGGGCTATATCCCCGTCCATAGAATAAACGCTTTCTACCACAACGAATATGTTTCCTTTTGCCAGTTTCAGTTTGCTTTCCAGATCGTTTATATCGTTATGATAAAATTTAAATCGTGTAGCATGGCTTAACCTACAGCCATCGATGACACTTGCATGAATCAGTTCATCTGTAATTATAGTATCGCCACGTTGTGGTACACTGGATAACAGCCCTACGTTGGCATCATACCCTGAATTAAAAATCAATCCGCTTTCGGCCTGATGAAAATCGGCGATGAACTGCTCTGTCTCTTCGGTAAACCTGGTATTTCCGCTTAATAATCTTGAACCACCAGCGCCGTTCAGGTGATGTGGCATGGAGGCGAGGGTAGTATTCATCCTATCCTTTAATTCACCAGATCTTGCAAAACCTAGATAATCGTTGGAACAAAAATCAACAAGAGGGATGTTTATCGATAAATTCCTGATCGAAAGGTTATCTTTCCGTTCCTGAAGCTTACCGCTAATAAACTGTTCAACTTTACGCATCGCCCAAAAGTAAAAAAAGCGTCCCGAATAATCGAAACGCTTTCCAAATATAATTAATTACTGCTTTACTATTTACCCTTGAGCAGGAGGATTGGAAACGACAGGTTCTTTATCTCTTTTTCCTCTTGTACCCATGCTTTTTCTCATTTTCTCAACTCGTTCTTTCGCCTCTGCACGGAAAGCATCCATTTTAGTTTTCTGATCAGCAGTTAAAACAGCATCTATTTTGGATTTTTGCTCATCCATTGCTGCTTTACGTTCTTTCATCTTGCCTTTCATATCGCCTTTATCAGCAGATCTCCAGGCTTCCAATTTCTTTGCATTTTCCAACTCAATAGCATAAATCTTACTTTTTTGGTCAGCGGTCAAGCTAAGCTGTTTTTCCAATCTTGAGGTCATCTTTTCTGCTCTTTGTTCAGCCGTCATTTTAGGCATTGCCCGTCTTGCGTGTTTTGTTGTGTCTTGCGCAAATGCAGCGGTTAAACCCATTACCGCAATTGCCACTGTTAAAATTGCCTTTTTCATGTTATGTTTTTTTATGTGTTCTTAACTCAATAGATTTAAAAAATTACAAACAGTTTAATTGGCACTTGTTAAAAAAATGTTAATTCTTATTCAATTGAGAAATTGATTTCTGCATCTGCGCCATCATTTGTGTAAGTGTTTCCATTGTTGGATCTGGGGCAGGCTCGGGCAATGATGTAGATATATATGCCTTGGCTTTCCATATTTCCAGAATATCATCTGCAGCAATGGTGTAAGGATCATATACTTTATTATCTGATATCAGTTTCAAATCCTTATTTTCCCTGAAACGGTTACCCGCTCTTTTATATACCACGCCTTCATTTTTACTGATCACAATATAGGTTTCACCGGTTTTTACTTCATTCCAGTTATCGAGGTACTCGCCAATAATGATGCTTCCCGGTTGTACCGGTAACATACTATCGCCCATGATTTCAAAAGCCCTGAAAGTACCTTGTCTTAACGCAGGCAATGGAAGTTGAAATTTAGGCAAATCGCTAATGTATTGCGGATCTGAGAATCCGTTCAAATAACCGGCACTTGCTTTAACCGGAACCAATTCGATGTTTTCGCGGTCGTTCTGATCTACAGAAATGCTTAGCACCCGAAGGTTAGATCCCTGGCTTTTTGGCTTGGGTTTCCAGCTGTCAGATATTTTTTCATTAATGAATTCATCAATGGTCAGATCAAAGTATTCAGCTATTTTTTTTAGCAAATCATATTTAGGTTCCGCCCGGTCTTCCTCGTAAGCCCCGATAAGCGAACGCTTGATTTCCATAATATCAGCGAAATTTTGCTGTGTATGACCTTTTTTCTTCCTGAGGTACTTTAAATTATTTGAAATATTTGACATAAAAATAAATTTTAAAATAAATTTGGAATTACTAAAATAGTTAGTAATTTTATGCTCATAAAGTTAGTAATATTATTTTGATTTGCAAGAAAGTATACTAAATAGTTTAGTTTTAAATTTTAAACATAAGATCATGAAAAAATTTGTTTATATCGTTACCGACAGAAACCGTACAAGCATGCACGTAGGCATGAGTTCAGATCTGATCAAAACCCTTGATTTCTATAAACAGATGCCGAACTTATTTTTTGATAACGGTCAGCAATTAACCCGTTTGGTTTATTTTGAGGAATTTAAAACTGAAGCACAGGCTTTGGTACGCTTTAAATCAATTAGCCGATTTACACGTATGCAAAAAGAACGTTTGGTAAGATCCTGTAATCCAGATTGGATTGATTTAACGATTGGCCTTGATTTCGAAAATATCCTGCTACACCGCAATATCAACAATCAAGTTAAACTCTCATTTACAAGTCTCTCTTAGCCAGATTTAAGCTTTAACGCTTGCCGATTGAATATGAATCATGATCTATAAATATATAAAAATGCTTGAATGATCAGGATTGGTCATCCAGATCATTCAAGCTAAAATTAATATTTATAATCCAAAGGCTAACAGATGATTAACTGATTCGATTATTAAATCGATCTCTTAACTCAATTTACCAACCTGGCGCAAACGTTAAACCGAATACTCCGGTTTTAACATCTTTTCTTTGAAAAGGGATCGCGTAATAAGGTTCGAGTACAAAATAGCCGAAAACATTAACCCTCAGAGATATACCGACACTCATTGCCGGCACACGCTCTGTTGTAGCCTGATAGGTAACCGGATTTCCCTTTTCATCAACAACCGGTTTTTTATTTGCGTCCAAAACAGGTTGAGTTGTATAAGTTGGTTCACCTTTAAATTTTACCTGGGTATCATTCGTCCAGGCCAATCCTGCATCAAAAAATAAATTCAAATCTGAGAATAAAAATTTAGAAGGTATAGCTGTTAATTTTTTAGGCCCTGTAAATGGCAGTCGTACTTCGAAATTAAAAACAGCTATTTTACTTCCTGTTAACTGGTTAATATCAAAAGATTCTGAAGACTGTGCAGAAGTGCTTTTGTAAATGGAGTTTGATTCATACCCCCTGATCAGATAGGGATAACCGACATACATTGGGTAAAGCCTGTCTGCATCTTTACCAATTCTTAAGGTATTATAACTTCTTACCGCAAATGTTACCGGCTTAGCCCTCCAGTATTTACGGAGATCTGCTGTTACACCGGCGAAGTTGTAAGTGCCTAAATATTTTTCGCCGCTTACACGGTACCTGAAACCATCAAGCGGACCGGTAAGACCGAATATTGAATTATCGCCTACAAATCCGGCATTTAATTGATACAGTGTAAAAGAATTAAATGGAATTCCATAATCATTAGAAGCTACATCGTTAGAAATCCGGCTCCGATCTGAACCAATGTAGTACCCGTCAGCGTTATAGTAATTGCTATATCGATCAATCCTATAGCCATAATGCGAAAATGAGCCCCCTAACTCAAAACGATGTATTTTACTAAATGGATAAGCCCCAAAAACCTGAAACTGATCTTCGAAGGTCCTGATAATATCTGTCCTGTCTGCCAGTGCATTAATGGTAGTATTATCTCCTGTAGGTATGTTTTGATAGCCATAAGACCTAAAACCAGATACGTAAGGGATATGCGAAACGGCTGCCCCCCAGTTTATCCTGCTTTTCTGATTAATGTAACCAACTAATCCACCAGCATCGTAAATTTCACCATTTACAGAAATATTGGCAATAATTTGATTGGTACCCAGAATATCGCTGAACATGCCTACAATTCCGCCAGCAACGCCGGTTCCAAAACGACTGGTTGAAACACCTACACCGCTATTTGCCAAATAATCTAACCTGAATTTTGGTTTATAAGGTACCGTTTTCATGGAATCGGCAACTATTTTTTCAAAACGGTCGAAATTATTTAAATTAGAATTGATGATATTTACGCCAATGTTTTCCATTGGAGGAAGAATGGCAGCATCAAAATTTTCTTCGTGATTACCAATTCTTTTCGCTGTAAAGCTGCTTAGTTTAGCATTATAAAGGGTATAACGCTGGTAGCGATAATAACTATAAACAATATCATCGGTTGCCGAAACCGAGATGGCAGGAGAAAATTCAGTAATCCCGCTAATTCCAGTAAAATAATCGGTTAACTGATCAACCGAATGATCAGCAAAGTTGTATTTATACAAATTCCTAAACCCATCTCTATTTGATAAAAAATAGATATTTTGGCTATTTGATGAGAACTGGGCATTCAGGTTGTTCGCTCCAGGGAAAACATCTAAATTACTTACCGTTTTAGTAGCAATATCATAAACAGCAAGGTTTATAGGCAGCACGGCATTAATTGTATTGGCCTGAATGGCTGCTCTATCAGATGAAAACACCAGTTTTTTACCGTCGGGCGAGTAATTTGGGGCGTAATCAGAATAAACGTCGTTGGTAATCTGGGTTACTGCTTTGGTATCCAGATTATAAGAAAAGATATCACTTTGACCTTCAACCATGCCTGAAAAAGCAATATCTTTTCCATTGGGTGACCAGGTTAAATTACCAAACTGTTGTACCTGCCCCATGGCCGTTTGAGATATGGTAGATCCGTTCGAAACATCAATAATCATCATCTGGTTTTTACCATGACTAAAAATGCTAAAGGCAAATTGTTTGCTATCCGGCGACCATGCACCAGCAGATTCTATAAAATTGAAATCATCAATATGCCCATTGGAGATCTGGCTGCTGAGTTTTCTGATAATCTTGCCGGTTTTGGCATCGGCGAGAAATAAATCTATACCAAAAAGATCTTTCTCAGACATAAATGCCAAATATTTTCCATCCGGACTTAGGGCAGGGGCGACGTTCATATTACCGGCATTTTTATTGTCGATAATTTTTGTACCGGTAATTTTAATCTGCGAACTATCTGCTTTCAACATCGGCTTATAATGTGCATCAATGGAATTTTTCCATAAACCCGATAATGTTTTATCATCATAGCCGAAGGTATATCTTATGGCATTTTCATAACCATATTTTGCCGTATTCTTAAATAGCGGAACAATGGTGGTATCGCCATATTGGGAACCGATGTAAGTCCAAAATGCCTGGCCATAACGGTAAGGAAAATATTTATTGGAATTGGTTAAATCTTTTAACGAAGGTATATCACGGTTTAACATGGCATCGCGCATCCACATGGAAGTAAATGCATCTTTTTTTCCGATGGATAAATACTCGGCCATCCCTTCAACCATCCATAGTGGCGTTTGTCCGACATTCTCTAAACTGATCGAATCTTTCTCTAACAGCAAATGGTATTGAAAAGCATGAACCAGCTCATGGCCTAAAACGTGTCTGGTTTGGCTATTCAACTCCATAACAGGCATAATTACACGGTTTTTTAATGCCTCGGTAACCCCACCGGTACCGATTCCAATTTCTCCGTTAAGTACCGTTGTTTGCTGGAAATCGGGATGGTTGTTATATAGAATGATAGGATTTTTCTTAAGAAAAGTATCTCTAAAAACTTCCTGGTGCATTTTGTACCAGGTTTCGGCTTCCTGCGAAAAACGTTTTAAAAGTTTATCATTCTTGATATAATAATAGATCTCAAAATGAGGCGTTTGTAAAACCTTGAAGTCGAGTTTTTTATATCTAACCTTATTTTGTCCAAAGTATTGGGCCTTAACTGAAAAAGAAAGAATAAGCAGGAGCAACAAAGGAGAATATCGCCTAAATAAAGTAGAGCCTATTTTCATATATGTGGTTTTAGTGATGTTTGTTCAAAAAATTATGAAAATGAAATGGTAAAAAGTTCTGGAAATAAAAGTAATAATTGTTTAAAAGAGTATTAAAAATTTAACACTTTTTTAAAATCATACTCGCTATTTTACACGTATGGTAAACTATTTTGTTATTCCTGTCCAAAAAACTATTGCTGATTAGTTTCTTCGTTTTTCTTTTTCTCCTTCTCTTCCTGACGTTGTTTTCTTCTCAATTCACGTTCTTCTTTTCTGGTAAGTGGAACGGTAGGAGTAACGGGATTTTGAACAGGATCTGTCTTCTTTTCTTCTTTTTTAACTTCAGGTTCATTGTTTACCGGCTCAGTAGTAACCGGCAATTCGGTAGGGACGGTAAAATCAGTAGAATCAACAGCTACACTATCGGTTGATGTAGTATCCCTAACAACTCTCGGACTAGGACAATTGTAAGTACGGGTAATATCAACGGTAGCTTTTGGAAAAGGGCCATAAGTATAACCTGAATTTGGATCGAGGTATACCTTTTCCATAAACTTGGCAAAAATAGGTAGTGCCGTTCTTGATCCTTCTCCCTGTTCACCATTTTTGAAGTGTGCGGTTCTTTCGTCGCAACCCACCCAAACCCCGGTTACCAAATCTTTGGTTAAGCCCATGTACCAGGCATCTACATAATCGGATGAGGTACCTGTTTTACCGCCAATCTGATTATTTTTTCTGAACAAGTCTGGCCATTCCCACAATGCCTGTGAGGTACCTTCAGGTTCTTCCATACCACCACGGAACATATAGGTCATTAACCAGGCAATTTCTTCTGACAGAACCCTTTTTGTTTTAGGCTTAAACTCGTCAATTAGGTTATTATCCTGATCGGTAATTTTTTCCACTAAAATGGGATCTGTTTTAATTCCCTTATTCATAAAGGTAGCATAAGCCTTTACCATTTCGTAAACGGTAACATCATTCGAACCTAAACTTACGGAAGGTACGGACTCCAAATGGCTGTCAATCCCGCATTCATGTGCATACTTAACTACATTATCCCAACCCACCTTTTCGGTTACCTGTGCAGTAATGGTATTTACCGATTTAGCCATTGCCCAGCGCAAACTCATTTCACGATAAGAAACACTATAATCGGCATTTTTCGGTTCCCAATATTTAGTTTCACCTTTGTCCTGATAGGCAATTTTAACCGGTTTATCGGTAAATTTATCGCAAGGACTCATCCCTTGTTCTAAAGCTGTTAAATAAGCGAATGGCTTAAAGGTAGAACCTGCCTGGCGTTTAGCCTGATTAACATGATCGTATTTGAAGAATTTGTGATCGATACCGCCAACCCAAACTTTAATTTTTCCACTTGCAGGCTCCATGGTCATCATTCCGGTATTCATGATTTTTCCGTAATAACGGATCGAATCCAGAGTAGAGAACAAAGTATCACGGTCGCCTTTATAGGTAAAAACCTGCATCCTTTTCTTTTTATTGAAATAGGCAGTAACAGAATCTGGATGGTTGGGGAACTTTTTTTGCAAAAGTGCATAAATCGGCAGGTTTTTCATTGCTCTATCCGGATAATCAACTTTGTGTTTTTCCGAATCGTACCATGGATCTTCATTGCCCCAAACGCTGTAAAACCTGCGCTGCAAAATTCTCATCTGATCGGCAACAGCTTCTTCAGCATATTTCTGCAGTTTTGAATCGATAGTTGTGTAAATTTTTAACCCATCCTCATACAGGTCGTAACCGTTATCATTACACCATTTCTCTAAATATTTCGCCACAGCTGCCCTCAGATAAGAATCGCCGTCGCTGCCATCCTGCATTTTACCTTCCTTTAATTTAACAGGCTCCTTTGATAATTGGGTCAAACTATCTTTGCTAAGGTAGTTGTACTTGTTCATTTGTGCCAACACTACATTTCTTCTTTCCAAAGCTTTTTCAGGATTTTTGGTTGGATTATATAAGGTAGTTCCTTTTAACATCCCTACAAGCATCGCTGCATCTGTAGTGGCCAGGTCTTTGGTTTCTTTATCAAAGTAAATCCTACTGGCCGTTTTTATGCCGTAAGCATTGTTACCGAAAGAAACGGTATTCAGATACATGGTAATGATATCATTTTTAGAATAGTTGGCTTCTAATTTTACCGCCGTCATCCATTCCTTTAACTTTACAATCAAGGTTCTCACCAAAGGTATCTTAATCAATAATCCCTGCGATTTATTGTAACGCGTGCGGTAGAGGTTTTTGGCCAATTGCTGGGTAATGGTACTGGCACCGCCATCTTTCCCTAAGCCAGCAACTGCCCGCCCCACGGCTTGCACATCAATACCCCAATGTTTGTAAAAGCGTACATCCTCGGTAGCCACCAGGGCATGTATTACACTCGGTGCAATATCATTGTAATTTACAGGCGTTCTGTTCTCTTTAAAGTATCTTCCAATCAGTTTGCCGTCTGCAGTGTAAAGTTCAGAACCCACACGTAGCGTAGGTGCTTTAATATCCCGAACACTCGGAGAATAGCCAAACAACCACAAAAAGTTTAATTGCAAAGCGGAAAAGAAAATTATTATAAAAAATAAAAATAGGGCAAAATAACGTAAGTACTTGTTTTTTATCTCTTTAAACATATTGGATAAGATAATCTTAAGGTAAAAGCTGTGGCGCTAAATATAAAAAACTCTGTATGCAAATTAACGGATTTAATTTACTTATTTTTTAGTTCTATATTTAAATTATCGACGAATCGGTTTACCCGGAAATAATATAATGATGAAAAATGAATTTAAAGGCTTAATTGTACAGGGAGATAAGAAATTTTCCTTAAAAAACCATAAAACTGATTTTACAGGCGGTTATAACAAAGAAAAAGCGAAAGATGCCCTGGTAAATTCGAAAATATCGCTGAGTCATTTACAGGAAAAATTGTATGCCTCCGCGAAACATGCGGTACTGATTATTTTCCAGGCTATGGATGCTGCCGGTAAAGATAGTGCCATTGAGCATGTAATGAGCGGGTTAAACCCACAGGGATGCCAGGTTTATAGCTTTAAAACGCCTACGCAAAAAGAATATGAGCACGATTTTCTGTGGCGACATTATAAGGCGCTGCCTGAACGTGGACGAATCGGGATCCATAACCGTTCCCACTATGAAAATGTATTGGTTTGCAAGGTGCATCCCGAATATATTTTAAACGAAAATATACCAGGCCTTAGTGATGTTAAAAAGATCAGCAAAAATTTCTGGCAACAGCGTTACAAGAGCATTAAAAATTTCGAAGAACATTTATCAGCCAATGGAACAGTTGTTTTAAAGTTTTTTTTAAATGTAAGCCGGGATGAGCAAAAAAAACGCTTTTTAGAACGTATTGATGACCCCACCAAAAACTGGAAATTTTCTTCAGGAGACATTGAAGAAAGGGCATTATGGGATCAATATATGAATGCCTACGAACAGGCAATTAACGAAACTAGCACACCGGAATCGCCCTGGCACATTATTCCTGCTGATAAAAAATGGTTCGCCAGGCTGGCAATTAGCGAAATTATTGAAGACAAATTAAAAAGCCTCGATTTGAAGTTTCCTGTATTAGGTGAGTCGGAAGACGCTAAACTTGGCGAAGCCAAGCGCATTTTATTAAGTGAGTAAAAAAATGCAGGTCTATAAGCCGGGTTCTGTCTCCTGATTGCTCAGGATTTCTATCATTTATCTACTATAAACGTTGCCGTTTATCTCTAACGACCTACCCACTAACATCGGACGGGCAGCCCTTTATCCCGACGGTAAGTCAGGATGTTAGCCTATTTGGTCTTTCAACTCCCGGGGTTTACAAACCACTGCAGTCGCCTGCAATGCTCGTGCGCTCTTACCGCACGTTTTCACCCTTATCCCGATGTAAAACCGGGACGGTATATTTTCTGTTGCACTAATCCGTGGTCCAGGTTTTCATTCCTGAACCCCTTTCCGTTAGAAAGCGGGATGCCCTGCGTTGCCCGGACTTTCCTCTCTTCCGATTTTATTCGGAACAGCGATAGAACAACCTGCATTTTGCGCAAAGATGGGTTTTTTATTACAATAGTCATAATACTATTCATTAGCGAGTGCAAATATTTCATTTAGCACCTTTTAAGAAAATCTAAAATTTGTCAGTTGTATTTTTTGAAAGATAGGTTTTACTGAAGTAATCAAACCAACATTTTTTGCCTTTAAAATTATGCCTGATGTACCCGTATAAAGAAGCTGTAACCTTTCGGCTGCTTTGCTTCCCTTATTATCATCTAAAATGAGAAGAGAACATCCTGATTCTGTTGCTAATGCAATAGCGCTTGCTTCACCAGCGTCGAGATCCGGGGAATTTTGAAATGAAATGTTTTTTGGTGTTCTGATTTCAATCCAATCAGGCAAAGAGGAAACAAATTCCTTTGCGATTATAGTTGTGTTGACTAAGAGATTTTATAAGATTAAGCTCTCCGATATTTTCCAATAAAATGAAACAGGTTGTATCAATGATTACGATTTCATATTTTCCCTGCATCTTTTAACATTTCTGAAACAGAATAATTGATTAACGAAACATCATAATCTGATATTCAGAAAAGATACGTACAGATAAGTCAGCCATAGCAGCAGCTTGACCTAATGATCATTTTCCAGATTCATAAAGCTTTGCTGCGATGAAATGTAACATATCATGCTCATACCTACCTAAGCTATCTGGAAATTAAAGAGTTATCGTTGTCATACTTTAAATATACGAAATGATATTTACTTGCAATTTTCCAAATCTGTTGAAACCTGCGAGTAAGGCACAAATCCCTGCTTATTGCCAAACGAATTGGTAATGTAAACCATTACCTGCGCAACATCAATATCAGCCAGTTCTTGAAAAGCAGGCATTTTTTCCTTGTATTCTTTACCGTTAACAACTAATGATTCATTTACTCCATTTTTAATGAAACATGCTAAACGGGATTTATTTGCCTTTAAAAACACAGAATCAGTTAACGGGGGAGCGAGCTGACCCAAACCTTCACCATTTTCACCATGGCAGTTCTGACATTTAGTTTCATAGATATCTTTTCCATTCGACATGTAGTTCTGTAGGTCAATCGTCTCCTGATTCTGGCAGGAAACGACAATGGCAACCAGGGAAATAAAAAAGAGTGCATTGATAATGTACTTGCGCATGGATGTTTATTGTAAAATCTTCATCCCTAACGGATCGGGATGAAGACTGATGATTACTTTTTATACTCTGCCAGTAAAACCGGAATATCTTTCTTTAATTGCGCTACCTGGTCTGCTTTAGTACCATCATAAGCGCCGCGAATCCGCCTGTCTTTATCAATCAAAACCAGATAACCCTGGTGGATATAACCATCTTTAGCTGTACTGTCTTCCCCAACAGCAACTAAGTAGTTCTTTTCGGCCAAGGTATATACGCTATCTTTGGTGCCGTAAAGAAATAACCATTTCGGCCCATCAACACCTAGTTTCTGAGCATATTTTTTCAGAACATGAGGTTTGTCATATTTAAAATCAATCGTGTGTGATACAAACATTACGTCGGGATTGGTTTTAAAATCATTGTAAACCGTCATTAAATTGCGGTGCATGGTAGGGCAGATGGTGGTGCAGGAAGTAAAAAAGAAATCGGCGACATAAACCTTTCCATCAGTAGCCTTATTTGTAGTGACCACACTATCCTGGTTCAGGAAAGACCAGGCAGGAATGGTTTGATAAACAGTGTCAATTTTCTCCACACCAGCGGCATCTTTAACCGTTTCAGCATGGCGTTCCCCATAAAATGGAAGCTTTCTTTCTTGTTTACAAGCCGAAAATATAGAAACAGCTAGCAGGGACGTAGCTAAATAAATTGTGATTTTATTCATAATATTATTTTAAAGATGTAAATATACAAGGTATTTATTTAGATCTTTAATGTTTGGAAAAGTCCGGGGTCAGATGTCCGAAAGTAGGATGTTTGGGCGGATAGAACATATGCATCACATATTTCGACAGTAATTTTTGAACTCTTGCATTATTCATTACTTAAAACCTCAGAAGTTCAGCGTTCAAAATTGTCCGTTTTATACCTGCTGACCAAGTCTCCTGACTTCTGACAAATAAATTTACATCACCAAGTCCCGATATAGAAGAAGTATAAGAATTGTAACGCTCACTATTGGAAACATAAGGTAAAATGGCATTGATCGAAATCCTCCGTACTAATCCGTCCCTATATAGGAATTAAAGGTCTTAGCGAGACGCTAAGACCAGTTGAGGTTATAAAATCCTAAAAAAGAAGTCGTCATTCCCAGCTTGATGGCAATCTTAAAACGCTTGTATTAAGTTTCCCCAATGCACGAGATCCGATTACTATCGGATGACGACCGACTAGTAGATCATGTCAATGGTAGCTAGGCGAAGAACCTCTTTTGAATGTTTAAAAGGCGTTTCGGCAAGCTCGATGTGACAACTACTACTATAATTAAGCATTAAAATTATGCCTGTAAATCAGCCATAACCGTTTTGATCTTCTCTTCAAGCTTTGCATTAACCGAATCAAAATCTTTTCTATCGGCTAAAGGTGCATTTACACTGCAATAGAATTTAATTTTTGGCTCTGTACCACTCGGGCGGGCTGAAACAATACTGCCATCTTCAGTAATAAACTGTAAAACATCGGAGGTAGGATAATCCAGTTTGGTTATCTTTCCGGTTGATAAATCTGTCTCCTGTCCTAATTCATAATCTTTTAATACCGATACTTTAGAACCACCCAAAGTTGCAGGCGGATTTTCTCTGAATTTAACCATCATGGCTTTGATTTCTTCAGCACCGGATTTACCTTTTTTGGTTAGCGAAACCAGGTCTTCTTTATAAAGGCCATACTCTACATACATATCCAACAGGGCATTATATAAACTAGCACCTTTATCTTTATAATACGCCGTCATTTCAGAAATGAAAGCGGCAGAAACCACAGCATCTTTATCGCGCACCAAATCACCAATCAGGTAGCCATAGCTTTCTTCACCACCACCGATAAAATACTTTTTGCCTTCAAGTTCGGTCATTAACTGCCCGATATATTTAAATCCGGTTAACGTATTATAGTAGGTTACATTTTTCTTTTTGGCAATTTCTTCGATCAGGTTAGAGGTTACTATGGTTTTTACAATAAACTGATTGCCATCCAATTTACCGCTATCCTGCCAGGCAGATAATAAGTAATTAATCAACAAACTGCCTGTTTGGTTACCGTTAAGCAATACCCATTCGCCATTATTGTTTTTTACGGCAATACCCACGCGGTCAGCATCAGGGTCGGTTGCCAGAACTAAATCAGCATCTATTTCTTTAGCTTTGTTCATCGCTAAAGTCAATGCATCTTTTTCTTCCGGGTTAGGATACACCACAGTTGGAAAATTACCATCAGGCGTACTTTGCTCTTCAACAATAGTTACGTTCGTAAAGCCAAACTGCGCTAAAGCTTTAGGAACCAATGTAATTCCAGTTCCATGGATAGGAGAGTATACAATTTTTAAATCCTGCTGTCTTTTAATCGCATCAGGGGAAATCGATAGCGCTGTAATGCCATCCAGATATAACTGATCAACCTCCTCACCAATCAATTGAACGTTTGCATCAACGCGATCAAATTTTACTTCATCTATGCTTTTAATTTTATTTACTTCATCAATCACCAGTTTATCATCGGGAGAAGTAAACTGACCTCCATCAGCACCGTAAGCTTTGTAACCATTATACTCTTTAGGGTTATGCGATGCCGTTAACATTACACCACTTTTGCAACCAAAATGACGTACAGCAAAAGAAAGCTCTGGCGTTGGTCTTAATCCAGAGAAGAAATATACGTATATGCCATTGGCCGAGAACACATCGGCGGTGATTTTTGCAAAGTAATCTGAATTATTGCGACTATCGTGCGCAATCGCCACTTTGATCTGTTCGTTTGGATATTTATTGTTTAGGTAGTTGGCTAATCCCTGTGTAGCCGTTCCGATGGTGTATTTGTTTATACGGTTAGAACCTGCACCCATAATGCCACGTAAACCGCCAGTTCCGAACTCCAAACTTCTGTAAAATGCATCAGTTAGTTCGGTTGTTGCATTTTTATCTACAAGGGACTGGATTTCAGCCTTGGTATCTTCATCATAATTTCCATTTAACCATTGATTAATGGTGGCTTGCGTTGATTGGTCAATTGCCTGCATTGAGCTGTTTTTTTTAGTTTAATATCTCGTGATGAACAAATTTTAATGGATGAGGTTTGGTTTGAAGATAGTTATTTCAATTCATCCAAATTTTATTTTGTTGAGGGTGTTGCTTTTAAGCTGCTTTTGTTTAATTTCACGCCCCGATACAATAATAAAGAAAATCCATTATTAATGTGAGGCGATTTTAACTTTTTTCATAATCGTTGCAAAATCAGTAAGGTTCTCCTCGCATAATCATGGATTAGAAACAGTTTATAAATAAACGAAATCATCATAAACTTTTAAACCAAGCCCTGGGATAAAAAAACTGAACGTTTCGTTACCTTTTAAAACCATTAGCAAGTAAATGAAAATATTAAAATTTGGGGGTACTTCTGTAGGTAGTCCCGAGCGCATGACGAAATTGTTGGATATCATTAATCCAAATGAAGAGCAGATTGTAGTTTTATCAGCCGTGTCTGGAACTACAAATAGTTTAGTAGAAATTGCAACTCATTTTTTAGCTGGCGATAAGAAGAAGGGAAGCGAAGCCGTAGAAAACCTGTATCAAAAATATAAAACGTTTGTGATTGAGTTATTGCCTGCTGCCGAATTTCAGGAACAGGGCAATGAAGTAATCGATTATCACTTCAACTTTTTGGCAGGTTTAGCCAATGATATTTTCACATCAATTGAAGAGAAAGTGGTATTGGCACAAGGGGAGCTTTTATCAACCACTTTATACCATATTTATTTAAAATCCATTGGCGTACCATCTGTACTATTGCCTGCTTTGGATTTTATGAAAACGGATGAGGATAATGAACCTGACATTCCGTTTACCACAAAGCACTTAATGCCGTTGCTGGAACAACATAAAGACAATAAACTCTTCATTACACAAGGTTACATCTGTCGTAACAGTTTTGGTGAAGTTGATAACCTACGCCGTGGCGGTAGTGATTATACCGCATCTTTATTGGGCGCGGCAATTATGGCCGAGGAAGTTCAGATCTGGACGGATATAGACGGGATGCATAATAACGATCCACGTATTGTTAAAGGAACTAAACCAATTGCGCAGTTATCATTTGATGAAGCAGCTGAGCTGGCTTATTTTGGGGCCAAAATTTTACATCCTCAATCTGTTTTCCCTGCACAGAAATATAAGATACCGGTTCGTTTGCTGAATACCATGGAACCTTCTGCTGCTGGCACTTTAATTACCCATAATAGCGAAAAAGGTAAAATTAAATCAATAGCCGCTAAAGATGGTATTACGGCAATCCGCATCCAATCCAGCCGGATGTTGCTGGCCTATGGTTTCTTACGCAGGGTTTTTGAGGTTTTTGAACGCTACAAAACACCGATTGATATGATTACCACTTCTGAGGTTGCCGTATCTTTAACCATTGATGAAACCGCGCATTTGCCACAGATTATTGAAGAACTGGAAAGTTTTGGAACTGTTGAAGTAGATACCAACCACAGTATTGTATGTGTAGTGGGCGATTTTGGTTCAGAGAAACACGGTTTCGCCAGTAGGGTTTTAGAAGGATTAAAACACATTCCGATCCGTATGATTTCTTATGGAGGAAGTAACTATAACGTTTCTCTTTTAATTTTAAGCGAATATAAAACAGAAGCTTTGAGAAGCTTACACAACAGGTTATTCGAATAATAAGAAAAAGGCGCCGATTACAACCAGCAAGCCGACAAGGCAATGAAAAGCCAGAAAGTTTGCTGGTAACAAACCGTTTTTATATTTTTTGTAAGAATTAAATAATCCTGCAGAAAGAATAAGCACAATAAATATGGCGGCTGCTATCTTCATTTTTTTATAAACAAAAGAAACAGTAACAATAATAGCAATACGATAAAAAATCGGATTTTCCCATTGTATTGTTTCCGGGTAATTCTTCCATGCTTTAAATCGAGGTAGTTACCCAAATAAATTAGCGCAAAGAATAAAATTAAAATTATAACAAGGAATTTGAACATGTTTGCCGATAAAGATATATCAAAGTTTAACAATATTGAAACGCCTTTTTACTACTATGATACCGATCTGTTGCAAAAAACCCTGCAAACTTGTGCAGATGCAGCAGCTCCTTATCAATTTCACATCCATTATGCATTAAAGGCAAATTTCAATCCTATAGTGTTAAAACAGATCAAAGAAATTGGTTTCGGTGCAGATTGCGTCAGTGCCGGCGAGGTAAAAAGAGCAGTAGAGGTTGGTTTCGACAATAAAAAAATTGTTTTTGCCGGCGTTGGTAAATCTGACAAAGAGATTAATGAGGCCCTCGATCTTGATATCTTCTGCTTTAATGTAGAATCTATCCAGGAATTAGCGGTATTAAATGAACTGGCGGCTAAAAAAGGTAAAACCGCTCAGGTTGCCATCCGCATTAATCCAAATGTTGATGCACATACCCATCATAATATTACAACAGGGTTAGATGAAAATAAATTCGGGATCAATTCATGGGATTTAACTGAATGCGCCGATGCCCTAAAAGCTTCAGAAAACCTTAAGTTTATCGGTATTCATTTTCACATCGGCTCGCAGATTACCAATCTGGATGTATATAAAAACCTTTGCGTTCGTGTAAATGAATTTGCCGCTTGGTTTGAAGATAAGGGGTTTAAACTTCAGGTATTGAATGTAGGTGGTGGTTTAGGGATCGATTACCACAATCCCGATCATCAAATTCCTGATTTCGGATCATACTTTAAAATATTCAATGAATTCTTAAGCACTAAACCTGGTCAGGAGGTGCATTTTGAACTGGGCAGGGCTTTGGTTGGTCAATCAGCATCATTAATTACCCGTGTACTGTATATTAAAAACGGAAAGAAGAAAAACTTTGTTGTTTTAGATGCAGGGATGACCGAATTGATGCGTCCCGCATTGTATCAGGCTTATCATAAAATAGAGAATCTTAGTCAGTCCGGAGTCCGGAGCCCAGCGTCCGAAGTCGTAAAATACGATATCGTTGGCCCAATTTGTGAAAGTACCGATTGTTTTGGCAAAGAGGTAGAACAACCGGAATCCTTTAGAGGGGATATTTTTGCGATCAGAAGTGCAGGTGCTTACGGAGAAGTGATGGCCTCAAAATATAACCTAAGAGATGCGATAAGATCGGTATATAGTTACGAGATATAACTTTTTCATAGCGGAAGAAACGAGTTAGCCTTGCAATCTTAAAGCCAGGCTAACTCGATGCGCTTCCTCCGCTGAAAAAGCCTTCGCGCAATGATTTTTACTTCAAATCATTTACAAATACAAATTCTGAAATATTTTAAAGTTAGAATTTTAGGCCTACTGAGAGCCTGATGTTAAAAGGTTCTCCTTCAACAAAGAAATAATTGTTGCCCGTGTACGGAAAATCCGTTGTGATATCTCCCGATGCTATATATCGTTTGTTAGTTAAATTATCTGCAATCACCCTGAACATGTATTTAGGGCTGATGAAACTCAAGCCTGCATCAAACTTGGTGTAGCTGGGCAGATAGGTATCCCTCTGGCTGATTGCGGAAAGTTTTGCAATAGTGGTTTGCCCTGCGCTGATGGAGATTTTATGATAGCCATTTAAAGGAATGCTATATTGTAACCAGGTGTTAAATACCTGTTGAGGGACATCAGGCATTTTCTGTCCAACAATTGAGGGATCATCGGCCGTCGGGTTTAGGTTATTATCTTTGGTTATTTTAGCATCCAAATAAGTGTAATTTGTGATCATTGACAGCCGATCAGTAATGTTTCCGATCACGTCTACTTCAAAACCATTGCTCACTACCTCACCCAACTGAAGATAATAGGCTATGGCTCCTGCAGCAGCTGCATAACTCCTGAAATCTCTGGCTGCTACGTTTCTTTTTACTGTATGAAAGCCATTTAATGTAGTTAATAACCGGCCATTAAACCAGTTTTTTTTGATGCCAATTTCATAATTATTTCCAAGTTCGGGTTCTACAGGTTTTGATGCGGTAACTGTTTTTTGTCCTTCCTGTGGGCCATCAATGGTTTCGGTTACTACCTGACCGGTTTTAGGTACAAATGATTGATCATAAAGAAAATAGACAGACAAAGTCGAATCAGGCATAAAGCTTAGCGCAGCACGGGGCGAGAAAGCATGTTGTCTGTAATAATCTGGCAAGCGCGGGCCTCTTGTAGTGGTTAAAATATTGCGGTTACGGTAATCGGTATAACGCGCCCCAACGGTCAGTAGAAATTTGTCAAAGGCGATATTATCATAAACATAGGCTGCTGAATAGTGAATGTGATTCTCTTGCCTGATTGATCTTTTAGTGACGCCTACGGTATTCGCATTTACATAAAAATCTGGATTATTCCGTTCAAAAGGGAAGGAGTTGGTTCCGTAGTAGGTTGATAGTGAATCTTTACCTGTAGTATAATCACTACCGATTAATAGGGTGTGTTTAAATGTACCGGTTTTAAATTTACCAGACAGAAACAGGTTGGTGTTATAGGTTTCGCCCAACATATTGGAATTGCTTGCAATGCGGTTGGTTTTGCCTTGCGCGTTAAAACTGATCGATGTCCGGTTATTGGCCGATACCATGTACCACTGGTTGGCGGGTGCTTTCACAAAATTCGATTGTGAGGTAAGCTGCCAGTTCTCATTAAATTTGTGAACAGCATTAAACCTGAAGGTGTGCGTTTGCGAAACACTTAAAGGTAAACCAATTCCCGCACTGAAATTTAAGCTGATCGGATCTTGCAGCACATCCTTATCCTGACGCAACTTATTAATGGAAGATCCATTTCTAACCTCTCCACGAACGTAATTATATTCTGCAATCAAAAATGTACGCGGACTAAAATTATATTGCAACACAGGTGCTACTACATATTTGGCTGTTTTCATGTAATTGAGATATGAATCCTGATGCTGAAAAGCCGTATTGAAGCGATACGAAAACCCCTTGCTTTTTAATGCACTCCCAAAATCTACTGTAGCACGTAACAAATTGTAATTGCCCCCTGTGACCATTACATTTAGCAGTTTTTCTTTTGGTGATTTTGTTACGATATTCAACGTTCCGCCAGGCTCACCCAACGCACTGATAAATCCTGCCGGTCCTTTAACAAATTCAAGGTTTTCGATAATGGCTTCATCATCAAGCGTCGCGCCCAAAACCAATCGGCTTGGCATTCCATTGATGGTGGTGGCTGCGTTAAACCCCCTCACTTTTATTGATGCAGAATTATCGAAAGGTGAACTGTTATATCCAAAATATACACCACTGGCATTTCTGGCCATATCTTTTAATTGTACCCCGCCTTGTTGCTGTATCAGCGCAGCAGAAATGCTGATAATATTCTGGGGCATCTGTAACAGCGGAATCTGCATCCTCAAACTATTCGATAAAGTATCCTTTTTGAGCTTGATTGCTTTCTGACCATCGATACGGACTTCGCTAAGCTGGCGTACTTTGGCCGTAGAATCCTGCACTGATTTAATGCGCTTTTCGTGCTGTGCATAAACCTGTTGTATCGAAATCAGTAAAAATAAAATAATGTAAAATTTTTTCTTCATTTTTTTTTGTGTGATTGATTTGTTATATGTATGGTGATTTTAATTTAAATCCGGAGTTTTGCGGCAAAAAAAATGATGCATAAGTCAATGCAAAACAGGTAGAATATACCAAGCAGAATTTGCTGATTTTTATCTGGTGCTGGTTTAAACTTAAATTCAGGCAGGGTTTTTAAATCATTTAAGCTTAGTTTTTTATCTGCTATGATATAATCATTCATAAAATCAACCCATTGTTTTTGAAAAGCGTTTACCTGGTCCTGATATGAGAGATAATCCTTCAATCCGGTTTCAGCAATCCCGTTCAATAAATATTGAGTTTTAGTTGCCGGATTTATCCAGCTTACATGATTGGAAGATGTATTTTGTTTTGCAGAATACTGGTTGTAATTTTTTGCAACCGCGGTCATTCGGCGTCCTAAAAGATCATAGTAGGCTGCAAAACGTTTAGTATTGTTTTCGCTCGTGTCAGAGGCTGTCCTTAAATGTCTGTATTTGGGGTTATTCAGGTAAAATGTATCGATAAGGAGTTTGCGCGGCAATGCCCAAACCGATTCACTATTTTCTCTTAAGGCGACAGCAGCATCGGTTTTTAGTGGAATGGGATAATGCAAACGCACAATGGCGTTACACAATGCGGGTAAGAGCATTAAGAAAAAACACCATGTTCCTAAAAGATAAAGTGCATTGTGAACAGAATTTTGATCTAATCTGACGATTAAAAAAATAACCGCAAACCAAAAGAAAAGATAAACACTAATGCTAAGCATCCACAATATAGCCGCTATCGCATCAAAAGAAATTAAAAAGGCCGAACTGACAAAACCAACAATACTGAGAAACCATGCCATTGCGCCAATCAGCATAAACCTAAAAACAAGTTTATAGCTAATTATTCTGGCAAAATACAGCCCTTGCAAAGAAAGTAATTTATCCGTTTGTTGTTCCTTCTCCTTTGATAAGATATTATAGCTTAACGCAATGGCGAGTAAGGGGAGCAGATAGACAATCACATAAGCGAGATCGAAATTTCCTGATGCAAGCACCTCTGGATTAGAAATTTCAGCATTTGAACCTTGAACAAAATTCCGTCTGCGGGTAATCACATCATAATAAGGCGTTAAATCCCTTTGTCCAATCGATAAAATACTTAATGAATGAGGCTTATGAATGGCATATAAAGGGTTCTTATACTCAATTACCGAAGGAATTCCAGCCTGATTAAATAAAGTCTTTCCAGCTGCAGTAGTTGTATCAGCAGAGAAACTTGCGACAGCTTCCTCATACTTTTTCTGATATTCATGTTGAAGACTATCAATAGCCAATAATTGTTTTTGAGTAAAACGGTAACCGTCGTAAATACTGTAAAGTCCGGCTGCAACGAAAAAACCGATTAAAACCAATATAAATTTTTGCCTGGTCAACAGCCTGAACTCGAATAAAAAAATGGTTTTAAAGAGTTGCATAATTAAGTGCTAAAGAACGTGAAACAATGAACTGAAGTAAAAACATGAGCATAAGTATCCATCCAATCAATGAAACGATAGCAATTTTTTCTAACTGTAATACACAGTAAAGTGTGGGTAATTGATAGCTGAAATCTTTAAACTGGCCAAAATAGCGGGGTCCTACCACATATTCTCCCTTAACATCCTTACCATGCATAGCCAACTGTAAATTCAATTTTCTGATCAGGTGGTTGCGATAGGTTTGTGCCTGTTTAAAAAAGTCTTCGTGATGATAAAAATCAGAACCTGCCAGCGCCATCGAAAGGCGTTTGGTTGATAAAAAGGGATCAAAAATACCGGATAGGCTTAAAAGACGTCGCTGTTGATCAAAACGGTTTTCAACGGTCTTATAATAGTGGTTAAAGACCATGGTACGATAATCTTCATTAAACTGAAGGGTAAAGCCGTCTACATTAAAAGGTAACGCCTGTACACTGTCTACATGATATTTATTCAATAAACTATCGATGTATCGTTTTCCGCGGTCAGCGTAAGGATCTTTTCCATTCAGGCCCTTTCTGTAACCCTGCTCCACCAAATCATTAAAAGCGGCGCGAGACATTAACGGGTAGTTATGGATGGCTATACCGGTTACTATTTTAGGGAAAATAATGCTCATGAAAATCCAGAAGCATAAGGCACCTAACAATGCTTTCCCTGAATGATTGCTTACTGCAGAAATAAGTGTACCAAGTAAAGCAACTAGCAGGTAGTATAATAAACAAGTTGCTAAAATCCATACCAGCCTGCCAAAGAGCAGGCTGGCATCGCCTGTAAAAGTAACCGCTAAAGCCACGATTAAAAAGGCGGGAAGTATAATCATTACGACAAGCAGGTAATTGGCCCAAACTTTCGCCCAGATCATTTTTCTGCTACTTAAACCCTGAGCCAAAAGCATTTTAAGCGTGCCGTTCTCTTTCTCGCTGGTGATACTGATAGCAGTAATAAACAGCAGAAACAAGGGGACTAACAATTGTAAAATAAGCGCGAAGCTGAGGTTGGCAAAACGCAAAGCCGAATCATGGTGTTCAGCGTTACTATCGCTGATTTCGTGCTGTTGGTGTGCTTCTATCCGGTAGGTATTTCCTGCATAATCATTAATACCCGGATCGAAAACATTAAGCAGATGCATGGGCTTGAACAGGTAAGTTCCAAAGTGTGCAGCATCATGCGGATTACGCTGTTGATGCGCCCATTGCTGTCTGAATAAAGCATTGGCTTCCAATCGCTGTTTATGGTTGGCATTGTAATTTAAAAAAGTACAAAACATAGCGGCTATAAACAATATCCATATGGCAATGACCGAAATCAGCACTGTTTTATCCCGGTAGCTCAGTAATAATTCTTTTTTGATCAGCATCTGCCACATGCCAAAACCCTTGGTTCTCATCTGAAATTTATTTTTATTAATGCATCAAAGTTGCATTATATTTTACATATTTGCAACTATATTGCATTTACATAATGTGGTTTTTTCCATGATTAAAGATTTTATCCGTAGAAATAATTATCCGTTTTACAAACAGCCCGATGCCATGGATTGCGGTCCGGTTTGTTTAAAAATGGTTGCAGCTCATCACGGTAAAAACCTGTCTATGCAGTATTTAAGAAAGTTATGCGGGATCGGAAAGCAGGGAACAACATTACTCAATCTGACCGATGCTGCGGATCAGCTGGGTTTTAAAACTCTTGCAGCAGAATTACCTTTTCATAAACTGAACAACATTCCTTTACCCTGCATATTACACTGGCAAAAAGAACATTATGTGGTTCTTTATGAAGTAAATGATAAACATACTTACCTGGCCGATCCGGCCTTAAATAGCAAAATTAAACTCAGCGTTGACGATTTTTTAACTGCCTGGACAATCAATACAGAAAGGAATACAGGGCGCGTTTTGTTACTTCAGCCCACCCAGGCTTTCGAAGACCTGAAAGCGCCCGACGAACATAAAACTTCCTTATGGTCGTTATTGCCTTACCTTAAAATGCACAAAAAAGGTTGGCTCCCCATTCTAATCAGCTTGCTTCTGGCCAGTGGCTTTTCGTTAACTATCCCATTACTTACCCAAATGGTAGTTGATAAGGGAATTAATGCTAAAAACACCAATTTACTATTGCTCATCTGTCTTGGTCAGTTAATGCTTTTTTCGGGCAGGATGTTGATGGATTTTATGCGGGCCAGGATTCTATTTCGTATTGGTGCCAGAACGAGCATTACCATGCTAAAAGAATTTCTCGCTAAATTGATGAAACTCCCGTTTTCATTTTTTGATAACCGGCAGGCCGGCGACAATATGCAGCGGGTAAATGATAACCAGCGCATCGAAGAATTTCTGACCAATTTCCTCATTAATTTTATCCTGTCGGCCATTACCTTAGTGGTGTTAGGTGGTGTTCTCTGCTATTACAACTGGCAAATATTTCTGCTTTTTATTGTTGGTGCAGCAGGCAGCATCTTATGGTCAAATTCTTTTCAGCAGAAGCGCAAAATCATCGATCAGAAAAAATTTAAGGTACTCTCTGCCAATCAACAGCTGCTTTTGGAAATTTTTTATGCCATGCAGGAAATCAAACTTACAGGTAGCGAAGAAAATAAAAAGCAGCTCTGGGAAAGCCTTCAGGACCAGTCGTTTGACTTAAAACAGGAAGCCCTCCAACTCGATCAACGCATGCAAGGGGTGGGGTCTTTTATCAATGAAATCAAAAACGTATTGATTACATACGCTGCAGCCATGTTGGTAATCAATGATCAAATCACCCTTGGCGGCATGCTAGCCGTTACTTACGTATGTGGACAGCTAAATGCTCCTGTAAACCAACTGGTAGAATTTGCGAGGGTATCACAAAACACCAAGTTCAGTTTAATGCGGATGGATGAAGTGCAACAGGAGGAGGAGGAGGATCTGAATATGAAAGAACCACTAAAAAACTTAGGCCCGGTTGATATTTCATTAAACAAAGTGTCATTTAGATACGGGAGCAGGCATGCACCTTTCGTTTTAAAAAATATTGACCTATTTATTCCGGCTGGAAAAGTAACTGCCATTGTAGGCACAAGTGGGAGCGGTAAAACAACGCTTATCAAGTTATTATTAAAGTTTTACGGTCTTGCGGAAGGTGAAATTTTCATAGGAGAGCAAAAACTTGAGCAGGTAAATGCAAAATTGTGGCGGAAACATTGTGGCGTAGTGATGCAGGATGGTTATGTTTTTATGGATTCTATAGCCAATAACATTTTCGCGGGTGCAGCGATGAAAGACTATAAACGCCTTTATGAAGCAGCAAAAATGGCCAATATGCACGATTTTTTCTCTTCAATGCCTTTTGGTTATGATACAGTAGTTGGAAGAGATGGTTATGGACTTAGTGAAGGACAGAAACAACGCCTTTTAATCGCCAGGATGATTTATCGCAATCCGGATTATATTTTTTTGGATGAAGCCACCAATGCACTTGATGCGCAGAATGAACGCTCGATAGTGAATAACCTTAATACTTTTTTTAAAGGTAAAACAGTGCTGATTGTAGCCCATCGGCTCAGCACAGTTAAACATGCTGATCAGATTATCGTACTGCACCAGGGCGAAATAATGGAATGTGGTACGCATGAAACGTTATTGCTCAATAAAGGAAGTTATTATAACCTGATCAAAAATCAACTCGAACTCGGTAAATAAAATATAGATATGAGCTTACAGATTTTTCCTTATTCGTTGGTACGTTATGCCGGATTACACCATCAACTTTTTGATCAGCTGCAACTCAAAGATTCAGAACATCTTTTATCGTCTTATCAAACGCATTTTGATGACAAAGAGAAATTCAAAAACAGACTATGCGATGCTTTATACCCTGTAATCAATCTTCAGACGGATGATAAAGTTAGACAGCAGTTAATTAATATTAAACGTCAGTTATTCAACAATAAACAGATTGATCCTCATTCTGTTTCTTTATTACCACAAACGCTTCAGCACGATTTTCAGCTTTATTTAAACAAGTTGCAACAACTTAGCCTTTTTAAAAATGAGTGTTCCCTAAAATTTGAAGAAGAACAGCAAATTCATCAGCAAAAAATACAGGCAACAGCACAACTGCCTGAACTGCAGAACGGGCTTTTGTTATCAAGTCCGCTACTTTATGAGCAGTTAAGCAATTTTACGCAAAAAGACGTTAAAAGCTTTAAACAGAAAGAACACCGGACTTTATTCAGCTTGATGAGGTACCTGAGCAGAATGACTTTTAAAACTTCACCATTCAGTAGTTTTACCTATACCGGGCTGGCAACACTGAGTGCATCAGAGATATCCGAAACGACTCATCATAGAGTTTGTAGCCGATTAAAATTAAATAATGCGATATTCGAATACCTCAAATCAATATTGAAAAGGCATCCTTTATTAAACGAGCAATTACTGATTAAACTAAATATAACGGCGTCAATAAAAAAGGATAAAATCTGCTTCTTAAGCAATATCAACAATATCGAATCGTTTCAGCAGATCAATGCGAAAGGCCTGCAATTATTAGTTTACCGGCAATTAAATCAGCGTCAATCTACCTCACTTAAACAATTGATCCTCAGACTTTATCAGGATGTTGACAACGCGGATTATGAAAGTATCAAGATATACGTCATTAAATTAGTTGAAGCGGGTATGCTTGAAATGAGCTTAGGGTTTTCTGGTATGGACGAAGCATGGGACAGCAAATTACTACTTTTTATGGAATCGTTCAAAGGAGTGGAGCCATCGGCAATACCGGTTATCACACTTTTTCAAAACCTGCAGCAATACAGAAATCAGTACTCATCAGCTGGTTCTTTTGAGCGCTATCAAATTCTTCAGGAAGCAGAAAAGCAATTAAATGAAGTGTTTTGCCGATTACAACAGGAAGCTGGACTTCCTTTTTACAGTAGCGCATCAGAAAAAAAAATAACACCGGAAAGCCCTGAAGCAGAAAAAATTTCAATCCATAAATTTATTCCTTACTATTTTTCAGCCAGGCATATTTTTTACGAAGACTGCTTTATAACAGAAAAACTGGAACTGCCTGAACAACAGATAAAGGATTTTGTTGATAAAACAAATGAACTGATCAGTTTCTTACTTCCGCTTGATGTGATGCGGAAAGAACGTAAAAAAATGCGTGATTTCTTTTTAGCGCACTACGGTGATAATGAAACAGCAGACCTGATAACTTTTTACAGAAATTACTACTTCCACGTAAAAAAGCCTGAAAAACAAGAACAGTCACTTTCAACTACTGATTTTCCAGCTTTAAAGTATTGGAAAGATGCAGTTTTGAAGAAACTATCAGCGATTGAAGACAATGATGAAAGCCGGATTCATTTAGACGTTAATTTCTTTGATGGCCTGCCAGCTGCCTCTGACCTAGCTAAAAATGCTGCAACAGGAATGTTTGTACAATTTGGCGAAAATGAAAATGGCTTTGCCGGCGTTATCAACGCTTTATTGCCAGGAATGGGCAAAGTGAGCGGCCGCTTTTTATCGCTCTTTGATCAAAAAATTACCAAAAGTATTGTCAAGCATAATGAAAACCTTCATCATGGCGCCGTTAAGGTAGAACTGAACGATGCTTCAACATTTAATGCGAACATCCATCCGCCATTGCTGGCTCATGAACTTGAACTTCCGGGCGGAAATAACATTTATCCGTTAGGCAAACAATTTAACATAAGCGATTTAAGGATAAATTATGATAAAGAAAATGAAGTGTTAAGACTTTATAAAGAAGATACTGAATTTTACAGTTATGATTTAAGTTTAGAGTCTTTTTACAACCGGTCTAACCTTTATCAACTGCTCGCACATTTCAATCCCGATGCGCGTGTCTCGTTACAGCCCTTTATTCAACTGGTTGACCAGTTTTACCTAGATCGACATCGCGTTCCTTCTCCTGATTTATTTACATTGCCGAGAATAGTTTATGCCCAAAATATTATTTTAAGGCGTAAAACATGGCGTATTAAAACATCCATTATTCCCCAACAGGATCAGTTTGAAACAGATTTTGAATATTTTATCAGGTTAAACAACTGGCTCATTAATAGTAAAATACCTCGTGAGATATTTATCTTTTTAAGAAAACGTGCTTATCAAACTCAATCGGATGACAAAAGGGAAGGCCTGCATGATGATTATAAACCGCAATACCTTTCTTTCCATAGCCCATTGTTTTTAGCCATGTTTAAGAAATTATTGTTGAGGGCCGGCAATTACATTACCCTTGAAGAGGTATTTCCGAAACCAACAAAGAATAAGAATAAGGTAAGCGAATACCTGATCCAATGGTACAATAACTGATCAGTTTATGGAAAATCAACAAGACAAATGGTTATCGGTATATCTATTTCACTATGGAGATGCCGATCAACTTTTAAAACAGCTGGTTCATCCTTTTATTCAGCAATGGCATGCGCCCTGGTTTTTTATACGTTACTGGGAAGGTGGCGATCATATCCGTTTGAGGTTAAAAGCTACAGAAAACCGGCACCATTCAATCGTTAAATCACTTTCTGCAGAAAGTTCAGTAATAAAATCCATTCAGATCGCCGAATATGAACCAGAAGTCGAGCGATATGGAAACTTAGAGACTATGCCATGGGCAGAACAATATTTTGAATGTTCGTCTGCCTATATTTTAAACTGGATCGTCAATAAGAAAACCAACCAATCGCTTATCACACAGGCTATAAAAGTGCACCTCACCTTGTTATATGCTACCGGATGGAATAAGGATGCATTAATAAATGTGTGTAACTTATTTTTAGAAGGCTGGCTACCCAGACTCTTTAATCAAACAGAACCGAAGGAAAGGCAAAGGTTATTTTGGCTAAACCAGTTTGAAACCGTTTTTGAAACATCAAAACCTCAAATGGTTAAAGCTGCATACCAGTTTTGGCAAGCGCTTAAAGCCAGGGAAGCAGGTAATGATTTAAACGCATATTTATCTGAAACCATTGGTATACTAAAACTATACAGATCGTCTGATTTGGAAGAAAATAGATTATTTCAGGTAATATCCAGCTTTATGCATATGAATAATAACCGTTTAGGTGTTTATAATTATGAAGAAGCTTACATCATGTACTGTATATTAACCTGTCTTGAGTTTATCCACGAAGAATCCATCACCTAGTATTTGATAATGTTTACTGCAAAACAGATCGAAAGATTAAGAAATCAGCTTTATAAGATTTACGACGACTTATGCCTGAATTTCAAAGAAACTGATCAGGAAATCTGGTGGCCAACGCCATTTTATATCAACCCGGAAGAATATGAATTTAGGGAAAGTTATGACCTCTTTAACGGTAATTGTGGCATCGTTCTTTTTTTTCTCCAATTATATCAGTTTGATAGAAATGCAGATCACCTGCGTATCATAAACAAAGCGATGCACCGGATTTTAAATGCAGAAGAAGTGCTTCACCCTAAATCTTTTGCTTTGTATACCGGTTTGGGAGGGGTAATTTACACCTGCATCAAAATTTATGAAGTGACGAATGGTGGGTTTTATAAAGAAAAAGCTTTAACATTAACGCTCCATCATCAAAAACAATTAACCGAATTATTAAAAGCCGATCTTTTAAGCGGCTACAGTGGTAATTTGCTGTTATTAAACTTACTTTATCACTACACCAATCACCCTCAAGTATTAGACCTGGTGAGATTGCTGATCGATCGGTTAATTACAGAAGCACGGATCTCCGAAAAGGGGTTAAAATGGGACTATTCCAGATCGAAAAAAGCCTATGATAGCATGACCGGCTTTTCTCATGGCGCCTCGGGTATTGCCTGGGTGTTGCTGCAGGTTGGCCAGTATTTTAATGCTTCGGGATTGATTTATCTGGCTAAAGAAGCTTTGCGGTACGAAATGCAATATTTCCACCAACCTGCTAAAAACTGGCTGGACTTGCGGCTTGGTCCGCACAGGTTGGATAAGCCTGACGTGCATGAATGGAGGCTGGAGACGTTTTTACCTGAAATGACGGATGTAAATTCATGGGCGCATGGTGCTGCGGGAATTGTATTGACGAGACAAATGGCCCTGCAGCTTACAAAACAAAAAGATTATCAAGCGGATTGCCGAAACGCCCTGGAACGCTGTCTGGATGATTTAAAGAAGCTAAATCGAACTGATTTTACCTTAGTGAGCGGGTATTGCGGAATGATCCCCGTTTTGTTAAGTTATCAATTAACGTCTCAAATTGATTTAATATTAGATCAGGCCGGAGAACTCCATCAAAGAACAAATAGTTATAACACTTATGTTTCATCCGGTATTGATGATTATGGCTTGTTATCAGGAAAAACAGGAGTGGGTTATATTATTTTAGCTATTTTAATGGGGGAAGGCTTTGATAACATTTTGAATCCCGGGTTACCCCACAATGATCAAAAATCAACACTTGAGCATCAATATGATGAAATTCAAATTAAAAGGTCGATTTTTTCAAAATATTATCCCAGAACACTGGGGAAATTAAAGGATTTTTCGGCTTTTGAGGCTGAAGACATTTACAATTTTAGAGCAAAACTAGAATCAGAAATTTCTAAAATCCGCAACGACGACATTGCAACTTCATTTCATCTGGAAAGCACTTTGGTTGATTTATGGAAAAAACACAAAGGTTATTTCAGTTTCGGGCAAAAACATAAACACTGGCTTAAACAGGCCGAAAAAAACCTTAAGCTAACTGATCTGGAGTTACTCCACCAATTTTTCAGATTAAGCGATCGGATAAAAATTTATCGTCCGAAACAACATAGAGAAAATGAGATGCTTCTGTTAATCAGTGATGAAAACGGAATAAGAGAAATTAGTGTTGGAGTATTTACCGCGTTAATTTTAAATGCAATAGAGAAAGAAAAAATGAAAGGAGAGGAGCTCGTAAAATTACTCAAATCCACATTATTTGAAGATTCTCCCAACGAAAAGTCTTTGGAGGAGTTAACAAAGAAAATGATTCAGCAAATCAGGTTATTGATTGAGGCGGGCTTTATTGAAATAGGATAATAAAAAATTGGATTGCAAAATGATTAAATGCTAAATCTGCCCGCTCAATTCGTTATCCAAAACTTGTTCCGTGATTTAAGCAAATAGCTTTGTTGGCAAAACAAGGCGCCCTAAAGCGCCTTGAGATGAAAATACCTGTGTTAATTAACAGATCACAGTAGTACACCTAACTGGTGGCGTATGGTGGTCATCTGTTTGCTCAGTGTGGGTTGGCTCAGATACATTACCCAAACCACCAGATAAACGCATAGCTACTTCGCTATCGATACTGGTTACAAAACTTTCCAATTGAAGGTCTTCGAAGCTCAATGTGATTTTTTCTGATTGATTTTTCATAAAATAATTGATTAATATTGATGCCTACTGTGGTTACGGGGGTTCGGCTTATCCCCGGTTGCAACAGCACTAAGTTAATCAATTGCAACATAGTTGCAAAATAATGACTCATATTTATGCAACTATGTTGCATAAATATATTTTATACATTATAAGTAATTAAAAATCAATAAATTACAAAATCGTATTAACTAGCTCAACCAGATTATAATTTAACTCAGTTAAAATAATAGCCAGAAAGTTTTTTCAATATTATTTCTTGTTCTTCGAAGTCGCAAAAACAATTACACCCGCTATTAAAATAATACCACCGGCATATGGAGGCCAGTTTACAGATTTTTCTTTATCTGCTGATATTTGAATGGGACCTGCATCCACAACTTTTTCTCTTTTAGTGTAAGAAAAACCAGTCCAGATGAGCATGGCAATACCTACAACCATTAATATAATTCCTATTGTTCTGTTCATAATACTTGATTTTATTTATAACAGAACAGCATTCGCCTCGATATGTTTTATTGGAACCTATATCCAAGGGAAATCTTACTGGCAAAATTTATATTTTTGGCCATTTCAAGCGAAAGCGTAATTTTCTTTACATTTAAAAAATAGTTGAAATTCCATGCGGAAGAACTGTTCATTACTTTCTCAAGATTTATAAACTGGCCATATTTAAAACTGTTAGCTAGTCCGGGCGTTCCACCGATAAAAAACCGAAAGGCATGCTTAATGTCGTGATTACGCCTTGCCCTGAAAATCACTTATGTTGATAATCCGGTTGTCCAAAATCTTTTCCTGTTTGAAACACCCGCATAATTGTACACTTTACCATTATAAATTTCATCCCTAAAATCAGCGTATGATCCACTTTCTGTACTTAAAGCATTTTCCCAGTTTATAAATCTAAAATCTGTATTTCCATTTAGAGAAGTGCTATGGAAACCTATCGAAGTCCTTAAACCAAATCCATACATGTTTTTGTTAAAAGCTGGCGGGTAATCAGCATCATTCTTGCCATTTGAATACTGGTGTTCTGCACTTCCAAAATAACCAAAAGCACCGTATGCAACATTAAATCCTTTAAAAGTATGGGCACGATTCACGTTTAACATACCCATTTCAAATGAAACGCTACCATTCCCGGGAGAGGATGCACCAGCATAACTTGCTGATGCGTGCGTTAAAGATTTAATACTATCAGCCTCCATCTGCCGTGGCAGATAGCCCATGTTATTTCCGGGTAGAGCTGGAGTGATATATGTTCTGCAAGAACTGAATAAAATAATCAATGGCAGAAGAAAAAGGAGAGTATTAATTTGAGTTTTCATGCGATGCCGGTGTTTATTCTTCAAAGAAATCAATCAGTCCACCTAAATAATACTCCTGAATTCCTTCCGTAAAATCTTCATAGTCTTCATCAGGAATATTAGTCTGCCGAAATTCCAGCGAAGTTCCTTTCTTATCTTCATGAAGTTTAATGGTCACGATAGAAGGTTCATTTTCTTCTCCAAAATACCATTGCTGCACAATTTGCTTCCCATAAGTAAATTCGATGTTTTTACCCGTAATATCGCCATCCCATAAAGAGAATTCAGAACCGGGTACTTCTTCAAACTCCACTTCGGCACCGGTCCATAATTTTATGCTGATATCCTTGGTCAGCGCTAAATAAACTTCTTCGGGTGGGGCGGGGATGTAGGTATATTTTTTGAATTCCATAAGTATTTTTTGATCTAAAGCGCAAAGCTAAGATTGTAATGTGAAAATTAAGATAGATAAAGATTAATAAATCAGAATTACTTAAAAGCGTTTAATCCGGTTATATCCATCCCCGTAATCAATAAATGTATATCATGTGTACCTTCGTAGGTAACCACTGATTCTAAGTTCATCATATGGCGCATAATCGAGTATTCCCCCGTTATACCCATTCCGCCAAGCATCTGACGTGCACTACGGGCAATATCCAGGGCAATTTCAACACTGTTTCTTTTGGCCATGGATATTTGTTCGGCCGAAGCCCTGTTTTCACTTTTCAGTGCGCCCAAACGCCAAACCAATAGCTGACCTTTCGTAATTTCGGTGACCATTTCGGCCAGTTTTTTTTGCTGCAGCTGGAAACCACCGATCGGCTTTCCAAATTGAATACGCTCTTTCGAGTAGCGCAAAGCGGTATCATAACAGTCCATTGCTGCGCCCAAAGCACCCCAGGCAATACCATAACGTGCCTGGTTTAAGCAACCCAACGGACCTTTTAATCCGCTAATCTCAGGAAAAACATTCTCCTTTGGCACTTTTACATTATCAAAAACAAGCTCACCGGTTGCCGATGCGCGTAAACTCCATTTATTATGGGTTTCTGGTGTAGAAAAACCTTCCATTCCACGTTCTATCACCATTCCTCTGATTTTGCCTGATTCGTCTTTTGCCCAAACCACAGCAATATCGGCAAAGGGCGCATTGCTGATCCACATTTTTGCACCGTTTAAAATATAGTGACTCCCGGCATCTTTAATATGAGTAACCATGCCGCCCGGATTGGAGCCATGATCCGGTTCCGTTAAGCCAAAACAGCCCATCATTTCACCACTGGCCAATTTAGGAAGGTACTTTTTGCGCTGTTCTTCAGTTCCATAGGCATAAATAGGGTACATCACCAACGAACCCTGAACAGATGCGGTAGACCGGATACCTGAATCGCCCCGTTCTATTTCCTGCATCAGAATCCCATAAGCAGTATAATCGAGTCCGGCACCACCATACTCAACCGGAATGGTAGGTCCGAAAGCACCTATATCGGCCAGTCCTTTTATTAAATGTTTAGGGAATTCTGCCTTTTGAGCGTAATCCTCAATAATAGGGCTCACTTCCTTTTTTACCCAATCTCTGGCCGTAGCACGGATTAATTTGTGTTCATCGGTTAATAATTCATCTAATAAATAATAGTCTGGCGCCTCATACAGGTCTTTTTTCACTGATTTGCTCATGTAATTTTGTATTATCTGGTTAAAAAACCGCGTTCATTTCAAAGGTAACAATTTACGGTAATGGGCATTAAATTCATGAATAAAAATTTAATTTTACAGCTCAAAGAACATACATGAGCCATTTCAAACAAACTGTAGCTTTAAAAGATGTGAAATGTTTTGCTTTGCATGGTTATTACCCTGAAGAGCAACTAACTGGAAATCATTTTCTTATCGATTTAACAACCGAATTTACCCCAAGGGGTTTTGATGATGAATTGGCGCAAACCGTTAATTACGAAGATTTGAACAATATTATTACTGCGGAGATGAAAAATACCCAAAAGCTATTAGAAACCGTTTTGAATAAGATCATCTCAAAAGTAATTGAAAAATACCCCTTTATAGAAAAGATTGATGTTGGCATAAAAAAGCTTCATCCGCCAATGCCCGGACAGATCGGCCATTCTTTTGTTCAACTTAGTTATTCAGCAACAAATTAAAATGAATTTTACCCCTATTAATAACGAAATTTTAGCTGAAATCGCCTCAGCAATTGGTGCCGATAAAGTTTTCACAGACACCGAAAACCTCGAAAAATATAGCCATGATGAAACTGAAGATTTACGCTATCAGCCGGAGGTAGTGGTTAAGCCCACTACGCCGGAAGAGGTTTCGGCCTTATTGAAGATCTGCAATGCCCATTATGTTCCGGTTACACCCCGTGGAGGTGGAACAGGCTTAAGTGGCGCTGCCTTGCCCATTTATGGCGGGGTTTCGCTATCAATGGAAAAGTTTAAGGCCATTCTGGATATTGATACCGAAAACTTACAGGCAACTGTTGAGCCTGGGGTGATTACCGAAGAATTTATTAATGCAGTAGCAGAAAAAGGCCTTTTGTACCCGGTTGATCCCAGTAGTAAAGGATCTTGTTTTATTGGAGGTAATGTGGCGCACGGCTCCGGTGGTCCAAGAGTAGTGAAATATGGCACTATACGCGAATACATTTTAAATCTGGAAGTGGTGTTGCCCAACGGCGATATCATCTGGACAGGCGCAAATACCTTGAAATATGCTTCAGGATATAACTTAACGCAATTGATGATCGGCTCGGAAGGTACCTTAGGTGTGGTGACTAAAATCGTAACCAAGCTATTGCCTAAACCTGGTCAATCGGTTTTAATGATGGGATCTTTTAGCACCAACGAAGCTGCCTGTGCAGCAGTTTCAGCCATTTTCAGGGCCGGCGTAACACCATCAGCCCTGGAGTTTATGGAACGGAAAGGCGTAGAATGGGTAATCAAATTTGATGATATTAAATTTGATTTGAAAGATGATGTGGCTGCTTTATTGATGATTGAATTTGATGGCGATGACCTGGATGATATTTTTAAAAATTGCGAGAAAACCAACATCGTTTTAGAAGAACACCACTGTACGGAACTTTTATTTGCAGATACAGCTGCTCAAAAAGAGGAATTGTGGCGGATGCGCAGAACAATGGCCGAATCAGTTAAATCTAATTCGGTTTATAAGGAAGAAGATACCGTCGTTCCCCGCGCAGCTTTACCTAAACTCGTAAGTGGTATTAAAGAGATCGGCGCCAGATATGGCTTTGAGAGTGTTTGTTACGGACATGCGGGCGATGGAAACCTGCACGTAAATATTATTAAGGCAGGCATGAGTGACGAGGACTGGAAAAACAAACTCAAATCGGGTATCGCTGAGATATTTGAACTCACCACCGCTTTAGGCGGCACCCTTTCAGGAGAACATGGCATTGGCCTGGTTCAGAAAGAATTTATGCCCATAAAGTACTCAGAAATCCACCTTAATTTAATGAGGGGGATTAAACATGTTTTTGATCCTAATGGGATATTAAATCCGGGAAAGATTATTCCAGATTGATTTATTCGTTACCCTGAACTTGTTTCAGGGTATCATTAGTTATTGGTTTTTAAGATGCTGAAACAAGTTCAGCTTGACGACTACTGATTCCTTTCTGTCCGTAGAGTTAAGCACAGCGGCTCTACGGATTTTTGAATAACTGAATTTATAACTCAGTGAAAAAAAGTCCAGCACGATGACTATTGATTACTCAATTGCTCAAAACCCAGCATTTTTTGTTTTTCTTCTTCAGGAATCGCCGTAGGTTTACCTGTGGCATAGTCCACGGCTATACAAACTGTTTTTCCTTTGCTGCAGATTATTTCTTCACTTCCCTCTAGCTTTACAATCTGGTACTCAAGATCGAAGCTTGTATTACCAATCCTTGATGTTTTCACATGGATAGCAATTTTATCATTCATTACGATGGGTAAAATATAGTCTAATTCTGCGTGCGCAATCACTATCCCAGTCTTTTTCCAATTCCATTTAATAATTTCTTCCCAGTATTTAGTTCTGGCGATCTCCAGATAGGTGAAGTAAACAGAATTGTTTACATGCCCCATCATATCAAAATCAACAAAGCGCAGATGAATATTTGTTTTATAATTGAATTCGTCTGAAAAAGCTTTAATTTCTGTCAATTTGTCTTTTGATTTCGATTTATTTTGCCAAAATGTCTTAAATATCATAAATATCTGGATTGGTATATAAGTTGAATAGGATGAATTATCAATTTAACAATTAGAAAAAATAAAGAATAAGCGATATGACACTTGTAAATTTTAACAACAGAACCCGTAACACTGCTCCTTACTTTAACAATGTTTTTGACTCATTGTTTAGCGAGGCTGTAAGTAAAAACAAAATGGTTGATAAATCACCTAATGTGAATATTCATGAAAATGATGCGGCATATGTAATTGAGCTGGCTGCCCCGGGATTGAAAAAAGAAGACTTTCAAATCAATTTAAAAAAAGACACGCTTTCTGTTTGGGCGGAAGTAAAAAAAGATGAAAACCAGGTAGCTAAAGATTTTACCCGTAAAGAATTTGATTACAGCTCATTTGCCAGATCATTTAATTTACCTGATACTGCTGATGGGGATAAAATCACCGCCGAATATAAAGATGGCATTTTATCGATCAACATCAGCAAAAAAGATACAGCAAAATTACAGCACAGAGAAATTGTAGTATCGTAATAAAGCATTCTCGGAAGAGGATTTTTCATAATAGTTTAGTTTTTAAGCATTATAAAACCTGCATCAGAAGGGTTATAGATGAAGTTGATTGGTGACTGATGCAGATTTCGTAATCATTGAGTTTAGGTTTAGGTTTTATAAGGTTAGTGCCGGATGGCATTAACCTTATTTTTTTAATACGGATCGTCCATTTCGACCGAAGTGGAGAAGTCTATCTGGTTGAACAAAGGAATCAGCTTTCTGCAAGATTTCACGCTAAATGACTCTGGGTAAAGGCCGTGGAATCGTCAGGTATTTAGATCGATTTTAAGTTACATACTTAAAATTAGCTTAACCTCAATTTTTTGTATTTTCGCGGTATGGAAAGAGAAATTCTGGATACGAAACGCAAAGCACTCAAAATAAATCTTGACCCAAGAATCTACGGCACTTTTGCTGAAATTGGTGCTGGACAGGAAGTTTCAAGAAATTTTTTTAATGCCGGAGCAGCTTCTGGAACAGTAGCAAAAACCATGTCGGCCTACGATATGACTTTTAGTGATGCTATTTATGGAGCAGAAGCAAATGGACGGTACGTTAGCCAAAACAGGCTTTTACAGATGCTTGACCATGAATTTGGATTGCTTAATGAGCGTTTATCAGGCGAAAAGTACGAAAGCCGCACCTTTTTTGCTTTTGCTGATACCGTAACGACTTTAAATTATAAACGTACCAACGAACCCCACGGCTGGGTTGGAATCAGGTTCCAAAATGAGCCGGGAGGCTTTCCTAATGAAATATTCTTTCACGTCCGTTTGTTAGATACTGATGTAAACATGCAACAGCGTGTGCTGGGTATCATCGGTGTAAACTTGCTTTATGCAGCTTTCTATTATAACGAAGATCCTAAGATCATGGTAGAATCGCTGGCTGACAATTTAACCATCGGATCAGTAGAAATTGATTTGATTTCGGTTAAAGGACCAGCATTTCCTGGAGTAGATAACATCTTACTCAATCTGTATATGATTATGAAAGATTTCTCGGCTGCTGCCATTTTCGATGCTGATGCGCATCCACGACAGGCCAAGGACCTTTTGTACAAGAAAGATATCATGATTTTACGGACTAAATACGGGCAAAAATCATTGCCTAATTTTAACCTGTTTAACAAAGCTACCGAGCAGTTTAAACGTACCAATAAAGTAGAAGAGGGAAATCTTGCTGTAATGATTGAAGTTTTGGCAACCAATGTTTTAACCGATGCACAAGAAACACCTGATGATATCGATTTAGAAACAGTAGCTAAACGTACCCAGGAAATGTGCGATACCGGAAACACGGTGATTGTTTCTAATTTTACCCGTCATAACCGCCTTGCCAAATACCTGGCACGGTGCAAGCCAAAAAGTGTTGGCTTAGCTACAAACATCAACAACTTAAAGTTCGTATTCAATGCTAAAAACTTCAGTGGCGAAAATTATTCCGGTCAATTGTTGAGTTACGTAAACGACATGTTTAATACCAATGTGCGGTTATTTGCTTACCCTTTTCTCGACAAAAAAACCAATCAGGTCATTACAACGGAGAATATGCCGATTACACCAGAAGCCAAACCATTGTTCGATTTTCTCTTGATTAACGGTTACATTACTGATATTAAAGATTATAGCGAGGATGAAGTGAAAACGGCTTAGATTTCATTTTTCGCTATAATGGCCTAGTGCTGATATAATGGTAACTGTTACTATATTTCTTCTATTTTATAAATAAACCTGTCCTTACGATTTATATGCCTTGACCAAAAACCATTTAGATCAAATTTCAATCTTTCAGGTTTTCCGATTCCGATTTCAGGATGTTCAGATAATTCGATAAAAATCTGATTTATTCTTCTAATTGAGGCTTTACCCCAGATTTGTATTGTATTTCTAGATCTTTTTTAGCTTGTTTTTCAACTTCTATAAAATACTTTCCCATATATTTTTAGGATCTTTAATTCTGATTGTCTTGCCTTTATCAGCACTTGCTGCCCCGGACTTTATTTAGCTAAAAATTCAGGATGATCAGGACTTGCCTCTTCTTTTTGAAAAGATACATCTAAAGCTTTTAGAACAGCCTCAATTGCAGCTGCTTGCTTTTTGTTTTTAGGATGTGCGATGATAGTCATGACCAATACTTTATCATCAGAAACACGAAATTATTTTAACAGTAATTAGTCGCTATTATAAAGCGAAAACTTATCACTAAGCCGATAGAGTTAAATCGTACGCAAGGCCGAGCCGTTTTCATTTACCATAAGCGTATGTTCTGCACCACATCTGAGTGCAATGTTATTGCGTTGGTGACCAACCGGAAAATCAAATGCCACAGGGTAGGAATATTCTTTTACTTTCTCCAGTACGATATCATAAATATTTTTTCCAAATTCTTCTCCTGCATCGTCGGGTTTCACTTTAAACCCACCCACAATCAGTCCCTTCAGGTGTTTAAGTTTACCGCTACGTTTTAAATTCCACAACATCCTGTCGATGCTGTACAGGTATTCGCCGGTATCTTCTATAAATAAAATTTTATCTTTAGTATCTAAGTCTGATGAGCTACCGGCAAGTGTTTCAATAATGCTCAGGTTCCCACCAACCAATATTGCATCCGTATTCCCAAAACGGTTATTGCTATTTACCGGAGCAGTATAACCCAATTCTTCACCGATCAAAGCATGCTTTATGGAGAGGATTGTTTCTATCTGTATGGGTTCAGCTTTAGCCCAATCATCAGGAAAACTGTTGCACATTTTGGCATGGATCGAAGCAATGCCAAATTTTTTGGCCAGATGGCAATGTAGTACAGTAATATCGCTGAAACCAATAATCCATTTAGGATTTCTTTTAAAAAACGAAAAATCAAGCTGATCAATAATGCGTATAAAACCATAACCGCCACGTGCACACATAATCGCTTTAATATCGGGATCATTTAGCATTTTCTGGAAATCAGCCAGCCTTTCTTCATCTGTTCCGCCGTAGGTAAAATCACGCTTGCCGATGGTTTCGCCTACCTTAATATTAAATCCCCAGCCTTGCATCTGCAAAATCGCAGGCTGAATCTGTTCCAGGGTAATGTATCCCGCCGGACTGGTTACTCCGATAGTATCTCCAGGTTTTAAATAGGGTGGGATTTTAAACGCCGAACTTTCGCTTTCCATAGCTAAAGCGCTAAAGGCCGGCAACATCGTAGCTGATGCAATAAACGAAGAAAGGAAATGTTTTCTATTCATCTAAAATAGGATAGTGGAATTGATACGGCTAAATATAGAGTTAAAATTAATTGCATAAAAGAAAAGGGATTTATATCCATAAATCCCTTTTTTAAACCAAACAAATTAATCTGTAAAAGATTAGTATAATGTGAATTATATAAGTAACCGCATTTGAAATAAAATGTTTTGAGATTTTAAAAATATTTGCCGCTGAGAACAATACATAAAATCTTTTACTAATTTATGTATTTTGCATGTCTAACAATTTGATTCCTTCTCAAATAATTTAAACCACTATACCTGCTGTATAGCACTGATGGAAACGGAAATCCTTTTTGGCAAAGACGTGTTGTCTTTTCTTAATTTTCCCAAAAAGATTGAAGTGTACAGCAAGACCAAACCTCTAACAACAGCACTGAAACTGCGCTTCTAAAAACAACAAATTGCGCTAACTTGATCGAGATCCTTCGTTGCACGGAGGGTAACAGCGTCTAATAAAAAGGAAGGCTATTCATCGCGAATAGCCTTGCTAACAACAAAACAAATATAAGATAACCAAATCTTACCTGATTGAGCAGAATCAGGATAAAGTGCTATGAGATACACTTTGCGGCCTAGTAATGGATTCGAACCACTATAAAGAGTTTATGAAACTCCACCTTCCAATCGGTCAACTGGCCGTTTTTTACAATTGCTTTAGTGTTAAATAATCTCTTAGTGCTAAAATCTGTTCTCCATTCAAATTATCTTCATCCTGATCAATTGCCAATTTTTTTGCTTCTGTTTGCAAAGGATCAAGAAATTGAGGATATTCATCTATAGCTGGGTATTGAAAATAAATCGACATGATTTTTAATATTAATCGTTCAACAGATGTAACACTTAAATTTAGACAAATATATAAATTAGTATATAATATCTATAGATTTTGTAGTTATTTATTCAGAAATTAATTCAATTATCTCATTTACAGTACAATAAAAAATTTCACTGTGTATCAAACAACTATTGAAGTTGATTTTGAACTAAAAAAGCTGCTATTTTGTTGAAATAAGCGAGTTGTAAAGCATATTGTAATAGGCGCTTTTATATCCTTTAAATTCAATTTCATAAAAGCTAATTATTTTAAGGATATTTGCATTTCAAACATTAAAATAGTAATTGTGTCTTTAGATAAATTAAAACTTAGCAAACCACTTGTAGCGGCCATGACGGATGCGGGATTTTTAACACCAAAAGAAATCCAGACCAGAACGATGTCGCGTATATTAGGTGGTCAGGATGTTATAGCGGTTGGACCAGAGGGCTCAGGAAAAACTACTACTTTTGTTTTAGCTACTTTAATGAAGTTGAAGTACGCATTTGAGGAGGCGCCAAGAGCATTGATTTTGGTGCCCGACATTGACCACGTAGACCATGTTTTGGAACAATTTAAACTATTGAACCGCAACAATACTTTCAGGATTTTAGGAATTGACAGCCGGGGCGCCATTGAAACGCAAATGAATGAGGTTACCGATGGCTGTGATATTATTGTTGCCGTACCCGATCGTGCCCGTGCATTGTATTTAAAGCTAGCTTTAAACACCAATAAAATACAATTGTTTATAGTAGATAATGCAGAACTTATTGTTAAAAAAGGTCTGCAGTTACCAGTTGTAGAGTTAGCAAACAGCGCCTACAAATCTCAACATGTGGTGTTTACAGAGGTACTGCACGACAAACTTAAACACATGATTGCCCCTTTCATGAAAGATTCAGCAGCAACCATAGAGGTAGACGAGATTGGCGAGAAGCAGGCAGAAGTTTACCATCAGATGCTTTATCAGGTACCCAATTTCAGGACAAAGCTAAATTTATTAACCTTGTTATTAAATGATGCTGAAGTTTTTGATAAGGCTGTGGTTTTTGTTAATACGCGTTTAACCGCACAAACCGTGTATAAAAACTTTAGCCAGCATAAAGAGGGCGAAATTAGCATTTACCGTCCGTTGTTTTTTGATGATAGGGGTTTTGATGAAATTAACGAATTTAAAAATACCCCAGAGGCCAGGATATTAATTGTAGCTAATGAGAATTCGGGCGAACTCAATATTGAAGGAATTCCTTTCATTTTTCATTTCGAATTGCCAGAACAAAAAGAAACCTTAATTAAACGTATTGTTAAGCATGGTAATGAAGATGTGGTAGCCATCACTTTTTCTACAGATATTGAATTGATTGAAGTAAAAAAAATCGAGCAGGCTATTGGCCAGAAACTGGAGGTAGTGGAGTTGCCTGAAGATTTAAAGGTGGTTGATGCTGCTGATAAACCAAAGAAAAAGAAAGGTACTGAAGATGATGAATCTTCTGAAAGAGGTGCTGCGTTTCACGAAAAGAAGGCCAGCAACTTAAAAAATTACAATTATAGTGCAGGCGCTAAAGCTAAAATGACCTATAAGAATAAAAAGGGATTGTCTTAATTATGGGGCGTCACCTTGAACTTGTTCCAAGGCCTATTCTGCCAATAAAGATCCTGAAACAAGTTCAGGATGACGATTTCTAATATAAAAAAAAGCTCCTCAGAAATTAATCTGAGGAGCTTTTTTTAACCGTTATTTACGATTAGTATAAAGTAAATTCTACACGACGGTTTTCTTGACGGCCAGCTGCAGTTTTGTTTGTTGCAATTGGTTGGTCAGGTCCGTAACCTGTAGCTTCAATCCTAGATGCATTTGCACCTTGAGATACTAAATAAGCTTTAACCGATTCGGCTCTTTCTTTAGATAAACGTAAGTTTAACTCTCTACCACCGGTGTTATCAGTATGGCCAGCTAATTTCAGGCTAAAGTTTTTATCTACCAATAATGCAGCAACACGGTTTAAAGTAGCATATGATTTAGAACGGATAGTTGATTTTCCTAAATCGAATTCTAAGTTAGAAATTGCATCTTTAACCACTTTACGGTCTTCTTCAGTAATTACCTTAGTTTCTTTAATGATTTCACGTTGAACTTTGATTGGACAACCAGAACCATCAACAACTGTTCCTGAAGGAGTTCCAGGGCATTTATCAAATTTGTTTGCTACACCGTCATTATCATCATCAGCTAAATCTTTAGCATATTGCTCTCTGTCACGTTGTGCATTTTGTTCAGCAGTTGATAAGGCTCTTCTTAACTCAGCACTTTCTTCGGCACTTTGTTTGCGTAAATCGGCAACCGCGCTGTAGTTTTGTAACTGAGAATTTTCTTTGTTACCTAAAGCAAACTCTAAACCTGCGTGTGCATAAGAAAATCTGCTCTCGTTGTAAGCACTTTTAACTGTTGGAGACGATTTGATAAAGTTGATGTCGTAACCTAAGTCGATGTTGATTCCTTTAGCTACACCAAGTTTAAATCCAACACCGGTAGGGATGAACCATCCTTCTCTATCAGTAAAGGCCTGTGTTGAGGCAACCTCAGAATCAGAAGACATATAACCAGCACCGGCTTTAACATAAGGAATTAAAACTGCATTCTCAGTATTCAGACTGAAGTTGGCAATATTTAAAACGGCTGTTAATGAACCTGACCAGTTAATGCTATTCTTTTGCTCAATGGTGCTGGCTTGGTTAAGGGTTTTAACCTCACCGCGTAAAAAGTCAGCCTGTAAACCTAACGCTGGTAAAATTTGTTTTTTAACAAAAGCGCCGTAACCGATACTTTTAAATTCTTCAGCTTTAACACTTCCGCCACCTAAAAACGTATTTTGGCTAAGAATACCGCCATGGGCACCAATACTCCAAGTTCTTAATGATTGCTTACCAAACCTTCCCGGAGGCGGAGGTGGTACTTCCTGTGCAAATAATTGTGATGATAATCCTAATAAGGCAACCAACATTGTTGATTTAGTAATTCTCCTATTCATGTTTTCTATTTTTTTAATAATTAGAGTCTTAACAGTTTTTTAATCATACTGTTTGAACATGATTAAGAAAAAATCTTGCCAAATAACTTATTTAATACACAATTAACATATTATCAGATAATTAACATATTAAATTTATTTCACAAAAAAGTTACGTAATGGCAGTTGCACCATATCTTACTGTACACAATAATATACAATAATGGTTTATGATTGAGATTTATCCGATAAAATTTTATCTAAAGGATAGTTATGGCCTCCCTGCTCAACCTCAGTCTTCGCACCTTGATAGCGAGAAATATTGATAAAATTAATTCAACATACAATGTGGTGAAGACGGATGGCTGTTAAAGCGCAAAGCCGCTGAATTGAATTAGGATATTACAATTTTAATTTCGCGAACAGATCCCAGAATACGATCCCGGCAGAAATGACGATGTTAAACGAATGTTTGGTGCCAAACTGTGGAATTTCAATACATTCATCAATTTTGGCCATTACCTCATCACTAACACCGTCAACCTCATTTCCAAATATCAAAGCATACTTTTTCCTGGGATCAGGATTAAAAGTATTCAGCATGGTACTGTTTTCGGCCTGCTCAATGGCCACTATTTCATAACCCAGGCTCCGCAGGGTGTCAACAGCTTGTAGGGTATCAGTGTAATGAATCCAATCAACAGATTGTGTGGCACCTAAGGCCGTTTTTTCAATTTCGCGATGGGGTGGTTGTGCGGTAATGCCGCAGAGTATTACTTTCTCAAGCGCAAAACCATCTGCTGTACGGAATATAGAACCTACATTGTGCATGCTGCGCACATTATCTAAAACCACCACAACAGGTAATTTTTCCTGTGTTTTAAATGCTTCAATATCCGGACGGTTTAACTCGTCTAATTTTAATTTTCTCATTATTTTTTAAAATGATTTCACAGATGGAAGGATTACACAGATTGGATGTAATATCGAATCTGTATTTACCTGTTATGCATCCTGTGGCAATTGTTTTTATAAAATGGATGGTCCGCCACCAATTTCACTGATGTAAATTGCAGCTGAATAACCTATTCTTTCAAGATAATAACCAGTTAAGTGTTTAGCAAAATCTTCTTCATAGCCTTTCTCTAAAAGCGCAATGGCACATCCTCCAAATCCTGCACCCGTCATACGCGCACCAATTACATGATCGTAGCCCGAACAGAAATCTACTACTGTATCTAACTCTTTTCCGCTTACTTCGTATAAGGTACGCAAAGATTCATGAGAAGCATACATCAAGCGACCAAATGTTGCTAAATCTCCTCCATTTAATGCTTTAGCGGCTAAATGTACACGATCATTCTCCTTAATCACATGTGTAGCCCTGTTTAGTATGGTTTCATCACTGATTAAATGACTATGCAGGGCAAACTTTTCTGCATTAAGTTCACAAAGATAGTTGAGCGTAATTTCTTCGTTTAATTGTCTCAGGGCTATTTGGCATTCTGCAACCCGTTCGTTGTACTTTGAATCTGCCAGTTCCCGCGGTTTATTGGTATTAATGATGGCCAGCACATATTTGCCCAGGTCAACATCAACCATTTTGTATTTTAAGGTTTCACAATCCAACACAATGGCTTTGTCTTTTTCTCCGAAAGTAACCGCAAATTGATCCATGATGCCCGAATTTAGACCAATAAAATCATTCTCAACACGCTTAGCGATTTTAACAAGCGCTAATTTATCGTAACCTAAATTATAATAGGTATTCAGGGCATAAGCAGTGGCTATTTCTATTGAAGCTGAAGATGATAGCCCAGATCCGATTGGAATATTTCCATAAAATAGAAAATCCAGGCCGTTGATATCCTTGCCGTCTTTTATAAATTCATTGATTACCCCAATAGGATAATTCGTCCAGGTGCTGCCATTCTTTTCGTTAATCGTATTACTGGTTACTACCGTTTCAATATCAAAGTTTAAACTTTTAAACCTGAACTGCCCATCATTGTTCGGGGCAATGGCTACCCAGGTTCCTAAAGAGATGGCGCAGGGCATAACCAAACCGCCATTATAATCGATATGCTCTCCGATCAGATTAACCCGTCCAGGTGTAAAATAAATGGCTTCGGCATTTTTATGGTATTGCTGGGCGAATTTTTCCTGCAGGCTGATGTTCATTGGGTTAAAATATATTTATAAAAAGCATTAATAATGCTATGTTTGTTTTGAAAACAAAAGCCCTAAGTTACAATTTATGAGCGTACAGCAAATACCCACCGGAAAAATTATTGATGGCGATGAAGTTATCGCAATCGAACTCACCAATAGCAAAGGCACTTACGTCAAAATATTTAATTATGGTGCTATTATCAATAAATTTATAGTCACAAACGCCGGAGGTGAAAAGCAGGATATTGTTCTCGGCTTCGATACATTTGATGAATACCTGAGTCCGGGTTATCTTGCAAATTATCCATATTTAGGGGCCATAATTGGCAGATATGCCAATCGTATAAAAAATGGAAGATTCAGTATAGACGGGGAAGACTATCAGTTGCCACAAAATGCCGGTGATAATACACTTCACGGTGGCCTTGTAGGTTTTGATAAAAAGGTTTGGGATATTATTGAAATCAATGATGGCGCTCAACCTTCGGTTACCTTGCAATATGAAAGCGTGGATGGAGAAGAGGGTTTTCCTGGAAACCTGGTGATTGATCTGACATTCGAACTCACCGAAAATGATGAGTTGATTTTAAGTTATGAAGCGGAAACAGATCAGGCTACCGCCATAAACTTAACTCATCATGGTTATTTTAATCTGGCACCTAATGGGGGGAGTGTCGAAAATCATAAACAACAGATTTTTGCTTCACACTATTTAGAGCAGGATGATAATTATTCTGTAACGGGCAACCTAATCGCTGTTGCGGGCACACCTCTGGATTTTACCAAACCTAAAGCAATAGGGCAAGACTGGAATAAGGATGAAGGTTATGATCAGAGTTTTGTTTTGGATAAAATTTATGGCGATTTGTCGCTGGCAAGCAAAACAATTGAAGAAGAAAGCGGTTTAGTATTAAGCGTTTACACCACAGAACCGGTAGCTCATTTATATACTGCGAAATATTTAGATGTAAAGAATGGAAAAGGGGGTAAGGATTACAACAGCTTTGATGCCTTTTGTGTCGAAACCCAGCATCATCCAAATGCAGTTAATATCCCAACATTCCCTAATACGATTTTAATGCCGGATGAATTGTATACGCAAACAACCATTTACAAAGTTTCATTAAATAAATAATTTATGTTTACTATTGAACATATACAGGCCGCAGCGTCAAAAATCAAATCCGGTTCAGATTTTCCGAAGTTTATAAAGGAAATTAAGGAATTGGGGGTTAAACGGAATGATGTTTATGTCAGTAATGGCTTATCGATCTATTTCGATGATGAAGATAATGCACAGCAGATGAGTCCTGATGAATATCCAACATTTGTCATTAATGAGGAAGCTTCTGCAGGAAAACTGGAGCATGCTTTAAAAGTACATCAACAAGGTGAAACAGATTACATCAGCTTTTGTAAACAGGCGGCAGACGCGGGCATAGAAAAATGGGTTACAGACCTGGATGAGATGACCTGTACTTATTTAGATGCCGAGGGAAATGAACTGGTAAAGGAAACTATTCCTACGGTTTAGAAATATAAAAGGACTATATTTTAAGTAAAAAGTGTCATCCTGAGCTTGTCGAAAGACCATGTTTGAATTCCCTAAAGGCGTTTTGATACTCGGCAAGCTCAGCACTCGTGGTCAACATCTTTTAGCTGGGGAAACCCTGAAACAAATTACCTTCGGTGAGCTCGCCGAAGGCTCGGTTTACTGCGTAGCTTTCCGCTGCACTACAGGTCTGGGTGACGCCCGCCTTAATTAAAACGACTTAAGCTGATCGAAAAATTAATATCAAACGATAACAACTAAATCCTTTCCAGTACCATTTTAATCGCTTGCTCTACAATTTTATTCGGTTCATTGCTAAACTCAAACTTTACCCTGCTGGCCAAAATAGCATTAACAGACAGTGCTTTATGCCCCAAAATTTTAGCTAAAGCGTAAATACCGGCAGTTTCCATTTCTAAATTAGTAATGCGATGCTGGTTACGCTGAAAACTGTTAATTAAACCAATGAAATCGGTAACTGAATTTTTTGCTCTCACGATTCTGCCTTGTGGCGCGTAAAAACCCGGAGCAGTAATGGTGATACCGTGAATCATGTCTTTACCAATGGTATGTAGCAGGCCATCATCCGCAGCAGTTAGATAAGGGTTAATATGTTTAAGTTGACCAAAGTGAGTTTTTACGTCATCCAGCAACAGTTGTTCATCAGGAGATAATTGATGAACATAATAATTCATTAAAGCATCCATTCCTAAGCCATACGATGAAGCTAAAATGGTTCCCATCGGGATATCTGGCTGGACCGCACCAGATGTACCTACTCTGATTATATTTAAAGAAGTAAGCGATTTTTTTACTTCTCGGGTTTCAAAATCAACATTAACAAGCGCATCCAACTCATTGAAAACGATGTCTATATTATCCGTTCCGATTCCTGTTGAGAGTACAGTAATGCGTTTTTTGCCTACATACCCGGTGTGGGTAACAAATTCCCGTTTACCTTTTTTAAATTCTATCTGATCAAAATATTTACTGACCTCGCCAACGCGGTCAGGATCACCAAAAGTGATGATCGTTTCGGCAATATCTCCTGGTAAAAGATTGAGGTGATATATGCTGCCGTCAGGATTGATAATTAGGTCGCTTTCTGATATTTTCATATTTGGTTTATTTTATCCCAAAAGACTTAGATTAAACAGATTTATCACTGTAATATCCAAATCTGCAGCTACTGATTAAGTTCTTTACATGCTATTTTTCACGCAGATTTCGGTGGGCTACTAACTGTGGTGACTAAATGGTGTATAAATATTTTAGCTTGGCACCATCAATCTTATCAAATTTACTTAAAACCTGATTAAGTTGTGCTTTTCTTACTTCAAATTTCAAGATGCAATTGATATCAAATTGCTGTGCTAAAATCTGCAGATTTTCCTCTTTGCTTAACCTCATTACGTCGTTCATCTGCAGGTATTCAAAGTGAGCCTCATACACATCATTAACCGTTTTGGAAATGACCTTTGAAGCTTTAATAGCCTCTATGCTAGCATTTTTATAGGCATTAATTAAACCAGGAACACCCAGCAGGGTACCGCCAAAATAACGTACCACTACAATGAGTATATTGGTAAGATCTTCAGATAAAAGGCAGTTCAGTATTGGCTTGCCTGCAGTACCAGAAGGTTCGCCATCATCGCTTACCCTAAAAACTGAACGATTAGGTGTTAAACGGTAAGCATAACAAAAATGATTGGCCTTAGGATTTGCAGACCGCAGGTTCATTATAATCGGTTTTACTTCGTCCTCGCCACGGATGGGATAGGCATATGCAATAAATTTGCTCCCCTTATCTCGAAATATACCCTCTGAAGTATTTTCGATTGTTTTATAAGAATCATCGAACAACATGTTGTGATAAGGTAATGAATATAACAGCCGCAATGGCCAAAATTATCCCCGCATAATTTAATTTACTCAGTTTCTCTTTAAATACAATCAGCCCGATTAAAGTGCCTACAATAATTACCCCCAAATTCATCGCGGCAAAAACGGTAGATGGATTGTTTGCCAATGCCTTATGCGCTTTCATATAAAAAAGGATGTTGCCAAAATTAAACAAGCCTAAAATAAATCCACAAACTACATTTATCAATTGCAATTTTGTTTTACCAGCCACCACCATGGCAATTACCAATAGTAACGAAACAATAAAGGAAAGACCAAAAACAGTGAAAAGTGAGGTAGTATAGGGTAATGTTTTGTACAGTGCAATTTGTTTAAAGAGTACATCAATGACGCCAAAACCAACAAAAACCATAATAGGATAGAGGAGGCTTTCTTTCCCGGTTTTTTGATGATCAGATTTTCGGAGGAATGTTAAAACAATAGCAACGAACCCTATCGCCAGGCCAATAACTTTGAACTGATTGAAATCTTCCTTAAAAAGAAAATAAGCCGCCAGTATAGGAATAAATAGCGATAAACGTTGGGCAATGTCGGTTTTAACGATGCCAAGCTTCTTTACTGATGCGGCAAGAAACAAAAATATCGATGGCAGTAGAATAGCCAGTGCAATATAAATGGGCCATGGGGCAGCATAGGTGATCAGCTTAACATCAGGCTTAAAAAAAAGGAAACATAAGCTTAATGCGATAAAGTAATTGACCGTAACGGCTTGAATAACGCTAATCTGGTATCGTTTGGCCAGCTTCAATAAAACAGCTACCGTAACACTGCAGCAAATGCTTAAAATAATATAAATCATTTTATCTGATGTCGTTTAAATAAATCGAGAGTTTGTCGTCTCCAACTTGTACGGTTTCTTGAAGGTTTCCATTAATATTAGGAGAGGGTACGCCATCGCTCCAACTGCCGGATGAGGTAAAAATACGTGCTTCATCCCACAGGTTGGTGCTTAAAAACTGACTCAAAATCTTGGCACCACCTTCAATAATAACCGATTGTATATCCATTAAGTAAAGTTGGAAAGCCATTTTTTGCGCCAAATAAAAGTGCATATCTTCCATCTGGATATAATGAATATTATCAACGACATCGGTTTTAATTTCATTGAAAATGATGGTTTTGGCTTCATTATTAAAAATATGATTAGACAGTGGTACCTGCAGATTTTTATCAATTACCAAACGAACAGGATTTTTACCCGGCCACTCGCGGGACGTTAACTGCGGATTATCCATTATCGCGGTCTGCTTGCCAACCAGGATCGCATCCTCTTCACTTCTCCATTGGTGTGCCAGACGTTTAGCCAGGACACCGCTGATCCATTTCTGATGACCATCCGTTGTAGCGAAATAGCCATTAGCAGTTTCGGCCCATTTTAAAATAATATAAGGTCTTTGTTTTTTTATCCTGGTAAAAAATCTTCTGTTGAAATAGTGGCATTCATCATCTAAAATCCCGCTCACCACTTCAATACCTGCATTTTTGAGCCGCTCTATACCTTTGCCGTCAACGCCTGAAAAAGGATCCCTGTTGCCAATAACTACTTTATTTAGCTTATGTTTTACCAATAAATCAGCACATGGGGGAGTTTTGCCAAAATGTGCACAAGGCTCCAGATTAACATACGCTGTAGCTCGTTTTAATAGATTCTCGGCCTGTTTGCCATAAGCATCAAATACAGCTTTAACCGCATTGGGTTCTGCATGTGCCTTTCCATATTCCTGATGATAACCTTCCCCGATAATTTTCCCGTCTGCAACAATCACGCAACCAACCATGGGATTAGGGCTAACATTCCCTGAAGCTAAGGTAGCCAGATCAAGGCATCGTTTGATATAAAATTCATCACTCATTAGCGCAAAAGTAGTAAAAAAAGCATCACAGGCCGAGCAAAAGAGAATGGTTATCGTCGCAAATAAGTAATTTTGTCTGACATGAAAATAGGATCGCTTGAAGAGCATTATAAATTGGAATTGGTGCAGTTTTACGACAGCGAGGAGGCCAAATGGCTTTTTAGTCTGGCTGCCGAACAGGTTTTAAACCTGTCTCGCAGTAAACTGATGATGGCGAAAGACATGGAAATCAACTTTATTGATCAGCAAAAACTTTTGAGTATCCTTAACGATTTGCAGATCGGAAAGCCAATTCAGCATATTTTGGCAGAAGCACATTTTTATGGACTGGTTTTTAATGTTGATGGAAATGTGTTGATACCCCGGCCTGAAACGGAAGAATTGGTAGATTGGATCATCTCGGTTTGCAGTAAAAAGTTTTCAGTTAATGGTTTGGCATCTTCCAAAGCCCAAAGCATACTTGATATTGGAACCGGATCTGGTTGCATACCCATTACTTTAAAAAAATACCTCCCAAATGCTAAAGTATCTACCCTTGACGTTTCCCCTCAAGCTATCGCAGTCGCCAAACAGAATGCCAATAAAATTGGTGTCGAAATTAATTTTAAGGAGGCTGATATTTTAACTTTCCGTTCTGAAGAAAAATTTGATATTATCGTTAGTAATCCTCCCTATATCAGACATTTAGAAAAAGACGACATGCATCACAATGTTTTAGTACACGAACCACACCTGGCGTTATTTGTAAGCGACGACAACCCGCTTCTATTTTACAAGGCTATTTCAGCATTTGCACAAACAAACCTAAAACCTGGCGGACAACTATACTTCGAAATAAACGAATATCTTGGTAAAGAAACTATCGAGATGCTGGAAGATAAAGGTTTTATAAATATAGAGTTAAGACAGGACATGCAGGGAAAAGACAGGATGATTAGGGCAGGAGTTTGATAGAAAAGATAAGATGTGAAGTGGATGAGATAGAGTAAAACAGTCAATCACCAATTTTCTACGATCAATAGCGAACATATCAGGAAATATTTATTACGAATAAGCGATTTAGAAAAAAATTGCCGTCTTGAAGCGAAAAAATCTTAAAACGCTCGCTGTAATCAATGGTTTTAACATTGCTGCTCCGAAAATCGGGGTAGGCTGTTGGCTGACAAAGCCCTCTCGTTACGATAGCCCTTCTCATTAAGCCCTTGGATGAAATTGTGTAATCACCTCCCTTAAATAATCCCGATCAATATGCGTATAAATCTCGGTAGTGGTAATGCTCGAGTGTCCCAGCATTTCCTGTACCGCGCGCAAATCGGCACCGCCTTCAATTAAATGAGTCGCAAATGAATGTCTTAGCGTATGTGGACTGATCGTCTTTTTTATTCCAGCGGAGATAGCAAGGCTTTTAATAAGGTTAAATATCGAAATACGTGAAAGTTTCGCCCCAAAACGATTTAGAAAGATAAAATCTTCGTTTCCTTTTTTAATATTGGCATGTACCCGAACTTCATTCAGGTAAATATTAATTAGTTTAAGCGCTACACTACCGATGGGTACCAGACGTTCTTTATTACCTTTCCCGATAACCTTGATAAATTCGATTTTATCAAATACATTTGAGATCCTTAATTCGGTTAATTCAGTTACCCTTAAACCACAACCATACAGCACCTCTATAATGGCTTTGTTGCGCATCCCATCAGACCTGGAAGCATCTATAGCAGCTAGAAGCGCATTAATTTCATAAATATTCAGCGTATCCGGTAATTTTCTGCTGAGCTTTGGCGCTTCCAATAATGCTGTTGGATCATTTGAAATCAAATCTTCAATCATTAAATAGGCGAAGAAAGCCTTTAAACCCGATATTACTCTGGCTTGCGTACTCGGTAGCATCCCAAGTTCATTTAACCATGAAATGAAAGATTTTAGATGGGTTATTGTAATTTCATTAAGTTTTGGTTCTGCATTTAACGATTGAAAATACTGGATCAGTTTATTGATATCGTTGAGATAGGCATCAATTGAATTTCCAGATAATGACCGTTCCAGTTTTAAATACGATTTAAATCCTTTAATATATGATGACCAAAGCATGATTTTATTTGAGATTTTTTATAACATTGCAACGTTACAACATTATATGATGAAAATACAAATTATTAACGGCCCAAACTTAAACTTATTAGGTGTCCGTGAGCCATCTATCTATGGAAATACCAGTATAGAAGATTATATTAAAGAACTAAGAACGGCTTATCCGGATATCGAAATCGAATACTATCAAAGTAATGTTGAGGGTGAGATTATTAATAAATTACATGCTGTTGGTTTTAGTTATGATGGGGTAGTACTCAATGCAGGTGGCTATACACATACCTCTGTAGCCATTGCAGATGCCATCGCCGCCATTAAAACGCCAGTAGTTGAGGTTCATGTTTCAAACATATATGCTCGTGAAGAATATCGCCATGTATCGTTAACCGGAAAGAATTGCCAGGGGGTTTTAACCGGGTTTGGAATGAAAGGCTACCGCCTGGCTATAGAAAGTCTGTTGGTTTAAATTATCATAAAATGTTCAAAAATTTAATCTTTATCGCTCTTTTATTTACGGCTCTATTTGGTTATGCGCAAGAAAATTCCATCAATAAAAATGTATTAAACGAACAATCGGTTGTAAGAGGAGAAGATGGTCTGGTGTATCCGTTTAATGCCTGGAAAAAACTGATGCAAACGGGCAAGTATGGCATAAAAAACCGGAAGACTCTTACAGAGAGCGGTAAACCGGAATATTTGATTTATGAGTTATCGGCTGATCAGAAATCGGCCTATATGGATAAGATTCCAAAGCCAAGAGCTAGCGATTCTTTTAGGGAAGGTGACCTGTTTAACGGCTTAAGAATTACCGATATGAATGGTAATAAATACGATTTGAGAGATAGTACCGGAAAAATTTTCGTACTTAATTTCTGGTTTATCAATTGTCCTCCATGTAAAAGCGAAATTCCACAGTTAAATGAACTGGTAGCTAAATATAAAGACAATAGAGATGTGGTTTTCCTTGCCATTGCTCTGGATGAAAAATATGATCTGAAAAGTTTCCTTAAATCAACAGTCTTTAATTATAACATTGTGGATGGTGGGAGGTATATAGCCAATAAATATGGCGTTAAAGGTTACCCAACTCATGTTGTGGTTGATAAAAAAGGTTATATCGCCTTTAGTACATTGGGTTTGGCTTCCAATACCATATACTGGGTAGAAAAATCAATCAATGAATCTTTGAAGTAGTTTGCCCTGGGATCCTGATTTGAGCAGTGTATAACCTAAAAGAGAAATCTTTTAAAAAAACTATTCTTTTTCGGCAGGCTGCTTTATAAATACTGTCATCATGAGATTTTGTTGAAGAACCTGTTCCAATATCTTACAATGTGTTTCGACAGGGCTCAGGCTGACAAATTCAAAGTGAAATACGGCCCCATGAAAGAGCTAGATCTATTTTAATTTTGAAAAATATTGAATTTTCTTGATAAAGAATGCCCAAACAATACTGTTGTTATACACCCCGGTGTGTTTGGTGTAATTTTTCTGAAAGGCTGTCCGCTTTTTATTGGTTTTAATCAGTGACTTAAGAAAATGCCAGTGGCCTTTGGTCACGGCCATCGTAAATTTTGGTTTTCCGGTCAGTAAAAAATGCCACCAGGCAACAAAATCGATAAACATCCGGATGGTAATCCTAAAAATTGCATCACCTGCCTGGAGGTTTTTTTGCATAATGATCAGGTTATTCCTGAAATTAAGGTAAGTTTTAAAAGGATTTTCAGTTTGTAACGTTCCGCCGCCTACATGGTATACTTCAGCGTCCGGACAGTACATGATTTTATAATTGAGATTTTTTAATCGCCAGCAAAGATCTATTTCTTCCATATGTGCAAAAAGATCGGCGTCCAATCCTCCGGCCTCTATCCAGCATTTACTTTTGATAAAAAATGCCGCCCCGCTTGCCCAAAAAACCTCCCTTGCGTCATTGTACTGACCATTGTCAAGTTCATATACATTAAAAAGCCTGCCGCGACAGAAAGGAAACGAATAAACATCAAGATATCCGCCCGCTGCACCTGCATATTCAAATTGTTTTTTGTTTAACTGCCATTTAATTTTAGGCTGTGCCGAAGCAATACGCATGTCGCTTTCCATCAAATCAACCACAGGCTTGATCCAATTAGGGGTTACTTCTACGTCAGAATTAAGCAAAACAAAATAATCTGCTTCAACGCGTTCCAAAACTTTGTTGTAGCCTCCTGCAAATCCATAATTCTGGTCGTTCTGAATAATCTTAACGGCAGGAAAGTTTTCTTGCAAAAATAAAACTGAATCGTCGGTCGAAGCATTATCGCCCACAACAATTTGCAGGTTGTCATATTCGGAAAGCAGGATTCCGGGTAAAAACTGCTTTAAATATGCCTTTCCATTCCAGTTTAAAATTACAACGGCTACTGATGGGTTCATTCTTTTTGTTCAGGTTTAAATTTCCAGCGCTTGTGGCTCCATAGCCAGTATTGGGGCTGATCTTTTATAATGTTTTCTAAAAATTTAAAATGCAGGTCAGTAATCCCAAATTCGTGTATGCTTTCCGGATCGAGACACATGGGTATTACTTCTACATGATAATAACCTTTTTTGACTAGACTTACTTTAAAATAATATATTGGTCTTCTGGTCGATTTTGCAATCTTTTCTACGCCTAAAAGTGCAGCTGTGGGCTGATTTAAAAAATCTGTAAAGTATTTGGCTTCTTCCCTGGTGGGCGACTGGTCGCTCGCAAAGCACAATAGGGTAGGTTCGTTTTTATAAGCAGCTATTCCACGCAGGGTTTGCCTCATGGCAATAAAAACATTCCCAAACTTTGTCCTCATGCAGTCGAACCACGTTTCGAAGATTTTATTGTTGATGGGCTTAAAAATAACCAGGGTTTTCGCAGATATGCTTAATCCAAGCGCCAGGGTACCCAATTCCCAGTTTCCATAATGACCGGTACAGGCCAGTACGCTTTCTCCGGCTTTAAAATGCAACTCTAATTGTTCCAATCCCGTAAACTTTACCCTTTTTAAAGCTTCCGATTTTGAAATGCTCGTCATTTTGATGATTTCAAATATGAGTTCTGCCAGGTATACAAAGAATTTTTTCTCGATGACTCTTATTTCGGCAGCAGATTTTTCAGGAAAGGATTGCGTCAAATTCTTTCTGACAACTTTTTTTCGATAGCCAATTACGTAATAAAGAAGATAATATAGTAATCTTGCAAAAAAAAACAAAAAGGGCAGGGGAAGCAGCGATAACAGGTACAAAAAAAATACGCCAACATGCGCAATCCCTTTCTTAATCATTATTTTTAAAACGTTTCAGCTACAAACATAAATTTTCAAATGCAGAATACAGCTATACTTCCATTATTTTATCTTCCACCGGTAGGTTATTTTAGTTTATTGCAACAGCTGGGAGAGGATTTTTTAATAGAACAACATGAGCATTTAGCCAAACAGACTTACCGTAACAGGGCCAGTATTTACTCACCTAATGGCAAATTAGACATTACCGTTCCGTTGGTTAAAGGTTCAAAAACACATACAAAAATGAAAGATGTTCGGATCAGTTACGATTTTAACTGGCAACGTTTACATTGGTTAAGCTTAGAAAGCTGTTACCGCAGCTCTGCCTATTTTGAGTATTATGAAGATGAGCTTAATCGTTTCTATACCGATAAATTTGAATTTTTGTTCGATTACAACCTCGAACTTTTAATGTGGCTGAATAAAAAATTAAAACTAAATAACCGCCTTGATTTCACGGGCGAGTATTTTGATAACATCCAGCCCGCACTCGATTTCCGCTCAGCCATGAACCCTAAAAAACCTCAAGATATTTTAAACAATAAACCCTATTATCAGGTTTTTGAAGATAAACATCAATTTTTACCCAACTTAAGTATTGTTGATCTGTTATTTAACCAGGGTCCGCAAGCCCGGCTATATTTATAACATATGGGAAAAAGCAAGCCACGTAACCGTCATAAGCACTACAAGGTCCCAGCTCCCGGCACCAGTCCGGGTTTATACGCCATTGATGAAGATGCCTTAAAGCCAGTTATTATACTGCATGCTTACAACGACAAGAGTTATAAGAAAACGGAACTGGAAAACATCAATAACATCGATAAACTGATCGAAAACAAAGATTTTTTTTACTGGTTTGATATTAAAGGCCTGGCTGACCCCAATATATTTGAAACTTTATATGCTAAATTAGATATCAGCAGACTTGTACTGGAAGACATTACCAGCTCCTATCAGCGGCCCAAACTGGATGAATACGATAACGATAAATACATTTTTTCAGTAAGCAGGCATTTATATTTAAGCGATGAAAATGTGCTCTGTAACGATCAGATTTCTTTTATCTTATCGGAGCGTACATTAATCACTTTCCAGGAAACCTATGCAGATTGTTTTGAGCCGGTAAGGAAACGTTTGGAAATAGGAAAGGGCAACATCCGAATTGGCGGCAGTAGTTACTTAATGTACGCCATCATGGATGTAATTGTAGATAACTATTTTGCACTTCTTAATTTTTGGGGCGAAGAATTGGATGCGATTGAAGACAGGTTATACGACCATCCGGATAGAAGGATCATGTACGATACGCAGGCCATTAAAAGATCTTTGATCACCATTAGAAAAGTAACCTGGCCAGAAAGGGATAAATTAAATGACATTATCCGCTCAGACAGTCCATTAATATCCGATCTGACCAAAACCTACATGAAAGATGCTTACGACCATTGCATCCAGATTATCGATTTCATCGAATCCTTAAAGGAGATTGCTTCTGCCAACATCGACATGAATCTATCGATTATCAGTAACCGAATGAACGAAATCATGAAAGTATTGACCATTATTTCGTCCATTTTTATTCCGTTAACTTTTATTGCCGGAATTTATGGAATGAATTTCAGCAGGGAAGACCCGGCAACAGGAAAGATATTGAAGGATAATATGCCAGAATTGTATGCGGAACATGGCTATTTGTACACCTGGCTGGTAATGGCAGTGATAGCCATTATACAGGTGATTTATTTTTGGCGTAAAGGATGGTTTAAATAGGCTTGTATGTAGGCTTGCATGAAAAATTTAATTCAAGTTACGTTATTTCGAGCGAAGTGCAACGCAGTCGGGAACCCGAAGGCTCAGCGAAGCTAAATCTATTTAGATCTCTCCCCACCTGTACGGGCGGACATTTCATTTCGCTCCGGTCGAGATGCGATTCTATAAACCTATTTTTTAGTTCTTAATAGGATAAATAAAAAGATTGGAATAAATTTAAATTAGTAAAAATCAATTGTTAATATTCGTAGCTTTAGGGCATTTGGTTTAGGTTATAGATGCAGTCATTCGAAATAGATAAAAGCGACGTACTCAAGGTTAAAAATGCAATTTTAGCTGGTGATGAGACTTTAAAAATAGTTTTAGATGAATACCATGCCTCAGAAATTGCGATTTTATTCGAGCGTTTGGATAAATCTGAACAGCGATATATAATAAACCTTCTTCCGGCCGAGATAGCTTCAGAAATTATCTCGGAAATGGATGAAGAATCCCATCCAGAGGAGCTACTTTTTGAGCTTCACCCTGATAAACGTACAGAGATTGTTGAAGAACTGGATTATGATGATGCTACAGATATTATTTCGCAACTGGAAGACCATGAGCAGAAAGAAATTCTGGAAGACCTGACCGAAGACCATGCTTCAGAAATCCGAAACCTCTTAACCTACGACGAAAAAACTGCAGGTGGTTTAATGAACACAGAACTGATCTGTGTAAACATTAACCTCACCAAAAAGGATGCTATTGATGAGATTATCCGCCAGAGCGAGGAAATGGAAGAGTTTTATACCATTTATGTGGTGGATGATGAGGAAGCTTTTAAAGGCATTGTTTCCTTAAAAGATATCATTAAGGCAAAACACAATGCCAAAATAACGGAACTGGTTAAAATAGACGCGGTTTATGTACATCCTAATACAGACCAGGAAGAAGTAGCGAATTTGATTTCACAGTATAACTTAACCAGTATCCCGGTAATAGATGAAAATCAAAAACTGCTTGGCAGGGTAACTTTCGATGATGTGATTGATGTAATGGAAGCGGAAAGTACAGAGGATATCCTGAAAATTTCAGGGGTATCGGAAGATGAGGAATTGAGCGGTAACTGGGTTGAAGCCGTAAAATCACGTTTACCCTGGTTAATTATCAACCTGGGCACGGCTTTCCTTGCTTCTTCAGTAGTACGTTATTTCGACCCCACTATTAAACTGATTCCATCATTAGCGGCGTACATGACCATTATTGCCGGCATGGGCGGAAATGCAGCTACCCAGGCACTTGCGGTAACGGTAAGACGTATATCGCTCTATGACTTAACAGATAAGCAAGCTTACAGAACAGTATTGAAAGAATTTACGGTAGGCTTAATTAACGGTGCAGCTAATGGTTTAATCGTATTTATTTTTGCTTTCTTTTTTGATGGAAACCCCATGCTCGGTCTGGTTATCTTCCTGGCTATGACCGGTAATCTGATTATTGCGGGGATAACAGGTGCAGGTATTCCGCTTATTTTAAAACGTGTAGGTATTGATCCTGCCATTGCATCATCTATAATTATTACTACTTTTACCGATGTTTTTGGATTCCTGTTAATTTTAGGATTGGCCAGTAAACTTTTACTATAAACCAGAAAAGACCAGGATTAGGGCAAAACCAAACTGGAATAACTGTTAATTAACTAATACAATAAAATTATCTGCAAAATCTGATCCCGATGCAAACAACAAGACACGATTGGACAAAAGAAGAAATATACGAAATTTATAATAGACCTTTTTTGGATCTGGTTTATGAAGCCGCAACTATTCACCGCGAAAATAAAGATTATAATGAAGTTCAGGTGAGTTCATTAATTTCCATTAAAACCGGTGGCTGTGCAGAAGATTGTAGCTATTGCCCGCAGGCAGCCCGCTACCATACTGATTTAGAAGTACAGCCCCTGATGCAGGTGAGCCAGGTAGTTAGCGCTGCCGTTAAAGCCAAAGAGGGCGGAGCATCTCGTTTATGTATGGGCGCTGCCTGGCGCGAAGTACGCGATAACCGCGATTTTGACCGTGTGATTGAAATGGTTAAAGCCGTGAATGACATGGATATGGAAGTTTGCTGCACATTGGGCATGCTTACTGAAAACCAGGCACAGCGCTTAGCTGATGCGGGTTTGTATGCCTATAATCATAATATCGATACTTCTGAAGATGATTACAAGCGGATTATATCAACCAGAACTTATGATGACCGTTTAAATACGATCAAAAATGTAAGGAAAGCTAAACTAACCGTATGTAGTGGTGGTATTATCGGTTTAGGTGAAACAGTAGAAGACCGGGTTTCCATGCTGCAAACGTTATCAAACATGGAAAAACATCCCGAATCAGTTCCCGTTAATGCTTTGGTACCGGTAAAAGGAACACCTTTAGCCGATCAGCCACGTGTTCCGATCTGGGATATGGTCAGGATGATTGCAACTGCTCGTATCGTAATGCCAAATTCAGTCGTGCGTTTATCAGCTGGCAGAAATGAAATGAGTACCCTTGAACAGGCCTTTTGTTTTATGGCTGGTGCGAGTTCTATTTTTGCAGGCGACAAATTATTAACCACGCCAAATCCGGCATTTGTTGACGATATGGCCATGTTTGAATTATTAGGATTGAAAACCCGCGATGCGTTTAAAAATGGCAGACCCGCTAATACAAGAATGGAGCCGGAAGCTGTTTAAGATAAATACATTCACAAAACGAGGTATATTATTGATTAAATTTCATCATTAATTTGTCACGTTGAGCCTGTAGAAGCGTCTTTATATAAATTATTAGAGTTCCTTCGAAAAGCTCATGATGACAATTATAGATTCATAATATCCCTGAATTCAGTTGTTTAGAACTGAAAGGTAGATAGCATTCAAACCATAGTGCTCTAAACAAAAAGTCCCGGATTAAATCCGGGACTTTTTGTTTAGAGTATCATTTTTCAATGTCAGATGAAAACATCTGACAGCACGACGAAAGAATAACCTTACACAGCCGTTACTCTTACTTCGATATTGCCTTTTGTTGCTTTAGAATATGGACAGGCCCGGTGTGCTTTATCAGCTAATGATTGGGCTTCTTCATGAGAGATTCCTGGGATATGCACATCCAAATCTGCCGAAAGTGCAAATGCATTTCCATCCTTATTGAATGAAACCAATACCTTAACATTGGCTTCGCTAACATCAACACCTTCGCGTTCGGCAATAGAGCCTAATGCACCTAAGTAGCAAGGTCCCCATGCTGCTGCGAATAATTCTTCAGGATTCGTTGCTCCACCCTGACCACCTAATTCTTTTGGTTTTCTCAGATCTAAATCTAAAATTCCGTCACCCGATTTAATGTGTCCGTCTCTTCCTCCAGTAGCTGTAACTTCAGCCGTATATAACTTTTCCATCATCATTTTTTTAATTGATTAAGTTTAACAAATTATACCGGCCTTTGTTTCAGGCATCCGTAAATACCTCCTCATGAAACTCCTAAGGGTGAAATTAGACGTTAATTCCGGTTATCAATTAAAGCTTTATTTTTACTGATAATTTGTAAATATCGTAGGCCACTTTCTGGATCAGGTCAAACTGCTCAGGAACCAGGTCTTCTCCTTTTTTTATTGCAACTCCATTATCGTTTAACCTGATTAAAGGTACATTATCTATTGCGTCCTTTCCCTGCTCCAGATTATCAATAGAAGCGTCTAATAAATAGTTGGTATTATTGGCGATCGGCTTTAAGGCCTCGAAACTCTCGAAGATAAACTGGTGTTCTTTATTGTATAGCGAAAGTGTTGCAACATAAGATGACAATAAATGGCTTAGTGCGGTAAACTGATGAACCTCTTTAATAAACAGCTGTTTGCTTTTAGGTTCAGAGAACATCCTTTGAAATAACGAAGCTAAATTCGCGGTACTTACATACACTTCTTTACGGGCCAGCTTATATTCCGTTCTGTTGTAATTTTTTTCAAAATACAATTTAATCACCTGTTCATAATACGCTTTATTTGCTTTTAGCATATCTACCATAGCTTCTTTCAGCTTTTCATGTTCCCAGGTTGGGAATAAGGAATAACTGGCTAACAGAGCAATACCAGAGCCTATAAAGGTATCGTAAATCCTTTCACGTGCCAAAGCGATCGATCCCATTCCCAGAAAATCGAACAGGATTAAGATATAAGGAGTCATAAAGAGTACGCTGACTACATAATTTTTCCTTTGGAAACTGTAGCAGCCGATCATGCAGATTAACAGAATAACGAACAGTGTATTCCGGTCATGGATATAGGTAATTACCCCCATACCGATAAAAGCCCCGACCGTAGTACCAATTAAACGCTGATAATTACGCTCTTTGGTTAAACTGAATCCCGGTTTCGAAATCACCAGGATGGTGAGAAGAATCCAGTAACTATGTGAAAAATCAAGAATCTGAGCCACAATAAAACCCAGCAACATCACCACGGTAACCCGTAACGAATGCCTGAAGGTAGAAGAGGTATAGGTTAAATTCTCTGTAAACAGGTTGAAATCGAATTTTTGCCTGGTGATAAATTTCTCTGTATCTACCTCAGCCTTTCTGATATCTTTGCTGTTTCTGATTTTAAAGTAGCTGAAAATAGTTTTAACCCTTGCCAGGATATTTTCGATGTTCACCTCGATGTTTTTCAATGCGATAATGCCCAGGGTATTGTATTCCTGGTTTTGGTTGTTTTTTTCCAAATGATTGATTTTGATCTTTAACCTTTCGATCTCAATCAGTAAACGCTTCGAAATTACAGGTATGCCTCCACTTTTCAGGGCAAATGCAATATCATCAAGGGCATACGAAATCCGCTTGATGGCCATTTCATAATCTGATAAGATACCGGCCTTGTCAAACTGGTCGTGCAACTGCTGGTAATTATAATAGGTAGACATCACCTGCTCAAACAGGTCTACCATATCTACAAAAACCAATAATAAAAATCTGCCTTCAGGAGTCGAATCCCTCACAATTTCTCGGGTTCTGAATAATAATTCCCTTACAGCATCTTGCTTTTCATGCACGGAGACCTGAAGTTGTAACAGTTCTGAATAGGTTTTATCGTAGTTATTATTCTGATGATAAAATTTGGCTTTTTCGCGAAGAAATTCTGCCACCTCTAAAATAGAATCACTTAGCGATTGCTGTACCAAACGAAAAGGACGTAAGCGATACACAAAATAGCTTAAACCTGTATACCATAGGCTACCAGCCAGCACCAAAGCGGCATGTAACAATACCTCCTGCCATGGCCGGATATCATCAATACTCAGTACCATAATCAACAATACTGCGGTACCTACAGATGCCGCCCTGATGCCATAGATATAAAACATCGAAAATACAAAACTTGATGCGGCCAACAAAAAGCCTATAAAGTAATGATTTTTATTGGTTAGGCCAGTGATGATGGAGAAGGTAAAAATCAGTGCCGTGGTAATCAGCATGGCATTTCGGCGGTGTACCATCGGCCCCGGACTATCAACCACACTTACACATAAAGCGCCCAAAGATAGAGTCATGCCGTATTTTAATAAGCTAAACTGGGCAAAGATTAAAGAGGGGAGTAGTACACCTATGGTAATACGGAGACCATCGGCAAAATACGTACTCAATAAAAAGTCTTGTATATTTCTAATGGGTTGCCTGATCTGCATGTTACAAAAATAACATAATAGGGATGTTTTTTGTTGGGATTAAAATTAAGTTTTTTGTTTTTTTACTATCCTTTCGCAGAAAAAAGATAATCAACTGATTACTAAACACCTGCAAGGATGTTAATAAGTGTATTAACGTCTATTGTTGACAAACTCAAAACCTGCCGCACTCAACCATAAATTCGAAGTATAGTTGAATTCAACCTGTTGATAACCTGTGTTTTTAAGTGGATAACATTGTTCATAAAAACATTTACTTTATACTTGATAATTAAGGTTTTATGCCCTAAATTAGATCATATCAAATACGGAGTACTTTGAATGCTGACAAAACAATCCAAAAGAGATAAAGAACCGAAAGGAAAATTATTTCGGATCGTTTACAGGGAAAACGATTAATTTCAGAAAGGGTAAAACCAAGTAAGAATATATATTAACATCGAAAGATTGGACAATAAGAAAATCGCACAGGCCCAAACAGCGCTTATAGAAAGCTACGAAGTTTACGGACAGATGAGCTGGAAATAAATTTTCACGAATCGTAAAAGTTGAAAAACCTCACGATACCGGAAAGATCAAAGTAAATAAGATTTGATGCTTTAAATATAACTACGGTTATTTTAAAGTTAAACGGGGAACTCAATCGAAAGAAGAAGGTCCCCGTTTTTATTTTGAACCCAGGTGTTGGCGCATCCTGAGGTAGCATCCATTGTAAAAAAATCAAGGAATTTCCTTTATTTAATGCTTAAACATTAAATTTACCAAATGGCTAAAAAAGGTAAATCATTCTCCGGTCTGTCAAAAAAGATATTTGTTCTTGATACCTCGGTCATTTTATACGATCATGACGCGATCAACAACTTTCAGGAGCATGATGTAGCCATTCCCATCCAGGTTTTAGAAGAACTCGATCATTTTAAAAGCGGTAATGATACCCGAAATTTCGAAGCCAGAAGTTTCATCCGCCTTATTGATGAAACCTCAAAACAAAAACTCATCAGCGATTGGATTTCACTAAAAAGTCACGATTTAGGAAAATTTAAGGTCGTTTTAAATGAAAAGTCATTAACTGTAAATGCAGAAGAGGTTTATGGTAAAGGTAAAACCGATCATAAAATTTTAAACGCAGCATTAAGTTTAAAGGAAGAATATCCAGATAAAAAAGTAGTACTGGTATCTAAAGACATCTGCCTGAGGTTAAAAGCAAAAGCTCTGGATTTACATGCAGAAGATTACGAAACAGGGAAGATCAAAAACGTAGATGAACTCTATGCCGGAAAAACCGAGATAGCTGATTTTCCGATTGAAATTATAGAGAAGGTAAAAAAACAATCATTTATTGATGCGGCTGAAATAACACTACCGTCCAAAAATGGCAATCATTTTTACGTTTTAAAAAATAAGCGGAAAACGGCGAGTGTATTTTACAACCATAATTTGCAGACCATTTCGGCGGTCTCTACCGATGCCATTTTTAAAATTAAACCTAAAAATATTGAACAGGCATTCGCCATCCACGCGCTTTTAGATCCGGAAATTAAACTGGTAAGCGTACAGGGCAATGCCGGAACTGGTAAAACATTATTGGCCCTTGCCAGTGCGTTGGAACAGCGTAAAAATTTCAGGCAGATCTATGTCACCCGGCCTATTGTTTCACTGAGCAATAAAGATATTGGTTTCTTGCCGGGCGATGCAAAATCTAAAACAGATCCTTTTATGGCGCCCATTTGGGATAATTTACGTTTTATCAAAGAGCAATTTATTGGCGACGATAAAATGTCGGAAAAGATTGATGAACTGATTACAACCGAAAAAATAGCCATCGCACCCCTGGCATTTATCAGGGGCAGAACCCTCACCAAAATCTTCTTCATCATTGATGAGGCTCAGAACTTAACACCGCACGAAGTTAAAACCATCATTTCAAGGGCAGGAGAGCATACTAAAATTGTTTTCACTGGTGATATTTATCAGATTGATACACCTTACCTCGATTCGGAAAGTAATGGGTTGTCTTATTTAATCGAAAACGCCAAAAACCATCCGCTATATGCGCATATTACCTTACAAAAAGGAGAGCGGAGTGAGTTGGCTAATCTGGCAAATGAGTTACTCTAACTTTAAATGAATTCATTAAATTATTTAAGTTTTTTCATTCTGATATCATCTGGATTTGATGTTAACGGAAATCCTCTATGCATGAAATAGTAATCGTTTCTAATATTCTTAATTTGTATTATCCAATCCCCATTTTTAATAAAGGATAAACCCTTCCCTCTGGTGTTTTTCTCAAAATACAAGGTAATGGTGTGTTCGTCAGGAAATGCTGTGTTACACAACTGATCTGTAAATTCAGTGGTCACTATAGCTTTATATTTACTATTGACTTTATAGATTTTAATTTTAAAATCCCCCTGATAACTCACCGTATAGGTTCCTTCCCAATGGATTGTTTTGCTTTGAGCATGGCATTTATTCTCAATAAAAAATAAAGAATAAAGCAAAAATGTAAATCGTAATATTTTTTTCATCAATATACTTTTGTCAATGGTGCTTTTGCAAAGATCTAATCGCGATAAACAACCCAATTAGCGTTAACACCGCGCTTAATATGAATGGTGCTCCGGGGAAATAAACCGGTGCTTTCCCTTCTATAAAATACGCAAATATATGGGTCATTACCCAGGGCGCAAATATGGCTGCCAAACTTTGTAAACCGGTTAAAACACCTTGCATTTCACCCTGGGCATTGGCAGGCACCTGATTCGAAATCAGTCCTTGCATGGCAGGTCCGCCAATTCCGGCCAAACCGTAAGGAAGCATAAACGCAAACATCATCCAGCCTTTAGATGCGAAAGCAAAGGCTACAAAGCCGATTACATATAAAATAAGACCGAAATAAACTGCTTTCTTTTCACCTATTTTTGGTAAAATTATCCTGATTAATCCGCCCTGTACAATTCCGATAACCAAGCCCACAAAGCCTAATGAGTAACCCACCCATGCCGCATCCCAGTTAAATTTCTCCATGGTGTAAAATGTCCAGTTGGATTGAACCGAATGGCTGGAAAAATACAGCAAAAATAAGGTAGCCATTAAGCCCGCCAATGCCGGATATTTACCGATACTCCGTAATGAGCCAATGGGGTTTGCCCTTTTCCAGTCAAAAGCCCTGCGTTTCTCAACAGGTAACGATTCCGGCAGTATAAAATAACCATAAAGCCAGTTCACTAGGGACAAACCTGCAGCGATCATAAATGGTACCCGGGTGCCAAAATGGCTAAAAATACCACCTAAAACAGGGCCTAAAATAAAACCAACACCGAATGCAGCGCCAACCAGCCCAAAATTCTGCGCCCTTTTTTCGGGAGCTGAAACATCTGCAATGTATGCCTGGGCGGTAGTAAAACTGGCACCTGTGATACCTGCAATGATACGTCCTACAAATAGCCACATAATGGAAGGGGCAAACGCCAAAAAGATATAATCGATACCTAAACCAAACAAAGAGCTTAATAATACGGGTCTTCTTCCGTAACGATCGCTCATTGAACCGATAATTGGAGCGCTCATAAACTGTACTGATGCATAGGCCAGTGTAAGCCAGCCCCCGTATTCTGCGGCCAAACCGAAACCGCTGCCGGTCAAATCCTGTATAAGCTTCGGTAACACAGGGATAATGATCCCAAAACCTGTAAAATCAATCAGGAGGGTGACCATAATGAAACTCATTGCAGATTTCTTATTGTTTGCCATCTTTAAAAGGTTGAAAAACAAAAGTATCAGAATTACTTAAGAATGTAAATTTTAGTTCCAGAAAACTGAGCGGTCTAAATCAGCATATCATACACAGTCGCTGTTCATAAACCTGATATAGCGGAAAGCCCACAGCGAGGTACGAGTGAGGACATGGAGCGGTAGCAGGGCTGCAGGCCGCCACTAAAACAGTACTCTACATTTTCAAAAAAATCATCAATCCAAGCAGGCAAACCTGTCAAATTTCAAAAACCTGACAGCTTTTAGATTAAAAACTCTTAAACTGGCCTTCAATAACTTAAAATCCGCCCAAGAGTAAAAAACCTATGGCAACGGTCAAAAATTTTCCACAATGCCTTAATCCGGCTAAATTTTGCTAAATTCGCAAGGTTATAATAACACCCTTTTTTAATATCGTTTCAAGTAGCGAGAATAATAATTTATGGCAGAAGATTTAGAGAATCAGCAGAACGACAAAATCATTCCAATTAACATAGAAGAGCAGATGAAATCGGCCTACATTGATTATTCAATGTCGGTTATCGTATCAAGGGCATTGCCTGATGTACGCGATGGATTAAAACCGGTACACCGCCGTGTTTTATATGGCATGCTTGATCTTGGTGTAACCAGCAATAAACCACATAAAAAATCTGCCCGTATTGTAGGGGAGGTTTTAGGTAAGTATCACCCACATGGTGATGCATCAGTATATTTTACCATGGTACGTATGGCCCAGGATTGGAGCTTGCGCTATCCTATGGTAGATGGTCAGGGAAACTTTGGCCACATTGACGGCGATTCTCCGGCGGCAATGCGTTATACGGAGGCGCGTTTTTCGAAAATCGCTGAAGAAATGCTTGCCGACATCAATAAAGATACGGTAGATTTTCAGTTAAACTTTGATGATACTTTACAGGAGCCGACTGTTTTACCTGCAAAAATCCCTAACTTATTGGTTAACGGATCCTCTGGTATTGCGGTAGGTATGGCCACCAATATGGCACCACACAATTTAACCGAAGTAATTGATGGGGTGGTAAATTATATTGACAATAGGGATATTACCATAGAGGAATTAATGAAGTTTGTAAAAGCTCCTGATTTCCCTACGGGCGGTATTATTTATGGATATACTGGTGTAAAGGAAGCTTTCGAGACCGGCCGTGGACGTATTGTTATGCGTGCGAAAGCTGAAATTGAAAGTATTAAAGACCGTGAAGTAATTATTGTTACCGAAATTCCTTACCAGGTTAACAAGGCCCAGATGATTGAGCGTACCGCTGAATTGGTAGGCGAGAAAAAACTGGAGGGTATTTCCAACATTAAAGACGAATCGAACAAAGATGGTATCCGTATCGTGTACGAAATTAAACGCGATGCCAATGCCTCTATCGTTTTAAACAACCTATATAAATATACGGCCTTACAAACCTCTTTCAGCGTAAATAATATTGCACTGGTAAAGGGACGTCCACAAATGTTGAATCTTAAAGATTTGATTGTACATTTTGTGGATCACCGCCATGATGTAATCGTTCGTCGTACCAGATACGAACTGGCTGAGGCTGAAAAACGGGCACATATCTTAGAGGGTTATTTAATTGCTCTGGATCATTTAGATGAAGTAATTAAATTAATCCGTGCTTCCGAAACACCAGACGAAGCCCGTTTAGGCCTGATGGAGAAATTCGGGTTGAGCGACCTTCAGGCACGTGCTATCCTTGATATGACTTTACGTCGTTTAACCGGACTAGAGCGTGATAAGATCAAAGAAGAATATGCCGAACTGATGAAAACCATCGAGTATTTGAAATCTATCCTGGCAGATGAAGGTTTAAGGATGAAAATCATTAAAGACGAGCTGGAAGAAGTAAAACAGAAGTTTGGCGATGAACGTAAAACCACCATCGTCCACTCGGCTGAAGATATGAGCATGGAAGATTTCATCGATGATGAAGAGGTGGTGATTACCATATCTCATGAAGGTTATGTTAAACGCACGCCGGCAAGCGAATTTAAAGCACAGGGCAGGGGCGGAAAAGGTTCTAAAGGCAGTACCTCAAGAAATGAAGATTTTATTGAGCACATGCTGGTGGCTACCAACCACAATTATATGTTATTCTTTACCGAAGCTGGAAGGTGTTTCTGGTTAAGGGTATACGAAATTCCGGAAGGTTCGAGAACCAGTAAGGGAAGAGCGATACAAAACATCATTAATATTCCAAAAGAAGAGAAAATCAAAGCCTATATCAAAGTTAAAAACCTTAAAGACCAGGAATATTTAGAGAACAATTTTATCATTATGTGTACTAAAAAAGGTACCATTAAGAAAACTTCTCTTGAAGCATATTCACGTCCGCGTGTTAATGGTATCAATGCCATTAACATTAACGAAGGCGATATCTTGTTAGAGGCTTGTTTAACCAATGGCGAAAGCGAAATTGTAATGGCATTGCGGTCAGGCAGGGCCATCCGTTTCAACGAAAAGACCGTTCGTCCGATGGGTAGAACCGCTACAGGTGTACGTGGTGTCAGGCTTGCACATGACCAGGATGAAGTTGTTGGCATGATTGCTGTAAACAATCCTGAGGTTACGGTGTTAGTAGTATCAGAAAAAGGATATGGTAAACGTACCGACATTGAAGATTACCGTGTAACCAACCGTGGTGGTAAAGGGGTAAAAACGATTAACGTTACGGAAAAAACCGGACAATTGGTTTCTATAAAAGACGTTACTGATAGCGAAGATCTGATGATCATTAACCGTTCGGGAATTGTCATCAGAATTCCGGTTTCAGCATTGAGGGTAATGGGACGCGCCACACAAGGGGTTCGTTTAATCTCATTAAAAGGTGATGACGAGATTGCTTCAGTAACAAAAATCGACCATGAGGAAGATGAAGAAGAAACAGTAGATTTAACTGATGTGGTAGTTACAGACGGCGAAGAGCTGGAAGCGGATACTTCACCTGACACTGATGATACTGAAACTGAAGAAGAAGAGGGGGAATCAGATAATGAAGCGGAAGAAGAAGAAAATTAAACTAAAAATAAGATTAGCATAAAAATTATGAAAAAAGTATTTCTAAGTATAGTTTTAGCGGGTGCGGTAAGCGCTGCATTTGCTCAGAAAAGTGAAGTTAATGCCGCAAAAAACGATTGGAATTTGTTTCAGATCACTAACTCAAGTGCATCAACTCCATTAGCAAAAAAACTTGAAGCTTTGGCAAAAGGTTTAGCCCATACAGATAAAGCTATTGCTGATGAGAAATCTAAAGTAATGCCTGAAGCATGGTCATACCGTGCACTATTTGCTTCCTCCGCAGCAATTTTGGATTCTACCAGTGCTGCAAATGCTGATGCGAATTTAAAAATTGCCCAGGATGCAATTGTTGAAGCAAAGAAATTAGATACCAAGGGTAATGAAAAAGATAACATCAGTTTAGCAGAAACCAATGTCAGCAACGCTGTCAGAAATGCTGGTGTAATTGCCTATAATAAAAAAGATTACAAAACCGCTTACGAGAAATTTTTGGCTGCGACTGTAATTAACCCACAAGATACTTCGATGTATCTGAACGCTGGTATTGCAGCGAGAAATATAGAGGATTATCCGGCGATGATTACTCAGTTTAAAAAAGTGATTTCTCTAAATTCACCTCAATCTAAAGACTTATATTCTGAGATACTGAATGCTACTTTAAGTAAGCAAAAAGATACTACGGCCGCATTAGCGCTAATCAAGGAAGCTACTGCAAAATTTCCTGAAAATACTGACTGGATCAAAACTGAAACACAGATTTATATTGATAGGGGTGACGCAGCAAAATCTGAGCAGATGTTAACAGCATTGGCTGCTAAGGAGCCAAACAATGCCAGTTATCAGGTTTTATTAGGTAATATCTATTTCAGTCAGGCTTTAAAATTACAAGCCGACAGAAATAAAATCGACTCCAAAAAAGTGAAAGAATTTAATGAAGTGACCGGTAAAATGAATGCTTTGTTGGATAAATCTCTTCCTTTCTACAAAAAAGCTTTAGAAATTGATGCTAAAAATCAAGGGGCTTTGGAAACTTTGAAAACGATCTATGCTTTCAGAAACGATACTAAAAATTACGAAGATATCAAAAAACGTTTAGACGCTTTGCCTAAAGAATAATTCTGATACCGATCTAAAAAAAGAGCCCTGAAATTTCGGGGCTCTTTTTTTTATGTTTATTTTTATCGTTTATTACGGTTTACTACATAATCTAGCTTATGCAAAATTGCTTTAAAATATTATTGATTGCCTTAATTTTCGTCTCTTTTAATGCTGTTGCCCAAAAAAGTCAGATCTTGATTGCCCGAAACGCAGTAGGTAAATTGCAGGCATCTATCGCCAATAAAGAAAATGAAAAAAAGCAATTGGCTATTATAAACGAAGGTTTAAAAGCTATTGAATCTGCAGAAAAAGATAATAAAACAAAAAAATGGGCGGAAACCTGGTCGATCAAATCCTATCTGATGTCTTTCGCCAGCTTAATAGATACTGATCCGAATAATGCCAATAAGTATTATGACAATGCGATTGATGCTGTTGCAAAGGCAAAATCAATCGACCGATACGATGACAATTCAGGCCTGATTAAGGCTTCCAACCACAATATCCTGATCAAAAAGCAAGAAAAGGGCAATGAAGCTTTTTTCAACAACGATTTTAAGGAGGCGTTTGCAGATTTGAAGGATGTAGGCGATAATTTCCCTGCTGATACCACCTTGGCACTGAATACCGCCATTTGCGCCTTAAACATCCAGGCTTATGATGAAGCTTTAACTTATTTTAAACGTGCTAAAGAAAACGGGATCAAAAATCCTTCAGTCTTTCAAAAAATGGCACAGATGTATGTAGTTAAATCCGAAACTGAAACCGCCATTAAAACCCTTGAAGAAGGATTGGCACTTAATCCGTTTAACCGTTTTTTAACCAACGACTATATCAACTTGTTGCTGGATACCGAAAATTATAGTAAAGCACAGGGATTGATCGAAAGCAATTTAAAGGTAGAAAAAGGCAATAAGTTACTTTATTTCCTTTATGGATACCTGCAGCAGATTGGCGGCAACAACGCTACGGCAATTTTAGCATATGATAAAGCATTGTCTACCGATCAGAATTATTTTGACGCTTTGTACCAATTAAGTCTGGCATACATCAATACCGCAAATGAAACGCTGCGTAAAAGCGACGCAGATAAAACCGAAAAATATAAAGGTTTAATTAACCGTGCCCAGTTTGCTTTGCAGCGCGCAAACGAAATTAATCCGAACGATAGAAAAACCGTGCAGTTGCTGATCGATATCTATAATAAAAAAGGAGCAACAAACAAAGTACAGGAACTTAACCGCAGACTTCAGGAATTATAGAAGAAGTTTGAAATTTAAGACAATAGGGTATTGCTAACAAATATAACTTAACATAATATTAATTATAAGACATACCAATCGTAAGAAAGTAAATCGTTTTTGATCTCCACAAGATTTTAAATCTCTGGTCAAAACGCTCCTGTAGAATGTTTTTGAATTTTTGTGGATATTTGACGATGAGCTCAGCATGACCATTTTTTAATCCGTCATCTGGTGGCTCCTGGTACATATTCCTAAAATAGTTAAAGTAATGAAATTTAATACTACTTTAATAGCATTATACATTTAAGCTTTTTAAAAAATAAAAACCCATACGCCGCCAATTAACTACATTTAAATTGATAAAATCTTGGGAAAAATTATAGCCGAAGAAAACGAAAGTCTTGAACAACGCAAACAGGATTTTCAGGATATGGAGTACAAAGCAGATCATTTGGTGGATTTTTTTGCCGACGACCGCGCAAAACTGCTCCATTTTCAGGATATACCAATTTTTAGCGCTGAGCCAATTCATTTGATCGGCCAAATCAGTAAGGAACTCAATGAAATTCCGCTGATAAAAGATGAGGAGGTTGTTTTTGAGAACCATCATCTTTTCTTATTTTCTTTTTTAACCGAACAAGCAAATGGTCAATATCTTGAGGGATCGAAGAAAAACCGTTCAATAAGCTGGAGAAATTCGCCTAGAACACACGCTGTCGATTTAGCTGATTACCGCCCATTAAAACTGTATTGAAGTACTCCCTGCTCCTCTTCAATGAGGTTAATGGAAACAAATTTACTGTTCTAAATGTACTATAACAATGTACGACCATTACACTTTCGAAGAAGCTGCCGCTTACCAGATTGAACTTGCTAAACAATTAAAGTTTCAGCAGCTCCAAAATATTGAAACGATTGCCGGGGCTGATATTTCTTTTAACAAAAACAGCGATACCATGTATGCGGGAATTGTAATACTCACCTATCCTGATATGGTTTTGAGATCTTTCTCGTTAGCAACTTATGAAACCAGTTTCCCTTATAAACCTGGTTTTTTAGGCTTTAAAGAAGTTCCAGCACTTTTAAAAGTTTGGGATTTGATTCCGGTAAAACCCGATGTTGTCGTATTGGATGGAAATGGCATCTTGCACCCAAGGCGAATGGGCGTTGCTTCTCATTTTGGTGTACTTACCCATCAACCCACTATTGGGTGTGCCAAAAGCATTTTATATGGCGACAACCACTTGCCTGATAAATCTAAATTTAGCACCACCGAAATTAAAAGTAATGGCGAAATATTGGGTTATGCTTTAAGAACTAAAGACAATAATAAACCTGTTTATATTTCAGCCGGACATTTAATTACATCTGAGCAAGCTTTAGCCCTAATTAAAAAATGTGTGGGAAATTACCGGATACCGGAACCAACCCGGTTGATACATGATATTGTAAATGATTTCAGAACCGGTAAACTGAAAGCTGGTTTTCATGAAGTATCGGCACCCTTAACGCTATTTTAATTCAAAGCCAATATGCTGAAACTTGTTCATCATTTTCTGTACGAAAGCACTTGAAATAAATACAATAGTCATCGGATCAGGGTGACGATACGATCAACCTAAATCCAGTTAATCCCTTTTTTAAGCAATTGCAGCGTTTTGTATTCTTCTGAATCTATTGCTGGCTGCACATTGTAGCCCCAATTGGCCTGTGGCGGTAAACTCATTAAAATCGATTCGATCCGGCCATTGGTTTCTAAGCCAAATTTTGTTCCTGAGTCGTATACCAAATTAAATTCTACATACCGGCTACGACGTTGGTATTGCCACTCTTTCTGAGTTTCGGTAAATTCCTTATCCCGGTTACGGTCAATTAATTCGGTATAAATCGGTAAAAATGTTTCACCAACGTTGACAGAGAAATCTAGAATCTGTTCCCATGACAGATTGGTATTTTCAGGTTTCAAGCGATCATAAAAAATGCCGCCAATACCCCTTGTTTCTTCACGGTGTTTAATAAAGAAATAATCATCAGCATGTGTTTTAAATTTTGAATAAAATTCAGTGCTGAAATCGTCGCATGCCCGCTTTAATTTATGATGAAAGAAACGGGCATCGTTCTCGAAAACATAATGCGGTGTTAAATCGATACCGCCACCAAACCAACGCGTCTCCTCATTGAGTTCAAAATAACGGATATTCATATGAATGATCGGTACCAGTGGATGATTTGGATGGATTACGATGGAAACGCCTGTAGCAAAAAAATCATCTTCATTAACCTTGAAGGCTTTTTTTACCGCTTCCGGCAGCTTACCATGTACAGCAGAAAAATTCACGCCACCCTTTTCGATGATTGCGCCATTTTGCATAATCCGGGTACGCCCGCCTCCCCCGCCATTTCTCTCCCAGAGCTCTTCCTCAAATTTTCCTTTGCCATCTGCAATTTCCAGTCCCCTGCAAATTTCATCCTGTATTTGCTTATACCTTACTGCTACTTCTTCTTTGAACATGATGATTTTTTCTATTTCCATACAAATTTAAAGCTAATAAGGCAGCTATATTGATTTATGTTTATATAGTACATTGTGTTGACATTGCTTTTTAACCAGTTGTCTTTCGTTTCCGCTCTCCCGAATCCTGTGGCTAATGTTCCAGGTAATTAAGGTCTTTATTAAAGCTTTCTTTTAAATAGGCAACAGAAATCATGGCAATTACGGTTACAATCCCCATCACAATAAAACCGGCAGATACAATGTTGTAGCGATGCACAAAAAATTCGAAAACAAACGTGATCGGAATCAAAGCGCCACGTACAAAATTGGGCGCTGTAGTGGTAACTGTTGAGCGGATGTTTGTACCAAACTGTTCGGCAGCAATGGTCACAAACGTTGCCCAATAACCAACTGCAAAACCCATAAAAAGGCAGATCAAGATAAAATTACTTTCTGTTAAACCAGTACTATTTAAGTAAACCATGACGGTGATTACCGATAAACTTTGAAAAATAAGTACTGTTTTTTTACGCGATCTTAAAACCTGTGCTAACACACCACAAACCACATCGCCAATGGCAATACCAAAATAGGTATACATAATGCCGGTTCCTGCATTCAAGGCATCCTTAGCGCCCAATGCTTTACCTATTTCTGGTGACTGGGTAACTAAAATCCCGACAATAAACCAGAGCGGAAGGCCCAGACAGATACAGGCCAGGTACTTTAAGAATCTTTTCCGATCAGAAAATAGCATAAAGAAATTACCTTTTGAAACCTGTTTATCCTGCTCAGCATGTTTAAACATACCCGATTCGAAAGTGCCTACACGCAAAAGCAATAACAGCAAGCCCATACCGCCACCTACAAAATAAGACGTTTGCCAGGTAAAATGCTTTCCAATGGTAGCAGCTGCCGCGGCGCCCAGTAAACCGATGCCAGCCACCACCATGGTACCGTAACCACGTTTTTCTTTATCCATGGTTTCCGTAACAAGGGTAATGCCCGCACCCAATTCGCCCGCTAAGCCAATGCCTGCTATAAACCGGATCATGGCATAGGTATGCACATCAGTAGCGAAGCCATTGGCTATATTTGCCAGTGAATACATTAAAATTGATCCGAATAATACTTTGATCCGTCCGAATTTATCGCCTATTATTCCCCAAAGTAAGCCTCCAAGCAACAGGCCAAACATCTGCATATTGATGACGTATTCCCCTTCGGTACGCATATGTGCTGCAGAAACCCCTATATCGGTAAAACTTTTTAAGCGCACTACCGAAAACAGAACGAGGTCGTAAATATCGACGAAATAGCCCAGAGCAGCTACAATAACTAAGAAAATTACATTACGGCTGTTGGTTTTAGCTTGATGATCCATTTAACTATTTGGTTTAATTGGCTGAAAGTACGCATTAACACAAATATTTAAAATAGATTTCTAAAATAAAGGGGGTGTCTAAAAAGGCTCCCTCTTTTTGTTTATAGCAAAAGTTGATTTTTTTCAGCTTCTTATGAATAGCTTTAATTTATGCTTATTTAAATTGCTTGCTGGATCAGATTCTGTTGAAATTGGTTTATCATGATGATTCGGATTGGTTTGACGCGGCTTTTATGCTGCTTTTGCAGCCATTTTTCTTAAGTTATGTGCTATAGCAGCCAATCCGAACTCGACATTTACTTTAGGGAGTGTTCGTAGCCTGAACCGATTGAATCGGTTATTGCTTTTTAGTTGCCCAAATACTGCTTCTGGCTCTATTGCCCTGTTTTTTCTGAGCTTGACACCTTCTTCGCTCAACAGCTTTTGCTTTACCTTTTCTTTAAAAGCCCTTAAGGTATGGTTGACCTCAATTTTACGGTCTCCATCGCCTTTATAGCACATCTCCCTGAGTGGGCAGCCTTTGCAACTGTCGGTTTTATAATAGCTTACCTTAGATTTATAGCCAAGATCTGAAACACGTTCAGATTCCCCTATTTTGATCATACGCTTGCCTGCCGGACAAATAAAGTAATCTCCCTGAGCATCGTAAGGCAGGTTTGATGCATGATAGACATTATTTTTAAAGCCGCGTTTCTCTTCCTTATGGAAGTAATTGTATTTGACAAAAGCCTCAATTCCATTATCCTCCATCCACTTATAGTTCTGCTCGCTTCCATAGCCTGAGTCTGCAACCACTTTCTTGGATTGTTTATGATAATGTTCCTTGAACTGCTCCAGATGAAGGGATAGGGTGGCCGTATCCCCGGCACGCTGGTGAATGGAAAAATTGGTAATAAACTGGTTTTCGGTACTGATCTGGGTATTATAGGCCGGTTTAAGCTGGCCATTTTTCATGTGGTCTTCCTTCATCCGCATGAAAGTGGCATCCGCATCGGTCTTGCTGTAGCTGTTGCGTGTGCCTAAAGTTTCCAGTTGCTGTTCGTATTTCTTCAACCGGGGAAGTGCGTCTTTTTCAAGCTCCTTAACCGCTTTTTTCTGTGGTTTGTTCAGCTCGGCCAAGCGATCGTTCAATTGGTCTATTCTGCTTTTGAGTTCCGCTGAACTTACAGGGACCTTCTGTTTTTCAGGTGAGGAAAGTTCAGCTTTATCCTGCTTTATAGAACTGTCTATATCGCCAAGTACCCTGGTAATCTTCTCTTCCAGCTTTGCCTTATTCTTCTCTGTGGAACCCTTCCATACAAAGGT
>NZ_JBIWEB010000009.1:0-193742 GCF_044762335.1 Pedobacter suwonensis | reverse complement strand
AACTAGAAATGACGAAAGTTCACCCTGTCTTTTATACTAACGTTTTAAAAATAAACTTTAGTTTTAAATCATTTGATTAACCAAAGGAAATGACGGATGATCGGATGGAGAAATTTCTAGGCATATCATTGCGAACTGAAAGGTAGGGCTGTTGCGATGGCGTGAAGCAATCTTTTTGGTCACGGGTCGGATGACCGAGGTCGGGAAGTTAGGGTGCATAATCAAAAAACTTACGTCATTGCGAACGGAAGGACAGGGATAACGGGATGGCGTGAAGCAATCTTTTTAGGAAGTTATTAACGCGCTAAATTTAAATGGAGCGACGTTCTGCGCTAGAATGGCTTTCCTTTACTTATAGATCCTTGCGTTGTTCTCTTTTTAGCGTCCATTTCAGTAATAACGGATTGATAATTAGTTCAAACAAGATAGTGAAAATAGCTTCCATGTTTTTTAAATTATCATCAATTCAATACTAACTTATATCCGTTAATTTAATAACCTTACCGCTTTCGAATAAAAAGACCGATCTGCCCGAAAGGTTTAGTGCCTCGCCTGCTTTAAGACCATTGGGAAGGTTTATAGCCAATACGGCATGATAATCAATTTCTATTTCTACTTCCTGTGCAGTATGTTTGATTGATTTAATGCGTTGTTCCCTTGTTTTAAAATATGTTTTTGCCTGTTCTGCCTGCTCTTTAAAAGCAGCTATACCCTTTAGTGACATATTGGTTTCGTTATTCTCAACATTTTCAAAAACTACGTTTTCATCAAAATTTGCAACCATATTGTCTACATCAAAGTTGTTATAGGCTTCAATATAGTTTCTAACGATTTCTTCTTCTAAAGGCATAGTATCGGTCGGTATCAAGCTATATAATGTTTACTTCGTACTAAATTGGACGTCGAATTAAAGATATCAGTATTTGGTGATCCGTGCAAGTGATAGGAGGACACAATTTGGGTTGATCTTCTATTAAGCTCTACTCGTTCGTCATCCTATAGTTATCGGATCTCGCGCATGCGGGAATCTTAATGGTGTTGTGTTTTACCGCCAAGAACACGAAGAAATCAGTCTGAAAAATTTCGTCATTGCGAACTGAAGCGAAGGGCTGTTGCGGTGGCGTGAAGCAATCTTTTTAGCGGAATATCGAAGGTGATCGTCACCCTGACCTGTAGCGCAGCGGAAAGCTACGCAGTAAATTTATTTCAGGGTCTCTCCAATAATTAACATATCCGTATGCACTATTAAAATTCTTCTTTTAGTGCATTTTTTAAGCAGCTTAATTATAAATTTTTGCTATATTTATATCGCGAACACAGTTAGGCATTTATTTAATTTTTTTAGAATGCAACTAACTAAAAATCAAATTGCTTTAGCCGAACTTAAGTTCGGTTATCACACACTCAAAAGGCCGGTAAATGTAAACCTGGCTCAAAACTCAACTCAATTTTTAAAACAGCTCCGCGGCAAACCATCATCTGGTAAAGCCTGCGATTGGTATGTGCTGTTTGTAAACCAAAACCACGAGGTTTTTTGCTGGCACAAACTAAAGCAACAGGCAAAACCCATTAACTGCATACAGCAACTGGCAGGCTTGGCTGTTGCCTGCAATGCTTATGGTGTACTGGTGTTAAACTATTGCGATGTTAAAAACATTAAGGTTAACCCACTCGATGAACTTTTTGTAAGTGCCTGTTTTAATACCTGCGCAAAGCTAAACATCGAAATTATCGATTATGTTATCTGTAATGCACAAACGCATTATAGTTTTAGGGATGGGTACAGGGATTGAAAACCTACTGGGCTGTTGAGAGACAGCCCAATGTATAGTGTTATGGCTTTATAGCAAGTCTGACCATTGCATGGGCTAGTGAATTAAGTCTTGCACTCGGTACTGAAATCGCCCAAGATAATTAGTCGGTTTTCTTTTTACGGATTTTTTTTTCGACCATTTTACCTGTTTCAGGATTGTTTTCAATTACATTAGTTGTTGATATTTGCTTTTTCTTTTTTACCTGTGACATTAAATCAAAAATAGGTCGTTGAGGTATCTCAATCACCTTATAATCATCATTAAATAACTCTTTGTAAATTGATTTAAACTCTTCTTGCTCTCTTATCTTGGTAAAAAGTGGCCATTCTTGATAGAAAGATTGTTTAACCTCTCCATCTGCCCCAATTTTTCTCATTAGTACAAAAGATTCATCGTATTTTTTACTTATTATACTCACGGCAAGTTTAAACGTATAACCTGTAGAGCTCCAATCTTTTTGATTTAAGCACTTTAAAGCCGATTCATCATCATTTTGCAAATATTTTGATAATGCTGCGTTAATTATAAAAATGCTTTTAGACTGGTCATCAAAATGTGCTTTTTGTTTACAGGCAAAATCGAGAAGTATGTCAGCGATCTTAAATGATTTACTTATCAATAAGTTATAACATATTGTATTTAAGGAGTCGTCAGCATCTTCTAATTTTTCTGGTAAAAACTTACGCCATAAAGTATGAGTTAATTTAGAACAGATTTCGTATAAAGTCAAGTAGGCTGATTTAAAGTATTCAATGCTGACTTTTAATTCTTGTCCAACCTTGGATTTTGATTCTATATCATTTTGAGCACATACGGATAAGTATTGGCTGGATACCACGCCATCACAATGAACCAATAAGTTTCTTCTCTCTGTTATTTCTATAAAACTTTTCCATATTGGGAGGTTCGTTCTTAGGTTTAGTTTGAATTTATTCTCTAAATAATCAAATTGTTCTGAATGACTTTTTCTTAAAACGGTTTCCACTTCTTTTTCTATTATATATTCTCTTGCATCGCTGATACTACTCATTTCAACCAATTGTGAAAACGTTAGATTTCTATCCGAACCATTTAATATTTCAGGCTTTAACTCAAATAAATACCTTAAAAGTCGATTAAGAAATGCATCGTATTGAGATATAAGTGAGACAAATAAACTTGAAGGTATTACTTTGCTAGCTAGTGCTGATATTGCAGCATTGCTTTCTAAGGCATCAAAAATTTTGAGATCCGAGGGTTTAATAGCGATACCTGGTTTACCATCTTTATCAATCACTTTTTCTGTTTTCTCTTCAAGAAAATCAGTAAGTGCTTTGTCTGCTTGAATAGCAAACGAGCCAAAGAGCATCATTGTTAAAGGTAAAGTATCATGTATAGAGTCTATGTGCCTTATAAAATGGGTTAGGTTGGACTCAAAATCTTTTTCTTTCATATTTGAGAGTTTCAATTTTAATTTACCAAGGTATGCATTTCAATTAATTTATATAATTTTCAAGTCAAAACTTTCTCTTAATAGATCAGGTTGAAAATTAATACCTAAGCAAATTCCAATATATATCCTACAGCTTGCTCTAGTATCCAAATTTTATATTATTAATGCCTCCTTGGAGCTGATCTTGTATGCGGACTTACATAAGTTCCGTTTTTTCGCGTATAGCCTTTTACATGGACGGTTCCTCCTGATGAAGTATTTGATCTACTTGTGGAACTGGATGATGAAGATACGCTTGATGGATAATTCTTGATTAGTCTACCATATCGATATTGTATAACAGGTATTCCATCATACACGTAACCATACTCATTCGTAAATTTAAGATTGTCAGCTTGTTCTTTAGAAAGCTTCTTTAATTTTTTCCAGGTTCTAAGTTTCGCGCTATAGCCTGTAATGGATCCATATTTTATTAATGCATTTTTTGTACCTCCTGAGTAAACAAAAGCTTTGCCCGGTGCTATCGAAGATGATTGATCGATTCCATCTAACGCACTGGATATTGGAGTTTCTGCATCAGAAACAGTGAGGTAGTAATTTGTTGTACAGCTTGAGAGCATCAGTAATGCTGCAAAGAATAAGAGGTTGAAGTGTTTCATATTAAATTAGTTATTATTATTAAGTCCACTAATGTAAATACCAAAAAGAATGCGGCAATACGGGAAACCGTACGCCACGTTTTCCCTTTCTCCCACCTCTCCGTAGTGTTCAGCGTAGCGTCACTACGGCGTAACACAAAAGATTAAATTATGAACACACAATTACTCTTCTAAAATCCAAAGAACAAATCGGTATCTGGTTTTCTCCAGCCATTTGCTATGCATGCATTATAAATGTCTTATCTTTGCCACGTTCATCATTTTATCCGCATTCATACACCTGTTCATGGGCAAAAACAGCATCGGCTCTACCATTTCGTATTTCTTTTTAGGCGAGTACTTTTCTGATGCCCTGCGCACCACCATTACCGTGGTATTACCCATTATTTTATTCTTTTACCTGGGCAACCCGGAGGCCGCAAAAGGAATAGGGGTTGGTGCTTTATTGATCAGCCTGACCGACTTGCCCGATAACCGGCTGAATAAACTGAAAACTGCACTGTGGAGTATCCTGGTCTTTTTTGCCACTACGCTGGTGGTTTCATCGGTTTTGGATCATGTTTACCTTACCGCAGTTGTGGTGATTATCGCTGCTTTTAGCTTTTCGATGTTTGCCGTATACGGGCAGAAACTCTCACTGATCGGCACCATGGCCTTGATTGTATGTACCTTTGTGATGGGGCTTCACCCTGCAAATCCACTACATTTTAGCAGTTATATGTTGGTGGGCGGGGTTTGGTATTATATGATCAGTTTGATCCAAACCTTGCTGCGGCCTTACCGTTCGCTTCACCATGCCATTTTCGAATGCCTGATGAGCAGTGCTGCATTTTTAAATGCCAAAGCGAAAAATTATGATGTGGATGTTCCGCTTGATCTGCAACAGAAAGAAGCGATCAAACTGCACATTAAGGTGAACCAGAAACATGAGCTGATCCGCAATTTGTTGCTGACCGATAAGTATGCTATGGATCCCGATAATCCAAAAGGCCGGTTGTTGTTAGAGCGGGCAAGGTTGCTGATTGATTTATATGAGCAGCTGAATGCGGTACATTATGATTATGCTTTAGTGCGCAAAACTTTGGCTACTGGTTCCAGTCTGCAACTGATTGCCGGCTTGATTAGATTATTGGCCAGAGAGCTGGAACAATTGGGCAGGCATGTGCGCTCGGCAAAGGCTTATAGAGGAGAAGTAGCCACAAACATCGAGTATCAGCAGAAACGCATCATGTTATTGGAAGAGTTGGAACGTTTAAACGAAAACCAACGAAAAATTGTGTTAAAGGTGCTTTCGAACATGAACGATATTGTGCGCATTATCGAAATGATACGGGGCAACGAGCGTGTACCAGAAAAGGAGCAGCAAGAGTTAAGCGGCACCATCTCTTACCCGCTGTTTATTACGGGCGACCGTTTTTCCATTAAGGAACATCTGACCTTAAAATCGCCCATCTTCAGGTTTTCGCTGCGGCTGGCCATTTGTTTCCTGTTTGGTTTTTTGCTCATCTGGCAGCTGGAACCCAGCAAATACAGTTACTGGCTTTTTTTAACACTGGTTATCGTCGCACGGCCTAAATTCTCCATCACCTGGAAACGGAATTTACAGCGTTTAAAGGGGAGTATGGGGGGCGTTGTCATCGGGCTGATCATTGTCTATTTTGTGAAGAGTCCGGCGGTGCTGTTGTCTTTTTCAGTTATTTTTCTTTTGGGTTTTTATGCCTTTAACCGTTTAAACTATACGGTAAGCGTGTTATGTATTACCCCCGCGGTTATTTTAACCCTGGGCAGTTACCAGGGCCATTTCGATCACCTAGTGCATGATCGGATTATCTTCACCGTACTGGGCTGTGTAATTGCCATTTTTGCTACCTATTTGTTCCCGATTTGGGACAGCCAACAGCTCAGGGCTAAAATCCTGGATGCATCAAAAGCCAGTATCCACTACCTTGAAGTAGCAATACAAAACCGGATGGATAGGGATGAAAATCAATCGCGCATGGCGCGGAAAAATGCCAATTTAAGTTTATCTGCCCTAAGCGAAGCGATTGAATCGGCCAGCCAGGAACCCATGCGGAAACATATTGATTTTAATGGTTTGTATGGGGTGCAGTCGGTCATATACCAGATTAATGCCATTATCACTTCAGTATACCTTTCTGTTAATCATAAGCCGGAGCAGGCCGATCCATTCTTGGTTAAACAAATTGTGAGTAATCTGAGTAATGAAGAGACATTTGATGTGTTATCGGGCATTGGTGGCATGGACGTAAATGATGACGATCATTCTACCGGGCAGAAACTGGCGCACATTGCCGCTTTATCGTTTGAATTTAAAAGGTTGAGTGCCGGTTTCAGGGGGTAAATTTAATTGTTTGTTTGAGCGGAGTCGATGGTCCTGTCGCTTGTCCATAGATTGCTTTGAGTGGTTTTTTGAAAATGAAAGGGCAGTAGGTCTTGGCAGCCGGTAGTCCTGCTTTCCATTGCAAGTCCTCTCCCGATGAAGAATCGGGATTGCGGGCTTTCCATTCCAATCAGGTTTATTCACAAAGTTCGTCGCTGGTTTTCGACGATAAATTTAATTTTTTGTCCGTCTGAGCGGAGTCGAAGACCCTGCCAATCGTCAATTTTTGATTGTAATCTATCATAAAAAGATCTTTCTACGAGCTACCATTGAAAGAATCCACTTCGTGGTCGTCATTCCCGCGCATGCGGGAATCTTAAAGCACTTGCATTACGATTCCCAATCAAGTTGGGAATGACGATCTCTCGAGAGATTATACCTACTTAAAATTTATCTGTCAAGCATATTGATTTTTATACCATAAATTATTCCTCAAGGATGACAGCGGGAGGGAAGCCAGAAATGAAGTCTCTTCTTATCATCGTCGTTGGGGGAAGGCTTTTTCAGTCGACAGCCTGTCCCGATTTTCGGGGAAGCAATCTTTATGGTAAGGGTCACTATTGCAATTTTACACCTGCATGAAAGATTGCTTCGTCGTTCCTCCTCGCAATGACGATTTTTTCTTTGGAATCTGTTAGGTTTTGAATAACCGCGTAATAAATTTGATTGAATTGATTGTAAAAAACAGGATATTGGTATATTGTCGACCTTATAACCTGATTGGTATGAAAAAAATATTTTTAAGCTTTTTTTTAATTTCTCTTTTAACCATAACCACTTTTGCGCAAAATAAACCCAATTTCTGGAATGATGTACAGGTGATTAAAAAGTACGATCAGATGTATAAACCACCCGTTCATCCGGTACTGTTTGTAGGCAGTTCATCTATCCGCAAATGGGACGATTGTACACAGATTTTTGCCAAATACAATGCTTTGAACCGCGGTATAGGCGGTGCCGTGATTAATGATATTACCTATTATTTAAACGATGTAGTTTTTCCTTATCAGCCAAAACAGATTGTATTGTACGTGGGCGAAAATGATTTGCCAAATGAAACGGTAACACCTGATACGGTACTCAACCGTACCATTAACCTGTATAAAGCCATCAGAACCAAACTGCCAACGGTGCCTATTGTTTACATTTCGATTAAACCAAGTCCGAGCCGGGATAAGTTTAAAGAAAAAGCAGTAGCATCTAACGCATTGATTAAACAGTTCTTTGCCAGCGAGGCCAATACTACCTTTGTTGATGTCTATCCTTTAATGTTAACCAAAGATGGAAAATTAAGACCCGAACTTTTTGTGGAAGATATGCTGCATATGAATGCTGCGGGTTATGCCATCTGGAGGAAAGCGGTTGAACCGCATTTGTTGAAGTAGATTTTTGAGTCTGAAAGCGCGTGTTGGAGGTCCGAAGACTAAATTTGAATACCAACAGGAAATTCCGTCATTTCGACCGGAGTGCAACGGAGTGGAGAAATCTATGGTAAGAATGTTAAGATTAAAATTTATTTGCATCAGGTGATCAAAGTGTATTGGAGTAATGTTACGATGCAATCGTTAAGCTATTGATGCACGCGTTAGAAACGCGCGCAAGTTTAATGAATAATCTAAAGCACATCCTAGTAGCGATCGTTGTAAGATTGCTTCGTCGGCTGAAAAAGCCTCCTCGCAATGACGACCTCTTGCAGCCCACCATTTGCTACAAATAAACCACAGTCTCCAATAAGCTAGCCCCGATTAAACGGAAAGCCCACAGCGCAGCGAGGACTTGTAGTGAAAGCGGGACCGGAGCCGGCCTATTAACCACAGGTGGTGCGCTTCAAAATAATAGGAAGACTAAAGCTGAAAGACCAAAGCAAAAAGATTAGATGTTCAAAGATGTCTTTATAAATGGTGCGCATTAAACGATGCAATCGTTAAGCTACTGATGCACCCGTTTGAAACGCACACAAGCGGTTGAAATTAAGACAGGCTTTACCAGAATTAAAATTATATATTTATTATTGCGTTTTAACTCCTCCCTAACCTAAATGAAGAGACTTTTACTGGCTATATTATTCTTCTCAACTGCTTATTCTACCCATGCACAGTTGCTATTGGGCATACCGCAGGTGGTAAACTACAATAACGAACAATATAATGGCGGTATCCAGAACTGGGATGTAGAGCAGGATAAAAATGGCATCCTATATTTTGGTAATAATGAGGGGCTGCTTACTTTTAACGGCCGCTACTGGAACCTGTTTAAGTTACCCAACTTTACCTCCGTGCGTTCGGTGGGGATCGATTCCAAAAACCGCATTTATGTTGGCGGACAAGATGAGTTTGGCTATTTCTATCCAAATGCACAGGGTGTTTTAATATATACTTCGCTGTTAAACCTGTTACCTGAAAATATGCGGAAACTGGCCGATATCTGGGGTGTTTCAGTGGTTCGGGATGAGGTGTTTTTTAGGTCGATACATGCTATTCTGCATTATAAAGATGGCGTAATTAAAAGTTATAAAACCAATACCACCTGGATGTTTATGGGTACCGCAAAAGGCAAAATCTTTTCGCAGTCGTCTGATTCGGGCCTCATGTTTTACGATCATGGCATGTGGAAACCATTTTGTAAGGACAGTGTTTTAAACCGCTCCGGTATAACCGCTGTATTGCCCTATAGTGGCGATACTTTACTGGTTTCGATGTTAAAAAAAGGATTGTTTTTGCTTATTAACCATCAGCTAAAACCTTTAAGCAGTAGTTTAAACCAGGTATTTTTAAATGAGCGGATTTATTTTGCCACCCAGCTCAGTTCAGATTTATATGGGGTGGCCACCACTTCTGGTGGGGTATACATCATGAATAAAAAGGGTAATCTGGTGCAGAAATATAACTATAAAGAGGGCTTACAGAATAACAATGTAAGGGGTATACTGCTGGATAAGGATAAAAACATGTGGCTGGCGCTTGATGATGGGATTGCTTATGTGGCCATAAACAGCGCCGTGAAAAGTATTTCTCCCGACCGCAATAAACAGATTACCAGTTATGCTTTCCGTAAATATGGCAAATCGATTTATATTGGTACTTCAAATGGTCTGTACCAGGCCAAAATTAATACGGCAATGCCCGATTTAAGCTATTCGCCGGCTAATTTCGAAGAGGTAAAAAACAGTAAAGGACAGGTATGGGGACTGGATGAAATTAATAACCAGCTGTTAATGGCACATGAAGATGGAACCCTGCTGGTGAAAGAAAATGTTGCTACCCCACTGTATAGCTCAATCGGTACCTGGATGTACCAACCCATAGATAATGTTTATCCGAGCAAAGAGGTAATAGCCGGTACTTATGCCGGACTGCAGGAACTCACTTACGATGGAAGCCGCTTTATAAATGGTGGTAAAATTGCCGGTATTAACGAAACCCTGCGTTTTATTGTGGCAGATAACAATAATCCTGACCAAATCTGGGCTTCACATCCTTATCATGGCGTATATAAAATAGAACTCAATCCCGATCATAAAAGTGTTCTGCGTACTACGTTATTCTCTGACCGGGATGGTTTGCCAACCAAGCTCTACAATTATGTATTTCATATTAAAAACAGGGTGGTCATTGCCACTACTAGTGGAGTTTTTGAATATCATGCAGGTAACAAAAAGTTTATCCGTTTTAAATTGTTCGGCTCAGCCCTTAACCGTATTCCTATTCAATATCTGAAGGAAGATAACGACGGTAATATCTGGTTTATTACCAATAAAAAAGTTGGCGTAATCGATTTCCATAGGCCCAGTGGAAAAAATCCGTTCAGTATTTTATACCTGCCCGAGCTGAATGGAAAAGTGGTTGGTGGTTTCGAATCGATATATACGCCCGATAGCCAGAATATATTTATCGGGGCCAATAAAGGAGCTTACCATATCAATTACAAAAAATATATTCAGAATATAACCCGGCCAAATGTGGTATTGGGGACCGTAAAATTAATGGGCAATAAAGATAGCGTAGTTTTTGGCGGCTACTTTGTGAATAAAGGAAATATTGTGCCTAAACAGGATTTGAATGAAATACCTGAATATGTAAACAGCCTGAATTCGATCCATTTCGAATATGCCTCTACGCTTTTTGAGCACGATAAAAACATTAAATTCAGTTATCAACTTGCCGGCTTTGATAGCGAATGGTCTGCATGGAGCACGAAAAGCGAAAAAGATTATACCAATTTGCCAGCCGGAAAATATACGTTTAATGTTAAGGCGAGTACTGGTATCAGTAACGAATCGGAAGTGGTCAGTTACACTTTTGTGGTGCTGCCAGCCTGGTACAATACCATTTGGATGCGGATTTTTTACCTCATTTTAATTGTAATTGCGCTTAAATTAATTATCAGGTGGCAAAAAAATAAACACATTAAGGAGCAGGAGCGCATGAGTTACCTGCATCAGCTGGAACTGGACAGAAACGAAAAGGAAATTGTGCGGCTGCAGAATGAAAAGCTTGAAGCCGATGTAAATTATAAGAATAAAGAACTTTCTACCATGACCATGCACCTGGTGCAGCGGGGTAAGGTTTTGGCCAAAATTAAGGAAGTGATATCTGCGGTAATTAAAAACCACGACCTTAATGAGAGTTCGCCAAGTTTCAGGCACCTGATCAGGTTGATTAAGGATGTAGAAAAGAAAGACCAGGAACTGGACCATATGAGTGTGCACTTTAACCATGTAAACACTGAATTCTTTACCCGGTTAAAAGATCTTTATCCAGACCTAAGCCAGAATGATCTGAAATTTTGCGCTTATCTGTCTATGAACCTTTCTTCAAAAGAAATGGCACAGCTAATGAACGTGACGATTAAAGCAATTGAGGTAGGCCGTTACCGCCTTCGAAAAAAACTCCAGCTAAAGCCGGAAACCAATTTGTACGAATTCCTGATTGAAATAGCACGACAAAAAATGCCTTAAACGTATGTTTTTATTACAAAAGCATTTATTTTTAATGCAATGTTTAAATGACTGTAATATAGGTTTTTATATTCATCCTGTAGGGCTTATGTAGGCCTGTTCTTCCGTTTATTTTGCCCTTTTTAAGGCTACTGTATGGTTTGTGTAGTAGTAGTGAATTGTGCTATTCCACGCTACGTGTATAGATTTGATTCATGAAACAGCAACCAGTAAGACTGTATCATGAGCTAACCAAATTCATTAACTTAAAAGTAATTTCTATGAGAAGAAGATTTACATTCGTATTCTTCATTTACTGTATCCTCGCATTTCCGTTGGCCTTATTGGCACAAGACATTCCCGTTACAGGAAAAGTAACAGAACAAAACGGTAGTCCTTTACCGGGTGTAACCGTTCGGCTCGAGGGCACAACTAAAGCTGCATCTACTGATGCCAATGGTGTTTTCAGTATTCAGGCGCCCGTAGGCGGAAAATTAAACATCAGCTTAATCGGTATGACCACGCAAACGATAACTGTTCCGGCTGATGGACGTATTAATGTATCGCTGTCTGCCAACTCAAAAGATTTATCCGAGGTGGTCGTGGTGGGTTACGGTACACAGAAAAAAGCCCTTGTAACGGGATCTATCTCCAGCGTAAAAGCGAAAGATCTGGAATCGATGCCAATCAACAGGGTAGAGCAAGCCTTACAGGGAAGAACATCTGGTTTAACAATTGCCAGTGGTAATGGACAACCCGGATCTGCTTCAACAGTTCGGGTAAGGGGTTTTACCTCTTTTGCATCTTCAGGCAATAACGATCCGCTTTGGGTAGTGGATGGCGTAATTGTAGATAATGGCGGTATTGGTTATTTAAATCAATCGGACATCGAATCTATTGAGGTTTTAAAAGATGCAGCTTCGCAGGCCATTTATGGTGCAAGAGCGGCAAATGGTGTAATTATCGTTTCTACAAAAAAAGGTAGAGAAGGCCGATTATCTATTAACTACAATGGATTTTACGGTACACAGGCGCCTGCTAAAAAGTTAAAACTCTTAAATGCGACAGAATATGCTACCATAAGGAATGAAGCCTATGCAAACAGTTATAATGCAGCAACCGACGGCACTTTTACACTGCCTTATGCCAATCCATCTGCTTACGGAGAAGGTACTGATTGGCAATCAGTTGTTTTTAATAACGACGCCCGCAGACAGACCCATGAGTTCAGCATTTCAGGCGGAACCAATAAATCTACCTTTTACACTTCTTTTGGTTATATCGATCAGGATGGTATTGTATCCACACCTATTTCCAGTTTTAATCGTGCTAACATCCGTCTTAATTCCACATTTAAGCCAGCTAATTGGATAAGCTTTGGCGAGAATTTAGGTTACAGCCATTCGGTTAACAAGTCTTTAGGCAATACCAATAGCGAGTTTGGTGGTCCTTTAAGTTCGGCCATTCATTTAGATCCGATAACACCGGTTATTCAAACCGATCCAAACATCATTAACAAATCTCCTTACACCATAGCCAATATTATAAGAGATCCGGCAACAGGATTTCCTTATGGTATATCGGGCCCTGTTGGTCAGGAAATGAGTAATCCTTTAGCATACAATCAAACCAGACTGGGTAACTATGGTTGGGATCATAACATTGTTGGTAATGCTTTCTTAGAAATTGAGCCTATTGAAAATTTAAAATTCAGGTCGTCATTAGGAACTAAACTTGCCTTCTATGGTTCAGAATCTTATACACCACTATACTGGTTGAGTCCCGCAAATACGAATTCGAAGACTAACTTCTATCGCGAGATGAACATGACCCTAAATTACAACTGGGAGAATACCATTAGCTATTCTAAAAGTTTTGGTAAACACCATGCCTATGCTATTTTGGGTCAGGGTTATTATATGGACAACAATAACCGTGGTTTAAATGTAAGGTTTAACAATATTATTGCCCAGGATTTTTATCAGGCCAATTTAAACTATAAGCCGGCAACTGCCGATATCCAGGGTGATGGTAGTGATGCTACCTTGCACGTTGTTAACTCTTTATTTACACGTGTAACTTATGATTACGATGAAAAATATCTATTTACGGGTATTATCCGTCGTGATGGTTCTTCACGCTTTGGTACCAACAACCGCTTTGGTTATTTCCCTTCAGCATCAATTGGCTGGGTACCTACAAAAGAAGCTTTCTGGAAAGAAAACAAGATTGTTAACTTCTTAAAATTACGTGGTAGTTATGGTATTACAGGAAATGACGCCATTGGCGATTTCAGTTACATATCATTAGTTAATAGCGGACGTAACTATACTTTTGGTACTACCGATGTGAGTACCATTGGATGGAGTCCGGCTGCCTTATCAAACCCAAATCTGAAATGGGAAGAAACCCACCAAACAGATATCGGTTTAGATGCAACCTTATTTAATGATTTTAGCCTGAGTGCTTCTTACTTCAAAAAGAAAACCATTGGTGTGTTGCAAACGCCTTCTATTCCGCTTTATTTAGGTGCTGCCGGCGGTGCCGCAGAAAATGTTGGCGATATGCAGAATACCGGTATAGAATTCGAATTGGGTTACAGAAAAAAAATCGGGGAACTTAATTTGGGTATTAATGCCAATATCTCGACGCTGAAAAACAAAGTAACCAAACTATTGCCGGGAAGAGAATTTATTGAAGATAACGCACAAAGCTTTCAGGGAATGGGCAACTTTACCCGTACCGGACTTGGACGTGCATTTAATGAATTTTATGGTTATGAAGCGCTGGGCATTTTCCAGTCGCAGGCAGAAATTAATGCTTACAGAGGTCCGGGGGGTACCATATTACAACCTTCTGCAAAACCTGGAGATGTTAAATTTGCCAACTTAGACGGCAATGAAACAATAAACGGTAGTGATCGTACCTATTTAGGCAGTCCGCTTCCAAAATATACCTACGGCATTACCATTAACCTGGCTTATAAAAACTTTGATTTTGTTGCGTTTGGAAATGGTGTAGGCGGAAATATGATTTTCCAGGGATTAAGACGTTTGGATGTCACTTATGGAAACTGGCAACAATCCATTCTTGACAGGTGGACACCAACCAACACCTCAACCGATATTCCGCGTGTTGCAGACAAGGATTTGAATGGAAACTATACCAAATTCTCTAAAAATTATCTAGAAAAAGGTGATTACTTCCGTTTAAAAACCCTTCAGGTAGGTTATAATCTTCCAAATGATGTGATCAAAAAAATCGGCGCACAAAAAGTTAGGGTTTATCTAATGAGCGAAAACCTGTGGACCATTACAAAATATACAGGTTACGATCCCGAAATCGGTGGAACTGTATTGGGTGTAGATCGTGGCGTTTATCCGCAAGCCCGTTCGTTTATGGTAGGTTTAAATGTTGGATTCTAAAAAAAATTAAAAATGAAAAAGAATATTTTAGCTATTGCAGCCCTTTTAACCACTTCTCAGCTTATCGTTTCTTGTCAAAAACAGCTCGAGGTAAATCCACGCGAACGCATATTGGAGACAAATTATTATCAAAATCAGCAACAGGCATTCACGGGTTTGGTAGCGGTTTATGATCAATTGGGTAATCAATCCAGTGGTTACCTTACCAAGCTTAATTTATTTTGCTCTGCCTCAGATGATCATTATGCCGGTGCCGATTCTCCATCAGATTTAGGAGATATGCAAGCCATGAATAATTATACCGTAAACTCTTTATCGGGTGCACCAAGTTATTTATGGAGTAAAGGCTTTACCGGTGTTTACCGCGCAAATGTGCTACTGAAAAAAATAGAAGGCATTAACATGGATGCTTCAACCAAGGCGCGGTATATTGCTGAAGCCAAAGCATTGCGCGCTATTTTTTATTTTGATTTGGTACGCATTTTCAAAAATATACCGCTAATTCTGGCACCGATTGAGCCTTCTGCTATGTTCGATGTTACGCAGGTTGCTCCGGCAGATGTATACAAACAGATAGAACAGGATTTAAAAGATGCATTACCTGCTCTTCCGGTAACGATCCCTACTGCAGATGCAGGACGCTTAAATCAAGGTGCAGCACATGCAGTTTTAGGTAAGGTTTATTTATGGCAGGAAAAATGGGCCCTGGCAGCTGCAGAGTTTGCCGAAGTTAATGGTACAGCTCCTGGTGCAAGTACCTATGGCTATAAATTATTGCCAAAATTTGCCGATTTATGGAACTGGAAAAATAAATTCAATTCAGAGTCTATTTTAGAACTTAGTTACAATACTACCTCTAACATGGGCTGGAGTAACGTTGGCAGCCGTGAAGGGAATGTGATGGGCATTCTGGTAGGACCGCGTAACTACGTGCCTGTAATCGCTTCGCAAGCACCAGACTATGTTTCGGGCTGGAGTGTGATGCCAATAACCAAAGAATTGTTTGATTTAATCCATTACGATCCACGTAACAAACCTACGGTGGCCAATTTAGATAGTTTGGAAAAAGCAGGTATTGTAACCTATAAACATGCAAATGATAATACCGGATATTTTGTTGAAAAATATGCTGGCAGGGTTTCTACCAAAGCTGCTGTTGGCCAGTTGGAACTAAACTTTGGTCAGAATATGTACGAAATCCGTTTAGCTGATACCTATTTAATGGAAGCCGAAGCCTTGTTACGCAGCGGTGCAGCTGTTGGTACGGGCACCAGGGCTTATATTTTCTTTAATGCAGTTAGAGCGCGGGTGGGCTTAAATCCTGTGGAGGTAACCATGGACAATATCATGAAAGAAAGACGCCTGGAGCTGGTGGCCGAAGGACAAAGATGGTTTGATTTGGTAAGATGGGGACTTGCGCCAGCTAAACTGGCCTTTAAAGGTTTTCAGGCCAATAAAAATGAGACCTTGCCGATCCCACAAGCGGAGTTAAACAATACCAAAATTGTACAAAGTAAAGAATGGGGTGGTACTAAATAAAATCGAAAATATATATCCTTAAGTTTAATTGTTACAGGGAGAGAGCGAAGTCTTTCTTCCTGTTTTTTATCAGATTATTTCCCTTATATGCTAGTTACCAAGTCCATTGGACTCTTAATGGGTTGTGTTTTTACTTTTTCGGCTATGGCGCAAAGCCAGCCACAGGTATGGTTAACCAAAGCCGATCGTACAGCCTTATTTACCCGACAGGCAACAGGTTTAAAGGTATCTGCACCAAAAACCAAACATCCTGTAATCATCATAAACGATAAAAAAACGTTTCAAAGTATAGATGGTTTTGGCTATGCTTTGACTGGAGGCAGTGCGCAGCATATAATCAAAATGTCTGCACCGGCAAGGTCCGCTTTGCTTCGAGAACTTTTTGCTACAAATGGTAATAATATTGGTGTAAGTTACATCAGGCTGAGCATTGGTGCATCTGATTTAAACGAAAAAGTATTTTCGTATAACGACCTTCCTGAAGGGCAAACCGATGTGGAGCAGGCTAAATTTGATTTAGGCCCTGACCAGGCAGATGTTATTCCGGTAATGAGAGAAATCCTGACCATTAATCCTAAAATTAAAATAATGGGTTCGCCATGGTCTCCTCCCTTATGGATGAAAACAACATACGATGCCCGCGGAGGGATGCTTAAGCCGGAGTATTATGCTGCTTATGCTAAATATTTTGTGCGTTATGTACAGGAAATGAAAAAGGAGGGGATTTCTATTGATGCCATCACGGTGCAAAACGAACCTTTACATCCTGGCAATAACCCGAGTTTGTTTATGGCAGCACCAGATCAGGCGCTATTTGTAAAGCAGTTTCTAGGCCCCGCTTTTGCAAAAGCCAGCATTAAAACCAAAATTATTGTTTACGATCATAATGCCGATCGGCCCGATTATCCGATCAGTATTTTGGATGATCCGGGAGCTAAAAAATATATCGATGGATCTGCTTTCCATCTTTACGGGGGTAAAATAGAAGCACTCAGCGATGTGCATGATGCCCATCCCGATAAAAACATTTATTTTTCTGAGCAAATGGTAGTAGAACAGCCTGATGCCAAGACTATTGATATCGTAAATCCGGTAGCGCGTTTAATTATTGGCGCCACACGTAACTGGGCCAAAAATGTATTGGAGTGGAACCTCGCAGCAGATCCGGAAAATAAACCCTATACTGATAGGGGAGGTTGCTCGATGTGCCAGGGTGCAGTTACCATTAACGGCGACAATTATAGCCGTAACCTGGCCTACTTTTCCATTGCCCATGCCGCTAAGTTTGTAAGGCCGGGCTCCGTAAGGGTTGCATCTAACGAGCCTGAGGGTTTGGCTAATGTTGCATTTAAAACCCCCGAAGGTAAACATGTACTTATTGTGGCCAATACGGGCAAAGCAACTGCAGCATTTAACATTAGCCTAAATGGCAAAAGCTATGCTGCAGCGCTCGATAAGGGTGCAGTAGCTACTTGTATCTGGTAATTTTTAATCAATCAACTATGTTTTTTAAAAGATCTATATTATCTATTTTTCTGTTCAGCAGCATTTCGTTTACCGGTTTTGGTCAGGGTTTTTTAAAAGCATCAGGCACAAAAATTATTGACGGGAAGGGCCAGAACGTATTGTTGCGCGGCATTGGCCTGGGTGGCTGGATGTTGCAGGAAGGCTACATGCTGAAAATAAATAAAGAGTCGCAGCAGTATCGCATCCGCGAAAGGATTACCGACCTGATGGGGCCAAAGCAAACGCAGGAATTTTACGATGCCTGGCTGGCTAACCATACACGCAAACTTGATGTAGATTCCATGAAACGCTGGGGTTTTAACTCTATCCGCTTACCCATGCACTATAATCTTTATACCCTGCCGGTTGATAAGGAACCTGTAGCGGGTAAAAATACCTGGCTCGAAAAAGGTTTTGCCTTAACCGATAGTTTGCTCAACTGGTGCAAAGCCAATAAAATGTACCTCATTTTGGATTTACATGCTGCACCTGGCGGACAGGGTAACGATTTAAACATTGCCGACCGCGATCCGTCAAAATCCTACCTGTGGGATAGTGAGGCCAACCAGGAGAAAACCATAGCCCTGTGGCGGAAACTGGCCGAACGTTATAAAAATGAGGCCTACATCGGCGCCTATGATATTATAAACGAACCCAATTATGGTTTCAGTAATCCTGAGGAAGATAAAAACGGGACCCAGGAAAAAGTGAATGCTCCCTTAAGAAAACTGATGGTAGCGATTACCAAAGCCATCCGTGAGGTAGATCAGCAGCATCTCATTATTATTGAAGGTAACGGTTGGGGCAACAACTACAACGGTATTTTTCCACTATGGGACCAAAACATGGTCTTAAGCTTTCATAAATATTGGAACTATAACGACCAGGCTTCCATAGCGCACATCATCAAAGCCCGCGATGAGCAAAATGTACCTGTTTGGCTGGGCGAGACAGGCGAGAACTCTAATGTTTGGTTTACCGATGCCATCCATCTGTTAGAAAAAAACAACATTGGCTGGTCGTGGTGGCCTTTAAAGAAAATGGGCGTTAATAATCCCATGGAAATTAAATCGAACCCCAATTACGATGCGCTGATTAAATACCTGAACCATGGCGGTAATAAACCTAAAGATAGCAACGTATATAGTGGCCTGATGGAAGTGGCTATTTATTCGAGGTTAGAAAATACCATTATTCACCGTGATGTAATTGATGCGATGATCCGCCAGCCTTTTAGCTATGAAACCAAACCTTTTAAAGACAATTTAGTTCGGGATAAAAGCATTATTTACGCCGTTGATTATGACTTGGGGAGAAACGGATTTGCCTATTCCGATCAAGACACGGCCGATTACCATACGGTTACCAATAAGCGGACGGCTGGAAACCGGGGCGGTATTTACCGCAATGATGGTGTAGATATTGCCAAAGATTCTCTTCAGTACGAAAAATATTATGTAAACCATATCGAAAAAGGAGAGTGGTTGCAATACACGGTTAAGGTGGCACAAAAAGGTAACTATACGTTAAAAATCAATGCGGCGGCAGATCAGGCCAACGGGCGCATTACCATTTTAATTGATGGTAAAACCATCGCCACTGCTGTAGTGGTTCCCAATACAGGCAATATGAAAAAGTTTGCCACTTTCGAAATCAAAAATGTGCCTTTAAAGGCTGGGTGGCAAAAAATTAGGGTATTTGCCGCTAATGGTGGTTATAATTTTAGTTATATTCAGTTTATAAAATAAAGACAAAAAAATATTTTGAAAGGTATAAAACGGATCCTCATTATTTTGGGCGTGATGGCAGGAGTAGTCATGATCCTTTCAAGATGTATGAATACGGTCGATGATTTGCCAAAAGACATTAGGGGTGAAGCTTACACCGGTGCTGCCACTTGTGTGAAATGCCATCAGGAGATTAAGCAGTCTTTTACGCATGATGCACATGGTTTAAGCTCTAAACCTGTGTACAGTCAGGAACTGTTAAAGATTTTTGCTCCCGATGCTAATGTATTCAACTTTGATGTACACCAAAAAGTGGTTATTGAAAAAAGAGCTGGTGGCATTTTTCAGGTCGCTTATGTAAATGGAAAAGAAGTTCGTGCCGAAAAATTTGATATGATATTTGGTTCGGGCGAAAAGGCTTATACCTATGCCTATTGGAAAGGTAAAAAGCTGTATGAGCTGCCACTTTCCTATTTCTCCGGGATTCGTAACTGGGCCATTAGTCCGGGTTTCTCCAAACAAACCTTTTATTACGACAGGCCAATTGGTAGCCGATGTTTAGAATGCCATGCTTCGTACGTAGATAAAAAAGTCATCCAAACTTCAGGTGTTTCTACTGATGAGGAGTTGGAGCGTGGTACACTAATTTACGGTATAGATTGTGAACGTTGCCACGGACCGGGGCGGCAACATGCGGTTTTTCATCTCGAAAATCCAGAAGAGAAAACCGCAAAATTCATCACCATTTATAAAACGCTAAGCCGTAAACAAAGGATGGATGCCTGCGGAGTATGCCACTCCGGCAATTCATTGGTTCCCCAAAAATCGGTTTTTGGTTTTACCCCTGGCGATTATATCGATGATTACTACGCACAGGATTTTGTGGGTTTTGGTGGTGGCGATCCGGATGTACATGGCAACCAGACCGGCATGTTAACGGGCAGCAATTGTTATCGGAAAAGCAAAGACATGACTTGTCAATCGTGCCATAATACCCATGAAAATAGTAAGGGTAATTTAAAAGTTTACTCACAACGTTGTATCAGCTGTCATCAAAGTACAAAGCACAGTGAGGTTACTTTGGCAAAAGGATCGCTCAACGCAAACTGCATCGATTGCCATATGCCTAAAGAACCTTCTAAATTAATTACCTTTCAGCAGGCCGGTAAAGATGATTTAAGTCCTTACCTTTTACGTTCACACCGTATTGCTATTCATCCCTAGATTAATCCATAAATCCCAAAATTTATTAAGAAATCCTCCATTATCCAATAATAGGAGTTTGATTTCGTACATTTGGTTTCTACCTTAAAAATTAGATAGTAGCCGATATGTCCATAAAATACTACTTAGCTTTATTTTTCCTGTTTTTTTTCTCCGCCTCTATTTTTGCTCAAAAGAAATTTACACTTAGTGGTACGATTCGCGATGCCGGTACCGGCGAAACCCTGATTGGCGCAACGGTAAGGATTTCCGGTACTTCTAATGCCGCAACTTTAACCAATAATTATGGTTATTTCGCTTTAACGCAAGCTGAAGGAACTTACACGGTGGCAGTAAGTTATACTGGTTATACGCCTGTTGTTAAAACCGTCAATTTAACAAAAGATACCAAGCTAAATGAAGAATTAAGAAGTGCAAACGATTTGGACGAAGTAAAGGTGAGCGCCAACAATCGTAAAAACGAAAATGTTAAAAGTGCGCAAATGGGACTGGAAAGGATTGATATGAAAACGCTTAATTCTATCCCGGTATTGCTGGGCGAAAAGGATATTTTAAAAACCATCCAGTTGTTGCCAGGCGTAAAATCAGGTGGAGAAGGAAATACAGGTTTTTATGTCCGAGGTGGAGCAGCCGACCAGAATTTAATCATTTTAGATGAGGCTGTGGTGTATAATTCTTCACACCTGCTCGGCTTTTTCTCAACTTTCAATGCCGATGCAATTAAAGATGTAAGTTTGTACAAAGGTGGCATGCCGGCGCAGTATGGTGGCCGATTATCATCTGTTTTAGATGTTAAAATGGATGATGGAAACAATAAAGAATTTAAGTTTCAGGGCGGTATAGGTTTAATTGCCTCGCGTTTAAAAGCTGAAGGACCCATTGTTAAAGATAGAGGTTCATTTATGGTAAGTTTCCGTAGAACCTATATCGATCTGTTTTTAAGGGCTTCGCCAGATTCGTCTGTTAACGGCAGTACCTTAAATTTTTACGATATCAATGCTAAGGCGAATTACAAAATTAATGATAAAAACACTATTTATATTTCGGGTTATTTTGGTAAGGATAATATTGGAGTAAAGGATTTGTTTGAGAACAACTGGGGCAATGTAACCACCACCATCCGCTTAAACCACATTTTTAGTGATCGTTTATTCTCCAACACATCGTTCATTTACAACAATTATAATTATACCGTTCGTTTGCTCAACGATGCCACTAATTTTAAGGCTACTTCGCTGGTACGCGATTTTAATTTTAAAGAAGATTTTCAGTATTTCAGCAACAAACATATTCTCAGGTTCGGGCTAAATGCTACCCAGCACCGCATATCGCCGATTGATATTGATAGCGATGCTTCTTCGCAGGTAAATTCGCTTACGCAAGAGCGTAGGTATGGGATAGAATCTGCTGCCTATATTTCTGATGAATGGAATGTAAACGAGCACCTCAATTTTTTATATGGTGTTAGGCTGGCCGCTTTTTCTTTAATGGGGCCAGGAAATTTTAATACCTATGATCCGGCAGGCGAAATCACCTCTACAGAAAATGTAGCCAAAGGCAAATTCTATAAAAACTATTTCAACCTCGAGCCCCGCTTTTCGGTAAGTTACCTGCTTAATGAACAAAACTCAATTAAAGCATCCTACAATCGTAATACGCAGAATGTTCACATTTTAACTAATGCTACATCCAGTTCGCCAACCGACCAGTATGTGCTGAGCAGCAATAACATTAAGCCCGAAATTGCCGATCAGGTAGCCTTAGGTTATTTTAAAAACCTAAAGGAAAACACCTATGAATTGTCTGCCGAAATTTATTATAAATGGCTGCAAAACCAGATCGATTACAAGAATGCTGCCCAATTACTTGCCAATTCGAATGTAGAATCTGAACTGATTTACGGTATAGGCCGTGCTTACGGAATGGAATTGTTTTTCAAAAAGAAATTTGGTAAGCTGAACGGCTGGGTGGGTTATACCCTATCGCGAACGGAACGTAAATTTACCGAACTGAATAACGGAAAATATTTTCCGGCAAGGCAAGACCGCACGCATGATATTTCGTTGGTTGGCATTTACAACATGACCTCAAGGTGGACTTTTTCATCGAGCTTTATTTATAGTACAGGTAATGCAGTTACTTTTCCTGCAGGAAAATATACCATCGGCGGACAACCTGCTTATTATTATACCCAGCGTAATGCAGGCCGCATGCCTTACAACATGCGTTTAGATGTAAGTGCAACGTTAGCAGGCAAGAAAAAAGGTAAATACCAATCGAGCTGGAATTTTGGTATTTACAATGTGCTTGGACGTAAAAATCCTTACTCTATAGAATTTATCACCGATCCTGAAAATCCGAACAAAACTGCTGCACAGCAAACTTCACTTTTTGGCCTGATTCCTTCTGTTACCTGGGATTTTAAATTTTAACACCATGAAAAAACTAACGATATATTTTGCCTTATTTACGCTGTGTCTCGCTTCATGTAAAAAGATTATTTCCATTGATACGGAAAATGCCGATCCACAGGTTGTTATTGAAGGAATTATAAATAACCAGTTGATTGATCAGGAAATTAAAATCAGCAAAACGATAGGTTATACCGAGGAAAATGTTTTTCCCAAAATTTCAGGTGCTACGGTTACCGTAACCGATAGCAAAGGCAATACGTTTATATTTAAGGAAGGAACTAAGCCTGGTACTTATATTAACCGCATGAAAGGGGAGCCTGGTGTTACCTATAACTTAAATGCAATTGTTGAAGGACAAAAGTATACGGCCAGTTCTAAAATGCCTAATGTGGTTAAAATGGATTCAATCGGGATTATTAATAATGTTTTTTTCGGCCGTGAACGCAAAACAGCGGCCGCTTTCTTAAAAGATCCGGTTAATGAGGTTAATTTTTACCATTTTAACCTATATGTAAATGATGTGCTATCAAGACGATACTATGCTTATAACGACAGGTTAACCAACGGTAATGATTTACGGATCCAGCTCTTCTTTAAACCCAACAATGACCATGACAGTGATGAGCTGAACAACAATGATAAGATTAAGGTGGAAATGGAATGTATTGACAGTAATATTTTTAATTATTGGTATGCATTGAGTCAACAGTCAGACCGTGGACCTAACCAGGGTACCACACCGGCCAATCCCACATCAAACATTACCAACAATGCCCTGGGTTATTTTAGTGCAAATACTTATCAGGTACTTACCACTACGGTAAAATAAGCATTATTAAAACTCCTGCTCAGATTTTACTGTTAATTGAATATGAAAGTATTTATAAGCGGCAACATTGCTCCGGTTGGCTTAAAGCAACTGGAAGAAAATAATATAACGATTACCCAATGGAAAGAAAACAGGCAGATTACGGCAGAAGAGCTGATTGAAGCCTGTAAGGATCAGGATGCTTTGGTCAGCGTAGGCCCTAATAAATTGAATGCCGGATTTTTAAATGCGTGCAAGCACTTAAAGGTGATTGCGCTGCATTCAGTAGGTTTCGATCAGGTTGATTTGGATACTGCTAAAAAATTGAATATACCCATTGGTAATACGCCTGGTGTTTTAAGCAGTGCAACTGCTGATACAGCTTTTTTACTGATGCTGGCCGTATCGCGAAAAGCATTTTTTTCGCATAAGAAAATCATTCAGGGCGAGTGGAAAAACTATGAGCCTTCGCCAGAACTAGGCATTGAAGTAAACGGCAAAACCCTCGGTATTTTTGGATTGGGTAAAATTGGTTTAGAAATGGCTAAAAAATGCGCTGCGGCCTATCAAATGGAGGTAGTTTACCACAACCGCTCGCGTAACGAAGAAGCCGAGAAGGAAATTGGTGCAAAATATGTATCCTTCGAAACACTTTTAGCACAAAGTGATGTAATCTCTATCCATACGGCACTAACGCCCGAAACCAGGGAGAAGTTTACAATAGATGTTTTTAAGCAGATGAAATCCAATTCCATTTTCATCAATACAGCCAGGGGCGGTATTCATAATGAAAAGGATTTGATCAAAGCCTTGGAAGAGAAAATGATATGGGGAGCAGGTTTGGATGTAACAAACCCCGAACCGATGGATAAAAACAACCCTTTGTTAGCGATGGAAAACGTTGCAGTTTTGCCACATATCGGATCAGCCACCGAAGAAACAAGGGCTGCCATGGCGCAGATTATTGTTAAAAATGTTTTGGCTGGTTTAAAAGGAGAAAAGTTGCCGTTTGAGGTAATTTAGCATGGAAAATGTAAGATGTAAAATGGATGATGTAAGATCGGAAATGTGAGATGGATGAGGGAAGGAATCCAGTACCATCATCCATCTTACATTTTCCATCAACTATCTATTTTACGGTGTACTTAAAAACCGATCTTCCTAAATTTCCATTAGCATCTATACCTTCAATAATTACTTTGTACTGCCCTCTTCCATCAGCATTGTAATATTCAAAAGAAGCATTGCCTGTCGCATCAGTAACAACTTTAGGGTTCCAGTAAATGGTGGTTCTTAAATCGTTTCGGTTCATGCTTGCCGGAACATCATATTTAGGAGAGTAAAACTGTTTTTCTTTATTATAACCCTGAGGCGAGAAAGTAAGCTCGTAATATTTAGGAAGCATATCCATCAATTGAGCTTTCGAAATCCGGGTTCCTTTCGGTGCTTTTTTCTGGTTAAATACAATTACACCGTTTATATTGTTGGCACGGTTTACCAGTCCTAAATCGTCTCTTAAAAATACTTCGACCGATTCGAGTTGGTTAACATCTATCGTATTAATCTGGTTTACATCCACATTCATACCATTAATGAAAATACCCATAGGTATTTTTTTGCCCTGGTTGTAATCGCGGGTTACATAAAAGTTATTATCGGCAAAAGTGACCCCCGCCAGCATACCCTGTAAACAGTTAATCAATAAACCGCAGCCCTTAAATCGGTCGCCACTCACTTCATGGTCGGCCATTTGGCTTAGTCCGCTCAATGCAGGATAATCCTTATGGCTTACTTTCGGAACAGCAGCTGCTTTAATATTTACATCTTTCAAGGTATGTAAGTAAGCGTATTGTTTTTTACTGTTATCCAGATAATTGGTCAACGTACTATCAATATTTAAAACCTCTTCCGCTGCACTAAAATTTCTGGTAAGTGTAGGTACCGGCGCACCATTTAAGCTCAAGGTCATGTTTTTATAGTTTGGATTATACTTGGCAGTAATGGTTACTTTCGATGAATCGTTAAATACCAGGTTCGAGAATTTAAAGTTTCCTACCGGATCTGTAGTACCTTCCTGGTTAAAACGTTTATCTGGGATGCTTAAAAGCAGGGCTCCTTTTCTAACCGGAATACCATTGTTCTGACGTAAAATACCTGAAATTTCAATACCCTGTTCTGGCAAGAAATCAATTTTTGGCAGTTTATTGGAAATGATGTCGGTATATTTAAAACTGCGATAGCCCTGGGTAAGGAGCAATACATCTAAATCTGCATTTTTCCTGGCATCGGGTGCATTAAAGTAATAATTGGCTTTTTCAATATAACCTTTAACATCGCTGCTTAATAACAGGCCTGTTAATATCGTGCTGGTGGCGTCTTCGCTTGATGGAACTTTGGTTTCATCTACAACCGCTACAGAAAAACTACCTTCTACAGGAGCACCATCTTTTTTGGCGGCCACATTTATCTTCACCTTTTTCTTAATCCCATACGTAGTTGCTGCACTGGAAAGCGTTAACGCCATGGTATTTTTGTGTTGAACGAAAACCAGTCGTTCACTAAGCGGTTTTCCAAATTCGTTAAACAGCGTAAATTGTGCAATTCCATTTGGGAATTTAGATTTAAGCACTGTAGTATTATATTCTATATTTGATAATGCTGTTTGCGCGCCATAGCAGATAACGCCCTTACTCTGCGCAACCAGATAAAGCTTTTTTCCTTTGTTCTGTTCAAAAAAGGCATCATTAGCCAGGATTTTTATGGCAATATTATCCGGATTGCTATTGTCTATTTTCACAGCAACACCATTTGCAGCAACCGCAGGTAAATTATAAGTTTGAGTAGTGCCATCAGCATACGTAACAGCAGCCTTGTAGGTTTTCCCGGCTTCTGCCAATAAATTAAAACTGCCCATTCCTAAATGTTGGGCAGTAAAGGTGGCAACAGTTTTTCCATCATTATCGGTTACCGTACCCTTTGAATTAATTCCTAAACCATCACTTTTAATGGCTTTAAAGGCTACTTTATTGTTTAGACCAGCAATTAAACTGCCACCTTCAGGAAAAAATTGAAAATCTTTGCTTACGATTGCATTTTTAAGTGGGAAGCTGCTGCTTGCCACATCCTTATCAGTGGTATTAATGCTCGTAATCAATTCGCCTTTTTGTAACTGATATTCGGCCTTTTGTGCATTACTCATCGCAATGGTTAAATAGCCATTGGCATCTGTTGTACCCCTGCCTTTGGCAATAACCGTATAGCTGGTAACCACCTGCCAGCTCACATTTTTATTGGCGTAGGGTTTATTGTTGGCATCTTTGAATTGTACACGCGCATCAATTTTTTCCAACTTATCTGTAGAGGTGTTTTTGTAAGTAATGTGGGTTTTTACCTCCTTATCAATGGCTTCGCCTATATAGAAGGTTTTATTGAAATAAGCCGGATCATCGCTGTTAAGCATCCATAAAGTATAAGCCCTGATATGGTAATTACCTTGTTTATAGTTAATCTGATCTAAAGGGAAACTGCCATAAGCAAAACCACCGGTTATGGGTAACTTTATAGTCTGGATCAGCGAATCTTTCTGGTTGATCACATCTACATAGATGATTTTACTGATGCCTGATAAAAAATTCTGGTTTTCGGTAACATAAGCTTTAAACCAAACTGTATCGGCAACTGCATAATAAGGTTTGTCAAAATGAAGGTAAATCTTTTCAGCAGGGTAATCACTTAATACCTTACTGGTTTTGGCAATGATGCTGTTGATACTAATGGTATCGGTTTGAGCCGAAGAAGAAAAACTTAGTGTGGATAAAAGCGACAGTATTATAAACGATAATCTAAAAATCTTCATGGATTGGATATTAAAGCTCGTAAATATATCCAATTATAAATAGCTGTCCTAAATTGTACGGAGGTTTAACACTTTTTTACAAAATTATTGGGCTTTAACTTTCTATCCCTAGTGTTCCAAATCGCAAACGGATTTACAGCATGGCAGAGCTTCTCCGTTCGCTCTATCATCATTGCGTTACAAACTCAAACTTATTCGTCCTTAGAGACGCTATGCTTAACTCTACAGACAGTATAATAACTGGAAATCGGTTAATTGTAGCTAAACGCCAACCACTTTACGCTATTCGCACAAACAAAACAAGCCGCTAAAAGCGGCCCGTTTAAATATAATTGTGTTTGCCTGTTATTTCAATTCAATTAAGAATTCTTCTTTTGGTGTACGTACTTTTTTAAGGTTCACTAACCAATCACCGGCTTCGTCCCTGTATCCCAAAGGCAATAGCGTAACACTTTTTAAGCCTTTTTTATCTAAGCCTAGAAGTTCGTCTAAAGCCGGTCCGTTAAAACCTTCCATTGGTGTAGCATCTACTTTTAACACAGCAGCTTCTGCGATGGCAATACCGAAAGCAATATAAGCCTGGCGGGCCGCATGGTTAAAGTTTTCTTCTGCTGTTCTGGACAAAAGCATCCCTTTAAGTTGGTTCTTATAAGCATCTGTAGTATCTAATGGTAAGCCCCGCTCTGTATTCATTCTGTCGAAAACTTCGTCTATACCTTCTTCCGTATAATTTTCGTTTGCGGCAAAAATCAATAAGTGAGAAGAATCAATTACCTGCGACTGGTTAAAGGCAATCGGTGCAATTTTCTCTTTCAACTCCTGGTTGGTTACCACAATGATTTTAAAAGGTTGCAAACCTGATGATGTTGGTGCTAAATGTGCTGCAGCAATAATTTTATCAACCTTTTCTTGTTCAACAGGCTGACCATTCATTTTCTTAACGGCATAACGCCAGTTTAGGGCATCTATTAAGCTCATATTTTGAATATTTTTTTTAAATTTTATGAAGCAAATATGGAAATAAGGAATAAACCTATTGTTGATGTATGGTAAGAAAACATAATAAAACGTATTTCGATCGTTTAGGAAGGATTCCATTGTTGTAGTTGCAAATGTATTTCTGCACATATCATCTCCTGGAACTTGTTTCAGGATCTTTCAATCACACAATTTATTGATATCCTAATTATCCTATCAGTTGGTGTCTAGCCGATCGAAACAGAATTAGGAAACGAATGGCTTTTGGGGCTTGGCGGTTTTCAGTCCCGCTTTCGCTTATCCTCGCTACGCTGCGGGCTATTCCGCTCAATCAGGTTTAGGAACAAGGGTTCTGCACCCTGCAACCGCAAAAATGAAATGCAACTGCGCCCACCTAGCCCCGGTTGTAGCGTTACCCTGCAGCAACGAGGTACGAGGAAGCGAAGCGTAAAAGCGGAAAACGGGAAGAAACTTATTATTCTGTACAGACCTTGCGCTTCTTATAAAAAAACTATCCTCGGTCTGTGTCCTCACAGAACGAAAAAGGGAATAATCAAGGCTGTTCTGTAGAGACACAAGCCAGGGAAAGCTTAAGGTACAAACCTTAAATCACTCCTAACCGGGAAATGATCAGATAACTTAGCCTGAATGATTTTGTAATTCAACACCTCAAGTTCTTTGGAAGTGGCAATATAATCGATCTGAAAATTAGGAAATTTACCGTTATAAGTCTTACCGAAGCCATTGCCTTTTTTTATAAAACTATTATTTAAACCGTCGGTAATTTGTGTAACCACGTAAGATGCTGGCGTATCGTTAAAATCGCCTGCTATAAGGTAAGGTGTTTTACATGAGGCCATTTCCTTTTTCATGATATCTACCTGACCGCTACGCTTCAAAAACGCACTTTTGAGCATTCTTAAGATTCGTTTTGATGGTTGTAACTCGGTATTCATTTCCTTAACCTTATCCAGATATTCATAATCCTGCTTTTCGAAAGAGATTGATTGGAAATGCACGTTATAAATCCTCAGGATTTTTCCCTTAATATTTAAATCGGTATAAATACTCATGTTATTGGAAAAACCTTTAACAAAGGGGATTTTTCCAGAATTTTCGATTGGATATTTAGAAAATATCGCCAAGCCAACAGCTTCGTAATCATTTTTATCAATGGGTACAAAATAATAATATTTCGTATTCAGCAGTACCTTTAGGCTATCAATTGTATCGAACGCTCCTTTGTAACGGGTGTAAAATTCCTGAAAGCAGATAACATCCGGATTTTGGTCTTTTACTACCTGAAGCATCTTTTCCTTTACCGATTCGGTATTGTCTTCTCCATACAATTTAAAACTGTGTACGTTGTATGTCATCATTCTGATGCTATGATCAAGCTTTTCAGCACTGCCTTCATCACCACCAATGGCAAAGGTTGCTTTTAAGGTTTTAGCACCCACTGCGATTACCAGAATGGTAGCGATTGCAAAAATCCATTTCTTGCTTAAAAACCACCAAACCAGGAATACGATATTAGCAAATAAGACAAATGGGTAAGCAAGCCCGAAAAAAGCAATAATGGCGTGTTTTCTCGGATCCATATTTCCGGCCAGCACCCCTAAAAGCAAAGCAATTGCCAATAGAATCGCAATAGGCAAGAGGAGCTTATCTATGAAACTGTATTTCTTCGCTTTCGTAGCCATTAATCTTTACTTGCCTTAAATAGTTTTTCCTTTTCTACAGTTGTTAATTTATCGTAGCCTGAAGTTGATATTTTATCCAAAATGGCATCTATTTCCTGTTGTGTTACTCCGCCTTTAAATTCAGGTTTTTTAACTGGTTTTTCATTCCGTACTACCTTTAATTTTGGCTTACGCTCAAATATTTTGCTCCAATCCCGTCCGTTCTGCAAACTTTTAATGAAGGTGAAACCTAAAAGTGCACCACCAATATGCGCTAAACTTCCACCGGCGTTTACAGAGCCGATAGCAATAAAATCCAGGATAAAATATACAATGGCGATCCATTTAATTTTAACCTCGCCAAAGAAAAGCAGCATAATGCTGTAATTGGGTACCAGCGTGGCTGCCGCGAAAATAATGGCCATTACGGCGGCCGATGCTCCGATAATCGTTACGCCAGCTAATCCATCAGCATAAACAGGGAATATATTTAATACAGCAAGAGCAAATAAACCGCCAAACAAGCCGCCTGCAAGGTATACAAAATGAAACTGCCTGCTTTTCAGGAAATTCATAAATATGTTGCCGAACCAAAATAAGCCGAGCATGTTAAACAAGACGTGGAGAATCCCGTCGTGAAAAAACATATACGTAAACAGGGTATAAAAACGTTCCGGTAATTTCGGAAGACTAGCCGGCAAGCCTACATATTCCCTGATCCACAAATTGGCATCGACAGGAATACGACCTAAAAAAACAACTACGCCAATAATGGAAGTAATTAAAAAAAGGATAACATTAATCCCGATGTAAAAGAACAATGGGTTGCCCGATTGAAAAACCTTGTATTTTAAATCTTTGAAAGTATTATTCATAGAGTGTATAAAATGTATCGTTTTTATCTTTCCATATTTTAACCAGTATAAAGCCAATTAAGGCACCTCCCAGATGTGCATAATGGGCGATGGAATCGCCTTCAAACTGGGCAACACCCAAAGATAACTCTACTAAAATATAAATGGGTATAATATATTTAGCTTTTACAGGAACCGGAATAAACATAATCAGTAGTTCGGCATTTGGATAAAGCATGCCAAAAGCAACCAACAGACCAAAAATAGCACCCGAAGCGCCAACCATGCCGCCAAAATAGATGCTTCTAAGTGTAACGGCTTGTGCCATTGAAAGCTGTGAAGTATTAAATTCGCCCTGAAATAATGCGGCAAGGTTTATTTTTCCATTATTGGTGGCGCTACCTATAATTTGGTGTACCTCGTAAGCCTGTACTGCCCACTGTAGTGCCAGTGCACCCAAACCGGTAATAAAATAAAAGATAATAAACTTTTTGCCGCCCCATCTCGATTCAAGAATGCTTCCAAAGGAGTACAACGCAAACATATTAAAGAAAATATGCGCTATGCCACCATGCATAAACATGTAGCTAATGGGTTGCCAGACCTCAAACTTCGGAGAATCAAAATAATATACCGCTAACCGGTCATCTAAGTGGAGCGTGGTGAGCAGGTAACTGGCAACGAAAAATAAAACGTTAATAATCAGTAGGTTTTTTACTACCGGTGGAATATATATGTTGTTCATTTAATTTTTTTCTTGTTTTTAAGCGGCAAAGTTTAATCTTGAATTGTTTTACCTAAACCCTAAACCTATTTCTCAAACTTCTTATCCAGTTCTGCCAGTGTAATGGTTTGGATAATCGGTTTGCCACTTACACTGAAGTTAGGCGTTTTACAGGCAAAAAGCTCATCAATTAGTGTATTCATTTCTTCCTGACCGAGACTTGTTCCGGCTTTTATCGCACTGTTTTTTGCCAGGCTTCTTGCCAGGCTATCGCGTTTGCTCAACTTTAATTCTTGTTGTGAGTTTTTAAAGCCCTCAATCAATTGCTCAAATAATTGCGTTTCGTTAATATTGCTGCTGCCCAGATCAACCGGAACACCTTCTACTACCAACGTATTTTTCCCGAATTCCCGTACATCAAAGCCCAAGCTTTTTATATCATCAAGTAAACTTTTGGCCAGTTCGAAATCATTCGCATTTAGCGTAATGGTTTGCGGAAATAAACTCTGTTGCGATGCGCCTTTGCGGTCATCCAGATGTACGAGAAAACGCTCGTAAAGGATCCGCTCGTGTGCCATTTGTTGGTCGATCACCATCAACCCCGACTTGATCTGCGAAACAATATAGCGGTTATGCAATTGCATATATTGTTTCTGCTTCGTTTCCAAAACAGTTTCATCCTCATAAATAGAGGTCTGCTCTACAACAGGCTGTTCGGTTATATCGTAAAGCGAACCCCAGTTTTTGGCGCTCGGTTTTGCATCGTAATTTCTTGGCGAAGAGGCATAACCGGAGGTAGAACTGCTGTCATTCGCAAAAGGATTGAAATCAGGATTGAAATTAATGCTCGGTGGTACAATATCTTCAACTGCCTTATGCGTAATCATATTGCTGAAACCAGTTTCCTGATCAAAATCCAGCGTCGGGGCAATATTATACCGGCCAATAGAACGTTTTACAGCCGATCTCATGATGGCGTAAATCGACTTTTCATCCAGATATTTAATCTCTGTTTTTGTAGGGTGTACGTTTACATCGATTTTTGAAGGGTCGATCTCGATAAACAATACATATAACGGGTAACTATCATCAGGCAGTAACTCTTCAAAAGCAGAGCTTACTGCATGGTTTAAGTAGGGATCTTTAATAAAGCGGTTATTTACAAAAAAGAACTGTTCACCCCTGGTTTTTTTTGCAAAAGCAGGCTTGCCGATGTATCCTTTTAAGTTAATAATCGTGGTTTCTTCCTCAACAGGGACCAAACGTTCGTTGTAGTTATTGCCAAAAAGATGGACGATACGCTGTTTTAAATTGCCTTTTGGAAGGTTGAAAATTTCAACCCCATCATGGTGCAGGCTAAAAAAAACACCTGGATGTGCCAATGCTACGCGTTGAAATTCATCTATGATGTGACGCATTTCTACCGGGTTGCTTTTCAGGAAGTTCCTTCTGGCTGGCGTATTAAAAAACAGGTTTTTTATGGAAATCTGCGTTCCGGGAGACGTAGCTACCGGTTCCTGATTGGTTACCTGAGCGCCTTCGATAGAAATGCAGGTGCCTATTTCATCTTCGTGCCTGCGGGTTTTCATTTCTACCTGTGCAATGGCTGCAATAGAAGCCATGGCCTCACCACGAAAACCCATGGTGCGGATGGCGAATAAATCTTCTGCTTTTTTAACTTTCGATGTAGCATGGCGTTCGAAACACATCCTGGCATCGGTAACGCTCATTCCACAGCCATTGTCAATAATCTGAATCAATGCCTTGCCTGCATCTTTTATTACCAGTTGAATCTTATCTGAACCAGCATCTATCGAATTTTCGAGCAATTCTTTTACCGCAGAAGCAGGTCGTTGAACCACTTCTCCGGCAGCAATCTGATTGGCAACAGCATCAGGCAATAAGTGAATAATATCAGTCATGTATTAAGGCAAAGTGAATTTGCTAAATTATGCAAAATAAGCTTAAAGAACCTGATTTGTTTAAAACTCAACATATAAATGACTGTGGGTAAATAGGATTGAATTGCTGCCCGTCATTCTGAACGTAGTGAAGAAACTTTGTAACGAACACTTTGTATCCCTGCCTTAGTTTAGTTTTTTTGAAAAGCAGGATGCTGTGCCAATCGGTTCCGGTAGTCCTGCTGTACCTATACTTTTTGGCTACCGTCGACTGCCGCTCAAGGTGACCGTAAAGAAAAAAAGTCCAGATCTGGCCATAGCATGGAAGAAAAGGATTAATATGTCCCATTTGGCACTTAAATGACGTAAATAAGTCGTCCCATAATTTAAACCTGATCGATTACATTTGTCTAATGCAATCATTAGCAAATATGAAACTATCAGACAGGGTAAAAGAACTTAGAAATCAATATGGTTTCAGTCAGGAAGAACTTGCCAGGCAAACACATTTAAGCTTACGTACTATTCAGCGCATTGAGCAAAATAAAACCGAAGCAAGGGGTGATACCTTGATCAGACTGGCCCGGGCTTTTGGCTTAAAACCAATAGATTTAACTGCAATAAGTGAGAAAGAAGAAACTCATTTCGCCCCACTTTTAAATTTATCAGCACTAAGTTTCCTTATTTTTCCCCTATTGGGTTTTATTATCCCATTAGTTTTATGGTATCTTAAAAAAACTGAAGATGAAAGGCTACGTGAGACCGGTAAAAAGTTACTAAATTTTCAGGCTACCTTTACGCTTGCTGTCAGTTTTTTGTATGTGTCAGGTATGTTTGTCAAGATGATGCATATTGGAGGAATATTTAAGATGTCCACTTTTTTCATCGTCATTTTTACTTTTTATGTGCTAAATTTTATACTTATTTTGATTAATGCCTTTCGTAGTAAAAAGTTGAAAACGGTAATTTACAAACCTGCTATACCATTTTTTTAAAGGTTTAATCCATTTCTCGGTGGCATGCAGGTTATGTATTTACAATAAACCTCCGTGCTTTCTGTGTTTCCGTGGCAAAAAATTGTGGTATAGTTATAAGGTCATAGCGAGACGTTAAGACCAGGGTTGTGTTTAGTTTTTTTGAAAAGCAGAATTCTGTGCCAATCGGTTCCGGTAGTCCTGCTGTACACTGTATCCCGATAGAAGAATCGGGATGCCGTTCCCATCAGGTTTATTTTACATGGGCCTGCCGTTCTGAACTGGTGGAGAATTTCTGCTGGTTTACCGATGTTTAATCAACTCAAGCTATATTCCGTGCTTTCGGTGTTTCCGTGGCAAAATATGAGTTTGGTGTAGGTCCTAGCGAGACGATAAGACCAGGATTGATGCACGATTGAGTCGTCGTTTCTGTAAAACCGAATTTACAAATCCAAATGCTTTCATTTTTCTATCTTTAGCGGAATGAAAGCCATCTTATACAGTCTTTTTCTGGCATTGTTGTTTACCTCCTGCGCCAAAAAGGAAGCGGTTGATGTCATTGTTTACAATGCAAGGGTTTATACCGTTAACAGTAAGTTTGATACGGTTGAAGCGTTTGCCGTAAAAAATGGAAAGATACTCGCACTGGGTAGAAGTGATGAGATAAAAGATCAATATGCAGCAAAAGAAGAAATCAATGCGAAAGGCAAAGCCATTTATCCCGGTTTTATAGATGCACATGCCCATTTTTATGGCTATGGACAAAGTTTGCAAACCGCTGATCTGCGGGAAACCAAATCCTGGGATGAAGTGCTTACCCGTTTAACTGATTTTGCCAGAACGCATCCCGATGGCTGGTTAATCGGCAATGGCTGGGACCAAAACGATTGGGACAATAAAGCTTTCCCTACAAATGAAAAGTTGACCGCTCTTTTTCCAGATCGACCAGTATTTTTAAACCGGATTGATGGACACGCCGCCATTGCAAACCAAAAAGCCCTGGATGAAGCTGGGATTAAAGGTGTGCAAAAATTGGTAGGCGGCGATATGCTTACCCAAAACGGAAAACTCACTGGCGTGTTGATTGATAATGCTGTAGCGCTAGTAGAGCGTAAAATCCCATCGCCAGATGCTAAACTGGCCGAAAAGATATTTATGGATGCGCAGCAGAACTGTTTCGCTGCTGGTTTAACCACCATTGATGATTGTGGATTAAGTTATCTGACGGTTGAGTTTATCGAGAAACTGCAGCAATCGAATAAACTGAAAATGAGGCTCTATGTAATGCTTTCAGATGAGCCTGATAATTATAAATATTTATTTAACCGTGGACCAATTAAAACCGACCGGTTAAATGTTCGTGCTTTTAAGGTGTATGCCGATGGCGCTTTAGGTTCGCGTGGTGCCTGTCTGCTGCATCCTTATCACGATATGCCAGATAAAACCGGTTTTTTGTTAAGCGATCAGAAACATTTTGAAGAAGTGGCCGCAGAAATAGCTGCCAATCATTTCCAGATGTGTACCCATGCCATTGGAGATTCGGCCAACCGTGTAATCCTCAATATTTACAATAAAATTTTAAAGTGTAAAAACGATCAGCGCTGGCGGATTGAACATGCTCAGGTAATTAATGCTAAAGATTTTGACCTGTTCGGAAACGCCAGTATAATTCCTTCCGTGCAACCTACGCATGCCACTTCCGATATGTATTGGGCTAAACAGCGTTTAGGCGGCGAAAGGTTAAAAAAAGCATATGCCTACAAACAATTGCTAAAACAAAACGGTTGGATTCCATTAGGTACAGATTTTCCTGTAGAAAACATTAATCCATTATTAACGTTTTATGCAGCAACGGTGAGAGCAGATGCAAAAGGTTTTCCTAAAGGAGGTTTTCAGTTAGAAAATGCCCTGACACCTGAAGAGGCCCTACGCGGAATGACGATATGGGCAGCAAAGGCCAATTTTGAAGAACATGAAAAAGGTAGCCTTGAGAAAGGCAAATTAGCCGATTTTGTTATGCTCGATCACGATATTTTGAAATCAACGCCACAAAATATATTAAAAACCAAAATTTTAAAAACCTATCTGAACGGAGAAAAAGTATATGAAGCGAAATAGATTGTGTATTATGGCTGTAGCATTTTGTTGCAATATTTTATGTTTAATGGCCTGCGCACAGGATCATACAGCGAATGAAAAAAAATTGGCTATCGCGAATGCAATTGCTAACGCAACGGTTTTGTTAAACAATCAGGATGGAATTATTCCTTTAAAATCATTAGCAAAAAAAAATATCGCTTCGGTTAGCCTTGGCTTTGCCTATAGCAAAGTTTTTGATAGTCTGGCTAATAAATATGATAAGGTAACCTCGTTTTCTACTAATTCTTATAAAGATAGCCTGAATTTGAATGATCTGGAAGATGACCTTAAATATTTCAATACCATTTTAGTTGCGATTGATGATCAGCAGGTAACTAAGGCCCCATACATTAACTTCATTAACAGTATTAGTAAAAATAAACAGGTAATTGTTTCATTTTTTGGTAATGGACCCGGTTTAAAATCATTCGATCTGTTAAAATCGCCGATTATATGGACCAGTCAAAATAATGCTGATGCTGCGGCTATTGTACCGCAGTATATTTTTGGAGGTATGGCTGCTTCAAATAAGTTAACCACTGCTTATTCTGCCCGTTATACGATGGGGTCTGGTTTTACGACAACAGCTACGCGATTAAAATATACTGTTCCGGAAGATGCTGGTTTAAATGCTAACAACTTAAAAGAAATTGATGCTATTGCTTCCGAAGCTATAGCACAAAAAGCTACTCCAGGGTTAGTGGTTTTGGTGGCGAAGGATGGTAAAGTAATTTTTAATAAGGCTTATGGTAATTATACCTATGATAGCAATGTGCCAGATAAGGTAACCGATATTTTCGATCTTGCATCTGTAACGAAAATAACGGCAACTACACCAGCGGTAATGCGCTTGTTTGAAGAAGGGAAACTGAAACTGGATACTAATATCGGGGCGTACATTCCTAAAGCACGTACTACGCCTATGAATAATATTCAGGTACGCGAGGTGATGTTGCACCAGGCAGGTTTTATCCCTTACATTCCTTTTCATGATTACGTTAAAACTGGCGATTATAGCAGAGATTCATCCGCAGCCTATCCAACCAAAGTAGCCGATAATTATTATATCAAAAAAGGCTTTTTTAAAGATTTTATGTGGCCTAAGATGCTTAATTCGCCCATCAAAACGCGGGGTAAATATGTTTACAGCGATATCAGCATGTATGTAATGAAAGATATTGTAGAGCATATTAGCGAGGAGCCTTTAAATCAATATACTTACGAAAACTTTTATAAGCCACTAGGGATGCAAACGGCAGGTTTTCTGCCGCGCAACCGTTTTAAACCAGAGCAGATCATTCCAACCGAAGATGATAAGTATTTTAGAAAAACCTTACTTGTAGGTTATGTGCACGATCAGGGCGCGGCCTTAGCAGGTGGAGTTTCAGGTCATGCCGGTTTATTTGCCAGTGCCAACGATCTGGCCATTATTTACCAGATGTTGTTAAACCGTGGTACCTATGGAGGAGAAACTTATTTCAAAAATTCGACGGTAGATCTTTTTACCTCCAAACAATCAAATGTGAGCCGCAGGGGTTTGGGTTTCGATCGTTGGGACCCGGATAGCACCAAACATTACCCTTCTGATCTGGCCTCTCCACAAACATATGGCCATACCGGATACACCGGAACCTGCGTTTGGGTAGATCCATCACGGGGTTTGGTTTATGTGTTTTTATCTAACCGTGTAAATCCAACCGTTACCGATAAACTTTCCAATTTAAAAATCAGGGGTAGAATTCAGGATGTAATCAATAAAGCCATTGATGAATCGAAAAAATAAAGCTTGGTTGCCAGTACTCAGAGTTGTCAACTTTAACAACCAGTTTGCTGTGAAGTTGATAACTCTTTAACTTAAATAATTAACATAACCAAAAAAGCATCGGTTTTAGCCGATGCTTTTGTTTTATTTATAAAATTCACCAGAGACTCAAAACTGAGTACTTACGACTCCAGACTATTTCTTCAATCCAATTTCCCTCAAACGTTCATCCAGATATTCGCCGGCTGTCATATCGCTATAGGCTTTAGGGTGTTCCGCATCAATGGTTGATGGTAAACTGGTTAAATCCATATCGCTGCGCGGGTGTAAAAAGAATGGAACAGAGTAACGTGAAGTTTTCATTAGCTCACGCGGCGGGTTTACTACCCTGTGCGTTGTCGATTTTAATTTATTATTGGTTAAACGTTGTAGCATATCGCCCACATTTACCACAATATCGGTATGGTGTGCTTTAATTGGCAACCATTCGTTGCTTCTTGTTAACACCTCAAGGCCATCGGCACTGGCACCAATTAATAAGGTGATCAGGTTGATATCTTCATGTGCGCCTGCGCGTACCGCATCATCCGGAATGGTTTCAGGGTTTTCGATCGGGAAGTAATGGATACCTCTCAAAATAGAATTTCCATTATGGACATGTTTATCGAAATAATTGACCGGCAACTCTAAATAAGTGGCAATGGCACGCAATAAATGCGTTCCGTTTTCTTCCAGTTTTTTATAGATTTCTCCCGTTACCTTATTAAAGTCAGGTAATTCCTCTAAAATTTCATTATCAGGATATTCATTTTTAACCGGATCGCCGTCAGTTACTTCTTGCCCAATCTGCCAGAATTCTTTTAAATCAGGTGTCTTTGCACCCTTAGCCGTCTCTTTACCCGCGCTGGTATAGCCGCGCTGGCCTGCCAATTCTGGTTTTTCATATTTCCTTTTGATTTCAACGGGCAACGAAAATGCCGCTTTGATGTTTTCGTAAAGTTTATCAATCAATTCCTGACTTAAACCATGGTTGGTTATGGTAACGAAACCAGAATCGTTAAAAGCCCTGCCCAATTCATCAGAAAACTTTTTACGATCTTCTTCAGAACCGTTGATGTAGGAACCTAAATCTAAACAGGGAATATACGGTGTAGACATAATCTTATATTTATAATGTTATACGAATTTAAAAAAGAATTGTTAATAAGTGTGTTTTAGTAATAAAATAGTGCCTTAAATATTTGTTATTGAATGTATTAAGTTGTTAACATTAACAGCAGAATCAACAATTTGTTGCGATTGTCATACAAAATCCATTATTGATTTAATACAAACTACACCGTTTTATTTTGCGTATAATTAGATATAAATAAAAACACACATGAGAAAATTATTTTTGATCCTACTTGCCATACTGTCGTTAAACCAGGCAAATGCACAAGGAAAAAAGACGGAAAAGGCAACGTTTGGTATGGGCTGTTTTTGGTGTACCGAAGCGATATTTCAAAGATTAAAAGGTGTAATCTCTGTAAAATCAGGTTATGAAGGCGGTGCGCTGAGCAACCCAACTTACGAAGAGGTTTGTACAGGGGCTACCGGGCATGCCGAGGTTTTGGAGATTACCTATAACCCAATGGTGATATCTTACGATGAGCTATTGGAAGTTTTTTGGAAAAGCCACGATCCGACTACACTAAATCGCCAGGGCGCAGATAGCGGTACACAATACCGATCGGTAATTTTTTATCATTCAGCAGAGCAAAAAGCATTGGCAGAAAAGTACAAGGCCGAATTAAACAAAACCAATGCTTATGGCAAGAAAGTAGTGACGGCAATAGAGGCCGCAAAGCCTTTTTATGTCGCTGAAAATTATCACCAGAATTATTTTAACAAAAACGGGAGTGAGCCGTATTGCAGGTTGGTCATCCTTCCAAAAATACAGAAACTGGAAAAAGTATTTAAAGCGAAGCTTAAAAACTAATTCGGAAATATAGTTCCACTCAATATTGAATTTATGTCTCATTGAGCCTGTCGAAACGATTTAGATAGTTTTTTCGACAGGCTCATGGTGAATCCTATTTAACCTTTTTCCTGATGGTAAAAAGAATTGTACTTAATATTGATACGCCTGAAATTTTAGCTGCGGCCAGTTTCTATAAAAACATTTTGGGACTTGATCTAATCATGGACCATGGCTGGATTGCAACTTACGGTGCGATAGGTGAAAAGATGGATGTACAGATCAGTTTCGCTTCTGAAGGCGGATCAGGTACACCAACACCAGATTTATCTGTTGAGGTAGACAATGTTGATGATGTATTTGAAAAGGTGAAAGCGGCCGGGCTTTCTGTAGAATACGGACCGGTTAACGAACCATGGGGTGTAAGGCGTTTTTACACCAGAGATCCATTTGGTAAGTTGGTTAATATTCTAAGCCATGTTACCGTTTGATTATCGCTGTGATTAGCGCTTTTGATAGCCAGCTTTTTGTAAACTTCAACTTGCATTTTTTGTTTTTAATTGATCAAACTGTTTTTTGGATTAAAATTTGATTATTAATTGGTAAAAAACTAGAAATATTTCTAATTTTTGAGCAATTTTTTAAGATTTAATCTCTCCAAAATTCGTGGTATGTTTAAAATCATTCTAAATTTGTAACTCCTTTAAGCTAAGATGACAAAAAAGAAAAAGACAGTTGGCAAAACTGACGCTGATGTAATTTTGATAGGGGCTGGCATCATGAGTGCAACCCTAGGTGTTTTATTAAAACAATTAGAGCCGAATTTAAGCATAGAAATTTACGAACGTTTAGATATTGCGGCAGCAGAAAGTTCTGATGCCTGGAATAATGCTGGTACAGGACATTCGGCTTTTTGCGAATTAAACTACACGCCCGAAAAGAAAGATGGTTCTATCGAAATAAAAAAAGCGGTTCAAATTGCAGAGCATTTTGAGGTTTCCAAGCAATTTTGGTCATATTTGGTGAGCAGGGGACTGGTATCTGATCCCTGCAATTTTATCCGCAATATTCCACACATGAGTTTTGTTTGGGGTAAAAAGAATGTCGAATATCTTAAAAAGCGCTATGATGCCTTAACTCAATGCGATCTGTTTAGCGACATGCAATATACAGAAGATGCTGAGCTTGTAAAAAGCTGGGCACCATTGATTATGGATGGTCGTAAAAAAGGTGAGAAAATTGCGGCTACTAAAATGGATTTGGGTACTGATGTCAACTTCGGTACATTAACCCGCGATATGTTTAACCACTTAAAGGAAGAAAGCAACGTTAACCTGTATTTCAATCACGAAATCCGAGACTTAAAGAAGAATAAGGATGGGAACTGGATTGTAAAGGTTAAAGATCTGGAAAGTGGCGACAAACGCAAACGGGTAGCCAAATTTGTATTTATCGGTGCCGGTGGCGGGTCATTGCCATTGTTGGAAAAATCTGATATCCCGGAAGGAAAAGGATTTGGCGGTTTCCCTGTTAGCGGACAATGGTTAAAATGCACCAACGAAGAAATTATCAAAAAACACCACGCCAAAGTTTACGGTAAGGCTGCGGTTGGCGCTCCTCCCATGTCGGTACCGCACCTGGATACGAGAATGATTAATGGCAGGCAGGCATTGTTATTTGGGCCATATGCAGGTTTCTCGACTAAATTTCTCAAAAACGGATCGTTTTTAGACTTACCAAAATCAATAAAATTTAATAATATCCGACCAATGATTTCGGCCGGTTTACATAACCTTGATTTAACAAAATATTTAATCGAACAGGTTAGGCAGTCGCCAGAAGATAGATTGGAAGCATTAAAAGAGTATCTACCAACGGCTGAGCTAAAAGATTGGGAATTGGAATATGCTGGTCAGCGTGTTCAGGTGATAAAAAAGGATGAGAAAAAAGGTGGAATTTTAGAGTTTGGTACAGAGGTGGTTAGTGCTGCCGATGGTTCTATCGCGGCCTTGTTGGGTGCGTCTCCCGGAGCATCAACAGCGGTTTCTATTATGCTCGACTTGTTAAATCGTTGTTTTGCCGATGATTTGGCTACTGATGAATGGCAGGCAAAAATCAAAGAGATGATTCCTACTTATGGAAAACCACTTGCCCAGGATCCGGAATTGTGCAGAGAAACCAGAACAAGAACATCAAGGGTGTTGAAAATAGAAAACACGGTAGTAGCTTAAGCTATAATAAATCAAAATATTATTTAGGTCTCGGTATAAATCGGGACCTTTTTTTTGAAAGTACCCTAGGTTTGTGAGCATATATCTGTTCGTAGAGTTAAGCGTAGCGTCTCTACGGATTTACAAATGGAATTGAGTTTACAAACTCAATAATAGGCGTAGCTGAGATTCTCTTTTCGTTATACATCCATATCGTTTCAGAACACGCCGGAGACCTGGGAGAGTTACGTGCGTCGCGTACGGACTTGTTATGGGTAACCTAAAAAGAAGTAGCTTTTTCGTTCCGTAGGAACGTTTGGTGAAAGGATAATAAGTCTTCGATAACCTGTCAGACGCTGAATGTCGCTTTTTTAAAGAAAAACCACAAAAAAAAGGTATCCAATTGCTTGAATACCCTTTGTCTGAATTTTTTTATCGTTATGCCGCGATCACTTCTGCAACTTCATCAGCAGAAATATCGCTATGCGATGCTTCTAATACACAATCACCGTTTTTTATCAATAAAATCTGAGGTGATTGATGTGCTACCTGAAATACTTCTGCAATCTGGTTAGAAATATCACGATAGCTGATTAAATCTAAAAAATAAAGTTTTGTTTCCGACGGAATAACATCCCAGTCAAATTCGAAATTCTTTTTAGCCATTAAACTAATTGAACAACGTGTGCTGTGTTTAAAAATAAGACTAAAACCGCTTGCATTCTTGATCTCGTCAAGCTGCTCCATTGAAGTTAAGTTAACCCAATTCATGATATTTATGATATAATTTACAGAATAACAATTGCAGCTTAATAAAGTTCTGCAAATGACCTGAATATGAAGATTAGAAATAGTTGGGTTAGTTTCTTCTGCGTCTTCCTTCAGGATAAGATCCATAGGCCGGGCAAAGTTTAGAAGAACAAGATTCTAAAATGGTAATGGTGCAGAACACCGCCAATAATAAGATGGCTACTTTTTTCATCTGTTTAATTTTGTTTCAATGGTAATGAAGCGATCAAGCACTGGTTCTGATGGCATCATCTGATCTGATAAATTTTAAACGCCTAAGTTACAAATAATTATTAAAAGACAAGTTTAAATTTGTGCAGAAAAATCAGCCATTTTAATAGCGGTAATTGCAGCTTCATCACCTTTGTTACCATGTTTGCCGCCTGCACGGTCTTGAGCCTGCTCCAGGTTGTTAGTTGTTAAAACGCCAAAAATAACCGGTTTACTATATTTAATACCAACATTTGTTATTCCTTGTGCTACAGCATCGCAAATAAAATCGAAATGTTTCGTGTCTCCCTGAATGACGCAACCCAGGCAGATTACGGCATCTATATCGCTTCTTTTGCTCAATAAAATTTCTGCGCCGCCTGTTAATTCAAAACTACCCGGTACGGGTAAAGAAATTATATTTTCTTCGGCAACGCCATTTGCCAGGAGGGTTTTCAATGCGCCGTTGTATAATGCACCCGTAATTTCGGCATTCCACTCGGCTACGATAATTCCGAATTTATAATTTTCACCACTAGGAACCGTAGTGTGAGAGAAATCAGATAGATTTTTTAATTGTGTTGACATCAAGCAAAGATAATGTTATGCATTGAATGTTAAAAACCTTAATGTTTGTGGCTTGTAACATTTGGTTCATCAACACTTAGATTCTTATAAAAATCATATAAAATCTAAATTGCGTATGGAATTTAGGCCTTCATTCCATCAATATTGAAAACGCAATCCATACTTATGAAAATATTATTACGTATCTCCACATTATTTCTTTTTATTCTTTTGTTTTCCTTTAATGTTTCTGCACAGCATAAATTTACGCTGATCGATTTTTACAGGGTAGATTCCATTGCAACCCAGGCTAAACCTAAAGATGCGCTTGCATTGATTGACAAGATATATAAGCAGGCAAGCCAAACTGACAATATGCCTTTGCTTATTAAATCAGTTATTTATCGGATGATGTTTCAAAGTTACCTGGAAGAAAACGCCTTTGATAAAATTTTGATGGATTTGCGTAAAGATATTGGCAATGCCAAACAGCCTGCTAAAAGCATTTTACAGTCACTTTTAGCAGAAACCTATTGGAACTATCTTAAACAAAACCGTTGGCAGATTAATGAGCGTACGCGGGTACAGGGCGATATTGGAGAGGATATTAAAACCTGGGACATCAAAAAACTGAATGATGAAACCGTAAAATATTACCTTTTATCTTTAAAAGAAAGCCAGATTTTACAACAGATAAAAGTAGATACTTTAGATGCCGTTTTGGCTGGCGATAAAACATACAGAAGCTTCAGGCCTACAGTATATGATCTGCTGGCCCACCGTGCCATTGATGTTTTCAGCAATACTCAAATAGGCCTCACTCAACATGATGATGAACCAATTGACATGAGTAATGTTGATTGGCTGGGAAGCAGACAGGTATTCTTGGCTGCTGAAATACCTATCGATAGTACCTCTTTTAAAACGCAGGCTTTGCAGCTGTTTAAAAACCTGATCTTATTTCATCAGAAAAGTAATAATTTTTCAGCACTGGCAGATGTGGATTTAAAACGGTTAAAATTTGTATACCAGCATTTTGTTGGCGACGGTCAGGAATTATATAATAATGCCTTAAGCCATTTGGCTGAGCAAAGTATTACAAGCGAGGTCTTTGCTGATATTTTGTTTGAGCAGGCCATTTTACATAAAAATGCACAGTTACCCGTTGATACCAATAAGCAAAACCTGGTTACAGCAGTTGCTTTGGCCGAAAAATCGGTAAATACCTTTCCAAAGAGCATTGGAGCGGAGAACGCCAGAAATTTAATTGAAGATATTAAAAGCAGTAGTTTATCGGTTCAGGTAAAAGAATTTATACAGCCCTATCGGCCAAGCCAATTATATTTATCATATAAAAACACTGATAGTGTACAGCTGAGGCTATACCATTCGCCCGAATTTAAAAATGAATATGAACAGTTTAACAATAAGGCCGGTTTCTTAGCTTTTTTGAAAAATAATAAAGCTTTGAGGCAATGGATAATAGCTGTTCCCAGGACCAACGACTATCAAACCCACAGTTTAGTAGATAAAATGGAGGGATTGCCTTTTGGCAGTTATACTTTAATTGCACAAACCATTAACCGCAACCAGAACGATACCATTTATAGCAACATCAATTTCAAGGTTACGGCTATGGCAGTGATTAATAGGCGTGATATCGAAAAACACGAATTTTTTGTCAGTCAGCTGAACAATGGTACACCTTTAAAAAACGTAAAGATTCAGCAACGGAGATATGATTATAATACCCGGAAGTTTATTGATGGCGCTTTAATTACAACCAATGATAAAGGTTATGCCAGTACATATGAAACCGACAGAAATATGGCTTACGCGGTAGTTACGCTCGGAAAAGATGAATTGAAATTATACATCAACAACCATAACGGCTACCGGGATGATGAAGATGATGAACGGGTGATTCTCTTCACCGATAGACCAATTTACCGCCCCGGGCAAACCGTTTATTATAAAGGATTGTGTTTAAAAATCCTGAATGGACAAAATAAAATCCAAATAAATAAAGATGTTGATGTTTCTTTTAATGATGCCAATGGAAAAGAGATTACCACGACGAAACTGGTGAGTAATGATTATGGCACATTCCAGGGCTCTTTTACCATCCCAACGGGCATATTAAACGGAAGCATGGAAATTGAAACCGATTATGGCCGCACTACTGTACAGGTTGAAGAATATAAGCGTCCTACTTTTGAAGTAGTTTTTGATAAACCCAACAAACATTATAAATTGAACGATAGCATCAGAGTTGAGGGTAAAGCCAGTTCATTTTCGGGCTATTCGGTAAGCAACGCGAAGGTGGCTTATAAAGTTTTTAGAAACCTGATGTATGATTACAGGCTCAGTTATGGACAGCCGAGTACAGTTTATGGTTCGGGGATAAATGTTGCAAGAAAACAGGTAGCCATTGGTAAAACAAATACGAAAACGGACGGTAAATTTGAGATTACCTTTTTTGCAAATGCTACGGATACCAGTAAAAATTATGTCTACGAAATCGTAGCTGATATAACCGATTTAAATGGGGAAACCCGTTCAAAGACGATCAACCTAACTGTAGGAAAGAAAGACATTATGCTTAACATCAGTACAGCACAAGTGTTGTATTTGAGCAACAAAGCAGATAGCCTCTCTTTTTCTATTACCAATTTAAATCATCAAGCCATTAAAGCTGATGTGAAAGCAGAATGGTGCTTACTCAAGGCACCATCCAGGTTGATGAACAAAAGCCCTTTTTATGCCGAAAACTATGTCATGGGCAAGGAAAATTTTATTAAAAACTTCCCTGATGATGATTATAATAATGAACTTGAAGTAACCAAATGGCCGGTAAAATCAGTAGAATTTACACAATACCTGAGTGCCAAAAATGGAACCGGAAATTTGAGTTTTAGCCAGAAAGACCTGAAGCCAGGTTATTATAAAATAAGTTTAACGGCAGTAAACGGACAAAATGATACGGTTAAACTAGATAGATATCTCGTCGTTTATCATGATATGCCAGCTGTAATACAATCAAACATTGAATGGGTTACACCGGAGGTTACGGTGATCAAACCCAATGAAAGTGCCATATTCCGTTTGGCAGGTTTAACAGAAAACAGCAAGGCTTATTACGAAGTTTATTATCGCGATAGCATAGCCGAAAAAGTGTGGATTAATTTGTCGCCAAAACAGACCATTGTTAAAATACAACCAAAAGTTAATGCTGAAGATGGTTTTGCCGTACAGTTTACGATGGTACATCAGGGGACCCTCTATAACTCCATGCAGCTGGTTCAAATTGTTGATCCAAAAAAAGAACTGAACGTTCGTTTTTTGACCTTTCGAAATAAATTACAGCCAGGCGAAAAGGAAAGCTGGAAACTGCAGATCAGTAATAACAAGGGAGAAAAACAAATGGCCGAAATGGTAGCCACACTTTACGATGCAAGTTTAGACGACCTTAAGCAAATGGACTGGAACACGAATCTGCAAACCGGCTTTAATTATGGTTTTTATAACTGGAATTTCAATGTAAACAATGTGTCTAACCCAGGCTACCTATGGTTTTTAAGGCAGGAAAAAAATTATAGCTTAATTACCCGGGGCTATGAAAATCTTAACCTGTTTGGGTATAACTATTATGGCGGATACAATTATGGCTACCGGAACTACATCAGTAATTTACAAAGGGCTAAACGAAAAGGCTTGTCTCCGGAAGCGGTAAAAAAGCTGGCGGAATTGGAAAACGGTAAATTAATTTATGGGGTGGTGTTCGATAGTCAGGGTGAAATACTGCCTGGCGTGCAGGTTAGTATAGGTAAAAAAGTAACCACAACCAATGTTTTTGGTATTTATACGATCGATGCCAAAGCTGGGGAGGCACTGAACTTCTCTTTTATCGGCTTTAAGCGTTACGCTATAAAAATAGGCAATAAAAAACGGATTGATGTAAATTTGAAGGAGGATGGACAGGCTTTGAATGAGGTAGTGGTTGTGGGTTATGCGGCGCAAAAAAAGCAGAACATGACGGCAGCAGCCGTTCAGATTCGGGGAGTGTCAACCTTACAGGGGAAGGTAGCTGGACTAAGTCTTGAACCACCTACTGTTGAAAGATTAAAGAGTGCGGTTTCAGGAGAAGCATTTAATGATAAACTTAAGAATCCAACATTACGTCAAGAGGTAGAGGCGCTAAAATATCAAAACTCAAATGTAACAGCCCGAACCAACTTCAACGAACTTGCATTTTTTTATCCTCAGTTGTTAACGGATGCCAAAGGTGAAATCAAGATTGAATTTACCATACCGCAAAGTTTAACCCGCTATAAAATGATGGGTTTCGCACACACCAAAGATTTAAAAACAGCCACCATTGCCAATGAGCTGGTTACGCAAAAACAATTGGCCATAACTATAAACGCACCACGCTTTTTTAGGGAAGGTGATACCATTTTATTAAGTGCCAAACTGAATAACTTAGCCGGTAAAAAACTTGCTGGCAATGCCAGTTTAGCGCTTACAGATGCTTTGACAGGAAAACAGATCCAAATTTTTGAAGCAAATGAACAATCTGATAAAACTTTTGAAGTAGATAATGAGGGTAATATCGTTTTAAAGTGGACCTTAATTATCCCATCGGGCATTAATGCCATTACCTGTAAAGTTTTGGCCCAAAGTGGCAAGTTCAGCGATGGTGAAGAAAATACCATTCCGGTTTTGGGGAATGCCATGCTGGTTACTGAAAGTATGCCCATAAATGTTCGCGGCAATACCACCAAAACATTTGATTTTGAAAAACTCGAAAAATCGGGCAGTTCTAAAACCATGCGTAACCAAGGCCTAACTTTTGAGTTTACTTCAAACCCGGTTTGGTATGCGGTGCAGTCCCTACCTTACCTGATGGAATATCCTTACGAATGTGCCGAGCAAAATTTTAGCCGCTTTTATGCCAATAGTTTCGCAACGGGCATCATCAATTCGACGCCAAAAATTAAAACGGTTTTTGAGCAATGGAAAAACACCAATAATGGCGAAGCGTTGTTATCCAACCTGGAGAAAAACCAGGAATTGAAATCAGTTTTATTAGAAGAAACACCCTGGGTACGCAATGCGGATAACGAAACGGAACGTAAGAAGCGTTTGGCAGTGCTTTTCGATTTAAATAGAATGACTCACGAACTGAAAAACAATTTCGATAAGCTCGAAAAAATGCAGTTCAGCAATGGGGCTTTCCCATGGTTTAGTGGCATGCGAGAAGATAGATATATTACACAGCATATTGTTTTGGGCATGGGGCAATTAAAAAAACTGAAAATGGTTGATGAAAAGGCTTATCCAAAATTTAATGCCATGCTTAACAAAGCCATTATTTATTTGGATGCGGCACTTGTTAAGGATTATAAAGAGGAACTGAAGGGAAAACAATTTGCCTACCTGCCGCTGCACTACCTGTTTGCCAGAAGTTATACCGGTCAGAAAAATACCGGTACCGATTTTTTAAAGGCCAAAGGTTTTTACCTCAAAAAACTGGCATCCAACTGGAAAACTTTCGATACCTATCAATTGGCGCAAGCAGCATTGGTGCTCAACAGAAACGGCCATAGTATAGAAGCAAAAAAAATCATTACGCTGTTAAGGCAAACCGCACAACAAAATGATGAAATGGGGATGTACTGGGCTACTAATAAAGCAGGTTGGTGGTGGTACCAAAGTCCGGTTGAAACGCAGGCTTTATTGATTGAAGCTTTCGATGAAGTTGCCAACGATACAAAGGCTGTAGAGGAAATGAAGATTTGGCTGCTCAAAAACAAACAAACCAACGATTGGAAAACGACTAAAGCTACTGCTGCAGCCTGTTATGCGCTGTTAATGAGAGGTACCGATTTATTGACTGAAAATAATGAACCAGAAATTACCATTGGTGGCCGGAAATTAGCAGCGCTGCAACAGGCTAATGCCACAAAGGAGGCCGGAACCGGTTATCAGAAAATAACCATTGCAGGTGCGGATGTTCAACCGGAAATGGGCCGTGTTACAGTTAAAAACAATAACCAGACCATCGCCTGGGGTGCATTATACTGGCAATATTTTGAGCAACTGGATAAAATCACATCTGCCAGCACAGGTATTAAAATCAAAAAACAATTGTTCATTCAAAAAGCCAGTGCCAAAGGCGATATCCTGACGCCGTTAGCTACCACAAATGTTTTAATACCTGGCGATTTATTAAAGGTGCGCATAGAAATTTATTGTGATCGCGATATGGAATACATCCATCTGAAAGATATGCGTTCTTCGGGCTTTGAACCTGTTAATGTAATTTCCAGCTATAAATATCAGGACGGTCTGGGTTATTATGAAAGTACAAAAGATGCATCAACCAATTTCTTTATCAGTTACATGCCAAAAGGGACCTACGTGTTCGAATATCCGTTAAGGGTTACCCACGCCGGCAATTTTTCGAATGGGGTTACCAGTTTACAAAGCATGTATGCGCCAGACTTTACTACCCATTCGGCCGGGATCAGGGTAAGTGTAAAGCCTTAAGTCGTTGATTTTCATGTTGAAATCAATCGTCTTAGGTGAGTTTTCGCTAAGCCTGGGTTCGGTGTTACGGCGATGAACCAAAATGACTGCATTATACCTTTAATGGAATATTACTTGTCGAACTGAAGTTATGGCTTGGATGCATTAAGCTAACCTGGATGGTTAAATTTATTGGGAAAGCAGGGTTCGGCGCACTTAGGTGATGAAAGTCCTGCTATCCGCTCCAAAGCCTTGGCTCGTGCCTCACCTGCTGGTTTTCCGCTGCTATCAGGTTTATTTTACGGGAATTCTACATTTAATATCGCCGGTCAATACCTATCAGTTTTGAGAACCTGCGAAGTTTAAATTGTATTAGGTGAGTTGTATTCCGCCATAAGTGGCCCCAATAGGAACAATTTTTTCTCCAATCCAAATTTGGCTGCGGTCGAATTTAGATATTTTATTTTTGGCTACAATAAAAGCCCGGTGGCAGCGGATAAAGTCTGTTTTTGGTAATAAATCAGCAAGGTCGTTAATGGTAATGCGTGAGCTGAGTAGCTTGCTTTTAAGCTGTATCTGGGTGTAATTACCCGAAGCTTCGATGTAAAGAATTTCATCAAGAGCCACTTTTACCTGCTCATAACCATCTTTTAAAAAGATGTGACTGGCTTTTATTGCTTGTTTTCCGCTTCGCAGGTTGAGCAGTTCGAGTGCTTTATTACAGGCTTTTAAAAATCGCGAAAGCGAAAAGGGTTTGAGCAGGTAATCAATCGCATCAAGTTCAAAACTTTGTACTGCATGTTCGGTATAGGCCGTAGTAAAAACAACCATGGGCGGTTTGCTCAGGCTTTTTAAAAAATCGATTCCGCTGATGTCCGGCATTTTAATGTCGAGAAAAATCAGGTCAACTTTGTTGTGTTGAAGATAGGTGATGGCCGCAAAGGCATCTGTAAAGGTTTCCTGCAAAGTAATAAACGGAACTTTCGAGGCATGCGATTTTATAATGTCTAATGCAATCGGTTCATCATCTATAGCAATGGCAGTCATTTTTAGGTTTGTCTATTTTGTTCTTTACACGTACTCGTCATCTCGACTGAAGTGAAACGAAAAGGAGAGATCTGCTGATATAGATTTCTCGGCTTCGTTGCACTGCGCTCGAAATGACGTCATCTCGGGATCAATAATAAGAATTTTTATAAAAACATTATCTTTTACTGATATTTCTGCTTTTAGTTGAGATAGACTAATCCAGCTGCAAAGTCAAATGCACAAAAAACTCGTTGGCAATCTCGCGGATAATCAGCTCATGTTTTCCATAATAAAGTAACGACAAACGTTGTTTAACATTTTCAAGTCCAATGCCGCTTTTTAGCTTTTCAGGATCATTATCAGCTTTAACATATATGCTGTTGCTTACATCAAAATATAAGGTGCTTTCCTTAGTTTGCAGGGTAATTTTTATGTACGAAGGTTGTTGTAAACTAATTCCATGTTTAAATGCGTTTTCGATAAATGGGATCAATAACATCGGTGTAATCTGAAGGTTGTTCAACTGTTCTTCAATCCGCGCATCAATTTTGATATCTGCGCCACGTGAGATGCGGAGTTTTTGTAAATCGATATAATTGTTCAGGTATTCTACCTCGCGGGTAAGCGAAATTTTATCCTGGGTATTCTCATGCAGCATAAAGCGCATCATATCGCCCAACTTCTGGATCCCTTCGCCGGTTCTTTCTGCATTTTCCTGTAAGGCCGTTCCATATAGGGTATTTAACGCATTGAATAAAAAGTGTGGATTGATCTGCGATTTTAAAAAATTCAGGTTTGCATCCGATTTGCCCAACTCGGTTTTTAGCATCTGTATTTCGCTGAGTTTTTCAAATTTATGTTTGTAAATGTACCAGGCAGATGGCGTGGTTATACATATTAAACATATCGCATTTAAAATTAAGGTAATCGGTATAATTTCGCCATTGCGCATAAAAGGAATAAGGATAATAAGCAGGAGGATCGAGATGAGTATAGTTAAACCTGCATTCCCCCAAAAATACCGGCCAAAACCCTTAAAATTTTTTCGAAGATTCGGGATGATGTAATAGATAGCAAGAAAGGCAAAGAAGATATTTACAGGCGGTACCAGTAGCCAGATAATCAATAATTCGTAATCGATCCTGAACGAAAGTACAGCAGCAAACACCATGAGTAAAATCAACCAGATTTTAGTAACAGTGAAAATTTCTGGAATGATATTGTTATTATAATGGTTTAAAAATGGAATTCTTTTGAGTAGTGTTAATCCACGTTCATTAAAATATGAGTAAGCATTGATGAGCAGGTAAAGGAAAAAGATATAACTGAATGCTTCGCCAAAAAATATACCGTAAGCCTGGTCTATATCGTCATATTCTATCAATCTGTATGCCTGGGTATATGTATTGGCAACCATCCAGGCAACAATAGAAAAAGCAGTAACCGCAACCGTTATAATCAGGTTCATGATGATATTTTGCTTCCTTGCCAGTTGAGGCATTGACACAAAATTGAACAGCAGAAAACTGAAGTAGAGCATGCTGACTTTAAATAGCTCAGGAATGAAATAATTTTGAAGAACATTATAACTTACACCATTATCTGAGTAATAGTATGAGCGGCCAGGTCCGTAATTGATCTTTGTACAAATACTGATCAGGGAGAGGATATATAACGTTGTAGAAATCCAAAACTCCAGTTGGTTGATGTTTTTGGATTTGATAGCAGCTGGACGACCCGAAATAATTTCCATTGAATTTTAAATTTATAGTACAATTTTACAAAGAGAATTTATACCGATAAGTAAAATGTGATGGAAGGCACTAAAAATGTGACGAATGAATAGGATTTCGGAATAGAGTTGTCAACTTTCTAGTGGGCGAGTTAGATAGTTCACAACTCTCGAATCTCCACTTTGCACCGGATAGCAAAATCCAACACCATGGATAAACAATTTTGTTATCTTTGAAACGGATAGCTGGATTCGTATCTCCATCATCCATATAACATTTTCCATCTTACATTATCCAATATGACCGTTTACGGAATTCCAAATTGCAATACAGTTAAAAAGGCACTCGATTGGTTAAAAACACATCAGGTTGATTATGAATTTCATGATTTTAAGAAAAAAGGCATTACCGCTGAAAAACTGAACGAGTGGTGTAACATTTTCGGCTGGGAAACGGTATTGAACCGTAAGGGTTTAACCTGGAAAAAACTAACTAAAGAAGAGCAGGGCAAAATTGATAACCAGGATTTAGCAGTTGCTTATCTAAAAGAAAACACAAGTGCAATAAAACGTCCGGTTATTGAACAAAATAACAAGACTGTATTAATTGGATTTGATGAGAATAATTATTTAAAAACACTAGGCTAGTTCAGTTGTTCTAATGTTAAAGATTGTTAAATGCAGCTTTTAATGGTTCAACTAAGTTACTTTTGAGTATGTACAAACTGATCATTTTGCTATTGCTGGCTTTGCCCATAGGTGTTTTTGCCCAAAACATAACTACGGGTACAGTTTTCGATTTTTCGAAAAAAAACCTATCCCTTCCTGGTGTTAGCATCAGAAACCTGAACAGTAAAAAATCAACCAGTACCAATAAAGATGGAAAGTATACCATTAGTGCCAATATTGGCGACCTTTTAGAGTTTTCTGCTGTGGGGTATCATACCGATACGTTGTACTTAACCAATCTTTTAAACAGAACCATATACCTACCCGTTAAAACAAATAATTTAAAAGATGTAGATATTAAAGCGGTTAGGATGAATAGTCAGATTACAGATGCTAAAGATCCGTTGGCCGAAAAATATACGCTTTTGAGTACGGGTGGAAACCTTAACCGTAAGCGCATGACCGATAAAGTTGGTGGTTTGAGCTTGAATCTGGGTTATGGTAAATATAAAAGACAACAGCGTAAGGAGGCGGATTTAGAAGAAAAGGAAATGTATCAGGATGAAATTGATGAAAATTTTACCCCGAGGGCCATTACTGAATTGACAAAGCTGGAAGGCGAAGAGCTTAAAAACTTTATGATCATTTACCGGCCTTCAATTGAGGCTGTTAAGGGCGAACGACCATTCCGTTATGCTTTTTACATCTCACGTGCCTTTGCAGCGTGGAACAAATTAACACCTCAGGAAAGAAAGTTGCAGGATCTGCCAAAGTTAAAAGCGAATTAATATAAAAACATACTATTAGTAACATTATAACCACATATAAATGGATATGTGGTTATTTTTTATATTTACCGCATATTACAACCTTATTATGATCATGAAATTGACTAAACTGATTAATTTTGGTTTGGTTTGTTGTGTTTTTGCTTTTTCAGCATCTGCTCAACAGGCCACAACCCCTGCGCCAGCAACGAACTATAATCCTGCTGAAGCCTTTGGACCACTTTTTTATACACAAAACGGGAATGAGTTCCGTTCTGCCAGCGGTGCCCCGGGGCCTAAGTACTGGCAAAATCGTGTGGATTATAACATTACTGCCAATCTGGATGAAAACAAAAACATGGTTAACGGAACAGTTACCATTACCTATAAAAATAACAGTCCAGATAAATTGCCCTATCTATGGTTACAATTAGATCAAAATACATTTAAAGAGACATCTCGCGGTTATGCGGTTACTCCGTCGCGTAGCCGTTATGGTGCACAGGGTGAAAAGTTTGATGGGGGATATAAAATCCAAAACATCAGTGTAGCTCAAAAAGCAGGTGCCGTAAAATTCACTTCTACAGTTGAAGATACCCGGATGCAGATCCGTTTAGATCAGCCTCTGGCTCCAAACGGAGATTTAATAACCATCAAAATGGATTATTCTTATATCGTGCCTAAAGAAGGATCGGATAGAACCGGACATTTAACGACCAAAAACGGTGAGATTTTTGCCATTGCCCAGTGGTTTCCACGCATGTGTGTGTATGATGATGTAATAGGCTGGAATACTTTACCTTATTGGGGCGGTGGGGAGTTTTATTGCGAATATGGTGATATTAACTTTGCCATTACTGCGCCGGCTAGCCATATCGTAATGGGCTCAGGCGAGTTGTTAAACCCTGCAGAAGTTTTTACACCGGAGCAATTAAAAAGATGGAACGCAGCTAAATTGAGCGATGCTACTGTGCACATTCGTAGCGAGGCGGAAGTAACTGATCCAAAATCGCGCCCGGCCAAAGATAAATTAACCTGGAAGTTTAAAATTGTTAATGCGCGCGATGCGGCCTGGGCTTCATCAAAAGCATTCGTATTGGATGCTGCAAGGTATAAACTGCCAAGCGGTAAAACGGGGTTGGCCGTTTCTGCACAACCGGTAGAAAGCAACGGTGTTGATTCTTATGGCCGTGGTGTAGAATATGTAAAATCGACCATTGAGCATTATTCATCAAAATGGTTCGAATATCCATATCCAATGGCGGTTAACGTAGCTACAAATATTGGCGGTATGGAATATCCAGGTATTGTTTTCTGTGGTTGGAAAGCAAAAAAAGCTAGTGCCTGGGGGGTAATCGATCATGAATTTGGTCATACCTGGTTCCCGATGATTGTAGGTTCTAATGAGCGTAAATATGGTTGGATGGACGAAGGGTTTAACACTTTTATTAATGGCATTTCTAAGAAAAACTTTAATAATGGCGAATATGCAGGTCCTCCTGCTGATTTTCACAAGATCGGTAAAAGTGTGATCGGTAATCCGATTTACGAAAATATTATGCAGATGCCTGATGGTATGGCTGAAAGAAACATAGGCGTTAACCTATACAGCAAGCCGGGGTGGGGCCTCGATATTTTAAGAAATCAGATTTTAGGTGAAGACCGTTTTGATTATGCTTTCCGCCAATACATCAAAAACTGGGCATTCAAACATCCAACACCATTTGATTTCTTCCGTTCGATGGAGAATGGGGCAGGAGAAGATTTAGCCTGGTTCTGGAGAAGCTGGTGGTTAAATAGCTGGAAAATGGATCAGGGTATTGCTGGTGTTGAAGCTGTTAAACAGGGCGATAAACTGGAAGGATACAACATCAGAATTGTAAACCTGGAGAAAATGCCAATGCCGATCATCCTTCAGATCAAAACCAAAAGCGGAAAAACGGAGACCGTAAAAGTTCCGGTTGACGTTTGGATGAAAAATACCAGTTGGTTGGTTCGTTTCCCATCAACCGAAGAAATTGAATCGGTTACTTTGGATCCGGATAAAGTGTTGCCAGATTCAAATCCGGATAATGACACGTGGACTGCTGCGGGCAACTAAGCTGATGTTATCAGGTTAAGCGCTGCGGTTGTTACTTTAACTGTTTTACAAGAGGCCGTCTCATAAGTAAATTATGAGGCGGTTTTTTTATTTCAATCATTTTGGTTAACCTATCAGTAGAGGTGTACTGTGTCAGCCTGCTTTGATTCTTTTTGATGTTCCCATGGCGTGTTGCGAGGTAAAAAGCCCCTTTTCCTCAGGCTTTCCACTTTCTGAGGTTATGGGCGATGGACAATAAGCCTATTTCGACCTCGGTTTTGGAGAGTCCTTTCAGCAGAAAGCGCCTGAAGCCATGATTGTGCTTCAGTTGGGCAAACACCGGCTCTACATCAGCGGGCCGTCGTTTCTGATATTTGATTCCTTGTTCGGTATTTAATCTTTCCTTTGCTGCCTGCTTGTGTTTTCTCAGACCATGATTGATTTCAACGATCCTGTTGCCTGCTGCTTTATGACATACACCCCGCATCGGGCAACCCTTACAGTTCAGCGCCTGGTAACGGCTGATCAGCTGTACAAAACCCGATGAGGTGAACCGCTGACCCTCACCGATATGTTTCATTCGCTGCCCCACTGGACACACCAGGTAGTTCTCCGCCTGGTTATAATGCAGGCTATCGTTACTGAACGCCTTGAGGCCAGCTTTTTGTTCCTTGTCGAATGTATTGTATTTGATATAGGCTTCGATACCTTTTTCTTCCAGTATGCCATAGTTCTCATCCGAACCATAACCTGCATCAGCTACTACGGCTTTTGGCTTTTCGTTATAAAGGGACTCATAACCATCAAGGTGTGATTGCAGGGTTTGGTAATCTGTTGAGGTCTGGTGAAGTGAATAGTTGAGTATGAACTGCTGCTGGGTACTGATCTGCAGGTTGTAGGCTGCTTTGAGCTGTCCGTTCAGCATATGGTCTTCCTTCATCCGCATGAATGTGGCATCTGGGTCAGTCCTGGACATGCTGTTGCGGCCTGCCAACAACTTTTCCTGCTCCTCATACTTCTTTAGGTTCTCCGGCCAGTGCTTGTTTGCGTAGTTCAGCTTTTGCTTTACTTTCTTTTCTACCTCTTGTTTATCATCTAAGGCTGCATTGATCCTGGCTATGGTTTCCTTTACTTTCTCCGGATTTACTTCTTCAAAAGTTACAGGGGCTGTATCTTTCAGTTCCTCGGCGGCAATGCTTTGCGCATAACCCCATAGTTCATCAAGCTGGGCCTTCATCTTCTCTTTATTCGCTTTGATGCTTTTGCCCCATACAAAGGTGTACCTGTTTGCCGCTGACTCGATCTTGGTCCCGTCAGTGAACACGGCCTCCTTCAATGATACAATACCTTCCTGCTGTAACAACAGTACGATCTGTGAGAAAATCTGCTGAAGGACACCTGACAATTTCTCGCTGCGAAGCGGTTGATCGTGTTATGATCGGGCTTTTTCATGCCTAATAGCCACATGAAGTGCACGTTCTGTGACGCTTGATCTTCCAGCTTACGGGAGGAATAAGTATTGGTCAGATAACCGTAAACGAGCAACTTCAGCATCAGCCGCGGATGGAAGCTTGATGCTCCGCCACCTTTATACTTGCGGTTGATCGGTTTGACATCTACCTGGTCAACCACCTGCTTAACGATACGTACCGGATGACCTGCCGGTACCAATTCCTCCAGTTTGTACGGTAAGAACGTCAACTGGTCAGGATCATATTCCTTAAAGACTACTTTGCCTCCCATGCCTTTAAGATACCAAAAATCACCATAAATAAAAAGAGGCTGCATCACTTTTGAGACAGCCTCTTTTTATTGCAAAGCACCGACGATTTAATTTCGGATATCAATTAGTTTAGCGATAAAATTATACAATATGAGCACTTCTTTAATAGAAATAAGCAATCCTGAAGGAATTTACGATCCCCGCATGCACGGCTATTCGCATGTTGCTGCGGTTCCGGCCTGGAGTCAGCTGGTGTTTGTTGCCGGTCAGGGAGGGAGCAAAACCGATGGTGTTTTAAGTAGCGATTTTAGAACCCAGGTAGCCATCGTATTTGAAAACATTGCGATTGCTTTAACCAGCAAAGGGTTAAAAATGGAAAATATTGCCAAATTAACCACTTTAGTGGTTGATTACGATGAGGATAAACACCAGATCTTGATTGAAGAATCGAATAAGATCTGGCCTGATCAAAAATTCCCGGTAAATACGCTTATTCCTGTACCAAGATTGGCCCTGGATGGCATGCTGATCGAAATTGATGCTACGGCTATTGGTTAACTTCTAAGCTGGTAAGCGGATGTGGGCTATAATAGCCAAGCACCAGCAGCTGTTCGTTTTCAAAAATGACGCTTAGGCTTAGGAAATGAATGGTCAGATGCTTCTGGCGGTCTTCAGTCCCGCTCCCGCTTCTGCACCCGATGAAACCTGTAAAATAAGCAAGCACACCAATAAAAAACAAAAAACAGTGCTTAAATCGGTCGCATACCGCTCCGATCGCGTTTATATACAGTGGTTAGGTTCTTTTGGCTATATGCCGGGAGCGGGCCATTCATGATAAACCTGACAGTAGCGAACACGTAGTGCAACGGAGTAAAGCGGATGGCAGGGCTGCGAGGGCCAGGAACTACCGCGCGTTCATTTCCAAATTAGGAACATTTATACTTAGGGTAAGGAAATGAATGGTCAGATGCTTTTGGCGGTCTTTAGTCCCGCTCCCGCTTCTGCACCCGATGAAACCTGTAAAACAAGCAAGCACACCAATAAAAAACAAAAAACAGTGCTTAAATCGGTCTCATCCCGCTCCGATCACGTTTATATACAGTGGTTAGGTTCTTTTGGCTATATGCCGGGAGCGGGCCATTCATGATAAACCTGACAGTAGCGAACACGTAGTGCAACGGAGTAAAGCGGATGGCAGGGCTGCGAGGGCCAGGAACTACCGCGCGTTCATTTCCAAATTAAAAACATTAACGCTTAGGGTAAGGAAATGAGCAGTCCCCTTCTTTTAACGGTTTCTGGTTTCCAAAAAAGCAAAATATGATTAATTTGGCCTTGCTGAATCGTTATTAGATTTACCAGATATTTTAAATCTCTAAAATAACATTAATAACAATAGAAATTTAACGGTGGAAAAAGGAGAGTGCAAAAACGTTTATAAGGTTTACAATAAAATAGGGAGTTGGTTTGCCGAAAATCGTGCTGCCGATTTGGTAGAAAAGGCTTACTTAAATGATATCCTCGAACACCTTCCGGCAGGTGCAAAGGTTTTAGACCTGGGTTGCGGTGACGGGAAACCGATATTAGAATATTTTATTAAGCATGGCATAAATGTTTTAGGCGTTGATGCCAGTACGCAAATGATCGAATTGGCTAAGGCCAACTTTCCAACTACAGGTTTTTTGTTAAAGGATATGCGGGAGCTGGATCTGGAGGAGGAATTTGATGCAATTATTGCCTGGCATAGCTTTTTTCATCTTCCGGCTGGTGACCAGCCTAACATGTTTGCCATTTTTAAGCGTCACTTAAAACCCAACGGTATTTTGTTATTCACATCCGGAACAGAGCGGGGAGAGGTATGGAGCATGAACGGGGGCGAAAATCTTTTTCATGCTTCTTTAGCTACTGCGGAATATCAAACACTACTTCTGGAAAATGAATTCAAGGTACTCAGGCATAAAATAAATGATCCTGATTGCGGCGGCGCAAATGTTTGGATGGCGCAGTACAAACCCCGATAATTTTGACTTAACTTTGCTTCATGGCCGAACAGCAAAAAAACAATCCCTTACACGGTATCACCTTAGAAAAGATAGTAACAGATCTTCACGCACATTATGGCTGGGAAAAACTGGGTTCATTGATCAGGATAGATTGTTTTAATAATAACCAGTCGATCAAATCGAGCCTGAAGTTTTTAAGAAGAATGCCCTGGGCAAGAAAAAAGGTAGAAGATTTATATCTTGATACTTTTAATAAATGATGGAATCAGTGAGTTTAGAATGATTTAGTTTTGAATGACAGAATGATTGAGTAGGCTAGTCTGTCCAATATGCTATCATTCAGTTTCTTCTGTCAATCTCTCATTCAAGCGTTTCTCACGCCTTTGCAACCTTTTCATTAAAGCCGTCGTCATCTTGATCTAAACCTTATCTAATGAAAAATATTGTCTGCTGTTTTTTACTAATAGTTGCGTTAAGCAGCTGTGCGCTCGGCGTTATCACAACAAATTATTCCATGTCGAAGGGTAAACTGGATATCCCTCAGAAAGAAACTTACACTGTAGTTTACCGGGCCGGTTTTGATGAGCATTTAACAGCTGATGTAGCTTATACTGATGAGCGTGGCAAACAGACCGAACTAAAAGAACTAAATGGGGAATGGGATAAGACTGTGACATTAAAGTCGGGTACTCATGTTCAGCTTAAAACACTGGCTATTGCCAAAAAAGAAGCTAAAGGCGAATATAAAATCCTGGTGGATGGGAAAGTTGTTTCTGAATATGCTTTGAGAGGAAAAAGGCTCAATTATACGCTTGAATTCGACTTACCCTAGTTCATAAAATCTTCATTTTGATTTTCGAGATTTAAATCAACAAAAATAACAAGGTTTATTCATTATTAAATCCACTTGAAAATGAAAGCAATTAAAGTTTTAAGCATCGCTTTATTAGCCATGTTTGCCTTCGCAACCGTTAATGCAAAAACTGTAGCACCTGTAAAACCAACGACAGAAAAATCACAGACTAAAAAAAGTCATCAAAAACATCATCATCATAAACACACACACAAAATAGCCAAAGTTTAATAAGGAAAGTCTTTCAGGTAAAACTGGAAGACTTTTTTTATATCTTCTGGACAATAATCAATTGACTTAGGTTATGTGTTTCAGTCTCTAAATCAGTCTCTCTTAACAAGTATTGACCACTATCGGCTATTCGTTCCTTCAAAGGTTACTCTTTTATCATTTGTGCTTACCAATTCAGAAAGCTCGTATACATTTTTATAGCCATAACCATATAGATTAATATATGTAGGGATATTTAAGGCCAATGAAATGGGTGCTATTTTTTTCTTTATCAAATCAGGCACAACTTGTTTGCTGGCAAAATTTACCTGATCATCAATAAAATTATTATTGCAGTAGATTAGTATTCTGACCTCTGAATGGGGAATAATCTTTAACAGGTTTTGCTGTGTGAAATCAGCAAAATTTAAATGTATCGCCCCTTTAATATGCTTTCTTTTAAAAAGGCTATCTGAACGGGTATCTAAAATAACCGTGCCTTTCTCTCCCGCCATTTTCAGAAATGTGGGGAGATCAACCAACTTATTTTTACGGTGTGCTTTAACCTTTGGTATAAGTTTTTCATAAGCCTCAAAATCTACGTTAGCCTTTCTTTTAGGAGGTGTGGTTTGTGCATTACATAGAATTGCAAGGTTGCAAAGCATGATTGTGATGACGCTTAGCTTCATTTTTTAGATTGGTTTTTAATAAAGATAATGAGTTTTACATAACGGCATATAAAACAATTAAGTATTTATCATAGAGGACTTGAGGCGTGAGCTGTTGACTAAAAAGTCTTAACTGCAGACTTGACGGCAAAACCTTAACCCTCAACTGAAAACCAACAATTGCCAACTGAAAACTTTTTGCCCTAACCCCTTGATTTTTAAAAAGAATTGTTCTACTTTTGCAGTCCGTTTTATGGGCTATCTGCAAAGATGCCGGGGGAGCGGTAAATTTTTTAAATAAAAAACATAAAAAAGCACAATGCCAACCATTCAACAATTAGTTAGAAAAGGTAGAGTAGCACTGGAGTTCAAGAGTAAGTCTCCAGCGTTGGACAGCTGTCCACAGCGAAGAGGTGTATGTACACGTGTGTACACCACTACCCCTAAAAAACCAAACTCAGCAATGCGTAAAGTAGCCCGTGTTCGTTTAACGAACGGTAAAGAGGTGAATGCTTACATCCCTGGAGAAGGTCACAACTTACAGGAGCACTCCATCGTATTGATCCGTGGTGGTCGTGTTAAAGATTTACCAGGTGTACGTTACCACATCATCCGTGGTGCGCTAGATACATCAGGCGTTGCTGGTCGTAACCAACGTCGTTCTAAATATGGTACTAAACGTCCTAAACCAGGTCAGGCAGCTGCTGCACCTGCAAAAGGAAAGAAAAAATAATCGGGAGGAAATAAGAAATGAGAAAGTCAAAACCAAAAAAGAGAATTATTCTTCCTGATCCAAAATTCAATGATGTTCAGGTAACCCGTTTTGTAAACAACATGATGTACGATGGAAAAAAATCTATCGCTTACTCAATTTTTTACGATGCTGTTGAAATTGCTGAGAAAAAAGCAGGTGAAAACGGCTTAGAGGTGTTCAAACGTGCATTAACTAATATTATGCCGGCTGTAGAGGTTAAATCTCGTCGTGTTGGTGGTGCTAACTTTCAGGTTCCAACTGAGGTTAGACCAGAGCGTAAAACAGCTTTAGGTATGAAATGGTTAATTTTATATGCTCGTCGTCGTGGTGAAAAAACGATGAAAGAGAAATTAGCTGGTGAAATCGTAGCTGCTGCTAAAGGCGAAGGTGCTGCTGTTAAAAAGAAAGAAGATACGCACAAAATGGCTGAGGCTAACAAAGCGTTCTCTCACTTCAGATTCTAAGTTAGGATTAACAGGTCAGTAAGATTACACAGATTTAATTAGAAGATTATACTGATTAGATAATTTGCACCGATTTGTTTCACATAATCGGTGCAATCATTTAAAATCAGATAAATCAAAAACATAACATGGCAAGAGATTTAAAATTTACAAGAAATATTGGAATTGCAGCTCACATTGATGCTGGTAAAACTACCACTACCGAGCGTATCCTTTATTATGCTGGTGTTAGTCATAAAATTGGTGAAGTGCATGAAGGTGCTGCAACAATGGACTGGATGGCACAAGAGCAAGAGCGTGGTATTACCATTACCTCTGCTGCTACAACAGTAAACTGGAACTACCGTGGTAGCAAATACCACATCAACATTATCGATACACCCGGACACGTGGATTTTACCGTAGAGGTAAACCGTTCATTACGTGTATTAGATGGTTTGGTATTCTTGTTTTCAGCAGTTGATGGTGTTGAGCCGCAATCAGAAACTAACTGGCGCTTAGCTAACAATTACAATGTTGCCCGTATCGGTTTCGTTAACAAAATGGACCGTTCTGGTGCTGACTTCTTAAAAGTTGTTAAGCAAGTGAAAGATATGTTAGGTAGCAATGCAGTTCCTTTGCAATTACCTATCGGTTCTGAAGATAACTTTAAAGGTGTGGTTGATTTAATCAACAACCGTGGTATCGTTTGGAATGAGCACGATAAAGGTATGACCTTTACTGAAGTGCCAATCCCTGACGATATGTTAGATGAGGTTGCAGAGTGGAGAGAAAAATTGTTAGAATCAGTTGCTGATTATGATGAGACTTTGATGGAGAAATTCTTCGAAGATCCAAACTCAATCACTGAACGCGAAATTTTAGATGCTTTACGTGCAGCTGTATTAGATGCTAAAATTGTTCCTATGGTTTGTGGTTCATCTTTCAAAAACAAAGGTGTACAGACCATGTTGGATTATGTGATGGAATTATTGCCTTCACCTTTAGATTCTGAAGGTGTTGTAGGTACTAACCCAAATACAGATCAGGAAGTTTTATTAAAACCATCTGAACAAGAGCCGTTTGCAGCATTAGCTTTTAAAATTGCAACCGATCCTTTCGTAGGCCGTTTATGCTTTATCCGTGTTTATTCAGGTAACTTAGAAGCGGGTTCATATGTATATAATACCCGTTCAAATAATAAAGAGCGTATTTCGCGTATCTTCCAAATGCATGCTAACAAGCAAAATCCAATCCCTAACGTAGGTGCCGGTGATATTGCTGCGGTTGTTGGATTTAAAGATATTAAAACTGGTGATACCCTTTGTGATGAGAAACACCCGATCGTTCTGGAATCAATGGTATTCCCTGAGCCGGTTATCGGTTTAGCTATTGAGCCTAAAACTCAGGCTGACGTTGACAGATTAGGTATGGGTTTATCTAAATTAGCGGAAGAAGATCCTACGTTCAGAGTTCAGACAGATCAGGAAACTGGTCAGACTGTAATTTCTGGTATGGGTGAGTTGCACTTAGATATCTTAATTGACCGTTTAAAACGTGAATTTAAAGTAGAGGTTAACCAGGGTGCGCCACAAGTAGCTTATAAAGAGGCTATTTTCGGTACAACTGAACACCGTGAGGTTTACAAAAAACAATCAGGTGGTCGTGGTAAATTCGCCGATATTAAAGTGGTGATTTCTCCAATTGATGCCGATTTTGAAAAAGGTGGTTTGCAATTTGTAAACGAAATTGTAGGTGGTTCAATTCCTCGTGAATTTATCCCTTCAGTTGAGAAAGGATTTGCATCTGCAATGTCAAATGGTGTATTAGCTGGTTACCCGCTTCCTGATATGAAAGTACGTTTGATTGATGGTTCATTCCACGCAGTCGATTCAGATGCTTTATCATTTGAGCTTGCTGCCCGTATGGCATACCGTGAGGCTTTACCTAAATGTAAACCTGCTTTGATGGAACCAATCATGAAAATCGAAATCTTAACCCCTGAAGAAAACATGGGTGATGTGATCGGTGATATGAACCGTCGTCGTGGTCAGTTACAAGGTATGGATACCCGTAACGGATCTCAGGTAATTAAAGCATTGGTACCACTTTCAGAAATGTTTGGTTATGTAACACAGTTACGTACCATCACTTCAGGCCGTGCAACTTCTACAATGGAATTTGACCACTATGAGCCAGCGCCTAAAAACGTTCAGGACGAAGTGGTAGCTAAATCTAAAGGAAGAATTAAATCTGAAGACTAATAAGGTAAAAGGTTAAGGGCATAAGGTTTAAGGTTTTCGAACCCTACGCCTTACGCCTTCCTCCCTCAACCTTGAAAGATAAATCCGGTTTCTGTTGTTAATAGCTCTAACAGGAAGCCATAATTAAAATAAGATGAGCCAAAGAATCAGAATTAAATTAAAATCTTACGATTACAACTTGGTAGATAAATCTGCTGAGAAAATCGTAAAAACTGTTAAACCTACGGGTGCAGTGGTAAGTGGTCCGATTCCACTTCCTACAGAGAAAAAAATCTTTACTGTTTTGCGTTCTCCACACGTAAACAAAAAAGCTAGAGAGCAATTCCAGTTATGCGCTTACAAACGTTTATTGGATATTTATAGCTCTAACTCTAAAACAGTTGATGCTTTAATGAAACTTGAATTGCCTAGCGGTGTTGAAGTTGAAATCAAAGTTTAACTGATTTTAAAAGAAAAAAAAAGGTCTCGATGAAAATCGGGGCCTTTTTTTGTATAGCTCAGTTTCAAAAACAAAACCTGAGCCGGCGGGTTATATTGATATGATAAGTAATGATAAAGAACAAAAGGCATTATCTGTTGAAGGGCAGGATTTTGCTGATCCTAAAGAAGAAGGCAAAGATAAACCTTCCTCACATGGCGAAGTAGCTAATCAAAAAGGTAGTGATTTCTCTGATCTGGAGGAAAGCAGGATGGAAAATCCACCACAGCACCGTGATGAAAATGGTTCAACTAAAGATGACGTGGATAGTAGCACAAAGATAGACCAAAGTAAAGGCGTAAATTAATTGGTCGGTTAACAAGATAGCATCTGGCGAAACGCCTGATAGGACATAATTGTTTCCAGGTTAAACTTTTTTCCTTAATCTGTTGTTCTTATAGCGGAGTATCTACCAAAATAAATCACCATGGAAAATAATGATAATAAAAATAGCGATTCTAACGAAGACATTAATCGTAATGATGATCAGATAGATTGGGATAACGGAGAAGCTACGTACGGACATAAGAGAGCTGATTTTAAACGTAAGGATGAACCGGAGGCCTCCCATTTGCCATCAACTGAAAATGATAATTCCCAAAATATTAATGAAAATTTGAATAATGCAAATTTAAGCCAGGGTGAAGATATAGGAAGCAGGAATAAGAATGATGATAAGGGTTTGAGGGGTGAGGATTTATGATTTATTATAAAGAGATTATCCCCACAGAATAATCCCTTTATAATGCTTATGCATTTTCCGGTAGATGCAAATTATTTAGGATTCGACAACTGTAATACGCTAATTAAGCAGCGAATGCCCTTAAATATTTAGTCAATGATTTTGTTTAATTTTTGTCGCGAATCCTACAACAATGCAAATCTCGAAAACTAAAAATCAATTCACAAAAATTATGGTTTTAATACATTGATATATGTCAATTTTTTGCTCAGTTGTGCTTTGAATAACGTATTTGCTGATATGACAGTATGCTGTTACAGGCTTGGCCTATAATTTTTTATTTACATCATAAAGGCGCTTTTTGTGGAGATTGGCAAACCTATATAATATTTCCTTAAATACCCGTATTTAATGCACGGTTTTCATCTTCTTCATTAATATCAGCATTAGATTTAAAATCTTCAGAGGAACTTCCGGTATGACTTTCTGCACTTTTTAACGTAGGATTTTTATCCGTGCTGTTGAAGGCGTCGTCGCTAAGTGAATCTTTGCCCTGTGTGCCAGAGTTATCTCTGCCGTCTTTTGCTAAAGGATTTCCTTTAATCAACTCGTCGGGTTCTTTTCCATAACTGGTTACTACATCAGTATCATTACCCTCTTCAAAAGCTTTTTGCACATCTGATTTTTCTGATTCCTCATCACCTGATCCTACATAGCCCTCAATATGTTCTTTTTTGTTATATATGTTTGTTTTCATGTTATATCGTTTTATCAATAAACAGGCAGGAATTCAAATAGTTTGAATCAGGATAAATCAAGGAAAGTGAGTTTGTTTTATAAATTTTACCTCAAGCTTTATGCTTTACCATTTTCACGTTTTGTTTAACTTGCACCAAATTTTAAAGGCCAACTGGATAAATGGAGTGGAAATATTTACTTTCGAATAAAAGATACGGACAAGAGCAATATGGTGCCAGCACAGATCGGGCACGTTCAGATTTTCAGCGTGACTACGACCGGTTGATTTTTTCGTCTCCATTTAGAAGGCTTCAGAATAAAACCCAGGTTTTTCCATTGCCTGGAAGTGTTTTTGTGCACAATCGTTTAACGCATAGTTTAGAAGTAGCGAGTGTAGCCCGTTCCATGGCAAATATATTCTTAAAAAGTGTAGAAGAAAATCAGTCACAACTTATTAAAGAAGTCCCCTTAATTAATGAGGTGGGCAATATTGTTGCCGCCGCCGCGCTTGCACATGATTTGGGCAACCCGGCATTTGGACATTCTGGCGAAGCAGCTATTTCGCGTTATTTTACCGATGGCGATGGTAAAGTTTACCAGAAAGAAATGAGCGAATCGCAATGGCACGATTTAATTAATTTCGAAGGAAATGCGAATGCCATTCGTATACTCACCCATCCACTAAAGGGAAAGGGAAATGATGCTTATGCGCTCACTTATTCTACTTTGGCTTCTATTGCCAAATATCCATGTGCTTCCATTGCAGGTAAACAGAAAGGCCTGCTGCACCGCAAAAAATACGGTTTCTTCCAATCAGAAGAGGAAAGTTTTAGAAAGATTGCTGCCGAACTTCAACTGGCACAAGAAGATAATGAGTACCTTATCTACAAACGCCATCCTTTGGTTTATCTGGTAGAAGCTGCAGATGATATCTGTTACAGCATTATCGATCTGGAAGATGCGCACCGCCTCAAGATACTTTCTTACGAAGAGGTGAAGGCTTACCTTCTGCCTTTTGCCAATTCAACAACAATTGAAGAACGTTTAAAAAACGATTATGAGGATGATGATGCGAAAATTGGTTTGCTTCGCGCTAAAGCCATTAACACTTTAACAAACCAATGCGCGTCCATATTTTTTAGAGAGCAGGAAAAACTATTAAAGGGTGAGCTTAACCATAGCTTAACTGATTTACTTCCTGAACCGTATATCTCTGCCTGGAAAGCTGTTGAAAAGATTTCTGTGGAGCGTATATACAATTTCTCATCTGTTATACAGAAAGAGGTGGCAGGTTATAAAATTATGGCCGGTTTATTAGAAGAGTTTGTTCCTGCGCTTATTCATAACAATACACATTATTATAAAAAACTGGTTAAACTCATTCCAAAGCAATATCACACCGATCTGACCGATATTTATTCTATAATACAAAGTGTGCTGGACTTTGTATCTGGCATGACAGACTTGTATGCGGTAGATTTATACAGGAATATCAAGGGTATATCTTTTCCTTCAGAAACTTAAAGCTTTTAGGTAACAATAAACCGCTTAAAATTTGCCGGTTGAAATATATTGCTTTTTTGCGGTGCCAGATGTTACCATCTGGCCCTCATTCGCATCTCTAAAGGTCGCCAATAAACAAGGCATTTTCTCCGGATTAATGGTCAGACTTTGCTATCTGCCTCTACCTTCGTCCCATTTATTTCTTTCATCCTGTAGTTCGCGGGCCAGTTTCATTTCTTTATCTTTTGCCTTTACCTTATGTGCCTGAAATTCATCGGCCACTTCCTGATAAAGTTCAGTCCTGTATTTAGCCTCATGCCTTAATTTGCCAGATTGGAAAATAACAAAAGCCAAAGCAATGCCCAGCACAATTATGATGGTCCAAACAATGGTATTATAAGTGCCCTTATTAAAGGAAATTCCTAAAAATTTAATTTCGTTAACAGATGCATTGGCAGTAGCAAGCGAGCTTTCTTTTCCGGTAACCTCACCTTTTAAACTCGAAATATTGTCTGCTTGTGCCTTAATTTCCTGCCTGGCTTCCTGCAATTGTTTGCGTTCCTTTTTCAATGTGTCGTTAACGCTTTTCCATAAAGCGGATAATCGGCTTGGATTGATCAGTCTGGCACCATACAAACTTTTAGATTTTTTCAACATAAACTGATACTGGCCGTTTAAAGATGGATCAGTGTTTTTAGTGGTATCAGGAACGGTTTGGGCAAATGCAACGTTTAAAAATAGCATCGCGCTTAAAAATAATAAGGTTAGTTTAATTTTCTGCATAGTTTAAATATAGGTATTAGCGTTTAAAACTGCATTTTATCTAATTTGTGTTTAATAAAATTGTTTCGGGTTTTGGCAAATCGATAAAATTATTTTGGTTTAACATTCTAAATAACAATTTTATTTAAGTTTTATTATAAAATTGTTTACGATAGGTTAAATTTGTTTCATGCAAATAGGAATTATTGGGATGGGCGATATGGGCAAATTGTACGCTTTGTCGTTTGTAAATGCAGGTTATAAGGTATGTGGGGCAGATATGCCCTTACGTTTTACGGAGTTGAAAAATGAGCTTGCATCTAAAGGAATAGAAGTTTTAACTGATGGCCATGAAGTGGCGCGTAAATCTGATTTTATTATTTACTGCGTTGAAGCCGAGAAAATTGATGAAGTGGTGGCTACTTTTGCCCGCTCAACCAAATATGGAGCAATTGTTTCAGGCCAAACCTCAGTAAAACATCCTGAAATTGCTGCTTTTGAAAAACACCTTCCGATAGATACCCAGATTGTAACCTGCCATTCTTTGCATGGTCCGGCTTTTAGCCCTGAAGGGCAAACGCTTGTAGTGGTTCGTCACCGGGCTACCGACGAGGCTTATGTACAGGCATTGGAAGTTTACCAATCTTTAAAATCGAACATTATCGAAATGGACGATTACCGTGAGCATGACCGTATTGTGGCTGATACGCAAGCGGTTACACACATGGGTTTTGAGAGCATGGGTTCTGCCTGGAAGAATGCCGGTTTCTTCCCCTGGGATAATCCTGCTTATGCAGGTGGAATCGATAATGTGAAGATTTTAACCACGCTTAGGATTTTTAGTTATAAATCACACATCTATGCTGGTCTGGCTATCTTAAATCCCTATGCGCAAAAACAGGTTAAATATTATGCCCAGGCAGAGTCTGAGCTGTTTAAGCTGATGATCTGTGAAAATGAAACGGAGTTTAGGGAGAAAATTTACGCGGCCCGCGATTTCGTTTTTCATGAGAGCCGCTCGCTTTTATTGTTGGATGATAACATCATGAAAGAGTTTAGCCTATCTGATGCGGACCATAAACAAAAACCCAATTCGCACCTTAGTTTATTGAGTATGGTATATGCCTGGTATAAAATGGGGGTAAATCCTTACGATAACCTGATCTGCCAAACACCTCCCTTTAAATTGAGGCTGGGTATTGCCGAATACCTTTTTAAAAACGAAGTCATGTTGGAAGAGTCGATCAACACGGCATTATATGACAAATCAATCCGGGGGGATGATCTGGAATTCCATACTGCGGTGCATGAATGGGCATCCATTATCGGTTATGGAGATTTAAAGGGGTATAAAGAACATTTTGAAGCAGCCAAATCATTTTTTGCCAACCGGCTGAATGATGGCAGGGATTTAAGTGCTGAAATGATTAAAAGGCTTGGGAAATGATGTAAGATGTGTAATGTAAAATGGATGATGGTTTAAAGTTTATGAGGAAAACAGATGAGTGATAAGCTTAAAGCAACCATAACGCTCGTTGTTATAGCAATCCTTATACTTTTAGGTTTATTTATGATAAACAGATCTTCAAAGAAAGATCATGAAGAGCGTATTGATTTTGTTAAGGGTGGATATGATTATGGAAAGGGATTGATTGTAAGGATTAAACATTATAAAGGGCATTCCATTAAAGTAAAATATCAGGTAAATCATGTTGATTATTCATTTGATGGAGGCTGGGATATAAATCCGAAGGGTTTACAGGTAGGCGATTCCATAAAAATCAAATATGCTGTTACTAAACCTCAATTTATTTTAACAGAACTCGAAAGTGCATATGATGAGCTGTGATGTATATCCATTTTATTATTCCTTCATCCATTTTCCCTCATCCATTTTACCTATTCCATATAACATATAGACTTTATTTTATTCCCAATATCCTTCGTTTCCCCAAAAACAGTACATTATATTTGCCTTCATGTCGGTATTGCTGTTTACCATTATCGTTTTATTAGGCGCTTTTTTAGCCGGATTATTGGGCTCGTTAACTGGCTTAGGTGGAGGCGTAATTATTATTCCGTTGCTTACACTGGCTTTAGGTGTTGATATCCATTATGCTATTGGTGCATCCATTGTTTCGGTTATCGCTACTTCTTCAGGCTCGGCTGCTGCTTATGTAAAAGAGGGCATCACAAATATCCGGATCGGGATGTTTTTAGAAATTGCCACCACCATAGGTGCCATTTGCGGTGCAATTGTAGCCGTTTACCTCAATGCAAATTATATTGCTATCCTATTTGGTTGTATTTTAATCTTTTCGGCAATTATGACTTTAAAGAAAAAAGTAGATCATACTATTTCGGAAAATACAGATAAATGGGCCAGGTTTTTTAAACTCAACGGCTCATACCCTGATAAAGGTATAAGTCAGCCATACGCGGTGAAAAATGTACCGGGAGGTTTTTTAATGATGCTTTTTGCCGGAACCTTATCTGGTTTGCTGGGTATTGGGAGCGGAGCCCTAAAGGTAATTGCAATGGATAATATTATGCGTTTGCCCTTTAAGGTATCAACAACAACCAGTAATTTTATGATGGGCGTTACAGCAGCAGCCAGTGCTGTAGTTTATCTGCACCGTGGCCAGATTGATCCTGGTATTGCCATGCCCGTTTGTATTGGTGTTTTAACAGGGGCAACCGTGGGCTCGAAAGTATTGGTAAAGGCCAAAACCGATAAACTTAAAATTGTGTTTGCCATTGTAGTTGCTTTTTTGGCATTGCAGATGATTTATAAAGGAATAAGTGGATTATAATGGATACAGGAAAAAAAGAAAATCTGAACGATAAGGATATTCAGTTAATTCTTGGAACACTTTTACGTGCAGGCGTAATCATTTCGATGTCGATTGTATTAATCGGCGGTGCTATTTTTCTAACCCACAACAAAGGAGCCATTACCAATTATAAAGTTTTTACGCCAGAACTCAGCAAGTTTTCTTCCATTACAGGCATATTTAGGGGAGTAGCCAGTTTTCAGGGCGATGCTATTGTACAGTTTGGCATACTGATGCTTATTTTTACACCGATTGCGCGCATCGTTTTTGCCATTTTTAGCTTTTTGATTGAGCGCGATTACTTATATGTGCTGATAGGATTTATTATTTTGGCTATTATAACCATTAGCCTAAATGGCGGAATTGCGCATTAATTTTATCAGAAATTAAAATTAAACATCTAAAATTGTTATCTAAAGAATTATAAGATCACCACCAATAGTGGTTCCAAAAAACGGAAAATTTTATCAAAACCCTTGCTACGGAATTGCAATCAGGGAGCCCGATAAAAGCCAAACTCGGAGAGACCTGTTAAAAGGAAAATATTGATGAAATAAAAGGATTTTTAAACCTAAAATTACGCGCTAAAGTGCTTTAAGTCAAAGCTATAATTAATGCTTTAAACACTCTAATTGCCTATTAACATGTATTTTTCAGTTAAATCCCATCATATCAGCAATTTATTTGAAAAAATATTTAGCTAACTATTTGAAAATTAATAATTCTTGCCTATCTTTGCCGTCCCTTTCGGGGGATGTACAACCACCTTGAACGAAGCCCTACTGCTTCGATGGGTGTTAAAAAGAAAAGATAAAATGTCAGGAATTATTGGAAAAAAAGTAGGAATGACCAGTATTTTCGATGCAGAAGGAAGAAACATTCCTTGTACTGTAATCGAAGCTGGGCCTTGTGTAGTTACACAAGTAAAGACCGAAGAAAAAGACGGGTATTCAGCTGTTCAGCTAGGATACGATGAGAAAAAAGAGAAAAACACATCTCAACCGTTAAAAGGCCATTTCGCGAAAGCAAACACAACTCCAAAACGCAAGCTGGTAGAATTCAACTCATTTACAACTGAACTTAATTTAGGTGATGTTGTAACTGTAGATGCATTTGCAGAAGGCGATTTTGTTGATGTTGTAGGTACCTCAAAAGGTAAAGGTTTTCAGGGTGTTGTAAAACGCCATGGATTTGCCGGTGTTGGTATGCAGACTCACGGTCAGCATAACCGTTTACGTGCCCCGGGTTCATTGGGAGCATCGTCATTTCCTTCACGTGTATTCAAAGGAATGCGCATGGCAGGAAGAACAGGTGGAGACAGGGTAAAAATTCAAAACTTACAGGTTTTGAAAGTTTATGCTGAGCAAAACTTATTAGTAGTTAGTGGTTCCATTCCAGGAGCTAAAGGTTCTTACGTAATCTTAGACAAATAATCAGATGGAAGTTAAAGTATTAAACATTTCAGGTAAAGAAACAGGTGCCAAGGTGCAACTTCCTGAATCGGTATTTGGTATCGAGCCTAACGACCACGCGATTTATTTAGATGTTAAGCAGTATTTGGCTAACCAACGTCAGGGTACTCACAAATCTAAACAACGTAATGAGATTGCTGGTTCAACCCGTAAACTATACAAACAAAAAGGTACAGGTGGTGCCCGTGCCGGTAGCATTAAATCTCCGTTATTTAACGGTGGTGGTCGTGTTTTCGGTCCTCAGCCGCGTGATTACAGTTTTAAATTGAACAAGAAATTGAAATCATTAGCACGTAAATCGGCTTTAGCTTATAAAGCAAAAGACAACAATGTGGTGGTTTTAGAAGATTTCAACTTCGATACGATTAAAACTAAAAACTACACAAGTTTATTAGCTGCTTTAAAAGTAGATGATCAAAAAACTTTGTTGGTTTTACCTGCACAAAATAATAATATCTATTTATCAAGCAGAAACGTGCAGAAAACAAAAGTAATCTCTGCAGCAGATTTAAACACTTATGATGTGTTGAACGCTGGTGTACTTGTGTTAACTGCTGATTCTGTTAAAACTTTGGAGGAGGCGTTTGCCAAGTAATATGGAAATTTTAAAAAAACCAATATTAACCGAAAAAGCTTCAGCTTTATCTGAGAAATCTAACCGTTTCACGTTCAGCGTTAACCACAAGGCTAACAAAATCCAAATCAAAGCTGCTATTGAGAAATTGTACGGTGTAACCATCGTTGCAGTTAACACAATGGTTGTTGATGGAAAAGCTAAATCTCGTTACACTAAAGCAGGTTTTGTATCAGGCCGTAGCCCGAAATACAAAAAAGCAATCGTAACGTTAAAAGACGGCGAAACAATAGATTATTACGCAACCCTTTAATTTAATCATTCATTATAACTATGGGCTTAAGAAAATTTAAACCAGTTACTCCAGGTACCCGCTTCAGAGTTGGTGCTAGTTTTACGGAGATTACAGCAACCAAGCCCGAAAAATCATTGGTTGTATCATCAAAAAAGTCTGGTGGACGTAACAATACAGGTAAAATGACTATGCGCTACATGGGTGGTGGTCATAAAAAATCGTATCGTTTAATCGACTTCAAACGCGATAAATTCGATATTCCTGCAACAGTAGCTACTGTTGAATACGATCCAAACCGTACTGCCCGCATCGCATTATTACACTATGCAGATGGCGAGAAGCGTTATATCATTGCTCCTGAAGGATTGCAAGTTGGTTCGGTATTATTATCGGGCGATAAAGCAGCACCAGAAGTAGGTAACACTTTAAAATTATCGAACATTCCATTAGGTTCTATCATCCACAATGTGGAGATCCACCCTGGAAAAGGAGCACAGTTGGCTCGTAGTGCAGGTGCTTATGCACAATTAGCTGCCCGCGATGGTAAATATGCTACTTTAAAAATGCCTTCAGGCGAAACCCGTTTAATTCTGACTACTTGTCTGGCTACTATTGGTGCAGTATCTAACTCAGATCACGCAAACGAAGTATTGGGTAAAGCAGGTCGTAAACGTTGGTTGGGCCGTCGTCCGAGAACCAGACCGGTAGCGATGAACCCGGTAGATCACCCAATGGGTGGTGGTGAAGGTAGATCATCAGGTGGTCACCCACGTTCAAGAAAAGGTGTTTTAGCTAAAGGCTACAAAACCAGAGAACTTAAAAAATATTCTAATCGTTACATCATAGAGAGAAGGAAGAAATAATGGCTCGTTCGATAAAAAAAGGACCTTATATTGACCATAACGTAGAGAAAAAAGTAAACTCTATGAATGATTCAGGCAAAAAGTCTGTAATCAAAACTTGGTCTCGCAGATCAATGATATCACCAGACTTCGTGAATCATACATTTGCTGTACACAATGGAAATAAATTCATCCCTGTGTACGTTACAGAAAACATGGTTGGTCACAAGTTGGGAGAATTTGCTCCAACCAGAACATTCAGAGGACACGCTGAAAAGAAAAAATAATTAGACAATGGAAGCAATAGCAAAATTAAACAATTGTCCAACCTCACCGCGTAAGATGCGTTTGGTTGTAGATCTTATCAGAGGTGAACGTGTAGAAAAAGCATTAAGCATTTTAAAGTTTACCAATAAAGAAGCAGCAATAAGAGTTGAGAAATTATTATTATCTGCTATCAAAAACTGGGAAGCTAAAAATGAGGGTGCCCGCCCTGAGGAAAACCAACTTTTTGTTAAAACAATTATGGTTGATGGTGGCCGTCAGTTAAAACGCTTACGTCCAGCTCCTCAAGGCCGTGGATATAGAATTCGTAAACGTTCTAACCACGTAACGCTGATTGTAGATAGTAAAAACACAGAAACAACTCAAAACTAATTAGGAAATGGGACAAAAAGCAAATCCAATAGGTGCCAGGTTAGGAATTATCAAAGGATGGGATTCTAACTGGTTCGGTGGCAACAACTACTCCGATAAATTAGTTGAAGATGAGAAAATAAGAAAATATCTTTCTGCCCGTATCGCTAAAGGCGGTGTTGCAAAAGTAGTAATCGAGCGTACGTTAAAACGTATCACGGTAACTATCCACACAGCTCGTCCAGGTATCGTAATCGGTAAAGCAGGTGCTGAGGTTGATAAAATCAAAGAAGAGTTAAAGAAATTGACTAAAAAGGAAATTCAAATTAACATCTTTGAAATTAAACGCCCTGAACTTGATGCACAATTAGTTGCAGAAGGTGTTGCAAAACAATTAGAAGCAAGGATCTCATTCCGTAGAGCAATGAAATCTTCTATCGCATCAACCATGCGTATGGGTGCTGAAGGTATTAAAATCATGACTTCTGGTCGTTTAGGTGGTGCTGAGATGGCACGTACCGAGCAGTACAAAGAAGGAAGAGTGCCTTTGCATACATTCCGTGCTGATATCGACTACGCTTTAGCTGAAGCCTTAACTACTTATGGTAAAATAGGTGTTAAAGTTTGGATCTGTAAAGGTGAGGTTTATGGAAAACGTGATTTGTCTCCAAACATTGGTGCAACAAACAACGGTCCAAAAGGCGCTTCAGATAAACCAGCTTTCGGTGGAAGAGATAGCCGTGGTGGTGGAAGAGATAACCGTGGCGGTGGTAACGACAGACGTGGTGGAAACCAAGGCGGCGGTCGTGGTCCAGGCCAGGGTGGTGCAAACAGAGGTGGTGGCGCAGGCGCTAACAGAGGTCCTCGTAAATAATTGATTTATTAACATCGTTTAACGATTAGAACAAAATAAAATGTTACAGCCAAAAAGAACGAAGTTCAGGAAGATGCAAAAAGGCAGAATGAAGGGTTTAGCTTCCCGTGGAGCTGAGTTAGCATTCGGATCTTTCGGTATCAAATCTTTAGAAGCTACTTGGATCACAAGTCGCCAGATAGAGGCTGCCCGTATTGCCGTAACCCGTTTCATGAAACGTGAAGGCCAAGTATGGATCAGAATTTTCCCGGACAAACCGGTAACTAAAAAACCTGCTGAGGTACGTATGGGTAAAGGTAAAGGTGCTCCTGAGTATTGGGTAGCAGTTGTAAGACCTGGACGTGTAATTTTCGAAGCTGAAGGTGTGCCTTTGGAAGTTGCTAAAGAAGCATTGCGTTTAGCCGCTCAGAAATTACCGATCCAAACCAAATTCGTAGTACGTAGAGATTACGTAGAAGCATAGTAAAGTGTTGAGATGAATGTTGTAAATACTTGTTTATTATAACCGCTACACTCAACGTAAAAGAAAAAGAAAAATGAAAAATTCAGAAATCACAGGGCTTTCAAAAGAAGAATTAGTAGCTAAGATTGCGGAAGAAAAAGAGAACTTATCAAAATTAAAGTTTGCTCACACTATTTCAGCTATCGAAAATCCTTCGCGTATTGCAAAAGTAAGGAAAGACATAGCCCGTTTAAACACTCAGTTGACTAAAGTGAAAAACACGGAGTCAGCTACTGAAACTAAATAATTTGAGAGTCGACATGGAAAGACAATTAAGAAAAACAAGAACCGGGTTAGTGGTAAGCAACAAGATGGACAAATCTGTTGTAGTGAGCGTGGAGCGTAAAGTAAAACACCCGATTTATGGTAAGTTCGTAAAGAAAACTACCAAATTTATGGCTCACGACGAGAAAAATGAGTGCGGTATCGGTGATACTGTTTTAATTATGGAAACTCGTCCTTTGAGCAAAAACAAGAACTGGAGATTGGTACAAATTTTAGAAAGAGCTAAATAAGATGGTACAACAGGAATCGAGATTAAACGTTGCTGATAACAGTGGCGCAAAAGAAGTATTGGTAATTCGTGTGTTAGGTGGAACCGGCAAACGTTATGCTTCAATTGGTGATAAGGTAGTTGTTACCGTTAAAAGCGCATTACCATCAGGTAATGTTAAAAAAGGTACAGTTTCAAAAGCAGTTGTTGTAAGAACTAAAAAAGAAATCCGTCGTAAAGATGGTTCTTATATCCGTTTTGACGATAATGCTGCTGTATTATTGAACGCACAGGATGAGCCAAGAGGTACACGTATCTTTGGCCCGGTTGCGAGAGAACTACGTGAAAAACAATTCATGAAAATCGTATCATTAGCACCGGAGGTATTATAAAATGGGAAACAAAGTAAATACACCAAAACTTAAAATCCGTACAGGAGATTTAGTTAAAGTAATTGCTGGCGATTCAAAAGGTCAACAAGGAAAAGTACTTTCAGTACAAAAAGATAAAAACAGAGCCATTGTAGAAGGCATTAATTTAGTATCTAAACATACTAAGCCAAATGCTGCAAATCCGAACGGTGGTATTATTAAAAAAGAAGCTGCTCTTCACGTTTCTAACCTGATGTTGGTTGATCCAAAATCAGGTAAAGCTACCCGCGTTGGCCGTAAAGTAAACGCAGATGGTAAAATCGTTAGAGTTGCTAAAATTTCAGGGGAGGAAATTAAATAATGGCTACACCTAGATTAAAAAGCAAATACAAAGAAGAAGTTGTAAATGCATTAAAAGAAAAATTTCAGTATAAAACTGTAATGCAGGTTCCTAAATTGGAAAAAATCTGTATCAATCAGGGTGTAGGTCGTTTTTCTGTTACTGATAAAAAGATTATGGATACTACAATCGTAGAATTGACTACCATTACTGGTCAGCAGGCGGTTGCAGCACAATCTAAAAAAGATATCTCTAACTTTAAATTACGTAAAGGTATGCCGGTAGGTGTGCGTGTAACATTACGTGATAACAACATGTATGAGTTCTTGGATCGTTTGATTTCAGTAGCTTTACCGCGTATCCGTGATTTCAAAGGTATTAACGATAAAGGTTTCGATGGAAAAGGTAACTATACATTAGGTGTTACTGAGCAAATCATCTTCCCAGAGATTAATATAGATAAAATCAATAAAATTTTAGGGATGGATATAACTTTCGTAACTTCGGCAAAATCTGACGTTGAAGCACTTGAGTTATTGAAACAATTCGGATTACCATTTAAAAATCAAAAAACAGCAGAATAATGGCAAAAGAAGGTGTAAAAGCACGCGAAGTTAAGCGCCAAAAATTGGTAGCTAGATACGCTGAAAAACGTGCAGCATTAAAAGCTGCGGGAGATTTCGAGGGTTTAGATAAATTACCTAAAAACTCATCTCCGGTACGTTTACACAACCGTTGTAAATTAACTGGTCGTCCTCGTGGATATATGCGTACCTTTGGCATTTCAAGGGTAACATTCCGCGAAATGGCACTAGACGGTAAAATACCAGGTGTTAAAAAAGCATCTTGGTAATATAAGTAGCTAGTATTGAGTATCAAGTATCGAAACCAATTGGTTTCTTGATACTTGATACTTATGTCTATTTACTAGAAAAGAATTTTAACCGATAGCAGGTCCCATTCCGATGTGAAATCGGGAAAGGAAACCACTATCAAAAACAATAAATAATGAATACAGATCCAATAGCAGATTATTTAACAAGAGTAAGGAATGCCATTAAGGCCAACCACAGAGTTGTAGAAATTCCTGCATCAAACCTTAAAAAGGAAATCACCAAAGTACTTTTTGATAAAGGTTACATCGCGAACTATAAGTTTGAAGATACTACAGTTCAAGGCACTATTAAAATTGCTTTGAAATACAATCCGATTACTAAAGTTCCTGCTATTCGTACATTAGTGCGAGTAAGTAAACCAGGTTTGAGACAGTATGCAGGCGTTGAAAATATGCCAAGAGTATTAAACGGTTTAGGTATCGCAATCTTATCTACTTCTAAAGGTGTAATGACCGATAAAGAAGCAGCCAAATTAAACATTGGTGGTGAGGTATTGTGTCACGTTTATTAATATTTAGGAGAACTACACAATGTCAAGAATAGGAAAAGCCCCAATTACAATCCCTTCAGGTGTAACCATTACCGTATCTAACGATAACGTGGTAACTGTAAAAGGCCCTAAAGGTGAATTATCACAAACAGTTGATAAAGATATCACTGTAAGTCAGGAAGATGGAATTTTGACAGTTCAACGTCCATCAGATCAAAAGAAACACAAAGCATTACACGGTTTATACCGCTCTTTGCTTAACAACATGGTTGTTGGTGTTACAGAAGGTTATACATTAACTCAAGAATTGGTAGGTGTTGGTTACCGTGCTACAAACCAAGGCAACACATTAGACCTTGTTTTGGGTTATTCTCACCACTATGTATTCCAGTTGCCAGCAGAGATTAAAGTAACTACACAATCAGAAAAAGGTCAGACTCCTAAAATTATTTTAGAGAGTATTGACAAACAATTGATTGGCCAGGTAGCAGCGAAAATCCGTTCGTTACGTGCACCAGAACCATATAAAGGTAAAGGTATCAAGTTTGTAGGTGAAGTGTTAAGAAGAAAAGCAGGTAAATCAGCATCTAAAAAATAGTAATCATGGCAGGTAAAAAATTATCAAGAAGAGATCGTATTAAAAAAGGGATCAGAAAAAGACTTACCGGTTCGGAAGAACGTCCAAGGTTATCTGTATATAGAAGCAATAAAGGGATTTATGCGCAGGTAATTAACGATGTAACCGGTACAACAATAGCGTCAGCATCATCATTATCGAAAGATTTTACTGGTACTGGAAACAAAAGCGATCAGTCAGTTGCAGTAGGCAAATTAGTAGCCGAAAAAGCAATTGCTGCAGGTGTTAAAGAAGTTGTTTTCGATAGAAATGGCTATTTATACCACGGTCGTGTAAAATCGTTGGCAGAGGGTGCCCGCGAAGCTGGTTTAGTATTTTAATCTGAAGAAAAAGTAAGATGTCAACTATTAATATAAAAAGAGTAAAAACCACCGATATCGAATTAAAGGATCGTTTGGTTAGTATACAACGTGTTGCCAAAGTAACCAAAGGTGGCCGTACTTTCAGCTTCTCAGCAATTGTTGTTGTAGGTGACGAGAACGGTGTTGTTGGTTTCGGTTTAGGTAAAGCGAAAGAGGTAACTGAAGCAATTGCTAAAGGTGTGGATGATGCCAAAAAGAACCTGGTAAAAGTTCCGATTTTAAACGGTACTGTTCCTCATGAGCAAATCGGTAAATTCTCAGGCGGTTTTGTTTTAATCAAACCAGCTGCAGTAGGTACAGGAGTAATTGCCGGTGGTGCGATGCGTGCTGTATTAGAGAGTGCCGGTGTACATAACGTATTGGCAAAATCTAAAGGTTCATCTAACCCACACAACGTGGTAAAAGCAACTGTTGATGCATTAACTAAAATGCGTGATGCTTATACAGTAGCTCAAACCCGTGGTATTGATTTAAACAAAGTATTTAACGGATAATATCATGGCTAAGATCAAAATAACACAAGTAAAAAGCGTTATCGACAGAAGCGAGCGCCAAAAGAGAACCGTTCAGGCTTTGGGTTTATCTAAATTGAACCAAAGTGTAGAGGTTGAAGCTACTCCACAAATTATCGGTATGGTTCGTAAAGTGAACCATTTGGTAGCAATCGAAGCAATCTAGTAAAAGTTTTAAAGGTAGTATTGGAAAAAAGCCGGTACTACCTTTATATATGTTTAATCGTTGTACCTGTTTAGTGAAAGCGAAGGGCAACACAAATTCAAAAAAATGAATTTAAGTAATTTAAAACCTGCAGTAGGTTCTACAAAAAACAGTAAGAGAATTGGTCGTGGTACAGGTTCTGGTCGTGGCGGTACTTCAACCCGTGGTCACAAAGGTGCGGGTTCTCGTTCAGGTCACAAAACCAAAATCGGTTTCGAAGGTGGTCAAATGCCTTTACAACGTCGTGTACCTAAAGTTGGTTTCAAACCAATCAACCGTACTGAGTATGTTGGTGTAAACTTAGACGTTTTACAAGCATTAGCTGAAAAACATAGCTTAACAACTATCGATTTTGCTGCTTTACAAGCACATGGTTTAGCTTCAAAAAACGACTTGGTTAAAATTTTAGGTCGTGGTGAAGTTAAAGCAAAGCTAGAAATTACAGCACATGCGTTCTCTGCAACCGCACAAAAAGCTATTGAAGCTGCAGGTGGTTCTATTGTAAAATTGTAATTATTAAATGAAGAAGCTATTTACTACTTTAAGTAATATCTGGAAAATTCAGGAATTAAAAGAGCGTATATTGTTTACGCTCTTAATTCTTTTGGTATACCGTTTCGTATCTCACGTGGTTTTACCAGGTGTAGATCCAACTGCTTTAGGCAACAACGAGAAATCGGGAATTTTAGGCTTATTAGATATGTTTGCCGGCGGTTCTTTCTCTCGTGTGTCTATTTTGGCGTTGGGGGTAATGCCTTACATTTCTGCATCGATTGTGGTGCAGCTATTGGGTATTGCTGTTCCTTCTTTCCAAAAAATGCAGAAAGAGGGCGAAAGTGGTAGAAAGAAAATGAACCAGATTACCCGTTACCTAACGGTAGCGATCACAATCGTTCAGTCTGTTGGCTACGTTAAAACGCAAGTTCCTGCAGAAGCTATTTTATTGCCAAATACTTTATTTTTAGTGTTATCTACGTTTGTATTAACGGCAGGTACGTTATTCGTAATGTGGTTAGGTGAAAAAATTACAGATAAAGGTATTGGTAACGGTACATCACTAATCATTATGGTTGGTATTATAGCCCGTTTACCGGTAGCAATTTCTCAAGAGTTTAGCGCACGTGTGGGTTCGGCCAGTGAAGGTGGAGGCCCGGTTGCATTGGTTTTAGAGATCGTTGCCTTATTTGCAGTGGTGATGTTTACCATTTTAATTGTTCAAGGTGTACGTAAAGTACCTGTACAATACGCTAAAAAAATTGTTGGTAACCGCCAGTTTGGTGGTGTTCGTCAGTACATTCCTTTAAAGGTTAATGCTGCTGGTGTTATGCCAATCATTTTTGCCCAGGCGTTAATGTTTATTCCAGGTGCTTTAATGCAGTTTGTTCCTTCGTTACAAGGTTCCTGGTTAATCCAGTTCAGCAATACCACTTCGTTGGCTTATAGCTTAACATTCGCATTTTTAATTATCGCATTTACTTTCTTCTATACTGCCATTACGGTTAATCCAACCCAAATGAGCGATGATATGAAGAAAAATGGTGGTTTTATTCCGGGTATTAAACCTGGCTTTGCAACATCAACTTTTATTGATGATGTCATTTCGAAAATCACTTTCCCAGGTGCGGTATTTTTAGCGATCATTGCTATCCTGCCTTCAATTGCGGTTAAGTTTGGTATTAAACAAGAATTTGCACACTTCTTTGGTGGTACTTCTTTATTGATTTTAGTAGGTGTTGTATTGGATACATTGCAACAGATCGAAAGTTATTTATTGATGCGCCATTATGATGGTCTGATGAAAACAGGTAGAGTTACAGGCAGAACAGGTGTTCCTGCTGCAAGTAGCAACGCAGCACTGTAGTGTAAAGGATGTCTAAAATTTATTACAAGTCTCTTGAGGAGATCGAGTTAATAAGAGAAAGTTCCATGCTTGTTTCTAAAACCCTGGCCGAGGTGGCCAAGGTGATAAAAGCAGGCATGACTACTATCCAGTTAGATAAATTGGCCTATGAGTTTATTAGTGACCACGGAGCGATTCCTGCATTTTTAAACTATAATGGTTTTCCTTACTCATTGTGTATTTCGCCAAATGAACAGGTTGTTCATGGTTTCCCGGGCGAATATGTAATTCAGGAAGGTGATCTTATTTCGGTTGATTGTGGAGTGATTAAAAACAATTATTTTGGTGATTCGGCTTATACTTTCCCGATAGGGGAGATAGACGTCGAAAAACAGAAGTTACTTGCCGTTACTCAACGCTGCCTGGAATTTGGTATAGAAAAAGCTGTTGTTGGAATGCGTACCGGTGATATCGGTTTTGCTGTTCAGCAATACGCAGAAGCTAATGGATTTGGTGTAGTAAGAGAACTTGTAGGTCATGGTGTTGGTGTAAAACTTCATGAGAAACCAGAGGTTCCGAATTATGGGAAACGTGGTGCAGGACCAAAACTGGAAGAAGGGATGGTTATTGCAATAGAACCCATGATCAATGCAGGCGTAGCCGGTGTTAAATTCCATAACGATGGATGGACGGTAACCAGTAAAGACAATAAACCATCGGCACATTTTGAACACACAGTAGCCATCAAAAAGGGCAAAGCAGATGTTTTATCTACGTTTTCTATAATAGAAGAAGTTTTACAACAAAAAAAATAAATTATTAAAATTTTTTATTTAATTTTGCAACCCTGTTTAGAAGCAGCTAATTAAGTAACAATCAATAAAATATGGCTAAACAAGCCTCAATTGAACAAGACGGAGTAATAAGAGAAGCATTATCTAATGCGATGTTCCGGGTAGAACTCGAGAACGGGCATGAGATTATTGCACACATTTCAGGAAAGATGCGTATGCACTACATCAAAATTCTTCCTGGGGATAAAGTTAAATTGGAAATGTCTCCTTATGATTTAACAAAAGGACGCATTACTTATAGATACAAATAAAATGAAAGTTAGATCATCAATTAAAAAACGTAGCGCTGATTGCAAGATTATTCGCCGTAAAGGAAAACTTTACGTTATCAACAAGAAGAATCCTAAATACAAGCAACGTCAAGGGTAATTAGAAAATAGTGTAATTTACCGTACAACGGTGGCCCGCCGTTCGGAATTACAGCAAAACAATAATAAATATGGCAAGGATTTCAGGTATTGATTTACCAAGAAACAAAAGAGGAGAGATCGGTTTAACCTATATCTATGGTATCGGTAGAACAACTGCTCAACGTATTTTAACTACGGCAGGTATCGATTTAAACAAAAAAGTACAAGACTGGTCTGATGATGAGTTATCAGCAATCCGTACAATGATCAACGATGAGATTAAAGTAGAAGGTGCTTTACGCTCAGAAGTTCAGTTAAACATTAAACGTTTAATGGATATTGGTTGTTACCGTGGTTTACGTCACAGAAAAGGTTTACCTTCTCGTGGTCAGCGTACTAAAAACAACTCACGTACTCGTAAGGGTAAGAGAAAAACAGTTGCTAACAAGAAAAAAGCTACTAAATAATAATTGATAGATTTGAGATCATAGATGTGAGATATGAGAAAAACTTCATCTGCACTCAAATTTGGAATATCAGGATTAAAAAATAAGGTGGCGAGTGCCGGGCTTGTGTTAACATCTCACATCTCAATTCTCACATCTCATATCTAAAAGATAAAATGGCTAAAAGTAAAAAAGTAACAAAAAAACGTATCGTTGTAATCGAGCCTGTTGGTCAGGCGCATATCAATGCTACTTTTAACAACATCATCGTTACCTTAACAAACAACAACGGACAGACTATTTCATGGTCTTCTGCAGGTAAAATGGGCTTCAAAGGTTCTAAAAAGAACACGCCTTATGCAGCTGGTCAAGCAGCTTCAGATTGCGGTAAGGTTGCGTTTGATTTAGGTTTACGTAAAGTTGAAGTATTTGTAAAAGGTCCGGGTTCAGGTCGCGAATCTGCAATCAGAACTTTACAGGTAGCAGGTCTTGAAGTAACATCTATCAAAGATATTACTCCACTTCCTCACAACGGATGTCGTCCTCCTAAAAAGAGAAGAGTTTAATTAATTTTAAAGCTAAGAATCTCCAGCTACAGGTTGGATGATACTTTAAAAACAGAAAAAAATGGCAAGATATACAGGCCCAAAATCAAAAATCGCACGTAAATTCAGAGAACCAATTTTCGGTCCTGATAAAGTGTTAGACAGAAAAAATTATCCTCCCGGCCAACATGGCGTTTCAAAAAGAAGAGGAAAACAATCTGAATATGCTATCCAGTTAATGGAGAAACAAAAAGTAAAATACACTTACGGTGTATTAGAAAAACAATTCAGTAACTTGTTTAAAAAAGCATCTTCACGTGCAGGTATCACTGGTGATAACTTACTTCAATTGTTAGAAGCACGTTTAGATAATACAGTTTACCGTTTAGGTATTTCAACAACCCGTTCTGGTGCACGCCAGTTAGTTAGCCATAAACACGTAACCGTGAATGGTGAAGTTGTAAATATTCCTTCATATCAGTTAAAAGCTGGTGATGTGGTTGCTGTTCGTGAAAAATCTAAATCTTTAGAATCAATTAGTAACTCGGTTGCAGGCAGAACAATTAACAAGTTCGCATGGTTAGAGTGGAACGCCAGTGAATTAACTGGTAAATTCTTAACCTACCCTCAACGTGATGAAATTCCTGAAAACATCAAGGAAAACTTAATCATCGAGTTGTACTCAAAGTAATAAACGAGCTGGTTAATTACCTCAAAAGGGTAATTAACTTTTTTCCATGTTACTATATATTCAATAACGAATTTAAAAAATTATAAATGGCAATTTTAGCATTTCAGAAACCAGACAAAGTGATCATGCAGAAATCAACCGATTTCGATGGCACATTTGAATTTCGTCCTTTAGAGCCCGGTTTCGGTGTAACAATTGGTAATGCCTTAAGAAGAATTTTACTTTCTTCATTAGAAGGTTATGCTATTACTACTATTCGTTTTTCAGGCGTTTCTCACGAGTTTTCTACCATAAAAGGTGTTGTAGAAGATCTGACTGATATCATCTTAAACTTAAAGCAAGTTCGTTTTAAGAAAACAGGTGATTCAGGTGATTCTGAAAAAGTTTTCATCATCGTTAATGGTCAAGATCAGTTTAAAGCTGGTGATATCACTAAATTCTCTAACAACTTTACAGTTTTAAACCCTGAGCATGTTATCTGCAACATGGATAAATCTGTTACTTTGGAAGTGGAATTAACCATCAATAAAGGACGTGGTTATGTACCTGCTGAAGAAAATAAAGTTGCTGATGCTGTTGTAGGTGTAATCGCAATCGATTCAATTTATACTCCGATGAAAAATGTAAAATACACGATCGAAAACTTTCGTGTTGAGCAAAAAACGGATTATGAAAAATTGGTTTTAGATATCTCTACTGACGGTTCAATTCATCCTGAAGAAGCATTAAAAGAAGCGGCTAAGATCCTTATCCAACACTTTATGTTATTCTCAGATGAGAATTTGGTATTAGAATCTCAGGCAAAAGAAGAAACCAAAGAAGTTGACGAGGAAATTTTACACATGCGTAAAATCCTTAAAACTGAATTGGTAGATATGGATCTTTCAGTTAGGGCATTAAACTGCTTAAAAGCTGCTGATATCCGTACTTTGGCTGACTTAGTTTCTTATGACGTTGCTGATATGTTGAAATTCAGAAACTTCGGTAAGAAATCTTTAACTGAGATCCAGGAATTAGTAAAATCAAAAGGTTTATCATTTGGTATGAACCTGTCTAAATTTAAATTAGACGAAGAATAATACGCATGGCGCCATGCGCTTAGCGCAAAGCGTTGAATTAACTATTAGTTCACAGTGTATAATTCCCTCTGAGACAGAGACGGTATACACTTAATCAAAAAACAATGAGACACGGTAAAAAAGTAAACCACTTAGGTAGAACCGACAGCCACAGAAAAGCGATGTTAGCTAACATGGCTACATCACTGATTAAAGCGAAAAGAATTACTACAACTTTAGCTAAGGCTAAAGCTTTACGAACTTATGTTGAGCCATTAATCACGAAAGCGAAAAATGACACTACTCACTCACGTCGTACAGTTTTCTCTTATCTACAAGATAAAGAAGTAATCACTATTTTGTTCCGCGAAGTGGCTGAGAAAGTAGCTAACCGTCCAGGTGGTTATACTCGTATCATTAAATTAAACAATCGTCAGGGTGATAACGCTGAGATGGCTTTAATTGAATTGGTAGATTACAATACAGTTTACGGTAAAGATGTAGAGGTTAAAGAAGAGAAGAAAACAACTCGTCGTGGTAGAAGTAAAGCTGCTGCGCCTAAAGCTGCTGAAGCAAAAGCTGAAACTGCTGAAGAAGTTGCTCCTGCTGAAGAAGCTCCTGCTACTGAAGAACCAAAAGGAGAATAATTTTATTCAACTTAAGGATATTAAAGTCCTGTTCGAAAGAGCAGGACTTTTTTTTTACCTTGAAGCAAAAAAATCTAACACTTATGAAAGTCGTTGCCAGCCTAATGCTCATCTTCATGACTAGCCAATTTTCTATTTATGCCCAGCAACCAGACAGCTATTATTCACTGAAAGTTATCGGTCAAATCTTATTGCTCGGAGAGCGCAAAATTGAGGTCAATGCGGATGGCCTTTTAAAACAGGTCAGCGTAGGTGGTTTTTCTGATAGTACCGTTAAACTCCATCAAATACTTTATGAGCCTATTCATTTTCATTATTATATTGATGCGAAAAAACAGCTTAAATTTTCTCCAACTGCATTCAGGTTCCTAACTGTCGGAAAAGACTCTGTTACCTGGTGGGCGCAAAGTACAACTGAGGGCCTGAAACAGGATGTTTTTGGCAAGGCCTATGCTAACGGTGTTATTCGGTTTAAAGTGCATGTTTCAGGCGCACAGGTCAAATTTAATAATATCAATTTTCATATTCCTTTTAATATTGCCAATTCGAAATATTTTGGTGGATTAGGTCAAAAGAGCAATATACGTCCAGATACGGTAAAATGGAATTTACGTAATTATTCGAAGATAAAACCAGCTTTTTGGGTGGGCAATGAGTGGCGTGGACTTTATTTAAGATTGGATGATCAGCCTAATAGCAACAATAATAATTTTGTAAATGGTTGGTCAAATGAGAAAAGCGAGGGTTTTCAGATTAATGTTAAAGGGAGTTCTATGCTTTCGGATTTTACTACCGGCAGTATCGCGTTAGCTTCAGGACAAGAACTAACTTTCAACTATACTATCGTAATTTCGGAACGCGGTAATTTGAAACTACCGGTTAATTCAAAGAAGAAATTTAAGCAGTTATTATATTTAGATCTGCATACAAAATAAAAAGGAGCGAATGATCGCTCCTTTAATTCAAATCTTTACATTCTCCATCCCATACTGTTTTAGTACATCGGCAGGAACACCAGCCCATTGGTTTGGTGCATTGCCTACATAACCAATGTCTTTTACGCCCATTTCTGTCGTGTAAAAACCGGAGGCTGTTAAATTTCTCATTCTGTTGAAAAAGGCTACGCCTGCCTGCATTTCTGGCCTGGCTTTTTTAGGGTAGGCAATTTCATCAACAATAGAGATCTGCTGATCTGCAGAGGCATCAATAAAAGGTTTTTGAAATTTATTAAAGCTGTACACATCCAGCCATTTCAGGCCGCCACGCATAGGTGTTTTATGTTCAGGAATATCTTTTACTATAAATTCGATGAACTCTGGTACTTTGGCATCAGAAGCACTGCCCGAAACTTCATCTTTGGGAATAATGATATCGGCCAGAACGGTGATTGTAGCCATTTCATGTTTAGTGAAAAAAGTCTCTGATTTCAGGTTTTTATCACGGTCTAACTCCCATTGTTCCCTGCCTGTTTCTTTCGTACTTTCCTCAGGTGCAGCAATGTCTGTTTTTGCTTCAGGCTGTTTACAAGCCTCAAGCAGTACAGTTGTACTAATGGCGGTTAAACCTAGTGCTTTTAGTGAATCACGTCTGTTCATATGGTAAGGCTTAAATGTTCTGTTTTTTCTTTTGAGCTAAAATATATTCTGCTGTACGCATAGATAGTGCTAAGATGGTCCAGGTGGCATTTTTATCACCTTGTTGTACAAACGGTCCGGCATCTACCACAAACAAATTTTTACAATCATGAGCCTGGCAATATTTGTTCAGTGCCGACTTTTTAGGATCATCGCCCATGCGTATGGTACCTACCTCGTGGATGATTTTTCCAGGATTGAGTAAACCATAATTGGTATCTGCACCCTGGATCTCGGAGGTTACCACTGCACCCATTTCCTTCATAATTGAAAGAAAGGTTTCCTGCATGTGTTTTGCCTGTAGAATTTCATCTTTATCCCATTTGTAGTTAAATCTTAAAACCGGAATTCCATATTTATCTACCGTATTGGGGTCTATTTCGCAGTAGTTGCTTTCTCTTGCAATTGCGGTACCACGACCAGCCATTCCAACACCAGTGCCATAAAACCTGCGATAATCATCTTTTAAAGATTTTCCGTAACCTCCGGCTTCTTTCATTTTACCATCTCTGCCAGGTACCATGCCATTCATTTGAGCCACACCGCCACCAAAACCATAAGCAGGCATGCCCATTCCTCCCCAATATTCAATGTGATAACCACGTGGGAAGTTAAGTTTACGATTATCCAACCACCATGGCGAATAAATGTGTACACTACCTACACCATCTTCATTATAACGTTTTCGATCCATTAACTGCGGCAAAAAGCCCGAAACACTTGCCCCTGTAGAATCGTGCAGGTATTTACCCACTACACCACTGCTGTTTGCCAGGCCATTTGGGTGTGAAGTTGATTTGGAATTCAATAATATACGGGCTGACTCGCAGGCGCTGGCACCTAAAATAACCAGTTTGCCGTTTACCTGATATTCCTGTAAATCCTTACGGTTTATATAAGAAACACCTTTTGCGGTACCATCCTTATCCGTAATCACTTCACGTACCATTGCATCGGTAATCACGGTCAGGTTTCCGGTTTTCACCGCTGGGTTTACCAAGCATGATGAGGATGAAAAATCGCCGTAAACTTTACAGCTTCTGCCACACTGCCCACAGTAAAAACAAGGTGCTCGATCATTGTTGTTGGGTAAAGCTTCTGTTAATACCGACCCGCGACCGGTAATTACCCTGACACCGGCTTTTTCTGCTCCTTTTTTGATAAAAAGTTCGTTTAACCTTGGTTTAGGTGGTTTCATAAAAATGCCGTCAGGTTCATTTTCTAAGCCTTCTGCTGTTCCATAAATACCGATCATGCGGTCAACTTTATCGTAAAAGGGTTTTACATCAGCATAGGTTATCGGCCATGCATCAGTTAAACCATCTTTAGGCTTAAAATCATCCGGACCCATCCGCAGAGAAATCCTCCCCCAGTGGTTAGTACGCCCGCCGAGCATGCGCGAACGAAACCATTCGAATTCACTCTTGTTTTTCTGGGTATAAGGCTCGCCTTCTAATTCCCAACCGCCATAAGAAGCGTCAAAATCACCAAATGGGCGAACGGTTCCTGCACCACGACGTGGCGATTCCCATGGCCATTTTAATTGATGTGAATCTAATCGCGGATCAAAATTTTGACCAGCCTCAAGCATTAAAACCTTTTGACCGGCATGCGCCAGTACATAGGCTGCCATCCCGCCACCTGCACCTGACCCAACAATAATGGCATCGTAAACGGTTGGCGATTTTTTTATCTGAAAGTCACTCATGTATTGTGATTTGCTATTTAAATACCCTAATCTAAAGTTTAATTTTTTGAAAAAAAAGTGTTCCGCTACTTTGGAATCAATATAGATAATGGTGTTGTGACTTATTGTAAATCGTATTATGTGATTCGTTTATTTAAATCAATATTAACAATTTTTATGTTTGAAGATTACAGTCCATATTACCTTTTTCCTCTTCCATCTTTTTAATATGGTCGCTCTATTGTTACATTATTCATTATGTGTTCAGCTCCGGATAAACTTGATTATCTTTGCGTCTCAAATCCATTTAAGTGTTAGCAAATATCAACTCATTTATTGCCGCGTTAAAGGCCAGCTTAGAAGAAGAAAGTTTTGTGAAAATTTCTTTAGGGAACTATAAAGGGGAAGAGGACGCTTTAAAACAATTGCTGATCCGGAAGGTGATCATCAAGCGTGAAGATAAACTGGCTGTTACCTATCGTTACAAAACACGCGACGTGGTAAAAAACTATGCTATCGATGAGGCTATTGATTTAATTAAGGATTACCTGACGACCGGATTTAAAATAGCTACCCTGTTTACCACAGAAAACGACCTGATCTTAGAAGAGCTGAACAATGGAAAAGTGGTATTACGTAAAGGTAAAGCTTCGAATGTGGAAGTGCCGTCTGCCAGTCATGACAAAGAAAAAGCCAGGTTGATCAAACCTGCTTCAAAATCTTACTTAGCTGAATTAAAGATTAGCGATGCAGAAGGTAAGGTTTTCAAAAATGCACAGGATAAATTCAGGCAAATTAACCATTACATTGAAATTTTAAGCACGCTGATAAAAGAGCTGCCGGAAGGAGCCATTAAAAAAGTTGCTGATATGGGCTCGGGTAAAGGTTATTTAACCTTTGCGCTGTATGATTATTTACATTCTGTTTTAAAATTAGAAAGCGAGGTGATCGGAGTAGAGTATAGGCAGGATATGGTTGACTTATGTAACCAGGTTGCGATAAAATCTGCTTTCAATAAATTGAATTTTGTACAAGGCACTATTGAAGATTATCATGCAGAGGATGTAAACCTCTTAATTGCATTACATGCCTGTGATACCGCAACAGACGATGCCATTTATAAAGGAATTAAAGCCAATGCCGAACTGATTGTGGTTGCACCCTGTTGCCATAAACAGATCCGCAGGGAAATTGAGCAAAACAAAGTGAAGAATGATGTTTCTTTTTTGACCAAATACGGTATTTTTTTAGAACGTCAGGCCGAAATGGTTACTGATGGCATACGTGCGCTGATTTTAGAATATTTTGGCTATAAAACGAAGGTGTTTGAATTTATTTCTGATGCGCATACGCCTAAAAATGTGCTTGTGGTTGGGGTGAAAAGAGCAGAAAGCTTAACGGCTAAAGGAGAAAGCGAAAGGAAAGCGGAAGTTTTAGAGAAAATTAAAGCGAGTAAGGAATACTTTGGAATTGGTTACCATCATTTGGAGCGATTGTTGGCATTGTAGTTTAATCGCAAGGACACGGATTTTTATTGAATGGCTCATAAGAATACGAGCCATCCTTGGTATACGTAGCAGCTGGAATTATTTAAATCTTAAAGCGTTAAAAATAGTAGGGGTGATATATTTTTTAAGATTTTCCATTTCATCGGTTAATATAAACGTATAGGCATCAGCAATGTCTTCTTTATGTATGGCAACTACCATACAGAATTTGTAGTCTTTGCCGAAATTTTTGGTTGGCGTAACTATAGTGAAAAATCCTGCGTCGGCATTAAAATCCTTTTTTACAGCTGGATCCGGAAACTGTTGGATCGAAGGCGGTTTATTAGATCCGCCGGCTATGTTCATTGCTATTGCCATAAGTGTAGCTGATAGCATAGTATTTGGATTTATCCTAATTTCTCCTTCTTTTTTTGTTTCCAACCATTTTTTGTACTCTTTTACCCTTTCGGTTAAAGAACGTATAGCATATCTGATTTCTATGTGTTTTGAAGTATCAATAACTGCATATTCATATAGCATAGCTGAATTTTTGATAGGTTCTGTTTTTACAAAACCCTCAGGTTGATCTAGCATTAAGTTATTGTGGCTGATTATTTTTTCAAAACTTTCGGCAGGTTTGGTGTCCTGAGATTTTGCTACATGAATGATCCCAAAGAATGCGATTGCGATAAAATATTTCTTCATTTTGATTTATGGTTTGTGAAACGATGTAAAACTGGTGAGATTTCCACAACGAGTATGTATAAAAAGTGATTAAACATATTCCAAAGTAAAAACAGGCTCTTTCCCGTTTTTAAGCAGTTCAACTAATTTTTTCATAGTTGTACCAGACGATGTTTGTGTAAAAAACAGATAATCAAAATATTTTTACCATATAAGACATACGAGCGCATACAGGTTTAGAGCGTCATCGCGATTTTTCAGGCAAGAGCCCTGATGATACTCCGAATGAAGCCATTCTATGGAGAGTTTGTCAACGGTAACTTATTTCTAAATCTAATTACCTATATTGGTTTTCGGTCGGTACGACGTCGACCGATCTATTGAATTCTTAGTTATAGATGTAATAAGATAAGCGCTACCAATGCCGGGATTGATTGCACATACAAAATTTTCTTGCTCGCCGTTGCGGCACCATAAATACCCGCAATAATTACGCAGCATAGAAAAAATATAGCTACGTACATTTTCCATTGATGATCATTTATGCATAACGACCAGATTAAACCCGCTGCTAAAAAGCCATTATATAAGCCCTGATTAGCAGCCAATGTTTTTGTTGGTACGAATAAGTCTTTAGGAATGGTTTTAAATACCTGTGGTGCTTTGGTTGTCCACGCAAACATTTCTAACCAAAGAATATAAATGTGGATGAAGGCGACTAAGCCAATTACGATTTGAGCTGCTATTTGCATATGATAGAGATTACACAGATTTAAATGATTAAATTAATTTGAATGATTGCCCCAGATTGATTGCATCTTTAAAGATATAAAATTATGGATGGATTTTTACGGCCCATTGTAACTAAACCCGATAATAGCGAATACGTAGTGCAACGGAGTAAAGCGGTTAGCGGGGCTGGTGTTTCCGAAGAACTGCTGACTTTCATTTTCAAATCATTTTAAGAAATCTGTACTTTGCTCTAATACCTGAGCTTTAAACTTTGCCCTTTCAATCCATCTGCATCTTACCTGTTTTCTGTCATGCTGTCAGTATCGAATAGGATCGTTTTTTACATTTTATCAGTCTTTTGTCCATATTATCTGCCAAAAACCAATTGGCACAAGCATTGTTTAATAGCAGTAGAAATTATAATACTTTAAAAAGAGAAAATAAAAATACAATGGGAAAAATTATTGGAATAGACTTAGGAACAACAAACTCTTGCGTGAGCGTAATGGAGGGCAATGAGCCTGTAGTTATCGCAAACAGTGAGGGTAAACGTACTACACCGTCTATTGTTGCTTTTGCAGAAAACGGTGAGCGTAAAGTTGGCGAGCCTGCTAAACGTCAGGCTATAACCAACCCAACAAAAACGATATATTCAATTAAACGCTTTATGGGGAGCAGCTACGACGAAAGTGCGAAAGAGGCTGGACGCGTACCTTATAAAGTAGTAAAAGGCGATAACAACACTCCACGTGTTGAAATTGACGACAGAAAATACACTCCACAAGAGATTTCTGCAATGATTTTGCAGAAAATGAAAAAAACTGCTGAAGATTTCTTAGGACAAGAAGTTACAGAAGCAGTAATTACAGTACCCGCTTATTTTAATGATGCACAGCGCCAGGCGACTAAAGAAGCTGGTGAGATTGCAGGTTTATCTGTAAAACGTATCATTAACGAGCCAACTGCAGCTGCTTTAGCTTATGGCTTGGATAAAGCACACAAAGACATGAAAATTGTGGTGTTTGACTGTGGTGGTGGTACTCATGACGTGTCTGTATTGGAATTGGGTGATGGCGTTTTCGAAGTAAAATCTACCGATGGTGATACTCACTTAGGTGGTGATGACTTTGACCACATCATTATCGATTGGTTAACTCAGGAATTTAAATCTGAAAACAGCATGGACCTTTCTAAAGATCCAATGGCGTTACAACGTTTAAAAGAAGCGGCTGAAAAAGCTAAAATTGAGTTGTCAAGCACTACTTCTACTGAAATTAACTTACCATATATTACTGCTGATGCTAGTGGTCCTAAACACTTGGTACGTACCTTGTCCCGTGCTAAGTTTGAGCAATTGGCTGATAGCTTAATCAAACGTACTATCGACCCTTGTAAATCTGCTTTGAAAAATGCTGGTTTAAGTACAGGCGATATCGACGAAATTATCCTGGTAGGTGGTTCTACACGTATTCCTGCTATTCAGGAAGCGGTTAAAGCTTTCTTCGGTAAAGAGCCAAGTAAAGGTGTTAACCCTGATGAGGTTGTAGCAATCGGTGCTGCTATTCAAGGTGGTGTATTAACTGGTGATGTTAAAGATGTATTGTTATTAGACGTTACTCCTTTATCATTAGGTATTGAGACTATGGGTGGTGTAATGACTAAATTAATCGAGTCTAACACAACAATCCCAACTAAAAAATCGGAAACGTTCTCCACTGCAGCTGATAACCAGCCTTCAGTAGAAATCCACATTTTACAAGGTGAGCGTCCGATGGCTGCTCAAAACCGTACAATTGGCCGTTTCATTTTAGATGGTATTCCACCAGCACCTCGTGGTGTGCCTCAGGTAGAAGTATCATTTGATATTGATGCCAACGGTATCTTACACGTAAGTGCAAAAGATAAAGCTACTGGTAAAGAGCAAAAAATCCGTATTGAAGCATCTTCTGGTTTAACTGATGCTGAGATCAAAAAAATGAAAGAAGAAGCTGAAGCTAATGCTGCAGATGATGCGAAGCAAAAAGAAGAGGCTGATAAGATTAACGGCGCTGATGCTTTAATTTTCTCTACTGAGAAACAATTGAAAGAGTTTGGTGATAAATTATCTGCTGATAAAAAAGCGCCAATTGAAGCTGGTTTAGAGAAATTGAAAGCAGCACACTCATCACGTAACTTTGCAGATATTGATGCAGCTTCGGCTGAATTACAAGCTGCCTGGAACGTGGCATCGGAAGAAATGTACAAAGCTGGAGAGCAGCCTCAGGGTGGTGAACAACCACAAGCTGAAGGACAAGCTCAAGGTGGCGATAACGTTACTGACGTTGATTTTGAAGAAGTAAAAGAAGACGATAAGAAATAGTCTTAAAGTCGGAAAGTCTGAGGTCCGTAAAGTCCGAAGATCTAAATATAGAAAGCGTTCCTGATTAAATTCAGGGACGCTTTTGTATTTTATCGTCATTGCTAGAAGGCTTTTTCAGCCGACAGCCTGCCCCGACTTTACGGGGAAGCAATCTTTAAAGCAATGGATGCTAACATAATAGATTGCTTCGTCGTTCCTCCTCGCAATGACGACCTTATTTTGGAGTTTAGCAATGGTTGGTGCGAAGCATCTTTTATATTATGCAACTAATTGATATTCAGTTTAATATTTTCAAAAGTCTAAATTAACCAAATGGCTTTAAGATCTTCAGTAGATATTCGACTCAGAATCTCTCCTGGCAGAAAGGATGCTAAACAAGTTCAGCATGACGATCGCGTTTGGAGAAAGAGGCCAAAATTGATCGCAAGATGTAAGAACTAATTGAGTTAAGTTTAAAAATACTGCTATCTGCTTCTTAAGGAGGACTTGTTGCTATGTTATTTTATTTAAATGCCTCAGACTTTTAAAACCTGAGGCATTTTCTTTAGATATACACCTAAGCTTATATAGCTTCGGAATCTGAATTTAATCCCACAGTTTTTCCGGGTATGTTCCGTTCTTAACCAATTGGTTAATACTATCCTGAACATAAGGTTTATCCTCTTTATAAGTTACGCCGAACCATTTGTTCGAAGTAGGTATTACTTTAAAGGTTGCGGTATTGTTTTTAACTAAAGTTTCGCCGATTAACGGGATAAAAAATTCTGCTTTAGGTTTGTCCTTATTGGCTTCTGCAAACTCTTTAAACATTTCTTCTGTAATTTTAAAAACAGCTGGTGTAAAGCCCCAAAAGTTCATTGAAACCGGTGTTTCGTATGCTAAAGGGAATTCTTCTCCATTTTCTTCATAAAAAATCTTGCCATCTTTGGGATAGACCTTAGTACGTTCTACAATTTCCTCAAGATTGCCCGCCGCATCTACCTTACACACACCGCGGGAAACTGCACCAAATTCAGATAAAGTTTTTCCGATCTGGTAACCGATGATGGAGTAGTTGCTGTCCGTTACTTCGGTAGTTAAGAAATCAACCATTTTTTTAAAGGCATCGAAACCATAATAATCGTCAGCGTTAATTACACAGAATGGTTCTTTAACAACTTTTCTGCCCGATAAGATTGCGTGCGCAGTACCCCATGGCTTTTCTCTATAAATTTCTTCTTCTATACCAAACTGTTTTAAATCGAAATTTTGGAAAACGTAATCTACCTCAATTCTTCCGGCAAGTTTGGGATCAAAAATGGATTTGAAGTTATCTAAAAACTCTTCTTTAATGATGAATACAATTTTACCAAAACCGGCATTTATTGCATCGTATATTGAATAATCGATAATCGTTTCGCCATTGGGACCAAAACCATCAATCTGTTTCATGCTTCCATAGCGGCTGGCCATACCAGCTGCCAATATCAATAGGGTGGGTTTCATTTATTGTTTATTATTTTATTTATGGGTGGAAACCTTAATGTGGGATAATTAATACGCCATCAGTTTCAACCTGCGAAATTAGTTATTTGAGCAATTTGTTGTGTAATAAGTTTTTTTAAAATCCAAAAAGTCCGCCACCGGTTTTTGAACGTGTTTTTTTACCGGTAAGCATGCCAAATATACCACGGACAATTTCTTTACCAATCTGTCGGGTTATGGTAGCACCCATTACCTGTTCTACTAAACTCTTTTCTCCAGGTTTTGGTTTGCTTTCTTTTTGCGCTTCAGCTTCCTGTTTCTCTTTTTCTGCTGCTGCAGTTTGTTCATTAATACGTTTAGTTAAAATGTCGTATGCACTTTCAGGATCAATAGGATCTTTATATTTGGCGTACATTGGGCTGGAACGTACGAGCTGATCGAAATCGGCAGCTGTAAGTGGTCCCATCAGCGCCCTTGGCGGGGTAAGCAGCGTTGCCGCTACTTCGGTCGGGATACCTTTCTCATCTAATACGGTCACCAACGCTTGTCCCGTACCTAATGAAGTTAACATTTGGTCAATCTGATAAAAATCCGACTTTGGATAAGTGTTAACTGTCTTTTTTAGGGCATCTACATCATTTGGGGTAAAGGCCCTCAGTGCATGCTGTACGCGGTTGCCTAGCTGGCCCAAAATGCTTTCCGGAACATCCGTAGGTGCCTGCGTACAAAAGAAAACACCAATGCCTTTAGAACGGATTAACCTGATAATGGTTTCAATCTGCTCAAGAAATGCTTTAGAAGAATTTTTGAACAATAAATGGGCTTCATCAAAAAAGAATACCAGCTTTGGTTTGTCTAAATCGCCAACTTCGGGCATGGTATTGAATAATTCGGCCAATAAGCTTAGTAAAAAGGTAGAATATAATACAGGCTGGTTCTGAACATCAGAAATGTTCAATAAACTGATGGCTCCTTTGCCATCAATCCGTTCGAAAAGATCTCCGGCATCAAAGGATTTTTCGCCAAACATACCACCTAAGCCCTGTTGTTCAATTGCCACTATTTTCCTCAGCATGGTACCAGCGGTAGCACTGGAGATACTTCCATAACTGCTTTTAATTTCTGCAGCGCCTGCGCCTTCTGAAAGGTAGGATACCAGTTTTTTTAGATCATTTAAATCGATTATAGGTAGTTTATGATCATCAGCATATTTGAAGATAACGGCTAAAACACCTGTCTGTGTATCGTTCAAATCTAAAATCTTTGATAAAAGTGTAGGTCCAAACTCCAGTACGGTTGCACGCATCTGCGCACCCATTTTGCCTGAAAGGGAGTAAATCTCGACAGGGAAACCTGTTGGCGAAAAATTTTTATTGAGCTGTTGTGCCCGTTCTTCTATTTTAGGATTAACTGAACCGGATTGGTTTAAACCTGATAAATCGCCTTTAACATCCAACATAAAAACCGGTACACCAGCGTCAGACAGTTGCTCTGCCAATAACTGTAGCGTTCGTGTTTTGCCGGTTCCGGTTGCCCCGGCAATCAGGCCGTGTCTATTCATCATTTTTAATGATAAATTAACTTCGGCTTCGCTATAAACCTGTCCATCTAAAATTCCGGCGCCTAAATAAATATACGAGCCCGAAGGAGCATAAGATGATTTTATTTTTTCGATGAATTTTGGAGAAAGATCGCTCATTTTTTAAAATTAGACTGGCAATTTAGTAAACATATCTTAGAAAGGTTATGTTTTTTATTCAGCAATATAATCCAGAATACGGCCTAAATGGTTGTTTATTGTTGATGGTTAAGCTGCCTGTAATAATTTAATTCGTTCTGAAGCACTGTTATTTCCTGTTGCATATCTTGCAATTGATTGAGCAGGTGCGAAACGGCATGAATCCCTTCTAAATTAATCTGAAGATCGTTTGCCAAACGGAGGTACTGCTCCAGTTTACCCAGTTCATCAACGGGCAAAAAGACAGATTGCTTTTTTACAGTTGTCTGGATCAGTCCAAAATCTTCCAGAGAATGGATAAAGTTAATTTCTACATGATGATAAGCGCAGATATCTTCTACTGGTATTAGATAAGTTTCCATAATGGTTAGAATTTGGAAAGTTTTTCGAATAATTCTTTTTGTTCAGCATTTAAATTGGTTGGTATCTTAACCTGCCATTTAATATACAGATCGCCAAACTGGTTATCTTTTTTGTAAACCGGGAAGCCTTTGCCTTTCAACCTTAAAGTGGTATCAGGTTGTGTGCCTGCTGGTACTTTAAGTTTAACTTTGCCATTTAAGGTTTCGACAATTTTTTCACCACCTAAAATGGCTGTATATAGATCTATTTCTTCCTGAATGTAAATGTCATTGCCTTTCCGTTTAAATTTGGGATCATCGCTAATATTGAATTTGATATACAGATCACCCGGAGGGCCGTTATTAACACCTGGTGCACCATAACCCGGAAGTTTGATCTTTTGCCCGTTTTCTACACCTGCCGGAATGGTAATACGTACCTGTTTGCCATTAACTGTTAAGGTTTGTTTATGTGTGGTATAGGCATCAAGCAGGTTCAACTGTAAATCGGCACTGTAATCCTGGCCTTTGAACGGCGAATTTCTGCTGCTTCTGCCACCGCCTCCGCCAAACATAGAAGAAAAGAAATCAGAAAAGTCTTCACCGCCAAAACCGCCAGAATAGCTGTTCCCACCATAAGCCTGCCCCTGTGATTGGTATTGTCTCTGTTGCTGTTGCTGGGCATCCAGCTGATCGGCATGCTGCCAATCTTTACCATATTTGTCGTATTTTTTTCTTTTTTCCGGATCGCTTAAAACTTCGTTAGCCTCATTAATTTGCTGAAACTTTTTATTCGCTTCCTCATTATTGGGATTGAGGTCCGGATGGTGTTTTCGGGCTAATTTTCTATAAGCTTTTTTAATATCCTCTGTTGTCGCATCTTTTTTTAGATCGAGGATTTTATAATAGTCTATGTAGTCCATAATGGCTTAACAAATTAGTAACGGGAATGTTCAATTTTATTGTATAAATGTAAGGTTTTGCTGTGAAATGGCATAGGGCGGAGAGCAAGTGGCAAAGTGTGTAGCGCAAAGCAAAAATGGGCATAGAGTGAATGTGCTGTCAGCTGGTAACAGCTGACAGAGGCAGCTGAAATATTGGATTTCAGAATGTGATCAGTGTCAGATAGAAATATCCGATACCACATAGAAGCATAATAAACAAAAAATGCCCCATATAGGGGCACTTTGATTGATATAGGTAGATAGATATTATTTTTTGTTTTTGACATATTTTTCTAACCATTGGTCTTGCTCCCACAACATGTGCAATAAGTTTTCTTTGCCACGGTAACTATGTGCTTCGTAAGGTAAAAATACAAAACGGGTTGTGCCACCGGCACCTTTAATGGCGTTGAACAAGCGTTCGCTATTAATGGGGAAAGTACCTGGATTATCATCAGCATCACCATGGATTAGTAACAATGGTGTTTTGATTTTATCAGCATAGCTAAACGGGCTCATTTCGTAATATAACTGAGGGGCCTGCCAATACGTACGTTCTTCGTTCTGAAAACCAAATGGGGTAAGCGTACGGTTGTATGCTCCGCTGCGGGCAATACCTGCGGCAAAAAGATTGGTGTGCGCCAGTAGGTTTGCAGTCATAAATGCGCCATAACTGTGGCCACCAACAGCCATACGTTTTTTATCACCAACACCTAAATCGGCCAGTTTATTAATTGCGGCTTCGGCATTTAACTGTAGTTGATCTACAAATGTATCGTTCGGTTTTTTACCGTCTTTGGCCACAATTGGCATTTCGGCATTATCTAAAACTGCATATCCGCGGGTTACCCAGAAAATAGGGGAGGCCCAGCTAATGGTGGTGAATTTATCTTTCGATCCGCGGATCTGTGCAGCATCAGCAGCAGAATTAAATTCGCGTGGGTAAGCCCAGATCAAAGTTGGCAGCGGACCATCTTTATCTTTATTGTATCCTTTTGGTAAATACAAATCGCCGGTTAAATCCACCCCGTCGGCCCGTTTATAAGAAATTTTTTGTTTGCTGATGCCCTCTAAAGAAGGATAAGGGTTAGTGAAATTAGTAACAGGCTGGTCGGCAATACGAAGCAACAGGTTTTTGATGAAATAATTAGGGACTAATTTCTGGCTTTCTTTACGGGTAATTAAAACTAGTTTATCAGGGTTAATGACATCACTTACGTATTCAAACGTTCCTTCAGCGCTGCGCCAGATAATTTCGTTCTTTTTAGTAGCTAAGTCGAATTTAGCCAGGAATGGCAAATCCCCTTTTTCGGATGAACCCACCACATTGTTCATTAACAGTTTCGTGCCATTATCAACCGTTTTGATTACCTGCCGGCCGTATTTATTTTTGATCGTAACCGGAGAACCCGGGTTACCGTATGCATCGGTTTGGTTACGGCTGTACAGTTCTTCTACCGTCCCTGTTGTAGGATTATAACGGCTTACTTTAGTGGTTTGTTTGCTGCGCAGGCCTTCCGTAATAAGCGCAAGGTTGGCATCACCCCACTGTACACTACGGTAACGGGTCTGTGTTTTAAACAATTCTCTCTCGGTTCCGGTAAAAGGCGCACTTAACGCATAAACTGCATCATGGTAGGGAACATTTTTTTTGATTAGACCACTATCCAGCGGCTTGCTCCAAACCAGTGTAGCGGGTTCATCATCCCTCCAGTCGAAACCGCGGGGCACGTTTTGTGTATTATCATAACCAGATGGCGTACCCTCTGATGATGGTAACTCGGCGATTACCTTAACTGTTTTACCTTTTAAATCACTGATGGAAACAGTTGATGGAAAACCAAATGCCGAAACCAGATAAGAAAATGGTTTGCGGATGGTTTCGACCAACATATAGTTCTTATCCGGCGATAAGCTCACCGAGCCATAAATAGCCGGTTTACCGATAGGCACTTCTACTCCAGCCGTATTTTTGACCAATTGCGAGGTGGCATAAAATTCAAATAGCTGTTCATCAAACGGTGATTTAATCAGGTCCTGAAAAGTAGCGCTAGGTGCAGCTTTTCCTAAATTTTGTTGGATGGTGGGTCCTTTAGGCATTAATGGTTTTGTAGGTGCAGCACTGGCTGGTTTAGTTACCGTACGGTAGACAACGGTTTGATCATTTAACCAAGTGATACCACTCCCTAAAATAACGTTTAAAAAAGCATTATTAATTTTAGTCGCTTTTTTTGTAGCCAGATCAATGATGTAAAGATCTACTCCCTTTTGCGTGGTATGTGTAAAAGCAATCTTATTTTCAGATGGATTCCAGCTAACGTTGCCGGCGTATAATGGATTTGGCAAGCCGGTTACCTGAAAATTTTGATTTGATTTTATGTTTTTTAGACTGAAATTGTTGATATAGGTTTGTCTGCTGGGCGAGTAATTATTCGGGTTTAATCTTAAACCAGCAATTCTGTATTCAGGCATGGCCAATTCTGCTACCGAAGGATAGGAATTACGCTCGCTGAATAAGATCCATTCAGCTTTGCCATCTATGCTCACGCCAGGAGTTGGTTTAGCCAGCAATAAATCTGCAATTTCTTTTGGTGGAGTTTGGTAGTTCACTGCATCTTGCGCGGCAGAATTAAGCGAAATGCAAGTGCCTGCTATCCATAAATAAAAGCTTAGTTTTTTAATCATTTCCGGTTTTTTATTCGAAATAAGGAATGATCAAATATTGTAAAATTTAACTTATTGCTGCGTAACTTCTTAGTGAGGCATATTTCGCTATATATCCGAATTTGACAGAGTTCTTGTAGATGATAATTTTTTTGATAATTAAACAGAGAATGTCCCCAAAGCAATCAATGTATTAACCGAAATCAGCGATTTAACTGGATACTTTATTAAGAACGGGTTGGCTATTAATTCCATCTCCACCTTACATTTTTCATTTTAAGGGTATAAACTTTTAATCCTTGCCACAGAATTGGTGACCATTTCTTTTAATATCTCCACGTCTATGTCGCTTAATTGTTTTACGTATGTGCAAGCTTTAGCGGTCTTGTGTTTTCCGAATTTAGCCAATAGTTCGTCACGTTTTTCAAACCCTGATGATAAGTATAGCGCTATTGCATCTTTCCGTGGCGAAAACCCAACCAGCGGAGCGTCACCTGCTCTGCCGCTTTCATATTTGTAATGGTAGCTGCCAAAGCCAACAATAGCTGTTCCCCACATTTTCGCTTTAAAACCTGTTGTTTCAGCGATAATATTCGCAAGATTAAAACAATCCTTCCGTTTCGTTTCATCTGTTACCGTATTCAGAAAATCGGTAACACTTAAATCGTTTTCTGTAGTTTTATTCTGCGCCATGTTTTTGACAATGAATATAAGGTTTAAAGTAGCATTGGTTAACGAGTCCGATCCTTCACTTTGTAATATTTTTAAGTGTTAGCCTTAAGCCTTTTATAAATTTATAATTTGTAAACAACAATTTAGAAAACAGCATGAAAACAGTTCATCATAAAATAAAATATTTTTGTCGGTTCAATACTTTGGTGGCGGTATTTTTACTCTTTTTTATGAGTACTAAGGCACAGCAAAAATTAAATGTAGCTATAGCTGGCTTAAACCATGATCATGTTTATCTGATTATGAACAGCTACGAAAAGGCCGAAGTTAACGTGGTTGGTATTGCAGAAAGTAATCCTGTACTGGTTAGCCGATTTAAAACCCGCTATAAAATACCTGACAGTATATTTTATAATAACCTTCCTGATCTGTTAAAGAAAAAGAAACCTGATGTGGTGCTGGCCTATAATGCCATCAGCGATCATTCAGCCGTTGTAGAGGCTGCCGCCCCGCTTGGCATATCGGTTATGGTAGAAAAACCTTTGGCAATATCGGTTAAAGAGGCCGCACGAATGGCAGAACTGGCTGAACAGCATAAAGTACATTTACTAACCAATTACGAAACCACCTGGTATCCGAGCAATCAAGAGGTTTACAAAAATGTAAAAGAAAGCAATACCATAGGCGCAATCAGAAAAATGATTGTACATGATGGACACCAGGGACCGAAAGAAATCGGCGTAAGTAAAGAATTTTTGGAATGGTTGACCGACCCTGATAAAAATGGAGCAGGGGCACTGGTTGATTTTGGCTGTTATGGTGCTAATTTAATGACTTGGTTAATGGATGGCAAAGCCCCAATTTCGGTTACAGCCATCACCCATCAAATAAAGAAGGAGACGTATCCTAAGGTAGATGATGATGCAACTATTTTATTGGAGTACTCACATGCTACAGGGATTATCGAAGCCTCATGGAACTGGCCGTTTAGTATAAAAGATATGGAAGTATTCGGCGAAAAGGGATATATGCAAGCCATTAATGAGAAAAACATCAGGGCAAGGCAAAATAATAAAGAAGGTTATGAAATCTATCAGCCCAAAACTTTGGAACCTGCTTATGCTAACCACCTGAACTATCTTTCTGCAGTTTTAAAAGGAGAAATCAAGCCAAAAAATGATCTTTCGTCTCTGGAAAATAATTTAATTGTCGTGCGCATTTTAGAGGCCGCAAAAATTTCGGCTAAGACCGGTAAAAAAGTGATGTTGAATGGGCAGGTATCAAAAACAAAATAGCCACCTATATGATGGCTATTGGTAAGAAGAATGGTGCCTTCCTTATGTTGTGCCTGCCCTCCGCGGATCTCCCGCTCACAGGACTTTTTTATCTGTATTTTATGTTTAACAATTTAGGCATTAGTTGGTTTTAATGGTGCAAATAATTTTGCACACCCTGTGGAAAATGTTAACATCTCCAATGTGGCTAAGTTCCGTTTAAATGTTGATAGTTTAAATTGGTGAACGGCTGTTTTTAGTATCAAACATTTTTACTCCTATGCTGTTTGAGATGTGACTGCTGATCATAATTATATTATTTAACGGCAAATTATCAAACATTAAATCATGGTCGAATTGAATAATGAGCTTTTTTGTAACCTCGGAGACCGCTCTGTTGACGGATATTTCATTTTTAACTACTCAACGGAAAGTTTTTCATATTTAAACAAATCCTTAGGTAACATCTGGGAGCTCAGCACCGATGAACTGATGGCTGATCCAAAACTTCTTTTGAACAGTGTGCATCATGAAGATCTGACTCATGCGAAGGCCTGCTACAAAGAATGTATTGAAGATGATGGGGAACATAAATACGAATTCCGTTTGCAGTTTCCTGAAAGAGAGAAGTATGTTCGGGTATCGGTGTTTCCTATTACAGAAGGGGAGGTTAAGTTTTTAGTTGGTACCGTAGAGGACATCACGGTGATGCGCCACAATCAAATCCACATCGAACAGATCAATGCAAGAAAGAATATAACCTTGGAAGTATTGGCGCACGATTTAAAGGAACCTCTGGGAATGATCAAATTAATTGCTTCATCAATGAAAGAGGGGGTTGCACAAACAGGCGATGAGAGGATGATCAACTCGCTGACTTTTATTCAGGATATGTGTGAGCGCAATCTGCTTTTGGTACGTAGCATGGTTAACAAGGAATTTTTAAAATCATCTGTAGTCGAAATCAGTAAGGAACGGGCTGATTTGGTTTGGGAACTCAGAGATGTGGTTCGTTTTTATAAACGATCAAAGCTCGGCAAAATGAAGCATATCAAATTTACCTGCGCTGCTGAACATATTTATCTGCGTCTTGATAGTATGAAATTTCTACAGGTGATCAATAACCTCATCTCAAACTCCATAAAATTTACTGCTGATTACGGAAACATTAATATACATGCCGAAGAATATGAAAGTACGGTTTTGATTACTGTGGCCGATGACGGAATTGGGATCCCGGAAGAGTTACAAGCCGGACTTTTTAACCACTTGCCAGAAACTTTGAGGCCAGGTCTTAAGGGAGAAGAGTCGGGAGGATTTGGGATGGGTATCATTAAGGCTATTGTAGATTTACACCAGGGAAAAATCTGGTTTGAAAGTAAAACCGGTGCCGGAACAACTTTCTATATCGAGCTGCCAAAGTAGACGTTTTTAATTTTAAAATGGCGTAAGTTATATTTGAATTATGATTAACATTATTCTTGCGGATGATCACCATATTATCCGGACCTCACTTAAAGCGCTCATAGAAAAACACGAAGGCATCAATGTTGTTGCAGAAGTACCAGACGGTTTGGCGGTCCTGGAACTTTTGGAAAAAGGAATAAATGCTGACATTATTTTATCTGATATTGTAATGCCAAGGCTAGATGGGATTGCTCTGGCAAGTATGATTAAAGCGCGTAAATACACCCCAAAAGTAGTTGTTCTATCTATTTTGGATGATGAGAAGTATGCATCAAACGCTTTTGTATCAGGGGCTTTTGCTTACCTGTCAAAGGATATTGAGGAAGATGAACTGTTGTTTTGCCTAAAGCATGTGATGAAGGGAAAACGCTACCTTTCCTCTAATTTATGCATCTCCATTTTGGAGCGTTTTAATATGCAGTTGAATATACTATCGCGAAAACTGAATACGGAAATCAACTTTACAGAGCGCGAAATTAATGTACTAAAACTCATTGCAGATGGATTAACCAACCAGGAAATAGCTGATAAATTATACCTGAGCAGGCGTACTGTGGAGAGCCAGAGAGAAGCTTTAATCAGCAAAACCGGCACTAAAAATTCCGCATCGCTAGTTCGTTTTGCCATGCGAAATGGTTATGTAGACTAGCATTTTTGAACGTTTTTTGCCCCTTTTTTAAGTATTTATAATAAACCGTAAAAAATCGGGTATTTCTACAAATAACATAAGGAGTTGAGGTTTGTTGAATATTTACATCAGCCTTAAAACGAATTATGGATACATTAAATTTTAATTGCGACATCTACCAATACAAACAACCACTTTTCGACCGTGCATTAGCATACACACATGATGAAGATGATGCTGCTGATTTAGTTCAGGATACCTTTATGAAAGCATTTAGGTTTTCGGCAAAATTTGAAATGGGAAGTAACGTGCGGGCATGGCTTTTTACCATCCTGAAAAATACCTTTCTTAATCATTATTACAAGGTTAAGCGTAAGAACGAAATGATTCAGCAGGAAGAGGATTTGACCTCTGTTCAACTGATTCCGAGCGCATCTTTAAATAATGGTGCCACCAAGTTTATAATGGAAGATATCCAGAAGTCCTTAGATACTTTACCTGAGGATTGTAGGTTCTGCTTTTGCCGCTATTTTGAAGGTTATAAATATCACGAAATCGCAGCCGAGCTTGATATCCCTTTGGGTACTGTAAAAACTAAAATACATGTAGCCAGAGGTCTTCTTAAAAAGATGCTTAAAAACTATAAATCGGGTTTGGCCGCCTAACCTTATGGTTTATTCGGTAAATTCACGTATAAATACGTTGCGCGAACTAGATCACTTAAACTAGATTTGTTGCGTATGAGCAACGCGCTAGTTAAAAAGATTCTAATAGTTGATGATGACGAGAACATTCATGATATTATTAAATTAATTTTTGAGGAAGAACATTATCATATAAAAGGTATTTTGAATGCTAATGAGTCTGAGTTAGAGAGGACCATAGCTGATTTTCGACCAGATGTTATTTTACTTGATATCCTTATCGGCCAGCATGATGGACGTGATGTTTGCAATAGGTTAAAAAATAATGCTGAAACATCATCTTTGCCGGTAATATTGCTTTCTGCAGTCAATATGGATAACTTAAACTGTTTGCCTGATGACACCATTGAAAAACCTTTTGATATCACCGATCTCCAGCAAAAAGTTAAGGCATTATTGGATAAATAAAAATGCCTGGAAATAAAAAAGGGATAGACCAACAGCCTATCCCCATATCTAAACTCAAACATGCGCTCAAACATGAATGAATCTTAATAACTAAACATTTCAGTTTAGTATTGGTTTTAAAAAGGCAGGTTTATAAATTATATTTCGCATATTACCTGCTCCTTTGTTTGAGCTCTATCTTCAACTCTTTAATCTGTTCCTTAATCTGTCTGTTTTCCAGGTAAAAGTAAATAGCAAAGGCCAGAAATATCTTGCCCAATACAAAAACGGCAACAAATATCCATTTCCAGGCTTTGTTAACACGCATTTGGTTAGACTCTGATTCTACCTCTATATATTTTTCCCGTTTATTCTCCTGGTGAATTTTATCATAACTGTATTCGGAATTAAAATTGTTTTGTACCGCCTGGTTTTGGCGTTGTATTTCGTTAATCTCCTGTTCAATTTTAGCCAAAGTGCCTGCCGGAGGCTCAATACTCATGTTTTGAGCCAATACTTCCATATCATATTCCAACTGCTCCAAAGCAGCCTTAAATGCAGGATATTCTGTTTTTAGTGATAAAACTTTTTGTACCTCCTCTTCGGTGGCAATTCCCATCACATAGGTTTCCATTAAACCACTCTCAATGATTTTATTAATTTCCACTTGCCCTCCTCATTTTATCGATTGATAATTTTAACTGATTACGGATTTCGCTTTCATCACATCCAATTGTTGTCGCCAGGTATCGAATTGATTTTCCGTGATAATACACTGCACAAAATATTCTTTTCTGTAAATCATCTAACACATCCAACCCACCTTTAGGTACTGATTGGTTAAGATTTGACGGATGATCTTTAGCTGTATACAAAGTTAATTTACTTTGTGCATATTGGCGCAGTTCCAGCCACATATTTAATCTGTTTTTTTCTGGTGAAACAACAACATCTTTCACGAATGAAGTGAGAATAGCAACCAGATGATCTTCTGATTTTTGAGGATTTTGCACAATACCATTGATATAACCAAGCAGCATGGGCGCATACTGATCATAGAACCAACGGATGTTTTTCGGCTCTGCAGAACGATTGTTTAATACTGCTTTGAACATGGTTATTTAAACGGTCAACCTAAATGAGGTGCAAGATAATGCCAAATTTTAAATTATCTTTAATTAATGTTTAAAATGTTGCTTAAAATAGGCTGAGATCAATACAACAATCATCTATTTTTGAATTTTTAATGCAAAGATTTATAGAATGAAAATAGCTACCTATAATGTGAACGGTGTAAATGGCCGTTTGCCCGTACTTTTACGCTGGCTGGAAGAAACCCAGCCAGATGTGGTGTGCCTGCAGGAACTAAAGGCGCCGCAGGAAAAGTTTCCTGAACAGGCGATTAAAGATGCTGGGTATAATGCCATATGGCATGGACAGAAGAGCTGGAACGGAGTGGCCATACTTGCCAGAAATTTAGAAATAACCGAACTGAAGCGTGGTTTAGACGGAGACCCTGAAGATTTACACAGCAGGTACATAGAGGCAATGATAAATGGTATCGTAGTTGGTTGTTTGTACCTTCCGAACGGTAACCCGGCGCCAGGGCCCAAATTTGATTATAAGCTGAGATGGTTTGAGCGTTTTACGAAACATGCAGCGACTTTGCTGGCGCAGAAGATCCCTGTGGTTTTGGCTGGAGATTATAACGTAATTCCTACCGAACTCGATGCCTATAAACCTGAACGATGGGTTGAAGATGCCTTGTTCCGTCCGGAAACCCGGCAGGCATTTCAAGACCTGATTGCACAAGGCTGGACAGATGCGATCAGAAAGTTATATCCTGCAGAAACAATATATACCTTTTGGGATTATTTCCGCAATGCTTACGGCAGAAATGCCGGGTTAAGAATTGATCATTTTTTATTGAGTCCTCAGGTGAGCGATCGCTTAAAATCAGCAGGAGTGGATAAAAACGTTAGGGGATGGGAAAAAACAAGCGACCACGGACCTGTATGGATAGAATTGGATGACCTGTAAATCAGGATGGTTTAAAATCGGTAACATCCAGTGTTGTACCGATCAGTTTTAACGATTCGCCATCCTGTTGGGAAAGTATTCCATCGGCTTTGATCCACCGGATTTTTCCATCCGGACGGCGGATCCGGTACAATACATCATAGCTGTTTTTTTCTCTGGTTACGGTAAGCTCTATCTCATCCTGAACATGATCGAGGTCTTCGGGGAGGATTAGGCCTAAAACGGTTTCATAGTTTAAAACGCCATCTGGCGGGTAACCAAAATTCTCTTTAAAAGATCGGGTTGAACGAAGTATACCGGTTGTTATACTCAGTTCCCAAAAACCAAGGCGAAGGTGGTCGAATACGACATCCCAGTGATCATCACAAATAACGGATAGATCAACATTTTTTTTGTTTGTGTTCATAATAAGAAGGATAACTATGAAGGTAAATTACACAAACTACGTGAAGATATGTTGAGTATTAACAAAAATTAATGTACGGGAAACACTGCGCACCTATGATTATCTCTAAATCAAAAGAAAAACGTTTGAATGATTGGCAGTGCAGGCGCTTTAAAGTTCATATTTGGATGTTAATGCGGCTGTATTGGAATAAATAACCTGCCAGATAAACTACAAGAACAATGTTGGTTCATCTGGCAGGCTCAGTAAAAGTTATGCTTAATACAGAAAAATTCAGAGATTTTTCGCGATATAGCATTTTAGTCTTATTTACTAATTTGAATGCTGATCTGAGACTTTCGCCTTTTCGATCAGTTCTTTTTGATTCATTAAATCTTTGTAATAAAAATAACCACCAAATCCTAAAATAAGGATGATATTGCTCACTTTAAAGCTATGATCGAGCCAATAATCCAACGGTGGTGCGTTACCAATAAAACTTCGTTTAATGCTTGGCCAGGAGTTAAGGATAAAGATAACTACAATCATAAGCAAAACCTTTAATAAGGTGCTGATCATGATTTTCTGGTGATTTAATTTTTCCATTATTTAAATGATCTGAAATCCTGACCGTTGCTAATGTTCAATAAGCTTTCATAAATCAGGCTGATTACATTGTCAACATCCTCTTTATGCACCATCTCTACCGTAGTATGCATATAACGTAACGGCAGCGAAATTAATGCCGATGGTACACCACCATTTGAGTAAGCAAAAGCATCGGTATCAGTTCCTGTAGAACGTGAAGACGCCTGGCGCTGGAAGGGGATCTGGTTTTTCTCAGCCGTTTGGATCAATAGTTTATTTAAATTGGTTTGAACAGCCGGAGCATAGGAAACCACAGGGCCTTTACCAGCTGATAGATCGCCCTGAACGTTTTTATTGATCATTGGCGTGGTGGTATCGTGTGTTACATCGGTAATAATGGCCACATTCGGTTTGATGCGCTGGGCAATCATCTCGGCACCACGTAAACCGATTTCTTCCTGTACCGAGTTTACAATGTACAAACCGAAAGGAAGTTTTTTCTTGTTTTCTTTTAATAAGCGGGCTACTTCGGCAATCATAAAACCACCCACACGGTTATCTAAAGCACGGCCAACATAATAGCGGTCGTTTAATACCATAAACTCATCTTCATAGGTAATTACACAGCCCACATGGATGCCTAGTTTTTCTACTTCTTCTTTTGAGGTGCAACCGCAATCCAAAAAGATATTTTTTAATTCCGGAGCCTGTTCTTTCTCGCCATGGCGCGTATGGATAGCAGGCCAGCCGAATACTGCTTTAACCAGGCCTTTCTCGGTGTGGATGTTTACACGTTTTGAAGGTGCAATCTGATGATCAGAACCGCCGTTACGGATCACGTAAATTAAGCCGTCGCTGGTAATGTAATTTACATACCAGGAAATTTCATCAGCATGGGCTTCTATAACCACTTTAAAGTCAGCTTTGGGGTTAATCACACCCACAGCGGTACCGTAATTATCGATAAAGTGTTCGTCTATATAAGGTTTTAAATAATTTAACCAAAGTTTTTGTCCTTCCCATTCATAACCGGTTGGAGCAGGGTTATTGATGTATTCTTCAAGAAACTGCAGCGATTTTTTAGTAACCACAGCAACATGTTTTTTCTTTTCTTCGTCTTTTTTCTTAGCCATATGTTATTTGCTTTATAGCATGGGGCAAAGCGCATGGCATGATGCGTTTGTCCGTCTTGTTAATTATTATGATAGTTCTTTTTCCATGATCACAAAATCGTAACCATCTTTAAAAAAGGTTTTATTTGTTTCGTGGAAGCCAAATTTAAAATAAAATTCCTTAGCATTTACACGTGCATTGCACCATAGTTTTGTCGCTTTTTGAATTTTACAAAAATCAAGGATATAGGTCATTAATTGTGAACCCAAACCCATTTTTTGTGCACCAGGTAAGATGGCCAGTTTACGGAATTGATATACAGTCCCTTCATAAAATAGAGAAACTACCCCTGTTAACTTATGATCGAGGTATAATCCAAAATGGATGCCATCAAAATCGCTGGCAAGCTTTACGCTGTCAAAAGGTAAGTCCGGATACATGGCCTCATGCCTGATCCGCCAGGTTAGCGAGGGAAATATCTGCTCAATTTGAACCATAATTATAATAAAAAGCTAAAACCTATCCGGCCGCCAATTCCATAATAGGTATCGATTTTATTTATGGCCGCAAGTGGGCCAAGAGATAACTCGAAGTTAATTTTTCTCCCGACATAGGTTTGAAAACCCCATTGAGGCATAATATTGATCTGTGAACCGTACAAAGTATTGCTTTGGGTAGGGATGATTGTTAATACATCAAGGCCAACATAACCGGCACTGTTGTTAATGGTTCTTTTACCCTTTTTAACTCTCCGGTTAAAATTGTAATAGTGCCTGAATCCTACATTCAATGAAGGGTAAACCTTGAAATCTGTTTCTGTGTTGACACTAATATTATAATTGTTATCCATTGTAAACTCGGTTTGGTAAATAAATGCACCTTCGGCTCCTGCGCCAAAATAAACCGAAGTTGTTTTACCTACTTTTTGTTCTCTTTCGTAACCTATGCCCAAAAGATTAAGCCTTATTTTGTTAAGCGACTTTACTTCTGTTGGTTGCTCTACTTTTGTACTGTCCTGCGCCTTCGTTTTACCAACAATAGTCATGAAAACGAGTAATACTGAAAATGCTTTGATTGCGTTTTTAGATTTCATAAAATTTGTAAAGGTTATTTAAATTGTGATTTTTTGTTTCCGTAAAACTGATAAATTAATATGTTAAGAATAATGATGCCTGTCATTCCATAACAGAATAAATTCCATCCGCCCTGGTCCCAAAGCCATAAACCCAGTGCCGAGCCACAGCTGGCACCAATAAAACTAACCGACATAAAAATGGTGTTCAGCCGGTTTCTGGCTTCTGGTATTAGGGTATAAATTCGGGTTTGGTTGGTTACATGTATTGCTTGCTGGCCAATATCGATCAGAACAATACCGATTACAAACAGGTATAAATGGCTGTTTGTAAAATAAAACAAAGCGATACTGATGAGTTGCAGTATAAAGCCGATCATTAAATTTTTGCGCGGATTGTTGCCGTCGCTTAATTTTCCAACCAGTGGTGCAGCCAAAGCTCCTGCTGCTCCTGCAATTCCAAATAGGCCAATTTGCAACGTTTGGAAATTAAAGGGCGGGTTAGCAAGGAATAATACCATGGTTGTCCAGAAAGCACTGATAATGGCAAAAGCCAGAAAATTAATAATCGAAGTTTCCCTTAAGGCAGGTTGTGTTTTGATATAACCAAACATCGAACGCATGAGTTCTTTATAAGAGCCTTTAAAATGAGGATAACTTTGCGGAAAGCGCTTGGCCATTAAAAAAATAAGCAGGCCACAAATCCCTGCAGCCATATAATATACAGCCCGCCAGCCTAGCCAAAAGCCGATACTGCCACTTACTGCGCGTGAAGCCAGAATGCCAACCAGCAGACCGCTCATAATCATTCCAATGTTGGCGCCACGATTCTCATCGGAACTTAGATTGGCTGCCAATGGCAATATTAATTGAGGTACAATAGAGCAGGCACCGATGAATACAGATGCCATTTCCAGTATAAAAAAGCTTTGTGAAACTGCCGCTATAAGTAAAGCAAAAATGGCAAGTCCGGTAATTACGAGAATCTGCTTTTTGCGTTCAAACATATCGCCCAGTGGCACTAAGAGGAAAAGACCTAAAGCATAACCAATCTGGGTAAGGTAGGTAATCTTCCCGGCAACGGGTTCGGCAAGGTCAAAATCTTTTGCAATCAAGATGACCAAAGGTTGGCAGTAATAAATATTTGCAACAATGAGGCCTGTGCAAAATGCCATGAGGAGGATATCTGCTTTTTTTAACATGTAAGTTGATGTAAGATGTAATGATGTAAGATGGGATTAAATAAGTAAGATGTAATAATGTAAGATGGATGATGGTAGAGTTAATCCATTTACCATTTTACCTTATCCATCTTCCATCCTTACAAAGGTATATTTCCATGTTTCTTTCTCGGGTTGTTCACCACCTTATTTTCCAGCATTTTAAATGCTTTGATCAACTTGGTACGGGTTTGGGCAGGTTCAATTACTTCATCAATAAAACCACGTTCAGCAGCGCGATAAGGATTGGCAAAGATATCTGAGTATAATTTTTCTTTCTCGAGCCATTTTTCTTCCGGATTTTCTGCTGCGGTGATTTCGCGTTTAAAAATAATTTCTGCTGCACCTTTAGCCCCCATTACGGCAATTTCTGCAGTTGGCCAGGCGTAATTCATGTCTGCACCAATATGTTTGCTGTTCATCACATCGTAGGCACCTCCATACGCTTTTCTGGTAATTACGGTAATGCGTGGTACTGTGGCCTCACTAAAGGCGTATAACAATTTGGCACCATTTGTAATAATGCCGTTCCACTCTTGATCTGTGCCTGGTAAAAAACCCGGAACATCTTCAAATACCAGCAATGGGATGTTAAAGCAATCGCAAAAGCGGACAAAGCGTGCGGCCTTAGCCGAAGAATTGCTGTCTAAAACCCCTGCCAGGTAAGCAGGCTGATTGGCTACAATACCGATGCTTCTGCCGGCCAGACGGGCAAAACCCACCACAATATTTTCTGCATAAGCAGCATGTACTTCTAAAAAACTATCAGTATCGGCCACACTTTCAATCACTTCACGTATATCGTAAGGTTGTGAAGCATTCTCTGGCATAAGTGTGTTAAGTTGTGGCCGGTTTTCATCGGCTGTTTCGTAAGGTAAATGATCGGCTATTTCCTCACAATTTTGAGGCATATAGCTTAAAAGTTTCTTAACATGGTTAATGGCCTCAATTTCATTGGCACAGGCAAAATGGGTAACGCCTGATTTTGTTGCATGTGTACTTGCACCGCCCAATTCTTCAGATGTTACTTCTTCGTGTGTTACTGTTTTAACCACATTCGGGCCGGTTACAAACATGTATGACGTATTTTCTACCATCAAAATAAAATCGGTGATAGCTGGCGAATAAACGGCTCCGCCTGCACAAGGGCCCATTATTGCGGACAGCTGTGGGATTACGCCGGAAGCCTGCACATTTTTATAAAAGATATCGGCATAACCACCCAAAGAAACAACACCTTCCTGGATACGTGCACCACCACTATCGTTTAGGCCGATTATCGGAGCCCCGTTTTTCATAGCCATATCCATCAGCTTGCAAATTTTCTCTGCATGGGTTTCAGATAGTGAACCACCAAACACAGTAAAATCCTGAGAGAAAACATAGGTTAACCTGCCGTTAATGGTTCCATAACCCGTTACCACACCATCGCCCAGATATTTTTCGCGTTCCATGCCAAAGTCGGTGCTCCGGTGGGTAACCATCATGCCGATTTCTTCAAAGCTGCCATCATCCATTAGAAAATGAATGCGCTCGCGGGCAGTAAGTTTACCTTTTTTATGCTGACTGTCGATACGGGCCTGTCCGCCGCCAAGATTGGCCTGGTTTATTTTATCTCTAAGTAATGCTATTTTTTTATCCATGGCTAAGCTATGAGATTTTAAAATTAAAAATTACTATCGGTAATGCAAGTCTGGTGGGGTGTTATTTACCGAAGCACCACAATTTTTGTTCCCTAAACCCGACAGGGGCGGTATCCTTTTTGGCTTCGATTGATTTCGAATTTACAGCCAATTTTGCCAAAAAGATTTAGCGGATGGCAGGACTAAAGTACCTATGAAATACTGTCCTTTCATTTACTAAAAATAAATTATGTTTTTATGAATTGGAAATGAACGGTACTGTGTATTTAGCATTTTCAGGTAGAGTAGTTGATATGATCAGGAAACGGTTGGTTTTTTGTTTTTGGCAGGTATGGCCCCGCTTTTGGTACAGGTTCCGATGAAGGATCGGAAGCTCTTCCCGGCATCCGATAGCTATCGGATCGGGTTTATTTTACCCAGGCTGGTGCTTGGAAAACAAACCTCTGTTAGTTAAACCTGACAGAAGCGGTATCCTTTTTGGCTTCGATTGATTTTGAATTTACAGCTAATTTTACCAAAAAGATTTAGCGGATGGCGGGGCTACAGTACCTTTGAAATGCTGTCTTTCATTTCCAAAAAAAGAAAAACATTAGTAATTGGGGAATGAACGGTACTGTGCTTTTGGCATTTTCAGTCCCGCTTTCCCTCTAGCCAATTTGAAGGAAATTGGCGTCCGTTCAATCAGGTTTATTTAACTCGGGCCGGTGCCTGGAAACAAACCTTAGTAAACTAAACCTGACAGAAGCAATATCCTTTTTGGCTTCGGCTGATTTGAATTTACGGCTAATTTTGCCAGAAAGATTTAGCGGATGGCAGGATTTAGCTGACCGATAATAATAGAACCAACTGTTTCCCAAAATTGATAAAGAACCTTGTTTCTGCCTGAAGGATATCAGCGTTTTACTTAAATTACATTTTTTTTACAGCCCGATGCATTGAAAAACCAATTATCCGTTTATTTTTGTAAGCATAGGAATTAAAACAGCGTTAGAATTTTAAATGTTTTTAAGGAAATACAAGTATTTAATTGTTGCTGCATTTATGGTCATCTTCATAGCGAAGATGGGCATTTCCGGTGCACCTGTATTTTATACAAGTATTGATAAGGAAATGATGAATGCGGTTATCATGCAAATTGAGTTAGAGCATGAAGGCGGTAAAGATGCCGCCAAAGACACCGCAAAATTTACTGATTTCAAACTCACCGAGCTGAATCATCCTATCCTTTCTTATGAGTTCTCTTCCAGTCATTTCTTTTTGAAGAGCAGTTTTATAGAGCATTTCAAAAGATATGTCGACCCATATCACCCCACTGTTCCAACACCTCCGCCTAACTTGATTTAGTTTTAATTATTTGGGGTAAATCACCTGCTCAATGCCATTGAGCGCTGTTGCTATATTAAATTTATGCAATACATAAATGCTTTGTGCGGAATATTTTGATCCCCTACGATTTTATTCGTTAAAATTTACTAGATCATTATCATTATGCAAAAAATTAACCCGGCCTTTTCAGGTTCGGATGTGAAAAAATATTTTCTAAAAAAGAACCTAAAGAAAGATTTACCCTCAAGTATTGTGGTGTTCTTGGTGGCCTTACCATTATGTTTGGGGATCGCCCTGGCTTCTGGCGCCCCGCTATTTGCTGGTTTAATTACCGGAATCATAGGTGGAATTGTAGTGGCCTCTTTTAGCGGCTCGCAGTTAAGTGTTAGCGGACCTGCAGCAGGTTTAACGGTTATTGTATTAGGTGCAATAACCTCGCTGGGAAGCTATCCTACATTTTTACTTGCTGTGGTATTGGCAGGGGTGTTCCAGTTGATTTTAGGGCTGGTTAAGGCCGGAACTATTGGTAATTACTTCCCTTCGAGTGTGATTGAAGGGATGCTTGCCGCAATCGGATTGATTTTAATCTTAAAACAGTTACCGCATGCATTGGGTGTTGATACCGATTTTACTGGTGACGAAGGTTTCTTTCAACAGGATCATGAAAATACTTTTTCTGCAATTACCGCAGCAATAAGCCATTTTAGTCTGGCTGCGGTGGTTATCAGTTTATTATCGGTAGCTATCCTGATTTTGTGGCCAAAGTTTCCAAAACTGGCGGTTGTACCTGCACCATTGGTAGTGGTTACTTTAGGGATTCTGGGAACCCTGGTTTTTGCCGGAACAGATTATCCATTACGGACCGATCAAATGGTGAGAATCCCGGTAGTAAATGGCTTCGGTGAATTTTTGGGACTATTTACAATGCCCGATTTTTCACAACTGGCCAATAAAAATGTGTACATCGTGGCCATTACCATTGCGGTTGTAGCAAGCCTGGAAACTTTGCTCAGTATCGAAGCGGTAGATAAAATTGATCCGATTAAGCGTGTAACACCAACAAACCGGGAGCTGATTGCACAGGGGATAGGAAATATGACCAGCGGGATGGTTGGTGGTTTACCTATGACATCTGTAATCGTGCGGAGTTCTGCAAATGTAAACGCTGGTGGCAGAACCAAAATGTCGGCTATTTTTCATGGTATCTGGTTATTATTGTCGCTATTGTTTATTCCCGGACTCATTAACATGATTCCGTTATCGTGTTTGGCGGCTATTCTTTTAGTAACCGGATATAGGCTTACAAGAATCAGTCTGTTCAAACATATGTATCATAAAGGGTGGGACCAGTTTGTACCATTTGTGGTTACGGTATTGGCGGTATTGTTTACCGATCTGTTAAAAGGCGTAGCCATTGGTATGCTGGTTTCTATTTTTTATTTACTGCGGACCAATATGCGTAACCCATTCTTTTACAGGATTACGAATGAGGGCGATAAAAAGAATATCAGAATTAAACTGGCAGAAGAGGTTTCTTTTTTAAATAAAGCAGCAATACAGGTGGTTTTAACGAATATTCCAAAAGAAACAAATGTAATTATTGATGGTTCAAATGCCAGGTATATCGATCCTGATGTATTGGAAACCATTCATAACTACAAACATAATGCCTACACAAAAGGTATTATCGTAACCTTGGAGAACATACAAAAGCATTATACAGTACCCAAATTAAATATTAAAGTAGAAGAAGAAATTAACAAATTATAATTATGTGCGCAAAAACAATAGAAACGAAAGATATTACTTATGATGCCTTGTTACAGGGTAATAAAGATTGGGTTAGAGATACGATTGATAGTGATCCTGAATTTTTTGATAAATTGTCAGCAGGTCAAAGTCCACCGGTATTGTGGATCGGTTGCTCTGATAGCCGCGTACCTGCAAACCAGATTACAAACACTAAACCGGGTGATATTTTTGTACACAGGAACATCGCCAATGTAGTGGTGCATACCGATATGAATTTACTCTCTGTGCTCGATTATTCCATTAATGTATTAAAGGTCAAACACGTTATCGTTTGTGGCCATTATGGTTGTGGCGGCGTAAAAGCGGCATTGGGCAATAAACAGGTTGGAATTATCGATAACTGGTTGAGAAATATCCGCGATGTGTATCGTACCCATGAACGCGAAATGGCAACGATCAAAGATCCTGATCAGCGATTTGACCGTTTAGTGGAATTAAATGCCATTGAAGGAGCTGCTAATGTAGCCAATACCTCAATTGTGCAGAGTGCCTGGGCCAATGGTCAGGAACTGGCAGTACATGCCTGGGTGTACAGTTTAAAAACAGGAATTATTAAAGACATGAAGGTAACATGTACCTGCGTTGATGATGTTGCGCCTGCTTTCCAGGTGGGATAAAGACAACATTATTAAGCCATTTTTTAGTTGTTAGCGAAAGCGGCTGTGTCATATGATACAGCCGCTTTTATTTTCGGTATGTTTTGGCTTTAGCTTCCTGAATTAAAAGACCGGAACTAAAATGCTTTTTATATGTTGCGGAACCTGATTTAATTTAATAGACAAAGCGATGTTAATGTTTGGTAATGGTATAGATCAGTATTCCTAATATCAGCGTACAGCACGTAAAGGTGATTACACCCAAAATATAAGCACCCAAAGCTTTCAGATAATTGATGTATTTGCCCTTTTCGAAAAACTGCCCTACAGCCCATGAAAAGTAAACGATAAACAGCATACCGGAATACTGCAAAAGGTGTTTATGGGTTAGTCCCTCAATTGTGGCAAAAACCGAGAACATAAGCATACCCATTCCCTGAAGGAAGCACAAAAGAATCAGCAATTCAAAAAAATTATAAGCATATTTTCTGAAAAGAAGTTTCAGCCATAGTGCCAAAAATGCGCCTAACATAATATTGGCATAACCATAATGGCCCTGGACCCATTCATTAATTGGGTTTACGGCTGCATTGTTGGTTTGATCAAAATTAAAGTAGCCTTTTTCAATATGGAAAAAATGATTAATCAGCGTGTAAATTAGAGAGGTTATGATTAAAAATGCAACCGGCTTTACCAGTCTGCTTCTATCACTGGATATAAACTTATGGATGGTTTGCCCGGGCCTGATCAATAATTCTTTAATGGTATAGAATATTCCCTTTTCCAAATGCAACACGTGCTCTATTTCGTGCTGAATATAATGCCAGTCGATTCTTTTGAGTTTGGCTGGTTCACCACATCTTGGACAATAGTTTTCAGGTATATCCTGGTTGCAGCTGATACAGGTTACAGTTATCATCATTTATTGCGTAATTTAATTTCCTTGTTAGTCTCAATAAGGCTGTTAATAGCCGGTAAGAATGCGATGGGTATAGCAGTGAGAATGGCTATAAATGGAATAGCCGATTTTGTTTTAAATATGAACAGGTATACCACGCAGGCCATTAGAAATAGCCAAACAATTGTACCTGCTATGATTATAGCTTTTAATTTTGCCTGATTTTTAATTAATTGTGAAAAATCCAGCTTAGATAGTTTTTCTGCTGCCATATTGATTTGTGCTATGCAACAAAATTCAGAAATGTAATCTGATTGATGATTACACTTTAGTGTAATTTTGCTACTTTAGTAGTGTCATGAAGGCTGATCAGCATAGAGGGTTACTTACCAAAAACAAAATAGACAATATCACTTCTCAAGATATACTCCAGCTGGATAATTATCTGGAAGCCATCAGCGCTTTCGAAAAATTAACCTATCAAAGCTTGTATGTGATCGATTATGCAGAAATGAAATTCGAATATGTATCTAGCAATCCACTTTTTTTATGTGGCCATAGTGTAGCTGAAGTAATGGCCTTAGGGTATGATTTTTATATGAATAACGTGCCTGAAAATGATCTGCATCTCTTGAATTTAATTAACGAATCGGGATTTGATTTTTTTGAGAAAATACCCTTTAAAGAAAAAAAGTTATACAGTATTACTTACGATTTTCATTTGCTGAATAAAGGCGGAAAAACGACCTTGATTAACCATAAGCTTACCCCGCTTTTTCTGAATGCAGCGGGAAAGATGTGGAAAGCTGTTTGCGTGGTGTCCATTTCGTCAAGTAAAACGGAAGGCAATGCTGCTATCCATAAACATGGCTCCGATCAGATCTGGAAGCTTGATGTAGCAAAACAGGTTTGGAGCAAACAACTGAAACCAAAACTTAGTGATCGCGAAATCGAAGTTTTACGGTTATATGCACAAGGTTTAACCATTAACCAGATCGCCGATAAGATATTTGTATCTCCTGATACCATAAAGTACTATCGACGAAAAATATTCGAGAATTTTGGTGTTGGCAATATCGTAGAAGCACTTTCTTATGCAGTGAACAATAAGATAATTTAATTCTCTCCGGATAATCAGGAACCAGAGCGGCCATTCCTGTAAAAATAAAACCTCCGGACATTCCGGAGGTTTCGATATCATGTTTATATTTTATTAGTCTTCTGCCAAAAATGGATAACGATAATCAGTTGGAGGATTAAAAGTTTCTTTAATGGTACGTGGAGAAACCCAACGCAATAAATTAATCATTGCCCCGGCTTTATCATTTGTACCCGAGCCTCTTGCGCCACCAAATGGTTGTTGCCCAACTACGGCACCTGTACATTTGTCGTTAATGTAAAAATTACCAGCAGCGTTGCGCAAGGCATAACTGGCTTTTTCTATAGCATATCTATCTTGTGATAAAATAGCTCCCGTTAAGGCATAGGGTGATGTGGTGTCGATTATTTCTAAAATCTGGTCAAATTTCTGATCTTCGTATACGTAAACAGATAATACCGGACCAAAAAGTTCCTCACACATGGTGGTATATTTCGGATCGTCAACTACTAAAACGGTAGGTTCGATGAAATACCCTTTGCTCTTATCATAGTTGCCACCGGCAATAACTTCTACACCTTGATCTTTTTTAGCCTGATCGATATATTTAGCCAATTTATCGAAAGAACGCTCATCAATAACGGCATTAATAAAGTTACCGAAATCTTCTGTTCCGCCCACTTTAAATGATGCTAAATCTCTGATCATTAATTTTTTAATCTCCGGCCATAAGCTTTTCGGGATATAAGTACGGCTGGCTGCAGAACATTTTTGTCCCTGATATTCGAAAGCACCCCTAACAATTGCAGTAACTGAAGCAGCAACATCCGCACTTGGATGAACGAGGATAAAATCTTTACCACCGGTTTCTCCAACGATGCGTGGATATGATTTGTATTTATGGATGTTTGTTCCAATTGTTTTCCAAATTTCCTGAAAAACTTTTGTTGAGCCTGTAAAGTGGATGCCTGCAAAATCAGCATGATTAAAAACTACATCGCCAACTTCAGGTCCATCTGCAAAAATAAGATTAATTACGCCGTTAGGTAAGCCTGCTTCGCGGAAAACCTGCATAATTACATTAGCCGCATAAACCTGCGTATCGGCAGGTTTCCAAACCACCACATTGCCCATCATGGCTACACAAGCAGGTAAATTACCAGCAATTGCGGTAAAATTGAAAGGAGTTAAAGCAAATATAAACCCCTCTAAAGGTCGCTGTTCCGTTCTGTTCCACATGCCATTTGGCGATACCGGTGGCTGTTGACCATAAATATCCTGCATGTAACTGACATTAAAACGCAAGAAATCTACCAGTTCGCAAGCAGCATCAATTTCAGCCTGATAGGCATTTTTACTTTGCCCAAGCATAGTTGCCGCATTAATCTGGTACCGGTATTTTGTAGCAAACAAATCAGCAGCTTTCATAAAAATAGCAGCTCTATGTTCCCAGGCTAAAGCTTCCCAATTTGTCTTGGCAGCCAAAGCAGCATCTATGGCTGCTTTTACATGGCTTTTATCACCATAACTAAAGGTAGCCAGTACATGTTGATGATCATGTGGAACTACAACTTTCTTTTTATTTTGAGTATGTACCTCTTTTCCGCCAATAAACATCGGGATATCCAATTGTTTAGCACGCGCCTCGGCAATAGCCTCTTTTAAAAGCGAACGCTCTTTTGTGCCTGGTGCATAGCTATTAATGGGCTCGTTAACCGGGGTAGGTATGTTAAAAAATCCTTTAAGCATATTTTATTTTTTATGATTTGTGCAAAGATAATGCTTTTTGGGGTAGGCCATTCCATTATTCTGTAAAGAAAACAGCGTAAACGTTTGACTGTCTAAAGGAATGATAATATGGGTTAATTATAGGTTTATTATGGTTAAAATTTGGCTGTTTAAATGACGCGTTAATGGTGTTTCTTGTCGTGTCGGTTTGTTCGTGGTGTTGGTTGTTACCAACTTGTTGTGGTGTCGGTTGTTGCCAATTGACACTTGTCTGTAATTACAGATGAAACAAGAATTTATTAATATACCAAAGCCAAATACTGCCCATGATGGCTTACAGAAGCAGGTTGGGTGCTTTTGTAATCATTTGGGTGATCAGGTAATTCGTAAATAGCTACTTTAATTTTTTCCAGTTTATTGTAAACAGGCGCAGCTATGGTGTGTATAAACGCTGTTTGTATATTGCTTTTGGTGAAATAGGTATAGTTGTCAATACTGACCGCTCCATAGCTGTCTGCATGGATGGTACAGCTGAAATTTTTCGGTGCAAAATCGCGGATGCCCGTTTTGCGGTTATGGATTTTATAGGCCGATTCTTTCATGCTCCACAATAGCCAAACCATTTCATCAGGATTATTTGCAGATGTAATCAATGACTGTTCTTTTGGAGTGAAAATTTTATCGAGGTAATTTTTACGCCGCCAGTTGCTTTGAATTTTGGCCAGATCCAGGTCAACAATGTCATTACCCAGCATGTGCTTCCAGTTTTTGAGCGATAATTTCGGTTGTAGCTTTTACCGTAAGCATTTTAGCCATCGAATCGTTATCTATTTCGATGTTGAATTTTTCTTCAACATCCAGGACAATATCAACCAGGTTGGCCGAATTTATTTTTAAATCATTTATAAAATCGGTATTTTCGTCGATGTGAGCCAGGGCGGTTACCTCTTCACTGTAAGGTTCGATAATTGTTTTCAGGATTTCGATAATCTCTTCTTTATTCATGTGGATACTTTTTAAAAATAATACAGGCATTAATATCGCCAAAACCAAAACTGGCTTTCGCTAAAATATTAATGGGCTGATGAATTAGGGTTTGCGGAATACATTTTTCGTCAATTAAAACAGTAATATCTGGGTTTAAGTCTTCACAATTAATATTGGGAAAGATGAAACCCTCTGTAAGCTCAAGTATCGAGGCCACACATTCTATACTCCCGGATGCTGCAATACAATGACCAATCATACCCTTTAAAGAATTGATGTATGGAAAATTACCATCAGGTAACTGTAGGGCTACTTTCCAGTTTTCTATTTCCAGCGCATCTTTAGTAGTCGCGGTAAGGTGGCCGTTAATCAAGTCGATTTCTTGTGCTTCAATACCCGCATTTTTTAATGCAGCCTGGATACAGCGTTGTACTGCTGTAGGGTTTGGTGCGGTCATGGAGCCTAAACCCCGCTGACCGCCCGAATTGATATGACCACCAAGTACTTCGCCATAAATTTTAGCTTTTCTAGCCAATGCACTTTCAAGCGATTCCAATACCAAAGCACCTGCGCCACTTCCCGGCACGAAGCCGCTTGCTGTTGAACTCATCGGGCGGCTACCTTTTTCAGGTGCATCATTATGCTTATAAGTACAAACTTTCATGGCATCAAAACCACCCCAAATATAAGGTCCGCTGTCGCTGGTACTTCCTGCTAAAATTCTTTTAGCCTGACCGGTTTTAATTCTTTCGCAGGCCAGCCATATACTTTCGACTCCTGTTGCGCAGGCAGATGAATTGGTACTGACCTGGTTGCCTAAGCCCAGTTTCCCACTGATAAAAGCACTCACGCCACTGGCCATGGTTTGGATCACGACTGAACTGCCCAGTTTTTTAATTTCGAGCGCGTCTATTTTGTTAATGGCCCATCTAAATTTATCTATACCGGAAGTACCTGTTCCGAAAATGGTGCCACTATCCCAGTCGGGTTCGTCATTATTTTCGATGGTTAGGCCTGCATCCTGCCAGGCATCTAAACCAGCAATAACACCGTAAACAATACCTGTACTGTTTAGGTTCCGCAATTCAAGCGGTGTAAAATATTGGCTGATCCGTTCTTCGCTAAGCAATGGTTTACCAGCTATCTGACAGGAAAAGTTTAAGGTTTCCAGATCCGGCTGGTGCCGAATGCCAGAAATACCCTGTTTTATGGCATCAGAAAACTCATTAATAGTAGTGCCGTTGGGCGCGCATACCCCTAAACCCGTAATGACCACTCTATTATCCATTTTCTTTCGGAATTAACATGCCAGAAATATTTCCTTTGCAAACTACCTCTCCGGCTGCATTTTCCATCTTTACCTTACAGCTGAGTTTATTAAACCTAAAATACACTTTTTCGCTCGTAACCGTCACCTGCTCGCCGGGTGCAACAGGTTTTAAAAAATCAACGGCGTTTGAAGTCATGGCAATGGATATATTTTGATCAGTTCCAATCCCTTTAAGCAGGTAAATGCCCAGGCAAACCAAGCCGATCTGCGCCATGGTTTCAGTAAGGATTACTGCTGGCGTAACGGGGTGATTTTTGAAATGGCCCTTATAAAAGGCTAGGTCTTTAGCATAGGTGTAAGTGCCTTTAGCTCCACTTTCATCAACGTGCAGTAACTCATCAACAAAAAGAAACGGTTTACCATAAGGCAGTTGAGCTAGTATTTCTTCTGTTGTCATGAGCAGATTATTGAGTGGATAAACTTTACCATTGTAGGAGTATGCGTTGTGCTGAGAAACCTGGGCCAAAGCTTAACATCAGCCCTTTTTCTCCCGGCATCGGTTTTTTATCCATCATCCGTTCCAAAACATAAAGAACCGTAGCACTGCTCATGTTTCCATAAAGCCTTAATACCTCTTTTGTGTCGTTTATATTTTTGCCAAGCTGTCCGAATAATTCTTCAACAGTCTGAATAATTTTTTTTCCGCCCGGGTGGAAGATTAAATGATTGATATCATTGATTTCGAACCCGTTTTTCTTCAAAAATGGATGGATGATATCCGGGAAATGATTAGCAATGGTTTCAGGAACGGCTACATCCAGTACCATTTGCAGTCCGGTATCGGTGAGTTTAAAGCCCATCATTTCCTCTGCATCATAAAAGTGGTACATCTCTTCTGCCAGAATCTCCGGCCCGGTATCTTCTTTATCCGAGCTTAATAATACACAGGCAGCACCATCACCAAATATGGCCGCACTAACGATATTGGCCATCGAATAATCGTTTAACTGAAAGGTTGCTGTGGGCGATTCTACCGCAATCACCGCTGCACGCTTGCCTGGGTTAGCTTTCAGAAAATTCTTCGCATAAATCATACCCGATACACCAGCAGCGCAACCCATTTCGGTTACGGGTAAACGAACAATGTCCTGACGGAGTTTAAGCAGATTGATCAGATAAGCATCCAAAGATGGAATCATGATTCCTGTGCAGCTTACGGTAATGATGTAATCTAAATCCTGTGCCTGCCAACTGGCTTTTTCGAGTGCGGTTTCCAAACATTCGGCTCCTAGCTTTATGCCTTCGCGCACATAAATGTCGTTTCTTTCCTCGAAGCTTAAATCACTAAAAACATCTTCGGGCGCCATGATCGAGTATCTTTTATCTACCGCAGCGCCTTCAAAAATTTTTTTTACCTTTCTGATGAAGCGGTCATCCTGATCGATCAGCCAGCTATCTAAAAGAGGTAAAATGTCGGCGGTTGACCGCGAGTATGCTGGTAAGGCTTTACTTACTGCTTTTATGGTTACGCTCATGTTGTTTTAATTATCCACTGGTAGCGGAAAGCCCATTTCCATTTTATGGAACTTGATTTTAGGTTTAATTGTTTTGTATACTTTAGCAAATCTGCCCTTTTGAATCCACGTAAAATGGATATTAATCCATCTTCTCTCGACATATCATTTAACCTGAAAACATAACAAAGCGCCTTGAACAGGTAATAGGCTATTGCGCTTCGCTGCAGGTCGTTTATTACAATCCCCATTGTTGCCGATCTTTTAAAATTCTGTAACAGATTTATAATTTCTTCATCTTTAAAATGATGAAGCGTTAAAGTGCAAAGCATAATATCGCAAGGTTCTGTTTTACTTAAATCATCAAAAATATCGCTGCAGGCATAGGTTATATTAGGGTAGTTGGTTGATAAACTTTGCGCATGACTGATTGTAAATTTATTGGCATCTATTCCCTTTAAAATAAAATGCAAACCTTTCTTTTTTGCGTAATCAGCCAAAGTGCGCAACATGTCTCCATTTCCGCAGCCAATATCGGTAATACGGAAAACCTGATCGGATGGTTTGCTGGCGATTAACATTTTAACTCCTGCCAGGGTAACTTTATTGCCACCAAGAAGTTGATTAATGCTGGCTATTTTGTCGAGCGCATCGCGCAATATTTCGCCCTCCATGGCGAAATCATCCATAATTTCTGGTGCTGTGCTTCTGAATTCGGTGTTTACTGGCATTTATGATGATATTGTGATGGGCTTGCCATGTGTTTTTTTTATTATGCTATGGAACAAAAATGGCATTTTAATTAATGTATTTACCGCTAAGCTTTCTAATTGAGTGTTTATCAGCAAGGTGGCTAACATTCTTCCCATTTTTAAGCGGCTTTTAAATTCCCTGTTCCAGTATGCGGTATAACTTGCTTCCAGTGCCACACGCGAACTGATCTTGCCATCTATTCTTTGCTGCAAAAGTTCTGAAGCAATTTTTGCAGCGTGAACGGCCATAGCCATACCATTACCGCAAAGCGGATGGATCAAGCCTGCAGTATCGCCAACCATTAAAATATGGTCGTACACGGGGTCTTTACGTTCAAAAGAAACCTGACTAATGGTTAATGGATTGTCGAATAAGCTGGTCGCATTTTCTAAAATATCTTTTAGATACCTGTTTTTATATAGTACGTTTTCCTGAAAGCCAGATAGGTTTTTGTGTTTTTTGAAGTGCTCATAATTTGCAAGGTAACAAATATTTAACCGTTCGTTTTCAACCTTTGAAACACCACAATAACCGCCTTCAAAATTGTTGAGACTAACCAGATGATTAGGGAAATTGCCTTTGTAATGTGCTTTAACAGCCAGGTAAGGCGATTGCTTGCTCATAAAAGGCCGGTTTAATTTAATATCAATAGAAGATCTTTTTCCATATGCACCAATTACGTAAGCAGCATTAAAGGTATGGTTTGTAGTGGCTACTGTAAATTGGTTGTTGGCAAAACTGATTTCTACAACGCGGTCATGAACAATATTTACCTTTCTTTTGATCAGTTCGCTATACAGATAATGATCGAGCGTATACCTGCTCAAACCAAAGCCACCCAGTGGCAGTTTAGTTTGTATACTTTTACTTAGATTTGAAGTAAAAAGCAGGTCGCTGATGAATGTAGGTGCGAGGCTTTCGATATCCAGTCCGAGCCATTTAAAATAAGGAATTACCTCGTTCGAAATATATTCACCGCAAACCTTATGGTGGGGATAAGTATCTTTCTCGATCAATGTAACCATTAAACCCACCTTATTCAGGTGAAGTGCTGCAGTTAAGCCTGCCAATCCACCCCCAATAATTAAAATTTCTGTTTCGGCCTGCATAAAATAAGACGGAATGCTAATATAACGTTTTAATGCGCTATTTGTTCCGTTTGTTGTTTTTAATCACAGAAGGAAATGTAGAGTAAATACCGGGCTTTGCAAGCCAGCTGTACAATGTGCTAATGCGATGTAGGCTACTTTCATCTAATCGTTTAATGTGCTTTCAGATGTTGCCATCTGCGCGTTTCTTGTTTAGCGTTTCTGTTTACGCTCTTTTACAAACGTGTTTTTATCCGGATAAAATTTCCCTCCAGCAGGTTATTGCCTTATCGATCCATAGTAAAATACGGGGTGTGAGTAGGGCCAACACGGTTATATAAGAATGGGAAATAACTGGCCAGCTACTAATTACTCATTTGAAGATATTTATTTATGTTTTTTGTGAAAAAGGGCGTATAAAAATAAAATATAACCTCATCAATTTAAACCATAGTAGTTTCCGAGTGGGTATTATTCAGCAAACATTTTTAAACGGCAAAGGTTCAGTTTAAGGACATTGCCTAAAGCAATGCCGTTCTTTTTTAAATAATCAGTAATTTTGAAAACACGATACTATGCTAGTTAATTATTTACGCCTTTTATTGCTTCCTTTTTCATTGGTTTATGCCATGGCCATTACACTACGGAAAAAGCTTTATGATTGGGGAATCATGCGCAGTGTATCATTCAACCTACCTTTGATTTGCGTGGGCAACCTCGCTGTTGGCGGCTCTGGAAAAACACCAACTACCGAATACCTCGTCAGGTTGCTTTCGGACTATAAAGTAGCTATTTTAAGCCGGGGTTATGGGCGGAAAACCAGAGGTTTTATCCTGGCCAATGATGATGCCACTGCCGAAACAATTGGTGATGAACCTTTACAGTACTACCAGAAATTTAAGCACGTTACCGTGGCGGTATGCGAAGACCGGGTAAAAGGGGTAAAACAGTTGCAAAACAATCATGATGTGATCATTCTGGATGATGCTTTTCAGCACCGCGCCATTAGGGCTGGATTAAATATTTTGCTGTTTGAGTTTAGGAAACTAGGCACTTTGCAGTTTTTGCTGCCTGCAGGTAATTTAAGGGATGTTTTCTCCTCGCGCAAAAGAGCCGATGTGTTTTTGGTTACCAAATCGCCCGTGCCTTTATTGCATGTGGCCCAACAGGCATCGGTAAATGAATTACAGCCAAATGCAGATCAGCCTGTACTACATTCTTACTTAAAATATGGCGATCTGATCCATTTATACCAGAACGAACGCCAAACACTAGAGTCGGTTAAAAATTTCGAAATTTTCCTGCTCACCGGAATCGCAAATGCCGATCCATTAATAGAAGAACTTGAAAAATACACCGGAACCATTAAACACGAAAAATTTCCTGATCATTATGCTTTTAAAAATGATGATCTTAAGAAGTTTAAATCGGCTTTTATGGCCAGCAATAAAAAAGATAAAATTGTTATCACAACAGAAAAGGATAGCAAACGTTTAAGAGCTACCGGATTTAAAGATTTACTGGTAGATTTACCTATATATTATTTACCCATAGAGGTTGAATTATTTGAAGAAGATAAGATTACCTTTGACGAACTCATTTTAAATTATGTTAAGAGCAATAGAAGAAACCGTTGAATATATAAAACGCAAAACAGAGAACTTTAAGCCCGAAATAGGTATTATTTTAGGCACTGGCCTGGGTGGTCTGGTAAAAGAAATCGAAATTGAACATCAGCTGATGTATTCTAATATCCCTAATTTTCCTATTTCTACTTTAGAGTTCCACAGCGGGAAACTCATTTTTGGGAAATTAAACGGGAAGAAAATTGTAGCCATGCAAGGTCGTTTGCATTACTATGAAGGCTATAGCATGCAACAGATCACTTTTCCGGTTAGGGTAATGAAAGGTTTGGGTATTGAAAATTTAATTGTGTCTAATGCTGCGGGTTCCTTAAATCCCGAATTTAAAAAGGGCGATTTGATGATCATCGACGATCATATCAATTTACAGCCGGATAATCCGTTGCGTGGTTTGATCGAAAGTGAATTGGGCCCGCGTTTTCCGGATATGAGCCAGCCTTATAAGCGTAATATTATAGCCAAAGCCTTGGAAATCGCTAAAAGTGTTGATATCAAATGTCATAAAGGTGTATATGTTGCAGTTTCCGGACCTAATTTAGAAACAAAAGCTGAGTACCGTTACCTGCGTTTAATTGGAGCTGACGCAGTAGGTATGAGTACGGTGCCAGAAGTTATTGTGGCCAACCATGCTGGTTTGCCTGTTTTTGCCATTTCGGTACTTACAGACGAAGGTTTTCCGGAAGATCTGCAACCTTTTGACCTGGATGAAATTTTAGCCGCGGCAGCCAAAGCCGAACCTAAGATGACTGAGATTTTAACCCGCTTAATTTCTGAACTATAAGATGCATAAAGCTGTTAAGATCTGTTTTTTTCTCTTCCTGCTTTTAGGCTTAAGCAAAGCCTTTGCACAAGATCTAAAAACAAGTGTTGGTACCAATAAAGAACTCGATTCAGTTAGGAAGAAGCTGGATGGCGCCAAAGATTCTGTAGTTTTTACCGCGAAATATATTCGTTTTACCAAGCTGTCTTTAACAAAAGATAGCATTGTGCTATTGCCGCTTGACACCTCAACGGTTAATATTCAGAACTATAGTCCGCTTTTACAGCCCGCCCATCCAACCATTAACAATGGTAATATGGGGCTTTCGGCAAGGCCCTTACTTTACGAACCCAGTAAGCGTATTGGTTTTGACGTAGGTTTTCATTCTCTTGATTATTATGCTTTAACACCTGATGATATCATTTACTATCAGGCAAGAACGCCCTTTACCAGCTTATACTTTATAAGTGCGGGCCAAAAAGAGCAGCTTTTCAGGGCTGTACATACACAGAATATTAAAAAAAACTGGAACGTTGGGGTCAATTTTAACCGTGGCGATTCCAAGGGTTTTTATTCCAGGCAGCGTGGCGATAACTTGAATGTTGCCATATTTTCATGGTATCAGTCGCCCAATAAACGTTATAATATGTGGGCATCGGCAATTTTCAACACCATGCGCGCCTATGAGAATGGTTCTACAGTAGCTACAGGGTTATTCGAACCTAACTATTCTAAAATTTCAAGAGAGGCAGAGCCTATAAACTTAGCTGACGCGAGAAATCTATACCGGAAAAATACCATATTCTTGAAACAAACCTATTATGTAGGCAGGATAGATACCTCTGTAAATGTTAATAATGCGGTTTTGCCTACCAATAAGGTTTCCTATACGTTTGAATATAATAAAGATAGTTATGATTTCTATAAAAACGGAGCTGATCCGAACAATGTGCTGCCTCCCGGAATGGCGAGTACGGTATATACCGACGATTCTACCCATGTAAAACACATCAAGAATGAATTTATTTACAGTTTCTTTTTAAGGCCAAAAAATAGTTCGGTTATAAAAAATGAATTAAAGGTTGATGCGGGTGTAAGGCACGATTATTATACACATGAATACCTGGGCTTAAAGCAAGATGGCACCAGTTATGAACAAAGCAGGTTTGCATATCAAAACATCACCATTTTAGGTGCGGCGGGTTATCGGTTTTGTAATAACATAGATTTCAATCTAGATGTACAGCAAATTTTGCAGGGCGAAAATGCCGGCGATTATTTATATGAAGCGAAAAGTAAAATTCTTTTAGGCAAAACCATTGGCAGGATTGAGTTGGGGGCTTATGCGCAGAACCAAACTCCGGCGGCTATTTTTAATTATTACCATGGCAATCATTACCAGTGGACAGACAACGATTTTAAGAATACCAAAATTGCCAATTTATCCTTCAATTACATTAATGATCGGTATGGTTTTACTGCAGGCGCCAAATATTACTTAACCAGCAACTATCTTTATTTTGCTGCAGATCATACTAATGGCACAACTGCTATTTTACCAAAACAGACTACTGCCGATATTAGCCTAATTAGGGTGGATGTATCTAAGAAAACCAGGTTTGGTAAATTTGTGATGGAAAACTATGTCGCTTATCAGAAAACAGATAAAAATGCCGTATTAAGAACACCTGATTTTTATACTTATAACAGTATTTATTTTGATAATACCTTTTTCAAAGTATTAAAGGCCAATGTAGGATTTGATGTAAGGTATAACTCTGAATATGCAAATTACTTGTATTCACCGGCTACAGCTCAATTTTATATTGATGAGCGCAATCCAACAAACCTGCCGTCAAGACCAATAGTTGATGTCTTTTTTAAGGCTAATTTGAAGAGGGCCAATATTTTTGTTAAATATGATTTTGTAAATCAAGGCCTTTTCCAACCGGGTTACTATACGGTAAACCGATACCCTATGCAAGATGCCTTATTGAAATTTGGGGTAAGCTGGAATTTCTACGATTAAACAGGTCAGCAAAATTAATCACATAAAAAACCCTTCCCGGGTTATAAACGGAGAAGGGTTTTGTTCTTTAATGATCTTTATTTCTAGAATGAATAACCTACTGTGAAGCCTAATACACGGTTAGTTAATTTACCGTCTCCAGATCTAGAATCTTTAGGTACCAGGTTTGATAAACCTAAACCATAATTAGCACCTACCAGAAATCCAGATGTAGTGCGGTATGCTAAACCGAAGTTGGCACCAAACTCCGTAGATGCATAGTCTTTATCGGTAGTTGAACCAAATTTTAAATCATTTTCATCAGATACTGTTCCGGCAGCAGAGCCACCAGTTGTAACCGTCTCAAATTTGTTTTTTCCTGATATGTTAAATCCAACATAAGGACCTGCTGAAATTTGTACCGCACCAGCATCACCTGTAGGGATTCTAAATACCGCGTTTACAGGAACTTCAATAGCCATCAAATTTACTTTGTTAGTGGTTGTATTGGTAACGCCACCAATTGTTCTTGTCTCTTCAAATTTGGTACCTTTATTCTGCAATGACACACCCGGTTGGATGAAAAAATTGTTTCCTACACCGAAATCAGCAAATGCGGTAACATTAAACCCAACATTATCCTTTGCACTGTCGTTGAATGATGTACTTCCATCGGTACCACTTGCGTGAAATCTTGCCAGGTTTACTCCGGCTTTTATTCCAAATCTCGCATCACTTCCTGTCATGGTGTTTTGAGCAAAAGCACCTGTTGCTAATAAAACTACTGAAGCACTTAATAATAACTTTTTCATGATATTTTTTTTAATAAAAATCTGGTTTAAATCTCAGGTATTACCCTGTTGTTAATTGTCAGTACATATCCAAAAGCTGTGCCAAAGTATCAAGTGTGTTACAATTTATGAGCTAAATTATTGGCTATCAGTATAATTTTAGTGAAGATTGGGTGTATTTACGGTCTAGTTCAGAACTAATAAGAATAACCATTTACTGTATACATAATAGGAATACAGCAAGAATAAATTTCTTTTTGACTTCAAGCGCAGGCATGCCGAACTGTTACTTAAGAAAGTTTAAGTTTTTTGAGGTTTCTTTTTAGCTGCCGGAAAAAGTACATTGTTTAAGATCAGGCGGTAGCCGGGCGAATTTGGATGCAAACTTAGGTCTGTTGGCGGATCGCCCACCGCGTGCTGATAATCTTCCGGATCGTGTCCGCCGTAAAAAGTGAACTGACCTTTGCCGATTTCGCCATGTAAATATCGTACCTCTGCTGCACCCTTATTCTCGCCCAGAACGGTTACACTCGTTTTCACCAGGCTTTTTTTAAAGGCAGTGGTTTGCCCCATAAATCCTTTAATTACCTTGTCATGATCCTGTGTAAGCATAGTTGGTACCAGATCCCACTTGGCCGAAAAATCGAATAAGGTAAAGTAATCGTTGGCCTGGTTAAGTGTACGGGTTTGGGTGACATCAATATCCGAAAATTCATAATTCATAGGATTGTTATCCAGCCTGAAATTCTGAAAAGCAAGGGTTTTGTTAAAATCAAGCTTCGATTGTGCATTCGGGTCTGCGGCATCCCCGTCAAACATCTGGGCACAGATATCTACACCTTCCGCAGCTAATGCAATGTCGAAACTGTCGGTACCAGAGCACATGGCAAACAAAAAACCGCCACCGGCACAATACTCTTTAATGTGTTTGGCTACGGCTAATTTCATTTCCGAAACTTTTTTATAGCCCATACGTTTGGCCAGTGTTTCCTGGTTTTTAACATCTTCCTGGTACCAGGTAGCATACCTGAAGTTAGCCCAAAAACGGCCATACTGACCTGTAAAATCTTCATGGTGCAGGTGCAGCCAATCGTATTTGCTTAGTTTATCCTGAAGAATATCGTCATCGTAAATCACATCGTATGGAATTTCTGCATAGGTTAAAACAAGTGTAACAGCATCATCCCAGGGCAATTTACTTTTTGGAGAGTAAACGGCAATTTTGGGCGTTTTCTCCAGTTTAACCATTTCCATATTCACAGCAGGATCGCTGATTTCGTTTAGCAGGTTGGTTACCTTTCCATCGGCCATTACTTCATAAGATACGCCGCGGATTTTAAGCTCATCTTCAACTATTTTATTGTATTTAATTAAAAAACTTCCGCCACGATAATTTAAAAGCCAATCCACCTCCAGTTGTTTACTGATGGTCCAATAGGCAATGCCATAAGCTTTTAAGTGGTTTTTTTGGTCCTCATCCATATAAATTAATAGGGAAGAAGCCCTTAGCCCTAAAGAGCAAAGCAGGCAGATTAACAGGATATAATATTTCTTTATCAAATCGGTAGCTTAAAACACTAAAATACCGCATTTAAACTGGATAGAAAAATTTAATGATGTTATAAGTTATACAATTTTGTTATTTTTGCCCTTTACTAAAAATTATAAAATTTTTTGGCGGACAAAATTTAAAATTAGTACCGATATTGATATGAGTAAAGCAATAATAAAAACAGAAAAAGGTGATATGACCGTAGAATTCTACGATAACGATGCGCCTAAAGCCGTTGCAAACTTTAAAAAATTAGCTAAAGAGGGCTTTTACGATGGCGTAACTTTTCACCGTGTAATTCCTAACTTTGTGGTTCAGGGCGGATGTCCGAATTCAAAAGATCCGGCTAAGGCACATTTAGCAGGTACTGGTGGCCCGGGTTACAAAATCGACTGCGAACTGGATGGTGAAAATCAATATCACGATCGTGGTGTTTTATCGATGGCACATGCTGGCCGTAATACTGGTGGTTCACAGTTTTTCATCTGTCATAGCAGAGCCAATACTGCTCATTTAGACCGTAACCACACTTGCTTTGGTAAAGTTATCGAAAATGTAGATCTTGTTGATGATATTCGTCAGGGTGATAAGATTGTAAATATTGAAGTTGTAGAAGATTAAAAATAGATGCGAGATTTGAGACATTAGATTTGAGACTTGATTGCTCTGATTGATGTCCAATTCTCATTTAATAATTGAACAAGGAGTTTTAGTTATTTGATTTGAGTGATTTCTCATGTCTCATATCTCGAATCTCATATCTCAAAAAAAATATGAACTTAAGAGGAATTGTTGCCGTATCTGGCAGACCAGGTTTATTTAAACTGGTCGGACAAAATAAGGTAGGTTATATTTTAGAAGGCTTAGATGCGCAAAAAACTAAAATTGTAGCCAACATCACCAACACAAAATTAGCTTCGTTAGAAGATATTACGGTATATGGCGAAGAAGAAGAAATTAAACTGGCTGATATTTTTGCCAAAATTTCTGCTAAAGGAAGTACTCCGGATCTTAAAGGCGATTTACGCGCTTTCTTTTTGGAAGTTGCTCCCGGGCATGATCAGGAAAAAGTTTATGCTTCAGATATGAAAAAAATCATTACCTGGTATAACCTTTTAAAAGATTTGCCATTGTTTACGGAAGAGGCACCTGAAACTCCGGCTCCGGCTGCAGAAGCTAAATTAGCTGAAGAAAAAGCAGGCGATAAAAAAGTAAAAGCTACTGGTGCTAAGGCAGCAGCCAGCGCAAAAGCAACTACTAAAACTTCAGCTCCTGCTAAAAAAGCTAATATGACAAGTAAAAAAGGCGTTTAAGCTATAATACTGGAGATAAAAAAACACCAGGCAATTTGTCTGGTGTTTTTTTATGCGCCTAACCGAAATACCAGATCAAGCCACCAATAATCAGTGAAATGATAATACTGATCCATAAGTATTTGTTGCTGCCGCCCTGGCGGCTCTTGTACCTGTATTCCCTTTTATATTTATCTAATAACATAGTGTCTTTTTATTTAATGATGATTTATATTTCCTTTTTCCATATCTTATTCTAGTCGCACATCAGACCTTAGACATTTCCCATCCTAAGCATGGTGATAAGGTTCCCCCTTTAAGATACTAAATCCGCGATAAAGCTGCTCCACAAAAAACAACCTGATCATCTGGTGCGAAAAAGTCATATCAGATAGTGAGATTAAGCCATTTGCCCGTTTGTAAATGCTGTCGTCAAATCCGTAAGGCCCGCCAATAATAAAGATCAAATGTTGAACACTGCCGATCATCTGTTTGTTTAAATAGCTGGAAAATTCAACCGATGAATATTTTTTTCCATTCTCGTCCAGTAAAATTACCATATCGCCATTATTGATCTGCTTATGTAGCAATTCTGCCTCTTTTGCTTTTTGTTGCGCTTCACTCAGGTTTTTAACATTTTTTACATCAGGTATGGCTAAAAAACTAAAGTTGATATAATGTTTTAGTCGGTTGATGTATTTCTCAATTCCTTCAATTAAATATTTATCTTCAGTTTTGCCAATGGCGATCAGGGTAATCTTCATTTAATAATTTGCCTATCTTTAGGATTTTGAAATTCAAACTTAGAGAAATTGTAACAAAAAAGACAATCTATCGATCTGATACCTTCGAAAATATATACAAAATAAAGTTTATGCAGCAACTACAAGACGCCATAATAGCCGGTTACCAGGAGAAAATCAATGAGGTTACTGCCCATATAGATCGAACAAAAAAACTGATCGATCAGCTTTCCTTATTGCGTATAGGCTTGTTTCTGGCCGAAATTTTATTTTTTGTTTTGCTGCTGCGTTCAGCAGACGACAACCTGCGCACGTTAATCCAGATTTGTTTAGTACTGCCGGTTATTGCCTTTGCATTTGTAGTGCGCAGACAAAGCCGGTTGGATCGTGAAATCGATTATAAAAAACAACTCTTATGGGTTTATCAAAACGAATGGAACATGCTGCATGGTACCCCTAACGGATATGACCATGGTAAAGCATTCGAGGCTGAACAGCATCCTTATACATCCGATCTTGATATTTTTGGTGCCTCATCACTGTTTGCGCTCACCAACCGTTGCAGTACCAAAACCGGCATCAGGTTGCTGGCTAAAAATTTTTCAGGGAAAACGACAAGGGATCGGATATTGCTCCGGCAGGAAGCCATAAAAGAAATAAAACATAATATAGCAGAAACCTATAGGTTTAGGGCTAACCTGCATGGCTACGATCCTGAAAAAATAGAGCAGATCAAAGTGCAGCTAAAAAGCCAGTTGGGTGAACAGCTGAGCTTTGTTAAAGGATCTTTTATACGGTTTTATGTTAGGCTGGTGCCTTATATTTCTATTGCTATGATACTGACTGCAATTTTGGTAAGTAGTGTTTTCTGGAAAGTTTTAGCGCTTTTGGTTGTAATCCATATTGGGTGGAACGTATTGCTGGGCTCAAAAATAAACAAAGTGTTTTATAGCTTCGGCGGAAGTTCGAACCAGCTAAACGGATATGCAAGGGCCATTTTATGGACAGAAAGCCAAAATTGGAAAAGCAGCTACATACTAAATTTACTTGATTCGAAAATTCCGGTTAGTAAGGAGATTAGATCTTTAACAAGGATTATCGAAAATTTTGATGCCAGGCTAAATATCATTGTGGGAGGTGTACTCAATGCGCTTTTACTTTGGGATTTAAAATGCTGTATTCATTTAGATAATTGGTATCAATCATCTTCAAAAGATGTAATTACTGCACTCGACCATCTGGGCGATTTTGAAGAATTGATTTCGCTGGCTACAATGGCTTATAATCAGCCAGATTGGGTATTTCCGGTCATTACCGATCAGTTTGCATTGGCTACTACTCATATTGGTCATCCGCTTATTCATCAGGAGGTAAGGGTAAATAACGATTTTCGGGTGGAGTCCAAACCAACTGTTGATATTGTAACAGGCTCTAATATGGCAGGTAAAAGTACTTTTCTGCGCACTTTGGGCATTAATATGGTGCTGGCTTATGCAGGGGCGCCGGTTTGCGCCCAAAAAATGCAATTAGCTGTTTTTTCCATCAATACTTATATGCGGATTAAAGATTCGCTGAACGAAAGTACCTCTACCTTTAAAGCAGAACTGAACCGTTTGAAGATGATTTTGGATAATGTGGTAAAAGATAAAGACACTTTTGTGTTGATTGATGAAATGCTTCGGGGCACCAACAGCCGCGATAAATATTTAGGATCAAAGGTTTTTATCCAAAAGCTGATTGCTGAAAACACGCCTGCACTTTTTGCTACCCACGACCTGCAACTGGCTGATCTGATTATCGATCATCCCGAAGCAGTCCGGAATTTCCATTTTGATATCCAGATTACAGATGGAGAAATGAGATTTGATTATCTGTTAAAACACGGTCCGTGCAAAACTTTTAATGCCGCTATTTTGCTGAAAGAGATTGGATTAAAGCTGGATGATTGATAAATGATTCCAGATTTTACCGGTTGTAAGTGGTGTAAGATCTGACCATCTTGCCTTGTAGCAAAAATAGTTTGATCAGTCAGGCCGCTTAAAACCAGACTGTACTAAAAACGTAGCGAAAAAATCAGAGAATTTGTATCTTAGTGCATCTAAGCTCAATCTAAATTAAACACGCTATGAAACAAGCACTCAATTATTCTTTAAAAGTAACATTAACTACTTTATTGTTTTGCCTGCCTATCACTTTTGTCATTATGATGGGGTATATAAATCTGCTGTCGCTTGTATCTGCAAACTATAATTTCAACGTTAATCTTGATATAAAGGACGCTGGCGTATTCCTTATATTAACTTTTTGTGCACTTTTATTTAACATGAGGAAGATTGATGGTAAAACTAAGATAGTTTATAATAAACGCACTATTGCAGTTAAAGCCTTTGTTGCGTCAGTTATCATCTTTTTAGTGTATCTGTTGTTATTTGGAAAATTAAGGTACCTTTCAATTGATGAATTTGTGATTACCTATGGACCTACGTTTCTAATTACCATTATCAGCATGAGAACTTATCCGTTAAGGAATGAAGAAAGCCAGGCTGAATTCGTTCAAAATTAGCTGTTTAATAGTTGTGAATTATGATAATTGTGGTGTCTAATTTTGGTGCGCCTGATGTTACCATCTGGCACTAAGAAAATATTTTTTTCCATCATCCAGCTTTAGATCGAATGAAGGTATTTTGACAAGTTACCGTATTTTGACAAGTTACCTGATTAATGTTATTGAGCCTGAATATTTAATGTTTTTATTTGATAAGTCAAGGCCAGAAATGATGTAATAATAAACACCAACTGGCAGTTCGTTACCCTTATAAGTGCCATTCCAATTTTCAAATATGTTATTGGTAGAGAATATTTGGGTGCCAAGGCGATTGTAAATATGAATGTTATATTTTTTGAGGTTGGTTACACCAATAACCAGTTCGTCATTAATCCCATCACCATTTGGCGAAAATGCATTAGGAACAAATGTAGATGTATTCTTTTTGATAATCAGATCGCCCTGGGTGAGCGAATTAGAGCATCCGTTTTTGGAAAATGCAGTTAACGTAATTCGGAATATTCCATCGGTTTGATAAATATGGGTTGGGCTTTTTTCCGAGGAGCTAAAACCGTCACCAAAACGCCATTCATAAAAATCCCCGTCAACTGAGGTATTGGTAAATGTTATGGGTACAGGCGCTGAAAATTTTACATTAAAAGAGGGTTCGGTATAAAAGTTAGCAATTGGAATTCTGGCAATAGCCGGAATGACGATAGTTGCAGGGGCAGAACTGCAAGATCCTGATGTTAATACAACCTGATATTCTCCGGCCACATTAAAATCTGTTATCGGAATTTCAATGGCATTTGTGCTGGCAGAATAATTGTTTGGCCCGGTCCACGCATAAGTGATCCCATCTTGTGCCGGTACCGATAATTTTATAATATCTTTTAAACAAAAAGCAGGTTGATTAATAGTTATTTCTGGTTTTTCCGGCTTCACTTCTACTAAAATGTCTTTTTTAAAAGTTGATAGGCAGCCATTATTGGTTTCAACTGTTAGCGTGATTGTTTTAAGTCCAGGGTTAGTAAAGTTTATTGTTTTGCTGTCGTTACCCGTGGCAACCTGGCTTTTTATTCCCTGGCCAAAATCCCAGGTAAGCTTTGTATAATTTTTAGAGGCATTGATAAAGGAAAAGGATTGATCGGTTTCGCACTTATTATTCACCTCAATCGAAAACATTGCTTCAGGTTTTAAATCAACCGATAAGATTTCCACCGAATTTATCTCACTCACACAATCCCCAACCTGAACATAAAGCTTGTAGGTACCAGCTATCTCAGGTCCGATTGCCGGAATTTCGGGATTTTGGCTTGTCGAATTAAAATTGTTTGGGCCTGACCAGTGGTAGCTGGCTAAATTTAAAAAAGGTGTGCTCAATTTTAGTACATCTCCCTGGCATAAATTAACATTTGACGCACTTATTGCTGGTTTTTCAGGTGTATTTGCTACAATAAAAGTTTGCGTGGTCACTACATTGCAACCGTTTGTACCTTTGGCTTCTAAAACCACAATTTTCTCTCCCGGAGTGCTGTATGTTACGGTAAATGGTCCTGCTGTGGTGGCAGAAGTCAGGCTTGCCCCTTCGCCAAAAGACCATTTTAAGGTAGCAAAGTTTGATGCTCTGCTTTCAAAAATGTACGTCTGGCTGTTGGTACATGGATTTAGTTTTTTAACATCGATCTCCGCGGTTGGCCCTGCAAAATCTGCCGTGCCCCCGAATTCCAAAGTAAAGCCATTATTCCCTCCCGAGTAATTATCGATGAGTAACGCATAAACATGATCCTGTTCGAGCTCTACGTATTTCACAAAGCCATTTTGGCCAGCAGGGCATCCTGATGCTTCAGTTAAATCTGTTTCCGTCATGCTCAGGCCGGTTTTATAATAAGAAGGACTGCAATCTACACCACTGCCCGATGCACAACGTATAGCTGTTGCGCCACTTACTTTACTGCAATCTCCGTTTATACCTAAATCATAAAAAATCCAGTCAATATCATTTGAGGTTACCGTCGGCGTGATAATAAAAGTCAAATCACCGGGCTTGGAAGCTTTAAACATATACCAGGCGGAGTTAGATTCTTTACCCAGGCAGGTTCCGGCCGATTCTTGATTGTTAGCTCCTGCTCCCGTTACATTAAGCTGTGTAAAGGTTTCTTTTGTGCATAGTACCGAGAAGGTTCCACAATCTTGCCCCGGTTGTATGGGTGGGAAATAATTATCAATACAAAGTTTAAAGGTACCGGTAGCATCGTTCGCTGCACTTACCCTAACATAGTATACCTGGCCCACTGTTAAAGCGCCTTTGTATAATGAAATAACATTATTTGATGTGGCTTGCGAGCCAGCCTGCTCGCTTATCGAGCCTGTTGCCGCATCAAAAGAATATAGGGCCACCAATGGGGCAATCAGGGTATTTTTACTAGCGGCATCAATTTTTCCGCTAACAGAAATATTAACATCAAACTTGGATGCGGTAAACTTATACCATACATCTTTTCCAACTGATGGCCAGTTTAGGGCTTTATTATGGTTACTTGCTGTAGCTTCTAAATTGTTAAATTCGGCATCCGCACTACAATATGCACTCGTATTGGTAATATTTACGGCATTTATCAGTTCATCATTAAGAGGTGGTGCAAATTTTCCAAAGGCAGCGAGATTTAATGATACCAATAGAAAAGAAATGAAGGAGTAGCGCATGGGTAAAAATATTAAAAATTGTTTTTATTTCGAATCATTTTGCTTGTTAATGATTTGTTAATATTAAACTCGCAACTTACGGCAATTAATCGGTAAACAATGGTTAAAGCAAGTGATTTTGGATCGGATTTTTTGTGGGGAGTAGCTACTGCTGCGGCGCAGATAGAAGGTACAGCAACACAGTACGGTAAAGGCCCATCCATCTGGGATACCTTTACGGCAAAAAACGGCAAGATTAAAAAGAACCATAAATTAGATCCTGCCTGCGATTTTTATCATCGTTATGCCGAAGATGTTGCGCTCGTTAAATATCTGGGATTTAAAGTGTTTAGGTTTTCTATCGCCTGGGCAAGGATTTTGCCCAATGGAAGAGGAGAAGTAAACGAGGAAGGCATCCGTTTTTACCATCATCTTATTGATGAATGTTTATCACAAGGAATCACACCTTATGTTACACTCTATCATTGGGATTTGCCCCAGGCCTTAGAAGATGAGGGTGGATGGACGAGCTTTAGCATTAATGCAGCCTTTAATGCATTTGTTATGATCTGTGCACTAGAATATGGCGATAAAGTAAAAAACTGGATCGTACTGAATGAACCTTTTGGTTATACTTCTTTGGGTTATATGCTTGGAATACATGCGCCGGGGAAAACAGGCTTGACCAATTTTTTTCCTGCAGTATTGCATACGGCTTTAGCACAGGCCGAGGGCGGCAAAATTTTACGCGCCGAGGTGGCCAATGCTAACATCGGAACTACATATTCCTGCTCAGAAATAATCCCTTACACCGAAAGCGATAATGATGTACTGGCTGCAAAGCGGATAGATTGTTTGATGAACCGTTTGTTTGTAGAGCCTACCTTAGGCATGGGTTTTCCTACGGCAGATTGGGATGTACTTGAAAAATTCCAGATTGAGTATGGTACCTGGCGATTGCAGGAAAGGATGAAATTCGACTTTGATTTTGTCGGTCTTCAAAACTATTTTCCGTTAACGGTGAAATACAATGCTTTCATCCCTGTCATCCAGGCCTGGGAAGTGAAAGCCAAGAGCAGAAAAAAACCGCATACGGCAATGGGTTGGGAAATTAATGCCGATAGCTTTTACAATATTGTAAAACAGTTTGCAGCCTATCCGGCGATCAAAAATATTATCATTACCGAAAATGGCGCTGCCTACCATGATAAATTGATTGATAAGCGTGTAAATGATCCAGAACGGATAGAATATTTTAAACTTTACCTTTCGGCACTGCTCAAGCTAAAAAATGAAGGAGTAAATATCGCGGGTTACATGGCCTGGACATTAATGGATAATTTTGAATGGGCAGAGGGCTTTACAGCAAGGTTTGGGTTGATTTACAATGATTTTAAAACCCAGGAACGTACCATTAAAGATTCGGGCTACTGGTGGAAAGAATTTCTCAAAACATAATTGATTTTCAGCCGTTCTGATTATAAAACAAATTCTTATGTTTGGAATATGGATGATAGAACCGTAGTTTATAGCACCTATTACAACCCGATGGAGGCCAATATCATAAAAGCCAAATTCGAAGATAGTGGATTTGCCTGTTTCCTGGCCGACGAAAATGTTTCTACAATCCAGCCGCTCTATAACCAGGCCATTGGCGGTGTTAAACTCATTGTTTTTGAACGGGATGTGGAAGCCATTAATGCTTTGTTGGCTGAAGACAATAGTTTGGATTTTGAATCGTCAGATGAAATTACCGGTGAAGAAAAATCAGTCGAAGGTAAAACCGTTTGTGAAAAATGCGGCTCTACCAACGTAGGCTATGGTATGGCAACCGATAAAAAATATAGTCTTTGGGCTACTATACTAGCTTTTTTAACTTTTACTACCCCAATTAAAGCCAATAAGTGCCATCATTGTTATGATTGTGGATATGAGTTTGAGTAGATTTTATCTTGTTATCTATTCCATCGTAACTACTGGCAACCATTTTTAAAAAAACAACGGAGTTAAAATGAACAGTATAAGCTTCAAGAGGAACGTCATTTCGAGCGGAGTGCAACGGAGTCGAGAAATCTGTATAGATAGACTTCGCTCTGTCTGCAAGTGCAGGTGGGTAAAAACTACTGAATTCCTAACATGGTTAGCGAAAAGAAACGGCCATTAGCTATGCGGCCGTTATATTGGTAAGAAAGTTCAGAACAAGACAAGTGATCAGCGAAGCTAAATCCAATTAAATAGATCTCCGTTTCACTGCGTTTCAGTCGAGAGAACGATTCTTTTATGAAAACAAAAAATCCCGTTTTGTTAAGTCAAAACGGGATTGATATCCTACATGCGGACTTCGGACCTCCGACACCGGACTTCAGACTATAACGCTGCCTTAGCCGCTGCTTCAGCCCTGATGATGTTCAACGCACCACCAGCTTTAAACCACTCAATTTGTTGTGCATTATAACTATGGTTAACAGCAAACTGCTCTGTAGTACCATCTTCATGGTGTAATACCAGTGTTAACGGTTGGTCAGGAGCAAAATCGGTTAAGCCTAAAATGTCTACCGTATCACCTTCTAAAATTTTATCGTAATCGTCTTTATCGGCAAAAGTTAAGGCCAGCATACCTTGTTTTTTGAGGTTGGTTTCGTGAATACGGGCAAAAGATTTTACCAATACGGCACGTACGCCCAGGTGACGTGGCTCCATGGCTGCATGCTCACGTGATGAGCCTTCGCCGTAGTTTTCATCGCCCACTACGATTGAGCCCAAACCAGCAGCTTTATAATCGCGTTGTGTAGCTGGTACCGGACCATACTCGCCAGTTAACTGGTTTTTAACGGTATCTGTTTTGTCATTGAAATAGTTTACCGCACCAATTAGCATATTATTAGAGATGTTGTCCAGGTGGCCACGGAACTTTAACCATGGGCCTGCCATAGAAATATGGTCGGTAGTACATTTACCTTTAGCTTTGATCAGGAGTTTCAGCCCTCTCAGGTCGGTGCCTTCCCAAGGCGCAAACGGATCTAACAATTGTAAACGATGCGAAGTTGGCGAAACCAAAACCTGTACCTGGGAGCCGTCAGCTGCTGGTGCCTGGAAACCTGCGTCTTCTACTGCGAAACCTTTGGTTGGCAATTCATAGCCGGTAGGCGGGTCTAATTTAACCTGCTCACCTTTATCGTTAGTTAAGGTATCTGTTAATGGGTTAAATCCTAAATTACCCGAAATGGCAATGGCTGCCACCATTTCCGGCGAAGCTACAAAAGCGAAAGTATTCGGGTTACCATCGGCTCGTTTAGCAAAGTTTCTGTTAAATGAGTGTACAATGGTGTTTTTTTCAGCTTTCTCTGCACCTGTACGGTCCCACATACCAATACATGGACCGCAGGCATTGGTGAATATTGTTGCATTCAAATCTTCGAAAGTTTTTAGGTAACCATCACGGTTTGCGGTATAGCGTACCTGCTCAGATCCCGGGTTAATGCCAAACTCCGCTTTGGTGGTTAAACCTTTAGCAATAGCCTGATTAGCAATAGAAGCTGCCCTTGATAAATCTTCGTAAGAAGAGTTAGTACAAGAACCGATTAAGCCCCATTCTACTTTTAATGGCCAGCCATTTTTTTCTGCTTCCGTTTTCATTTGCGAAACCGGGGTAGCTAAATCTGGTGTAAAAGGACCATTTAAGTAAGGCTCCAAAGTATCTAAATCAATCTCGATCACCTGATCAAAATAATTTTCAGGATCAGCATAAACTTCAGCGTCGCCGGTCAAATAAGCGGCAATTTTATTCGCCTCATCTGCCACTTCGTTTCTGTTGGTTGCACGTAGGTAACGCTCCATGCTTTCATCGTAACCAAAGGTAGAAGTTGTTGCACCAATTTCGGCACCCATATTACAAATGGTACCTTTACCTGTACAGCTCATGGAGGTAGCGCCATCGCCAAAATATTCTACAATGGCTCCTGTACCACCTTTTACCGTTAAAATACCAGCTACTTTTAGGATTACATCTTTAGCAGCCGTCCAGCCGTTTAATTTACCGGTTAGTTTTACACCGATCAATTTAGGGAATTTTAGTTCCCATGGTAAACCCGCCATTACATCACAGGCATCAGCACCACCAACGCCAATAGCCACCATGCCTAAACCGCCGGCATTTACCGTGTGCGAGTCGGTACCGATCATCATTCCACCCGGGAAAGCATAATTCTCCAGTACAACCTGGTGGATGATACCAGCGCCTGGTTTCCAGAAACCGATACCATATTTGTTGGATACAGATGACAAGAAATCAAAAACTTCTGCACTTTCTGTTTTGGCGTGAGGTAAATCTATGGCCGCGCCTTCTTTGGCTGTAATTAAGTGATCGCAATGTACAGTAGAAGGCACTGCAACCTTCGGACGGCCCGCCTGCATAAATTGCAATAAAGCCATCTGCGCGGTAGCATCCTGCATCGCTACGCGGTCTGGTGCAAAGTCTACATAATCAGATCCACGCTTAAACGCCTTTTTAGGATCTCCATCCCAAAGGTGTGCATATAATATTTTTTCAGATAATGTTAAAGGCCTGCCCACAACTTTACGTGCAGCCTCTACGCGGCTACCGAAGTTTGCATACACCTTTTTAATCATGTCTATATCAAAAGCCATACTTAAATTTTTATAATTATTATCAATAAGGTACTCTCTAAAGTAAACAATTTTAAACAGATTTATTTTCGAGATTTGTCATAATATCTTATTTAAAACCATTCTATGCAATTATTTATGCAAAGTAAAAGGCTATCAGATTTTCTCCGATAGCCTTTTCTAAAAGTTAACAAATAATATGCTTTTTTGTTTCTTATTGTTTTGTAGAAATAGGGGTAAACTTGGTTAAGTTAATGCCATCTACTGCTAATTTATATTCTTCGATGCTTGGAATGCGACCCAGGATAGCTGAAAGAACCACAACAGGGGTAGAAGCCAGTAATGATTCCCCTTTTTTGCCGTCTCTGTCTTCTACCACCCGCCCCTGGAATAAACGGGTAGAAGTAGCCATCACAGTATCACCTTTAGCAGCTTTTTCCTGGTTACCCATACAAAGGTTACACCCAGGGCGCTCCAGGTACATGATGTTCTCGTATTCGGTACGCGCTACACTTTTAGGCAAGGCATCGCTAAACTCAAATCCTGAGTATTTCTGTAAGTATTCCCAGTCGCCTTCTGCTTTCAGTTCATCAATAATATTGTAAGTAGGAGCAGCCACTACCAGTGGTGCTTTAAACTCTACCTTACCGGTTTGGTTCTCTACGTTTTTTAATAATTGTGAAACGATTTTCAAATCGTCTTTATGTACCATGCAAGAACCAACGAAACCAAGGTCTACTTTTTTATCACCACCGTAAAAAGTTAAATCTCTGATGGTATCATGTGTATAACGTTTAGAAACGTCGGCATTGTTCACATCAGGGTCGGCAATCATAGGTTCGTTGATTAAATCCAGGTCAATTACTACCTCTGCATAATATTTAGCATTTGTATCAGGCATTAAAGCGGGTTTAATACCGGTTTTAATTTCCTCGATGCGTTTGTTTGCTTTGTTAATCAATCCCTGAAGCACCTGGTTATGGTTGTCCATACCTTTGTCAATCATGATCTGGATACGGTTTTTCGCAATTTCCAGCGATTGGATTAAAGTATCATCCTGCGAAATACAGATCGAAGCTTTTGCTTTCATTTCGGCAGTCCAATCGGTAAAAGTAAAGGCTTGATCGGCCAGTAAAGTTCCGATGTGTACCTCGATGATCCTGCCCTGGAATACGTTTTCTCCATCAAACTGTTGCAGCATCTGCAGTTGTGTGGCATGTACCACATCACGGAAATCCATGTGTGCTTTCATTTCGCCCTTGAAAGTTACTTTTACTGATTCCGGAATCGGCATAGAGGCTTCGCCGGTAGCTAGTGCCAACGCCACTGTACCAGAATCGGCGCCGAAAGCCACACCTTTTGACATACGGGTGTGTGAATCGCCACCAATGATGATTGCCCATTCATCAATTGTAATATCATTCAATACTTTATGGATAACATCAGTCATTGAATGATAAGTACCTTTAGGGTCACGCGCCGTAATCACCCCGAAATCATTCATGAATTTCATCAGTTTTGGGATGTTCGCCTGTGCTTTTTTATCCCATACAGATGCCGTGTGGCAACCTGACTGGTAAGCACCGTCAACAATCGGTGAAATCACCGTTGCAGCCATAGCCTCTAGTTCCTGAGCCGTCATTAAACCGGTAGTATCCTGAGAGCCTACAATGTTTACTTCTACGCGCACATCAGAACCGGCATGTAAAACCTTACCTGGTGTTAAACCTACCGCATTTCTGTTAAATATTTTCTCTACAGCAGTTAAACCCTGACCCTCAACAGATACTTCTTTAGCCGGAGCAAATACAACCGGAGCTTCTATCCCTAAAGTTTTGGCCGCAAAGGTTTGGATTTTCTTGCCAAAAACGATGGCGTAAGAGCCACCCGCTTTAATGAATTCCATTTTTTGCGGCGTTAAAGCTTTTGAAATATCAATCAGCTCCTGATCGCCGTTATATAATTTTTTGGTTCTGGTATTAATGGTAAGCACCGTTCCGGTAGCTACTGAATATACTTCTTCTAAAACCGGTTCATCATTTTCATTGCGCACTACATTTCCATTCTCATCGGTTTTCTTTACCCAGTTTTTAAGGTCGATACCAATACCACCTGTCACATCAACCGTGGTTAAAAAAATAGGCGAAATACCATTGGTGCCACCAACAATTGGTGCAATGTTTACAAATGGCACATAAGGACTTGATCTTTTGCCTGTCCAAAGGGCCACGTTGTTTACGCCCGACATACGTGAAGAACCTACGCCCATGGTACCTTTTTCGGCTACCAGCATCACGCTTTTATCTGGATGTTGTGCCTGAAGGTCTTTAATGGCCTGTTGTGCCTCTGGTGTAATCATGCATTTGCCGTGTAATTCACGATCAGAACGCGAGTGCGCCTGGTTACCCGGAGATAATAAATCGGTAGAAATATCGCCAATACCTGCTATAAAGGTTACTACTTTAATTTCTTCAGCAACAGGAGGTAATCCGGTAAAAAATTCAGCTTTGGCGTAACTTTCCAGTATTTCTTTGGCAATGGCATTGCCGTTGTGGTAAGCCTCTTTTAAACGATCGGTATCCGCATCGTATAAGAATACCTGTGTTTTAAGCACATCGGCAGCTTTTTTGGCTTTATCACCATTGTCTGCCAGGGCAATATCCAACAAAACCTTAATGGAAGGACCGCCCTTCATGTGAGATAAGAGCTCGAAAGCAAAATCAGGTGTAATCTCTGCAACAACAGTTTCACCTGCAATAATTTCTTTTAAGAACTGGGCTTTAACACCTGCTGCGGCCGTGGTACCCGGCAAGGTATTGTATATGAAAAAATTAACAGCATCTGCCCTGTTAAAATTATTTACATTTTTGATCTGATCGATAATTTCGCTTAATAATTCGGCGCTATCAATAGGTTTAGGATGAAGACCCTGGATTTTACGTTCTTCAATCTCTTTAATATAATCGTTATAAATACTCATCTTAGCTATTTATCCTTTTTCGCGGAGTGTTGTATATTAATACACTTTCCCAAAGAATACTATTAATTGTGATTAATTTGTGGTTATAGGCCAAAAAAGTGAATTTTTTGGATGGAACAAAAATAATAAAAAGCAATCTTTTTATCGGACATGAGTAGGTGATTACGTAATTTGGAATTGTTCTAAACAACTAGATTGGTTAAATTGTTGTATACAGTTTAGGGGAACAGTTCGCTTACTTTAGTTAATCGTTCAATTCCGTACAGTTTTGTCCGTTTTCGAACAGCTTCTCATTGGTAATCTGACAGAAATCCTGTTTCAACTTACTGGAGCAGGCATGCCTGAATTGGCACAACAATCGCTAAAGCGTAGCGAAAGTGAAACCCTTTTCGGTAAAATAGGCTAAAACCCTGGGCAATGCATATTCTAAACGATCAAATGCTTTTAAGCTATCATGAAAAACTATGATAGAACCGTTTTCGGTATGTTTGATCACATTCTGGTAGCATTTTTCGGGCGAGAGATTAATGTCGAAATCGCCGCTGAGTACATCCCACATGACGATGTCGAGTTTGGAGTTATGAGTTGTGAGTTGTGGGTTGTTTGGCGCGTTAGACTCCGAACTCCAAGCTCCAAGCTCTAAACTACGAATCTGGCTTTTTTTGATCCTCCCATAAGGTGGGCGGAAAAGGTTAGATTGTGTAAGTTCCTGGCACTTAAGCGTGTTTTCCAGATAGGTTTCATCATCGGTTTTCCATCCTTTTAAATGATTGAAAGTGTGGTTGCCAATGGCATGCCCGTCGGTTTTTACACGTTCGAAAACACCGGGATGTTTAACAATATTATCGCCGATGCAAAAAAAAGTAGCTTTAGCATTAAAGACTTTCAGAGTTTTTAATACAAAATCTGTAACATTGGGTATAGGTCCATCGTCAAAGGTCAGATAAATAACTTTTTCGGTGCGGGATTTATTCCATAACAGCGATGGATAATACCATTTTAGCAGAAGCGGTGATTTGATCAGGTACATTTAGCTTCAAAGTTAGTAAATGCCTGAACAGATTGAAATGATTAAAAGTTGTTTATATTAGAATCGAAACAAATTATGAAGATGTTTACCAATAAAAAGTTAATTACCGGATCTGCTTTAGTATTATTATTGAACTTTGCTGTTGATGTAAATGCGCAGCAGGTTATCACCATTCAACAAGCGGTTGAAAACACGTTAAATAATAACTTAACGATTAAACAGGCTCAATTCAGCGCAGCATTAGCAAATGAGGATTTAACACAATCTAAATATGCGCTTTATCCGAACCTTAATGCTTCTGTAAGTCCAACGTTGACGTTTGGTCGCGGTTTGGATCAAACAACCTTTCAGGTAACCAATCAAACCTCATTATTTACCAGTGCAAACCTAGGTACAAATGTTGATGTATTTAGAGGCTTTGCTAAAGTTAATCAGATTCGGCAGAATAAAACACTCTTCGAAGTTGGCAAAAGTAATGTCGAAAAAATAAAAAATGACTTAGTTCTAAATGTTGTTACGGCATATTTACAGGTTTTATACAATACCGATTTAGAAAGGGCATCTAGAGAACAGCTGGATATTGCTAATAAAACTTTAGCAAGGGAGAATGCGTTATTAGATGCAGGAAATAAGACCCTTGCGGATGTATCGCAGGCGAAATCTCAAGTGGCTACGGCTGAATTAAATTTAACCAATGCACAAAATGCGCTTTCCATTTCATACTTAACTTTAGGACAGCTCATGGAAATGCAGCCTAATCAAAAGTTCGTTGTTCAAGCGCCGCTGATTGATAATGTTAAAACAGCGCCCACAAACCAAAGTGCAGAGGAAATTTATAACAATGCGTTAAACATCTTTCCTGATGTCAAACTGGCCAGTTTGCGTTCATTGGCTGCAAAGCAAGCGATAGCTGTTGCAAAAGGATCGTATTACCCATCGCTAAGTCTGGGAGCTGGATTAAATACTTCTTATTCTTATCAATTCAACTACAGTGGTCAATTTCCACAATCCTCATTTGCTGATCAAATCAATCAACGCTTAGGTCAAAGTATTGGAATGAGTTTGCAGATCCCTATTTTTAATGGTTTTACTGCCAGGTCAAATGTGCGGAGAGCGAAAATTAATTATAACAATGTTTTAACGCAGGAGCAATTGGCCAAAAATAATTTGAATAAAGTTATTTTTCAAGCGACAACTGATTTAAGGGCTGCCGAAAGTCGCTACAGTTCAACGCAGAATGCGTTTAATGCCCAAAAGGATGCTTTTTATGTTGTGGAACAACGTTATAATGTTGGCCTTGTTAATTCACTTGATTATAGTACAGCGCAAACCAATAGAAATAAAGCAGAGATTGACTTTATCCAGGCTAAATACGACTTATTATTTAGGGCCAAGGTAATTGATTACTATTTGGGCAAACAGATTGTTTTTTAAGGTTAAAGCTAAAAGACTAAAGACCAAAGCTGAAAGGTTAAAGCTAAAAGAACAAAGCTTAAAGGTAAAAGACCAAAGCTGAGCGGATAGCCAGGATGATCCACCTTTCAACCTTTAAATATTACAACATTATCGAAACAAACGAAATACAATACAAATTATGAAACTGAAGCATATTATTATTACCGTAGTTGCTATCGTAGCCCTTCTGGTGGTGCTAAAACTGACCGGCGTGATCGGTGGAAACAAAACCGAAAAAGTAACTACCGAAAAAGCATCAGATAAAACTGTTGTGGAAACAGTTACGGCAAGCGGGAAAATCCAGCCGGAAACCGAGGTTAAATTGAGTTCTGAGGTATCCGGTGAGGTAGTAGAATTAAAGGTAAAAGAAGGTGATGTTGTTAAAGCAGGCCAATTACTTTGTAAAGTACGTCCGGATGTATTGCAATCGGGTTATGAAAGAACGGTAGCTACTTTTAACGCGCAAAAAGCCAGTGTAGCCGCGGCGCAACAACAACTTGCCCAAAATCAAGCTAATTTTATCAATGCAGAAGCTACCTACAAACGTAATGTTGAGCTTTTTAATAAAAAGGTGATCTCAGCTTCAGAGTTCGATGCAGCCAAAGCAGCATTTTTAACTGCTAAAGCCAATTTAGCCAGTGCCAAAGAGAATGTAACCGGTGCCAAATTTACTTTAGAGCAAACGGGTGCAAATGTTAAAGAAGCAGGTGCTAACCTGGCCAAAACCACTATTTACGCACCAGTTGATGGTGTAGTATCTAAACTATCAATAGAACTTGGCGACCGTATTCTGGGAACTTCGCAAATGGCGGGTACCGAAATTATGCGTATTTCTAACCTCTCATCAATGGAGGTGAATGTTGATGTAAACGAGAACGACATTACCCGTGTTAAAATTGGCGATAAAGCTTCGATCGAAGTGGATGCCTTTTCTGATAAAAAGTTCAGAGGTGTGGTTACCGAAATTGCAAGTTCGTCAACAGCTGTCGGAACCACAACATCTACTTCTGTTGATCAGGTGACCAACTTCTCGGTAAAAATCCGCATCAGCGAAGAAATGGAGGGTAAGCAACAGTCTATTTTCCGCCCGGGCATGTCGGCAACGGTTGATATTGAAAGTGAGTCGTTAACCGGACTGGCCATTCCAATTCAGGCGGTTTTCACTGATAATGCGAAATCGGGCGACAACAATAATCAGGGCAACCAGGAAAATACCGATAAGCAGAAATCGAAACTGACTGACAAAAAGGTAAAGCAATATGTTTATACTTACGATGCCAAGAGTAAAAAAGTTAAAAAAACAGAGGTCACTACCGGTATCCAGAACGATCAGTTTATCATTGTAAAATCGGGTATCAAAGCCGGTGAGGAAATTGTAACCGGTCCGTATTCGGCTATTCAGAACAAATTGAAAGATGGAATGGTGGTAGAAAAAACTGCTAAAGACCAATTGTTCAGCAAAGACGGTAAGAAGTAGCCTTTTAAGGTATAAGGCTAAAAGTGTGAGGTGTAAGGTTTTGCCTGTCCGCCTCACACTTTTCTCGTAAATGTCTGTAAGAAATAGTAACTTGCCGTCTTTAAGGTGTATTCCTAAGGTTAGGGTGTAAGGTTTAGGGTTTAAGGCATTCGCTTTAAACCTTAAGTTTTACACCCTTTGCCTTACATCTTTTACCTAAAACCTTTTATATATTCATGGTACCTAAAATAGCAATGATAGGGGGCGGGAGCTGGGCTACTGCTATCGTTAAAATGCTTGCAGATAATTTGTCTGAAAAAGAGATTTTTTGGTGGATGCGTAATGAAACAGCCATCGAGCACATTAAAAAATTTAAACACAATCCGCATTACCTCAGTTCTGTTGAGTTAAAGCTCAATCATGACCATATTTCGTCCGATATACGATCGATTATAGAATCGGCTGATTTTGTGATTTTAAATGTACCCGCTGCATTTTTAAAAGAAACACTTTCTACCATAACACCAGATGATTTAAAAGGCAAAAAAATAGTCTCAGCCATTAAGGGTATTGTGCCGGAAGATAACCTGATTATCGGTGAATTTTTGTACGAGAAATACAACATCCCGTACCATGATATTTTGGTGGTAAGCGGTCCCTGCCATGCCGAAGAGGTAGCCTTTGAAAAACTATCTTACCTTACCATAGCTTGTACCGATGTAGAAAAAGCAGCTGCATTTGCCTCTCTTTTAAGTACACGCTATATCAAAACCAATGTTTCTGACGATATTTTCGGTACCGAATACGCTGCGGTTTTAAAAAATATTTACGCGGTAGCCAGTGGTATTTGCCATGGCTTAGGTTATGGCGATAACTTTCAGGCTGTGCTGATTAGTAATGCCATAAGCGAAATGAAACGCTTTGTAGATGTGGTTCACCCAATAGACCGCGACATTAAAGAATCAGCTTATCTGGGCGATTTGCTGGTTACGGCTTATTCGCAGTTTAGCCGCAACCGTACCTTTGGTAATATGGTGGGCAAGGGCTACACGGTAAAATCGGCTCAGCTGGAAATGAATATGGTTGCCGAAGGTTATTATGCTGCTAAATGTATGCACATCAAAAACCAGGAGTATCATGTAGATATGCCAATTTGTAAGGCCGTTCATAACATTATTTACGAGAAACGGTCCCCACAGATCGAAATGAAGTTGTTAGCCGAGAAATTGAGTTAAATAGAATAAAGATTAGCTTTACTTTTTAGATTCAAGTAACCGGGCAATAGTTTTAATGCCGATTGTTGCATTGCGCTTGAAAGAAAGAATAAATATTATTTGTAAATCAGGGCCTGCTGCTTTTTGGTTCGTACAGTCCTTCTTTCCGCTATTATCTTTTTGTGAGCGTTTGTAGGTATATTTTTGTTTCCGCACCAAAAAGGATAGCCGCTTCAATAAGGTTTATTTAACGGGAGACAGAATAAGAAACCAAGAAGTATTTTGCCTGATATTGAAAGTTTATACATTGTTCTTCGCAGCAACTGTGTTTTTAGCCCCGGGCGCAGCGGCATGCCCGAAGCGCAGCGAGGGATACAGCGAAGCACGGGAACAGACATTAATCGTTGTTACAGCCCTTGCGCTCCAAAAAAGGATAAAAATCATTGTAAAGCAAGTTTCTTTGCCTTTCGGTTAGTGGAGTCCTTCTTTCCGCTATTATCTTTTTGTGAGCGTTTGTAGGTATATTTTTGTTTCCGCACCAAAAAGGATAGCCGCTCCAATAAGGTTTATTTAACGGGAGACAGAATAAGAAACCAAGAAGTATTTTGCCTGATATTGAAAGTTTAGACATTGTTCTTCGCATCAACTGAGTTTTTAGCCCCGGGCCGGGCGCAGCGGCATCCCCGAAGCGCGGCGGAGGGATATAGCGGAGCACGGGAACAGGCTTTAATCGTTGCTACAGCCCTTGCGCTCCAAAAAAGAATAGAAGTGATTTGTAAATCAGGGTTCGCCGCTCTTCGGTTACAGCAGTCCTTCTTTCCGCTGTTATCTTTTTGCGAAGGTTTAGAGGGAGCATTTGGGTTTGTGCTGCAAAAAGGATAGCCGCTTCAATAAGGTTTATTGAACAGGGGACAGTGTGAAAAACCAACCTGAGCTTTGCAGATTATCAGCCATCTTGCACTTCGTTCTTCGCAGCAACTGTGTTTTTAGCCCCGGGCGCAGCGGCATCCCCGAAGCGCGGCGAGGGATAAAGCGAAGCACGGGAACAGACATTAATCGTTGTTACAACCCTTGCGCTCCAAAAAAGGATAAAAATCATTGTAAAGCAAGTTTCTTTGCCTTTCGGTTATTGGAGTCCTTCTTTCCGCTATTATCTTTTTGTGAGGATTTGTAGGTATATTTTTGTTTCCGCACCAAAAAGGATAGCCGCTTCAATAAGGTTTATTTAACGGGAGACAGAATAAGAAACCAAGAAGTATTTTGCCTGGTATTGAAAGTTTAGACATTGTTCTTCGCATCAACTGAGTTTTTAGCCCCGGGCGTAGCGGCATCCCCGAAGCGCATCGAGGGATACAGCGAAGCACGGGAACAGGCTTTAATCTTTGCTACAAGCCTTGCGCTCCGAAAAAGAATAAAAATTATTTGTAAATCAGGGCTTGCTGCTTTTTAGCTGACATCACCCTTTCCTATCACGCACACTTGATTTTATATGGTCAAAAAATAATATTTAAAACTTTATCTCTACTCATGTAACAGAAATAAAACAAATGTTACCATCAACTGTTATCAGTTTAAATAAAAAATATAGCTGTCATGAAAAAGAAATTAGTAATGGGTTTATTAACAATGGCCTTATTTGGCGGTGTAACCCTTAGCGTAAACGCACAAGAGAAAAAAACTGAGGTAGGTAAAGCATTAGACAAAACCGGGAAAGCCATTGGTAAAGGTGCCAAATCAGTAGGAAATAAAACGGCTGAAGTAGCGGTAAAAGGTAGTTCGAAGGTAGCTGATAAAACCTGGAAAGGTAAAATGGCGCCAGATGGTTCTGATGTTTATATCAATGGAAAGAACGAGAAATACTATGTAAACGCTAAAGGCGCTAAAATCTGGTTAAAACCTAGTCAGATTAAAAACAGGCCAGCTTCTAAGAATTAAATCATAACGAAAATCCCGGTCCAAGACCGGGATTTTTTGTGTAAAGAGGTTTTTACTACTTAAAGCTATGAGATTTTCAACCTGAAAATAGCGTCTGGATAAGAATTATTTCCTGTTTGAAACTCCTTCAGTGCTTCTTTCTTATCAATCAATAATTTATCTACTATGTTGTTGGTTACTTTTAGGTTAAGCTCGTAGAGCATATTGTCGCCTAGTTTTAAATAGAAAGTTTGATCAGCACTTTTGGCTAAATAGGGTATTTCGCTGGAGATAAGCTGGTAGTAATCCAATTTCAGATTAGCAGTATAAGTAAAAGGCTGACGTATCTCAAAACTGATCTGTTTGATCGCATTGTTTGCATCCCTTGCATAAAGCTGTATCTGGCTTTTATCAAAGTAACCTGTTGTTTTTGGATTGAGTAAATCAACATCTGCATTATTTTTAATTACCAGGCTTAAAGGAGGAGGAGGAGTTATTGGCGAACAGGCGCACAATCCACCTCCGCCAATGTTTTCTTTTTTACAGCCCAAATTGATGATAAAGAGGAGGGAGAGAACAATCAGAATTTTTTTCATGGTTTTTCGGTTTTTAGCCTAAACGGATAAACCTGGTTTTTCGCTACAAAATACCGTAAACTTAAAAAAGTCCCAAAAGTTAACATTCAGGACTTTTTGTTGACTATATTTTTTTAAACGATCGTTCCGTACAAATCGAAATCTTCGGCTCTGTCAACTTTCACATTAACAAAGCTTCCGTTAGCGGCGTAACCTGTTGCCGCATCGATCAACACTTCATTATCCACCTCCGGCGAGTCAAATTCGGTTCTCCCTACAAAGAAATCACCTTCTTTTTTATCAACCAGTACTTTAAAGGTTTTGCCTAATTTTTCCTGGTTAATATCAAATGATATGCCCTGCTGGATTTCCATGATATCGTCTACCCTTTGTTGTTTTACTTCCTCAGGGATGTCGTCAACCAATGTGTGTGCATGTGTTTTTTCTTCATGCGAGTAAGTAAAGCAGCCTAAACGATCAAATTTGGTTTCGGCAACCCATGCCGCCATTTCTTCAAAATCGCGTTCTGTTTCGCCAGGGTAACCGCATATTAAAGTGGTACGCATGGCAATATTTGGTACTTTATCCCTGATCTGGTTAACCAGGTCAATGGTTTTTTGCTTAGTGGTGCCGCGCCGCATTGATTTTAACATGTTATCGGTAATGTGCTGTAAGGGCATATCCAGATATTTACAGATATTGTCGCGCTCATTCATGGCATCCAAAATTTCCATTGGGAAGCCAGAAGGGTAGGCGTATTGCAGGCGGATCCATTCGATACCCGGTACATCTGACAGGCGACGCATCAGCTCATCCAGCTTGCGCACGCCATACAGGTCTAAGCCATAATAGGTAAGATCCTGCGCAATTAAAATTAATTCCTTAGTGCCGTTTTTAGCCAGTATTTTAGCTTCGTTAACCAATTCTTCCATCGGTTTACTCATGTGTTTGCCACGCATTAAAGGAATAGCGCAGAACGAGCATGGACGGTTACAGCCCTCGGCAATTTTGAAGTAGGCAAAGTGTGATGGGGTGGTGAGCAAACGTTCGCCAATCAGTTCATGTTTGTAATTGGCGCCCAGCTCGTGCAAAATATTTTGTAAATCGTTGGTGCCAAAAAAGGCATCTACATTGGTAATTTCCGATTCCAGTTCGGGTTTATAACGCTCAGAAAGGCAGCCCGTAACCACCACTTTGCCAATTTTGCCGGCTTCTTTCAGTTCGCTAAACTGCAGAATGGTATCAATTGATTCCTGTTTGGCATTATCAATAAAACCGCAGGTGTTAATCACCACGATATCATCTTTTCCCATTTTGTCTGATTCGTGGGTAACGTTGAGGTTGTTGCCGCGCAACTGGCCCATCAATACTTCCGAATCGTATATGTTTTTAGAACAGCCTAAGGTAATCACGTTGATTTTAGGTTGTTTGATTGTTGTTTTTTTTATCGTTTTGGTATTCATGTTATGTGTAATAGCACCGATATAAAATGATTACACCGATCAGGTGAAATACCGATGATATATTATTTAAACGGACAGTCTTTTTACTTCGCAGCTTGTGTTGCCAAAGTTAATCAATAATCCTGTTTTAATTTTGCTGGCTTTTAAGTATGATATAAGTTGACTTTGAAATAACTTAGGTTGGTACCCCGTAACGGATTTCAATTCTACAATTACCTTATTTTCAACAAAAAGATCGGATCTGAATTTCCCAATAATAATATTTTCAAATATTACATTAAATTCCTTTTCTGCAATGTAATTTAAACCTTTTTGTTTGAGTTTAATTTTTAATGCATTCACATATATTTTTTCCAAAAAACCTGGTCCTAACTGATTATGAACTTCATAACAGCAGCCGATGATCTTTTGTGTTAGCGTATCTTTTTTATATTTGATCGTTATTAAATCTATATAAAATCGATGAAATCTACTAATCCGTGTGATCCCCTAAATCAGTGGAATCATACACGAAGTGCTATTTAAACAAACTATTCACAAAATCTTTTTTATCGAAAAGCTGTAAATCGCCTATTTTCTCTCCAACGCCAATATATTTAACCGGAATTTTAAACTGATCAGAAATCCCGATCACCACACCGCCTTTTGCTGTTCCATCTAATTTGGTAATGGCCAACGCATTCACATCGGTAGCTTCGGTAAATTGCTTGCACTGTTCAAAGGCATTTTGGCCGGTAGAGGCATCTAATACCAATAAAATTTCGTGCGGCGCACCTGGTACTACCTTTTGCATCACCTGTTTAATTTTTCCCAGCTCGTTCATCAAACCAATTTTGTTGTGCAAACGTCCCGCGGTATCGATAATCACCACATCTTCGCCATTGGCCACGGCCGATTGCAGGGTATCGAAAGCAACCGAAGCAGGGTCAGAGCCCATGGCCTGTGCCACCACCCTTACGCCAACACGTTCGCCCCAAAGTTTAATCTGGTCAACGGCTGCAGCCCTAAAGGTATCGGCTGCGCCTAAAACAACTTTTAAACCCGATTCTTTAAGTTTATGTGCCAGTTTACCAATAGTGGTGGTTTTGCCCACGCCATTTACGCCAACTACCATAATTACATAGGGTTTATGATCGCCATATTCGAACTGACGGAAATCATTGCTGTTGTTTTCGGATAGCAGTAATTGAATTTCATCACGAAGGATAAAATTAAGCTCAGCGGTATTCAGGTATTTATCTTTGGCTACACGCTCTTCAATGCGTTTGATGATTTTTAAGGTGGTACTTACACCCACATCAGAAGTAACCAAAACCTCTTCCAGGTTATCAAGAACTTCATCATCAACAGTCGATTTACCGGCAACAGCTTTGGTAATTTTATTAAAGAAACCGTCTTTGGTTTTCTCTAAACCTTTATCCAGCGCTTCCTGAGCTTCAGGCGCAGTTTCTTTCTTTTTGAAAAAATCGAATAAACCCATATCTAAATTTGATATAACAAAAAAAGCCCTTCCGGTTAAAAACGGAACGGCCTGTAATATTTTATATTAAAAAATATTAACCTTATTTAGATGCGATAGCATCTTTTACGTGGTCGTTATGTACGATAAGTTCTTTGAATGAGTAAGCACCGGTTTTTGGTGATTTTACCATTGTAATTACTTTCGAATATTCTTTACCTGTACCTGTTTTAAGGGTTGCAACTACTTTCTTTGCCATGTTTTTATAATTTTATTAGATTTGAGATATCAGACATTAGATTTGAGACTTGCAAATGCTTTAGTCTTTAAACTTTGGTCTTTTATCTTAACCTATTTAATCTCTTTATGTACGGTTACTTTTCTCAATACTGGATTGAATTTTTTCAATTCTAATCTTTCAGTAGTATTTTTACGGTTTTTGGTAGAAATATATCTAGACATACCCGGCATGCCACTTTCTTTGTGTTCAGTACATTCTAAAATAACTTGAACTCTGTTACCTTTTTTTGCCATTTTAATATAAATTGAAAACTGTTAATCTCAACAGTTAATGTTTTTACAAAAATCCTTTTTTTACGAAACGGTTAATTGCTTCGCTGATGCCCACTTTATTGATGGTTTTAATCGCTGAAGTAGAAACTTTCAACGTAATCCAACGGTTTTCTTCAGGAATATAAAATTTCTGAAGTTGTAGGTTTGGGTAAAATTTGCGTTTGGTTTTAACGTTCGAGTGAGAAACGTTGTTACCTACCATTGCTTTTTTTCCTGTTAAATCACAAACTCTTGACATGACTTGTAAATATAGTTGTTAATATCGTCCGCTTAATTTTTTTAAGAGTTTGCAAATATCTGAATAATAATTGTAAACAGCAATAGCCTAGCTAATTATTTTTTTATAATTAATATTTGCAGCCGGTAAAGGTTCATGCCATGTTCGTTATTCCGGATATTTAAATTATCAGCTTTTAAATAAACAGTCTGCTTAACATTTGATCTCCATTTTGATACGATAAGACTATTTTTCATTGGTATTATTTAGTTAAATTAGCTGCCACTAAATCCAAAAATATAAAACTAGCGATGCAAATTACCTCTTTTAAGCAATACGAAGAAGATTATAAGAAAAGCGTAGAAAACCCTGAGCAGTTTTGGGGCGAAGTGGCGCAAAACTTCCAATGGCGCAAACCCTGGTTTAAGGTATTATCCTGGAACTTTAACGAACCCGATATCAAATGGTTTGAAGGGGCAAAGCTTAACATCACCGAAAATTGTTTGGACCGGCACCTTGCTGTCAATGGCGATAAACCAGCCATTGTTTGGGAACCGAACAACCCGGAAGAAGAAAGTGTTACCTATACCTATAAAATGTTGCATGAGCGTGTTTGCCGTTTTGCCAATGTGTTAAAACGCAATGGTGCCAAAAAAGGCGATCGTATCTGCATTTATATGCCCATGGTACCCGAGCTGGCTATCGCTGTTTTGGCCTGTGCGCGCATCGGTGCGGTACACTCGGTTATTTTTGGCGGCTTCTCTGCCAAATCCATTGCCGACAGGATTAACGACTCGCAATGCAAAGTGGTGATTACCGCTGATGGTTCTTACCGTGGCAACAAACAGATTCCTTTAAAAGATGTAATTGACGATGCATTGATCGGCTGTCCAACCGTAGAGAAATGTATTGTGTTAACCCATGTGCGTACGCCTGTTTCGATGTTGAAAGGACGTGATGTATGGTGGGAAGATGAAGTGAAGCACGTAAACGATATCTGCGAAGCAGAGGAAATGGATGCTGAAGACATGCTCTTCATTTTGTATACTTCAGGTTCTACAGGCAAACCCAAAGGTGTGGTACATACCTGTGGCGGTTACATGGTTTATGCGGGCTATACCTTTGCCAATGTATTTAATTATCAACCCGGCGAAGTTTATTTCTGTACGGCCGATATCGGCTGGATTACCGGGCACTCCTACATTGTTTACGGACCGCTTTCGCAGGGTGCAACTTCGGTGCTTTTCGAGGGTATCCCCACTTACCCTACACCATCACGTTTCTGGGATATTGTAGAAAAATACAAAGTAAATACTTTATACACGGCACCAACGGCTATCCGTTCTTTAATGAGTTATGGCGATGATCCGCTTAATGGCAAAGATTTAAGCTCTATCCGTGTTTTAGGCTCGGTAGGAGAGCCGATTAACGAAGAAGCCTGGCATTGGTTCGATGAGAAGATCGGACATGGCAAAGCGCCTATTGTGGATACCTGGTGGCAAACCGAAACCGGCGGAATCATGATTTCACCTATAGCAACCGTAACCCCAACCAAACCCAGTTTTGCTACCTTGCCCTTACCTGGCATCCAGCCCATTTTAGTAGATGAAAACGGCAATGAAATTGAAGGAAACGGGGTGATGGGAAATCTCTGCATTAAGTTCCCGTGGCCAGGTATGTTGCGTACCACTTATGGCGACCACGAGCGTTGCAAGCAGACTTATTTCTCTACTTACGAGAATTTATATTTTACCGGGGATGGCTGTTTGCGCGATGAGGATGGTTATTACCGGATTACCGGCCGCGTTGATGATGTATTAAATGTTTCGGGGCATAGAATTGGTACCGCAGAGGTAGAAAATGCCATTAACATGCACGCTGGGGTGGTAGAAAGCGCCGTGGTGGGCTATCCGCATGATGTAAAGGGGCAGGGCATTTATGCTTTTGTGATTTATCCTGATATGCATGGCGAAGCAGAATTATCTAAAAAAGATATATTACAGACCGTTACGCGTGTAATTGGTGCGATTGCCAAGCCTGATAAAATATTATTTGTGTCTGGTTTACCTAAAACACGTTCGGGCAAAATTATGCGCCGGATTTTACGCAAGATTGCCGAAGGCGATACCAGCAATTTAGGCGATACTTCTACCTTGCTTGATCCGGGTGTGGTAGAAGAAATTATTGAAGCTGCGAAGAAACTTTAATAAAAAACAATTTAACAACAAAGCCTCCGGAATTACATCCGGAGGCTTTGGTTTATAAGCAGTTCATCTAATAACCCGGGTTTTGTTTTAAAGCTTTATTTACATTTATTTCACGATCAGGAATCGGGAAAACCAATTTAGGATCATCATAAGCAAAAGTACCGATAGTGCGTTTGGTACGTTTATAATCATGCAGCCTGAAACCTTCATAATCCAGTTCTTTTTCTCGTTCGTTTAAAATAATATCCAGGGTTGGAACCACATTTCCCAATCCGGCCCGAGTTCTCAGTGTATTAATGTCATCAGCAGCGGTAGCGCCAATGCTCGTGCCTAACCTAAAATTACATTCTGCCCGGATCAGGTATTGCTCGGTAATTCTGCAAACTGGTATGTTATCATAAAAGCTATACCATTTTTTAGTGAAAAAGCCTGTTCTGGCGCCGGTGCCTTCGTAAATCATTTCTGTCTGCCTTTTATCTCCGGTTTCAAACGAATTGTAAAATGTGGTGTTTACCAATGCATCAGCCCGGCCTACATTTCCACCGGTAGCATTTTGGTAACTGGCATAAAAAGTTGCCAATCCATCGTTAGAGGTACCTGCATTACTTTGTTCGTTCTGTTTGATTTCAAAAATACCCTCACTTGAGTTTTTGGTCCTGAACGGTGCTTCAAGTGAATTGGTAATTAAGCGGTATGGACTGTTGGTAATAATATCATTTGCGACATCTCTTGCCAAAGCATATTTTCCTTCCTGCAGGTAAACCCTGGCCAAAAAAGCTTTTGCTGCATATTGATCATCAACTGAAGCCAATTTTGTTATGGCCGATTTTAAGTCGTTTTCCACTGCAGCATAAACCTCGGCAACTGTGTTTCTAGCCACCGAATTGGTTACATTATCTATGGTTTTTACTGCTTTGGTCATGATAGGAACGCCAAGGTTGGTGTTGGATCCGCTGGCATCATAAGGTAAACCGAACAATCTTACCAATTCAAAGTGCATAATGCCTCTGATAAACAATGCTTTGCCCTCTATAACGTTTTTTGTATTGGCATCACTAACTACATTTAATGCAGAAAGCACAATGTTTGCGGTATTAACGGCACTGTAAGCGGTGATCCAGGTTCTCCGTACATCAGCATTATCTGCTACGATGGCCTTGCTTGCAATATTGCGGTAGGTAGTAAAAGTGCCACGCCAGGTCAGGTAATTGTCGCTGGCATACAGATCTGGTATAAATACAAGGTTGTTTCCATAAAGATCTCCTGTGGCCATAAAAGTATATGCACCTATTAAGGCATTCTGAACATCTGCTGTGGTATTGAGTGCCACATTGGCGTCGATGTTCTGTTTGGGATCTATTTCTAATTGCTTTTTGCAGCTGGATATACTTAACAAAAGGAAAAATCCAGCCAATATATTTTTATAATTTTTCATATACTCAATGTTTTATAAGCCAATGTTTACGCCGAAAGTAATGGTTCTTGCCTGTGGTGGCGTATAAAAATCGTGGCCCAGCTGGATGTTGTCAGACTGGAGATTGCCACCGCTAGGGGTATTTACTTCAGGATCGTAACCTTTATATCCGGTTATGGTAAACAGATTAAGGGCTGATGCAAATAATTTAACATTCTGTAATTTATATTTATTGGCAAATGTTTTAGGGATATTATAACTAAAAACCACACTTTTTATCCTGAGGTAAGAGCCATCCTGAATCCATCTGGATGAGGGGCTTGTTCCATTTCCTTCACCAAACCTCGGTTGTGGGATAGGTGTATTCCTGTTGGTAGGTGTCCAGTAATTTAACTGATCAATGGTCTGGTTGTCAAAATAATCGCCATTGGCTGATTGGAAAACGCCTGCCATGTTATAAATATCATTGCCGGATACAAACTGTGCCTGAACGTCCAGATCAAAGTTTTTGAAAGAAAAGTGGTTTCCAAAACCCCCGAAGAATTTAGGGTTCGGGTCTCCCAGTTTTTGGTTTTGCGCAAGGGAATAGTCGTTGGTAGTAGCTGTTCTCGATGCATCAATGTAATAAAGGGCATCACCATTGGCCGGGTCTACACCTGCATAAGCTTTTCCGTAAAAGTAACCTAAAGGTTCTCCAACGGCCACTCTGCCCAAAAATCTTCCACCTGTATAAATCGGTTGGTCATCCACTAAGCGTAAAACCTTATTCCTGTTTAACGAAATGTTGAAAGAGGTAGACCATTTAAACTCTCCAACAAAATTCCTGGTATTTAAAGAGAATTCAAAACCCTTGTTCTGCATATCGCCAATGTTCTGTGTAATTGAAGAAAAACCGTTTGTTGCGGCAATCGGGGCATTTAACAATAAATCGGTTGTTTTCTTTTTATAATATTCAACAGTACCCGAAATCCGGTCGGAGAATAGGCCAAAATCTAAACCGATATTATAATTTGTAGTGTTCTCCCAGCTCAGGTTCGGGTCTCCCAGTTGGCTGGGGCGCGTACCGCCAACTCCTGCGTAATTAACGCCACGGTACAAGTTACGCGAAGCAAAATCACCGATCTCGGCGTTACCGGTTAAACCATAACTGCCCCTTAATTTTAACAGGCTTAGCCAGGTGCTGGTTTGTAAAAAATCTTCCTGGTTAATAATCCAGCCTGCCGAAAGTGCGGGGAAAGTTCCATATCTGTTGTTTACACCAAATCTTGATGAACCATCCGTTCTTATCGATGCACTGAACAGGTATTTATCTTCGTATTTATAATTTACCCTGGCCAGGTAAGAAACAAAAGTATGCCTCGTTTCTGAAGATTCTCCTGCAGCAATTACCGCCGCACTTGCAATTTTGGTAAAACTGTCTGATGGTAAAGTGGTTCCTGTTACCGATGAATACCTGAATTTTGTATCCTGAAAGGCAAAACCAGCCAATACATTTAAGTTATGTTTTTCACTAAAAGTTTTGGTGTAGTTAAGGGTATTGTTGGTGTTAAAGTTGATAGATTTGGCCATGTAATCAGTTGAAGAACCACCTGTACTACCACCGTCCTGTGTTTTCGACCCTAAAAACTGTTCTTCTTCCAGGTTATTAAAATCAAAACCATATTCACTTCTCAAAACCAGGTCTGGCGTAATTTTTAAGCTTGCATAAGCATTTGCAAAGGTTCGGTAAGTGGTTGATAGGTTTTTGCCATTATCATAATCGATTAAGCTGTTGTAATAAACCGTAGAACCATTTAGCTGACCAGATGCATCACGTACCGGCTGGATAGGGGGTAAGGCGTTTAGTTGTAAGGGATTAGAAAAGGCGTTATCCGTAGGGATACGATAGTTATCTACCTTTGAAACATTGATGGATCCGCCAACGTCTAAAATTTTAGAAACGGTGTGGTCTACACTTAAGCGTCCACCGGTACGTACATAGCGGTTGCTCACAATAATTCCATCATTGTTATTGAAGTTTCCTGATAACATGAACCGGGTTTTTGCATCACCGCCATTAATGTTCAGGTTATATTGTTGTGTATGCCCTCTTCTAAAAGCTTCGTTAACCCAATTCGTATTGTTGTTGCTTGTCCAGTCATCAGTACCGGTATAATCTTTCCACATCTCTGCGGCATTGGCATAGTCACCATCATCATAATTGTTATATTTAAAAGATGCATCAAGCAATTGGCGGTACTGGTCGGCATTTAAAAACTGCCCCTTTTTTGTAGGGTCGCTAAATCCGGCATAATAGCCAAAATCAATGTTGGTTCTGCCCTGCTTTCCTTTTTTTGTGGTAATGAGTACTACCCCGTTCGATCCCCTTGCTCCATAAATAGCTGCAGAAGCCGCATCTTTTAATACCTCCATCGATTCGATATCATCCGGACTTATCGCCGCAAGCGGGTTATCGGCTTCGGTATAGGTACCCAATGCTTCACTTACAATCGGAACGCCATCAATTACAAATAAGGGTTGGTTACTTGCCGAAATAGAAGAAATACCCCTTACCCTGATCTGAAGTGCCTGGCCCAGTTTGCCACTGCCCGAGTTGATGAAAACACCAGGTGCTTTACCCTGAAGTGCGCCTTCAATTGTAGGTACGGGCCTGTCTTTAAAATCAGCTGCGGTAACCTTTGCAATTGATCCCGTTACATCCCGTTTATTCTGTGTACCGTAACCCACCACAACCACATCAGATAAGGTATTATTTTCCTCTTCCAGGTTTACATTTAGTGTTGGCCCCGTAATGGGCACTTCTTTGATTTTGTAACCGATAAAACTAAAAACAAGCGTTTTAGCATCGTTTGCAACGGTTAATTTAAAGGCCCCGGTGGCATCACTCTGTGTGCCGTTGGCTGGCGAGCCTTTTACAAATACGCTAACACCCGGAATTGGTCCCGAGGCCGACGTTACCTTCCCGGTAATAACTTTGCCCTGAGCGAAAGCAAACGAAATTAATCCGACAGATAAAATCATACTAAAGAGTAGTTTTTTCATCAAATTGTTGGTTTTAGTTAGTAATGTTTAGTAATGGATACAAATAATACCCTTAATATAATTAAAAACATACATAAAACCTAGGGGAATAAGATGAAATAGGCTGATTGTTTGTGTATTATGCTAAAAAACCAAACAAAGCAGCGGTGAAACTGTTAAGTTATATATTAATACATCATATTTACTATAAGAAAATACGGCTATGGATAAGTTAGAATTGAAAGGAAAGTGGAACGAAATAAAAGGGAAAGTTAAACAAGCCTATGCTGATTTAACTGACGACGATTTAAAGCACGATGAGGGGCAGGATGATGAGTTGTTGGGCAGGCTGCAACAAAAAACAGGCAAAGGAAGAGACGAACTGGTAAAGTGGATCAACTCCTTATAATATCCATTCATTAGCAAATACAGGCGATCAATTTTTTGGTCGCCTGTATTTTTTAAAAATCTTTTTTTATGGCCGATATCGCTCAACGGTTTACACAAAATCCCATACTTATCCCTCAAAATTTACCACCCAGCAGGGCAGGGCTGGAAATTGCCTGTTTACTCAATCCTGGTGTTTTCACTTTTGCGGGGAAAATATGGTTACTCATCCGGGTAGCCGAAAGACCTAAACAAAGCCCTGGTATCATCTCTTTTCCTATTCTAACTCAAGCTGGCATTGAAATTCTGGCCGTTGAAGAAAACGATCCCCAACTAAATGCCACCGACCCCAGGATAATTAATTATAAAGGCGCCGATTATTTAACTACCCTATCACATTTAAGGCTGGTGTGCAGTGATGATGGTATTCATTTTTATGAACCCGAAGGTTACCCGCTGTTACAGGGCGAACGCAAAGATGAAACCTTTGGCATTGAAGATTGCCGTGTAACCTTAATTGGCCAAACCTATTATTTAACCTATACCGCGGTTTCGGCCCATGGCGTGGGCGTAGGGCTGCGAACCACAACAGACTGGAAAAAATTCGAGCATCATGGCATGATCATCCCTCCGCACAATAAGGATTGTGCCCTGTTTGAAGAACGGATTAATGGTAAATTTTATGCGCTGCACCGCCCCAGCAGCGTAGCGTTGGGTGGCAATTATATCTGGCTGTCCGAATCGCCAGATGGCATCCATTGGGGCAAACACCAGTGTATTATTAAAACCAGGGCCAACCTTTGGGATAGTGCCCGTGTAGGTGCCGGGGCCGCACCCATCAAAACCGCAGCCGGCTGGCTCGAAATTTACCATGGTGCCAACGAAAAACACCAGTATGCTTTAGGCGCGTTTTTAACGGATTTGAATGACCCATCTAAAGTACTGGCCAGAACCGAAAGCCCGATTATGATCCCAAAGGAAGATTATGAATTGCATGGTTTTTTTGGCGAGGTGGTATTTACCAATGGCCACCTGATTAATGGCGATGAACTGACCATTTATTATGGTGCGGCCGATGAGTTTGTGTGTGGGGCTAAGTTTTCGGTGGAGGAGATTTTGAGTAAGTTGACCTATTTTTAGTGCTGGTATACTGTTCCCGCTAAATCTTAAGTTAGCCTGCTCTTTGGAAGGCTTAACCACAGCTTACACGCTGTTGTTCGTGTTGTATAATTGTTCAATTTAATACTGTCTGATGGTGACGGCTCGGCTAGAACGATGTCGTACTCTATTATGGGTTATACCATGGAGCAATATATCAACAGTTCGTCAGGCTCGGGAATTGGCGTTATCCACTGGTTCGTAAGTTGACGCCAGCCAAAACCCATTCGAAAGGTGTTTAAGTTATATAAAGCTCGGGTAAAGACTTATTTGAGATTTACAGTTGATGGCAGGCATTTATCAGCTCAACAGGAAAATCCTCCAATCCCTATTGTTGGCACAGCGTAGATAAGTTATTGTTGAGGTTTGATGATATAAAGTTCATCCCAATTACCGGAATAAAGCGCAAAACCATGTTCCGAACGGTAAAAAGCGGGCTCGTAAATCCGGGCCGCCCCGCCTGGTTCCGCCAAGGTATACAAACGCGTTTTAAACCTGTCATATTTTTCTTTCTCCACCACCAGCTGATCTACCTTGAAAGAAAAATTCCTGCCGGCAATATCAGTTGAAAAAAAACCTTTGCCACGCCAGTTCGTAGCTGAAGAAGGGAGCGCTCCTCCTCCAATTACGTGTTTATATTCCATTTTTTCTTCAGGGTAGAAATGTATCAGCCTCACGTCTTCAGGTATCACCGGATCGGGTGTTCCCGTATGAAACACATCTGAACGATAACGATAGCCCGAATCCTCATCAGCAACCTGCGTATAACCCGGCATCTTTTCCCAAAGCATATACCATTGCTGCTGTTCGTAAAACGCCATCCATCTAAAGTCTTTTCCATGATCCCTGAAAGCACTGAAGAAGTAATAATTACCACTTTTTTTAACCGCCCTGATTTTTTGATCAATCTTATCTTTTGGCCAGCTAAAGTCGGCGTTTAAGCTAACAAAATGATGCCGGGTCGTATCTCCATCCAGCGGCCAGGTGGTGTAATAGGCTTTTTGGTCGTTACTGAAAACCATAAAACGGTCTATAAATTTTGGCCAGTAACCTTCATATCTGATATAAATAGAATCTACCAGCTTTCCTTGCTGATCCAGTTTATAATAGCGGTAATCATGTTTGGTTTCTTCGTCTACCTCAGGATCCGCATCAATAATCAGTTGCTGATTTACAGTCGGGAATACACGTATAGGCTCAGGTGATGAGGCACTGCGCATCGCTACGGTACAAAGTCTTTCGATTTTAAACAGGTTTGACTGGTAGTGTTCGTTAATCTCCTGAAAATCCAGGTACGCCTGATCCAATGGCACTTTATTGCGTTCCAGCACACCAGCATTTTTCCATCTGATCAGGTAAAATACGGCTACTACAATCACCAGTCCTATTACTATCCACATCCAGTTTTTCATGATTTTAATTAACAGTTTTTTCCAGAAAACCGCCGGAGCTGGCATCTGATGTTGCAAATTATCATTTTTTTGGTTTAAGGAACAACAAAGGAGCATTTTCCTGATTATTTTAGCATCAAAAGATGAGCTGGGAAATATTTTTTATCATCTTCATCTTCGGTCAACAAATCGCTGCTAAGACCAGCATGTTAGTTAGCCTGGCAAACTTATCATGCTGTGGCCAAACCTGCCGGCTGGAATGTTAAAGGCAAAATCAGAACTATATTGGCGGTGTTGACTGCAAAAACCACGAATATTGAATCTGCTTTCTTAACCGGATATCATGGAAATCATCATCTTATTGCTCATACTGTTGGTTTTACGCCCTATGTTCAATTCGTTTTTCGGTAACAAAAAACCTCAACCTGGTTTATCTAAAGCAGATTACTGGGAAGCATTTGAATTGCATGCGCTGTTTGATGACCTGAACAAGGTAAAGGCTATTCTGGAACATACAGACGATACACGGATTGATTTTATCGCTTTTAGGGATAAGTTTATGGAAGAACTGAGTGAACTTGAAGGGGAAAACAGCCCTGATTTTTCAAGGGTCAGCGCATGGTTTGCACCAGATGCTGATTGGGACAGGCTGATGGGGCGGCGGGGGCGGGTACTGGGTACGTCTGTTTTTAAAAGGGCCGACTGGTGGAAACGCAACCAGTAGTTGCATCAGGGTTATTCAGACGATTTCTAGCATTCAGTATTTCGCTGCAAAGTGTATCAGCGTGTTTTTGAACACAAGAAAAGCGGATTTGAATACGTTGGCTCAATTCAATTGACTGAGCTTTGCATTGGAAATAAATATTAAATTAATATGAAAATAGTCGTGACAGGTTCATTAGGAAATGTCAGTAAACCGCTGGTGTTGCTGTTGATTGAACAAGGGCATCAGGTTACCGTAGTCAGCAGCTCAGCCGAGAGGAAAGCAGCAATAGAGCAGTTGGGTGCAAAGGCTGCGATCGGAGAATTAGAGGACCCCATTTTTTTAACTAAAACCTTTGATGGTCATGATGCCGCCTACTGTATGCTTCCGCCCTTTAACTTTTTCGGGGATCAAACGCTTGATTATCAGAAGCAGGCACTTAACATCAGCACAAATTATGTTCAGGCGATTCAAAACGCGGGGATAAAAAGAGTAGTACAGCTGAGCAGTGTGGGTGCTGAAAGGCCCACCGGGGCTGGGGTTCTGGTTTTTCATCATATTGCAGAAAGCGTTTTTAAACAACTTCCTGAGGATGTAGTTGTTACCCATCTTCGCCCGGGCTCTTTCGATTATAATTTGTACGCCTTTATGGATATGGTTAAGGGCAAAGGCTTTTTGAAAGGTTTTATCGGCAAATTACTTTACCTTAGGCATTATGGTTTAAAAGGTCTTTTCAAAGGATATTCAGGCATTATATTGTCTAATTATGGTGGAACCGACAAAATCGCCTGGGTATCGCCCATAGATATTGCATTCGCTATTGCCGGGGAGATTAGTGCTCTTCGAGCAGGAAAGAAAGTGAGGTATGTTGCCAGTGAAGAACTTACCTGTCAGGAAATAGCCACTGCTTTAGGAAAAGCCATTGGAAAGCCATACCTAAAATGGGTGCTGATCAGTAACAGGCAAATGACTGATGCGTTTATGCAAATCGGGGCATCGGCTGAAATAGCCAAAGCATTTACCGAAATGAATGCGGCGATGCATAATGGTAGTCTGTTTGAGGATTATTTCAAAAACAGGCCAGCTATTTTGGGTAAAACAAAAATAAATGATTTTGCAAAAGCATTCGCCTTAAAATATAACGAACAATGAGACAGTTATTTATAACCATCCTCTTTCTAAATTTTTCTACCATGTTATTTTCACAGTCAAAAGCCGATGATATTGTTGGGGTATGGTACAGTCCGGTAAAAGAGGGCAATGTACAGATATATAAAAGCGGTAACCATTATTATGGCAGGTTAACCTATCTAAAACATGCTCTCGATCATGAAGGTAAACCTGTTTTAGACGTTAATAATCCCGATAAAGAAAAACGTAAACGGCCCTTAGTCGGAATTTTGTTATTAACAGACATTACTTTCAACGATAAAAAGAACAGCTGGAAGGGAAAGCTCTATGATTATGACGGACAAAAGGGAAATACCTATGATTCTTATCTCACCATTACCAAAAGTGGTGACCTCAATATCAAAGGTTTTTGGGGACTTTCTTTCTTTGGATTAAACCGCGGGCTGACTTTTGAAAAAGTTAATGTGGAATAATCTTATCTTTAAAACTTGTAAGCTACCCGAATGAATTTACAACAACCCTACAGAATAAAAACCATCAAGGAATATCATAAAATACTTGGTATCGGCCATCCTGAACATCCTATGATCAGTGTGATCGATCTCGCTGAAATCACACCCTACAGGAGCGAGGAAAGTATCAGGGTAGTGTTCGATTTTTATATGATCTCGCTCAAAAAGGTGGAGGCCGGAGATGTACAGTATGGCTATGGGCAGCAAAAATACGATTTCGATGAGGGCATATTATTCTTTATATCTCCCAATCAGGTATTTTCATTCAAAGCAGATGATGACTTCAGGAGTGCAGGAAGCATGATGCTCATTCACCCTGATTTCCTGTGGGGAAATCCATTGGCCAAGGCCATCAAAAAATATGAGTTTTTCAACTATGCGGTAAATGAAGCACTGTTTGTTTCTGAAAAAGAAGAAATGGTATTGAAAAGTTTTATCAGGAATATTGAGCAGGAATATCATTCACACATCGATACCTTCAGTGAGTCGATCATCATTTCTCAGATTGAATCGTTCCTCAATTATTCAAACCGCTTTTATATGCGTCAGTTTCTTACCCGCAAAATATCCGGAAGTCAAATCCTGGATAAACTGGAAAAAATTTTAGACGACTATTTTAATGATGAAAACATCATCAATAAAGGATTGCCAACCGTACAATATATTGCGTCAGTTCTCAATTGTTCTCCCAACTACCTAAGTGGAATTTTGAAGGCACTTACGGGTCAGAATACACAGCAGCACATCCACGGGAAGATCATTGAAAAAGCAAAAGAAAAACTTTCCACCACCACACTTACCGTTGGGGAAATTGCTTTCGCGCTGGGATTCGACTATCCCCAGTCGTTTAGCAAATTATTTAAAAGTAAAACCGATTTCACTCCGGTTGAGTTCCGGGCATCTTTCAGTTAATCTTAAATCATTGCTGATAACGGGAACACCAGGACCAAATCGTTGCGTAATTTTCATCAGATATCGCTGATGGTGATATAACTCCATGCATCGGTCTGGGATATGCAGGATTCTCTGATAAAAAACATTTTTCTCACACTATTGGATGAAATAAAAAATCGCTCACGTTGTTAGGTTTCTGCCTGAGCCCTCTTCCATTTAATATACTTAGGAAGTTTGACGAGTTCTATTAATTCTTCTCTTTTCGTATGAACATTGAGACTTTCAATCTCTAAATGGCCAACATGTAATGCGTTTGACCGTTCTCCTAAAATGTTGTCTAAGAGTAAGTAAGCCGCGGTTAAAAAATCCTTTAGGTTAGCCGGGTCATAATCCTCTATATAAAGTCTTATGCCGATTTTTTTTGAAGCATTACTGCTTAGCGGGATAAAGTATATTGTATGTGGATCAAGTTTAATCTCGTTGTATTCAATGGTACCATTTCCAATAGCTGGTTTAAGCGCAATTAAATTCCAGTATTCTAACAAAGGTGCTTGATTTACAAGTGTTTCAACTTTGTCGAAAAGAGCGCTGTTACCTTCTGCAGTAATAATGAGGTCTTGCTTGTCATTTGGATGACCACCAATTTCAAAAAACAACTGGTCGCAATATTTGTGTAGATGATGAAGAAATTCTTCTAAAATCCTCTCCTTCTCATCAGTATCACTAATCTGATTAAGAAAAAAAAACTTGGCTTCATTTGCTTTAAACCAATCCCAAAATAATTGCTCTTTGTTCATTATATATTGATTTAGCCTATCATGGTTTTACTGGGTTGACATTCTGCGTCATTGAATTTGCCAGCTTGAGGAGTTTGTCTTTAACCATGTTTTGAATTCTGACATTTTTTGGCTATGAATAAGACATTTATGTTAAGATGTTTTAAAGGATGTCAGTACTTAATTGAGGTTCAAACATAAAGAACAAAAATTAATAAATGAAAAATGATTACTATAACTAGTTCTTACGCTTTGGCTAAGACCAGATTGGTAATGCGTTAGGTGATTTTACTTTAAAAATCTACTTTAGCCTGGCCTTGGTGCCGATGCTTCTACAGTGATATCAGTTGGAATTAAGATAAGTAGGGTACACTGATGTTTAATTTGAATAAAATATATTAACAACCTAAATTTACATTTAATGAGGGCGCAAGTCAAAAATATAAGATGGTGAAAAAAAAATATTATTACCAGGTTCATTTAGAGGTCGTTTTAAATGGATCAGATCTTGTATTTGGCTTTATTAATATCTCTCATATTTCTTACAAAAAGTTCGAGGAACTTTTTTTCGATCAAATCACGAATGAAAGATTTTTATTTGATGACGCAATGAGTTACTTTATTGAACCAGACCTGTACAATAAACACAAAGAATTTTTTGACAATGAGATACCCTTCACTTTTAATTTCGATTTATTCGAATATAGTGTTGCGTTAACTGGCGATGATTTTGATAAGCTAAAACCTGGCTATTATGAGGAATTACCTCCTATGTTTGAACAAAGTGATAGTGAAGTAGAAACGTGAGAAAATTTAAATTGTGTTGACACAATTACTCCAATTTTAAGATTTGCGATTACCAGCTATGAATAGTGAACTATACAGTAATTTTTTTTGTGATATTTTCTGATTTTTTTAGGTTGCCTACAAGAAGTCAATCAGTAATATAATTACGTTAATATTTATGGATACTATTTTTCTTCCCTCCGTTTTGGTCTTCGCATCTCGCTACGACTGCTGCGAACAACAAAAGGCGGAGGCCTGAAAGATGTGGTAATGCTACTGTTATGATTTTCTGCTTATGCCTGGGTCTCTATATGGTTTAAATGAGCTATCAAGGTTTTTAGCTTGCTCCATATATCCTGAATACTTCGTGGTCAGTTAAAAAGCAGGTTACCGCTGCGATATAATCTTACCAATCGGTATCGATAGGGTTTGCTTTTAGGGGTATTAATGGCAATTATCCTTGTCGAAGCCGTTACGCAGCTTAAATAATTGCGTTTTAAGGGAAGGTCATTCATGTTTATTCGCATCAGGTATAATTAGCCGTTTACAAAGCTAATCCTGTTACCGAATTACTAAATCTTTACAGGTATGAAGCGTTTGGCAGACCATTTCATGATTATCGATGGCGTTTGATTCGATGGATTCAATGGACTTATTGAGGTTTGGTTGATCCAACATTTTTTTCGGAATTTTAAGAGATATTGATGTATTTATTTTAATTTGCGGTCGCTTGAATTGTTAAACGGGATGTAGCGTAGCCAGGTATCGCGCCAGCATGGGGTGCTGGAGGTCGGAAGTTCGAATCTTCTCATCCCGACTAATTTTTAAGCTGCAATCTCTCTTTGGCGAGTAAAGGTAGCACAGGCCAATATCCATTCAAAATGTGTTGATTGTTGCAGAGTATTTATCATCACCTTTTTTAATGTCTTTCCTGAATTTCTAATTTGCCATAGCAATATGATGCACGTTTATCGTTGCTAAACTCTTTTTATATAATCGTTCCGGCCGGTTAAATTCCAGGTTGATCTCCAGTAGCTCCGATATTCTTTTATTAATCAAAGCCTCCAAACTGTATTCCGGTCAAGCTGGCCACTATTACGATAACTTAGCGGCTATTTCAGGTGATTCTCGATTTCACCAACGATCTGATTGACCAGGGGTGAGTGCAGTTCGATCCCTTTTTTTTCGGCTTCAAGGTCAGGTTCAAACAATGCAATCTTCCCGGTAATTTCCCTATAATCAAGTAGCTGCCATTCTTCCCCTGGTGGCTTGAGTGCACCGATCAACCTTCCCTCATGAATAATCTCAAATACACCGTTTTCCTCCTGTATACTGATTATTTTACGATCACCATCCTGATCGATATCCATCTCAAACGGCTGGATGCTTTTGCCTTGTTCTTTCATTTTGATCAATTGTATAGGTTTTTTGGTTTAATTTCTCCGTTTGGATTGGCTGATCTGCAAATTATCTCGACAGGTAAAAATAAAACATCGCCTTAACGGTTTTGCCCATAGCTTTTTTACCCGTTACCCAGTCCGAAATACTTTCGCGGTCAATACCGGTTTCAAAGGCAATCTGCTTGATCCGCAGTCCCTTTTCCTGCATTTTCTGATCAATCCAGGAAACATCAACCACATCGGCCGGAGAGGGTAGAACAGCATTTGCCGTGATCTGCAGCTCCAATCCTGATAGCCTTTTTTTGAACAGTTCTGCTGTTCTTTTCAGTAGCACCTGCTGGGTAGCGTATTTTCCTGAGGCGGTCTCCCCTTGACTGGTCTCTATTTCTACCATCTTATCGTCAACAGAAACGATTTTGAAATCCATATTCGACTGCTGCGAATGCCGTTCTGCCGCTTTTTTAAGTGAGTTCAGCTCATCTGCATTTAAAAGGGAACTCAGGTAATCTATGTTCTGTATACTCATTTTTATTGATTTGGTTTAAAAAATGAAAAGGTCTTTAACAGCGGTCGTTTCTTAAGGGTTGGTGCAAACGCCCGGCCTTGATATCATTTCTTTCCATTTAATCCTTCAGTCTCTTGCTATCCATATCCTGTCACTTTCGCTATCCTTTTCCGTGGCGTTCTCGCCAGCGGTCAGATCAGTTCATCGAAATGGATCGGAAGTTTGTAAATACGTTTGCCGGTGGCATGGTAAATGGCATTGGAGATTGCGGCCGGCATGCCTACCAATCCGATTTCACCAACACCCTTGGTGCCCAGCTCATTGATCAGGTTGTCCTTTTCATCGGCAAATATCACTTCAAGTTCACCAATGTCGGCATGTACGGGGATATGGTATTCTCCCAGGTTGGCATTGATGTATTTGCCAAGCTGCGGATCCATAATCGATTCCTCATGCAGTGCCTTACTGATACCCCATACCATTGAGCCGAGGATCTGGCTTTTAGCTGTTTTGGGATTGATGATTTTCCCCGCCGCAACAGCGGTTACTGCCCGGGTGAGGGTGATGGTTCCCAGGTCGCGGTCAACCTCTACCTCCACAAACGAAGCACTGTGTGTGGCCAGGCTGTATTTCCGCAGTTTGAGCATGTGGGGCCTGCCCATTTTTGTGGTTTTAATGGCCGCACCTTTATTAAAGGCAACAATGTCCTTCAGGCTTATTTTGATGGCCGGATCATTTTTAAGATGGATATGGCCCGAAGAAAAAACGACTTCTTCTTCCTTTGCCTTCCTAAAAGGGGAACCGTCCATCTCCGCAGCCTTTTTTAAAAGTTTTTTACGCATCGATCTGGCGGCAACCACAATGGCAACCCCTGTTGATGAGGTGATCGCTGATCCGCCCTGAAACATCGAAAAAGGTTTTTTACTGTCCCCGTACCTGAATTCCACATCAGCCATTTCCAGTCCCAGTTCATCTGCTGCAATCTGAGTCATTACCGTTAGCGTTCCCGTACCAATGTCGGTAGTGGCATTGTCAACCACCATTTTCCCTTCGCTGTTGATCATAATCTGCACCCTCGAGGGAAACTGGAAGGCATCCCAGATCCCGGTCGCCATGCCGTAACCAACAAGTTTGTTGCCGCGTTGCATGCTACGTGGTTCAGCACTACGTTTGTCCCATCCGAATTTTGCTGCCGCCTCCAGGTAGCATTCCCTGAGCGCTTTGCTGGTATATGGTTTTCCTGCCGATGGATCAATATCCGAATAGTTGAGCAGGCGGAGTTCCAGTGGATCTATCTTAAGCTTATAGGCCAGTTCATCCATGGCGCATTCAATGGCATGGAGTGCCGTACTACCACCGGGTGCGCGCATATCCATCGGGGTATAAACGTCCAATGGTACAACCTGATGTTCAAAAAGCGTGTTGGGGGCAGGGTAGAGTTTATGGCTCCAGTTGGAGGTGGGTTCGGTATAATCTTCAAAATTCGAGGTCTCTGCAAAAGTGCTGTGGCCAAGTGCGGTAATTCTTCCGTTAATGTCGGTGGCAAAACGCATCTGTTGTACCGCCGGCGGCCTGTGGCTAAAAGAGAACATCTGCTTCCTGTCCAGTACCACACGTACATTGCTTTTTAAATGCAGGGCTGCCATTACACACAGGAACAACTGGTACTGTGGCCTGAGCCCCGAACCGAATGCACCGCCCACAAACGGGGCAAGTACCCTTACGTCCTTATAACGGAGTCCGAACACATTGGCAATAAAAAGCTGGTTATTGATGGTGCCCTGGGTTTTATCGTAAATGGTCAGCTTTCCATCCCCTTCAAAAAGGGTTGTGGTGGCAAAAAGTTCAATGGGGTTATGGTGTTCTGTGCCGTGGTGGTATGTGGCGCTTACCTTTACTGCCGCGTTTTCGAACGCGTTTTCAAAATCCCCTGTTGGCGGCGGGGGTGGTGGTTTAAGTGCGGTAGCCAATCCTTTTTTAGGCGCTCTGGCCTTATCCAGGTGTTTTTCCAAACACGTTTGGTGCGGTTCCTGCTGGTAACGGAAAACTATTCTGGTGGATGCATACCTGGCCGTCTCAAAGTCGCGGGCAACCACCAGCGCAACAGGCTGGCCATTGTAGAGGATGTTTTCATCATAGAGTGGTTTAAACACGGTTCCCGGAGGGGCGTCCATATCGGTATACTGCAAATCGAACCAGGCCAGTTTGGGCCGGTTGAGGTGCGAGAGGATATCCACCACGCCCGGTATGGCCGTGGCTTCCGTGGTATCAATTTCCACAATCTTTCCTTTGATAATCGGGCTGCTCACCACATAGCCGTGGAGCAGGCCTTCCAATGGGTATTCAGCAGCATACCTGGCCGCTCCGGTAACTTTTTCCCTTCCCTCCAAACGGCTAATCGGCCGGCCTACGTTTTTATTAGTATTCATGTTGATCTTGTTAGGTGTTTGATTACAAGGAGGGTTGTGCGCCTGGAAGCTGTGCATCCGGATCGAGTGCCATCATGCCGTTGCGTATAATGGCATTTTTTGCCAGTTTAATCTTAAAATTATTATATTCAAGTCCCATCGCTCCCTGAAGGATCATATCTGCCGCCGCCGCAAAGTTTTCCCGGCATGCCGTTTTTCCGCGGAGAAATTCTTCCGCTTCCAGCGAACGCCAGGGTTTGTGGGCCACCCCGCCAAGGGCAATCCTGGCCTCCTTAATGGTAGGGCCATCCATTTCAAGTGCGGTAGCTACCGAAACCAGCGCAAAAGCATAAGAGTGGCGGTCGCGGAGTTTGAGGTAGGAATAGTTCAGCGGAAAGCCTTTTTCGGGCAGATCTATCGAGGTAATCAGTTCACCAGGTTTCAGGTTGTTGTCAAGCTCGGGCCTTTCGCCGGGCAGGCGGTGGAAATCTGAAAATGCCAGGTTGCGTTCGCCATCTATACCCGTTACATTTATCCGGGCCTCCAGTGCGGCCAATGCTACACACATATCCGATGGGAACACGGCAATGCAGGCTTCACTAGCACCCAGTATAGCATGCATCCGGTTATAACCCTCCCTGGCCGGACAGCCCGATCCCGGTACCCTTTTGTTGCAGGGTACCTGGTGGTCATAAAAATAATAACATCGCGTACGCTGCAGCAGGTTGCCCCCGTTACTGGCCATGTTGCGGATCTGCGCCGAAGCACCTGCCAGTATGGCCTTTGATAATAGGGGATATCGGGATTCGATGATAGGGTGGTAGGCGGTTTCGGCGTTCTTTACAGCAGCACCCAGCCTAAACCCTCCATTTTCGAGTTCACGCAATGCTGAGAGCGCGGCCAGCTGGCTGATGTCGATCAGCGCTGTAGGGTTAACGAGATTGTACTTCCATAAGTCGAGCAGGTTGGTGCCGCCGGCAATGAAAGCAGCTAGGGGCTGATCATCGGTAAGCTGGATGGCAGCAGGAACATCGGGCGCGGTGAGAAACTTGAAACTATTCATCACTTCCTCCGCTTTTTACCTGCATAATCGCATCTATAATGCCCACATTGGCCCCGCAACGGCAAAGGTTGCCACTCATCAGTTCCTTCACTTCCTCACGCGAGGAGGCCCTGCCTTCCGATAAAAGGCCTAAAGCACTGCACAGCTGCCCTGGTGTACAATAGCCGCACTGGAAGGCATCATGGTCTATAAAAGCCTGCTGCAGGGGGTGAAGGCCGTTTTCCGTTGCAATTCCTTCCACCGTGGTAATTTCTGCCCCGTCTTTCATCACCGCCAGGCTCAGGCAGCTTAAAATGCGTTTTCCATCACATATTACGGTGCAGGCGCCGCACTGCCCGTGGTCACAGCCCTTTTTCGTTCCGGTCAGATCCAAATGATCACGTAAGCAGTCTAACAGGCTCACCCAGGGGCGGATATTGATGCTATCGTGTTTTCCATTTATCTTCAGGGTAATTAAATGGGTTTCCATCCCTTCGGGATGCGGGTGCTGCGGATCTGTTTCCATAGTGGTTTTGTTAACTAAGCTTTATGGTTAACAATAAAATAAGGGATAGGTTTTTTTAATTTGGTATGCAGGAATGCGGAACCTGCTGTATTACAGGTGCTGAATCTCAGGCGTTAAATCCGGTGTTATAGCCTGCTACCCGCAGCACATGGCATAAATCGTCAATAAGCAGGCAGCATGTGTATGTAACGGCAATTACTGCCGGGCGCCATGTGTTAAAGGCAGGTCAGGTTCGATATACGGTTTGCAAATAGCAAAACCATTTGGCTGTTTATTCTCCAAAACAACAACAGCCGCATCTTTTTTAGGGATACGGCTGTTATGGTATTGAATGCACTTATGCTTTTGGGTGTTTATCTTATTTAAATTAGTTACCCGGGTCTTTCACTTTCTCCACCACATCCTGGATATTTTGCGGCAGGTTAGAAAGCAGGTTATAGCCCGTTGCGCTTTCAATATCCCTTACTGTTACAATATAATCTTTCCAGTTGGCACCAATGGTATTTACGTTAGGCGTATTAATGGCAATTACCCTGGTCGATGGCGTTACGCGGCTTAAATCATTATCGCCTGTTTTTAACAGTACGGCCACTTTCCATACATTGGCCGGAACGGTTACTTTGCCATTGTTGATGGTACTGATTACCGATGCGCTTGCTGAGCCAATGCCGCCGGTGCCGTAGCTACCCATCATTACATAAACCTCATACCCGTTTAAGGCCTGCGCACGGAGGTAACTTTCAAACGATTCCCAGGTTTTCTGGTTATTGTTTGGTGCTTGCGGGATCATGTTGGTCATCAGAAATGTGGCCGAGTTGGCGCCGCTGGAACTGGTACGGTCGCCGCTTGGGCAGTTATGCCCCCTGTCAAAACCCGAACCCGAGTAGCTGTTGCTCTGTACCTGGTACCAATTGGTCGGCAGGCCGGTAAAAGAAGCGAAATCATCTTTCCTGGTTACAGCCCCGTTAAAATTATTTGGATCTAAATGCCAGCTTACCCAATTCGGTATACCGCGGGTCATGCTATAGCTCTCTACATAATATTTTTGATCAATCAGGTAATTTTCTGCTGAGACAATATTGGCCTGTGCACCAGAAGGATTGCCAAACAACAGGTTTGAGTTGTCGCCGCCTGCTGGTGGTGCATCTGCACCGGCATCAGGCGTACCTCTGCCCGGTGCAGCAGTTCCGGTATTGCCATTGTCTGTTGGGTCGGTATCCGGTGCGCCTAACATAATACCCGGGTCACCTGTGCCTTTAAAAACAATATCATCGATATTAATTCTGGTGGTACCCGCTTTTTTAATCTGAAAACGGATTTTTCCGGGATTACTGGTTTTTGTACGCCTTCAGGTACCTGGCGGTTTTACTATCCGGGTTTTCGCATAGCGATTCGGGAAGGCCTGCAAACACCACCTTTCCGCCTTCGTTTCCGGCCCCGGGGCCAATATCAATTACCCAGTCGCTTTGCGCAATTAGCTGCATATCATGCTCCACCACAATTACGGTGTTTCCGCTATCTACAAGCCTGTTCAGCTGTAACAATAGCAGCTCCACATCAGCCGGGTGGAGTCCCGTTGTGGGTTCATCAAGGATGTACAGTGAAGAGCCTTTATTATTTTTTTGCAGTTCAGTTGCTAATTTAATGCGCTGCGCCTCCCCGCCAGATAGTTCAGTGGCCGACTGGCCGAGCCTCAGGTAACCAAGGCCAACCTCCCGCACCACATTCAGGCCCTGGTAAATGTGTTGGTCCTCATCAAAAAAGTGGCAGGCCTCCTCAACCGTCATTTCCAAAACCTGCGCAATGTTTTTATCGCTATAGGTTACCTGTAAAGTTTCGGGGTTGTACCGGGTGCCTCCGCAGGCCGGGCAGGGGGTATATACACTCGGTAAAAACAGCAGTTCTACCATTACAAAGCCTTCGCCCTGGCAATTGGCACAACGGCCCTTGGCCAGGTTAAAAGAAAAGCGTCCGGCATCGTAGCGCTTTTTTCTGGCCGCAGGTGTGTCGGCAAAGCGTTTGCGTATGTGGTCAAAAATTCCGGTATAGGTAGCCAGGTTTGATCTGGGGGTTCTGCCGATGGGGCGCTGATCTACTACCACCAATCTGCTTAGCTGCCCGGCCCCGCCCGTTAGTTTTCCTCCCACCGGCTTTGCGCTATCTGCTAAAGCACCTTCATCTTTAAGTTCGCTATCGGGTTCAGCCGGCATTCCCAATTGCTTTGCAAGTAACTCCACCAGTACCTGGCTCACCAGGCTGCTTTTTCCCGAGCCCGAAATTCCCGTCACCGTGGTCATCACACCCAGCGGAAAGTCAACGTCCACATTCTTCAAATTGTGTCTTGTAGCGCCCCGCAAGCAGAGCTGCCCTTTGGGTGTTCTGGGCTGGTGCTCGGTACGGCTGTCAGCGCCGTTAAGAAACCTTGCGGTAACAGAGGCGGTGTTTTTCTTCAGCCCGGCAACCGTGCCGCTGTACATAATCTGCCCGCCCTGCGCCCCTGCACCGGGCCCTACATCAATAATCCAGTCTGCGCGCCTAATCACCTCAATTTCATGTTCCACTATAAATATGCTGTTCCCTGCGCTTTTTAATTTCTCCAGTATGCTTAACAAAGCTTCGGTATCTGCCGGGTGTAATCCGGCCGAGGGCTCATCAAGCACATAAACCACACCGAAAAGATTGGAGTGTACCTGGGTTGATAAACGCAGGCGCTGTAACTCGCCCGGCGAAAGGGTAGGGGTACTTCTGTCGAGGGTAAGGTAACCCAAACCCAGCTCCAGCATCACACTGATCCTGGCGCATATGTCAGCCGCAATTCTTTGTATCACCAGCTGTTTTTCTTCCTGTTTTACCTCCTTTTTATTCGAGGCAGGTTCACTAAAAAGCTTAGAAAGTTCAGCTAATGTTAATCCGGCAGTTTCCGCAATATCTTTGCCCTTAAATTTTACAGACAGTGCTTCTTTTTTTAGCCGCTTGCCCTCACAAACCGGGCATGCCTTGCTGATCATATATTTCGAAACCCTTTTTTTCATCAGTTCAGACTGGCTTGATGCAAAGGTTTTCAATACGTAAGCGCGCGCACCAATAAAGGTACCCATATAATCCGGCGATTGCTTTTTGGCAACCGCTACAGCGGTTTCTTCTGGCGAAAGGCCAGGATAAACGGGCGCTGTAGGCGTTTCTTCAGTAAACAGTATCCAATCCCTTTGCTTTTTTGGCAATTTTTTCCATGGCGTATCCACATCGAAACCCATCGATACCAGGATATCGCGCAGGTTTTGGCCCTGCCATGCCCGTGGCCAGGAGGCGATGGCGCCTGCCCTGATGCTCAGCGTATCGTTGGGTACCATGGTTTGCTCATTCACCTCAAATACGCTGCCCATACCGTGGCACTCGCTGCAGGCACCTTCAAGTGTATTCGGAGAAAAACCCTCGGCATAAATGATGGATTGACCGGGAGGATAGTCTCCCGCTCGGGAGAAAAGCATCCTGAGCAGGTTCGATAAAGTGGTTACGCTACCAACTGACGATCTGGTGGAGGTTCCTGACCGCTGCTGCTGTAAGGCAACTGCGGGGGGCAATCCCTCTATAGCGTCTACTTCCGGTACATCCATCTGGTTAAAAAGCCTGCGGGCATAAGGCGAAACAGATTCCAGGTAACGCCGTTGCGCCTCGGCATAAAGTGTACCGAATGCAAGTGATGATTTTCCTGATCCGGAAACGCCGGTAAATACCACCAGTTTATCCCGGGGTATCTCAACAGAAATATCTTTCAGGTTATGTTCCCGCGCACCCTTTACCCGTATCGTATTGGTATTGTTCTTTTTCTCCATTACTTAGCCATTGTATACCATTAGCAACAGCAATTAGCCAAGTAGGTTTGGCAAAACCCGAAATCACTTACATACACCAATTTAATCGTGCATCCGGAATGCAGATTTAGTTTGGAAGTGAAATAATAGAAAATACTTCACATAAGAATGTTAACGCTCATCAAAGATTCATGAAGTATAACAAAGCATTTAATATTTTAATTTAGCCGGTAACTTACTGTTATACATCCGCCGGAAAGGTCACCTCCCGTTATTAAAATAAAAAACAGCTGTGAGGTTTAAATCAATATTAACAAGACTTGAAAAACAAATACCAGGTTTCGTTTATCTGTCTCTAAGATTCGGGCCGTGTTCATTTCGAAAACCTGATCTTTTTCCGGTAGGCTTTTTTGATTTCGATCAAGATCACACCGTTAGCGCCTTTTGCGCCGTAAATGGCCGTAGCCTTTGCATCTTTGAGTATTTCTATCTTTTCAATCCAGTCTGGCGATAGCTCACCAAATTTAGTGGCTTCGATTGTACAGCTTTTATTGCCGGCTTTGATCAGATAAAGTGGTGATCTGTTCAGGGAGATTGTCGATATACCGCCGAGCATGATCCTTCTCTCGGCGCTTAGTCTGATCACCATGTTATCATTCAGATAAGTCTCCATGGGGTTATACCCTGGCAGGTTGATGATGAATTTGGATAGCTTGTCGCCATCAGCCAGGTTTAACTCAAACCTGCCAAGGGAATCCGTTATCGCCAATGCGTCTTCTTCTCCTATCTTCCTTACTTTTACCTGGGCAAGTGCTTTGCCATTTGTTTGGTCAACTACGGTTCCTTTTACGGTGATTGGTAAGGTATTAAGGCTGGCAGATGATGGTGTGGTTTCTTTAGCGTCTTTATGCGGTACTGCGGTTTGCACCACCGCCGGCTGTGTCTTTTGTGCCTGTGCCGGGCTGATGGCCAGTGCGGCCAGGGCAAGTGGCATGAGCCATTGCCAGCCTGGCGTTGCAGAGGGGCTTAACAGGTTACGGTTCATCTGGCTGGCCAGCAGGCGCCCGCATACCTTATCGCTTTTATGTCTGAAAAATTCTGCCAGTTCCGTATCAGATTTGGTAGTGAGGTCTACGATGTGTTTGGCGCATTTGCTGCAGTGATGTTTGCCGTCTGGCTGCTCAATCTCGCTCCATTGCTGTAAGCATGGCTCGGTCAAAATCAATTGCAGGTTTTTCATGGGCTGAGGTTTTACATAGGATGCGGTAAAGTGGGGAATTCCATAACAGGTCTGGTGGTTATTGGCCGGTTTTAGTTGACGTCTGGTTTCGATTCGGTATTGATCAGCCCCGTTAATGATTGTAATTTTGTATTTTGTTAAAAGGTGCTGCCCCGATGTTTATTCAGGTCTATGTTCGTGTTAATGTAAATTTACACTAAAGTGTAGTGGCCTGGAAGGTTATAACATTGATTTTTGTGTAAAAGATGATCAAACCATGTTAAAAAAAGTTTTATCCTTATTATCAGGTTCATTATTGTTCACTGCGTGTACGGTAAGCAAGCAGTGGAATAGCAAGCAAACCCAACAATCGTGGGAGGCAACGTTTCAGGATTTTAGCGGGAATGAAAAGCTAAAATTTCCCCCTCATAAAGATCACATATTATATCTTAATGCTAAACTGGCTACAACTTCGGGATCATTACAGCTTTTTGCTAATGAGAAAAGGTTAACTCATCCTAATCCGGTTAGCCACCATAAGCTGGATTTAAAAAATAAACTGCTGATAAAATTGGCAGGAAACCACGCCAAAGGCTCTTTTCGGTTAAATTATCCTCAATTTACTAAAAAAAATATTGAGGTTCGCTATAATTCCAATATCGAATTATTGGCACTGAGTTATGTTTTAGCAAACTATGATGATTTTACAGGCTTTTCTGATGACCAGTCATTTGAAATTAATGGTCAACCCGTAAAAGTTAAAGCGCTTTATGCCCTAACTACCAAAATAGCCAACACCTTTAAATCATTTTTAAAATCAGAAAATCTAAAGGTGATCAAAACCTATTTCGATAAAGATTTCTATGCGCATTATGCAAACTTTGTTATGAGTCTACCGGATTTTCCGAATGCCACAGTAGAAAAAGATAACCGTTTTATGAAATCCTTTTCCAGTTTGTCAGATGCACAAAGATTTACAGCTGCATTTAACAGCTTTTTCCTGGAAATAAATTTTCAGAAATTTTTGGTGGATTTTAAGCCTTATTATGAAACTGTCCAGAAAGAAATTAAGTTGAACATGCCTGCCTCAAACTTCATTGTAGAAATGGAGAATCTTTTTGGAAAAGAGGTAGAACATTATGTGCTTTACCCAAGTTTAACCATGCCCTTCAGTTCCGGTTTTGCGGTAGGAAGTCAAAATACAATAGGAAATATATTTGCAAGCACTAACCAACCAAAAGAAGTTGATGATATCAAGCAGCTGAAACTTGGTTTTGACAATAGTTTATCTTTACGCACCATAGCCGTCCATGAATTTGGGCATGCCTTTGTCAATCCGGCAATAGATCTGGTTGATGAAAAAATCATCAGTGCCAGTGCTCCTTTATTTGAGCCCATTAAAAAGCAGATGAGTGAGCAGGGTTATAACCAATGGAAAATTTGCTTGTATGAACATTTTAACCGGGCAAATGAAGTGATGATTGCGAGATTGTTAGGCGATAAGCTAAAAGCAGACGAAATCTTAAAAGACAATGTAGATAAACGTTTTTACCGCTACCTGCCTCAAATAGTAGATCAGCTGGAGTTCTGGTATAACAACGAGTTCCTTGATAAATCCTACGCACAAAAAGCTGCCGAGATCATTACAGAATTAAAGTCAAAATAGATCATTATGGGTACGATAAAGGTCTGGTTACCGGATTGTAAATAGAAATGATTAGGGGTTTAGCAGCTAAGGAGGTGTATAAACCCGCTATCTTCTAAGTATAAAAAACAGCAGTGCGGCCATGATTTATTTTTGACTATGCAGCTTCTGAACCACATTTCATTAAACCTTTTTTTACGGAAACATTTAGTTTAAACCGGCCATTTTCTTCCTTCAGTGCCTTTCATCATATTTTTTAAATGATATTATAACCTCCTCATATATTCAAACCCATTATTGTTCGCAATGGAAGCAAGGGCTGTATATTCTCTAAAAACCTATTTCTCAAATCTGTTTCAGGCAATTGCTTAGCAATGCTCGGGCTAAAGAAGGCTTTAGCAATGCCGGGGTGGGGCTTAATCAAGAGCTTTAACCTGTTATATTACTGTAAGTTTTTTTATGAGGAGTGTATGTTCGCAAAAGAAATCGCTACTAGTTTTTTTTTGATATTATATGTGTGTATTTAATGACTGATATTAATGTGGTTAATCATTCATTAACCGCTATTCATTTAAAAAAAAAATGAACTTCAGGCAATCTAATTAAAATCCAATATCAACAGGGCGGAGCTCATCAAGATTAACAATACCAGGTTCCTGATCATGTCGCTTAAGAACGGTGATGAATACTACAGTTCCTTTATTTCCGACCGAAAAGGATCGAAGGGAATATCAGGAAGCATTCAATACAAAGCGGAGGACAGGGAGAAGGGAGAAAAAGTGCTGTTATATTTTCTCAAGCGCATCAGCTTTAAAGCGCCATCCCTGTCCGGCGATAATTAATCCAAACTTCCATAGATTTGATGTAGCTCAATAATCGCATCGCTAGCCCGCTGTACCATTACAGCGGGCGCCGTAGCCCTTGCATTTTATTACGCCTTAATCATTAACGATAATAGTAAATACCGTTAACCATCGCAACGCCGCAGGTAGTTTCAAAAGCGTTACGTGTGCTTTCCGGCGTGCGAGTTCCCCATATATTCCACATCAGGCCCTGGTTATTGCGGATAGACCATGCCTGTGCTGCATTAGCATCAAGCCAGGGCCCGTAATTACTTGCTGTACCCGTATTTTTTACAAAAAGGCAGGCCCAGCGTGCAAAAATACTTTTCATGCCCTGTGTATCAGCAATGCCATTCTCATCTTTTAAAATTCCTCCGGGCGTATTACAAAGGCTGTTGCGTGCATAATCCATCGCTTTGGTACCCATCGCCAGGTAGTTTATTGCAGGGAAATCAGCACGTAATAAATCACAAGCGCCAATAAAAGTTCCCTGTGTATAAGAAAGCGCACCCTCGGTAATGGTACCGGCCTTGTTAATCGCCCCTTTAACTTCACCGCTTGATGAATCGTAAAGTCTGTTCACCATCCAATCCATAATAAGTTTAGCCTTGTTTTTATAACTTACATCACCTGTTGCCTGGTATAGCAGCATCGCACAGATCACTGCCGGCGCATTTACGCAGGTATTTTTAGTTTGATTATCGGTAGTCCACCATAAGCCACCACCTAACGATTGGGTATCCCAGGCGCGGTTCCACATCATGTTAAAGTTATTTTTTGCCATATCCAGCATGCCGCCATCATTGGTTATTTTAAAAGCCCTTACACACATCAGGGCTCCCCAAACAATATCATCATTAAATTTATTGTCGGTCCATAGTAAACCATAACCATCTCTTACGCCATTGTATAAATAAGAAATCTTATCTTTTAAATCGGTGCCGGGATTGATATTATAGGCATCTATCAGCATTTCAATCGCTTCCTGCTGGGTCCAGAAATCCATTCTGCCGGTATGGTTATCATCTTTCCAGTAATATGCCTTATATGAAGGCCCGTATGTGCCGTATTGATTATAAAAATGGTTGTTATAAACCTGCATGGCCAATAAGGCCTCACTTTTAGCAGGTATGGAAAGGGCTGCCACCGTATTGGATGTTGCGTTGAGAGCACTTTTTTCAGGTGATAACAGTGCGATGTCTGTTTGATCTTTTTTACAGGCAGTAAATAAACAGCTGAAAGCGAAAATGCTTGCTAAGAGTCTTTTTTTGTTGCTCAATTTTAGTCCGTAGGAATGTAATTCTACTGGCTCAATGGTAATTTTCTTTTTCATAGTTAACACTAATGTTTATAGATGTGATGTATTTGGTTAGCGGTAAAACGATTTAATGTTTGATGATATGAATATACACACTTGTAATGAACAACATACGATAATGGCAGGCGCAACGAATATTTTACAAAAACGATGTAGGAATGGGCATGAAACATATGGTGGTTTTGGCACCATCGGGCTTACCTACCGGGATAGCTTTTTGAAAAAAATTAATTGATTTTCTGTAACCATTGAAAACGCTTCCGCTTACCAAGCCGGTAAATTTTTACAAAGCGAGGAAATATATGGCTTAATCAGTCCTTACAAATTGGCACGTACAATTGCCAATATGATGGGAATAGATTTTTTTCTTTGATAACCTAATGGCATAAATTTATGGCGACAAGTTTCAGCCTTAATTGGTGGGTTGAGTGCATATACCAATAAATTTGACCCCCTTTCGCCAATTTCAAATTGACCCCCAGAGTTGTTGCTTGAAAAAAGCAGAAGTTGTTGTGCAAAAAGG